>NZ_JAMXMB010000008.1 GCF_024055635.1 Microbacterium yannicii
GTGGTCGCAGCCGTCCGCGGGAGAGAGGTGTCAGTCGCGTGTCTTGTAGATCGGCGCCTTGCCGTGCACCGCATCGCCCACCTTGTGGATGCGGATGTCGTTCGTGGAGCCGATGATTCCGGGAGGCGATCCCGAGATCACGACGACCTTGTCGCCGACCTTGGCCAGGTCGTTCGACAGCAGGTAGTCGTCGACCTGGATGAACATCAGGTCGGTGTGCGCGACGTGCTCGACCAGCGTCGAGCGCACGCCCCACGTGAGCGCCATGCGGCGACGGATCGCCGGCTCGGGGGCGAAGCCGATCATGGGGATGCGCGGGCGCAGCCGCGACATGCGCCGGGCGGTGTCGCCGGACTCCGTGAAGATGCAGAGGTACTTCGCGTCCACGAACTCCGCCACCTCGAGCGCGGCGAGCGTGATCGCGCCGCCCTGCGTGCGGGGTTTGGTCGTGAGCGGCAGGATGCGCTCGAGCCCGTGCTCCTCGGTGGAGTCGACGATGCGGGCCATGGTCTCGACGACGCCGACCGGGTACTTGCCGACGCTGGTCTCGCCCGAGAGCATGACCGCGTCCGCGCCGTCGAGCACGGCGTTGGCGACGTCGCTCGTCTCGGCACGGGTGGGAACGGGGTTCTCGATCATCGACTCGAGCATCTGCGTCGCGACGATGACCGGCTTCGCCATGCGGCGGCAGAGCTCGACCGCGCGCTTCTGCACGATCGGCACCGCCTCAAGTGGCAGCTCGACGCCCAGGTCGCCTCGGGCGACCATGATGCCGTCGAACGCGTCGATGATCTCCTCGAGGTTGTCGACCGCCTGCGGCTTCTCGATCTTGGCGATGACGGGGACGTGGACCCCCTCCTCGGCCATGATGACGTGGACGCGCTGGACGTCCTTCGCATCGCGCACGAACGACAGCGCGATGAGGTCGGCACCGGCACGCAGACCCCAGCGGAGGTCGGCCTCGTCCTTCTCCGACAGTGCGGGGACGTTCACCGCGACGCCGGGGAGGTTGATGCCCTTGTTGTTCGAGACGGCACCCGCGACGATCACCTTGGTGGTGACGACGGTGTCGCTGGTCTCGACGACCTCCACGCGCACCTTGCCGTCGTCGATCAGGAGGAAGTCTCCCGGCTTCACGTCATGCGGCAGACCCTTGAACGTGGTGCCGACGATCTCCTTGGTGCCGAGGATGTCGTCCGTGGTGATCTTGAAGATGTCGCCGACCGCCAGCTCGTGCGGTCCGTTCTCGAACTTGCCCAGGCGGATCTTCGGACCCTGCAGGTCGACGAGGATCGCGACCGCCCTTCCGGCGTCGTCGGCGGCCTTGCGCACGTTGGCGAAGTTGTTGTCGTGGACCGAGTAGTCCCCGTGGCTCAGATTGAAGCGGGCGACGTCGACGCCGGCATCGATGATCGCGCGGACCATCTCATATGTCGACGTGGCGGGCCCCAGGGTGGCGACGATCTTGGCGCGTCTCATCCGTGGTATCTCCGGGTGGGTTGAAGGTGGCGAGTGCCTCGGCAAGCCTACGCGGGCTGCATGCCGATGGCGACATCGGTCGGGCGGACCGGAGCAGGCAGCTCCGTCTCCCCCATGAGGAAGCGGTCGACGCTGGCTGCGGCGGCACGTCCCTCGGCGATCGCCCATACGATGAGCGACTGCCCGCGGCCGGCGTCGCCGGCCACGAACACGCCCGGGGCGGTCGTCTGGTAGTCGTCCTCGCGGCGCACGTTGCCCCGCTCGGTGAATCGAGCGCCGAGCTGCTCCTCGAGGAACGCGCGCTCGGGACCGGTGAAGCCCATGGCGATGAGGACCAGGTCGGCGGGGATCTCGCGCTCGGTGCCGCTCTTGGGCACGCGGCGACCGTCGACGAACTCGGTCTCGGCGACGCGCAGGGCGCGCACCTCGCCGGCGTCATTCGCGAGGAACTCGACGGTCGAGGCGAGGTAGGTGCGCTCGCCGCCCTCCTCGTGAGCCGACTGCATCTCGAAGACGAGGGGGTCCATCGGCCACGGCTGGTGCTCGGGACGCTCGCCGGGAGGGCGGCGGCCGATGGCCAGGTTCGTGACGCTGAGCGCGCCGTGCCGGTGGGCGGTGCCGATGCAGTCCGCACCGGTGTCACCGCCGCCGATCACGACGACGTGCTTGCCCTCGGCCGTGATCTGGTGGGGAACGGCGTCGCCGGCCACCGCCTTGTTGGACTCGACGAGATACTCCATCGCGAAGTGCACGCCGGCGAGGTCGCGGCCCGGGATGGGAAGCTCGCGCGGCACCGTGGAGCCGGTCGCGATGACCACCGCGTCGTAGCGGGCGCGGAGGTCAGACCACGAGATGTCGCGGCCGATCTCGACGCCGGCGCGGAAGCGGGTGCCTTCGTCCTGCATCTGGCGAAGACGCGACTCGAGGTGCTTCTTCTCCATCTTGAAGTCCGGGATGCCGTAGCGCAGGAGTCCGCCGATACGGTCATCGCGCTCGAAGACCGCGACAGTGTGACCGGCGCGGGTGAGTTGCTGAGCGGCGGCGAGCCCGGCAGGACCGGAGCCGACGACCGCGACGGTCTTGCCGGTCAGGCGCCCCGGCGGCTCGGGCTCGATCCACCCGTTCGCGAAGGCCTCGTCGGCGATCGACACCTCGACCTGCTTGATCGTGACCGCGGGCTGGTTGATGCCGAGCACGCACGCGCTCTCGCACGGTGCCGGGCACAGGCGCCCCGTGAACTCGGGGAAGTTGTTCGTCGCGTGCAGACGCTCGCTGGCTGCGCGGCCCTCGCCGCGCCACGTGAGGTCGTTCCACTCCGGGATGAGGTTGCCGAGCGGGCAGCCCTTGTGGCAGAACGGCACGCCGCAGTCCATGCAGCGGCCTGCCTGCCGGCGCAGCACGGCGCCGTCGCCCGGCTCATAGACCTCTTTCCAGTCCATGATGCGCACCGGCACGGGCCGCCGCGAGGGCAGTTCGCGCTCGGTGACCTTGAGAAAGCCCTTCGGGTCAGCCACCCGTCACCTCCAGAATGCGGGTCCAGACGACGTCGCCGTCGGGGTCGAGCCCCTCGGCGACCGCCGTCTGACGGGTCTGCAGCACCGCGGCATAGTCGCGCGGCATGACCCTGACGAAGTTCGCCAGCTCGGCCTCGAAGTCATCGAGGAGAGCCTGGGCGAGGGTCGATTCGGTCTCGGCGACATGCTGCTCGAGGAGGTCGCGGAGGATCTCCGCGTCTCCCGAGCCGAGTTCGCCGAGCTCCAGCTCGCCGGAGGCCAGCGCCTCCCGGTTGACGAGCTTGCTGTCGAGGCGGTACACGTACGCCGTGCCACCGGACATCCCGGCGCCGAGGTTGCGTCCGGTCGCGCCCAGGATCACCGCGAGGCCACCCGTCATGTACTCGAGGGCGTGGTCTCCGACCCCCTCGACGACCGCCGTGGCGCCGGAGTTGCGGACGAAGAAGCGCTCGCCCACCACACCCCGCAGGAACATCGTGCCGAGGGTCGCGCCGTAGCCGATCACGTTGCCGGCGATGACGTTCTTCGACGCGTCGAAGGTGGCGCGTCGCGGTGGCCGGATGACGATCTGGCCGCCGGAGAGTCCCTTGCCGACGTAGTCGTTGGAGTCGCCCTCGAGACGCAGCGTGATGCCCGACGGCATGAAGGCGCCGAACGACTGTCCCGCCGAGCCCGTGAGGTTGACGACGATGCTGCCCGACCGCAGGCCGTTTTCGCCGCGCGCCTTGGTCACGTGGTGACCGAGGAGCGTGCCGACGGCCCGTTCGGTGTTGCGGATCGGCAGGTCGATCGTGATCTCGCCGCCGTCGGCGATGACGTTCTGTGCGCGCTCGATGAGTGCGACATCGAAGTGCTCGTCCAGCTCATGAAGCTGCCCGGTGGTGTTGCGACGCGGCTCGTCTTCGGCGAACACCGGTCCTTCGAGCACCGGCGCCAGGTCGAGGCCGCTCGCCTTCCAGTGCGTGACCGCACCGTTGACGTCGAGCAGGTCGCTCCGGCCGATCGCCTCGTCGAGCGAGCGGAAGCCCAGCGCCGCGAGATACTCGCGCACCTCCTCGGCGATGAACTCCATGAAGTTGACGACGAACTCGGGCTTGCCGTTGAACCGCGCGCGCAGCGCGGGGTTCTGCGTGGCGACGCCGACCGGGCAGGTGTCGAGGTGGCAGACCCGCATCATGATGCAGCCCGACACCACGAGCGGGGCCGTCGCGAAGCCGAACTCCTCGGCGCCGAGCAGCGCGCCGATGATGACGTCGCGTCCGGTCTTCAGCTGGCCGTCGACCTGCACCACGACCCGGTCCCGCATGCCGTTGAGCATCAGGGTCTGCTGGGTCTCGGCCAGGCCCAGCTCCCAGGGGGTGCCGGCGTGCTTGAGCGAGTTGAGCGGGCTCGCGCCCGTGCCGCCGTCGTGCCCCGAAACGAGGATGACGTCGGCCAGCGCCTTGGCGGTGCCGGCGGCGACCGCGCCGATGCCCGACTGGCTGACCAGCTTCACGTGCACGCGGGCGCCCGGGTTGGCGCGCTTCAGGTCGTAGATGAGCTGCTTGAGGTCTTCGATCGAGTAGATGTCGTGGTGCGGCGGCGGCGAGATCAGACCGACGCCCGCGGTGGCGTGGCGCGTGCGCGCGACCCACGGGTACACCTTGGTCGGCGGCAGCTGGCCGCCCTCGCCGGGCTTCGCGCCCTGGGCGAGCTTGATCTGGATGTCGTCGGCCTCGGTGAGGTACAGGCTCGTCACGCCGAAACGCCCGGAGGCGACCTGCTTGATCGAACTGCGCCGCTCGGGGTCGAGCAGACGGTCCGCGTCCTCGCCGCCCTCTCCGGTGTTGGACTTGCCGCCGATCCGGTTCATCGCGATCGCGAGGGTCTCGTGAGCCTCGCGCGAGATCGACCCGTAGCTCATCGCACCGGTGGAGAAGCGCTTGACGATCGACGACACCGATTCGACCTCGTCGATCGGCACCGGAGTGCGGCCCTCCGTCTTCAGCCCGAAGAGGCCCCGCAGTGTCTTCAGCTCGCTCGCCTGGTCGTCGACCAGCTTGGTGTACTCGCGGAAGATGTCGTACCGGCGCGTGCGGGTCGAGTGCTGCAGCCGGAACACCGTGTCGGGGTTGAACAGGTGAGGCGAGCCGTCGCGTCGCCACTGGTACTCGCCGCCCGTCCAGAGCCGCTCATGCGCGCGCACGGCGGCATCCTCGGGGTAGGCGTACGCGTGACGCGCGGCGTTCTCGGCCGCGATGACGTCGAGGCCGACGCCGCCGAGCTTGGACTCCGTGCCCGTGAAGTAGGCGTCGACGAGTTCGTCCGACAGGCCGACGGCCTCGAAGACCTGTGCGCCGGCGTAGGACGACACGGTCGAGATGCCCATCTTCGACATGATCTTCAGCACGCCCTTGCCGAGCGCGTAGATGAGGTTCTTGACGGCCTTCTCGGGAGAGATGCCCGTGATGAATCCCGCGCGAACGAGATACTCGACGGTCTCCATCGCGAGGTACGGGTTGACGGCGGATGCCCCGTACCCGATGAGTGTTGCGACGTGGTGGACTTCGCGCACGTCGCCGGCCTCGACCACGAGGCCGCACTTCATGCGGGTCTCCTTGCGGATGAGGTGGTGGTGCACGGCGGACAGCATGAGCAGCGACGGGATCGGCGCGAGATCCTTGTTCGAGTCGCGGTCGGAGAGCACGATGAACTCCGCGCCGTCCTCGATCGCCTGGTCGACCTCCTGGCACATCTGCTCGAGGCGCTTCTTCATGCCCTTGTGGCCCGCCTCGACGCGGTAGAGACCGCGGATCGTGACGGACGTCCGGCCCGGGAGCGCGGTGTCGATGTGCTGGATCTTGGCCAGCTCGTCGTTGTCGATGACGGGGAAGTCGAGCGTCACGACGCGCGTGTGCTCGGCGCCCCATTCGAGGAGGTTGCGTTCCGGCCCGAGGCCGAGGCTCAGCGAGGTGACGACCTCCTCCCGGATCGAGTCCAGCGGCGGGTTGGTCACCTGCGCGAACTGCTGGGTGAAGTAGTCGAAGAGCAGGCGCGGGCGCTCGCTCAGCACGGCGACGGGCGTGTCGGAACCCATCGCTCCGAGGGGCTCCGCCGCGTTCTGCCCCATCGGGGTGAGGAGGATCCTTACCTCTTCCTCGGTGTAGCCGAACGTGCGCTGGCGCCGGGTGATCGAGGCGATGGGGTGCACGATGTGCTCGCGCTCCGGAAGCTCGGCCAGGCGCACGCGGCCCGCGTCGAGCCACTCCTGCCACGGCTCCTGGTCGGCCAGCTGCGCCTTGATCTCGTCGTCCTCGATGATGCGGCGCTGCGCCGTGTCGACGAGGAACATGCGGCCGGGGCGCAGCCGCCCGCGACGCTTGATGCGCTCGGGCTCGAAGTCCAGCACGCCGGTCTCGCTGCCGATGACGATAAGGCCATCGGTGGTCTCGGTCCAGCGGCCGGGCCGCAGGCCGTTGCGGTCCAGGGTCGCACCGACGAGCGTGCCGTCGGTGAAGATCAGCGCGGCCGGTCCGTCCCAGGGCTCCATCTGCATGGAGTGGAACTCGTAGAAGGCCCGCAGCTTCGGGTCGATGTCGGCCTGCTTCTCATACGCCTCCGGCACCATCATCATGATGGCGTGGGGCAGGCTGCGGCCGGTCAGGGTGAGGAGCTCGAGCACCTCGTCGAACGAGGCCGAGTCGCTGGCGCCGGTGGTGCAGATGGGCAGCAGCGGACGGATGTCGCCGAGCAGCTCGGACTCGAGCTGCGACTGCCGTGCGCGCATCCAGTTGCGGTTGCCGTTGACGGTGTTGATCTCGCCGTTGTGCGCGAGCATGCGCAGCGGCTGCGCGAGCGGCCACGACGGGAACGTGTTGGTCGAGTAGCGCGAGTGCACGACCGCGAGCTCGGAGGCGAAGCGCTCGTCCTGCAGGTCGGGGTAGAACGGCTCGAGCTGGAGCGTCGTGACCATGCCCTTGTAGCCGAGCGTGCGCGCCGACAGCGAGACGAAGTAGGCGTCGAGCTCGGTGCGCGCGCGGGCGCGCAGGCGGTAGGCGCGGCGGTCGAGCGCGATGCCCGAGAGCGCGGCCCGCTCGCCGGAGGCGGGGTGCGAGACGAAGAGCTGCTCGAAGAACGGGCGGGCCTCGAAGGCCAGCTTGCCGAGGTTCTCGTCAGAAGTCGGCACCTCGCGCCAGCCGAGGACGGTGAGGCCCTCGGAGGCCGCGATCCGCTCGATGCCCGTCTTCTGCGCCGCGCGAGCGTCGGCGTCGCGCGGGAGGAACACCATTCCGGCCGCGTACTCCCCGACCGGCGGCAGCTCGAAGCCGGCCACCGCGCGGAGGAATGCGTCCGGCATCTGGGTGAGGATGCCCGCGCCGTCGCCGGTGCCGGCGTCCGAGCCGATGGCACCACGGTGCTCCAGGTTGCGCAGGGCGGTCAGCGCGAGATCGATGATGTCGTGGCCCGCCTCGCCGCGGAGGGTCGCGACCATGGCCAGTCCGCAGGCGTCCTTCTCGAAGGCAGGGTTGTACATCCCCTGCTTCTGCGGGAAGCCGGCGCGGCCGGACGAAGCGGGGAAGTCCGCCTCCGAAGAGGCGTCGTGACGGGGGCTCGAAGCCATACCTACCGTCCTCACGTTGATAGTCAAGATGGGACGACGTCGGCCCTGGGCGCACGCTCCTCGGGGAACTGAGCGGCGTTATTTGGTGGCAGGGGTGCTTGTGGCTCTGACCTCTTCGACCTCGGACGTCGGGGGTTCGCTGACGTCGACGAAGTCGTCGGTGTTCTGCGATTGTACAGCCTGTCCGGCGTTCCACTCGCGGCCGGACACATAGGGCGACGGCTCGAGACCCGGATGGCGGCGCTTCTGGACGAAGAAGATCACGACACCGAGGACGACGCCCAGGATGGCGGCCCAGACGTTGGTGCGCAGACCCAGGAAGATGTCGCTCGGATCGATGCGGATCGACTCCCACACGATGCGTCCGGCGCTGTACCAGACCAGGTAGACGGCGAACAGCCGGCCCCACTGCAGCCGGAAGCGGCGACCGACCCACACGATCACCAGGACGCCCAGGGCGTTCCAGAGCACCTCGTAGAGGAACGTGGGGTGGAACAGCGTCCCCTCGGGGAGGCCGATGGGCCAGGCGGGGTTCGGATAGTCGATCTCCAGGCCCCACGGCACATCGGTCGGCAGGCCGTACAGCTCCTGGTTGAACCAGTTGCCGAAGCGGCCGATCGCCTGGGCGAGGAGCAGACCGGGGGCGAGAGCGTCCGCGAAGGTCCAGAAGCGGATGCCGGTCCATCGGCAGCCCAGCCAAGCGCCGATGGCGCCGCCGATGAGGGCGCCGTAGATCGCGATGCCGCCCTCCCAGATGTACAGCGCCGACAGCGGATTCGCGCCCTCGCCGAAGTAGAAGCTCCAGTGCGTGAGCACGTGGTAGATCCGGGCGGTGATGATCGCGATCGGCACCGCGAGGAGGGCGATGTCGATGACGACCCACGGCTCGGCGCCGCGCTTGGTGAGGCGGGCATTCGTCCACAGCACGGCGACGATGATCCCCGTGATGATGCAGAGCGCGTAGATGTGGATCCGCAGAGGCCCGATGTCGAAGTAGCTGATCGACGGGCTCGGGATGCTGGCGACGACGCTCGCGGCGGCGGTGATCATGGGAGAACCGTGTCCTTGCTGGATCCGTGCGGGAGGGGCCGGCGCGCGCGCCGACCTGAGAAGTCTAGTTCGCGCTGCGCGCGGTGCCTGCGGCGAGGTGGCGCGCGGTCTCGGCGAGCCCGTCGATCCCTCCGTCACGCAGCGCACGAACGAGCGCGGTGCCGACGATCGCACCGTCGGCATATTCGAGGACGCCCGACACCTGATCGGCGCTCGAGATGCCGATGCCGACGCACGCGTGCGCGACCCCGTGCTCGCGCAGGCGGGCGACGAGCGTGCGGGCGGCGGCATCCAGCTGCGCACGCTCTCCGGTGATGCCCATCGTCGAGACGGTGTACACGAAGCCCGTCGAGCTCCGCACGATGAGTTCGAGGCGCTCGTCGGTGGATGTCGGTGCGGCGAGGAAGACGCGGTCCAGCCCGGTGCGCTCGCTGGCGGCGAGCCATTCGGGCGCGGCCTCGGGCGTGATGTCGGGCGTGATGAGGCCCGCTCCCCCGGCGGCGACCAGGTCATCCGCGAAACGGTCGACGCCGTACTGCAGCACCGGGTTCCAGTACGTCATCACGAGCACCGGCACATCGGTGCGGCGTGTGATCTCGCGCACCGCCGTGAAGGTGTCGCGCAGACGGAAGCCGCCGGCGAGAGCCGCCTGGGTCGCCTCCTGGATGACCGTGCCGTCCATCACCGGGTCGGAGTAGGGCGGGCCCAGCTCGAGGACGTCGGCCCCGTTCTCGGCGAGAGCGACGGCCGCGTCGATGCTCGTACGGAGGTCGGGGAAGCCGATCGGCAGGTACCCGACGAATGCGCCCCGCCCGGCAGCGTGGGCGGCGTCGATCGCCGCGGAGACACGCGAGCTCATAGCTTGGTGCCCTCTCCCTTGGCGGCGTCATCGGCCGGCGGGGTCGCGACCACGCCGGCGTCGTCCCGAGCCGCGGCCGCGGCCGCGTCGTACAGGTGGAAGTACCGGGCGGCGGTGTCCATGTCCTTATCGCCGCGGCCGGACAGGCACACGGCGAGGATCGCGTCCGGACCGAGTTCGCGGCCCAGGCGCAGGGCGCCGGCGAGGGCGTGCGCCGACTCGATCGCCGGGATGATGCCCTCGGTCTCGGACAGCAGGCGCAGGGCCTGCATCGCCTCGTCATCGGTCGCGGGAATGTACTCGGCGCGCCCGATCGAGGCGAGCCAGGCGTGCTCCGGCCCGACGCCGGGATAGTCGAGTCCTGCCGAGATGGAGTGCGACTCGACGGTCTGGCCGTCATCGTCCTGCAGCACGAACGTCTTGGCGCCGTGCAGCACCCCAGGGCGTCCGCGCTCGATCGATGCGGCATGCCGCGGCGTGTCGACGCCGTCACCGGCCGCCTCGACGCCGTAGAGCTTCACATCGTCGTCCAGGAACGCGTCGAACATGCCGATCGCGTTGGAGCCGCCGCCGACGCACGCGATGACGGCATCCGGGAGCCGGCCGGCTTCTTCGAGCAGCTGCACCCGCGCCTCTTCGGAGATGACCTTCTGGAAGTCGCGCACCATGGCGGGGAACGGGTGGGGTCCGGCGGCGGTGCCGAAGATGTAGTTGGTCGTCTCGACGCTGGCGACCCAGTCGCGGTACGCCTCGTTGATGGCGTCCTTCAGCGTCCGCGAGCCGGTCTTGACCGGCACGACCTCGGCGCCGAGCAGCCGCATGCGCGCCACATTGAGCGCCTGGCGCTCCGTGTCGACCTCGCCCATGTAGATCGTGCACTCGAATCCGAACAGGGCGGCGGCCGTTGCGGTCGCGACGCCGTGCTGGCCGGCACCCGTCTCGGCGATCACGCGGGTCTTGCCGAGGCGCTGGGTGAGCAGCGCCTGGCCCAGCACGTTGTTGATCTTGTGAGAGCCGGTGTGGTTGAGGTCCTCGCGCTTGAGGAACACCCGCGCTCCCCCGGCGTGCTCGGCGAACCGCGCCACCTCGGTGATGGGTGAGGGACGGCCCGCGTACGAGTGGAGCAGCCGGACGAACTCGGCCTGGAACGCAGGATCGGCCTTCGCCGCCTCGTACTCGGCCGACAGCTCGTCGATGGCGGCGATGAGGGATTCGGGCATGTAGCGCCCGCCGAACTCGCCGAACAGCGGCCCGGGGGCCTCGCGAAGACTCACGACCTCGCCCTTCCTTCGTTCAGTGCATCGCCGCTGCCGGCCTCCAGGAAGGCGCGCAGCGTCGATACGGGATCGTTGGTGACGAGCGCCTCGCCGACGAGGACGACATCGGCGCCGGCCGCCCGGTAGTGGGCCACGTCGGCCGGGACGAGCACCGCCGACTCGGCGATGCGGACGGCACCTGCGGGGATGCGCTCCGCCAGTCGCCCGAACAGGTCGCGATCGAGCTGGAACGTCGACAGGTCGCGCGCGTTGACGCCGATGAGCTGTGCGTCGATCTCGGCCGCCCGATCGACCTCGGTGGCCGAGTGCGTCTCGACGAGCGCGGTCATGCCCAGCTCGCGCGTGAACGTATGCAGGCGGGCGAGGACCTCCTGGTCGAGCGCGGCGACGATGAGGAGCACGAGATCCGCACCGGCGGCGCGGGCCTCGAGCACCTGGTACTCGGTGGCGATGAAGTCCTTGCGGAGCACCGGCAGCGTGACGGCGGCCTTCACCGCCTCGAGGTCGGCCAGGCTCCCCTTGAAGCGCCGGCCCTCGGTGAGGACCGAGATCGCGGAGGCTCCACCCTCCTCGTAGCGGCGGGCCTGCAGCGCGGGATCGGGGATCGCCGCGAGGTCGCCGCGCGAGGGGCTCGCGCGCTTGACCTCGGCGATGATCTTCACCCGCTCGGCGGGAGCGAGGGCGGCGACGGCGTCGATCGCGGGGCGCTGCGCCAGCGCTGCGGCCTCGACCGCTGCCAGGGACCGCACCGAGGCGCGGGCCTCGGCATCCTCAACCGCGCCGGCCGTCAGGTCGGCGAGCACGATCAGTGCTCTTTCGCCACGTACTTCGAGCCGTTCACGCCGTAGCCGGCGCGGGACATCGCCCAGCCGACGATCAGTCCGACGACGAGGAGGGCGGCGGAGGCCCACACCAGAACGGGCATGTCGAGGAAGTAGAACAGGGTGCCGAGTGCGACCGCCACCAGCATGATCACCACGGCCGTCCAGGCGGCGGGCGAGTGTCCGTGGCCGGGGTCGCCGATGTTGTTGCTCATGGGTGTCTCCTCGTGAATCCTGGGAAGCGCGGCCGCCGCCAGTCTAGCGGTCAGGCGGTCGGATCCCCGCCACGCGACAGGTCGTCCCAGTCGTCGATGGCGCGGGATCCCGCGGCGTCGTGGGGCCGGGGACCGTCCTCCGCGCGGCTTCGAGATGCGGCGGCGGGAGACGGCTGCGAGTCGTCGTCGGTGCGGTAGCGACGGCCGGTGCGCGACCAGCCGTGGGCGGTGGCGAGCACGAAGCCGCCTGCGGCGATCAGCGCGATCCAGACCACGAGCGTCACGGCCGGCCACGCCGTCGCGTCGATGGACGCGACGAGCTTCGCGACCGAGGACTCCCCCGCGATGCCGGTGGATTCCGTGACGACCGAGGCGACGGCCGAGACCGGATGCTCGAAAACGATGCGCGCCGTGAGCCACGCGAGGATGCCCCCGATGAGTACGGCCAGCGCCCCGAAGACGTAGCGCAGGACCAATCCCACGATCGAGAGCGCAGCACCCAGCGCGAGTACGGCGAGGCTGAGCGGCGCCAGCACCGGCAGCGCGGAGGCGCCGGGCACCTCGAGCGCGTGACGGGCGCCGTCCTGCAGGACGACGGTGAGCCAGGTCTGGGTGGACGAGATGACGCCCAGCGCTCCGCACAGCACCATCGCCGCGACGGCGAGCAGCCGCGCTCTGCGGATCACGCGACAGCCTCCGGTCCGCGCACGGCGTCGAGGTCGTCGGCGTCGAAGCACGTGCGGGTGCCGGTGTGGCAGGCCGGTCCGACCTGCTCGACCTGCACGAGCACGGCGTCTCCGTCGCAGTCGAGGCGTGCTCCGCGCACCAGCTGGATGTTCCCGGACGTGTCGCCCTTGCGCCAGTACTCCTGCCGCGAGCGCGACCAGAACGTGACGCGACCCTCGGTGAGCGTGCGGCGGAGGGCCTCGGCATCCATCCATCCGAGCATGAGCACCTCGTGGGTGTCCCACTGCTGGATGATGGCGGCGACCAGGCCGTCAGCGGTGAAGGTCACGCGAGCGATGCGCTCGTCGACGGTGTCGCTCATGCCGTCACCTCCCGCACCGCGATGCCGTCAGCGGTCATCGCGGCCTTCACCTCGCCGACGGTGAGCTGGCCGGAGTGGAAGACGGATGCCGCGAGCACCGCATCCGCGCCCGCGGCGATGGCGGGGGCGAAGTCGGCGGCAGCGCCCGCCCCGCCCGAGGCGATCACGGGCACGCTCGCCACCTCGCGCATCAGCGCCACGAGCTCGAGGTCGAAGCCCTGCTTCGTGCCGTCGGCGTCGATCGAGTTGACGAGGAGCTCCCCCGCGCCGCGCTCGACGGCCTCACGCGCCCATTCCAGTGCGTCGAGCTCGGTCTCGGTGCGGCCGCCGTGCGTCGTGACGACGAATCCCGAGGGGACCCGGTCGCGCAGCTCCGGCGAGGCGCGCTTGACGTCGAGCGACAGCACGAGCACCTGCGCGCCGAACCGGTCGGCGATCTCGTCCAGGAGCGGCGGGCGGGCGATCGCCGCCGAGTTCACGCCGATCTTGTCCGCCCCCACCGACAGCAGGCGGGCGACGTCGTCCGCGGAGCGCACTCCCCCGCCGACGGTCAGCGGGATGAAGACCTGCTCGGCAGTGCGGCGCACGACGTCGTAGGTCGTGGACCGCTCGTCGACGGTCGCCGTGACGTCGAGGAAGGTGATCTCGTCGGCGCCCTGGTGGAAGTACTCGCGGGCGAGTTCGACGGGATCGCCCATGTCGCGCAGGTTCTGGAAGTTGACGCCCTTCACGACGCGCCCCGCGGCGACGTCGAGACACGGGATGACGCGGCAGACGAGCGCCATCAGAGCCTCGCGTTGTGGATCGCGGTGACCAGGATCGCGCGCGCGCCGATCGCGTACAGCGCGTCCATGACCTGGTTGACGCCCTTGCGGGGCACCATGACGCGCACGGCCACCCACGCGGCGTCGCGCAGCGGCGAGATCGTGGGCGACTCGATGCCGGGGGCGATCTTGACGGCCGCGTCGACGAGTTCCGCCGGCAGGTCGTAGTCCACCATCACGTAGCGCTGCGCGACCATGACGCCGCGGAGGCGCCGCAGCAGCGTCTCCATGCCCTCCGCGTCCGTCGGCGCGCCGATCAGCACGGCCTCGGATCTGAGGATCACGGGCCCGAAGACGTCCAGGCCGGCCTGTCGCAGCGTGGTGCCGGTCTCGACGACGTCGGCGATGGCGTCCGCGACGCCCAGCTCGACGGCGGATTCGACGGCGCCGTCGAGCGGCACGAGGTCGGCGGCGACGCCATGCTCATCGAGGAAGGCGTCGACCAGACCCGGATACGAGGTCGCGATGCGTGCCCCCTCGAGGTCGGTCACCTCCGAAAAGCGGCCGGCGGGCGCGGCGAAGCGGAAGGTGGAGGCCGCGAACCCGAGCTGCTCGATCTCGCGGGCGCCCGGCATCCGGGCGTCCAGCAGCAGATCGCGGCCGGTGATGCCGACATCCAGCGCGCCGGATCCGACGTACGTGGCGATGTCCTTGGGACGGAGGTAGAAGAACTCGACCTCGTTCTGAGGGTCGATGACGTGGAGGTCCTTGGGGTCGCGACGTCCGGTGTAGCCCGCCTCGTGGAGCATCTCTGAGGCGGTCTCGGCGAGCGATCCCTTGTTCGGCACGGCGATTCGCAGCATGGCAGCGTGGCTTTCGGGTTCGAGGACGGGTGAGGGTGCCGGCTCAGAGATGTCGGTAGACATCCTCGAGGCTCAGTCCCTTCGCGAGCATGAGCACCTGCAGGTGGTACAGCAGCTGCGAGATCTCCTCGGCTGCGGCATCCGTCGACTCGTACTCGGCCGCCATCCACACCTCGGCGGCCTCTTCCACGATCTTCTTGCCGATCGCGTGCACGCCCGCGTCCAGCTGTGCGACGGTTCCCGATCCCTCGGGGCGCTCAGCCGCTTTCGCGGCGAGCTCGGCGTACAGCGTGTCGAACGTCTTCACCATGCCAGGGTATCGAACGAGACGGATGCCGCGGCGCCGCGTGACGCGATGGCCCGTGCGCGGGGGCTTCAGTGGGCCAGGATGCTCAGCCCGATCACCAGCACGCCCAGCAGCGTCGTCGCCAGAAGCCCGGCGATCCGCCACGGCCAGGAGCTGCCGTTGCGGGCGGCGTTCGCGTAGCCGATCACCGCGAGGAGGACGATGCCGCTGCCCAGCGCGAGGAAGTACGCGGTGTACTCCTCGACGAGCCCCAGCGTGCCCAGGAGCAGCAGTGCGGCCGGGACGAGCATGGCCACGAGCATCCCCGAGGAATGACGGGCGCCGTCGCGGACCGCGGCAGCGACCGGCTTCGCCGGATGCTCTGCGCGACTGGCGACCACTGCGGCGTAGATGTGGGCGAGCCAGAAGACGACCACCGTGCCGATCACGAACAGGAGCACCTCGAAGTCGGTGTCCTCCTCCCAGCCGACCGCCACGAGCGCCGTGACCAGCACCAGGCCGTACACCGCGTGCTCACCGCTGTAGGCGTCGAGCAGGCGGTCGCGTCGGCGGCGTTGCGCGGGCTGGGCGGGGGCAGCCTCGTCGTCGGTGGCCATGCGCTCCCTCTCGGCTCGGTGACGCGCCGGCGTCAGTGTGCGTGGCTGCGGGCGGACGCCCGGAGCCCGGTGATGGCGTTCGCCGGATCGCTCGCACCGAACACGGCCGAGCCGGCGACGAACGTGTCGGCGCCCGCCTCGGCCGCCTGGGCGATCGTCGACTCGCCGATGCCGCCGTCCACCTGGAGCCAGACCGACGACCCGCGGCGGCGAGCCTCGTCAGCCAGGCGCCGGAGCTTCGGCATCGTCTCGGGCATGAACGACTGGCCTCCGAACCCGGGCTCCACGGTCATCACCAGGATCTGATCGAAGTCGTCGAGAAGATCGAAGAGACCGTCCACGGGGGTCGCCGGCTTCACGGCGACGCCGGCCCGCGCGCCGATCTCGCGGAGGCGGCGTGCGAGGGCGACCGGTTCCTTGGCCGCCTCGAGATGGAACGTGACGGATGCTGCGCCCAGTTCCGCGTACTCGGGGGCCCAGCGGTCCGGGTTCGTGATCATCAGATGGACGTCCAGCGGCACCGGGCTCGTGGCCTGGATGCGCTCGACCATCTGGCGCCCGAACGTGAGGTTGGGGACGAAGTGGTTGTCCATCACGTCGACATGCACGAAGTCCGCGGTCGCGATCCGGGCGAGCTCCGACTGCATGTTCACGAAGTCGGCGGCGAGGATGCTGGGATTGATGCGGATGCCGACCTGGCGGCCGTTCTCGTCGATCGGGGGCACGCGTCCATTATGGTCGACCTGTGGACCCCATCACCGTGCTTCTGGACGAGGTCCTCGAAGACATCCGCCCGCTCCGCGACGGCGCGCCCGCGGCCTATATCCCCGAGCTCGCCGCCGCCGACCCCGAGCATCTCGCGCTCGCCGTCGTCGGTCCCCGCGGCCGTGTGAGGGCGGTGGGCGACATCGGGCACGAGTTCACGATCCAGTCGATCTCGAAGCCGTTCGTCCTGGCTCTCGCGCTCGCCGATCGCGGCCGCGAGGCGGTGCTGCGCAAGGTCGGAGCCGAGCCCAGCGGGGAGCCGTTCAACGCCATCAGCCTGGAACCCGGCACCGGACGCCCCGCCAACCCGATGGTCAATGCGGGCGCGATCGCGACGTCGGCGCTCATCCCCGGCGACGGTGTCGATGACCGCACGTCCCGTATTGCGGAGGGTCTCTCCGCCTTCGCCGGACGCTCGTTGTGGGTCGACGAGCAGGTGTACGAGTCGGAATCCGCCACGGGCGATCGCAACCGCGCGCTGGCTCACCTCCTGCGCTCCCATGGCGTCCTCGAGGGATCGGTCGACGTCGCCGTGGAGACGTACTTCCGGCAGTGCTCGCTGCTCGTGACCGCGCGCGACCTCGCCGTGATGTCGGCGACGCTCGCCTTCGGCGGGGTCAACCCCGTCACAGAGGAGCGGGTCGTCAGCGAGGTCGTGGCCCGTGACGTGCTGTCGATCATGACGAGCTGCGGCATGTACGACTTCTCCGGCGAGTGGCTGCTGCGCGTGGGGCTGCCCGCCAAGAGCGGTGTCAGCGGCGGGCTCCTCGCCGTCGCGCCCTCGCAGTTCGGCGTCGCGGCGTTCAGCCCGCGCCTGGATGCCCATGGCAACTCGGTGCGGGGCATCGCCCTGCTCGAGACCCTCGCCGAGCGGTTCGGCATGCACACGCTGGAGCCGCATGACAGCGTCGCCGTTCCGGCGTTCACGGTGCAGCACACCGAGGAAGGGAGCGTGCTGCGACTGGCCGGCGAACTCGGCCTCGCGGGGACGGAGCGCGTGGTCGCCGTGCTCCGGGATCTGGCCGAGTCGCTGCCCGAGGGCGCAGTGGTGACCGTCGATGCGCGCGACCTCGGACGCACGCACAGCGCGGCTCTCATCGCCCTGCGCACGGAGTTCGAGCAGATGCCCCACGGGATCCGCCTGCGCGAGTGAGCCGGGCGCCGCGCGGCAGCTCAGACGCGGCGCAGCAGCGTCACCGACATCGCGTCGGTGTTGTGACGGTGGGGCCAGAGCTGGGCGCGCCCGCTGCCATCCGACTGCGGCGGAAGGCCGGGGTCGGCATCCGACAGCGACGTGATGACGTCTCGCGCGGAGAGCTCCTCGATCGCACCGTCCCATTCGCGACGGATGTCGGCCACGACGCCCGACGTCTCGGCGAGATGAGGTGAACACGTCACGTAGGCCACCACGCCGCCGGGCTTGAGGGCGCTCACCGCCTCGGTGAGCAGCTCGCGCTGCAGCTGGGTGAGCGCGGGGACGTCGCTCGGGGCCTTGCGCCAGCGCGCCTCGGGGCGCCGACGGAGGGCGCCGAGGCCGGTGCAGGGTGCGTCGACCAGGATGCGGTCGTAGGTCTCGGGTGCGTCCTGTGCACGCAGCCGCCCGTCTTCTTCCGACACCGGCACGTCGAGGGGTACCCCTGCCAGCGCCTGCCGCACCAGACCTGCGCGCGCCGGGGAGATCTCGTTCGCCTCGAGCGACGCGCCCTGCGCCAGCGCCTCGGCGGCGAGCACCGCGGTCTTGCCGCCGGGCCCCGCGCACAGGTCGAGCCAGCGCTCCCCCGCCGTGACCGGAAGGGCGCGCGTGAGTGCCAGGGCCGCGAGCTGCGAACCCTCGTCCTGCACCCGGATGCGGCCGCCTGAGCCCCGCACGATCGAGTCGGGGTCACCGCCGCCCAGTCGGAATCCGATCGGCGAGAAAGGGGTGCGACGGGTGTCTTCCGGCACGTCCGCGAGCTCGGGAAGCGCGGCCATCGTCACCCGCGGCGACGCGTTGTCGGCGGTGAGCAGCGCCTCGAGCTCCTCGGCACGACCCTCGGCGGCGAGTGCGCGCCGGAAGGCGCGGACCACCCACACCGGATGCGAGAACAGCAGGCCGAGCTGCTCGTCGTCGGAGCGCGCGCTCTCGGCGACGTGCGTCATCCAATCGCCCGGCGTGTCGCGGGAGACCCGTCGCAGCACAGCGTTGGCGAAGCCCGCGGCGCCGCGTCCGCCGGCGGAGCGTGCGAGCTCGACGGACTCGTTGACCGCGGCGTGCGAGGCCACGCGGGTCGACAGCAGCTGGTGCACGCCCAGCCGGAGGGCGTCGAGCACGGCCGGATCGATCTCGGCGATCGGCCGGTCGGCGGCGATCTCGATGACGGCGTCGTATGTCCCCTGGCGGCGCAGGGTGCCGTAGGTGAGCTCGGTCGCGAGCGCCGCGTCGGGCGTCGCAAGGCCGGCGCGGGCGATCGCTGTCGGCAGCAGGAGGTTCGCGTAGGCGTCGGACTCGTGCACCGCACGCAGGGTCTCATAGGCGACGCGGCGTGCCGCCACGGTGCGGCTCACGATCCCACCACCGGTGCCGGGTCGCGCAGGCCTCGCCACCAGTCCGCGGCGCGCATGGCGCCCTTGCCCGCCGGCTGAACCGTTTCGAGCAGGATGGGCGCGGACGCCGTGCCCGCGAGGACCCGGCCTTCGTGCAGGGCGAGGGCGCCGGGCGCCAGCTGCGGCGCTCCCGCCGGCGCCGGCGCGACGGCGAGCACCTTGAGCCGCGCGCCGGCGATCGTGGTGTGGGCGCCGGGCTCTGGCGTGACGCCGCGGATGCGCCCCATCACGGCGTCCGTGGATTCGTCCCAGCGGATGCGGCCGTCGTCGTCGCCGAGCTTCGAGGCGTAGGTCGGCTCGCCCACCTGGGGGTGGGATGCCGCGGAGCCTGCGGCGATCGCATCCACGACGTCGGCGAGCAGTTCCGCGCCGTCGTCCGCGAGTGCTGCGAGCAGGGACCCCGCCGTAGCGTCTGGGGGCACGTCGAGCGCGAGCTCGCCGAAGACGTCGCCGGCATCGAGCTCGGGAACGAGCTGGAACACGCTCGCCCCGGTGCGCGCATCGCCGGCGATGAGGGCGTGCTGCACGGGCGCCGCGCCGCGCCAGCGCGGGAGCAGCGAGAAGTGCAGGTTGATCCACCCGTGGGCGGGCGTCGACAGCAGCGGCTCGCGCACCAGGCCGCCGTAGGCGACGATCACCCCGAGCTCGGGCTGGAGGGCGGCGATCTCGGACGTCACGGTCGGATCGAGCCGGTCGGCGCGGATCACCGGGATGCCGAGCTCTTCCGCGGCGGCCGCGACGGGAGACGGGGTGAGCACGCGCCTGCGCCCGAGCGGGGCGTCCCGGCGGGTGATGACGGCGACGACGTCGTGAGCCGATGCGAGCCGCCGCAATGACGGCACGGCGGGCTCGGGCGTGCCGGCGAAGACGAGGCGCATGACGGTCCTGAACGATCGAGGGTCAGAGGTCGAGGTCGGGCACGTCGACCCGGACCTTCAGTGTATGGGCGGCGCCCGGCGCGCGCCCCTTCGCCGGCCGTCGGCCCTTGACCGCCTGGCTCACCACCGACGCCCGCAGGCTCTCCGTCACGCGCGTCCCGAGGCCGTAGTCGAATCGCACCAGAGCGCGGACGGACTCGCCGTGGGCGAGCGGCCCGAGCACGGCCTCGGCGTCGAGCTCGGGTACGGCGTGGCGGAGCTCGGCCAGTGCGGTGTCGACGGCTCGGCGTGGGCCTTCGACGGCCGCCACCCGCACCGCGGGCGGCATGCGCAGCGGCACGCGGTCCGTGAGCTCGGCCCGCGCGTAGGCCGCCTGCGTCCACGTCGCCAGCGCACGGGCGACCTCGCCTCCGACACCGACGAGGTGCACCGGGGCGCCCGGAGCGGCCAGGGCTGCCGCATTCGACCACCACCGCAGGCACGACTCGCCGATGCGCAGGTCCTCGGCCATCAGCATCCGATCCCCGTCGAGCAGGATCACCGCGCGGTATCCGCCGATCGCGAGCGGTTCGGCGCCTCGCGTCGCGACCACGAGGGCCGGACGCCCGTCCACCTCGGTGACCGGATGATCGCCGTCCGCGATGATCACACGGGTCCCCGGGAAAGCCCTCCCCAGCTCATCGGCCGTCCGCTCGCTGCCCGAGGAGGCCATGCGCAGCAGGGTCGACGAGCATTCCGGGCACGCCCACGCATGTGCCGCGCGCCCGCACCACGAGCAGGTCGGGACCGCACCCTGCCGTGCGGCGTGGAGGGGCCCACCGCAATGCGGGCACCGGGCGGGGTGGCGGCATTTCGCGCAGACCAGCACCGGAGCGTACCCGGGACGCGCGACCTGGACCAGGACGGGACCCTCCGCGAGAGCCGCGCGTGCCGCGGCGAAGGCCGAGGAGGGCACACGCGCCGCGCGGGATTCGCCCTCCCGGTTCGCGCTGAGCACCACGCGCGGACTCAGCCGGCGCGCGGCCGGAAGGTCGCGTACCCACCCCACGGCGACGAGCCGCTCCACATCGGTGGTGCGGGTGTGCCCCGCGAAGACGAGGGCGCCGCCGTGCAGCTCCTGACGCAGCAGTGCCGCGTCGCGGGCATGGACGCCCGGACTGAGCGGTTCCGCCAGGAGGGGATCGCCGTCGTCCCACAGCGCGATCAGGCCCAGCTCGGCGACGGGCGCATACACGGTGGAGCGGTTGCCGATCACCACGCACGGCGCGTCAGCGAGGGTGCGCAGGAACGCGGCATACCGCGCGGGGCCGCTCTGCTTGGCGTCGTCGCGGACGAAGGCGTCCGCCGGGATGCGGCTCGAGAGGGCCGCCTCGAGCTGCGCGCGGTCGCGGTGGTCGGGAACGGCGATGACGGCGCTGCGCCCCGCCGCGAGCACCCGGGTCGCCGCGGCGGCGAGGAGGACCGCCCACGAACCGACGACGGTGCCGTCCTCGAGCTGGGCGGGCACCGGCGGCGCGTCGAGTGCGAGGCGCTCCCCGGCGTCGAGGGCCTCGGCGAGCCCGGGATACACGGCGAGCACGTCGGCCGCCCACGCGGCATCCGCCTCTTCGACCTCGGGATGCGCGACCGGCTCCGCGGCCAGCCACGCCTTCTCGGCACGCACCATGCGCTTCGGGATGGCCAGCCGCAGGATGTCGCCGGCCGAGCCCGCCGCGCGATCAGCGGCGCGGCGGGCCAGCGCGTAGAGCGCCGGGCTCAGCACGGGAACGGAGGAGACGACGGCTTCGAGCTGAGAGAGGGGCCGGTCGGAGGCATCCGGCTCGCCGAGCTCGACGAGCAGGCCGTCCACCATCCGCCCGGCGCTGCGCAGCGGGACCCGCACGCGCACGCCCGGCTGCGCGTCGGCGGCCAGAGCGGCGGGGATCTCGTAGTCGAACAGCCGGTCCAGCTGGGGCAGCGGGGAATCGATGAGCACGCGCGCGACACGGCGCGGCGGTCGCGCGCCCTCGACCGGGTCGTTCTCGTCGTCGTGCACCGCGATCACGCGGCCGGCGTCAGAGCCCGGCGGCCGCGCGCAGTGCGTCGGCGCGGTCGGTGCGCTCCCACGTGAAGTCGGGCAGCTCGCGGCCGAAGTGTCCGTAGGCCGCGGTCTGCGCGTAGATCGGCCGCAGCAGGTCGAGCTGATCGATGATCGCCTTCGGACGCAGGTCGAACACCTCGAGGATCGCATCGGTGATCACGTGGTCGGCGACCCGGCCGGTGCCGAAGGTCTCGACGTAGAGGCCCACGGGCTTGGCCTTGCCGATCGCATACGCGACCTGCACCTCGAGGCGGTCCGCGAGGCCGGCGGCGACCGCGTTCTTCGCGACCCACCGCATCGCGTACGCCGCGGAGCGGTCGACCTTCGAGGGATCCTTGCCGCTGAACGCGCCACCGCCGTGACGTGACGCGCCGCCGTAGGTGTCGATGATGATCTTGCGGCCGGTGAGACCGGCATCGCCCTTCGGGCCGCCGATGACGAACGGACCGGCGGGGTTGATGTAGAACTTCACATCGGGGAGGTCCAGCCCCGTCGCCTCGAGCACCGGGTCGATGACCTCGGCGCGGACCGCGGCGCGCAGCGCCTTCTGCGAGATGTCGGGGTGGTGCTGGGTGGAAAGGACGACGGACTCCACCGTCTTCGGCGTCTGACCGTCGTAGCCGAGCGTGACCTGCGTCTTGCCGTCGGGGCGGAGGAACGGCAGCTCGCCCGACCGTCGCACCGCGGCGAGGCGCTCGGCCATGCGATGCGCGGTCCACGCGGCCATCGGCATGAGCTGCGGCGTCTCGGTGGTCGCGTAGCCGAACATGATGCCCTGGTCGCCCGCGCCCTGCAGGTCGTGCGGGTCCTGGGATCCGTCCTCGCGACGTTCGAAGGCCTTGTCGACGCCGGCGGCGATGTCGGAGGACTGTGCGCCGATCGAGACGCTGACGCCGCACGACTCGCCGTCGAAGCCGGTCTCGCTCGACGTGTAGCCGATGCGGTTCACGACTCCGCGGACGATCGCCGGGATCTCGACGTACGCGGAGGTGGAGACCTCGCCGGCGACGTGGACGAGGCCGGTGGTGACGAGCGTCTCGACCGCCACGCGTCCGTTCGGGTCCGCCTCGAGGATCGCGTCGAGGATCGAATCGGAGATCTGGTCGCAGATCTTGTCGGGGTGGCCCTCGGTGACGGATTCGGACGTGAACAGACGCAGGTCGGTCATCGGTACTCCAGTTGTCGTGGCGCCGGTCGCCCTGGTGTCCGGTGGCGAGCGGCGGACACCAGTATGCCCCCGGAGACGGACATCACCGTCTTCGAGGGCACAAGGGTTGTAACGGGATTACTCCGCGCGGCGCAGACGCAGCTTGTCCTCGTGGATCTCGTGCATCGCGATCGTGAGGGGCTTGTCTTCGACGGTCGAGTCGACGAGCGGGCCCACGTTGTCGAACAGGTTGCCCTCGTGGAGGTCGGAGTAGTAGTCGTTGATCTGACGCGCGCGCTTGGACGCGAAGATCACGAGCTGGTACTTCGAGTCGACCTTCCCGAGCAGGCTGTCGATGGGGGGCTCGATGATGCCCTGGTTCGTTCCGGCCATGGCGAAACCTCCTGGATCGGATGTCGGAATGGGAGTCTGCGGGCCTCGGGGTGCCGAGGCATCCCACCATTCTACGGGACCGTGCTCCCCCGCGTGCCCACCGCGGCCCTGAGAGTCCTCAGTGCGCGAGGCGAGCGACTTCGTCGGCCGCCCGGGCGATGTCGTCGTTCACGACGCGGAAGTCGAATTCGGCTTGCGACGCCAGTTCGGTCTTGGCCGTGCGCAGCCGTCGTGCGCGCTCCGCGGTGTCCTCGGTGCCGCGACCGACGAGGCGCTGCACGAGCTCGTCCCAGCTCGGCGGCAGCAGGAACACGAGGGTCGCCGACGGGTCGGCCTCGCGGACCTGGCGGGCGCCCTGCAGGTCGATCTCCAACAGCACGGTGCGCCCCTGGGCGAGAGCCTTCTCGATGGGCGTGCGGGGAGTGCCGTAGCGATATGCGTTGTGCACGGTCGCGTACTCGAGCAGCTCGTCGTCGGCGATCATCCGGTCGAACTCGGCGTCGTCGACGAAGAAGTAGTGCTCGCCGTCCACTTCTCCCGGGCGCGGCGCGCGCGTGGTCGCCGACACCGAGAGCAGGATCTCGGGGTGGTGCGCCTTGATGTGCGCGGCGACCGTGCCCTTGCCGACGGCCGTGGGACCGGCGAGCACGACGAGGCGGCTGCGCCCCCCGCGCGGCTCGAGCTCCGGCCAACGGGCGTCGAGGAAGCTCCGGAGGTCTTCGCGCTGGCGCGAGCCCAGTCCGCCCAGACGCTTGACGGGCGAGATCTCGAGATCGTGCAGGATCCGGTCGCGCTTGCCCTCGCCGATCGCGGGGATCGCGGTGAGGAACTCCGGCACGCGCATGGCGCCGGCCGGCGAGGTGGGATCCGCCAGGGCGCGCCGCAGCAGCTCCTGCGGCGTGATCACCCGCATCGCGACGTCCTTCTTGAGCGCCGCGCGCTCACGGCGGGCCGCGACGGCGCGGCGCGACGCGGCGACGCGGTCGACCTCGGGCGGGCGGGCCTGCGCCCCCGTGGTTCGGGGCGAAGCCCCATCGGGAGGGGTACGGGAATCGGGCATGTCAATCACCACGGTAGAGAAGGGCGCGCTCGGAGATGCGCGCGGCGAGCCGGTCGGGTCCGGCAGCCAGGATGCTGCGGCTCTCCGACGCTATCACCGCTTCCGCCAGGCCGCCGAAGCGCGCGCGGAGCTGATGCGCCTGCGCACCCTGGTGACCGAAGCCCGGACCGAGGATCGGCGCGACCGGGGAGAACGCCGTGAGCCCGGCATCCGCCCAGTCCACGGTGCCGCCGATCACCACGCCCACGCTCCCCCAGTGGCCCTCCGGCGTCGTGCCGGCGTTGCGCTCCGAGACCTCGCGCACGATCGCGGCCGAGACCGTCTCGCCGCTGGGAAGGACCGCCCGTTGGCCGGTGCGTGCGTCGGGATTGCTCGTGGCCGCCAGCACGAATACGCCCTTGCCGTGGCGCTCCGCGACCGTGAAGGTGCCTTCGAGCGTGCCCACGCCCAGGAACGGGTTGGCCGTCATCGCGTCGGCTTCGAGGGGAGAGCCGGGCGTGAGCCACGCCTCGCCGTAGGCGTCCATGGTCGATCCGATGTCGCCGCGCTTGGCATCGGCGATCACCAGCAGCCCGGCGGCGCGGGCGGCGGTGAGAACGTCCTCGAGCGCGGCGAAGCCGGCCGACCCGTAGCGCTCGAAGAACGAGACCTGCGGCTTGACCACGCCCACACGGCCGGCGGCGGCCCCGACCACGCGCAGGCCGAACTCGCGGGCGCCGGCGGCCGCGGCATCCAATCCCCACTCGCCCAGGAGGTGGGGGTGCGGATCGATGCCGACGCACAGCTGCCCGTGCGTGACGAAGGCCGCACGGACCCGTTCGCCGAACGACGTCATCCGCGTGCCCGCCGATCCTCGGCGTACTCCTGCAGGCTTCTGACCTTGAAGCCCTCGCGCAGCACCGGCAGCGCGCTCACCGCGGCGCCGAGCACGGCCATGGTCGTGAACAGCGCCTTATCGCCGGCTACCGCCGCCGCGCGGATCTCGTAGCCGTCGGCGCGGGCGCTGCCACCGCTCGGCGTGTTCACCACGATGTCGATCTCGCCGGCGTTGATGAGGTCGACGATGTTGGTGCCGCCCGACTCCTGCGTCTCGGAGTACTTGTTCACCACGCGCACCGCGATGCCGTTGCGGGCGAGGATCTCGGCGGTGCCCTCGGTCGCGACGAGATCGAAGCCGAGCTCCTGCAGGCGGTGGGCCGGCAGGATCACCGCGCGCTTGTCGCTGTCGGCGACCGAGATGAACACCGTGCCGGACTGCGGCATGCCGCCGTACGCGGCGTCCTGCGACTTCGCGAAGGCCGTGGGGAAGTCGCGGTCGATGCCCATGACCTCGCCGGTGGAGCGCATCTCGGGGCCGAGCACCGAGTCCACGGTCTGTCCGTCGGCGGTGCGGAACCGCTTGAACGGCAGCACTGCCTCCTTCACGGCGACAGGGGCGTCCAGCGGCACGCGCGAGCCGTCCTGCTCGGGGAGCAGTCCCTCGGCCTTGAGATCGGCGATCGACGCGCCCGCCATGATCCGCGCGGCGGCCTTCGCGAGCGGGATCCCGAGCGCCTTCGACACGAACGGCACCGTGCGGCTGGCGCGCGGGTTCGCCTCGATGACGTAGAGCACGCCGGCCGAGATGGCGAACTGCACGTTGAGGAGGCCTCGGACGCCCACGCCCTCGGCGATCGCGTGCGTCGCGATCCGGACGCGGTCGATGTCGGTGCGGCCGAGGCTCACCGGCGGCAGCGTGCAGCTGGAGTCGCCCGAATGGATGCCGGCCTCCTCGAGGTGCTCCATGACGCCGCCGATGTACAGCTCTTCGCCGTCGAACAGCGCATCGACATCGATCTCGATGGCGTCGTCGAGGAAGCGGTCCACCAGGAGCGGCATCCCCGGGCCGATGATCGCGGCGTCGGCGATGCGCACGAAGTAGTCGCGCAGCGCCTCCGTCGAGTAGACGATCTCCATGCCACGGCCGCCGAGCACGAAGCTCGGCCGCACCAGCACCGGGTAGCCGATCTCCTCGGCCACCGAGACGGCGCCGTCGACATCGATCGCCGTGCCGTTGCGCGGTGCGACCAGACCCGCGTCATCGAGCAGGCGAGAGAAGAGCTCGCGCTCCTCGGCGAGGTCGATCGCCGCCGGCTTGGTGCCGAGGATGGTGTATCCGGCGTCCTCGATCCCCTTCGCGAGACCGAGCGGCGTCTGGCCGCCGAGCTGGCAGATCACGCCCATGATCTCGCCCGACTGCGCCTCGGCGTGCAGCACCTCGAGGACGTCCTCCAGGGTGAGCGGCTCGAAGTAGAGGCGATCGGAGGTGTCGTAGTCGGTGGACACCGTCTCGGGGTTGCAGTTGACCATCACCGTCTCGTAGCCGGCGTCGGCCAGTGCGAACGAGGCGTGCACGCACGAGTAGTCGAATTCGACGCCCTGTCCGATGCGGTTGGGGCCGGATCCGATGATGACGATCTTGGTGCGCTCCGACGGCGTCACCTCGGTCTCGAAGTCGTAGCTCGAGTAGTGGTAGGGCGTCAGCGCCGGGAACTCCCCCGCGCAGGTGTCGACGGTCTTGTAGACGGGACGGATGCCGAGCGCGTGACGGATGCCGCGCACCGCGGCTTCGCTGTCTCTGCGCAGTTCGGCGATCTGGGCGTCGCTGAACCCGTGCTCCTTCGCGATGCGCAGGGTGGCGGCATCCAGCTCGCCCGCCTGGCGCACGAACTCGGCCACCTCGTTGATGAGGACGATCTGATCGAGGAACCACGGGTCGATCTTGGTCGCCTCGAACGCCTGCTCGACCGTGGCCCCCTTGCGCAGCGCCTGCTGCAGCACGACGATCCGCCCGTCGGTCGGACGCTGGGCGATCTCGAGCAGCTCGTCGGCCGAGCGCGTCTCGTCGCCCCAGTGGAAGCTCGACCCGCGCTTCTCGAGCGAGCGCAGCGCCTTCTGCAGCGCCGTGGCGTAGTTGCGGCCGATGGCCATCGCCTCGCCCACGGACTTCATCGTGGTGGTCAGCGTGGTGTCGGCGGCCGGGAACTTCTCGAAGTTGAAGCGCGGCACCTTCACGACGACGTAGTCGAGCGTCGGCTCGAAGCTCGCCGGCGTGACCTTCGTGATGTCGTTGGGGATCTCGTCGAGGCGGTAGCCGATCGCGAGCTTCGCGGCGATCTTCGCGATCGGGAAGCCGGTCGCCTTCGAAGCGAGGGCCGACGACCGCGAGACGCGGGGGTTCATCTCGATCACGATGATGCGACCGGTGGCGGGGTCGACGGCGAACTGGATGTTGCAGCCGCCGGTGTCGACCCCCACCGCGCGGATGATGTCGATACCGATGTCGCGCAGCTTCTGGTACTCGCGGTCGGTGAGGGTGAGCGCCGGGGCGACGGTGATCGAGTCGCCGGTGTGGACACCGACCGGGTCGACGTTCTCGATCGAGCACACGACGACCGTGTTGTCGGCGGTGTCGCGCATCAGCTCGAGCTCGTACTCCTTCCACCCGAGAATCGACTCCTCGAGCAGCACCTCGGTCGTCGGCGAGTCGCGCAGACCGGCGCCGGCGATGCGGCGGAGGTCGTTCTCGTCGTACGCGAAGCCCGAGCCCAGGCCGCCCATCGTGAAGGACGGGCGGACGACGAGCGGGTACCCGAGCTCGTCTGCGGCCGCGAGCACCTCGTCCATCGTGTGGGCGATCCGGGATGCCGCGACGTCGGCGCCCGCGTCGAGCACGAGCTGCTTGAAGATCTGGCGGTCCTCACCCTTGTTGATCGCCTCGAAGTCGGCGCCGATGAGCTCGACGTCGTACTTCTCGAGGATCCCGTGCTTGTGGAGGTCGATCGCCGCGTTGAGCGCCGTCTGACCTCCCAGCGTCGGCAGGATCGCGTCGGGCTTCTCCTTCGCGATGATCGTCTCGATCACGCGCCAGTTGATCGGCTCGATGTAGGTCGCGTCGGCGAAGTCGGGATCGGTCATGATCGTGGCCGGGTTCGAGTTCACCAGGATGACGCGCACGCCCTCCTCGCGGAGCACGCGGCAGGCCTGCGTGCCCGAGTAGTCGAACTCGCACGCCTGCCCGATGACGATCGGCCCGGAGCCGATGACCAGGACGGAGTTGATGTCGTCGCGCTTGGGCATTACTTGCCGGCCTCCTGAGTCGGTCCCTGAGCTTGTCGAACGGCCGGTCCCTGAGCTTGTCGAACGGCCGGTCCCTGAGCTTGTCGAAGGGTCGCGACGACGAGGTCGCGGAAGCGGTCGAACAGGTAGTTGGCGTCGTGCGGACCCGCCGCCGCCTCGGGGTGGTACTGCACCGAGAAGGCGGGGATGTCGAGGGCACGCAGGCCCTCGACCACCTGGTCGTTCAGCCCGACGTGGCTGACCTCGATGCGGCCGTACCCGTGGGGGCTGTCGAACTCGCCGTCCACCGGCGCGTCCACGGCGAACCCGTGGTTGTGGGCGGTGATCTCGACGCGGCCGGTCGACTTGTCGAGCACCGGCTGGTTGATGCCGCGGTGGCCGAAGGGCAGCTTGTAGGTGCCGAGACCCAGCGCGCGGCCGAGCAGCTGGTTGCCGAAGCAGATGCCGAAGAACGGCAGCCCGTCGTCGAGCACGCCGCGCAGCAGGTCGACGTGGTCGCCCGAGGCTGCCGGGTCGCCGGGGCCGTTCGAGTAGAAGACCGCGACCGGGTCGATCGCGCGGATCTGGTCGATCGTGACGTCCTGCGGCAGGACGTGCACGTCGAAACCTCGTGCCGCGAGGTTGTCGACCGTCGCCTGCTTGACGCCGAGGTCGAGCACGGCGAGGTTGCCGATGCGCTCACTGGTCGCCTTCGTCACCTCGGCGGCGGCGACCGAGACCTCTGCAGAGAGGTTGCGGCCGGCCATCTCGGGTGCCTCGCGCACGAGACGAAGCTGCTCGTCCGGGTCGATCGCCGCTGCCTCGCCGGAGAAGATCGCACCGCGCATGCTCCCGGCCGAGCGGATGTGGCGCGTCACGGCGCGCGTGTCGATGCCGCTGATGCCGACGACGCCGTCCGCCACCAGCGCATCGTCGAGCGACTCGTCGGCGCGCCAGTTCGAGACGACGCGCGAGGGGTCGCGCACGATGTAGCCCGACACCCAGATGCGGCGCGACTCGGGGTCTTCGTCGTTCATGCCGGTGTTGCCGATGTGCGGTGCCGTCTGCAGCACGATCTGGCCGGCGTACGAGGGATCGGTGAGCGTCTCCTGGTAGCCGGTCATGCCGGTGGCGAAGACCACCTCGCCGATGGTGGTGCCCTGGGCGCCGTACGCGCGTCCGACGTGGCGGGTCCCGTCCTCGAGCACGAGGACGGCGGGATCGGTCTGGAAGAGGGAGGTCATGAATCGGTTCCCGTCTGGGTCGGGGGAAGGATGCCGGCCACAGCGTCCGCGAGAGCGCGGGCCGAGGCATCCTGGGGTCGGAAGTAGGTGTCGACGGTCGAGCCGGCGTCGGTGCGCCACGTCAGCCGTGTGAGGCCGCCGGTCTCGACGACGCGGTCGATCGCGACGGTGGATTGGCCCACGTCGACGATGCGGTCGGGAGTCAGCACGAAGGGGTCCTGCCCGGTGAGGCCGACCGCCACGCCCTCATCGGCGACGGTGACGGTCGCCTTGGAGCGGAAGGCCATGCCCGGTGCTGCGATGCGCTCCAGCGGAGCGTCGCGGGCGGTCGTCGCGACGTACAGCGCGTCGAAGGTCGCGCGCACGTGCGCGTCGGCGGGAAGCTCGCCGGCGACGACGAGGGGCGTCGCGTCCCGCCGCGTTCGTCGCCACCACGCCCACGCGAGTGCGGCGAGAAGCACGACGGCGACCGCGATCATGATCGCCAGGGCGCCTTCGCGGGTCATGCGCGTGCCCCCGGCGTATCGAGCAGCTCGCCGTCGGCGACGGTCACGGTGCCCCGGTGGAGCGTCCAGCGCACCTCGCCCGGCAGTTCGCGACCCAGGTACGGCGAGTTCACGCTGCGGCCGCGCAGATCGTCGGTCGTGAATGTGCGGCGCGGCGCGGGGTCGTAGAACGCGAGGGATGCCGGCTGGCCCTCGGTCAGCGGTGTCCCGTGTCCGGCAAGCCGGCCGATGCGCGCGGGCTCCCGCGACATGACGCGGGCGACGTCGCCCCACGTCAGCAGCCCGGTGTCGATCATCGACTGCTGCACCACCCGCAGGGCGCTCTCCAGACCCACCATGCCGTTGGCGGCCGCCTGCCACTCGCAGGCCTTCGCCTCGGCCGGGTGGGGCGCGTGATCCGTCGCGACGATGTCGATGGTCCCGTCGGCGAGGCCCTCGCGCACCGCGAGCACGTCCTCTTCTCGCCGTAGCGGCGGGTTGACCTTGAACCGCGCGTCGTAGTCGCGCACGAGCTCGTCGGTCAGGAGCAGGTGATGCGGAGTGACCTCGGCGGTCACATCGACGCCGCGGCGCTTGGCCCAGCGGATGATGTCGACCGAGCCGGCGGTCGAGAGGTGGCACACATGCAGCCGGGACCCGACGTGCTCGGCGAGCAGCACGTCGCGGGCGATGATCGACTCCTCGGCCACCGCGGGCCAGCCGGCCAGCCCGAGCTCCGCCGACACGGCGCCCTCGTTCATCTGCGCACCCTCCGTGAGGCGCGGGTCCTGCGCGTGCTGGGCGATCACGCCGTCGAACGCCTTCACGTACTCGAGCGCTCGCCGCATGATGAGCGGATCCCAGACGCAGAAGCCGTCGTCGCTGAAGACGCGCACCCGGGCACGGGAATCGGCCATAGCGCCCAGCTCGGCCAGCCGCTCGCCCTTCTGCCCGACGGTGACGGCGCCGATGGGCTGCACCGTGACGAAACCGGCGGCCTCGCCGAGGGCGAGCTCCTGCTCGACCACACCGGCGGTGTCGGCGACGGGCGAGGTGTTGGGCATGGCGAACACCGCGGCGTAGCCACCGGCGGCGGCGGCCCGCGAGCCGGTGAGAATCGTCTCGGATGCCTCGTAGCCGGGTTCGCGCAGATGCGTGTGGAGGTCGACCAGGCCCGGCAGCAGCACGAGACCGTCGACGTCGATCGCGGTCGCCCCGGCGCGGCTGAGGCCGGGACCCATCTCGGCGATGACGCCGTCTTCGACGATCAGATCAGCGGCGGTGGATCCTTCGACCTGTGCGCCTCGGAAGAGAAGGGTCTCGCTCATGGGGTGTTCTCCTTCTCTTCGCCGCCGGTGACCGGGGCGTCCGTCGCGGGTGTGCTGTCGGCTGCGTCGTGCTCCGCTCCCGCCAGAAGCAGGTAGAGCGCGGCCATGCGCACCGAGACGCCGTTCGCCACCTGCTCGAGGACGGTCGAGCGGGGCGAGTCCGCGGCTTCGGCGGAGATCTCCAGACCCCGGTTCATGGGTCCGGGATGCATGACAATGCTATCCGCTCCGAGCGCCTGCAGGCGGCGCGCGTCGAGACCCCAGCGTCGCGAATACTCCCGTTCAGTGGGGAAATACGCCGCGTTCATACGTTCCAGCTGGATGCGCAGCATCATGAGCGCGTCCGGTGCGGCGGAGATCGCGTCGTCGAGGTCGTACAGCATCGTCACCGGCCACTGCGACATGTCCTGCGGGACCAGGGTGGGCGGTGCGACCAGCGTGACGTGAGCGCCGAGGGCGTCGAGCAGCCAGACGTTCGAACGGGCGACCCGCGAGTGGAGCACGTCACCGACGATCGTGACCTTCACGCCGGTGAGGTCGCGACCGCGGCTGTCGTCGCCGAAGCGCCTCTTGCGGATCGTGAACGCGTCCAGCAATGCCTGCGTCGGGTGCTCGTGGGTGCCATCGCCCGCGTTGACGACGCCTGCGCTGATCCAGCCGCTCGTGGCGAGGGTGCGCGGTGCTCCGGACGCTCCGTGGCGGATGACGACGGCATCCGCTCCCATCGCCTGCAGGGTCTGCGCGGTGTCCTGCAGCGACTCCCCCTTCGAGACGCTGGAGCCCTTGGCGGAGAAGTTGATCACATCGGCCGACAGGCGCTTGGCGGCCGCCTCGAACGAGATCCGCGTGCGCGTCGAATCCTCGAAGAACAGGTTGACGACGGTCCTGCCCCGCAGGGTGGGCAGCTTCTTCACCTCGCGGCGCTGCGTGTCGGCCATGTCCTCGGCGACGTCGAGGATGCGCAGGGCGTCGGCGCGGGCGAGCGTCCGCGTGTCGAGCAGGTGCCTCATGAGCGGGTCACCGTCCTTCGATGGTGACGGCCTCGGAGCCGTCGGTCTCGTCGAGGCGCACGTTGACGCGCTCGTCGCGGGAGCTCGGGAGGTTCTTGCCGACGAAGTCCGGGCGGATCGGCAGCTCGCGGTGGCCGCGATCGACGAGCGTCGCGAGTCGCACCGCGGCGGGGCGGCCGATGTCCTGCAGGGCATCGAGCGCCGCACGGATGCTGCGTCCCGAGAAGAGCACGTCATCCACCAGGACGACGACCTTGCCGTCGACGCCGCCGGGTGGGATCTGCGTCCGCTGCGGCGATCGGGTCGGGTTGCGGTGCAGGTCGTCCCGGTACATCGTGACGTCGAGGGCGCCGACCGGCACCGCGGCGCCGCCGAACTGCTCCACCAGTGCGCCGATCCGATGCGCGAGGGTGACGCCGCGCGTGGGGATTCCGAGGAGGACCAGACCCTCGGGGCCCTTGTTGGACTCCAGGATCTCGTGGGAGATCCGAGTCAGGGCCCGGGCGATGTCGGCGCCGGTCATGACGGTGCGAGGCTGCACGGTGGGCGTGCTCATCCGCCGCTCCCTTCTCCGCCTCACGGGACGGGGTTAAAGGTTGCTGTGATCGTCGTCCAGTCTAGGGCACGGCGAAGGCCGGCCCCGAATCGGGACCGGCCCTCACATCGGCGCCGGGATGGCCCTCGCGACGCCGCTGGTCATCACCGCGCGGCAGGACCGCGCAGCACCCGGGAGGCGACGACGAGCGCCGCAGCGATCAGCACGACGTTCTTGAAGATGTACTGGCCGGTCAGCGTCGGGCCCACGGGACCGAAGACCTCGCTGGGGAGGAGCACGATCGGCGACAGGATCCCGACGTAGGCGATCGCGAGCACGACGAGCCCGATTCGTGCGAAGCCGCGGCCGGCGATCAGCAGCGCGCCCGCCGTGACTTCGATCACGGCGGTGGCCACGAGCGCGGCCTGTCCGCTGACGAGCCCGAAGGTGAGCTTCTCCCAGGTCTGGCTCACCAGCGCCTCGACCGGGCTGACGCCCGGGAAGAGCTTCAGGGCGCCGAACACGACGAAGACGGCTCCGAGTGCGATGCGCAGGGCGGGGATGCTCCAGCGCTGCAGCGAGACCTTGACGGCGGCCTCGGCCCGCGCCTCCCACGACAGGATCGCTCGAATGGGGCTCGACTGACGGGTCGATGCGGGGACGACGACGCCGGCGGCGCCGTGGACGGGAACGGTGGTCATGGCGTGACTCCTTCGATGCTGATCGCCCGCGACCGCGGGCACGGTGATCAGGATCCGGGGGGAGCCGCGGTGATACGGACGGGCACGGGATTGCGGGCGGAATACACATCGAACGGCACGAAAACGCCGTCTGATTGTCGGAGACCTACAATCAGACGGCGCCATCGATGATTCAGGCCGCGGGCGTGGTCGCCTCGCGGAACAGGGCGTCCTCCACCTGGGACGCGCGGATCGGGTGCCCCTGGCTGGTCAGGCACTTGCCGCTCGCCAGATCCCACTTCCAGTCGTGGAGGGAACAGGTAAGGACGCCGTCCTCGATCTTCCCGGTCTTGGTGAGATCCGCCCGCAGGTGCGGGCAGCGGCGCTGCACGATCCAGTCGCCGAGCTGCGCGTCCTCGGTCTGGTCGGTCTGCTCGGCGTACCAGTTCTCGACGTACTCGATGCGATCGCGTGACAGGCACTTCAGGAACGTGGTGAGGAACTCGTTGAACTTGCCGCTGCGCCCCACTTCGAACTGCATCGACAGGAAGATCGAGTTCGACCAGTCGATCTCGTGGTCGGCGATGTTGGTCGAGACGAGGTCGGCCGGGATCGTGTACCAGTAGATGCACTCGTCGTCGGCGTACTCGCGGACCTTCGCCTTCGGGAAGTCCACCACCATGTCGAGGTCGCCGATGCGGAAGCGCACGATGCCGCCGACCCCGTTGCGGATGGTACGGGCGCGACGCAGCAGCGGCTCCCACCACTCCTTGATCGCCGCGAGCATCACCGCAGGCGGCAGCACTGCCGCACGTGAGGCCTCCTCGGCGCGGATCTCGTCCTGACGGGAGTCGCGCTGCTCGGCGAGGTACGACCACTTGTCGTCGAAGATGCGGTCGATCTCGGCATCCGTGTACAGCGTCTGGGTGACCGACAGCTCGCCGCCGTTCAGCTCGACGACCGTGCCGGGCACGAACTCGTAGCCCTTCTGGTCCGGCCGCAGCTCTGCCATGTGTGCCAGGAACTGCCGCTGGTCGGTGAAGATCGCATCGTCGTCGAGTCCGTAGCCGTTGTACTTGAACAGCTCTTCGCGCAGGAACATCGGCGGCCCGGCCATCGGGAAGACGTGCTCGGCATCGACCTTCTCGATGTAGTACATCGCGCGCTTGTTCTGTGCGTCGCGCTTGAGCTTGGCGAAGTTCTGCTTGGCGTCCTGGGGCAGGTCATAGACCATCGGCCACCAGATGGCGCCCGATACCTGAGTGAAGTACGCCTCGGGCTTCGAGAAGCCGAGCAGCTTCTCGAGGTCGAGCGGGTGGGAGTCGTTCTGGTTCAGGATGCTGGCGGTGCCGTCGTCCACGCTCAGGGATGAGTCGCCGATCGGCCCGTCGCTCGGCGCGCGCAACGGCGTCACCATGAGCTTGAGGGGGCCGAACTCGAGCGGCACGCCCGCCTGCGTGTAGACGATGTTGTCGTAGCCGAGCCGGCGGAGATCCTGCTCGAGATCGTCGGTCGGGTAATCCGGGAGCAGCACCTTGATGTCCTTCGGCACGTGGCGCTGCATGAGCGCCGGGTCGAAGTGGTCCCGGTGGCGATGCGAGACGTACAGGAAGTCGGCATTGCCGTACTTGTGCCAGTCCAGTGCCCGGTTGTCGGGGAACGGGAACCACGACCCGAAGAAGGTCGGGCCGATCACCGGGTCGCAGAGGATGCTTCCTCCCGCCGTCTCGATGAACATTCCGGCGTGGCCGAGGCCCGTGATGCGCATGGGACTCCTCCCCTATCCAACAGTCGAACGAACCAGACGAGTCTAGGCGAGGGCACCGAGGGTGCCCGGCCCGTCGACCGGCAAGTCTCAGTCGTCGAACAGCCCGCGGATGTCGTCGGCGGTGAGCGCCTGGCCGAACAGCGCGTCGTCGTCCATCACCGACCGGAACAGGCGCGCCTTGCGCTGCTGCAGCGCCATCACCTTCTCCTCGATGGTTCCGTTCGCGATGAGCCGGTACACCATGACGCTGCGGTGCTGCCCGATGCGGTGTGCGCGGTCGACGGCCTGCGCCTCGGCGGCGGGATTCCACCACGGGTCCAGCAGGAACACGTAGTCGGCCTCCGTCAGCGTGAGCCCGAAGCCACCCGCTTTGAGGCTGATGAGGAAGACCGGGGCCTCTCCCCCACGGAAGGCCTCGACGGCCGCATCGCGATCGCGCGTCGACCCGTCGAGATAGGCGAACGGGATGCCCCGCTCCTCGAGCCGCGCCGACACCAGGCCGAGGAACGACGTGAACTGGCTGAACACGAGCGCGCGGTGTCCCTCGGCAAGTGCTTCGTCGAGCTGCTCGAACAGGGCGCCGAGCTTGCTCGGGGCGATGTGCGAGTACGCGGAATCGACCAGCTCCGGGGCGAGGCTCAGCATGCGGAGCAGCGTCAGCGAGCGGAACACGATGAAGCGGTTGCGGTCGAGATCTTCGAGCAGTCCCAGCACCTTCTGACGCTCGCGCTGCAGGACGGTGTCGTAGAGGGCGCGGTGGGCGGCGCCGAGCTCGATGCGCACCTCCTGCTCCTGCTTCGCAGGGAGGTCGGCCGCCACCAGCTCCTTCGTGCGCCGCAGCACGAGCGGGCGGATGCGGCGCCGCAGGCGCGCCAGACGTCCGGCGCGATATGCGCCGCCCTCCTGGTTCTCGGGCACCTTGCCCTTCTCGATGGGGCCGACGTACTCCTCGCGGAACCGGCGTGCCGACGGGAACAGCCCGGGCGCTGTGAGCGAGAGCAGGGCCCACAGCTCGGTGAGGCTGTTCTCGAGCGGCGTGCCGGTGACGGCGAAGACGACGTCCGCCGGCAGGTCGCGCGCCGCCCGGTAGGCCTTCGTCTGGCTGTTCTTCACGAACTGCGCCTCGTCCAGGATGAGGCCGGCCCACGCGACGCGTCCGAACTCGGTCTCGTCGAGACGCAGAAGGGTGTACGACGTCACGACGATGTCGGCGGCGGCTGCGGCATCCGCCACCGTCGTCCCCCGCTTGGCGCGGGTCGCATCGATGACGGCGACGTGCAGGTCGGGAACGAAGCGGGCCGCCTCGCTGCGCCACGTCGAGAGCACGGATGTGGGCGCCACGACCAGGAAGGGACGCTCCTCGCCGCCCTCGCGGGCGTGCGCGATGAGCGCCAGCAGCTGCAGCGTCTTGCCGAGGCCCATGTCGTCGGCCAGGATGCCGCCGAGCCGGTGCTGCCACAGGAACGCGAGCCAGTCGTAGCCGACCCGCTGATACGGACGCAGGTCAGCCTGCAGCGCGGACGGGAGCGGCGTGGCGGGCACCCCGTCGGCGTCGCGGAGCGCCTCGACGGTCGCGCGCCACGAGACCGCGGGCTGCGCTTCGTCAGCGAGATCCTCGAAATCCGCCCACAGGGCGGTCTGATAGCGGCTGATGCGCGGCCCGGTCTCCCACTCGTCGAGCTCGCCGGCTTCGTCGATGAGATCTCGGAGGCGCTGCAGCGACGGGTGCGACAGCGAGAAGTACGCGCCGTCGCTCAGCAGGATCTTCTTGCGGCCGCGCGACAGCGCGGTGAAGAGTGTGCCGAACGGGACGCGGCGGCCGTCGACCGTCACGACGACGCCCAGGTCGAACCAGTCGGCGTCGGTGGTCTCGACCGACGTGATGTCGATGCGCGGGTCGCCCGCGAGCTCGCGGTACGGCGGACGCTCGCCCGAGATCTCCACGCGGATGTCGGCCTCGGCCTCCAGCAGAGGGAGCAGCCGTGAGGCGAGTTCGGCCGCGTCGATCCCCGACAGCGTGCCGGCGGAGGCGAAGTCCACCGGCGCGTGGTCGCGCCACAGCGCCTCGGCGCGGCCGCGGATCGCCGCCTCGGCTTCGGCGTCGCGATCATCGCCCGCCGTGTCGAGGCCCCGCAGCTCGCCGTCGCCGTAACGCCACGCCAGCGTGTACACGAGCCGGTGGTTCGGTTCGAACCGCACGAGGAGCACGAGCTGCGGCCGGGGAGGCGGGGCGACGTCGATCCCCGGCGCATCGATCTCCACGCGTCGCGCGAGGCGGGGCAGGTGCTCGCGGACGAACTCCTCGGCGTCGTCGGCGGGGACGGTGATGGCCTCGCGCGCGGTGAGGAGCGCGGGCACCGGGTCGGGCAGCGCGACGGCGGCGAGCACCAGGTCGATGCGGTCCCGATGCACCGTGAAGCGGTAGACACCGGTGCGCCCGACCGGGCGCAGGGTGGCGGCCGGGATCTGCTCGCCGTCGATGGTGACGATCGGGACGATCTCGAGGCCGTGCGCGGTGCGCTGCGCCTGCACGGCGACGGACGCCGTCGAGGCCTGGGCGACCGTCGCACCGCGCTTGGTCGCAACGAACGGGATGCCGAGGTCGGAGGCGGACGCCAGGTGCGGCCAGAGCAGACTCGACTCGATGTCGTCGAGAGTGAGCCACTCCGACACGTCCGAGAACGCGCCGAACGAGCGGACGTCGCGGCCGATGCTGTGCAGCTCGGCGAACCATCGCGTCTGCGCCGGGTCGTACTCCGTGGTCGGCCGCCGCAGCGCGTCCCAGGAGACGCCGCCCTTGATCCACGCGTCGGACCGACCCGACCGCGCGAGCGGGCGAAGCCCCACCAGCACGTCCTGCCCGTGCTGATGCAGCCCGCGGGCCGTTGCCGACTCGACCCGCGCCGGTGCCCAGGCCGACGCTCCGCGACGCACGCGCTGGCGCAGCTCGACGCCCAGGGCGAGGGGCGTGTGCGTCCGCGCGACGGGCGCCGGGGCGGCGAACACCGCGCGCCACGACGACTCCCCCGACCCCGGGGCCGAGGTCGCCAGCCTGTTGGCCGCGAGCAGCGTCGCCACGGTGTGCTTGCAGTCGAACTGCACCGGGCACGTGCACGAGGTGGCGGCGATGGGGTGGTCCACCCGCTGCGGGTCGAGCCGCACGCGACAGCGGTACGTGCGTCCCGCGCTGCCCGCGACGACCGCCTCGATGACGGACGTGACCGGGTCCCACTGCAGCTGCTGCACCGCGCCGTCGGCGAAGTACGCCACACCGCGCTCGTACGAGCCGCTGTCGGTGTGCCGGCGGATGTGCCCGGGATCGATGAACGGCGGGGGGCCGGCCGACAGCGGGGTCACGGCATCCATCCTGCCAAGTCCCGCCGACACCGCGGCGAGCGTCGGACGATCAGCCCGCGCGCGCGATCCGGGCGAGGACGCCGTGGACGAACGAGCCCGACTCGTCGGTCGAGAACTCCTTGACCAGCTCGACGGCCTCGTCGATGGCGACCGCGGTGGGCACCTCGTCGTTGTAGAGGATCTCCCAGGCGCCGATGCGCAGCACGGCACGGTCGACGGCGGGCATGCGCGCGAGCGTCCAGTCCTTCGCGAACGTCGTGATCTGCTCGTCGATGGCGTCCTGGTAGTCGATCACGCCGTCGACGATCTCACGGGCGTACAGCCACGAGGCTTCGCGGGCGGGCTCGTTCGCGGCCCGCTTCGCCTCGGCGGCGAGGACGGTCGCCGGCGTGTCGCCGCGGACGTCGGCCTGGAAGAGGATGTCGAGCGCGCGCTTGCGCGCCTTCGTACGGGCACTCATGAGTCAGCGGCCGCCGACGTCAGTTGACGCGGCCGAGGTAGTCGCCGGTGCGCGTGTCGACCTTGACCTTGGTGCCGGTCTCGACGAACAGCGGCACCTGGATCTCGTACCCGGTCTCGACGGTCGCGGCCTTGGTGCCGGCCGACGAGCGGTCGCCCTGGAGGCCCGGCTCGGTGTAGGTGATCTCCAGGATGACGGAGGCGGGAAGCTCGACGTAGAGCGGGTTGCCGTTGTTCAGCGCGATCTGCACCTGCTGGTTCTCGAGCAGGAAGTTCGCGGCATCGCCGACGGTCGCGGCCGCCACGTTGATCTGGTCGTAGTCGGCGACGTCCATGAAGACGAAGTTGTCGCCGTCGTTGTACAGGTACGTGAAGTCGCGGCGGTCGACGTTCTCGATGTCGATCTTGGCGCCGGCGTTGTACGTGCGGTCGACGACCTTGCCCGACACGACGTTCTTGAGCTTCGTGCGGACGAACGCGCCACCCTTGCCCGGCTTGACATGCTGGAACTCGATGACGTTCCAGAGCTGACCGTCGATGCTGAGGACGACGCCGTTCTTGATGTCTGCGGTGGATGCCATGAGGGTGCGAATCCGTTTCGTTGTGTGAGGTGTGGTGCCGGCGGCGTGAAGTGCGAGGCGGCCGCTGCCCGCCGAGAAGCTCGAGGACCGGCAGCGCCGACGTTCGATTCTACGGGATGCCTGGTCCCCGGCCGATTCGTCAGCCCTCGGCCTGCCCGGTGAGGATGTCGATGAGCCGCGCGACGGCGGTGGCGTAACCCGTCACGCCCTCCCCGATGACGTGGACCTGGGCGACGTCGGCGACGTACGAATGGTGGCGGAACTCCTCGCGCGCCTTCACGTCCGAGATGTGGACCTCGGCGACCGGCAGGCCGACGCCGGAGAGTGCGTCCCGCAGCACGACGGACGTGTGGGTCAGTCCGCCCGGGTTGATGACGATGCCGGCGCAGTCCTCGCGTGCCGCGTGGATGGCGTCCAGGAGGACGCCTTCGTGATTGCTCTGCACCGCCCTGACCTCGAAGCCGCGGCGGGCCGCGGCATCCGTCGCCACCTGCTCCACGTCCGCGAGCGTCGCCGTGCCGTAGATGCCGGGTTCGCGGGTGCCCAGGAGGTTGAGATTCGGTCCGTTGACGAGCAGCAGGCGGCGAGGCGTGGTCATGGTCGCACGATATCAGCGGCCGCAGATGGCAGGCCGGTCACGGCAGGGGGCGCGACATGACGATCTCCGGCCCGATGGCGCTGGAGTACGTCTCGCCGGTGGGTGCGAAGCCGGCACGCCGGTACGCGCCCTGGGCGCGATGGTTGTCGCGATGCACGTCGAGCGAGATCCGGTCGAGCCCGAGGCCCGCCGCCCACTCGGCCGCCGCGGCGAGCAGCGCGTCGACCGTCCCGGCGCCGCGGTGGCCGGGGTTCACATATACGCCCACGACGTCGGCCCGGCGGTCATCGACGTACCGGCCGAGGTGGTCTTTCTGCCCGGTGGCGCGGATGAGCACGGAGAGGCTGCCGACCCAGTCCCCGTCGACGACGGCGACGAACTGGGCGGTGGTCTCGCTCGTGGCCGCCTTCTCGCTGCGTTCGCGCCAGAAATCGTCGGTCCGCGCGGCCACCTGCTCGGGAGTCTCGAGGAACGCGACGGCCGCATCGGGGTCGCTCGTCGACTCGAGTCGCAGGTCGCGCACCGCCGCCCATTCGTCGGCACGGATGCGGCGCACCGTGAGGCCGGGCGCGGCGGACGCCGGCATCAGCCCGTCACCTCCTGGTAGGCGGCGAAGAGCAGCGATTCGTCCGGCGCCTGCAGCACGGTGGGCTTGGCGATGTCGTCGAGCACGATGAAGCGCAGCATGCCGCCGCGGCTCTTCTTGTCGCGCTGCATCGTCGCGAGAAGCGTGGGCCAGCGTCCCGCCCCGTAGGTGGTCGGCAGGCCGAGCGACTCCAGGATGTCGCGATGGCGCTGGGCGGCGGCATCCGGAAGCCGGCCGGCGAGCCGCGACAGCTCGGCGGCGAACACCATCCCCACCGAGATCGCGGCGCCGTGTCGCCAGCGGTAGCGCTCGGCGTGCTCGATGGCGTGACCCAGGGTGTGGCCGTAGTTGAGGATCTCTCGCAGGCCGGCTTCGCGCAGGTCCTCCCCCACGACGCGGGCCTTCATCTCGATGGCGAGCTCGATGGTGCGGCGGAATGCGGCGCTCTGCGGGTCCACCGCGGTCTCGGGGTCGGCCTCGACGAGGTCGAGGATCTCGGGCGCCCAGATGAACCCGGCCTTCACGACCTCGGCGTAGCCCGCGACGCGCTCGTTGCGCGACAGTGAGCCGAGCAGATCGAGGTCGCAGATGACGGCGCGCGGCGCCCAGAAGGCACCGACGAGGTTCTTGCCCTCTGCCGTGTTGACGCCGGTCTTGCCGCCGACGGCGGCATCGACCATGCCGAGCACCGTCGTCGGCACCTGCACGACCTCGACGCCGCGCAGCCACGTGGCGGCGACGAAGCCGGCGAGATCGGTGACCGCTCCCCCGCCGAAGCCCACGACGACGTCGGTGCGGGTGAAGTCGGCCTTGCCCATGACCTGCCAGCAGAACGCCGCGACCTCGATGCGCTTTCCGGCCTCCGCGTCGGGGATCTCGGCCAGCAGCACCTCGCGGTCGCCGACCAGCTGCGCGCGCAGGCTCTCGGCCTGCGCCGCAAGCGTCGGCGGGTGGATCACGAGCACCTTGCGGGCCGCAGCGGGCAGTGCCTCGCCGAGGGACGACAGGATGCCGTGGCCCACAGTGATGCCGTAGCTCGCGTCTCCGCTCACGGTGATGATCGTGGCATCCGTCATGCCGTCTCCTCCTGGTCGGGTCTGCTCGCGCGCACCCATGCGACGAGCGCGTCGACGATGTCCTGCAGCGGACCCGTCGACGTGTCGAACGTCACGTCGGCGAGCTCTTCGTAGACGGGGCGGCGCTCTTCGAAGATCGCCGTCCAGCGCTCGATGGCGTCATCGCCGCCCTGCAGCAGCGGCCGGTTCGAGTCGCGCACGCGGCCGGCCACCACCCGTGGGGTGACGGTGAGGAGTGCGACGCGGTGGCGCGCGAGCTCGGCGCGGGTGTCGGGGTCCATCACTGCGCCGCCGCCCAGCGAGACGATGCCGGCCGTGGCGAGTCCCTCGCGGACGGCAGCGCGCTCGGCGGCGCGGAAGTGCGCCTCGCCGTGCTCGACGAAGAGCTTCTCGATCGGTCCGTGATCGCGGACGACCGCGGCGTCGGTGTCGAAGAAGGACACGCCGAGCGCGCGTGCAGCCTTCCTGCCGATGCTGGTCTTACCGGCCCCCATCGGGCCGATGAGCACGACGGCGTCAGAGTGCGAGGTCATGCTCGGCGAGGCCGGCGTCGCTCTCGGCCGCACTGCGCAGCGCGTCGGGGATGGCGGCGAGGTAGCCCTCGAGGTTGCGGCGCGTCTCAGCCACGCTGTCGCCGCCGAACTTCTCCAGCACGACATCGGCCAGCACCACGGCGACCATCGCCTCGGCGACGACGCCGGCCGCCGGCACCGCGCACACGTCGGAGCGCTGGTGGTGCGCGGATGCGGCGTCGCCCGTCGCGACGTCCACGGTGCGCAGGGCCCGCGGTACCGTCGCGATCGGCTTCATTCCGGCGCGCACGCGCAGCACGGTGCCGGTCGACATGCCGCCCTCCGTGCCGCCCGCCTTGTCGCTCGATCGCGTGATGCGGTCGTCTGCCACGAACAGCTCGTCGTGGGCGGCGGAGCCGCGACGGCGGGTGGTCTCGAAGCCGTCGCCGACCTCCACGCCCTTGATGGCCTGGATGCTCATGAGCGCCTGCGCCAGCTTGGCGTCGAGGCGGCGATCCCAGTGCACGTGCGAGCCGAGCCCCGGCGGCAGGCCGTAGGCCAGCACCTCGACGATGCCGCCGAGCGTGTCGCCGTCCTTGCGTGCATCGTCGACCTCGGCCACCATGGCCGCACTCGTGGCGGCGTCGAAGCAGCGGAGCGGATCGGCGTCGAGCGCCTCCACGTCATCCGGCGTGGGCAGGGCCGAGCCTGCCGGCACCTGCACCGGACCGATCGAGAGCGTGTGGCTGACGAGACGGATGCCGAGCTCGGCCAGGAACCCGCGGGCCAGAGCGCCGAGCGCGACGCGAGCGGCGGTCTCGCGGGCGCTCGCACGCTCGAGGATCGGGCGGGCCTCGTCGAAGCCGTACTTCTGCATGCCGACGAGATCGGCGTGGCCCGGACGCGGGCGGGTCAGTGCGGCGCCGCGGCCGCGGGACTTCTCCGTGAGCTCGACGGGCTCAGGGCTCATGACCTCGACCCACTTGGGCCATTCGGTGTTGCCGATGCGCAGGGCGATGGGGCTGCCGAGGCTGGTGCCGTGCACCACACCCGACGAGATCGTCAGCTCGTCCTCTTCGAACTTCATGCGCGAGCCGCGGCCGTAGCCGAGCTTGCGGCGCGCGAGATCCGCTTGGATCGCGGCGCGGGAGATGGGGACGCCTGCAGGCAGGCCCTCCATGACGGCGACGAGTTCGGGGCCGTGCGATTCGCCGGCCGTGAGCACGCGGAGCATTGGTCCAGTCTCCCACGCCCCGGCTCGCCGTTACGCCGTCGTGGGCTCCTCGAGCACCCGGCGCATCGCCTGGAGCGACTCGACCTCGTTCGCGAGCGGCGCGTCCGGATCGCCGTGGCGGAAGATCCGCACCTGCAGCAGAGCCTGGTGCAGCAGCATTCCGAGTCCCGACCGCGCGGGGTTCCCGGCACGCCCCCACGCAGCCGACAGCACGGTCGGCCAGTGTCCGTAGACGACATCGAGCAGCAGTCCGCCGGAGCGCGCCAGCGCGTCGGCCGCGGCATCCGTCACCGGTGCCTCGCCCGGCAGCGTCGCGATGGTGAGGTCCACGGCGGAGTGGTGGGATGCTGCGAACGATGCGGCGGTCACCTCGATGCCCAGTCGGCCACCGAGCTCGGCGAGCGGCGTCACCGCCTCGGGCCGGCGCGCGACCACGTCGATCTCGCGCACTCCGAGCTCGCACAGGGCGACGAGCGCGGAGGTCGCCGTCGCGCCGGCGCCGACGATGCGGGCGCGCTCGACGTCGGTGATGCCGTCGTCCGCGAGAGAGCGCACGATGCCGCCCACGTCGGTGTTGAAGCCGTACGGCCCCGTCGGGGCGAGCAGCAGCGTGTTGACAGCGCCGGTCAGCTCGGCGCGGCGGTCCCGGTGGGCGGCCGCGGTGAAGGCGACGCTCTTCAGCGGCATCGTGAGCGAGAGGCCGCGCCAGCTGTCGTCCAGCTCGGCGAACTCCCCCGGGAACGACGCCTCGTCGACGCGGCGGAGGCCGTACGACCAGTCCAGGCCGAGCACGGCGTACGCCGCGGCGTGCAGCTGGGGCGAGCGGCTGTGCGCGATGGGATCGCCCCAGACCTCCAGACGCGTCGCGTGCGGGCTCAGCACCCCGAGTCCGGGTGTTCGGAGCACCACTGCTGCCACTGGTCCACGTACTTCAGGTGCTCGCTGTAGGTGCTCGTGAACTGCGTCTCACCGGTGTCGAGGTTGACCGTCACGAAGTACAGCCATGGCCCGTCGGCGGGATGCATGGCGGCGTCGATCGCCACGTCGCCGGGATTCGAGATGGGACCGACGGGCAGCCCCGTGTGGAAGTACGTGTTCCACGGGTTCGGGTCGTTCAATGCCTCTTCGGACGAGCTGACCGTGCCGTCGTGCATCTCGCCGAAGCCGTACTGCGCGGTCGAGTCCATCTGCAGCTTGCCGAACGTCTCCTGGTTGCCGGGTTCGAGGCGGTTGAGGATCACTCGCGACACCTTCTGCATGTCGGCCTCGAAGCGGGCCTCGCGCTGGATGATCGAGGCGATGGTCAGGATCCTCTGACGCTGGTCGGCGGGGACGCCCGCCGCGTCGAGCGACTGGATCGTGCGGTCGACAAGGGTCTTGATCGCCGACTGTGCGGTCACGCTGGGATCGAAGGTGTATGTGGCCGGGAACAGCCAGCCCTCGAGCGGCTGCCCACCTGCTGCGACGACGGCCGGGTCGGCCGGAACACCGTACTGGGTCGAGTCGGCGGCGGCGGCCTGCAGGTCGGCGAGCGGGATGCCGGTGCCCTCGGAGATGCGCTGCAGGGTACCGTCGAGGGTGAACCCCTCGGGGATCTGCGCCGTGAACTCCTGTCTGTTCGCCGGCTCCATGAGGGCGGCGAGGGCTGCCTCGGACGTCATCTGCTTCTGCAGCTTGTAGACGCCCGGCTGGAAGGTGGGGTTCTGGCCGGTCTCGATCAGGTAGTCGTAGAACGCATCCGGCGTCTTGATCACGCCGGCGTCGTAGAGCGCCTGCGAGATCGGCTGCCCGGTGAACCCTGATTCGATCGTGATCGTGGTCTCGCCGTTGGCCAGGCCCGCTTCGTAGTCCTTGGGCTCTTCCCAGCCCATGACCTCGCGGATCTTGTCCTCGTACGTGTTCCACACGTAGTACGCGCCGCCGGCGATGCCGCCGAGGATCAGCAGCACGACGCCGAGCGCGATCCATCCGCCGATGCGGCGGCGCTTCTTGTTCTTCGGTGGCACGTATCCGATGTCGTCCGTGGAGGTGGAGCCCTCGAACAGCTGGTCGAGCGTGGCCGTGGTCGGACGCTCGGAGGTCTGCGTGGGCTCCTCGCCGGACAGCGTCGCGGTGCGCGTCGCCGCCGCGGAGACCGTCGTGGTCGCCGCATTGCGACTGTAGGGCATCGCGGGCATGGTGTCGCCCGAGAAGAGCCACGGGTCGTTCTCGGGGGTGGACTCGATGTCAGGGCGGGACGGACGCGGCGTGCGCAGCGGCACAGGCTGGAAGCCGCTGCCCGGTGTATCGGCGGCGGGAGTGTCCACAGCGGGCGTGGGGACCGCGGCGGGCGGCGGGACTGCGGCGGCGGGCGGCGCGGTGGGTGGCGCGGCTGCGGGCGGCACGGTGGGACCGCTCCCGACGACCGGCGTGGCGCCGGTGATCAGGGATTCCCACGTGGCCGCCGCCTGCGGGGCCGGTGCGGCCGACGTGCGGTCCGGTGCGGCTCCCGACTGGGTCGGCGTCTCCCCCGTCGCGGCTCGCCGGGCGGCCGCTTCGCGCGCGGCGCGGCGCGACGACGGAACGGCGTCGCCGTCAGGCGATGAGTCGGGCATCAGGCGGGCTCCTGGGGGACGGGGGTTCCGGGAGGTCGTCCGGTGCTCTTCTCGACGTCGAGCGCTTGCTGGAGCAGGACGACCGCGGCGACCTGGTCAACGATGCTACGCGAAGAACGCTGGGATCTGCCCGAACTGCGCAGTGCCGCGTGTGCGGAGACGGTCGACAGGCGCTCGTCGACGAGGCGCACGGGAAGAGCGGATGCCGCAGCCAGCGCCGCCGCGAAGTCGCGGGCGTCCTGCGTGGAGGCGGTGTCCTCACCGCGCAGGTTCATCGGCAGGCCCACGAGCAGTTCGACGGCCGAATACTCCTCGGCGAGGGCGGTGATCCGCGCGACGGAGTCGTCGTTGCGCGGCACCGTCTCGACCGGCGTCGCCAGCAGACCGTCGGGATCGCACGTCGCGACACCCACCCGCGCCTTGCCGACGTCGATACCGAGGCGTCTGCCCCGCCTGAACCCGCTCACCGGCGCCCGCCGTTCACGCGCCGAGTGCGTCCTTCACAGCGGTCAGCGCCGCGGGCAGGGCCGCGGCATCCGTTCCACCGCCCTGCGCGACGTCGTCGCGTCCGCCGCCGCCGCCGCCCAGGACGCCGGCCGCGCTCTTGGCGAGCACGCCCGCCTTGGCGCCGGCAGTCCGTGCCGCGTCGTTGGTGGCGACGATCACAACGGGCCGCTCGTTGACCACGGCGCCGAGCGCGACGACGGCGGCGTCGGAGCCGAGACGCTCGCGCACCTGCAGGGCGAGGGAGCGGACATCGTCGGCGGAGGCCGCCGTGCCGAGCGATTCGGCGACGACGAGCGTCTCGCCCACGCGGATCGCGGCCCCCGCCAGGGCGGGCAGACGATCGCCGAGCGCCTTGGTCTCGAACGCCGCGATCTTCTTCTCCGCGGCCTTGAGGTTGGCCTGCAGCTCGGCGATGCGCGCGGGCAGCTGATCGCGCGGCGCCTTCAGCGACGTGGTGAGCTGCGACACGATGGCGCGCTCGGCCGCCAGTGAGCGGAAGGCATCGAGGCCGACGAGCGCCTCGACCCGTCGGTTGGCGGCGCCGACCGACGACTCGCCGAGCAGGCTGATGAGTCCGATCTCGGCGCTCGTCGAAACATGCGTGCCCGCGCAGAGCTCGCGCGACCAGGGTCCGCCGATGTCGACCATGCGCACCGTGTCGCCGTACTTCTCGCCGAACAGCGCCATCGCACCCAGCGACTTCGCCTCGTCGAGCGGCAGCACCCGCGTGGTGACCTCGAGGTTGTCACGCACGGCGTTGTTGGCGATCTCTTCGATCTCGGTCTTCGTGGCGTCGGACAGCGCCTGACCCCAGGAGAAGTCGAAGCGCATGTAGCCGGCGCGGTTCAGCGAACCCGCCTGCGTCGCGGTCTTGCCCAGCGTGTCGCGGAGCGCCGCGTGCACGAGATGGGTCGCGGAGTGGGCCTGGCGCGCCGCACGGCGGTTCGCGGCATCCACCACCGTCGTCGCGGGCTGACCCACGCCGACCTCGCCGGTCGACACCTCGACGGTGTGGCTGATCAGGCCTGGAACCGGCTTCTGCACATCGAGGACCTCGAGCTCATAGCCGGGTCCGACGATGACGCCCTTGTCGGCGACCTGGCCGCCGGACTCCGCGTACAGCGCGGTCTCGGCCAGGATCACCTCGGCGATCTGGCCGACGCTCGCGCGGTCGACCGAGACGCCGTCGACGAGGATGCCGAGCACCTGCGACTCCGCCTCGAGGTCGGTGTAGCCCGTGAAGACGGTCTCGCCCTGCGCCCGCAGGTCGCGGTACACGCTGGTGTCGGCGAGCTGGCGCTTGCGGGCGCGGGCATCCGCCTTGGCACGGGCGCGCTGCTCCTGCATGAGGCCGTCGAACGCCGCACGGTCGACGCTGAGGCCGGCCTCCTCGGCGATCTCGAGCGTCAGGTCGATCGGGAAGCCGTAGGTGTCGTGGAGCAGGAACGCCTCGGACCCGGTGAGGGTGGTGCCGCCGGTCGCCTTCGTCTCGGCGAGGGACTCATCGAGGAGCGACTCCCCCGCCGCGAGCGTGCGGAGGAACGTCGCCTCTTCGGCCAGGGCGTACTGCGAGATGCGCGCCCAGTCGGTCTCGACGACCGGGTACGCGTCCTTCATGGCGTCACGGGACGCCTCGAACAGCACGCTGAACGTGGGCCCGTCGACGCCCAGCAGGCGCATGGAGCGGATCACTCGGCGCATCAGGCGGCGCAGGATGTAGCCGCGGCCGTCGTTCGCCGGCGTGACACCGTCGGACATCAGCATGAGCGACGAGCGGACGTGGTCGGCCACCACGCGGAACCGGACGTCGTCGTCGTGGTTCGCGCCGTAGGTGCGACCCGACAGCTCGACCGCCTTGTCGAGCACCGGGCGCACCTGGTCGGTCTCGTACATGTTGTCGACGCCCTGCTTGATGAACGCGATGCGCTCCAGGCCCATGCCGGTGTCGATGTTCTTGTTCGGCAGCTCCCCGACGATGTCGAAGTCGTACTTCGAACGCACGTTGGTGATCTCGTACTGCATGAACACGAGGTTCCAGATCTCCACGTAGCGGTCGTCGTCGGTGGCGGGACCGCCGTCGATGCCGTACTCCGGACCGCGGTCGAAGAAGATCTCCGAGCACGGCCCGGCCGGCCCGGGCAGGCCGGTGCTCCAGTAGTTGGTGTCCTTGCCGAGGCGCTGGATGCGCTCCTCGGGCAGATCGGTGAGCTTCAGCCAGAGATCGTGCGCCTCGTCGTCCTCTTCGTAGACGGTGACCCACAGATCCTTCTGGTCGAACCCGAGCCCGCCGTCGGCCTCGGGGCTCGTCAGCAGATCCCAGGCGTAGCGGATGGCCCCTTCCTTGAAGTAGTCGCCGAACGACCAGTTGCCGAGCATCTGGAAGAAGGTGCCGTGACGCGGCGTCTTGCCGACCTCTTCGATGTCGTTGGTGCGGATGCACTTCTGGTTGTCGGCCGCGCGCGCGTACGGCGCGGGCACGTCGCCCGAGAGGTACGGGATGAACGGCACCATGCCGGCCACCGTGAACAGCAGGGCCGGGTCGTCGGTCACCAGCGATGCCGAGGGGACGATGGTGTGGCCGTTCTTCTCGAAGTAATCGAGGAAGCGCTGTGCGATCTCGGCGGTCTTCATTCGGGTCCTTGCGTGTGCGTGCGAATGCGTGCGTGTCGTGGGGTATCCGGCGACCGGTGCCGAGGCACGGACGCCGAGAAGATGTGGCGGATCAGTCGGCGAGCTTGTCGGCGGCGCTCTGGACGGCGCCCGCCGCGCTGTCGACGACATCGGATGCCGCGGTCCGGGCTGACCCCACGGCGTCGGCGGCGGCATCCCGCACGTCGTCGACCAGGCCCGAGAACCGCGCTTCCTGCTCGCGGTAGGCGTCGCCCATGCGGTCGGTGAACTCCGTGATGCGGGCATCGACGTCGGCCAGGATCTCGTGACCGCGCGGGTCCTTGTCGACCAGGTGCGCGAGCACGAACCCGCCGGCGATGCCGAACAGGAACCACAGGAGGTTCTTCATGTCACCACTTCCTCGCGGGCCGCCGGGGCGCGGCATCCCCCCATCGTATGCCGAAACGACGATGCCGATGCCGATGCAGACGGACGTGCCCGCCGACGACGAAGGGCGCCGGGGTGAACCCCGACGCCCTTCTGCTTCGGTCGTTGAGCGAGCGAAGCGAGACGAAACGCTTAGCGCGCCGCGTAGTACTCGACGACGAGCTGGACTTCGCAGACCACGGGGACCTCGGCGCGCTTCGGGCGACGCACGAGACGGGCCTGGAGCTTGTCGAGCTCGACCTCGAGGTAGCCGGGAACGGGCGGCAGGACCTCGGCGTGACCGCCGAGCGCTGCGACCTGGAAGGGCTCGATGCCCTCGCTCTTGGCCTTGACGTGGATGAGCTGACCCGGCTTCACGCGGAACGACGGGCGGTCGACGAGCTGGCCGTCCACGAGGATGTGGCGGTGCACGACGAGCTGGCGGGCCTGCGCGGTGGTGCGGGCGAAGCCGGCACGCAGCACGAGCGCGTCGAGGCGCATCTCGAGGAGCTCGACGAGGTTCTCACCCGTCAGGCCCTGGGTGCGACGGGCCTCGTTGAACGTGTTGCGCATCTGCTTCTCGCGGATGCCGTACTGCTCGCGCAGACGCTGCTTCTCGCGGAGGCGGACGGCGTAGTCGCTGTCCTGCTTGCGCTTGGTGCGGCCGTGCTCACCCGGCGCGTAGGGGCGCTTCTCGAGGTACTTGGCTGCCTTGGGGGTCAGCGCGACGCCGAGGGCGCGGGAGAGGCGGACCTTGCGGCGGTCCTGGGACTTCGTTGCCACGAAGTGTTCCTTTCGATGACGCTGCCGTGTCTTTCACGGCTCGCGGACGTATCGCCCTGTCTTCGCCCTGTCCGGACTGCACGCCGGGGCATGCCGGAAGGTCGGTCAAGAAGAGAGGGGATGCCCGAAAACTGCGTTTCGAGCCCCTCAAGCTTACCAGATCGGCGGGAGGCCCCTCACGACGCCGCCGTCGTCATCGTTCGCCGTCGAGGATCCGGCGGATCTTCTCGAGGCGCGCCTGCACGTCGCGCTCCGCACCGAGCGCCTTCGGTTCGTAGTATCGGCGGCCCACGAGCTCGTCGGGCAGGTACTGCTGCACCGCGATGCCGATCTCGGCGTCGTGCGGATACACGTACCCCTTGCCGTGACCGAGGCGCTTGGCACCCGGGTAGTGCGCATCCCGCAGATGCACCGGCACGCGACCGAAGCCGCCCGAGCGCACATCCGCGATCGCGGCGTTGATGGCCAGGTAGGCCGCGTTGGACTTGGCGGTCGTCGCCAGATAAGCCGTCGCCTCGGCGAGCGGGATGCGGCCCTCCGGCATGCCGATGAACTGCACCGCGTCGGCGGCTGCGACGGCCATCGGCAGCGCATGAGGATCGGCGAGACCGATGTCTTCAGCGGCCGAGATGATCAGGCGCCGGGCGATGAAGCGGGGGTCCTCCCCCGCCTCGATCATGCGCGCGAGGTAGTGAATCGCGGCATCGACGTCCGAGCCGCGGATGGACTTGATGAAGGCGCTGATGACGTCGTAGTGCTCGTCGCCCTGACGGTCGTACCGCAGGAGCGCCCGGTCGACGGCCTGGGCGACGTGCTCGGGCGAGATCTCTGGGACACCCGCGGCATCCTCGTCCCCGTCCTGGTCTTCGTCGGTCTCAGCCTCCTCGGGCACGGCGAGCGACGCCGCGGCCTCGAGGGCGGTCAGCGCACGGCGGGCGTCACCCGAGGCAAGGCGCACGAGCGCGTCGCGGGCCTCGTCGCTGATCGCCACGGCGCCCGAGAGCCCTCGCGGGTCGGCGACCGCGCGATCCAGCAGCATGCGGAGGTCGTCGTCGGTCAGCGGCTTGAGCGTGAGCAGCAGCGAACGCGACAGCAGCGGCGAGATGATCGAGAACGACGGGTTCTCGGTGGTCGCGGCGATGAGCACCACCCAGCCGTTCTCGACACCGGGGAGCAGAGCGTCCTGCTGAGCCTTCGTGAAGCGGTGGATCTCGTCGAGGAACAGGATCGTGGACTGCCCGTACAGGTCGCGCTGGGTGAGTGCCTCCTGCATGACCTCGCGCACGTCGCGCACGCCCGCCGTGACGGCCGACAGCTCGACGAAGCGCCGGCCGGAGGAGCGGGCGATGGCCTGTGCCAGCGTGGTCTTGCCGGTGCCCGGCGGACCCCACAGGATCACCGACGTCGCCGCGCGGGCTGCGGCATCCGGATTGGCCAGCGTCACGAGCGGCGAGCCGGCGCGGAGCAGGTGCGACTGGCCGGCGACCTCGTCGAGCGACGTCGGACGCATGCGCACCGCCAGGGGCGTCAGCCCCTGGAAGAGCGCGGTCGGACTCGTCACCTCACCAGGCTATCCCGCGCTCACGACACGGGATCGGCCGGGGTTTTGATCGCCGCCGCGCGGGCCCGTAGGATCAACCCGCCCGGGTGAGCCTGCGGGCGTACCGAACGAGGAGGTCACGTGGCGACCGGTGGTAAGGACCGCGACTCGCGGGCTGCGCGGGAGCGCACGCGTCTGTACGAAGCGCGACGCCAGTTCCACGATGGCCAGGAGCGCCGCCGCACGCGCGACAACCTCATCGCGGGCATCGTCGGCGGTGTGCTGATCCTTGGCCTCATCGGCGCGCAGACGGTGTACTTCGTCGCCGGCCCCGGTGCCCCCGTGCCGTCCCCCTCCTCGACGCCGACCCCGACCCCGACGGTGCCGAACCCGACGCCGTCGTCGACCGTGACGCCGGAACCCGGCGTGACTCCCACCCCCACCCCCTGACGTCCCGCGGTCTGGGCCGCAACGGCATCGGAGACACGGCACCCGCCGTACTAGGCTGTGAGCCGTCCTACTCCCTACAGACGGCGCGAGCCGCGATGAGGTGCATTTCCGTGACTGCCGCAGCAGATTTCCAGCCCGAGACCGACGCCGAGAACCCCGCGACCGACGAGACCGAGACTCCGGCCGTCGACGACGTCTCGCCCACAGCGGATGCCGTGGAGGATGCCGAGGCCTCGGCCGACGGTCAGGCCGAACCTGTGACCGCGTCTGCCGCAGAGGCCGCCGCCGACGAGGGATCGGACGATGTCCCGACGGAGGCCGCCGTGGAGGGCCCGGAGGCTGACGCCGTCGAGCCTGTCGAGGCCGTCGCCGTGGAGCCTGCAGAGGCTGACACTGCGGAGCCCGTAGATGCTGACACCGCCGAGCCTGTCGAGGCCGACGCCGCGGAGCCTGCAGAGGCCGACGCCGCGGAGCCTGCAGAGGCCGACGCCGCGGAGCCTGCAGGGGCCGACGCCGCGGAGCCTGCAGAAGTTGCAGCCGCGGAGCCGGCAAAGGCAGCTGCACCGACCCCGCCCGTGCCGACGCCCGCCGCGCCTTCCCCGGCTGCGCCGCGGCCGCGCCCGGTGCCGAAGCCGGCTGCGGCGAAGCCCGCCGTCGCGGAACCCGCTGCATCGTCGGGCGAGCCCTGGGGTCGTGTCGACGACGACGGCACCGTCTCGGTCCGCGAGGCCGGCGGATGGCGCGTGGTCGGCCAGTACCCGGACGGCTCCCCCGAGGAGGCCCTCGCGTACTTCGAGCGCAAGTACGCCGACCTGGCGAGCGAGGTCACGCTTCTGGAGGTGCGCCACCGCCGTGGCGGCGCGTCGGTCGCCGACCTCCGCGCGACCGCGCGCACGATCAACGGCAAGCTCGAGGATGCCGCGGCTGTCGGCGACCTCGCCGGCCTCGTCGCCCGTGTCGCCGCATTGACGACCACGCTCGCCGCCGAGTCCGAGACCGAGGCCGTGGCCGCGCGGGAGGCCGTCGACGACGCGGTCAAGGCGCGCACGGAGCTCGTCGAGAAGGCCGAGGCGCTGGCCGCCCGCGATCCGCGCACGGTGCAGTGGAAGCAGGCGACCTCCGAGCTCAACACGCTGTTCGACGAGTGGCAGTCGCAGCAGCAGAACGGCCCGCGTCTGCCGAAGTCCACCGCCCAGCAGCTCTGGAAGCGATTCCGCGACGCGCGAGCGATCGTCGACAAGCACCGCCGGGCGTTCTACGCCGAGCTCGACGAGGCGCACAAGGGCGTTCGCGATCGCAAGACGCGCCTGGTCGAGCGGGCCGAGGCCCTCGCGCCCAAGGGCGAGGACGGCATCCCGGCCTACCGCGACCTGCTCGATGAATGGAAGACGGCCGGTCGGGCCGGCAAGAAGGTCGACGACGCACTGTGGGCCCGGTTCAAGGCCGCCGGGGACGCCCTGTACGGCGCACGGATCGAGCGCGAGACGGCAGACCTCGAAGCCTCGCGCGAGAAGGTCGAGCTCAAGCGCGCACTGCTCGACGAAGCGAAGGCCGTCGCCGACGAACGCGACATCGCCAAGGCGCGTGCCATCCTGACCGGCGTGCAACGGCGCTGGGACGAGGTCGGCCGGATCTTCCCCCGCGACACGGAGCGTGCGCTGGACGACGAGCTGCGTCGGATCGAGAACGGCCTGCGCTCTCGCGAGGAAGCCGACTGGAAGCGGAACGACCCCGCACAGAAGGCGCGCGCGAACGACATGACGCGTCAGCTGACGGACGCCATCCGCAAGCTCGAGGACGAACTGGAGGCCGCCCAGAAGTCGGGCGACAAGCGGGCGATCGCCGACGCCACCGACGCGCTCGAGGCGCGCCGCACCTGGCTGAAGGCGCTCGGCGGCTGACCCGTCGCCACGGGCCGTCGCCACGGGCCCGTCCCCGGGTTGTCCACAGGACGCCGGACGCGGCATCCGTCGCCCTCACCCGGTGCGGCAGACTGCGGACGTGGGATCCCCCTTCCTGTACTTCGCGGATGAGCGGCTCTCGAGCGCCGAGCTGACCGCGGCCTGCCTCGACGGGCATCTCGTGTCGCTCGGCGACGCCTACATGCCCGCCGACGCGGTCGAGACTCCGGCGCTGCGTGCCGGCTCGCTGGCGCGGACGCTCGGGGACACGCTGGCGGCGACGCATCTGTCGGCGGCGTGGATCCACGGCGGCCTGCCGGTGCCGCCGGCGCGCCACACGGTGCAGCGCGCGGTGGCGCGTCGCCTCCACGTCGTTCCGCACCGTCAATTGGTCTACCGCGACCTCGCTGTGGCGGGCGAAGACCTGCAGCTGCTCGGAGGGGTGCTGGTCACCAGCCCCGAGCGCACCCTCGCCGACCTCGCCCGAGTCGGCGACGATGATCACGTGCGCGCCGCGCGCCTGCTGGCCGGCGCGGACCCGGATGCCGCGCATCGCGCGATCGCGCGGCTGGAGGCGGGTGTGCTCCCCCACAAGCGGGTGGCGCTGGCGTGCCTGCGCGCGATCGTCGCCGCGCTTCAGGACGACGTGACGCGGTACACGTCGTAGACGGCGTCGATGCGCCGCACGGCGTTCAGCACACGATCGAGGTGGACGATGTCGCCCATCTCGAACACGAAGCGGCTCAGGGCCAGTCGGTCGTTCGAGGTCGAGACCGTCGCCGAGAGGATGTTGACGTGATGCTCGCTGAGCACACGCGTCACGTCGCTCAGCAGGCCGGAGCGGTCGAGCGCCTCGACCTGGATCTGCACGAGGAACACGCTCTTGGTCGTCGGGGCCCACTCGACCTCGATGATGCGCTGCGGGTCCTCCATCAGCGCGGCGACGTTCGTGCAGTCGGTGCGGTGCACCGAGACCCCGCTGCCGCGGGTCACGAAGCCGACGACCTCGTCACCGGGCACGGGGGTGCAGCACTTGGCGAGCTTGACGAGGATGTCGGGGGCACCGCGCACCAGGACCCCCGAGTCGCCGCCCCGCGGCGCGCGGGTGCGTCCGACGACGGGCAGGTCGATGGGACCGGTGGTGGTGTCGTTGGCCGCGACCAGCGCCGTGACCTTCTCGATGACCGACTGCGTCGAGACATGGCCTTCGCCGACGGCGGCGTAGAGCGCTGACACGTCTTCGTAGCGGAGCAGGTGCGCCACCTCGGTGAACGAGTCCTGGCTCATCAGGCGCTGCAGCGGCAGGTTCTGGCGGCGCATCGCGCGGGCGATGGACTCCTTGCCCTGCTCGATGGCCTCCTCGCGGCGCTCCTTCGTGAACCAGCCGCGGATCTTGTTGCGCGCGCGGGTGCTCCGTACGAAGCCCAGCCAGTCCTGGCTCGGGCCGGCGTCGGGGTTCTTCGAGGTGAACACCTCGACGACGTCGCCGCTCTTGAGCTCGGACTCCAGCGGCACGAGTCGGCCGTTGACCTTCGCGCCCATCGTGCGGTGACCCACCTCGGTGTGGACCGCGTACGCGAAGTCGACCGGGGTCGCACCCGCCGGAAGCCCGATCACGCGACCCTTCGGCGTGAAGACATAGACCTCCTTGGCGCCGATCTCGAAGCGCAGCGAATCGAGGAACTCGCCGGGGTCGGCCGTCTCTGCCTGCCAGTCGGAGATGTGGGCGAGCCAGGCCATGTCGGTGTCGAGCGACTTGGAGTCCGGCTTGGCGCCGTTCATCTGCTCTTTGTACTTCCAGTGGGCCGCGACGCCGTACTCCGCCTGCTGGTGCATCTCGTGCGTGCGGATCTGGATCTCGACAGTGCGCCCACCGGGGCCGATGACCGTCGTATGCAGCGACTGGTAGAGGTTGAACTTCGGTGTCGCGATGTAGTCCTTGAAGCGCCCCGGGAGCGGCGTCCAGCGGGCGTGGATCGCGCCGAGGACCGCGTAGCAGTCGCGCACGCTGCCGACGAGCACGCGGATGCCGATGAGGTCGTAGATGTCGTCGAACTCGCGCCCGCGGACCACCATCTTCTGGTAGACGGAGTACAGCTGCTTGGGACGGCCCATCACGCGGCCGCGGATGCGCAGCTCGCGGAGGTCGCTGTCCACCGCGTCGATGACGTTCTGCACGTACTGCTCGCGCTGCGGTGTGCGCTGCTTGACGAGGCTGTCGATCTCGGCGTACAGCTTCGGATGCAGCACCGCGAACGAGAGGTCCTCGAGCTCGGACTTGATCGCCTGGATACCGAGCCGGTGCGCCAGCGGCGCATAGATCTCGAGTGTCTCGGTCGCCTTCTTGCGGGCCTTCTCCGGCGGCACGAAGCCCCAGGTGCGGGCGTTGTGCAGTCGGTCGGCCAGTTTGATGAGCAGGACGCGGATGTCGCGCGACATCGCGACGATCATCTTGCGGACGGTCTCGGCCTGGGCGCTCTCGCCGTACTTGACCTTGTCGAGTTTCGTGACGCCGTCGACGAGCATCGCGACCTCGTCGCCGAACTCGCTCGTGAGCATCTCGAGCGAGTAGTCGGTGTCCTCCACCGTGTCGTGAAGGAGTGCCGCCGCGATCGCGCGCGGGCCGAGTCCCAGATCCGCGAGGATCTGAGCCACGGCGAGGGGGTGCGTGATGTACGGCTCGCCGCTCTGGCGCGCCTGCCCGGAGTGGGCGTTCTCGGCGACCGAGTACGCGCGCTCGACGATCGACAGATCGCCCTTCGGGTGGTGCGTGCGCACCGTCCGCAGCAGCTGCTGGACGTCGTCCCTGCGCGCCGAGCGCGAGAAGATCCGCGGCACCAGACGCCGCAGCGACGAGGACTGGGCGGGGGGAACGGTCTCGGTCATTCGATCCCCTCCCCTCCGCCAGACCTCCCAATCCTACGCCCGGGCGGCGAGGCCTCAGGCCGGCGTGCCCGCCAGCTCACGTGCGGCCACGACACGCGTGTCGCGGGTCCTGATGGCCGGCTCGTTCTCACGCAGCAGCGAGTACAGCGGCGCGGCGACGAAGATGGTGGAGTACGCGGCCACGATCGTTCCCACGAAGATCGACAGCGACAGGTCGGTGAGGGTCTGCGCACCCGCCCAGATGAGGCCGATGAACAGGATCGCCCCCGTGGGCAGGATCGCCACGATCGTCGTGTTGATCGAGCGCACGAGCGTCTGGTTGACCGCGAGGTTCACGGACTCGCCGAACGTGCGTCCGGAGACCTCGCCGTCCTCGCTGGTGTTCTCTCTGATCTTGTCGAAGACCACCGTCGTGTCGTACAGCGCGTACGAAAGGATCGTCAGGAAGCCGATCACGGCGGCCGGCGAGATCTCGAAGCCGAACAGCGCGTACACGCCGATCGTGATGACGAGCACGTCGACCAGGCCGATGATGGCCGAGACCGACATCTTCCACGTGCGGAAGTACAGCGCGAGGATGATGAATGTCAGCGCGAGGAAGATCGCCAGGCCCCAGAGCGACTGACGGGTGACGTCGGCGCCCCAGCTCGGGCCGATGAACGCGTAGCTGACTTCGCTCTCGGGCACGTCGTAGGCCTCGGCGAGGGCCGCCGAGATCTCCCGGCTCTCGGCATCCGTCACCTGATCCGTCTGGACCCGCACCGCGTCGTCACCGATCGTGACGACCTTCGTCGTCGCATCGGGGACGACGCCGATGACGGCATCGGTCGCGAGCGACTGATCGACGGGCGATGCCACGCCGCTCACCGTGAACTGGGATCCGCCGGTGAACTCGATCGAGAACTGGATGGGGCGGAACAGCGGCACGAGGGCCGAGCCGACGACGAGGATCGCGGCGATGAGGAACCACAGCCGACGGCGCCCGACGAAGGGGAACGAGGTCTTGCCGGTATAGAGGTCGTTGCCGAGCTGGCTCATGGAGCGCATCAGTCGTCTCCCTCCTTGGCGGTCGTACCGGGTTTCGCGTTGTCGGCGGCGGCCAGTTCGGCCTGCTTCCGCTCGGCGATCGTCTGGCGGCGGACGGCTTCGGCGCGCGACTTCGTGTTGCGTCGACCCGCCGCGCCGGTGGCGAGCACGGGCTCCCGGAACTGGGCGCGGCCGCGGTAGACCGCTCCGAGCGCCGTCGGGTCGAGTCCGGACAGCGGATGCCCCGACCCGAAGAACCGCGTGCGTGCCAGCAGCTGCAGCACCGGATGCGTGAACAGGATGAAGATCAGGACGTCGATCGCGGTCGTCAGGCCGAGCGTGAACGCGAAGCCCTTCACCGTCGAGTCGGCCAGGATGTACAGCACGACCGCGGCGAGGATGTTGATCGACTTCGAGATGTAGATCGTCCGCTTGGCGCGACCCCAGCCGTCCTCGACGGCCGCGGTGATCGACTTGCCATCACGCAGCTCGTCTCGGATGCGCTCGAAGTACACGATGAACGAGTCGGCGGTGAAGCCGATCGTGACGATCAGACCCGCGACGCCGGCGAGGGACAGTCGGAAGCCCATGCGCCAGGCGAGGATGCACAGCGTGACGTATGTCAGCACCGCCATCACCGCCAGCGACGCGATGATGATGAAGCCCAGCGCCCGGTACACGATCAGCGAGTAGATCGCGACGAGCAGCAGACCGATCAGACCGGCGATGAGGCCGATCTGGAGCTGCTGGGAACCGAGGGTCGCGGAGATCGAGTTGGAGCTTTCGACCGTGAAGCTCAGCGGCAGCGCGCCGTACTTCAGCTGGTCGGCGAGCACCTTCGCGCTCTCCTGCGTGAAGCTGCCGGTGATGCTCGGCTTGCCGTCGAGGATCACGCCGTTCATCGACGGCGCCGACAGGACGTAGCCGTCGAGCACGAACGCGAACTGGTTGAGCGGCGCCTGCGCGCCGTACAGGCGCTGGCTGATCTCGCCGAACGTCTTCGTGCCGTCGGCGTCGAACGAGAGGTTGACTGCCCACTGGTTGTTGTTCTGCTGCAGGCCGAAGGTGGCGTCGTCGATCGACGAGCCGTCGAGCTCGACCGGGCCGAGGATGTACTTGACGGTGCCGTCGGCGTCGCACGTGATCAGCGGCTGGTCCGCCGGGGCGTTCGCGGGGTCGTTCGCGGGGTCCGCACAGTCGTAGGCGGCGAACTGCGCCTGCAGAGCCGGCGTGATCCACGCGGTGTCGCTGCCGTTGGTCGGCGAGGTCGTCGGCGTCGCCTGGAGCGAGGGGTCGGGAGTCGGGTACGGCGTGGCATTGCCGTCATCGCCCACGAACGTGTTCGCCGGCTCGCCGGCGTAGAGCACCGCGCGCAGCTGAAGCTGTGCGGACGCCTCGATGCGGTTGCGGGTCTCCTCGTCGGCCTGTCCGGGGATCTGGACGACGATCTGGTTGCCCGACTGCGTCGTCACCTCGGCCTCGCCGACACCGGAGGCGTCGACGCGCTGACGGATGATCGTGACGGCCTGCTGCATCTGCTCAGGAGTCGGGTCGGCACCGTCCTCGGTCTGCGCCTCGAGCACGATCTGCGTGCCGCCCTGCAGGTCGAGCGCCAGCGCGGGCGTCCAGGAGCTCTGGCCGAACACATACACGCCGAGCGCGTTGATGCCGAACAGGATCGCGGTGATCGCGAGAAGTCCGGTCAGCGCGCGCCATGCATGCCGGACGGGAGTGGATGTCGCCACGTCTTTGCTTTCTTGAGAGCCCGAACGGGCGAACGGACGTGCTTCAGCCCTGCGACTTGGTGCCGGGCTCGGCGTCGGGGTCGACCTTGTCCTTGCCGCCGGCGGCGCTCTGGTCATCGCTGATCGAAGTGATGTCGCCGTTCGCGACGCCCTCGGCGTACTCTGCGTGGCTCTCCTCGGCGGCGAGGTACTCGTCCTCCGTGACCGTGCCGACCTCCGGCGTCACCACGCGCAGGATGGCCTGGCTGTGCACCTTGATCTGCACGCCGGGCGCCAGCTCGACGATGGCCGGCTGATCGAGGTTCTCGGCGTCGTACGAGACGATCGTTCCGTAGAGACCACCCTGCAGAAGCACCTCGGAGCCCGGGACCGTCTGGCGCGCCTTCTGCTCCTGCTCCGCCTTCTGCTTCTGCATGCGGCGGCGGGAGCTCCAGAACATGAAGACGAGGAGCACGACCAGCAGGATGATGAGGCCGTAGTTGCTCAGGAACGTAGCGAAGTCCATGGGAGCTGGAAGCACCTTTCGGAGGAGGCAGCCGCCGAGGGCGGCGATGCCTTGCAGGCGGGGGTGGGCGGGAGCCTCCAGCGATTATAGGTCATCGAATCCCAGCACAGAGTCGGCGGCCGGCACCCCCATGTGGGCGTAGGCCTCGGGCATCGCGATCCGCCCACGCGGGGTGCGTCCCATGAAGCCGATGCGCACGAGGTACGGCTCGACGACGGACTCGATCGTGTCCGCCTCCTCCCCGACCGCGACCGACAGCGTGCCGAGGCCCACCGGCCCGCCGCGGAAACGGCGCACCAGGGCGTCGAGCACGGCCCGGTCGAGCCGGTCGAGCCCGATCCGGTCCACGTCGTACAGGTCCAGGGCAGCGTCCACTGCCGCGATGTCGGCACCGGTCCGGCCATGCACCACGAGGTAGTCGCGCACCCGGCGCAGCAGGCGATTCGCGATGCGCGGCGTGCCGCGTGAGCGCCGTGCGATCTCGGCGCGCGCAGCAGGGGGCAGGGTGACGCCGATCATGGCCGCGGACCGTTCGATGACCCGCTCGAGCTCTTCGGGCTCGTAATACTCGAGGTGGGCCGTGAAGCCGAAGCGGTCGCGCAGCGGGTTGGGGAGGAGTCCCGACCTCGTCGTCGCGCCGACGAGCGTGAACGGGGCGAGGTCCAGCGGGATGCTCGTCGCGCCGGCTCCCTTGCCGACCATGATGTCGATGCGGAAGTCTTCCATCGCGAGGTACAGCATCTCCTCCGCGGAGCGCGCCATGCGGTGCACCTCGTCGATGAAGAGCACCTCGCCGGGTGTGAGGCTCGACAGCAGCGCGGCGAGATCGCCCGCGTGCTGGATGGCCGGACCGCTCGACAGGCGAAGGGGGCGACCGCTCTCGTACGCGACGATCATCGCGAGCGTCGTCTTGCCGAGCCCCGGAGGACCGGAGAGCAGGATGTGGTCGGCCGGACGCTGCTGGATGCGCGCCGCGTCGAGCAGCAGCTGCATCTGGCCGCGCACCTTCTGCTGTCCGACGAACTCGGCCAGCGAGGAGGGGCGCAGCGCGCCCTCGATGGCGAGCTCGGTCTCGTCGACGGGCTCACCGGCTTCGCGCACGTCAACCACTCACGGGCTCCTTCCGTGCCGGTCCCAGGGCGGCGAGGGTGCGGCGCAGCAGCGCCGGCACCGACGATCGATCCGGGTCCGGCGCGTCCGCCGCGACGGCGTCGACGGCCTCGATCGCGACACGCTCGGACCAGCCGAGTCCGACCAGCGCCTGCACGACCTGTGCCGGGATCGCCGCGGCGGTCGCGGCATCCGTCCCGCCCGTCATGGCGGGCCGTGTCACCGCGATCTTGCCCGCGAGCTGCAGCACGATGAGCTTGGCGGTCTTGGGACCGATGCCGGAGACGCGGCGGAACGGCGCATCGTCGTCGGCCGCCACGGCGTCGCCGATCTGCGGCACCGTCAGCGTCGCGAGCACCCCCAGTGCGGATTTCGGTCCGACGCCGGTGACGCCCAGCAGCAGGCCGAACACCGTCAGTTCTTCCCGGGTCTCGAAGCCGAACAGCGACAGCGCGTCTTCGCGGACGATGAGCGAGGTGTGAAGGGTCACGACGTCTCCGAGGTGCGTGCTGCGCGCGACCTGCGGCGTCACGGCCACATGGAGGCCGACGCCCCCGACCTCGACGACGACCGCATCCGCATCGACGTGCACGGCGGTGCCGCGGACTGAGGAGATCATGGCTCGAGCCTACGATGCGGTTCGGACGTTTGTTCGAGCGACACGCAGCCGGCGGCCGCCACCGCCGCGGCGCAGATTCACCGGCGCGAGAGGCGCTCCGCGTCGGCCCAGGCCCGCTGCGCGGGAGTCAGCGGGCCGGAGGCGGCGCCGGTGACGGGCGCCCCGCGCCACGCGTGGCAGAGCGCCAGCGCGAGGGCGTCCGCGGCGTCGGCAGGCTGCGGCAGCTCCGCCAGCCGCAGCACGCGGGCGACCATGGTCTGCACCTGCCGCTTGTCGGCGTTGCCGTAGCCGGTGATCGCGGCCTTCACCTCCGACGGGGTGTGCGTGGCGGCGGCGATGCCGCGCTCCCCTGCGACGAGCAGGGCGATGCCGCTGGCCTGGGCGGTGCCCATCACGCTGGTGCGGTTGTGCTGCGCGAACACACGCTCCACCGCGACCACATCAGGGTCATGTGCGTCGAGAACCGCGCGGAGTCCTGCGGCGATCAGCGCCAAGCGCTCCTCGATGGGAGATCCGGGATCGGAGCGCACCACTCCCACATGCACGAGGGTCGCGGAACGGTCGGGGGCGACGTCGACGACGCCCACGCCGCAGCGCGTCAGACCAGGGTCGATCCCCAGGACACGCAGCAGACCGCGGGAGGTTCCGGATGGCACTCCCCCACGCTAGGCGAGGAGAACGGATGCCGCGGCCAGGCGCGCCTGCCCGCGGCATCCGAGACTCACTCGTCGTCGTTCTCGAGCTCGGCCTGCACCTCGGCGGTGAGGTCGAAGTTGCTGTAGACGTTCTGGACGTCGTCGCTGTCTTCGAGCGCGTCGATCAGACGGAAGACCTTGCGGGCGGTGTCGGCGTCGACCTCGACCTTGAGGTTGGGGACGAACTCGACGTCGGCGGACTCGTAGTCGATGCCGGCGTCCTGCAGGGCCGTCCGCACGGTCACCAGATCCGCTGCCTCGGTGATGACCTCGAAGCCCTGCGCGTGCGGCTCGATCTCTTCGGCGCCGGCCTCGAGCACGGCCAGCATGACGTCGTCCTCGGTGGTGGTCTCGCCGCCCACGACGATGACGCCCTTGCGGGTGAAGTTGTACGCGACGCTGCCGGGATCCGCCAGCGTGCCCCCGTTGCGGGTGAGAGCCGTACGGACCTCGGCCGCGGCGCGGTTCTTGTTGTCGGTCAGACACTCGATCATCAGCGCGACGCCGTGGGGACCGTAGCCCTCGTACGTGATGGAGGAGTACTCCACCGACTCGCCGCCGATGCCCGCACCGCGCTTGATGGCACGATCGATGTTGTCCTTCGGGACCGAGGTCTTCTTCGCCTTCAGCACCGCGTCGAACAGGGTCGGGTTGCCCTGGAGGTCGGGGCCGCCCAGCTTGGCCGCCACCTCGATGTTCTTGATGAGCTTGGCCCACGACTTCGCACGGCGGGAGTCGATGACCGCCTTCTTGTGCTTGGTCGTTGCCCACTTGGAATGCCCGGACATGGTCCTCCTGTATTCACGCTCGTCGGCGGGTCACGTCGGTCCGCGCCCTGGCGCACGAGCACCGCCGACGAACAATTCTATTCCCCGTGCCACATCGGTTCACGATGCGCTGCGCGGAGCGGGCTCCTAGAGGGCGAACTCGAAGCCGAATCGCGAAGACAGCAGCGCGACCAGATCCCTGGGCACCTTCGTGAGGTAGGCCGGGGCTGGTGTCAGCCTCTCGGCGGAGCCGATGAACGGGAAGTAGATGGGCCCTTCTGTCAGCTGCTCCACCCGGTCTCGCACGGCCACGATCTCGCCGCCGACCCGTCGGAGGCTCGGCAGCGTGATCGGCGACGCCAGGCGCAGTGTGTCGCTGATCGGCATCCGCCAGTGCGGCAGGTCGTCGCCGCGACGGGCCCGGGTCTCCTCGCCGAGCGGGCCCAGCACGCGCCCCCAGGCGGCAATGCCGGGGATGGGGAGCGTCCGGTCCCAGACGAAGAGGGTGTCGCCCGGCTGGGTGAATCCGACGAGCTCGTGCGACCATTCGAACCGTCGCTCCTCCCCCGCCTTCGGAGCCGACAGCGCATCGCCGAACACGCCGCGGGACGGGGCGATCATCCAGTAGCGCTCCTCCGGGAGCTCGCGCCACCAGTCGTTGATCGTCATGAGTCAGAATCTACCCCGCCGTGTCGGCGTGGCACGCTCAGCGACTGCGGTCGCGCACCATGTCGAGGAACAGCGCGTGGAAGCGGTTCTCGCCGGTCATCTCGGGATGGAAGGAGGTGCCGAGGAGGGCGCCCTGGCGCACCGCGACGATCCGGCCGTCCTCGAGCACGGCGAGGCGCTCGACGCCGTCGCCGGTCTCCTCGACGAGCGGGGCTCGGATGAACACCGCGTGGACGGGCGGTTCACCGAGGGCGGGCACATCGAGGTCGACCTCGAAAGAGTCCACCTGGCTGCCGAAGGCGTTCCGGCGCACCGTGACGTCCAGGCCGCCGAAGGTCTGCTGACCCGCGATGCCGTCGGTGATGCGGTCGGCGAGGAGGATGAGGCCGGCGCAGGTGCCGTAGACCGGCATGCCGGCGGCGATCGCCTCACGAACCGGCTCCCGCATCCCGAAGGCGCGCGAGAGCTTGTCGATGACGCTCGACTCGCCGCCGGGGAGCACGAGACCGTCGATCGCGGCGAGCTCCGCCGGGCGGCGCACCGCCGTCACCTCGGCGCCGAGGTCCGTGAGCACGCGCACGTGCTCACGGACATCGCCCTGCAGTGCGAGGACGCCGACGCGCGGAGCCGGTGCGGTCACCAGCCGCGCTCGGCGAGCCGGTGCGGGGCGGGGAGGTCGGACACGTTGATGCCCACCATCGCCTCGCCGAGCCCGCGCGACACCTCGGCGATGACCTTCGCGTCGTCGTAGAAGGTCGTGGCCTTCACGATGGCCGCCGCGCGCTGGGCGGGGTTGCCCGACTTGAAGATGCCCGAGCCGACGAAGACGCCGTCGGCGCCCATCTGCATCATCATCGCGGCGTCGGCCGGCGTGGCGACGCCGCCCGCGACGAACAGCACGACCGGCAGCTTGCCGGTCTCGGCGATCTCCGCGACCAGGTCATAGGGCGCCTGCAGCTCCTTGGCGGCGACGTACAGCTCGTCCTTCGACATCGAGCGCAGCACGTTGATCTCGCTCGTGATCTTGCGGATGTGCTTGGTCGCCTCCGACACGTCGCCGGTGCCCGCCTCGCCCTTCGAGCGGATCATCGCGGCACCCTCGTTGATGCGCCGCAGCGCCTCGCCCAGGTTGGTCGCACCGCACACGAACGGCACGGTGAAGTTCCACTTGTCGATGTGGTTCACGTAGTCCGCGGGCGAGAGAACCTCGGACTCGTCGATGTAGTCGACGCCCAGCTCCTGCAGGACCTGCGCCTCGACGAAGTGCCCGATGCGGGCCTTGGCCATGACGGGGATCGAGACCGCCTCGATGATCCCATCGATCATGTCGGGATCGCTCATGCGCGAGACGCCGCCCTGGGCGCGGATGTCGGCCGGCACGCGCTCGAGGGCCATGACGGCGACGGCGCCCGCGTCCTCGGCGATCTTCGCCTGGTCGACGGTGACGACGTCCATGATGACGCCGCCCTTGAGCATCTCGGCCAGGCCGCGCTTGACGCGGTCGGTTCCCGTGTCGGTGGTCACGAGCTTTCCCTTCGATCGGAGGCGCCGGAGCGCAAGTATCAGGACAATGCGGGTATTGACCTAGGCCAAAAGATAGCATGGGGGCGCTCGCCGATCGGCGGGCACCGGACGATCAGCAGGGGCGGCACATGACCCTCGACATCAGCGGGCGATCCGCGTCCGAGATCGCCGACAGCGTGCGCGCGGGCATCGAGCGCGGCGACCTGCTCCCCGGCGACCCGCTGCCGCCCGTCCGGTCTCTCGCCGATGATCTCGGCGTGAATCGCAACACGGTCGTCGCCGCGTACCGGCAGCTGACACAGGCGGGCGTGATCGTCACGCGCGGGCGCGGCGGCACGCGTGTGGCCGACCCCTCGCCTGTCGCCCAGGAGGGGTTCGCCGCAGGCAGCGTGCTCCGCGACGTCGGCACCGGCAACCCGGACCCCGAGCTCATCCCCGACCTCTCCCCTGCCCTTGCCCGGATGGCCGGCCGCCCCGTGCTCTACGGCGAGCCCGTGATCGACCCCGGTCTCGAGCGCTGGGCGCAGGAGTGGATGCGCGACGGCCTTCCGTCGGCCGCCCAGCTGCGCCTGACCATCACGAGCGGTGCGGCGGATGCCGTCGAGCGGCTGCTCGCCCAAGCGCTCACGCGCGACGACGCGGTGGCCCTCGAGGATCCCTGCTTCCTCACCAGCATCCATACCGTGCGCATCGGCGGGTATCGCGCCGTCCCGGTGCCGGTGGATGCCGAAGGGATGACGCCCACCGGACTGCGCGCCGCCCTCGATCAGGGCGTGCGGGCAGTCATCCTCACTCCGCGCGCGCAGAACCCGACCGGGGCGAGCCTGTCGGCTCGCCGTGCCGAGGAGTTGCGCGAGGTGCTCCGCGACCACCCCTACGTCCTGGTGATCGAGGACGACCACTTCTCGCTGCTGTCGCAGCAGCCCTTCCACTCCGTCATCGCACCCGGGCATCGGCGGTGGGCGCTGGTGAGGTCGGTGTCGAAGTTCCTCGGACCCGACATGTGCCTCGCCGTGACGGCATCCGATCCCGAGACAGCCGAGCGGCTCGCCATGCGGCTCACCCCCGGAACGACGTGGGTGAGTCACCTGCTGCAGCGGCTGACGCTGGCATTGCTGACGGATGCCGCGACCCTTGCCGCGATCGAGCGGGCTGGTGCGCACTACGCGGCGCGCAACGCGGCATTCGTCGAGCGCCTCACCGCCGCCGGCCTGCCCGCGGACACGGGCGACGGACTGAACCTCTGGATCCCGCTGCCGGTGCCCGCACGAGCCGTCGCGGAGCAGCTCATGCGAAGGGGGTGGCTGGCACGGCCGGGTGACGAGTTCGTGCTCGGCGCGGACGACGCCTCGCCCCGGCTGCGCCTCACGGTGCACGACCTCGACGACGACGACGCAGAGCGGCTCGCCGCCGACGTGGCGGCCGCCGTCCGTGCTGCCGGTGGGCGGCTCGTCACGCGAGAAGTGGCATGATCGAGCGGTGAAGATCCTCTCGATCCAGTCCGCGGTCGCCTACGGTCACGTCGGCAACTCCGCCGCCGTCTTCCCGCTCCAGCGCATCGGCGTCGAGGTCATGCCGGTCTACACGGTGAACTTCTCGAACCACACCGGCTACGGCGCCTGGCGCGGCCCGATGATCACCCCCGACGACGTGCGCGACGTGATCCTCGGCATCGAGGAGCGCGGCGTCTTCCCCCAGATCGACGTCGTGCTTTCGGGCTACCAGGGCGGTGAGGGCATCGCCGACGTCATCCTGGACACGGTCGCCCGCGTCCGTGCCGCCAATCCCGCCGCCGTCTACGCGTGCGATCCCGTGATGGGCAACGCGAAGTCGGGGTGCTTCGTCGCGCCGGCCATCCCGGTCCTGCTGCGCGAACGCGTCGTGCCCGCCGCCGACATCATCACTCCCAACCAGTTCGAGCTGGGCTTCCTGACGGGGACCGAACCCGCCGACCTCGCGTCCACCCTCGCGTCGGCCGACCTCGCGCGCGCGATGGGGCCGCGCACCGTCCTCGTCACGAGCGTCGAGCGCCCGGATCGTCCCGAGGGCACGATCGAGATGCTCGCGGTCACCGACGACGGCGCCTGGATCGTGCAGACCCCGCACATCCCGATGAAGGCCAACGGCTCGGGCGACGTCACCGCCGCTCTGTTCACGGCGCACTACCGCCGCACCGGTGACGCGGCCGACGCACTGGCCCGGACGACGTCGAGCGTGTACGACCTGCTCGAGCGCACGCACGCGTCGGGCGAGCGCGAGCTGCAGCTCATCGAATCGCAGGAGGCCTACGCCCACCCACGCCTGCAGTTCGAGGTCACGCAGGTCCGCTGACAAGTGCGGGAGGATGCCGCGAGCCGCGGCATCCCCTCCCTCTCCGGGATCGGCTCCCGGCTTCAGTCCTGCCAGGCGTCGGCGACGACGCGGCGCACGTCGCTGAGGAGCTGGGGCAGCGCCTTCGTCTTGGCGATGATCGGGAAGAAGTTCGCGTCGGCCGCCCATCGCGGCACGATGTGCTGGTGCAGGTGCTCGTCCACGCCGGCGCCGGCCACGTGGCCCTGGTTCATGCCGATGTTGAAGCCGTCGCACCGCGACACCTGACGCAGCACGCGCATGCCCTGCTGGGTGAGCGACCCGATCTCGGCGACCTCCTCGTCGGTCGCCTGGTCGTACGTCGCGATGTGGCGGTACGGGCACACCAGCAGGTGCCCCGAGTTGTACGGGAAGAGGTTGAGCAGCGCGTAGGCCGTGCGGCCGCGGAAGACGATCAGCCCGTCCTCGTCGGACTTGCGCGGCGCCTCGCAGAACGGGCACTCCTTGCGCAGCACCTCGGGACCCGCCTGGATGTATGCCATCCGGTGAGGTGTCCACAGGCGCTGGAACTCGTCCGGCACGCCTGGAAGCGTCGCCGCGTCGACGAGCGCGGCATCCTCCTCGGAGACCGCGCTCGTCGATCCGACGCTCACGCGCCCTTCGACAGGCTCAGGAACCGTCACCTCGCGTGCGCGACTCCCGGCATGCGGGTCGTCGCTCACGCGAAGTCCTCCGCGGTGTTCACCAGGGCGTGGGAGGCGATCGCCTCGCGGACGCGGCGCACCGCGTCTGCGATCGGCACGCCGTTCTCCTGGGTGCCGTCGCGGAAGCGGAACGACACGGTGCCGGCGGCCTGGTCCTGCGCGCCGGCGATCAGCTGGAGCGGCACCTTCTGCGTGGTGTGCGTGCGGATCTTCTTCTGCATGCGGTCGTCGCTGTGGTCGAGCTCGGCGCGCACGCCCTCGGCCTTCAGCTGGTCGATCACCTCGCCCAGGTAGTCCGCGAAGTCCTCGGCGACCGGGATGCCGACCACCTGCACGGGCGAGAGCCACACCGGGAACGCGCCGGCGTAGTGCTCCAGCAGGATGGCGAAGAACCGCTCGATCGAGCCGAACAGCGCACGGTGGATCATGATCGGCCGCTTCTTCTGGCCGTCACGGTCCGTGTACTCCAGTTCGAAGCGCTCCGGCAGGTTCGGGTCGACCTGCACCGTGGACAGCTGCCAGACGCGGCCGATCGCATCGCGGGTCTTGAGGTCGATCTTCGGGCCGTAGAAGGCGGCCTCGCCGGGCACCTCGGTGAGCTTCAGGCCGCTCGCCACCGCGACGTTGCGCAGGGCGTTGGTCGAGTAGTCCCAGAACTCGTCGGAGCCGATCCACTTCTCCTTCTCGTCGTCCCGCATCGACAGTTCGAGTTCGAAGTCGTCCAGGCCGAAATCGCGCAGCATCGAGATGACGAACTGCAGGACGTCGGTGGCCTCCTGCTCCAGCTGCTCGGGGGTGACGAACAGGTGGGAGTCGTCCTGCGTGAAGCCCCGCACGCGGGTGAGCCCGTGGAGCGCGCCCGACAGCTCGTTGCGGTAGACGGTGCCGTTCTCCGCGAGCCTCATCGGCAGGTCGCGGTAGCTGCGCGCCCGCTCCTTGTAGATGAGGATGTGCATCGGGCAGTTCATAGGCTTCAGGTAGTAGTCCTGACCCTGCTTCGTGATCTCGCCGTGCTCGTCGCGCTCCTCGTCCATCACGATCGGCGGGAACATGCCCTCCTTGTAGGTGACGAGGTGGTTCGAGGTGAGGAACAGGTCCTCCTTCGAGATGTGCGGGGTGTAGACGTAGGTGTAGCCGCCGGCGATGTGCCGCCGGCGCGCGTGCTGCTCCATCTCGCCGCGCACGACACCGCCTCGCGGGTGCCAGACCGACAGGCCGGAGCCGATCTCGTCAGGGAACGAGAACAGGTCGAGGTCCTTGCCGAGCTTGCGGTGATCGCGCTTGGCGGCCTCCTCCAGACGGCTCTGGTAGGCGCGCAGCTCGTCCTTCGAGGGCCAGGCGGTGCCGTAGATGCGCTGCAGCTGGGGGTTCTTCTCGCTGCCGCGCCAGTATGCACCGGCGATGCGCTGCAGCGCCCAGCCGTTGCCGAGCACGCGGGTGTTGGGCACGTGCGGGCCTCGGCAGAGGTCCTTCCACACCGTCTGACCGTCGCGGTCGACGTTGTCGTAGATCGTGAGCTCGCCCGCGCCGACCTCGACCGAGGCACCCTCGGTCTTCTCGGCACCGCCGCCCTTGAGGCCGATGAGCTCGAGCTTGAACGGCTCGGATGCCAGCTCGGCCCGCGCCTCCTCGTCGGTGACGACCCGTCGCACGAAGCGCTGGCCCTCGCGGACGATGCGCTGCATCTCCTTGTCGATCGCTTTGACATCCTCGGGGGTGAACGGATGCTCCACCCCGAAGTCGTAGTAGAAGCCGTCGGTGATCGGAGGGCCGATGCCGAGGTTCGCCTGCGGGTTGATGCGCTGCACGGCCTGCGCGAGCACATGGGCGGCCGAATGCCGGAGGATGGCCAGACCGTCCGGGCTGTCGATCGGCACCGGCTCGACGGCATCCGTGTCGTTCACCACCGTCGCGAGGTCTTTCAGCTCGCCGTTCACCCGCAGTGCGACCACGGAGCGGTCGGGGAACAGGGCGAAGCCGTCGGTCGGATAGGACACAGCGTCAGTCACGGAAACTCTCCTGGGAATGGCTCGGATCAAGGCTACTCAGCTTCGGACGCACGACGCGCCCCGCCCGCTCAGGCGCCGAGCGTTCGCGTGTCGGTCTTCACTGCCGCCGTCGCGGTCGACCAGACGAGTTCCACCCCTCGAGTGTACCCAGTAGCCTGAGCGGGATGCGGCGGCACCACATCGACTCCACGGCGATCGCGTCGGCCGGCTACGACGCCGCCACGGCCGTGCTCGAGATCGAGTTCACGTCCGGCGAGATCTATCGCTACTTCGCCGTGCCGCCCTCGATCCACCGCGGACTGCGCGCCGCCGAGAGCGCCGGCCGGTTCTTCCGCGAGCGGATCCGGGACGTCTATCCGTCCGAGCACGTCCACTGACCCGGGGAATGAGAAAACCCCCGCCGAAGCGGGGGTTTCAGGTGGTGCGCGATACTGGGATCGAACCAGACACGCAACCTCGCGCACGCGCGCGAGATATAGGGGCACGAACCCTCGGAATTCCCCGACATTCCGGCGTTACTGGCATACTGGACTAGGGCACACGCACGCACTCTGGGGCATTCGCCCGGGGCACGTGTGGGCACGACGTGGGGCACATGCCCCCCAGACAGAGCGACGGCCCCGAGGCTGCACACCTCGGGACCGTCAGGCCGATAGGAAGGATCGACCGATGCAGGACACTACCCGCTCACCGCTGGACAGGCTGTACGCCGCAGCGCTGACGCTCGCCGCTGGCCTCGACGTAGACGACCAAATGGCGGACCTCGCCGAGCCCGGCGACCGCTCCCCCGCCGCCGACGCCCTGCGCGCTGCGGACCGGGCCGCAGCGCTCACTGAGTACCGCGCCGCATTCCACGCGCTCGACGCCGAGATGCTGCGATGAGCCGCCAGGCGTTCGGCTCGCTGCGGCTGCTCCCCTCGGGCCGGTATCAGGTGCGCTACCGGCACAACGGCGAGCGGCACAACGCGCCCGTGACGTTCACGACGAAGAACGCCGCGCGCGAGTTCTTGAAGCGCACCGAACGTGAGATAGCCGCGGGCACCTGGCGCAGCGCCGCCGAGGATGCCGCCGAACGCGAGGCTGTCGCCGCCGCCCGAGCTGCCGCCGATGCCGAGGCGGCGCGCCGCGGAACGCCGTTCGGCACGTTCGCCGAACGATGGATCGGACATCGATACAACGCCGCCGGTAAGCCGCTCGCGGCGACGACACGGGCCGAATATGAGCGACTGCTGCGCGGCCCCCTCGCTCCCCTCGCCGACCTCCCCGTGTCGTCTATCGACCTGGCGACCGTGCAGGACTGGCGGGCCGCGCAGCTCTCGGGCGGGAAGGTGACGCAGACGGCGCGCGCCTACGCGCTGCTGCGCTCGATCCTCTCGGACGCCGTGCACCGCGGGCTGCTCGCCGAGGCACCGCGCCCGATCCGCGGCGCAGCGGGAGCGACGACCGGCAAGCGTGTTGCACCTCCGACCGCGGATGAGCTGGCGACCATCCTCGACACGCTGCCCGAGCGGCTGCGCGCGTTCGCGCTCGTCGCTGCCTACGGCGGGCTGCGCAGCGGGGAGCTGCGGGAGCTGCGCCGGGGCGACGTGGAGCTGACCGGCGGCGATGTCGTGCTGCACGTGCGGCGAGGCGTGACGCACGCGGGCGGGCGTGCTGTCGTCGGCGGGCCAAAGACAGCGGCGGGCGTGCGCGATGTGCTCCTGCCTGAGGTGGCCGCGCGTCCGCTGCGCGCCTACATGGCCGAGCATGTGCCGATCAACGCCGACGCGCTGCTGTGGCCCGCCGCGGATGGCGTGAGCCACCTCCGCCAGTCCACCATTGCCCGGCACTGGCAGAGGGCGCGCGAGGCGGCGGGCCGTCCCGACCTCCCGCTGCACGCGCTCCGGCACTACACCGCCAGCCACTACAGCGCCGCGGGCGCGACCTCGCGGGAGGTGGCCGACCGGCTCGGGCAAGCGAGCGAGGGCATCGCGCTCCGCTACACGCACTCGACGGGACGCGAGGCCGATCTAGTGGCCGCGATGGACGCCGCAGCTCGTCGCGCCTGACCTCTCACCCAGCCCCGGCACGCCCTGCCGGGGCTCTCGTTAGGTTCAGCGACCATCTACCGCGCGCTGGGTCCGATGACGCCCGTGAACATGAGCACAGGGATCAGGACGCCCAGAACCAGGAACGCCACCCCGCCGAGTCGGTACCAGATCAGGATGAAGCGTCGCGGCATCATCGCCTGCTGAAGACGATGCGTGGTGCGGGTGATCGACATCCAGTTGATGTAGATGTCCGCCGGTACCTCCGGTTTGAACGCGAACAGACTCCCTAGCGCGAGGGCTACGACCGCCCACACTGCTACGAACACGTACTTGGCCCATTCCACCTGGCCAGCGTATGCGCATCGGGCGCGACCGCCCGTCTGGTCCTAACCGCGGTTCGGGAAAAACGCAGATCAATGTACAAAACCTGGCCTGCGCGGTAGTCTGCTGGTAGGCGGGGCGTAGTGCCCCGAGGCGGCGTGGTGGCTGCCGAGGCGCGTTCCCCGGCTATCGGAGCTGGGCCGCTACACCCGAGCGAATCGGCGCGGCTGTCGTGAGCCGCAGCGGCCCGTCATGGGCTGCGCTCCCCCGCGCTCTCGCGCCCCCGCCTACCCGTGGAGCCGATCATGCCCCGACCCCCGCGCCCCGCGCCCGTGCTGACACCGGAAGCCGCCGACCACTATCTGCCGCTGACGGCATCCGCGGCCTACCTCGGGATGCACCGCGACACGCTGCGCCGTGCCATCGACCGCGGCGAGCTGCCCGCCCGGAAGTTCGGCCCTCGCGGCGATCTGCGCATCCGCCGCCGCGACCTCGACGCATGGGGCATCCCGGCATGAGCGACCGCCTGCCCCGCTCGGAACTGTTCGCCCCGTTCGGCGCTATCACGGCCTGGCCGTCCGCGCCCTGCTACTGCGGCCTGCACCCGCTCGGCATCGACCACCTCGCCGCGACCCTCGCCGAGCTTGATCCGCTGTGGTTCGATGCCGCCGAGACGCGCAGCCGTGCCGCGATCCTCGCCGCGAACGTCGCCGAGCTGCGCGGACGCGGCGAGCTGGTGCCCGACGCCCTGACCGCTGCGCTCACTGAGGCGGAAGCCGCCGCCGACGACGCGCAGCGCATCGCCGAGCTGCGGGATGAGCTGGACGGCGGGCACGACGCCGACCCCGAGCGGGCCGAGGGCTGAGCTGTGGCGATTCCGATGCGGGCCGCGATTGACGGCCTGCTGCTGGCCGTCGCGGACGACGACGCCGTGAACGTCTCCACCCCCGCCCTGCGCGTGCTGCGCGCCGTGCTCGAACGCATCGGGCCGGGCGGTTACTGCTGGGCGGATGCGTTCGGCCTCGCTGACGCCGCCCGCCTCCGGGTCGCGAAGGGCGCGCGTCGCGGCGCTCCGGCCACGGACACGGCAGAGCGCGCGCTGAGAGCATGGGCCGCGCTCGGCGTACTCGAACGGCTCGAAGCGCGATCCCAGGGCGGCGCTGTGCGTCACGTCCTGTACTACTGCCCGAGGCTCACCGGCATACCCGCGCCGCTGCTCTCGCGCGGCCTGCGCTACGCCGTCCTGACGCCATGCGAAACGCCCGAGTGCGAGCCCGAGGTGACCGTGCCCGAGGCGTTCGCGCTAGGTGGCGCACATTCTGCGGCACCAGTCCACGACTGGGAACGCGAGGCGCGGCGATGACGCACGTCGAAACCGCGCGCGCGGCCCGCTCGCCCTACTCCCGACTGGTGGCGCACATTCTGCGCCACCTAGAGGCGACCACCTCGCTACCGCTCGGCGGGCACCTCTCCGAGGCACCTCACGACCCGGACGCGCTCACCCCTCCCCCCTCCGCCCCCCTAGCGGGGGGAACCATCACCCTCCGGGCGATGGCGAGCGATGAGCACGTGTTGGTCTCGGCGACGGATGACGACAGCGGCACGCAACCCAGCGCGCTCCGGGGACGCCATCACGGGCGAGCAACCATCTCCGCACCGAGAGCCACCCCGGAACCCGACACCTCGCCATCGTCATCAGCGGCGCGAAGCGCCTACCCAGACTCGGCAGACTCAGAGACGCGAGACTCCCTGCACCTCGCGGACGTGGCCCGTCCTGAGACAGTGCCCGCTCGCTCGCTGGCGCTCGCTCGCTCGTACGCGCGCGAGGCACGAACCGCCGAGACGTGCGACCTGTCCCGGGGGACGTCCCGGGGGACGCGCCAGCCTCGCGCCGCTGTGCGCCCGGTAGACGCGATGAGCGCCGCGGACGGGCAATCACCCCACCCCGGCCCCATTCGCGCGCTGATGCCCCCGCCGCGCCTTAATCCGGTGCCAGGCGACGGCAAGGGGCATCCCCGCGATGACGAAGCGGGCACCCCGAGCGGGCACTACTGGCTAGATGCCAGTGGCGCGATGGCCCCCGATCCGCGGAACGACGCGCCCCGGCTGCTCGTGCTGCTGACGCCTGGCCGTTCGTGCCCCACACGTGCCCCTCTCGCGACCATCGGCTGCTATGCCTACGCCTCGGCCCATGCCCGCATCCGGCGTGCTCTCGGCCCCGCCTCGGCATACCGCTGCGCGTTCGGCTGCGGAGGGCGTGCCGCACACTGGGCGCTCTGCGGCGAGCTGGACGGACTGCCGACCGAGGACCGCCGCGGGCACTCGACGCCGTACAGCCTCGACCTCGCGCGCTACCGTCCGGCGTGCCGGTCCGACCATGCCCGCTACGACAGCGCCCGCCGCCGCGCGCTGCGCCTCGGCCTGCCGCTGCCCGCGACGCCTCCCCCGCCGCAGCACGACCCCGAACCCCTGTTCGACCTCACCGAGCCCGAGGCCGGCCCTCAGCCCCGCCGCTACTGGGCCGCACCCTCACGACGGAGGACACCATGAGCGAGCGCGACCCCTCCCGCCGCCTCGCCGCAGCTCGTGCGCGCGCCGAGGCGGTCACCGCGCAGCGCCTCGCCGCCGACCGTGCCGCCGCCCGAGCGGCCCGTGTCGCCGATGTCCGCGCCGGTCTGGCGCTCGCCGCCGACCGTGCCGCCGCCGTCGCTCGTCCGCCCCGCGACCCCATCGCCGAGCGTGCCGCCGCCATCCGCGCCGAGATGGCCCGCGCCGCCCGCCTGGCGCCGTGGGCGTCGGACATGGCCCGCGAACGCGAGCGCCTCGCCGCCGACCTCCTCGCCGCAACCCCCGACCATCACGACGCCTACGACTGGGAGATGACCCATGCCTGACCACCGCCTCGCCTACGCGACCGGACCCGACACCGACGCGGCGGACGCCGCCACACTCGGCGAGGGCGACCGCCGCGCCCACAACGCCCGCCGTGCCGCCCCCGCGGCGGCACTCGATGGCGCCGCTCGCGCGTGGACACGCGACCCGCGGAACCGCCGCGCCGAGCCCGACGCCGACAGCGTGCGCGTGTCCCTGGCACGGTCCGCGGTGACGCCCGAAGCGCTCGCGGTCGGATGCCGCACGCACGCCGCCGAGCCTGGCGCGTACTGCTGGGCCGACCCGCGGGCTGTCTGCGGCTCCCGGCTCACCCTCGCCCGCATGGCTCGCGCCGAGGCGCCCGACCCGGACGCGATGCCCGCCCACGTCTGGCGCGGTCCGCGCCGCCGCTGAGAGGAGACCGCCATGCCCGAAGCCCTGTACCGCGGTGAGTCCTGGGACCACCAGCAAGCCCGCGAGCGCCTCGCCGAGCGTGACCGACAGGCCGCACAGCGCGAGCGTGTCGACGCTCTCGCGCGACGCCGACAGGCCGAAGCCGCCCGCGGCCCCGAGTCCGCACCGCCTGCCGCGGAACCGCCCGCCGGACCTGCCCCCGCGGAGCAATCGAAGCGCCGCACGTGGCGCGACCTCGGCCCCGACGACATCAACCGATACGCCCTCGCAGAAAGCCGCCGCCCATGACCACTGCCGACCTCGCTCCCATCGGCTTCCAGGCCACGCCCGAGGGGATGACGCCCTGTGCCGTCTGCGGCATCCCGACGACCGGGCCGACGACCGACTACCCCGTGTTCTCCCGCGTCGTCGCGACGGCGGCAGGCGAGCGCGCGGACACGATGCCGAAGGGCGCGAGCGTCGCCTTGCCGACGTGCTCCGACTGCCGCGACATCGAGGCCAGCGCCGCCGCCATCGTCGCCGCGCATCCCGGACTCCGCCGCGCCCTCGGCTCCGTCGCCGCCTGGCAGACGACGACGGCGCTGTACGGTCTCAGCGCCCTCGGCCAGCCTCTGCCCGGCCAGGACATCGCTCCCGCTCGGCTCCGCGACCTCGTGCACCGCCTCGCGGCTCCCGGCGCCGTCGTGGCGTACTCGCGCCGGTTCTCTCCGGTCTGGCTCGCCGACTCCGCCACGAAACTCGCCGCCCGAACGCCGTGGAGCGCTGTGGAACTCGACGCCCTCGCCGAGTGCCGCGCGGCCGCTGTCGAATGGCTCGCTGACGCTCGGCCTGCGCGCCCGCTCGCCCACCCGAACGGCGAGCACTGCGCATGGTGCGGCACGGCAACCGCGATGGGGCGCCGCACCTCCGAAGCCTGGATCGGGAAGCTCTGCGCCACCTGCGCCGACGTGCAGTCCGGCGGCGGGACCTCGGATGATGCGCTCTGGCAGGCCGTCGACCCCGACCGGGCGATTCGCCGCCGGATGCCGAGACGCCCCCGCATCGACGGCGCGACGCCGTGGCGGCAGAGGCGCGGCGGGAACGGCGCCCCGTGGTCGCATCTCGGCGGCGTCGAAGCCTTGCGCCGCGACGTGGCCCGCCTCGTCGGCGTGACCCTCTGACGAGAGCGACGGAACGGGACATCATGGGACACCCTGCGGGACATCTCGAAGCGCGGAAGCTCCGAGCCGAGGGGCATTCGCTGCGCAGCATCGCGGGACAGCTCGGCGTCGGTCGCTCAACCGTCATGCGCTGGTGCGAGGGCGTCGACCCCGGCCCGCTGCGCGCACTCGACCGCGGCGCAGCCGAACGCGCCCGCCAGGACTATGAAGCCGAGGCCGACACCATCGCCGCGGACGTGCTCGACCGGGCGCCCTGGCTGGCCGCAGCTCCCGAACACGTGACCCGCTACGCCCGAGCTGTCGCCCGCGAGCGCATCGCCGAACGCCTGTTCACGCGACGCGCCCCCGACCTCGACAGCCTCGCCGACCTCGAAGCTGCCGCCGCCGTCGTGGACACCGCAGCGAAGCACGCCGAGGCGCGAGGCCGGGCGCTCGGCCTCGACCCCCTCACCGCCTCGAAGATGACCCGCGCCCGCGTCGTCGTCACCCTCGCCGAAGTGCTCGCCTCGCAGCCGCCGACACGCGCAGAGATTGAAGCATGATCGACCCGTATCGGCTGCTGTGCCGCCTGCCCATCGACGGCGGGGAGCTGTGGGGCAATGCTGCCGAGCCGTGGCAACGCGCCGACGCCCGCGCGTTCCTCGCGGACACCGGCCCTCGCCGTCACGACTGGCTGCGCGGGCGCGGCATGAGCAAGACCGGCGATGCCGTCGGCCTGATCCTGGCGCTCATGCTCGCCGGGCGTGCGCCCGTCGGCGGACACGGCCACTGGTACGCCGCCGACCACGACCAGACCGTGTTCGCGATGGACGCCGCCCGCGGCTACCTCGCGCGGATGCCCGCACTCGGCGATGAGCTGGAGCTGCAAGCCCGCGCGATCATCCACCGCCCGACCGGTGCGAGCGTCACCCTCGAAGCCGCCGACGCCGTGAGCGCGTACGGTCAACGGCCCTGGCTGCTCGTCGCCGATGAGCTGGGCATGTGGCCGAACCGCGGTAAGCACGCCGACCTGTGGGGCGCCATCGTCTCGGCCATGCCGAAGGTGCCCGGCTCGCGGCTGCTCGCCATCGGCACGGGCGGCTCCCCCGACAGCATCGGCGCGCGACTGTGGGGCACCGCGACCGCCTCGGACCACTGGCACACGTCGCGCAACCCCGGCCCGCCGCCGTGGTGGACACCCGAGGATGTCGACGCGCTGCGCGGTGACCTCACCCCCTCGGAATGGGCGCGGCTCGTGGAATGCGCGTTCGTGCTCGGCGACGACACGCTGACCACCGAGGCCGACATCGACGCCTGTACCCGCGCGACTGGGACGCTGCCGCCCATGCCCGGCGCGCGATACGTCGCGACCCTCGACCTCGGCGTGAGGCGGGACTACTCGGCGCTGACCATCGCGCACGTCTCACAGCTCCCGCGCGGGCGCGTCGCCATCGTTGACCGCGTGCTGCTGTGGAAGCCGCCCCGCGGCGGGCGCGTCGACCTGACCGACGTGGAGACAGGCGCCCTGGCCGCGTGCCGCGAGTACCGCGTGAGCGCGCTGCACTACGACCCGAACCAAGCCGAGATGCTGACGCAGCGACTCGAACGCGCGGGCGTCTCGTGCATCCCGTACCTGTTCGGCGCCTCGGGCGGCGGGACGGGCGCGGCCCGCCTCGCCCGCGGCCTCGCGAACGCCCTGCGGGATCGGACCGTAGAGCTGCCCGCCGACCCCGAGCTGCGCCGACAGCTCGCGACCGTTCGACTCGTGGAAGGTGTGAGCGGCAACGTCAAGATGCAGAACCCCGCCGGGGAGCACGACGACGCCGCCGTCACCGTCGCCATGGCTGCCGTGCTGCTGCTCTCCCAGCCCGAAGGATCGGCGCACATTTCCAACCCCGCCGAGATAGCGCAGCGCATGGGCGTCACGGTGCCCGCGCGCATCGGCGGCGGAGGCCTCGCCCCGAGCTACCCCGGAAGCGGCTACCGGCGGGGATCGACGCGCTAGACCGAGAGGCCGACGGTCGCGGGAGGGCGTCGTTGCGGGATCGTGACTCGCGCGGTCAGTGGGAGTCGTTAGTCTCCGATCCATGACGCATGAGGGCGCGCAGCCGTTGTATCGGGCTCCACGTCCGATCGGCACTCGGGTGCTTGTGGGATGGTCGATCGTTTCCCTCGGCGTGTCCGGACTCGCGTGGCTGTGGATCTGGCAGGCGATCTTCTTCGCGCAACAGGATCTGATCGAGGGTCTGCCAGTCGTCACGTCGTGGATGACTGCAGGCACGTTCTGCGCTGCGAGCATTGCGGGCGCGGCGGTTTGCCTAGGGCTATGTCGCAGAGTGGAGTCGCACCGGTCGCGCACGAGAGCGGTCGTATCGTCCTCGGTTGCGCTGGCGGTGGGGATCGCGACCGCTCTGTTCGTCGTGGCGTTGCCGTTTATGTAAGCGGTGGACCGCGACGCGTGCCAACTGCTGCGAGCCGCTGCCCGCGGACTTGGGCGCCGCCTCACAGCCCTGGGCGTTCGGAAGGCCTGCCGACCGGCCTGCGCCGCGGCCGCATCCGAGCCGCGTGGCACACGTAGGCCCTCGAAAAGGGGCACGTGTGGGGCACGTGACTCGTTCGACCGTGCCCCCGAAACGCAAAAACCCCGGCTAATCCGGGGTTTTCGTCTGTGCGCGATACTGGGATCGAACCAGTGACCTCTTCCGTGTCAGGGAAGCGCGCTACCGCTGCGCCAATCGCGCCCAAAGGGGCTGTTCAGTTGTCGGCGAGGTGGCGACGGGATTCGAACCCGTGTAAACGGCTTTGCAGGCCGGTGCCTAGCCGCTCGGCCACGCCACCGCGTGTGGTTTGACCCCACGTGCTGTGATCCCTGGAGAGGATCCCTGCACTTGAGCGGATGACGAGACTCGAACTCGCGACCCCAACCTTGGCAAGGTTGTGCGCTACCAACTGCGCTACATCCGCATTTCGTTCCCAGGTTGTTCACCCGGGCACTTGAAAGACTCTAACCGATCCGCGGCGTCCTGCCAAACCAGACGCGCCCCGCGCGTGTCACCCTGACGTGGTCCGAGGCACGCTCCGGCATCCGGTAGGATCGGTAGTCGTCCCCCTCGGGGAACGGGCGATTGGCGCAGTTGGTAGCGCGCTTCCTTCACACGGAAGAGGTCATCAGTTCGAGTCTGGTATCGCCCACCATTTCGGCCCGGCCACGCGAGTGACCGGGCCTTTTTCGTCCCTTCAGCCGCCGACGTTCCAGCCGTAGCGGCGGTGCAGCGCGTCGGCCACGCGCATGAAGCGATCGAGCTCGAGAGCGGATGCCTCGCGGCGCATGCCTTCGCGATGCACGCTGTAGAGCTGCTCGATGTCGATCCACGAGGGGCGACCCTGCGCGTCCCACTCCCCCGGGCCGATGGCGAGGAAGTCCCGGTCGCCGTCGTGGGCCTTGCTCGTCAGGCGGACGGCGTAGACACGCTCCTGGCTCTGCCGGGCGATCACCAGAACGGGGCGATCCTTCCCGCGACCGTCGTTCTCGGTATACGGCACCCAGGTCCAGACGATCTCGCCCGCGTCGGGATCGCCGTCCTTGTGGGCGCATACGTGATCCGCAGGGCATCGGACGCAGGCGGCGGCACCTCCACGGTCGCGGCGGGGCCGCTGCGGCTCTCCGCAGGCACCGCCCTGGTGGGCGCGTGCGAGGGAGCGGGTCGCCGCCGGGGGCGCAGGATGCCGTTCAGGATGCCGAACAGCCCGTTTCGCTGTGTCACGATCGCCATCCTAGGAGCGGGGACGACTTCACCCACGCACGCCGGCGGGCGCCGTGACACGCCGAAGGGGCGCCGCGGCGGGGGGAACCGCGGCGCCCCTTCGGGCCATTGCCGTGCGTGTCAGGCGCGGGTGCCCTCGAGCACGTAGCCTTCCTCGCCGTGGACGACGGTGTCGATGCCGGCGACCTCGTCCTCGTTCTTGACGCGGAAGCCGATCGTCTTCTCGATCGCGAAGCCGATGACGTAGGCGAGCACGAACGAGTACACCAGCACCGAGACGGCGGCGATGGCCTGGACCAGCAGCTGGGTGGCGTCGCCGGTCCAGAACAGGCCGGTGGCGGTGGCGAAGAAGCCCAGGTAGAGCGTTCCGATCAGGCCGCCGACCAGGTGGATGCCCACCACGTCGAGCGAGTCGTCGAAGCCCCACTTGTACTTCAGCTCGATCGCCAGGGCGCAGACAGCGCCGGCGATGAGGCCGAGGACGATCGCCCAGATCGGGTCGAGCGAGGCGCATGCCGGCGTGATGGCGACGAGGCCTGCGACAGCGCCGGACGCGGCTCCGACCGACGTGGGCTTGCCATCCTTGATCTTCTCGACGACCATCCATGCCAGCAGCGCAGCGGCCGGTGCGGCGATGGTGTTGACGAACGCCAGGGCGGCGGTGCCGTCGGCAGCCAGCTCCGAGCCGGCGTTGAAGCCGAACCAGCCGAACCACAGCAGGCCGGCGCCGAGGAGCACGAACGGCGGGTTGTGCGGGACGTGGACGCCCTTCTGGAAGCCGAGGCGCTTGCCCAGGACGAGTGCCAGTGCGAGGGCTGCCGCACCCGCGTTGATGTGGACGGCGGTGCCGCCGGCGAAGTCGATCGCGCCGACGCCGAACCACTCCTGCATGCCGTACGTGATCCAGCCGCCGTAGGCGAAGCTGCCGTCCTCGGCGAGGCCGAAGTTGAAGACCCAGCTGGCGACCGGGAAGTAGACGATCGTCGCCCAGATGGCGGCGAAGATCATCCACGAGCCGAACTTGGCGCGGTCTGCGATGGCGCCCGAGACGAGCGCGACGGTGATGATGGCGAACGTGGCCTGGAACGCGACGAAGGCGAGGGGCGGGTACGCCGCACCGTCGGGCACCTCGAGCAGGCCCTTGAGCCCGATGGCGGACCAGTCGATCGACCACGGCGGGATGAGGCCGTCAGAGCCCGGGAACGCGATCGCATAGCCGTAGACGACCCACAGGACGCCGATGAGGCCCATCGCGCCGAAGCTGAGCATCATCATGCTGATGACGCTCTTCGCCTTCACGAGACCGCCGTAGAAGAACGCGAGTCCTGGCGTCATCAACAGGACGAGCGCCGCGCATATCAGGATGAATGCGGTGTTGCCTTGATCCATCTCGAAGAGAACCTCTCTGCAGGGACGCAGGTATAGCGTCGGGTCCCCTCAGTGTGACCACGGTCCGTTTCGGCAGCGGGCCGACCCGTGTTTCTCCCGCGTTACGCGAGGGCCTCGCACGTAAACATCGTGTTTCGCAGGGCCGAACGGCGGCCGCGAATCCGACCGGAGTCGGCCGGTCGGGCGGGTGTCGGGTCGCTCAGTCCAGTGTCGTCGCTCAGTCCAGTGTCGATGCGACGAGCCGCGAGATGGCCCGCAGATACTTCTTGCGATAGCCGCCGGCCAGCATCTCCTCGGGGAAGACCAGGTCGAGCGACGTGCCGGTGGCACGGATCGGCAGCTGTGCGTCGTAGACCCGGTCGATGAACGCCACGAACCGCAGGGCAGCGGACTGGTCCGCGAACGGAGCGACGTCGCGCAGACCGACGAGCGACAGCCCGTCGATGAGCCGGATGTAGCGCGACGGGTGCACGCGGGCCAGATGGGCGACGAGCGCGTCGAACGCGTCGTCAGACGCGAGGCCCGCAGCCGCGGCATTCGCGATGGCGGCTTCGTACTGCGCCGGCTCCAGCACGGCGGCGTGGCCGTCGAGGGCGCGATGGCGGAAGTCGGTGCCGTCGATGCGGATGGTCTGGAAGCTCGCTGCCATCGCATGGATCTCGCGAAGGAAGTCCTGCGCGGCGAAGCGCCCTTCCCCGAGCGCGTTGGGAGGCGTGTTGGATGTCGCTGCCAGGCGTGTGCCGGATCCGACGAGTTCACCGAGCAGGCGCGTCATCACCATGGTGTCGCCCGGGTCGTCGAGCTCGAACTCGTCGATGCACAGCAGGTCCGCTCCCCGGAACAGCTCCACCGTCTTCTGGTAGCCGAGCGCCCCCACGAGCGCTGTGTACTCGATGAAGGATCCGAAGTACTTCCGGCGTGCCGACATCGCGTGGTAGACGGAGGCGAGGAGGTGGGTCTTGCCCACGCCGAATCCGCCGTCGAGGTAGACGCCCGGCTTGAGCTCGGGACGCTTGGCGCGTCGGAAGAGACCGCCCTTGGCGGGCGTCGACGAGCCGGAGAAGGCCTGGAGCAGATCCTTCGCCTGCTGCTGCGACGGGTAGGCAGGATCTGCGCGATACGTGTCGAACGTCGCGTCGGCGAACTGCGGAGGCGGGACCAGTGCGGCGACCATCTCCGCGCCGGCGAGCTGGGGGGCGCGCTCCGCGAGATGGACGACGCCGGTGCGTGTGGCGGAGGCGGTCATGCGGATCCTGTGTCGGAGTCTTACAGAGGGGCTGTGCACGCCGCTCCGGGAATCTATGGTCGGAGGCGACGGTTCAACCCTAACCGTCGCCCGTGTGCGCCTGCCTCGCCTGACGCCGGATGACAGCCGTCCGATCGAACCGCACCCGACATCAGGAGATCCCATGCCCGTCGAGACCGACACCTCCTCGCCGAAGTTCGCCGAGTACGCCCAGCCGGAGCGGCTCGTGACGGGCGAGTGGCTGCACGCGCATCTGGGGCGGCCGGGTCTGGCGATCGTCGAGTCCGACGAGGATGTGCTGCTCTACGAGACCGGTCACATCCCGGGCGCGGTCAAGGTCGACTGGCACACCGAGCTCAACGACCCTGTGGTGCGCGATTACGTGGACGGCGAGGGCTTCGCCGCCCTCCTCAGTCGCAAGGGCATCTCACGCGGCGACACCGTCGTCATCTACGGGGACAAGAACAACTGGTGGGCCGCCTATGCGCTGTGGGTGTTCTCGCTGTTCGGGCACGAGGACGTCCGCCTGCTCGACGGCGGACGCGACAGATGGATCGCCGAGGGCCGCCCGATCACCACCGCGCAAACCGACACCACGCCGTCCGAGTACCCGGTCGTCGAGCGCGACGATACGGCGCTGCGCGCCTACAAGGACGATGTGCTCGCGCACCTGGGCAACGGGCCGCTCATCGACGTCCGCTCGCCCGAGGAGTACGACGGCTCCCGCACCACCGCCCCGGCCTACCCCGAAGAGGGTGCGCTGCGCGGCGGGCACATCCCGTCGGCACAGAGCGTGCCGTGGGCGCGCGCGGTCGCCGCGGACGGCGGATTCAAGACGCGCGCCGAGCTCGACGCGATCTACCGCGACGAAGTCGGCCTGCAGGACGGCGATTCGATCGTCGCCTACTGCCGCATCGGCGAGCGGTCCAGTCACACTTGGTTCGTGCTCCGGCACCTGCTCGGCTTCGGCGATGTCCGCAACTACGACGGATCGTGGACCGAGTGGGGCAGCGCCGTGCGCGTGCCGATCGTGACCGGCGCGGAGCCGGGAGCCGCTCCCGTCCGCTGACTCAGCCCCGCTGAGCAGGATCCCGTCGACGCGTCGCGTGGGAGGATGGCAGGGATGACCGAAGCCGTCCTGCCCGACCGTCTCGCCGAGATCCGCGACGAGTTCCTGGAGCTGCCTCAGCCCGACCGGCTCCAGCTGCTGCTGGAGTACTCCTACGAGCTGCCGCCGGTCCCTCCGGAGTACGAGGACCATCCCGAGCGGTACGAGCGCGTGGTGGAGTGCCAGTCGCCCGTCTTCATCGTGGTCGACGTCGACGACGACGGCATCGTCGCGATGCACGCCACTGCGCCTCCGGAGGCGCCGACGACGCGCGGCTTCGCGAGCATCCTGGCGCAGGGACTCACCGGACTGTCGGCGGCCGAGGTGCTCGCGGTGCCCGGCGACTTCCCGCAGACGCTCGGGCTCACCCGCGTGGTGTCGCCGCTGCGGATCTCGGGCATGACCGGCATGCTGCTGCGGGCGCAGCGGCAGGTCCGCGCGGCCACAGCCGCCTGACGCGCTGACGGACTGCGGTCCGCTCAGTCGGCGGTGATTCCCTGGCTCGCCAGCCAGGCGCCGATGCTGCTGCTCCATCGCTCCTGGTCGTAGTTCCAGAGCTTGGTGTGCCGCGCCACTTCGAAGACCTGCATCTCCACCAGGTCGGGACGGGCCGCAAGGAGGCGGTGGGACGCGTCGGACGGCACGAAGCCGTCGTCGTCGCTGTGCAGGATCAGGATCGGATGCCGCAGCTCGGCCGCCCGGGCCACGACGTCGAGCTGATCCAGTCGGATCCCCGCGCTCGCCCGCGTCAGCGGAGACGCCCACTCGACCTGCAGTGCCTCCATGGCCAGCCGGCTCACAGCGCCGGGCACGCGCTCCGCCCGTGCGTGGTAGCTCAGCACCGTACGCCAGTCGACGACCGGCGACTCGAGGATCAGGCCGGCGATCGCGTCGGCGTGCGGCGAGTTGAGGGACAGCTGCAGTGCGATGGCGCCTCCCATCGACCAGCCCATGACGATGATCCGCCGCGCGCCGCGGCGGCGGGCGAAGCCGACCGCCGCGTCGACGTCGCGCCATTCGGTCGCGCCGAGCGTGTAGGTCCCGCTGCGGCTGCGGGGTGCCTCGGCGTCGTTGCGATACGAGACGACCAGGGAGGTGATGCCCAGCGCGTGGAAGACCGGCACCGCACGGAGGCATTCGGCACGCGTCGTTCCGCGACCGTGCACCTGGATGACCCAGGTGTCGCCCTGGCCCGCGGGGAACAGCCAGGCCGGGCACGGACCGACCGTCGACCCGATCAGCTCCGGCGTGAACGGCAGGTGCAGCTGATCGGGGTGGTCGTAGTACCAGCCGCTGAACGCCGCCTCGGGCTCCAGTCGCGCCTCTGCCGGGACGTGGGTGAGGAGCTTGCGCTTGACGCTGGTCGCGTCTTCGGACAGCACGGAGCCGAGCTTGATGTAATCGGCGGACCCCGTCGTGAACAGTCCGTAGCGGCCGGGCAGCTCGGTGTCGGCGGTCCGCGACAGCGTGATGGTCTGAGCGGCGGTGTCGAGCGCCAGGATGCGGGTGTCGGCCAGCCGGCGTGCCGGGGTGACGACCTTCCGTGCCATCAGCACGGAGCCGGCGGCCAGGGCGCCGAGCGCACCGGCGAGGGCGACGCTCAGGACAGTGAGCGCTGCCTTCACGCCGGCGACGAGAGCAGGGGATGCGGCGCGCACTGCGGCGCGCCTGGAGGCGACCATCGAGGAACGATCCTAGTCTGTCCGCGTGGCTGAGCAGCGTCCCCCCGCGGCATCGAGCACCTTCGAGCAGGCCGCGCAGGCGGTGCGCGACATCCGCTTCCGCGAAGACCTCACGGTGCGTGAGATCACCGCGCCGCAGGGTCTCGCCCCCGACGCGATCGCGATCGCAGGCGATGTGCGCTCCTCCCCTGACGACACCGACTCCCCGTACGGGACCGGTCGCCTCGTCCTGCTGCACGACCCCGACGAACCCGCACCCTGGAACGGCCCCTGGCGGATCGTGTGCTTCGCACAGGCTCCGCTCGAGCCCGAGATCGGCATCGATCCGCTCCTCGCCGATGTGGCGTGGACGTGGCTCACCGACGCGCTCGAGTCGCGGGGCGCCGGTTTCCACTCGGCATCGGGCACCGCCACCAAGACGCTCTCGAAAGGCTTCGGCGCGCTGGCGGCCGAGGGCGACGGGGCGCAGATCGAACTGCGCGCATCCTGGTCGCCGGAAGGCGCGATCGCCGCGCACGTGGAAGCATGGGCGGAGTTGGTTTGCATGCTGGCCGGTCTTCCCCCCGGCTCGGAAGGGATCGCGATGCTCGGTACGCACAGGTCGCCGCGTGGCTGAATACGATGTGATCGATCAGCGGGAGCGCGCCGAGGAGGCCGCCCGCTCGCTGGCCGAAGGCGAGGGCCCCGTCGCCGTCGACGTCGAGCGCGCGTCGGGCTTCCGCTACTCGCAGCGGGCCTACCTGGTGCAGGTGTTCCGCCGCGGCGCGGGGGTGTTCCTGTTCGATCCACCGCCGATCGGCGATTTCCGCGCGCTTCAGGAGGCCATCGGCGGCGAGGAATGGGTGCTGCACGCCGCCAGCCAGGACCTGCCGTCGCTGCGGGAGCTCGGGCTGGAGCCGGCGAGCATCTTCGACACGGAGCTGGCCGCGCGCCTCCTGGGCCACGAACGGGTCGGCCTCGGCGCGGTCGTCGAGGACACCCTGGGCATCACCCTCGCGAAGGCGCACTCGGCGTCCGACTGGTCCACCCGTCCGCTGCCGCAGTCGTGGCTGGAGTATGCGGCTCTCGATGTCGAGCACCTCGTCGACGTGCGCGACAAGCTCGCCGCGGAGCTCGTGGAGCAGGACAAGGTCCGCTTCGCCGACGAGGAGTTCCGTGCCGTGCTCGATCGCGAGCCCAAGCCGGCGCGCGAGGAGCCGTGGCGGCGGCTGTCAGGCCTGCACACGGTGCGCGGCCGCAAGGCGCTCGCTGTCGCGCGTGAACTGTGGATCGCGCGCGAGGAGTACGCGCGGGCGGAGGATGTGTCGCCGGGCCGGCTCGTGCCCGACCGGGCGCTCGTCGCCGCGGTGCTGGCGGACCCGGCATCCAAGAACGCTCTCGGGGCGCTCAAGGAGTTCACCGGGCGGGCCAGCCGTTCCCAGCTCGACCGCTGGTGGGCGGCGATCGAGGCAGGACGCGCCGTGACCGAGCTGCCCCTGGAGCGCGCCACCGGCGGCGACACGCTGCCTCCGCCGCGGGCCTGGGTCGACCGCAACCCCGAGGCGGATGCGCGGCTGAAGGCGGCGCGCCCCGTCGTCGAGCACCGGGCCGAGGAGCTGCACATGCCGACCGAGAACCTCTTGACTCCGGAGCTGCTGCGGCGGGTCGCGTGGTCTCCCCCGCAACCGCCGACCGCGGCATCCGTCGGCGATGCGCTCGCGTCCCTCGGCGCACGGCCGTGGCAGATTGAGCAGACTGCACAGGTTATCGCCGATGCCTTTGTCGATTCCGTGCAAGAGCCTGCGGAGGCGTCCGAACCGGCTTCGTAGGTTTCCGCCACCCGATTCCGGCCGCTCGCGGGCCCCTCCTAGGCTGACGGCATCCCTATTTTTGGAGGCAGAGTGGCCGAGATCTCGGACGTCTTCTTCGTCGATGGAATGCGCACCCCCTTCGGGCGCGCCGGCGAGAAGGGCATGTACTGGAACACCCGCGCGGACGACCTCGCCGTCAAGGCGACGATCGGACTGATGGAGCGCAACCCGGGCGTTCCCAAGGACCGCATCGATGACGTGGCGATCGCCGCTACCTCGCAGACCGGCGACCAGGGGCTCACCCTCGGTCGCAGCGTCGCGATCCTGGCCGGGCTTCCCGAGACCGTCCCGGGCTTCGCGATCGACCGCATGTGCGCGGGCGCGATGACGAGCGTGACCACGATGGCCGGTTCGATCGGCATCGGGATGTACGACGTCGCCCTCGCGGGTGGCGTCGAGCACATGGGCCACCACCCGATCGGCGCGAACGCCGACCCCAACCCGAGGTTCGTCGCGGAGAAGATGGTCGACCCGGGCGCCCTCAACATGGGGGTCACGGCCGAGCGCATCTTCGACCGCTTCCCGCACCTGACCAAGGAGCGCTCCGACCGCTACGGCATGCTCAGCCAGCACAAGGTGCAGGCCGCATACGATGCCGGCAAGATCCAGCCTGACCTGGTCCCCGTCGCGATCAAGGACGCCGAGGGCTCGTGGGCTCTCGCGACCGAGGACGAAGGCCGCCGGCCGCAGACCACGATGGAGGATCTCGCGGCGCTCAAGACGCCCTTCCGCCCGCACGGGCGCGTGACGGCGGGCACCTCGTCGCCGCTCACCGACGGTGCGACGATGTCGCTGCTGGCCGGCGGGCACGCCGTCAAGGAGTTCGGCCTCGCTCCCAAGATGAAGCTGGTGTCGTTCGCATTCGCGGGGGTGCAGCCCGAGATCATGGGCATCGGTCCGATCCCGTCGACCGAGAAGGCGCTGAAGAAGGCCGGCCTCACGATCGATGACATCGGGCTGTTCGAGCTGAACGAGGCCTTCGCGATCCAGGTCATCTCGCTCCTCGATCACTTCGGCATCGCCGACGACGATCCTCGCGTGAACCCCTGGGGCGGCGCGATCGCCTTCGGGCACCCGCTCGCAGCCTCGGGCACCCGCCTGATGATCCAGCTCGCAGCGCACTTCGCCGAGCGTCCGGACGTCCGCTACGGCCTCACCGCGATGTGCGTGGGGCTCGGTCAGGGCGGCTCGGTCATCTGGGAGAACCCCCACTACGACGGCAAGCGGAAGAAGTAAGGGCCCGGCACGAATGACGAACACCGTTTCCGAACAGTACGCGGAGATCGACTTCTCCCCCATCCTCGCCGTCACCGAAGGCGAGGTGATCACGCACTCGCGGGTGCGCGACATCCGTCTCGCCTCCGGCAAGGTCCTCGCCCTCGTGACGCTCGACAACGGGCGCGACCACACCCGGCCGAACACGCTCGGTCCCGCCACGATGTCCCAGCTCGGCGAGACACTGGACGCCCTCAAGGCCCGCGTCTCCGCCGGCGAGATCCAGGCGGTCGGCATCACCGGCAAGCAGTACATCCTCGCCGCCGGCGCCGACCTGTCCGACATCTCCAAGGTGGGCTCCAAGGACAACGCCCGCCTGGTCGCGCAGCTCGGCCACAAGGTGTTCGGGAAGCTGTCCGAGCTCGGCGTGCCGACGTTCGCCTTCGTGAACGGCCTCGCCCTGGGCGGTGGCCTCGAGATCGCACTGAACTCCACGTATCGGACGGTGGATGCCTCGGCCGCCGCGATCGCGCTGCCCGAGGTGTTCCTCGGCATCATCCCCGGCTGGGGTGGCGCGTACCTGCTGCCGAACCTCATCGGCATCGAGAACGCACTCGAGGTGGTGATCTCGAACCCGCTCAAGCAGAACCGCATGCTGAAGCCGCAGCAGGCGTACGACTACGGCATCGTCGACGCGATCTTCCCCGCCGCGAACTACCTCGAGGACTCCCTGGCCTGGGCGGACGGCGTGCTCACCGGCAAGACGAAGGTCGACCGCAAGAACGAGCCCGGCAAGATCGAGCGGCTCACCAAGTGGCCGATCGCGATCAAGATGGCTCGGGGGATGCTCGAGTCCAAGATCGGAACGGTGCCGAAGTCGCCGTACGCGGCGCTGGAGCTCCTCGACAAGGCGAAGAGCGGCACGAAGGCCGAAGGCTTCGCGCGTGAGGACGAGGCCCTTGCCGAGCTCGTCACGGGCGACCAGTTCGCGGCATCCATGTACGCATTCGATCTTGTGCAGAAGCGCGCGAAGCGCCCTGTCGGCGCGCCCGACAAGGCACTCGCGAAGAAGGTCGGGAAGGTCGGCATCATCGGCGCCGGCCTGATGGCGAGCCAGTTCGCCCTGCTGTTCGTGCGCAAGCTGCAGGTTCCGGTGCTCATCACCGACCTCGACCAGGCTCGTGTCGACAAGGGCGTGGCGTACATCCACGACGAGATCGGCAAGCTCGAGGCGAAGGGACGGCTCGACGGCGACAGCGCGAACAGACTGCGGGCGCTCGTGACCGGCACGACCGACAAGAGCCTGTACGCGGACTGCGACTTCGTCATCGAGGCGGTGTTCGAGGAGGTCGGCGTCAAGCAGCAGGTGTTCGGCGAGATCGAGCGGATCATCGCCGAGGACGCGATCCTCGCGACCAACACCTCGTCGCTGTCGGTCGAGGAGATCGGCGCGAAGCTCGCTCATCCCGAGCGTCTCGTCGGCTTCCACTTCTTCAACCCGGTGGCCGTCATGCCGCTCATCGAGATCGTCAAGACGCCGCAGACGTCCGATGCCGCACTCTCGACGGCCTTCGTCGTCGCGAAGAACCTCGGCAAGAACGCCGTGCTGACCGCCGACGCCCCGGGCTTCGTCGTGAACCGCCTCCTGGCGAAGGTCATGGGCGAGGCGGCGCGCGCCGTCTATGAGGGCACCCCGATCGCCGATGTCGAGAAGGCGTTCGCGCCTCTCGGGCTGCCGATGGGGCCTTTCCAGCTCATCGACCTCGTCGGCTGGAAGGTGGCCGCGCACGTCCAGGACACGATGGTGCACGCGTTCCCCGACCGGTTCTACGCGAACGAGAACTTCCACGCCCTCGCGGAGCTTCCCGAGGTCGTCGAGAAGGACAGGGGCGGTCGCGTGACGGGCTGGACGAAGGCGGCCGAGAAGCTGCTCAAGCCGGCCGTCGGGTCGTCGCCCGCGTCGGCCGTGACGATCCTCGCCCGGGTGCAGGACGGACTCGCGCAGGAGATCAGGATCATGCTCGACGCGGGCGTGGTCCCCGAGGTCGAGGACATCGACCTGTGCCTCATCCTCGGCGCCGGCTGGCCGTTCATCGACGGCGGCGCGTCACCGTACCTCGACCGCGAGGGCGCGTCCGAGCGGGTGTTCGGTGACACCTTCCACCACCCGGCGATCACGGGCATCGCCGGCTGACACCGCACACGTCGGTCTCGCGCAGGGCGCATCCTCCGAGGAGGGTGCGCCCTGCGCGCTCGCGTGCGCACGGGCAGGGAGACGCCGTCGCGTCGAGAAGTGCGGGAACGTCCGTCCTCGATTCGCGGAACGTGATCCGTCCGACACGTGAACAGTCGGCGCCAGGCCGCCTCTCGGACGATCGGGCCCCGTCACGCAGGGCATCCTGTCCCTGAACGGTCGTCAGAACGGGAGGTGTCCGGATGCTGGATGTGATCTCGGGGATGTTCAGCGGCAGTGCGCTGGGTGTCCTGGTGAAGACGAGTGGCGCCGCCTTGACGCTGCTCGTGGTCGTACCCGCGCTCATGAAGCTGTTCCTGGTGACGGTGGACGAGGGATCGGCCGCGATCCGCACCCGCAACGGCAAGCCGATCATCCGACGCGTCCGAGGCGCCGACGACGGCCGTGGTGAGGTGATGGTGCTGCGGCCCGGAACCCACGGTGCGTTCCCGATCGTGTACTGGTACCGCATGGTCGACGTGCGGGCGCGATCGACCGACCTTCCCGCGCGGAGCCTCACCGCCGCCAGCGGGCACCAGCATCTCGTGCACGCGTCCTTCGACTGGCGGCCTATCGTCTCGGGGCACGACCTGCGCGTGCTCGAGCTCGACGTGGTCAACGTGAAGGAGCGCGCGGGCAACATCGTGGGGGCGGCGCTGCGCGACCTCGTTCACGAGCTCGACGGTGCCGTGCTTCCGCCGAACGACCTGCTGTCGCCGCGCGTCGTCGCGGCGTGCGCCGACCTCGTGCGCACGGACTGCGGGATAGAGCTGCTGCGGGTCATCGTCACGGGCGACGCGCTCACGGACGGCTACCTGCTCTCGCAGGCGATCACGCCGCGGCCCGCAGACGGGCAGACCGCGGAATGGGATGCCGCGGCATCCGTCCTCGCGACGCGGCTCTCGTCCGTCTAGGGGCGGTCGTCGCGGCTGCGGGCGAGATCCGACAGCGTCGGGATCTCGCCCGTCCGCGTGGCGTCGCCGCTCTGGGCGCCGCGGGCCACCGGGATGCGGGTGCCGAGCACCTGCGCCACGACGTCGTGTGCGATCTTGGCGGGGGTGAGTCCCGCCTCGTCGAGGATCTGCTCGCGGCTCGCATGGTCGATGAACTCGTCGGGCACGCCCAGCTCGTCGACCGCCGTGTCGACGCCCGCCTCGCGCAGCACCTGGCGTACGCGCGTGCCGATGCCGCCCACCCGGATGCCGTCCTCGATCGTGATGACGAGACGGTGGGATGCCGCGAGCTCGACGATAGACGGCTGCACCGGCACGACCCACCGGGGGTCGACGACGGTGGCGCCGATGCCCTGTGCGCGCAGGCGCTCGGCGACGTCGACGGCGGTGTGCGCCATCGGACCGATGCCGATCAGCAGCACGTCGTCCGCATCGGAGCGCACCAGCACGTCCACGCCGTCGTGCAGGCGCTCGATGGCGGGCAGCTCCGGGCTGACGGCACCCTTCGGGAAGCGGATGACCGTGGGCGCATCGTCGACGGCGACCGCCTCCTGGAGCTCCTCGCGCAGGCGCGCGGCGTCGCGGGGCACGGCGATGCGGATGTGGGGCACGATCTGCAGCATCGCGAGGTCCCAGATGCCGTGGTGACTCGGACCGTCGGGACCGGTCACCCCGGCACGATCGAGCACGAAGGTGACGCCGGCGCGGTGGAGGGCGACATCCATCAGCACCTGGTCGAACGCCCGGTTCATGAACGTCGCATAGATGGCGACCACGGGGTGCAGCCCGCCGAACGCGAGACCCGCCGCGGACGCGACAGCATGCTGTTCGGCGATCCCGACGTCGTACACGCGGTCGGGGAAGCGCTGCGCGAACGGCAGGAGCCCCGTCGGGCGCAGCATGGCGGCCGTCATCGCGATCACGTCGTCGCGCGCATCACCCACCGTGACGAGCTCTTCGGCGAAGACGTCGGTCCAGCTGAGGCCGGCCGTCGCACCGAGGGATTCGCCCGTGATCGGGTCGATCTTGCCCACCGCATGGAACTGGTCGGCCTCGTCCTCCAGCGCCGGGGCGTAGCCGCGGCCCTTCTCGGTGATGGCGTGGACGATGACCGGAGCGCCGTACGACTTCGCGAGCTCGAGGGTCTCGATCAGCGTCGGCAGGTCGTGACCGTCGACGGGCCCGAGGTACTTGATGTCGAGGTTCGAGTAGAGCGCCGCGTTGTTCGTGAATCGCGAGAGGAAGCCGTGCGTGCCGCCGCGCACGCCGCGGTAGACGGCGCGTGCGGCGGGACCGAGTTTGCGGAACAGGTCGTCGGAGCCGCGATGAAGGGTGCGGTAGGACTCCGCCGTGCGGACCCGGTTGAGATAGCGGGCCATGCCCCCGATGGTGGGGGCGTAGGAGCGGCCGTTGTCGTTCACGACGATCACGAGGTTTCGGTCGTTGTCGTCGGAGATGTTGTTGAGCGCCTCCCACGTCATGCCACCGGTCAGCGCGCCGTCGCCGACGACGGCCACGACGTGCCGGTCTTTGCGCCCGGTGCGGGTCAGCGCCCGCGATACGCCGTCCGCCCAGCTCAGCGAGCTCGACGCGTGCGAGGACTCCACGACGTCGTGCGGGCTCTCCGAGCGCTGCGGGTAGCCGGCCAGGCCGTCACGCGCGCGCAGATTGGTGAAATCCTGCCGCCCGGTGAGCAGCTTGTGCACGTAGGACTGATGCCCGGTGTCGAAGATCATCGGGTCGTTCGGAGAATCGAACACGCGGTGAAGGGCGATGGTGAGCTCGACGACACCGAGGTTGGGGCCCAGGTGACCGCCGGTGCGTGCGACGTTCTCGACGAGGAACCCGCGGATCTCGCTCGCGAGCTGCTCGAGCTGATCGGCGGTCAGTCCGTCGAGGTCGCGGGGTCCGGTGATGGACGACAGCAGCGACATCCCCGCTCCTTTCCGGCCCGGGAAGGGCTCTGCAAGTCTACCCGGGGCATGAAGGAGGGACCGGATGCCGCGGCATCCGGTCCCCCGTGAATCAGCTGTCAGACCAGCGAACGCAGCACGTACTGCAGGATGCCGCCGTTGCGGTAGTAGTCGGCCTCACCGGGCGTGTCGATGCGGACGACCGCGTCGAACTCGACAGTGGCCTTGCCGGGCGCGGAGAACTCGCTCGGTTCGGCGGTGACGCGCACCGTCTTCGGCGTGACGCCCTCGTTGAGCTGCTCGAGTCCCGAGATCGAGACGATCTCGGTGCCGTCGAGTCCGAGCGACGCCCAGCTCTCGCCGGCCGGGAACTGCAGCGGGACGACCCCCATGCCGATGAGGTTCGAGCGGTGGATGCGCTCGAAGCTCTCGGTGATGACCGCCTTCACGCCCAGCAGGCTGGTGCCCTTGGCCGCCCAGTCGCGGGACGAGCCGGAGCCGTACTCCTTGCCGCCGAAGATGACGAGCGGCGTGCCCGCGGCCTGGTAGTTCTGGCTCGCGTCGTAGATGAACGACTGCGGGCCGCCCTCCTGCGTGAAGTCGCGGGTGAAGCCGCCTTCGACCTCGGCGCCGTCGTTGACCGCGCGCACCAGCTGATTCTTCAGGCGGATGTTCGCGAACGTCCCCCGGATCATCACCTCGTGGTTGCCGCGGCGCGAGCCGTACGAGTTGAAGTCCTTGCGATCCACGCCGTGCTCGGCGAGGTACTTGCCCGCCGGGCTGTCGGCCTTGATGTTTCCGGCCGGGCTGATGTGGTCGGTGGTGACCGAGTCCAGCAGCGTGGCCATCACACGGGCACCCGAGATGTCGGTGACCGGGGTCAGTTCCATCGTCATGCCGTCGAAGTACGGGGGCTTGCGCACGTACGTCGACGCGTCATCCCACTCGAACACATCGCCCGTCGGGGTCGGGAGGGTCCGCCACCGCTCGTCGCCCTCGAAGACGCTCGCGTACTGGTGGGTGAACATGTCCTTGTTGATCGACGAGTCGATCGTGGCCTGCACCTCGGCCGAGTCGGGCCAGATGTCCCGCAGGAACACGTCGTTGCCGTCCTGGTCGGTGCCGAGCGCGTCGACCTCGAAGTCGAAGTTCATGGACCCGGCGAGCGAGTACGCGATCACGAGCGGCGGGCTCGCGAGGTAGTTCATCTTGACATCGGGGTTGATGCGGCCCTCGAAGTTGCGGTTTCCCGAGAGGACGGCCGTCACGGCGAGGTCGTTCTGGTTGATCGCCGCCGAGACCTCCTCGATGAGCGGGCCGGAGTTGCCGATGCACGTGGTGCAGCCATAGCCCACCGTGAAGAAGCCGAGGTCTTCGAGGTCCTTCGTGAGGCCGGCCTTCTCGTAGTAGTCGGTGACGACCTTCGACCCGGGGGCCAGAGTGGTCTTGACCCACGGCTTGGCCTTGAGCCCCTTCTTCACCGCGTTGCGAGCCAGCAGGCCAGCGGCGAGCATCACCGACGGGTTCGACGTGTTCGTGCACGAGGTGATCGCGGCGATCGTCACCGCGCCGTGGTCGAGCACGAACTTCTCGCCGCCCTCCAGCGTCACCGGGGTCGGCTTCGACGCCGTCGCCGGCGCGTGGCTGTGGTGGTGGTGCTCGTGGTTGCTGTACTCGTCCTCGGGCGAGTTCCCGGGCGGGTCGGAGGCCGGGAACGACTCCGAGCCCTCGAGGTCGACCAGGTCGTGGTCGACCTCGGCGTAGTTGGTGAGGTCGCTCTCGAACTGCTGCTTCGCCTGTGAGAGGACGATGCGGTCCTGCGGGCGCTTGGGACCGGCGATCGACGGGACGACCGTCGACAGGTCCAGCTCCATGTACTCGCTGAAGACCGGCTCGCGGGAGGGGTCGTGCCAGAGCGACTGCTCCTTCGCGTACGCCTCGACCAGTGCGAGCTGCTGCTCGTCACGGCCGGTGAGGCGCAGGTAGTCGACGGTCACGCTGTCGATCGGGAACATGGCGGCGGTCGAGCCGAACTCGGGGCTCATGTTGCCGATGGTGGCGCGGTTGGCGAGCGGCACCGAGGCCACGCCCTCGCCGTAGAACTCGACGAACTTGCCGACCACGCCGTGCTTGCGCAGCATGTCGGTGATGGTCAGCACGACATCGGTGGCCGTGACGCCGGTCGGGATCGCGCCCGACAGCTTGAAGCCCACGACCTTGGGGATGAGCATCGACACGGGCTGGCCGAGCATGGCCGCCTCCGCCTCGATGCCGCCGACGCCCCAGCCGAGGACGCCGAGTCCGTTGACCATGGTCGTGTGCGAGTCGGTGCCGACGCAGGTGTCGGGATAGGCGCGCAGGACGCCGCCGACGGAGCGGTCGTAGATCACCTTCGCGAGGTGCTCGATGTTGACCTGGTGCACGATGCCGGTGCCCGGAGGAACGACCTTGAAGTCGTCGAACGCGGTCTGGCCCCACCGCAGGAACTGGTACCGCTCGCCGTTGCGCTCGTACTCGATCTCGACGTTGCGCTCGAGGGCGTTCTCGGTGCCGAAGAGGTCGGCGATGACGGAGTGGTCGATGACCATCTCGGCCGGCGACAGCGGGTTGATCTTCGTCGGGTCGCCGCCGAGCGCGGTGACCGCCTCGCGCATGGTGGCGAGGTCGACGATGCACGGAACGCCGGTGAAGTCCTGCATCACGACGCGAGCCGGCGTGAACTGGATCTCGGTGTTCGGCTCGGCTGCGGCATCCCACGACCCGAGAGCTTCGATCTGCTCCTTGGTGACGTTGGCGCCGTCCTCGGTGCGCAGCAGGTTCTCGAGCAGCACCTTCAGGCTGAACGGGAGCTTCTCGTAGCCCGCGACCTTGTCGATGCGGAAGATCTCGTAGTCGGTGCTGCCGACCGTCAGGGTGCTCTTCGCACCGAAGCTGTCAACCGTGGACACGTCTGTCTCCTTCGTCGGCGGCGGGATCGTGCCGGAGTCCGGCATCCCCATCTTCCCCCGCCCCGAAGCCCGCGGCTAGTGAGGTCGACCTAACGGATCGAGGGAAAACTATCTTGATGTCAAGATAAATATATCACTTCGGCGCCCGAGGATAGAGCGCGCGCACCGCGAGCCACGTCACCGCGACCAGCGGTGCGAACAGCGGCAGCCCCATCACGAGCTTGAGCGTGCCGAGCGCCGTCACATCACCCGCGAAGTAGAGCGGCAGCTGCACGATGAGGCGCAGTGCGAAGAGGGCGGCCCACGCGAGCGACAACCAGAAGAAGACGCGTCGCTTGCGGCGGTCGGCCCGCCACGCCGTGCCCTCCCCCATCAGGAATCCGACCGCGAGGCCGATGAGCGGCCATCCCACGAGTGCCGACACGAGGAACGCGGTCCCGTAGATCGTGTTCGTGAGGAAGCCGGGGATGAAGCTGTCCTCTCCCCTGCCCGTCCACAGCGACAGCGCGGCTGCGGCAGCGGCCGCGATCAGACCGCCGATGGCGGCGCTCGCGGACTGACGCTGCACGAGCCGCACCACGGTGAAGACGGCCGCGAGGCCGACCGACAGTCCCAGGCTCAGCAGCAGATTGCCGGAGCGCGTGTCCGCGTCGTACGTCAGCGTCCACGCCACGAGGAAGACGACCCCGGGAAGGACGGATTCCAGGATGCCGCGCCAGCCGCCCATCGCCTTCCAGACGACGTGGCCGGTGCTGCGGCCGTCGGCGGGATCGAGCCCCGCGCGCCGGGCGGCACCGCCGAGCGCGGCGCCGAGCATCTCCGACGTCGACGCCGGCGCGCCGGTCTCGTCCGACGGAGCGTCCACGGCGTCCGCAGCAGCGTCCGCGGTCCGTTCGGGATCCGCGTCACCGGGGCGCGCGGCGTCGCTCACGCCGAGCCCGGCGTGGCGGGCATGCGCAGCGGGATGAGGTCGCGCGGCGGCATCGGCGATCCGCCGCGGACGACGACGATCGACCGGAAGAGGTCCTCGACGGCCGCAGCCGCCTCCACATCCGACGTGGCGGCGCCGCCGATGACACCGCGGAGGAACCAGCGGGGGCCGTCGACCCCGACGAAGCGCGCGAGGCGCTTGCCCGCGGTGCCGTCCGGGCCGGCGATGACGGGCACCTCGGCGAGCAGCTCGGGGCCGAGCGGGCCCTCACGCTCCTCGACGCGGCCGCCCTGCTGGCGGATCTGCTGGCGGATCTGCTCGCGCGTCTCTTCCCAGAGCCCGGCCGAGCGCGGTGCCGCGAACGGCTGGACCTGCAGTGTCGAGCCGGAGTAGTCCAGCCCGACGGCGACGATGCGCTTGGTCTGCTCCTCGACCTCGAGGCGCAGGTTGAGGCCTTCGCGCGGCAGGATCTTGATGCCGCCGAGGTCGATGTACGGCCGCACCGGGTTCGCCTCGGACTCGTCGAACGGGCCGGTGGTGGCGCGGTCCTCGGGTGCGACCTTGCGCGGTCCGTCGGCCGATGAGGGGTCTGTCATGCGAGGACTCCGTCCTTCTGGTAGCCCGTGGAGCCGAAGCCGCCCTCGCCGCGCACGCTGTCGGGCAGGGTCTCCACGGGGATGAATACGGCGCGGGGCACCGGCATGACGATGAGCTGGGCGATGCGATCGCCCACCGAGATGTCGTGCGCGTGCTCACGGTCGGTGTTGAGCAGGATGACCTTGATCTCACCGCGGTATCCGGCATCGATCGTGCCGGGGGCGTTGACGATCGTGATGCCGTGCTTGGCGGCGAGGCCGCTCCGGGGCACGACGAAGGCGACGTATCCCTCGGGGAGCGCGATCCGCACGCCGGTGCCCACCAGTGCGCGGCCGCCCGGCTCGAGGCGCACCGCCTCGGCGGCGACCAGGTCGGCGCCGGCATCACCGGGGTGCGCGTACACCGGGACCTCGGAGGCGATAATGGGGACGTCCACCGTTTCAGTCACCCAACGAGGGTAATGCAGAACTCCATGCGTCACGCCGATGCCCGCAGCGGGCTCACTCACGGCCATCAGGAGCCGCATTACCGCGAGCGACTGGGCCCCTCGCTCTGGATCCTCGTCGCGGCGGCGCTGGTGGCTCCGATGGCGGCGCTCGTGATCAGTCCCATCGACCGGACGATCGCGCTCGTGGTGGGTGCCGCGATCGGCGTGGTGCTGATCGCGCTGATGATCGCGGCCGCCCCGGTGGTCGAGGTGCGGGACGGCGAGCTGCGCGCGGGGCGCGCTCACATCGACGTGGAGTTCCTCGGGATGCCGCAGGTGCACCTCGGCGACGATGCGCGCCATGCGCGCGGTGCGGGTCTGGACCCGCGGTCGTGGCATCTGATCCGAGGCGGGATCGACGGACTCGTCGTCATCCCGGTGACCGATGCCGACGACCCGACGACCGCGTGGGTGATCTCCTCGCGGACGCCGGATCGACTGTCCGCCGCTGTGCGGCGGGCTCAGATCACGCGGAGCACTCCACGCACATAGGGCCGTCGGCGGTCTCGTGATCGAGCTGCGAACGGTGCTTCACGAGGAAGCAGTTCGAGCAGGTGAACTCGTCCTCCTGGGGAGGGAGGACGACGACGTCGAGCTCGAGGTCCGACAGGTCGGCGCCGGGGAGCTCGAACCCCGACGGGTTGTCGGAATCCTCCACATCGACCGAGCCCGAGAGCTTGTCGGGGACGCGCTCCTTGAGCGCTTCGATCGACTCGCTGTCATCCTCGGTCTTGCGGGGGGCGTCGTAATCGGTGGCCATGCGTGAACGTCTCAACTTCCGGGTATCGCGGATTGCGCTCGCCCTTGCGGGCGGCGATAGTTTGCACGACGGTTCCCCTTTTCGCAAATGCGTCCGGCGGTGTCGCCCCCGTGCGTCGCGTGAAACTCGCGGCACGCGTCGGATATTCCCGATCCCCGTACTTCCCTGTGACACGATGGGGCGGATCAGGCAGCGAACCACTGCTCTGAGCCCGAAGCGCAAGTACAGCCGTGAGCCCGAGGGAAAACTAGGGGGCGTTCGCATGGAACAGCTCAAGGTCATCGGAACCGAGGACGACAAGCTCATCCTGGCGACCGAGTCCGGTGAAAGATTCGCGCTCGATGTCGACGACGTGCTGCGTGGCGAACTGCGCAAGGTCGGCCGCGATCGCGACGCGGACGTGCAGACGCCCCGCGCGAGCCCGCGCGAGATCCAGGCCCACATCCGCTCGGGCCTGTCTGCGCAGGAGGTGGCGGAGCTGCTCGGCGCGCGCGTGGAGGACGTCGTCCGGTTCGAGGGTCCCGTGCTGGCCGAGCGCGAGCATGTCGTGGGCCAGGCGCTCGCGGTCCCCGTGCTGCTCGGCGGCGACTTCGAGGGCGACGGCCAGACCACGTTCGGCTCAGCCGTGCGCGCCAAGCTGGCCGAGGCCGGCGCCATCGGCGAGCGCTGGACCAGCTGGAAGGCGCCGACCGGGTGGACCGTCAAGCTGGAGTTCACGGCCAACGACATCGGCCACGACGCGCGCTGGGGATTCGACCCCCGCCGCAGCACGCTGTCGCCGCTCAATTCCGATGCGATCCAGCTGTCTCGTCAGGGCGCGCTGCCCGAAGGGCTGATCCCCCGGCTGCGGGCGCTCGACGCGATGCCGGCCAAGGACGACTCACGGTTCGACAGCGGCGCTTTCGGGCCCCGCGGGCTTCCCGACGCCGACATCGAGTCCCCCGAGATCCCGGCGCCCGCCGCCCCGGCCGTCCAGCAGGCCGCGATCAAGCGGGCTACCGAGCCCACGGTCGTGACCTCGGCCGAGACGGCCGACCTTCTCGAGGCGCTGCGACGCCGCCGCGGTCAGCGCGAACCGCTGCCGACTGTCGACGAGGCCGCGGCACCGCAGCGGTCCTCGGCGCCGGTCGCGCTGTTCGACGCGCTCGAGCCGGGCTACGACGAGGCGTCCGCCGACGACGAGCCGCCGGCATCCGACCACCAGCCGACTCCTGCCGCCGTGGCGGAGGCGGGCCGTCGCAAGGGTCGCACGTCGATGCCGTCGTGGGACGAGATCGTCTTCGGCGCTCGCTCAGAGGACTGACGCGCGGTCAGGCGAAAGCGCCGAGCCGGATGAGCGGCACCACGCGCTCCTCATCGGTGAGCGAGCCGTGCTGCCCGACCATCTTCTGGGGTGCCTTGTCGGCGAGCCGGTCGTCGTAGTAGGCGATCCCCGCGCGTGCGGCGACGATCACGTCGCCGAGGCGCGCGGCGACCTCCGGGTCCACCAGTGCGCCGATGAGTCCCGATGCTGCGAGCTCGGCTCGTGAGAAGACCCAGGAGCGGGATGCCTCGGACGCGCGCCACCGTGTGAGCACGGCATCAGCCTGCCCGGGTTCGGTATACAGCTGCAGCATGCGCGGCTCACCGCCGATGAGACGGACGCCGTCGAGCAGGTCGCCGGCGTCCTCGAGCAGGATGTGGCGGTGCCGGGGAACGTCGATCATGCCGTGATCGGAGGTGACGACGACGCCGGTGCTCCGGTCGACGGATGCCGCGAGCCGGCGGGCCGCGGCATCCACGCGCTCGAGAGCCGCCACCCACTCGTCGGACTCCCAGCCGCGCTTGTGGCCCACCGCGTCGAGATCCGCCGCGTACAGATAGACGAGCGAGCCCGGGTGCCGCGCCGCCAGATCGGCGGCGACCCGCACGCGTTCGTCGAGGTCGTCGACACCGTGGAACTCGGCGTCGCCGAGGGTCGCCGCCGTGAAGCCGGTGCGGGCGTACTCGTTGCGCGACACGGCGAAGAAGGGCCGCCCGAGCGTGGCGGACAGCGGCGCGGAGCGCTGGAAGGACAACGGCAGCCCATCGGTGTCCCACCCGCGCAGCATGTTGACGATGTCGTCGGTGCCGGGGACGCGGGCGCGGTAGCCGACGATGCCGTGCTCGCCCGGCAAGACGCCCGTGAGCAGGCTGGTGAGGGCCGCTGCCGTGGTCGAGGGGAAGACGGTGCGCGCGGCATCCCGCTTCGTCCGAGCCTCGCTCAGGAATCTGGCGTGCCCGGCGCGGGCGCCGAGGTTGAACACGCCGAGGCCGTCGATCACCCAGACGATGGCGCTGCGCGCCGGGGCGAACCACTCCGATCGGCCGTCCAGTGCCGCCGACATCTCGGGCACGACACGGGTGAGGCTCCGGGCGCGCGGCGGGTCCGCGGGTAGGCTGAGGGACATCGGGGCCAGTCTCGCACACCGCGGCCGAGCCCCACCGCTCCCGCCGTCACCCGAGGCTTCATCGACACATGCCCGCTTCCCGCACCGATTCCTCACCCGCCGACCACGGACGCATCGAGGATGTCGACGTCTCCTCCGAGATGCAGACGTCGTTCCTCGAGTACGCGTATTCGGTGATCTACTCGCGCGCGCTTCCCGACGCGCGCGACGGGCTGAAGCCGGTGCAGCGACGCATCCTGTTCCAGATGGCCGACATGGGGCTGCGGCCCGATCGCGGTCACGTCAAGAGCGCCCGCGTCGTGGGCGAGGTGATGGGAAAGCTGCACCCGCACGGCGACGCCCCCATCTACGACGCGCTGGTGCGACTCGCGCAGCCGTTCTCGCTGCGGGTGCCGCTCGTCGACGGCCACGGCAACTTCGGCTCGCTCGATGATGGTCCGGCTGCGCCCCGGTACACCGAGGCCCGTCTCGCCCCTCCGGCGCTCGCGCTCACCGAGAACCTCGACGAGGACGTCGTCGACTTCATCCCGAACTACGACGGCCAGTTCCAGCAGCCGGAAGTGCTGCCGGCCGCGTTCCCCAACCTGCTCGTCAACGGCACGACCGGCATCGCCGTCGGCATGGCGACGAACATGGCGCCGCACAACCTCATCGAGGTCGTCGGCGCGGCGACGCATCTGCTCGACAACCCCGAGGCGACCGTCGAAGAGCTGATGGAGTTCGTTCCCGGACCGGATCTTCCCGGTGGCGGCATCATCGTCGGTCTCGACGGCATCAAGGACGCCTACACGAACGGTCGCGGCAGCTTCCGCACCCGGGCGAAGGTCTCGATCGAGTCTCTCGGCCCGCGGCGCACGGGTCTCATCGTCACCGAGCTTCCGTACCTCGTCGGTCCCGAGCGCGTGATCGAGAAGATCAAGGACGCCGTCAACGCCAAGAAGCTGCAGGGCATCTCGGACGTCACCGACCTCACCGACCGCCACCACGGTCTGCGCCTGGTCATCGGGATCAAGACCGGCTTCGACGCGCAGGCGGTGCTCGACCACCTCTACCGGCTGACGCCGCTCGAGGACTCGTTCAGCATCAACAACGTCGCCCTCGTCGAGGGACAGCCGCAGACGCTCGGGCTCCGGGAGCTCCTGCGGGTCTACCTCGACCACCGCATCAGCGTCGTCACGCGACGCAGTCGCTACCGCCTCACACGGCGCAAGGAACGGCTGCACCTGGTCGAGGGCCTCCTCATCGCGATTCTGGACATCGACGAGGTCATCCAGGTCATCCGCACCTCCGACGACGGCGAGCAGGCGCGTCAGCGACTGATGAGCGTCTTCGACCTGTCGGAGGCGCAGTCCGAGTACATCCTCGAGCTGCGTCTGCGGCGGCTCACGAAGTTCTCCCGCATCGAGCTCGAGACCGAGCGCGACAACCTGAAGAAAGAGATCGCGCAGCTCGAGGAGCTGCTCGGCAGCGACGTCCTGCTGCGCGCGCAGGTGGCGCATGAGCTGGATGCCGCGGCGGAGGCGTTCGGCACGCCCCGGCGGACGCTGCTGCTCAACGGCGGTCCCGTGCAGCCGCGCTCGCGCGCCGCGGCGGCGGCCGCCGATCTGCAGATCGCGGACGCCCCGTGCCGCGTCTTCCTCTCGGCCACCGGACGCATGGTGCGCGCCGAGCTCGTGGCCGACGCACCCGGCGGCGGCGTGGTGGCACCCGCGCGTCGCTCGAAGCACGACGCGATCCGCTCATCGGTGGACGCGACGACGCGCGGCGACATCGGCGCGGTCACGAGCCTCGGCCGTCTCGTGCGTCTCTCCCCCGTCGACCTGCCCTCCGTCCCCGGCAACTCGGTGCAGCTCGGCGCCGGCACGCGCGCCGATCAGTACCTCGGGCTCAGCGGCGGCGAGCACGTCGTCGCCCTGGTTCCGCTCACCGACTCCCCGCCGATCGCCGTCGGCACCGCGCAGGGCGTGGTCAAGCGGGTCGCGGCGAGCGAGCTCGCCAACAAACACGACATCGCGATCATCGCCCTCAAGGACGGCGACCGGGTCGTCGGCGCCGCTCCCGCCTCCGACGGGGCCGAGCTGGTGTTCGTCGCGAACGACGCCCAGCTCCTCCGCTTCGACGCGTCGTCGGTGCGGCCGCAGGGCCGGTCCGCCGGCGGCATGGCCGGCATCCGGCTGACAGACGGCGCCGAGGTCATCGCCTTCGACGTCGTCGGACCGTCCGAGTTCGACGCCGTCGTGGTGACGATCGCGGGCTCGACGACGGCACTCGCCGGTACCGACGCGGTCAGCGCGAAGGTCTCGCTCTTCAGCGAGTTCCCCGCCAAGGGCCGTGCGACCGGTGGTGTTCGCGCCCACCGCTTCCTGCGGGGCGAGGACGCGCTCACGATCGCCTGGGTGGGCACCGACCCGCGCGCGACCGGCTCCGACGGAGCGGTGCGCGCGCTGCCGGCGGCGGGCGCCAAGCGCGACGCGTCCGGCACGCCGCTCGACGGCATCGTCGGCGCGGTCGGCACCGGCATCCGCTGAGCCGTCGGCCCCTTCCCTCGTGGGCCGGGGTGGCGGGTCAGGCGTCGATGCGCTCCCGCACGAGCCGGTCGCTGGAGTCGATGATGAACTCCTTGCGCGGAGCCACGTCGTTGCCCATGAGCAGTTCGAAGACGGATGCCGCAGCCTCGGCATCCTGCATCCGCACGCGTCGCAGGGTGCGGCCGGCGCGGTCCATCGTCGTCGTCGCCAGCTGGTCGGCGTCCATCTCACCGAGGCCCTTGTAGCGCTGCACCGGCTCCTGCCAGCGCTTGCCCGCCTTGCCGAGCTTCGTGAGGAGGCCGTGGAGCTCCGCCTCGGAGTACGTGTAGATGGTGTCGTTCGGCTTGGTCCCGGGGTTCATCACGACCACGCGGTGCAGCGGCGGCACGGCGGCATAGACGCGGCCCTCGTCGATCAGCGGTCGCATGTAGCGGAAGAACAGGGTGAGCAGCAGGGTGCGGATGTGCGCGCCGTCGACGTCGGCGTCGCTCATCAGGATGATCTTGCCGTAACGCGCGGTTTCCAGGTCGAACGAGCGCCCCGAGCCGGCGCCGATCACCTGGATGATCGCCGCGCACTCGGCGTTGGACAGCATGTCGCTGATCGACGCCTTCTGCACGTTGAGGATCTTGCCGCGGATGGGCAGCAGCGCCTGGAACTCGCTGTTGCGCGCGAGCTTAGCCGTGCCGAGCGCCGAATCGCCCTCGACGATGAAAAGCTCGGACTCGCCCACGTCGTTCGACCGGCAGTCGGCGAGCTTCGCCGGCAGCGACGACGATTCCAGGGCGTTCTTGCGACGCTGCGTCTCTTTGTGCGTGCGCGCGGAGATGCGCGCCTTCATCTCGGAGACCACCTTGTCGAGGAGGAGGGAGGTCTGGGCCTTGTCGTCGCGCTTGGTCGACGTGAAGCGCGCGTTGAGCTCGCGGATGATGACGTTCGAGACGATCTGGCGCACGGCCGGAGTTCCGAGCACCTCTTTCGTCTGACCCTCGAACTGCGGCTCGGGCACGCGGACCGTGAGCACGGCGGTGAGGCCCGCGAGGATGTCGTCCTTCTCGATCTTGTCGTTGCCGACCTTGAGGCGTCGCGCGTTCTGGGCGACCTGATCGCGCAGTACCTTCATGAGGCCCTGCTCGAAGCCCTGCTGATGCGTGCCGCCCTTCGGCGTGGCGATGATGTTCACGAACGAGCGGGACATCGTCTCGTAGCCGGTTCCCCACCTCACGGCGACGTCGACGTGGCATTCGCGCTCGACCTCGGTCGGCACCATCGCGCCGGTCGGCTGCAGCACCGGGACGGTCTCGGTGAACGTGCCGCTCCCGGTGAGGCGCCAGGTGTCGGTGATGCCCGCGTCGGGCGCGAGGAAGTCGGCGAACTCGGAGATGCCGCCGTCGAAGCGATAGCTCGTCTCGACCGGCTCGCCCGAGCCGGCGCCGGCCCCTGAGCCTGTCGAAGGGCGCTCGTCACGGATGACGATTTCGAGACCGGGGACGAGGAAGGCCGTCTGCCGCGCCCGCTGTTCGAGCTCCTGCAGGTTGAAGGTGGCGTCCTTGGTGAAGATCTGCGGGTCGGCCCAGTAACGGATGCGGGTGCCCGTCACGCCCTTTGCCGCGCGCCCGGCGACCCGCAGCTCGCTGCGCTGCTCGAAGGGTGTGAAGGTCGAGCTGGGGCTGCCGTTGGAGAACTGCCCAGGCTCGCCGCGGTGGAACGACATCGCCCAGGTCTTGCCGCCGCGGTCCACCTCCACGTCGAGACGCTCCGAGAGGGCGTTGACGACCGACGCCCCCACGCCGTGCAGGCCGCCCGAGGCCGCGTACGAGCCGCCGCCGAACTTGCCGCCGGCGTGCAGCTTGGTGAAGACGACCTCCACGCCCGACAGGCCGGTGCGCGGCTCGATGTCGACGGGGATGCCGCGCGCACGGTCACGCACCTCGACGCTGCCATCGGCGTGCAGCACGATATCGATGCGGGTGCCGTGTCCGGCCAGCGCCTCGTCGACCGAGTTGTCGATGATCTCCCACAGGCAGTGCATGAGGCCGCGGGAGTCGGTGGAGCCGATGTACATGCCCGGGCGCTTGCGGACCGCCTCGAGCCCTTCAAGCACCTGGAGATGATGGGCGGAATACTCGGCGGTCACAGTCTCCCATCGTAATCCGCGCGCCCGATCGGGCCGCACAGACACGCTTCACACCGACCAGCGCTACGCGCTCAGCGAAATGTCACCCGTTCGCGGCATTCTCGAAACGTCCGCGTGGTTGTATCTCATCACCGGCCAAGAGTTCTACATATACGAGGAGGCACCGAAATGACCACGCTATCGACACCCACAGAGCCTGGCGCCGTCCTCGAGTACCGCCTGACGGCGGTCGACCGCTGCGATTCGTGCGGCGCCCAGGCCTACATCGCCGCCGAGGTCAACGGCAGCGAACTGCTCTTCTGCGCCCACCACGGCCGCAAGTACGAAGAGAAGCTCCGCAGCATCGCGACGTCGTGGCACGACGAGACCGCGCGGCTGGCGGAATAAGACCTGCGAGGTCTGCCGCCCGCCGGCACCTGTGACGACCGCCCCGCGAGACGCCCGCCGTCTCGCGGGGCGTTTCTGTGCGTGCGCCAGGTTCAGTCGGAACCCCGGTGCTGGCGGCCCTCAGGTCCTGTGAATCCTCAGCGGTACACGCGTGGGATCAGCGGTGACACCCGGAGGGCGATCTCTTCGCCGATCGTCCCGATGAGCTCGGCGAGATCCGTCGCGGAGGCTTCCCCGCACGTGCCAGGTCCGAAAAGCGTAACCGTGTCGCCCACGGCGGCATCGGGCCATCCCTCGACGAGCGAGTGCGACTCCCCCACGATCTCCAGCCGTCGACCGCCGGCGGGCGTGCCGACGCGCGCCCGACCACCGCTCAGCGATGTCGGAAGTCCTGCGAGCGCGCCGATGTCTACCCGCACACCGTCGTCGTGCACGGCGACCACCTCCGCCTCGAGCCGACCGATGGGGGCCAGCCCGAGCTCGCCGGCCGACGGACCGCCGGCCGAGCGGATGCCGTAGCAGAACGCCCCGACGCGCACCATGTCGTAGCGGAACGCCGGCCGCGCGAACGACGCCGCACTGGCGGCCAGGTGGCGGACGGACGGGTGGATGCCGGCGGCCGCCGCCTCGTCGAGCGCCCACTCGAAGAGGGTCCGGGCGTCGTCATCCTCGGCGTCGGACGCCTCGGCGATATGGCTCCAGATCCCGGCGACCTCGAGCAATCCGGCGCTCTGCAGCTCGGCGGCTCGGTCGACGAACGCCGGCCACGCTTCGGGGCGCACGCCGTTGCGGTGCAGCCCGGTGTCGATCTTCAGATGCACACGCGGCGCAGCGGAGGCGCCGGAAGCGGCGTCTGCAAGGTCCTCGAGAAGCTCGGCGTCGCCGATCCCGAGGTCGAGGTGGGCCGCGAGGGCGGCGCGCAGGTCGTCGCGCGATGCGGCGATCCAGGTGAAGATGCGGACCGCGTCGCCGGCAGCGGCGCGCACGGCGGTTCCGGTCCGGGCGTCGAAGGCCCCGAACCACCGGACGCCCGCGTCCACGGCGGTGCGCACGACCGCCTCGAGCCCGTGGCCGTAGGCGTCGTCCTTGACCACGAGCATGAGCTCGGCCGGCGCGACGGTCTCGCGCACGCGCGCGATGTTCGCGGTGAGGGCCGACAGATCGACGTGCAGCCGCGCGGTCACGGCGCGTCCTCCCGGATCGCGCGCAGGCCGACCGTCGTGACGAGCTCGAACGCGTACATGCCGGTCGCGTCGACCCATTCGGCCAGAGACGGCTCACCGGCCGCCGCGTCGCCGAGGAGCAGGACCTCGTCGCCACGATGCACGACGGAGTCTCCGATCTCGACCACGCACACGTCCATCGCGACACGCCCGACGATCGGATGCCGCTCCGCCGCGATCGCGACATCGACGGCCCCGCCGAGCGAGCGGACGACGCCCTGCGCATAGCCGCCGGTGACGAGCGCGACACGCGTGTCGTGTTCGGCGCGGTACGCGTACCCGTACGACACGCCCTCGCCCGCACGCAGGTGTTTCACCGACAGCACGGCGCCGCTCAGCCGCAGCGCGGGTGTGGCAGCGGTACCCGGCATGCCCAGGAGCTGAGACGGCGTGAGCACGGGGCGCGCCGGCGCCGCCATCGCGTGGTTCGCCCCACCGCTGCCGTACGCCGCCGGCGCGTGCTCGTCGCGCGTGAATCCCGCCGTGACGAGGACACCCTCCACCAGGGCCGCGCCATGGCCCCAGGCATCCGCCTCGAGCACGGAGGAATCGAACGAACGGATGCCGCGGTCCCAGGCGATGCGTGCGTTGCCGGTGAGAGCGCCACGCGAGATCCGGGCGACGGGGCTGCTGCGAGGCGCCGATCCCGGCACGGGCATGCCCTGCCCAGGGATCGCGGAACTCACGCCTCTAGACTATCGGGGTCCCCCGCACACGACCCCGGAGCACGCATGCCTTCTCAGGGCCTCGCCCTCTCGAACCGCCTTCGCTACCTCGCCTGGCGTGTCCGTCGCATCGATGTCGGATCCGTGGTCGAGCGGGCGCGGGAGACCGCGCACGCGCACGGCAAATGGACCCCGGCCGTGATGGTCGACATGCTGTGGTCGGCCGGCTTCCGCCAGGTCGGGTTCCAGGATTACGTCGACTACGACTTCGCCATCCTGAACCGGGCCGAGCGGGCGACGTACATGACCCACCCGGTGTCGAACGAGCTCTCGCAGAAGTACGACCAGCCCGCCTACCGTGGCCTGTTCCAGGACAAGGTCGAGTTCGACCGCACCTTCAGCACATTCCTCCGCCGCGACTGGATGGTCGTCGGGGAGGGCAACGCCGACGCGGTGCGCGCCTTCACCGAGGAGCAGGGCACCATCGTCACCAAGGAGCCCGTCGGACAGGCCGGCACCGGCGTTCATCGCTACCACGCGGCCGACATCACGGACTGGGACGAGTTCCACCGCGGCCTGCTCGAACGCGGCGAGCTGCTGATCGAGGAGGTCATCCGTCAGCACGCCGACCTCGCGGCGGTCTGCCCCGGCACGGTGAACACCACGCGCGTCACGGCCTTCTTCGACGGCGACAAGACTCACATCCTCGCGATGGCGCAGAAGTTCGGGCGCGGAGCGGTGAGCGATCAGATGACGTTCGGCGGCTTCTACACGATGCTCGACGAGAACGGCCACGCCGTGGGGCCCGGGTACGACTCCCACGGCCACGTGCATGTGCGCCACCCCGACAGCGGGTTCGTGATCGCCGACTTCCAGCTCCCGATGGTCGAGCAGGTCAAGGAGTTCGTCGACCAGGTCGCGCGGGTCGTCCCGCAGATCCAGTACGTGGGCTGGGACATCGTCGTCACGCCGGAGGGCCCGGTGCTCGTCGAGGGCAACTGGGGCGCGGGTGTGTACGAGAACAAGCCCAGCGTGACCGGCATCCGCACCGGTCACAAGCCCCGCTACCGCGAGGCCATCGGGTTCTGACGCTTCGACAAGCTCAGCGACCCGCGCCCCGGCGAGAGCGCGACGTCGGGAACCGGTCCCTGAGCTTGTCGAAGGGCGATCAGACCGCGCGTACGATGCCGAGCGGCGTGGACTGGTGTCCTTGGCCGAGCGGGTTGTCCTTGAGGATCGCGACGAGGCGCTTCTCCGCCGGCTTGTCGAGGGTGGAGCCCAGGATGTTGCCGCCGAGGTCGTTGATGTCGACCACTGCCACCTCGGGCACATCGCCGAGGAGAGCCTTGATGTGCTGGGCGACCTCGCGCGGACGCTCCGGGCCGAGCACGACTGCCTTGTTGTAGGGCGGGATGGTGCCCGATGTCGGGCCGTCGATCGCTCGCGCCTTGTCGCCGGCGATGCGGTAGAAGTCGCCCTTGCGGCCGAACAGCTTCGTCACCGCTGACACCGCAGCCGCGAACAGGATGCGGATCGGGCCGCACTCGCGCAGCGCCATCTCCATGGTCTCGGGCATGCCCAGGCCGATGCCGTACGGGGTGCGCGTGACGTACTTCGAGAGGAAGAACGCGAGCTTGCGGGGCTTGATGTCGTCCACGAGGTACGAGCGACCCTGCGTGATCGCGACGATCTTCTCCGTCACGAACAGCAGGTCGCCCGAGCGCACGACATCCGCCGCATACTCGCGGATGAACTCATCGAGGTCGTCGCCCGGCATCACGACCCGCGTGCGGATCGGGATGCGAGCGAACGACGAGCCTTCGACCTGAACGGTGAGCGCCTTGCCGGCGTTCGCCTCGCTCACTCGAGGTAGTCCCGCAGGGACTGCGATCGCGACGGGTGGCGCAGCTTCGCCATCGTCTTCGACTCGATCTGGCGGATGCGCTCGCGGGTGACCCCGAACGTGTCGCCGATCTGGTCCAGCGTCTTCGGCTGCCCGTCGCCGAGGCCGAAGCGCATGCGGATGACGCCGGCCTCGCGCTCCGAGAGCGAATCGAGGAGCGACTCGAGCTGACGCTGCAGCATCGTGAAGCCCACCGCGTCGGCAGGAACCACGGCCTCGGTGTCCTCGATGAGGTCACCGAACTCGCTGTCGCCGTCCTCGCCGAGGGGCGTGTGCAGCGAGATCGGCTCGCGGCCGTACTTCTGCACCTCGATGACCTTCTCGGGGGTCATGTCGAGCTCGCGGCTGAGCTCCTCGGGCGTGGGCTCGCGACCGAGGTCCTGCAGCATCTGACGCTGCACGCGCGCGAGCTTGTTGATGACCTCGACCATGTGCACCGGGATGCGGATGGTCCGTGCCTGGTCGGCCATGGCGCGGGTGATGGCCTGACGGATCCACCACGTCGCATAGGTCGAGAACTTGAAGCCCTTGGTGTAGTCGAACTTCTCGACGGCACGGATGAGGCCGAGGTTGCCCTCCTGGATGAGGTCCAGGAACTGCATGCCACGACCGGTGTAGCGCTTGGCGAGCGACACCACGAGACGCAGGTTCGCGCCCAGCAGATGACTCTTGGCGCGCTGACCGTCACGGGCGACCCACTGCAGGTCGAGTCCGAGCTGCGAGGTCTTCTCGGCGGCCGACATGTGCGACAGCTTCTCTTCGGCGAACAGTCCCGCCTCGATCCGCATGGCGAGCTCGACCTCTTCGGCCGCGTTCAGGAGCGGCACCTTGCCGATCTGCTTCAGGTAGTCCTTGACAGGGTCGGCGGTGGCGCCGGTGATCTGCGTCGAGTAGACCGGGACGTCCTCGTCGTCGCTGGACGAGATGACGATCGCGCCGGTCGGGAGCGGCTCGGTGAACGCGGGCTTGGTGCTCTCCTCGTCCTCCTCCTCGTCCTCGGCAGCGGCGGTCTCGTCGGTCGAGGCCTTCGCGTCCTTGGCGGCTGGAGCCGCGTCGGTCGCGTCGTCTGCAGCGTCCACTTCGATGTCGTCGCCGGCCTCGAGCTCGACGTCGAGCTCCTCGACGTCGTCCTCGAAGTCGTCATCGGACTTCTTCGCGCGCTTGGACGCGGTCTTCGGGGCTGCCTTCGCCTTCGGGGCGCCCTTCGCCGCGGGAGCCTTCTTCGCAGCGGGGGCCTTCGTCTCGTCCGTCTCGGTGTCCTTCGCGGCCGAGCGAGCCTTGGTGTTCGTGCCTGGAGTCACGTTTCGCCTTTCACCGGTCGACGCACCCCTGCGCATCTCCGGTCGGTTTCGGACACTAGTAAGACCCTTGTCAAGTCCAGATCTTCGGCCGGAAGCCGGACGAAGATGGTTGACAACGGGTCAGAGCGTCTAGTATCTCATACTTGCCGTGCGCCGCCAGCATCGCCCCGCGTGGATCGGCGCACCTCCATCCCCTGGAACAACGCTCCGGTAGCGCCGGTCATTCCAACGCCCCGGCGAATGGCGGGCTCAGGAACCGCGCTTGTCGTCCTCGGCAGGACGCGTCGCCAGGAATCGCTCCAGCTCGGCAGCCAGCTCGTCGGCGCTGGGCAGATCGCCGGTATGGATGATCGGGGTCGCCAGGGTCGAACCCGCCATGTACGCGTCGTAGCGCTCCTCGAGCCCCTGGACCATGCGGGCGAGCTCGTCGCTTCCCTCGATCTGCTCCGTGACCTTCTCGAGGTACTCGCGATTCTCATCTCGCAGGTCGTCGCCCGCGAAAACGAGGCCGGTCGCCACCGTCAGACTGTCCAGGGCGGCCAGCGCGGCCGCCGGGTACTCCGTGTCACCCAGGTAGTGCGGGATGAGAAGGACGAAGCCGGCCACGCGCACGCCGGCGGCAGCCAGCCGGTACTCCAGCAGGTGACCCGCCGTCGCAGGTACCTCCGTGTGCGGCTGCCACACCGAGTGCGCCTCGGTGAGCTCGGAGCGGGTGCCGCTGACCGTCGTGCCGATGGGCCGGGTGTGCGGGACCGGCATCGGTATCGCGTGCACCCAGGTCACCGTCGAGACGCCGTAGCTCTCGGCGAAGTCGACGACCGCTGCAGCGAAGGCGTCCCATGCGAAGTCGGGCTCGTAGCCCGCCAGCAGCAGGAACGGCTGCCCGAGCGCATCATGGGCGAACGACAGCTCCAGTCGCGGCGGGCGATAGTCGGTGAGGTGATCCTTCTCGAACGAGACGATCGGACGGCGCGCGCGGTAGTCCAGGAGCGTGTCGTTGGAGAAGACCGCGAGCGGCGAGGGCGACAGGTCGTCGCGGAAGTAGTCGATCGTGCGGCTCACGGCGCTGCCGGCATCGGTGAACCCGGTGAGGGCGATCACGAGCGGCAGTCCGCGCGGTACGGGCGGCGCGGAAGCCGCACGCTCGAACAGCGGGCCGGGAAAAGGCATGCTCCCATGCTACGAGCCGCCCCGACGTGGTCGGGTCGCGACCGTCGTGCTCAGAGCGAACAGTCCGCGTCCCTAGGATGGAGACCATGTCGTTTCCCGACCTGGAGTACCGCACGTCCCCCGTCCGAGAGTCCGACGCCGACCTTCTCCTCGTCGCACTCCCGCCGCTCGAGGCGGAGGCAGCTCCCGATCTGTCCGACTGGCCGGGCCTGCGCGACGCGCTCCTGGCGGTGGGCTTCACCGGCGCCGCCGGCGCATGGGTGCGGGTGTACGCGCCGGAGGCGACACGACTGCCGCTGGCCGTCGTCGGCACGGGGACGGATCCGGATGCCGCAGCCGTGCGCGACGCGGTCGGTGGGGCGATCCGCGCCCTGACCGGGTTCGCGACGGTCGCCGTCGCCGCGCCGTACGCCGACCCCGCACTGTGGACCGCGGCCGCCGAAGGCGCGGCCCTCGGCGGCTACCGATTCGACGGGTACAAGACCGAGGCGCCCAAGCCGCGCGCCGGGCGCGTCATCGTCCACGGCACGGCCGAACCCGACGAGGCCGCCCTGAAGCTCATCGTCGAGACCGCGGCATCCGTCGCCCTCGTGAAAGACCTCGTCAACATCCCGGCCGAGTGGCTCGGGCCCGCCGATGTCGCGCAGCGCGCCGCCGACTCCGTGTCGGGGCTGCCGGTGAGCGTCGAGATCCTCGACGAGGAGGCGCTGCGTGAGCAGGGCTTCGGCGGCATCCTCGGCGTCGGCCAGGGATCGGATCGCCCGCCGCGCCTCGTGCGTCTCGAGTACGCACCCGAGGGCGCCACCCGACACGTCGCCCTCGTCGGCAAGGGGATCACCTTCGACACCGGAGGCCTGTCGCTCAAGCCCGCCGCGTCGATGGTCGGGATGAAGTACGACATGGCGGGGGCCGCGACCGTCCTCGCGGTGCTCAGAGCCGCGGCATCCGTCGCAGCACCCGTCAAGGTGACGGCGTGGCTCTGCGTCGCCGACAACATGCCGTCCGGGCGCGCCACGCGTCCGGGTGACGTGCTGCGGCTGCTCGACGGAACGACGGTCGAGGTGCTGAACACCGATGCCGAGGGGCGTCTCGTGCTCGCCGACGGCATCGTGGCGGCCAGCCGCGAGCACCCCGACGTGATCGTCGACGTCGCAACGCTCACCGGCGCGATCCTCATCGCCCTCGGCACGCGCCACACCGGCGTGATGGGCGACGACACGGCCGTCGCGGCGTACCTGGCCGCCGCCGCCGAGGCGGGCGAGCCCGCGTGGCAGCTGCCTCTTCCCGGCCACATGGTCGAGGAGCTCGACTCCCCGATCGCCGACCTGCAGAACGCCAAGATCGGCGATCCCGCGGGCGGCTCGCTCTTCGCAGGCCTGTTCCTGCGTCACTTCGTCGGCCGCACGGGCGACGAGGAAGATGCGCCCCGCATCCCGTGGGTCCATCTGGACATCGCCGGCAGCGGCACCCACAAGGGCGCGCCGTACGGCTTCACCGACAAGGGACCGACTGCCGCGACCGTGCGCAGCCTGATCCGCTTCGTCCTGACTGACCTCGATGAGGAGGCACGATGACCGACCACTCCTTCGATCTCGTCGTTCTGGGCGGCGGCAGCGGTGGCTACGCCGCCGCGCTGCGCGCGGCGGAACTCGGCAAGAGCGTGGCCCTCGTCGAGAAGGACAAGGTGGGCGGCACGTGCCTTCACCGCGGCTGCATCCCGACCAAGGCGCTGCTGCACGCGGCGGAGGTGGCCGATCTGACACGGGATGCCTCGGCCATCGGCATCCGCGCGACGCTCGACGGGATCGACCCCGCGGGCGTCCGGGCCTACCGCGAAGGCATCGTGGCGAAGAAGTACAAGGGACTCGAAGGACTCGTGAAGGCCCGTGGGATCACGGTCGTCGCGGGTGAAGGCCGGCTCGAGGCGGGTCCTGCCGTCCGCGTCGGAGACGACCTCTACCGCGGCGCCGACGTCGTGCTCGCGACCGGGTCGTACAGTCGCACGCTCCCGGGGCTCGAGATCGGCGGCCGCATCCTCACGAGCGAGCACGCGCTCGAGCTCGACGAGATCCCCCGCAGCGTCGTGATCCTCGGCGGCGGCGTCATCGGCGTCGAGTTCGCGAGCGTCTGGCGCTCGTTCGGCGCCGACGTCACGATCGTCGAGGCGCTCGACCACCTCGTGCCCAATGAGGACGTCGCGCTCAGCAAGGGCCTGGAACGCGCGTTCCGCCGGCGCGGCATCCAATACTCGCTCGGCGTGCGCTTCCAGAGCGCGACGCAGACGGCGGATGCGGTCACAGTGACGCTCGAGGACGGCAAGGCCTTCACTGCAGACCATCTCCTGGTCGCCGTCGGTCGCGGGCCTGCGACTGCGGGCCTCGGCTACGAGGAAGCCGGCGTGACCATCGACCGCGGATTCGTGATCACCGACGAGCGCCTTCGCACCGGCGTCGATCATGTCTGGGCCGTCGGCGACATCGTTCCGGGGCTGCAGCTCGCGCACCGGGGATTTCAGCAGGGCATCTTCGTCGCGGAGGAGATCGCCGGCCTCTCGCCCGTCGTGATCCCGGATGCGCAGATCCCCAAGGTCACCTACAGCCACCCCGAAGTCGCCTCCGTCGGCCTCACCGAAGCCCAGGCCGCATCGGCGCACGGCGCCGACGGGATCGTCGCCTACGAGTACAACCTCGCCGGCAACGGCAAGAGCGAGATCCTCGGCACGAGCGGCATCGTCAAGGTCGTCCGCGCGAAGGACGGGCCGGTGCTCGGCGTCCACCTGATCGGCGATCGCGTGGGAGAGCTCATCAGCGAAGGACAGCTGGTCGTCGGCTGGGAAGCCCATCCCGAAGACATCGCGCCGTTCATCCACGCGCACCCGACGCAGTCCGAAGCGCTCGGCGAGGCCTTCCTCGCTCTCGCGGGCAAGCCGCTGCACGCGCTCTGACCCTCGGGCTCGCCCCTCATCACTAAGCTAGATCCGATATTTCTTCAGAAGGAGACATCCTCATGAGCACATCCGTGGTCCTCCCCGCTCTCGGCGAGAGCGTGACCGAGGGAACGGTCACCCGCTGGCTCAAGAACGTCGGCGACACGGTCCAGGCGGACGAGGGCCTGCTCGAGATCTCCACGGACAAGGTGGACACCGAGATCCCGTCGCCGATCAGCGGCGTCATCGAGGAGATCCTGGTCCACGAGGACGAGACCGTCGAGGTCGGCGCCGTGCTGGCGAAGATCGGCGATGGTTCCGGAGCCCCCGACGCCGATGGCGCCCCGCAGGCCGCTGCCGCAGACTCTTCGAACGCCGAGGCGCCTGCCGCTCCCGCCGCCGAGACCCCCGCTCCGGCCGAGGCCCCCGCGCCTGCTGCCGAGGCTCCGGCCGAGCCCGCACCCGCCGCTGCGGCGCCCGCCGCCTCGTCCGGCGGTGGCAAGGAGATCGTGCTCCCCGAGCTGGGCGAGAGCGTCACCGAGGGCACTGTCACGCGCTGGCTCAAGCAGGTCGGCGACGAGGTCGCCGTGGACGAGGCGCTGCTCGAGATCTCCACCGACAAGGTCGACACCGAGATCCCGTCGCCGTTCGCCGGCGTCCTGCAGGAGATCCTCGTCTCGGAGGACGAGACGGTCGCCGTCGGCGCGACCCTCGCCCGCATCGGCGACCCCGGATCGACCGCGGCCCCTGCGCCTGCCGAAGCGCCGGCCCAGGCTGCGCCCGCGGCACCGGCTTCTGCCGCCGCTCCCGCGCCGGCTCCCGCGCCCGCGCCGGCTCCTGCCGCCGCACCCGCACCTGCTCCGGCACCGGCGGCTCCCGCCCCTGCGGCCTCGGCACCGGCGCCCGCACCGGCTCCCGCGCTTGCGTCGGACGACGACAGCGTGACCTACGTCACGCCCCTCGTGCGCCGGCTCGCCCAGCAGCAGGGAGTCGACCTCGCCTCGGTCAAGGGGACGGGCGTCGGCGGCCGCATCCGCAAGGAGGACGTGCTCAAGGCGGCGGAGGCCGCGTCGGCTCCGGCCGCGCCCACGGCAGCCCCCACACCGGCACCGCTCGAGGTCTCTCCGCTGCGGGGGACGACCCAGCCGATGTCTCGCCTGCGCAAGGTGCTCGCACAGCGCGCGGTCGAGTCGATGCAGTCGACGGCTCAGCTCACCAGCGTGGTCGAGGTCGACGTCACCAAGCTGGCGACGTTCCGCGACAAGGTGAAGAACGACTTCCTCGCCAAGACCGGCGACAAGCTGTCCTTCTTGCCGTTCTTCGCGCTGGCGGCCGCTGAGGCGCTGCAGGCGTACCCCGTCGTCAACTCCACCGTCGACGGCGACCAGATCGTCTACCCGGCGAGTGAGAACCTGTCGATCGCGGTCGACACCGAGCGGGGCCTGCTGACCCCGGTGCTCCGTGATGCGGCGTCCAAGAACCTGGCCCAGATCGCTCACGAGATCGCCGACCTGGCGGCTCGCACGCGCGACAACAAGCTGAAGCCCGACGAGCTGGCGGGCGGCACCTTCACGCTGACCAACACCGGTTCGCGCGGCGCGCTCTTCGACACGCCCGTGGTCTTCCTTCCGCAGACGGCCATTCTCGGAACCGGTGTCGTCGTCAAGCGTCCCGGCATCGTGACGGTCGACGGCAAGGACGCGATCTCGGTCCGCTCGTACGTGTACCTCGCGCTGTCCTATGACCACCGTGTGATCGATGGCGCGGACGCTGCGCGCTTCCTCGGTGCGGTGAAGTCGCGGCTCGAGGCGGCGGCGTTCGAGGGTCAGCTGGGCGTCTGACGCCACACCCACCTCACTGCTCCGGCTGCTGCGCGACGTCCGAGACGTCGCGCAGCAGCCATTTCTCGTTCCGGCGCACGATCACGACCATCTGGGATGCGACGGCTCCGTCCGCCGCGTCGACCCGCAGCACGGCGATGTCGCCGAAATCGTCGAGCAGCGTGACCTGACGCCCACCGGACGGAAGGTCGATCGCCCCGCCAGGAAGCACCGCCGCGTCCATGACGACGTCGTCGACGCAGCCGGAAGCGCCCTTGCATGCGAGCCGCGCGTCGAGCAGGGCGCCGGCCACCTGGGCGAGATCGGTGGGAGCCGCCGCGGGAGCGTCAGAGGCCGATGAATCCGGGAGGCCAGTCGGGGTCGACGCGGGCTCGGCGCCGGTGCCCTCCGTCGTCTGCCCCGGCGCTGCGGTCGCCGTCACCTCTGCCGGTTCCTCCGTCGCCACGCCGCTCGCTGTCGGCCAGAGTGCCCCACCGGCGAGAATTGCCGCCGCGACCGCGCCGCCGACGAGCCAGGGCGCCCGCCGCCGGCGTGCCCGCTCCGGCCGGTCGCTCGGGCGCACCCGGCGCCAGACGGCCGTCGTCGCCCTCGACACGCTGTCGGCGAGGTCGTTGTCGACACCGGCGAGCAGACTGCGCCACATCGACGGTGGCGCCGCCTCGCCGCTCTCATCCATCGCGCCGCCCGCGTGCGCGACCGCCTGCACACGGCGCGCACTCTCCGCGGCGCTGTGGGGGCTCAGGCTCACCGTGCTGAGCGGCTCGGGTGTCGCGATGGCGAAGAGCGCCTCTTCGGCCGCCTCCAGTTCGCGGACGGAGAGGCGCTCCGCGGTCACGGCGCGTAGCGCGGTGCCCCATGTCCGCTCCGCGGCCGGGTCGACGTGGACGCCCTCCAAGACGGTCGCGGCGGCATCGAGGGCGCGCTGAGTGACGGCATCCGTTGCCAGCACAGGCCGGCCGGCATCGTCGAGCCACCACTCCCCCGTCGTGTCGGGCGCATTCGCGATCTGGGCGCACCCGCGCAGCACGCTGACGCCGAGCGTCACCGCCTCCCCGGGGCTGAGCGGCATCCGCGTCGCGCGTCGCCGAACGAACTCCTCGAGGCGCTCCGCGCAGACCGGCAGCACCACGTCGTGCCCGTCGAGTCTCCGAGCGATATCGATCGGGGCGAGCACGTGGCCGTCGGCCGCGGCATCCCACCCGCGCCATCGCGCGCCGAGCACATCGGCGTCGACGAGGACGAAGGTGTCGCCGGCCGGCGTGCGCACGAGCACGCCCGGCCACGGACCGTCTTCACGGGCACGCACCGCACGGATGGCGCGGTACGGACCCGCCAGCGGGCCGTCGTCGGTGGTCATGTCGACAGTCTGCGAGGCGCGAAGCGGCGCTTCTGTGCGACGGCCCGCTTCTGTGGATGGACGGCGCAGGCTCGCCACTGTGGAGGAGCCGAGGAGGAGCCCGCGAAAAGGTAGGCTGGAAGCTATGGCCGCGCGCAGTACCGCCCCCGAGAAGGGCCCGGGATTCTTCTCCCAGATCCGAACCCTCTACACCTTCACCCAGAAGGAGTTCCGCTGGCTGCCGTACCTGCTGGCGGGCATCCTCCTCGTCGGCATCGCCGCAGGCGTGGGCATCGGTTTCGCCCTGCCGCCGGTCGCGGTGTGGAGCATCATCCTGTGGGGCATCACCGGCCTCATGCTGGGCGTGCTGGCCTCGATGATGACGATGACGCGTCTGTCGACGCGTGCGATGTACAAGAAGATCGACGGGATGCCGGGGGCCACCGGTCACGTCATGTCCACGTCGCTCGGGCGCAAGTGGCAGGCGAGCGAGATGCCGGTGGGCATCAACCCGAAGACCCAGGAGGCCGTGTACCGTGCGATCGGTCGCGGTGGCGTGGTGATCGTGGGCGAAGGCGCCCGCGGCCGGCTCACGCGCCTGGTCAACGACGAGCGCTCCAAGGTGCAGCGCGTCGCCTCAGGTGTGCCCGTGACGGTGCTGTACATCGGCCACGGCGAGGGCGAGGTGCCCATCTCGAAGCTCTCGTCGACGATCAAGGCGCTTCCGACGAAGATCGACCGCGCCACGATGGCAGCCGTCATCAAGCGCGTCGAGTCGGTCTCGCAGTCGCTGACCTCGCTGCCCATCCCGAAGGGCATCGACCCCACCAAGGCTCGGGCACCGCGCCCGCGCTGAGCCTCACGCGGCGGCGCGGGCACCCGGCATCCTGATCCGGTGCCAGCGTCCGTGAAGGCAGCCCGCCGCGCCGCTCGTCAGGAGCGGACGAGGACCGTCCCCGCGGCCTTGTCGTGTAGTCCGCGCTGGTCGGCGTCCCAGATGACCGCCGGGATGACGACGATCAGCAGCGCCGTGCGCACGACGGGTCGCCACACGCCGACCCATGCGCCGTCGAGGCGCACCAGTCGCAGGCCGAACACGCGATGGCCGGGGCTGCCCTGCAGCGTCGGCAGGAACACCAGCTGGATCGCCGCGAACAGCGCGAGGATCGCGAGCGCGTCCCATCCGAAGAACCCGGAGATGAGATAGGCGGCGCCGTAGTCGAGGGCCAGCGCCCCGATCCGGCGGCCGAGCCGGCCGATCGATCCGGTGCCCTCGCGGGGCAGCCCGAGCCGCTCGCCGGGATAGTCCTGGGTGCTCTGCGTCACTTCCCCAGCGTATACAGGTGCCCGTAACATCCCGGAAACACAGGTGATACTGCCGGGCAATGCCCTGCCGGTAGCTTGCCAGAGAGCCCGACCCGTACGGGCGGATCCGAATGCCCTACCTCTGGAGTCTTCATGTTCAAAGATTCATCCGAGGTGCTGACCTACATCAAGGACGAGGATGTAAAGTTCCTCGACATCCGTTTCACGGATCTTCCTGGCGTGCAGCAGCACTTCAACATCCCGGCCTCCACCGTTGACGAAGAATTCTTCACGGTCGGCCAGCTGTTCGACGGCTCCTCCATCCGAGGATTCGCGAACATCCACGAATCGGACATGCAGCTGATCCCGGACGTGTCGACGGCGTACCTCGACCCGTTCCGCGAGGCGAAGACCCTCGTGATGGTGTTCGACATCTACAACCCGCGCAACGGGGAGATCTACGCGAAGGACCCGCGTCAGGTCGCCAAGAAGGCGGAGAAGTACCTCGCGTCGACCGGCATCGCCGACACCGCGTTCTTCGCCCCCGAGGCGGAGTTCTACATCTTCGACGACGTCCGCTACGAGGTGAAGCAGAACTCCAGCTTCTACTCCGTCGACTCGGAAGAGGGCGCCTGGAACTCGGGCCGCACCGAAGAGGGCGGCAACCTCGCGAACAAGACCCCTTACAAGGGCGGCTACTTCCCCGTCTCCCCCGTCGACAAGACGGCCGACCTGCGCGACGACATCAGCCTCCACCTCATCGAGTCGGGCCTGCTGCTGGAGCGTGCGCACCACGAGGTGGGCACCGGCGGCCAGCAGGAGATCAACTACCGCTTCGACACGATGGTGCACGCGGCAGACGACATCCTGAAGTTCAAGTACATCGTCAAGAACGTCGCCAACGAGTGGGGCAAGGTCGCGACCTTCATGCCCAAGCCGCTGTTCGGTGACAACGGCTCCGGCATGCACACGCACCAGTCGCTGTGGCTCGAGGGCAAGCCCCTGTTCTACGACGAGAAGGGCTACGCGCAGCTCTCCGACCTGGCCCGCTGGTACATCGGCGGCATCCTGGCGCACGCGCCGGCGCTGCTCGCGTTCACCAACCCGACGCTGAACTCGTACAAGCGTCTGGTGAAGGGGTACGAGGCCCCGGTCAACCTGGTCTACTCGGCCGGCAACCGCTCCGCGGCCATTCGCATCCCGATCACGGGCTCCAACCCGAAGGCCAAGCGCATCGAGTTCCGCGCGCCGGACGCCTCAGGAAATCCGTATCTCGCCTTCGCCGCCCAGCTGATGGCCGGTCTCGACGGCATCCAGAACCGCATCGAGCCGCACGAGCCCGTCGACAAGGACCTGTACGAGCTTCCCCCCGAGGAGGCGAAGAACATCCCGCAGGTGCCGAACTCGCTGCTCGACTCGCTCGACGCCCTGCGCGCCGACCACGAGTTCCTGCTCAAGGGCGGCGTCTTCACGCCCGAGCTGATCGAGACGTGGATCGAGTACAAGATCGAGAACGAGATCCAGCCGCTGAACGCGCGGCCTCACCCGTTCGAGTACGAGCTGTACTTCGGCGTCTGACGCTCCTGCATGACGAAAGGGCCCCGGGTGACCGGGGCCCTTTCCCGTCTGTGGAGCGTTCCCCCATGTGGAGCGTTCCCACAGCCGCTCTGCCTACGCTGGGCGAGCCCCGTCTCCCCGACGAAAGCGACGACCGATGTCCACCCGCACTCGCGCATCGTCTCGGCGGTCCCGTGCGACGAGGTCGACGGCATCCACTCGACGACGGACGCCGCCGCATCGGCGTGCCCGTGGTCGGTCCCGGCGCGGTGGTCCTGCCGCTTTCGTGGCGGTGTCCGTCTCCGTCCTCGCCGCCCTCGTGGTGGCCGCCGTATTCGCAGCGACCGGCATCACCATCCGGAACGACGGGTCTGGCACGCCGTGGTTCGCTCCCCGGTCTGTCGAGGAGCCGGGTGTCGCGGGCTACGGGCGCGAGCAGCTCGCGAACGCGTGCACCATCATGGTTGCCGGCCGGGATCTCGGACTTGACGAGCGCGACCAGACGATCGCGGTCATGACGGCCATGGGCGAGTCGTCCCTACGAAACATCGACTATGGGGACTGGGAGACGAGTGGCGTCACCAACCCGGATGGCTCGCGCACGACGTCGATCGGACTCTTCCAGCAGCAGGACAGCTGGGGAACGCGAGAGGCGCGCCTCGACCCGTACACGGCGGCGGGCATCTTCTATCGCGCGATGACGCGGCGCGTGCCCGACCGCGCGACGACCGAGCCGACCATCGTCGCCCATCTCACGCAGATCAATGCCGATCCCTCCCACTACGCCCGCTACTGGGATGCTGCGGCCCGCGTGGTGGCATCGCTCAACGCGACGCCGTTGCAGGAGGACGACCGCGCCGACGGCATCCCCCTCTGCCCGGCCGCGTGACCCGCGGCCGTCTGGGCTCGACGTCGTCGGACGGATGCCCCGGACCGGCGTCTAGCCGTAGAAGAGCTTCTCGAACACACGGCGTGCGCGGCGTGTGGTGCCGAGATAGTCCTCCTCGACCTGCGTGGCCGAGCGCGGTGGGTATTCGAGGAGCCTCCCGATGCCGTCGAGCCTGCCGCGGTCGACCGGCAGCACGTCGCTGGTCTGACCTGACAGGAGAGTGTTGGCCGAGCGCAGCCGGCTGGCGAGCCGCCAGGCGGACGCGAGCCGGTCGGCGGCGGCGGTCGGGATGAGGCCCGCGCGCTCCGCCGCGCGGAGTGCGCCGAGCGTCGAGGTCGTGCGCATCGCGGGCACGGCGTGCGCGTGCTGCAGCTGGAGCAGCTGCACGAGCCACTCCACGTCGCTGAGCGACCCCGGGCCGAGCTTCAGGTGCCGGGACGGGTCCACGCCCTGCGGCAGCCGCTCGCTCTCGACGCGCGCCTTGATGCGCTTGATCTCGCGTGTCGCCGCCAGGTCGACGCGCTCGGGATAGCGGACCTGGTCGGCGAGCTTCATGAAGTCGTCGATGAGCTTCACGCTGCCGGCCACTCCGCGCGCGCGCAGCAGCGCCTGCGCCTCCCACGACAGCGCCCAGCGGCGGTAGTACTCGGCATATGCGTCGAGCGATCGCGCGAGGGGCCCGTTGCGGCCCTCGGGGCGCAGGTCGGCGTCGAGTTCCAAGGGCACGCGATGGTCCTCGGAGTAGCTGCGCAGCGCGGCGACGAGCTTCAGTGCCAGCTCGCTCGCCCGCTGCGGATCCACGCCGTTGGGTCGGTAGACGTACATGACGTCGGCGTCGGATCCGAAACCCAGCTCGGCCCCGCCGTAGCGGCCCATCGCGATGACCGAGAAGTCGAGCGCGGCGTCCTCGGCCGGTACGATCTCGCGGCGCACGGCGCGCAGCGTCGCCTGGATCGTCACGTCGGTGATCGTCGTCAGAGCGTCCGCGACCTCCTCGATCGTGACGCTGCCCAGGATGGCACCCATCGCGATGCGCAGCTGCTCACGCCGCCGCAGAGCGCGCACGGCGCGCATGGCTTCGGTGATCGTGTCGTGGCGCGTCTGGATGGCGCGCGCCTCCTGCTGCAGCGCACGCCCGGAGCGTGGCCGAAGAAGCTCGGGGTCGTCCAGCCACGCGGCCGACTCGGGGATCCACTCGATGAGCTCGCCCACGTATCGCGAGCCCGACAGCACCCGGGAGAGGCTTTCCGCCGCGCCCGACGAGTCCCGCAGCATGCGGAGGAACCAGTGCGTGTCGCCGAGGCGCTCGCTCAACCGGCGGAACGCCAGCAGTCCGTAGTCGGGGTCGACCCCGTCGGCGAACCACCGGATCATGACAGGCATCAGGTGGCGCTGGATCGTCGCCTTGCGGCTGAGCCCGGTCGTCAGGGCCGCGATGTGGCGGAGGGCGCCGGCGGGGTCCGAGAAGCCGATCGCCGCGAGGCGGTCGTGTGCCTGCGCCGTCGACAGGATGCGCTCGTCCGCGGGCAGAGCGGCCACCGCGGACAGCAGCGGGCGATAGAAGAGGCGGACGTGGATGTCGCGCACTTCTCGCTTGACCGACTCCCACAGGTTCCAGATGCCCTCGCCGGTGTCGGCGAGCCCGGTCGCGCGCGCCAGCACCCGGCGCTCCTCGGGACGGGCCGGCATGAGGTGCGTGCGGCGCAGGTGGCGCAGCTGCACGCGGTGCTCGAGGAGCCGCAGCACCCGGTAGTCCCGCGAGAACGCAGATGCCTCCGATCGGCCGATGTAGCCTTCGGCCACGAGCGCGTCGAGGGCCTCGAGCGTGCCACGCTGCCGGATGCGGTCGTCGGACAGCCCGTGCACGAGTTGCAGCAGCTGCACCGTGAACTCGATGTCGCGGATACCGCCGGGGCCGAGCTTGAGCTGATAGGGGACGTCGGCGGCGGGGATGTGCTCCGTGACCCGCTCACGCATCCGCTGCACGCTGTCGACGAAGTTCTCGCGCGCGGCGCTCGTCCAGATCTTGGGCTGGACCGCCGCGGTGTAGGCCCGACCGAGCTCGTCGTCGCCCGCGATCGGGCGAGCCTTGAGCAGCGCCTGGAACTCCCAGCTCTTCGCCCAGCGCTCGTAATAGGCCAGGTGCGAGTCCAACGTGCGAACGAGCGCGCCCTGCTTGCCCTCTGGACGCAGATTGGCGTCGACCTCCCACAGCGGCGGCTCGATCTCGACGCCGGAGATTCCACGCATGGTCTGCACCGCGAGGCGGGTGGCGATGTCGACGATCCGGCTCTCGCCGTACTCTTCCAGCGCGGCGTCGTCACCACCCGCGACGAAGATGACGTCGACATCGCTGACGTAGTTGAGCTCCCGGGCGCCGGTCTTGCCCATCCCGATGATCGCCAGCTGGGTGCGCGCCACCTGCTCGCGCGGGAAGAGGCCTGCCCCGGCAGCGCCCCCCGAGACGCGGGTGCGGGCGACCGCGAGGGATGCCTCCAGCGCTGCGCCCGCGGCATCCGCCAGCCGTGCCGACACCGCCGCGATCTCGTCGACGGGCGACGGGCTCAGCAGGTCATACAACGCGATCCGGGCGAGCATGCGGCGGTAGCGCACCCGCAACGCGACCCAGGCGCTCTCGCCCGCGTCCGCCGCGAAGCCGTCCACCGCGCCGACGGACTCGAGGAGCTGGGCGCGGAGCTCATCGGCGGTGGGCAGTCGCTCCCCCGCGCCGGTCAGCTGATCCACTTCGGCCGGATGCCGGAAGAAGAACTCGCCGAAGCCGGTCGATGCGCCCAGCAGCGCCCACAGGGCGCGCCAGGCGCCCGGACGCTCGAGCGCCCGCTGCACCGGTGCGGCGTCACGTCGCGCCAGGCGCGTCAACGCCTGCAGTGCCTCGTCCGGATCAGCCGCGCCCTCGGAGCCGCGCAGCAGATCGTCGCGGGGCGCATCCGAGAGCCCGGAGAGCTCCGCCAGCAGCCCCTCGGCGTCCGTCAGGCGGCTGAAGCCCAGCCGGGCGAGCGGGGCGAGAGAAGCCGGGCGCTCGCTCGCGGACATGCGTCAGCCGGTCTCAGAGCATCTCGAGGTTGCTCTTGAGCTCGAACGCGGTGACCTGCGAACGGTACTCCTGCCATTCGCGTCGCTTGTTCAGGAGCACGTAGTTGAAGACCTGCTCACCGAGAGTCTCGGCGACGAGCTCGGACTCCTCCATGTACTCCAGAGCGTGGTCGAGGCTCGCGGGCAGCGGTGCGTAGCCGAGCGCTCGGCGCTCGGCATCCGTCAGCGACCACACGTTGTCCTCGGCCTCGGCGGGAAGCTCGTACTCCTCTTCGATGCCCTTGAGGCCTGCGGCCAGCATGAGCGCGTACGAGAGGTAGGGGTTGGCCGCCGAGTCCAGCGCGCGATACTCCACGCGGGACGACTGGCCCTTGTTCGGCTTGTACAGCGGCACGCGCACCAGGGCCGACCGGTTGTTGTGGCCCCAGCAGATGAAGCTGGGTGCCTCGTCGCCGCCCCACAGCCGCTTGTAGGAGTTGACGAACTGGTTGGTCACCGCCGAGATCTCGTTGGCGTGGCGGAGCAGGCCCGCGATGAACTGACGTCCGACCTTCGAGAGCTGATACTGGGCGCCCTCCTCGTAGAAGGCGTTGACGTCGCCCTCGAACAGCGACATGTGCGTGTGCATGCCGCTGCCGGGCTTGCCGGTCATGGGCTTGGGCATGAAGGTCGCGTACACGCCCTGCTCGATCGCGACCTCTTTGATCACGGTGCGGAACGTCATGATGTTGTCGGCCGTGGTGAGCGCGTCCGCGTAGCGGAGGTCGATCTCGTTCTGGCCGGGGCCGCCCTCGTGGTGGCTGAACTCGACCGAGATGCCGAGGTCCTCCAGCATGCGCACCGAGCGGCGGCGGAAGTCGTGCGCGGTGCCGCCGGGCACGTTGTCGAAGTATCCCGCCGAGTCCACGGGCTCGGGGCCCTCGGTGCCGAAGGCCGAGGACTTGAGGAGGTAGAACTCGATCTCCGGGTGCGTGTAGAACGTGAAACCCGCATCGGCGGCCTTGGCCAGCGTCCGCTTGAGCACGTGCCGGGGATCGGCGACGGCCGGCTGGCCGTCAGGCGTGGTGATGTCGCAGAACATGCGCGCGGTGGGGTCGATCTCGCCCCGCCACGGCAGGATCTGGAACGTGGTGGGGTCGGGGTGCGCCAGCAGATCCGACTCGTACGATCGCGTCAGACCCTCGATGGCCGAGCCGTCGAAGCCGAGTCCCTCGCTGAACGCGCCCTCGACCTCCGCGGGGGCGATGGCCACGGACTTCAACGTGCCGATCACGTCTGTGAACCACAGCCGTACGAACTTCACGCCTCGTTCTTCGATGGTCCTCAGAACGAAGTCACGCTGCTTGTCCATCGCGTCCTCTCCGGTGCCGGATTCGCGGGCGGCGGGCTGTCCGACCGCGGTCGAAGCCAGACTACTGGTCGGCGCCTGGGGAGCCGGACACCGTGTCGGAGCCCCACGAGTCCTCGCGGGCCTCCTCCGCCGCCCACGCGCGCGATCGCTCGCGGATCACGTCGGGTGCCTTCGCCGCCTCTTCGGCGGTGTCGAAAGGGCCGGCACGGTCCGGCGCAGGCGACTCGTAGCCCTTCTCGACCTCGCCGGTCTTGAGGTTGTACCAGTACTTCTCGCTGTCGTTCGTCATCGTGCCCTCCTCGCCGAGCCAGGCTTCACGCCGTCAGCACGATCCTACTGACGCGTGGCCGCTCCGCAGCCGCGCAGTCGCCATCGCTAGGCTGTCGGCATGGCATCTGACGCGGCACGCGCCGTCGGCGTGGACATCGGCGGCACCGGCATCAAGGCGGGCATCGTGGACCTCGAGCGGGGCGAGTTGATCAGCGACCGCGTCAAGGTCGCGACCCCTGAGGGGGCCCACCCGCCGGACGTCCTCGCCGCGGTGACCGAGGTGCTCTCGACCCTCGGCGTCGCCGACGACCAGTCGGTCCCGCTCGGCGTCGCCTTCCCCGCGATCGTCAAGAACGGCCGCACGCTGTCGGCCGCGAACGTCTCCGATCAGTGGATCGGCTTCGAGGCCGAGAAGTTCTTCGAAGACGGCCTGGGTCGCGACATCCACTTCGCCAACGACGCGGATGTCGCGGGGGTCGCGGAAGTCCGGTACGGGGCCGCCAAGGACCAGGCGGGACTCACCATCCTGACCACGCTCGGCACCGGCATCGGCTCCGCCCTGCTGTATAACGGCGTCCTCGTCCCGAACTCGGAACTCGGCCATGTGCAGCGCGCCCGCCATGGGAAGGACGCCGAGGCGTACGCGGCCTACTCCGCGATGGAACGCCACGAGCTCACCTGGGAGCAGTGGGCCAAGCGGCTGCAGTGGTACTACGGCCACATCGAGTTCCTGTTCAGCCCCGACCTCTTCGTCGTCGGCGGCGGCGTGTCGAAGCACGCCGACAAGTTCCTGCACCTGCTGGATCTCAAGACGCCCATCGTCCCGGCGGTGCACCGCAACAACGCGGGCATCATCGGCGCGGCCGCCCTGGCAGGGCGACCCGTCTTCTGACGGCGCGACGGTCGCTCCGCGACACGCGGCGGCGAGAGGGCGAATGGGCCGGCCTGTACGCCGGGTTCTGTCCGGGGGCGCGAGCCCCGTGGACGGTCATCTCTCTCGGCGACACGTTGCCGTGCCGCTCCAGCGGCCTACCCGGGGACTCGGCGGGCCGCGTCAACATCCCCTGTCTGGCCTTGCTCCGGGCGAGGTTTGCCGTGCGGGTCGTGTCACCACGACCCCGGTGGTCTCTTACACCACCCTTTCACCCTTACCGGGACCGAGGTCCCGGCGGTCTGCTCTCTGTGGCACTGTCTCGCGGATCGCTCCGGGTGGGTGTTACCCACCGCCCTGCCCTGCGGAGCCCGGACGTTCCTCGGCGCGCGACGGCGAACCGCCCGCGACGCGACCGTCCAGCCGACCCATTCGCCTGCACGATCTTAGGCGATCCAGAGCGAAACCTCACGGGAACGTGCTGACGGGTCACCCCCGATGCAGTAGTCTGGCGGCACGACCCTTCTGGGGAGTTGGGTCGTTCATGCCTGCTGGGGAGGCAATTGTGAAGCGTTCATTCTTCTTCGCGCTCGCTGTCGTCGCGGTCGTCGCACTCGGTGCGCCGACGGCAGCGCAGGCCGAGTCCGACGACTACACCCCGACGAACCCGGCTACGCCGACGCTCGCCGGTTCCACCGCCGTCGGCGTCTGCGACAACGATGCGCCGTGGATCTACTACGACGTCACGCTCATCGATCCTGATTCGCAGGCAACGAGCAACGAGGCGCAGCTGGTTCTCACCGACGGGACCAACACGGCAGCCATCCCGCTGGGCACTCTGGTCGACGGCAGTCTTTCGGGGCGGGTGCTCTGGCCCGGTGCGTCCGTCAATGCGGCGGGAGAAGCGACCGGTTGGCCCGGCTGGGCCTTCGAGAACGGTGAGTGGGTGGAGGTGCCGGGCAACTTCGCCTGGACGCGTGGTGCCATCACGGCGACGCTCGAGGTCAACCCGTCACTCGTCGTGCCGCTGTCCTATCCGCCGTCGACACCGGAATGCGTCACTAGCCCGAGCAATCCGTCCACCGCGTCGCTGCCCGCCACCGGTCTGAGCGCCGCCATGGGTCCGATCGCGGTCGTCGGCGCGGCGGCACTGGCAGGCGGAGTCTTCCTCGTCTTCCGGCGGCGCGCCGCTCGCCGCTGACCGGGGGTCCACGGCAATGGGGATGCCGCGGAAGGCTCGCCGCTGGGTGCTGATCGGCTCCTTGTCGTTCGGGGTGCTCGTCGTCGTGTGCGCCGCCTGGCTCGGCTGGCGGGTGTGGACCGTCAAGTCCGAACTCGATGCGCTGGTGCCGCTCGCGGCGGAGGCTCGCACTGCCATCGACGCCGGCGATCGGAGCCGGCTCTCCGAGGTGTCGCAGGCGATGTCGGCGGGAGCGGAGCGTGCTGCCACCGCAGCCGGCGATCCGCTCTGGCGTCTGGCGGAGGCGATCCCCGGAGCGGGTGAGAATCTCGTCGCCGTGCGGGTCGTCGCCACAGAGCTCGACCGGGTCGCACAAGCGGCGCCAGGGGTGTTGGAGATCACCGAGAGTCTCGAGGATCGCGCACCCGGCACGCTCGTCGACACCGCCGCCCTGGCGGCGAGCTCTGCGCAGATCACGGACTCAGCACGTTCGTTCGCGCGCTCGGCCGAGGCGCTCGCGGCTCTGGATGTCGACGCCCTCATCTCGCCCGTGGCGCGCGGAGTGTCCCAGGTGCGGGATGTCGTCGACGCTCTGGCTCCCCTCACCGGTGTCGCTGCCGGCGCGGCGGACATCCTGCCCGGAGCCCTCGGTGGCGAGGGCGTCAGATCCATCCTGCTGATGGTCCAGAACCCCGCCGAGCTGCGCACCGGCGGCGGAATCTCGGGGAGCTTCGTCGAGCTGCAGGCGGACGGCGGACGGCTGACGCTCGCTCGCCAAGCGGATTCCTCGGAATTTCCTCGCCTGACGACGCCGATCGTGGAGGTCCCCGCCACGACCACGGCGCTGTACGGTGACGGTGTCGCGCGGTACGTCCAGAACGCCTCGATGACCCCGGACTTCGCAGCGACCGGCGACATCGTCTCGGCCTGGTGGTCCACGCTCACCGGTCGCACCCCTGACATGGTCGTCTCGGTGGACCCCTACACCCTGCAGGCGCTGCTGACCGTGACCGGTCCGGTGACGCTGCCGTCTGGAGCCGCACTGAACGCGGATAACGTCCTCGACACGCTGCTCGTGCAGCCGTACGTGTCCCTGGCGTCCGATCAGCAGACCGAACTCTTCTCCGCTGCGGTGGAGGCGGTGTTCGCGCGCGTCGCGGACGGCTCGGTCGATGCGCTGGGCGTCCTTCGGGCGGTCGAGAAGCCGGCGGCGGATGGCCGCATCTCCGTGTGGAGCGCGCATGACGACGAGCAGGAGCTCATCGCCCGTTCCGCCCTCGGAGGGCCGCTCGCCCGCCAGGATGCCGCCGGCCCAGGTGCGTTCGCCGTGTACTTCAACGATGCGACCGGTGGCAAGATGGCCGGCTATCTCGACGTCGCGATCGATTCGCAGACTGTCGAGTGCCGGGCCGACGGCCTCACCGACGTTGCGCTCACCGTCACGATGGGAAGCCACGCTCCGGCGGATGTCGGCTCTCTGCCGTTCAGCGTCACCGGCGGGGGCATGTTCGGCGTGGGCATCGGCGACATCGGCACCAACGTCACCGTCACCGCGCCGAGAGGCTCCTTCGTGGGCGAGGTGATCGTCAAGGGTGAGCGGTATCCCGCAGCGACCGCCATCGAGGGCGAGCGCGCCGCGAGCACCGCGCGCGTCAACCTGTCTCCCAGCGAGGTCAACACGCTGGAGTTCCACTTCCTCGTGCCGCGCGACGATGCCGATTCTGTCCGAATCGTCCACACGCCGCTGATGAACGCCGCCGACGTGAGCATCGACGGAGGGTGCGCCGCAACCGTCAGTCCTTGAGCGCGGTCTCGGAGGTGCGCACGTCGAGCCGGAAGTCGACCGGGAAGCTGCCGAAGAGCAGACGCCCCGCGGATGCCGCGGCCTCGGTCACCGCTTCTGCTGCGGCATCCGCGTGCTCGGCGGGGGTGTGCACGATCACCTCGTCATGCAGGAAGAACGCGAGGTGGGGCTGCCGCGCGAACGCCGGACCGGAGCGGGGCGCCGCGTGCTCGGGCGAGACGGGAGGCAGCGCGGCGAGACGTCCTCGCAGGTCGGCCAACCACGCGAGCGCCCATTCGGCGGCGGTCCCCTGCACGACGAAGTTGCGGGTGAACCGGCCACGATCGCGGGCCCACCGTCGCGCGCGCGCCTCTTCTGCCCCGGATGCCTCGGCCTCGGTCGCGCGCGACTGGGCGGCCGACCATTCCGGCGAGGGAGCCGGTGAGCTGCGCCCGAGCCAGGTGGACACGACACCGCCGTCCTCGCCCACGCGCGCCGCGTCGTCCACGAGGCCCATCGCGCGCGGATACGCGCGCCGCAGGCGTGGGACCAGGCGTCCCGACTCTCCCGTCGTCGCGCCGTACATCGCGCCGAGGAGCGCGATCTTGGCCTCCTGGCGGGTAGCGACGGCGCCGCTGTCGACGATGCCCGCGTAGAGGTCGCGACCGCGCGCCGCCGCCGCGAGGGCGGTGTCGCTCGACATGGCGGCCAGGACGCGGGGCTCGAGCTGGGCGACGTCGGCGACGACGAGACGCCAGCCGGGATCGGCGCGCACCGCCTCGCGCAGCTGGCGCGGCAGTTGGAGTGCCCCGCCGCCAGAGGACGCCCAGCGACCGGTGACGACGCCGCCGGGGACGAAGACCGGCCGGAATCGTCCGTCGGCGACCCAATCGGCGAGCCAGGTCCACCCGTTGGCCGCCGCCAGCCGAGACAGCTTCTTGTACTCGAGCAGCGGTTCGATGACGGGATGCCGCTGCTCTGCGAGCTCCCAGCGGCTTGTGGACTCGACGAGCACGCCGGCTCGATGCAGCGCCCGCAGCAGCTTCGGCTGAGAGTCGAGGCTCGCCGTCGGATCCCCCAGCGCGGCGCGCACGCGGTCGGCGGCAGCCGCGAGCTTCGCCGGCTGGCCACCTCCCCGGGGGCGCTCCCCCAGGGTCTCGACGAGGATCCGATCGTGGGCCGCGGCATCCCACGGGAGCCCCGCGGCCCTCATCTCGCACGCGACCAGCGCGCCGGCGGACTCCGCCGCGAGCAGCAGGCGCAGCCGGCTCGCTTCGGGGCTGACCTCGACGGCAGCACGCTGTCGAAGGAACTCCGCCACGGCAGCATCGGCATCCGCGGGTGGCCCCGTCGGCTGCTGCGCCTGCTCGAGTTCGAACAGCGCAGGCGCCGCGTCCTCCGCGTCGACGGAGGGAGCGGCATCCCATTCCACCGCCCGACGCACGGCCGCCGCGTCATCGACCAGCGCCGACTCCCGGAGGATCGCGTGGCAGAGCCGCAGGTCGTGACAGCGCGCGACCCGGATGCCGTCGGCGAGGAGGGCGCCGTACCACTGCGGGGTGTCGTGCCACACCCAGCGCGGTGCCCAGCGTGCCTCGGCGTCGGCGATCCACGACGCCAGCCGTGCCGGCTCGATCTCCTCGCGGCTCTGCTCGGCCGCGCCCGCATCCAGCAGGACCACGACGACGGTTCGTGCGGTCCGTCCGACGGCGATCCAGGCCGGGGGCTCAGCCGCGTCCACGCCGGCACGGTCCGGCTGTGCTCACAGCCCGGATTCCCTCAGAGTCCCGATTCGTCGTCGCGCACCAGCAGGCAGCCGCACTCTGGGCACGTGACGACCTCGTCGTCGGGCGCCTGGCGCAACACCTGCAGATCGGTCCCGGCGAGCACCATGTTGCAGCCCTCGCAGGTGCGGCGGTGGAGGAATGCGGCGCCGGAGCTGCGCACCGCGACGCGATCGTAGAGCGCGACGAGATCGGCCGGCAGCGCGCCGGCGATCGCCGCGCGGTCACGGGTGGCCGCGTCGAACGCCGCCGTGGCCTCTGCGACGGCGCGCTTGCCCTCGGCGCTGAGCTCGGTCCCCTCGGCGTTGGTCGCCGCGATCAGCGCCTCCTGCTCGGCGACTCCGGCGTCGGCCAGCTCGAGCCGCTCCATGACCGCGAGCTCGGCGTCCTCGAGGTCGCTCTTGCGGCGCGCGAGCGCGGCGAGCTCGCTCTCGAGACCCTGCGCCTCCTTCGAGTTGGTGGATGCCGCGAGCCGCTGCGCGTCACGAGCCGCGCGGGCGTCCACCACGGCGACGTCTGACTCGATGCGGGACAGCTCGGTGCGCAGATCGTCGCGTGCGCCGAGGCGCGTCGTGAGCTCCTGCGAGAGCTGCTGCCGGCGCCCGAGCAGCTCCTGGACGCGACCGGCCTGCGGAGGATTCTTTCGGGCGTTCTCGGCCTGACGGATCCGGGCGTCGAGCTGGGCGACCTCGACGAGGCGGCGCTGGTCTGCGGGGCTGGCTTTCACGAGTCCAACCTACCGTGGGGCATCGACGCCGCGACCGGGTGCGGCTAGCATTCGACGACCGGTCCTTCCGATGACGAAAGGCGCGCACCATGGGCGTTCTCCGCACCAAGTCCGTCGAGCGGTCCATCGCCGACACCGACGAGCCGGAGTTCCGGCTCAAGAAATCGCTGACGGCGCTCGACCTCACGGTCTTCGGCATCGGGGTGGTCATCGGGGCGGGCATCTTCACGCTCACGGGCCGAGCCGCGCATGAGGTCGCCGGCCCCGCGATCGTCATCAGCTTCGCCGTCGCGGCCATCGCGTGCACGCTCGCCGCCCTCTGCTACGCGGAGTTCGCGTCGACCGTCCCGGTGTCGGGCTCGGCCTACACGTTCTCGTACTCGTCGCTCGGCGAGCTGTTCGCCTGGATCATCGGGTGGGACCTCATCCTCGAGATGTTCCTCGGGGCGAGCGTGGTTGCTCAGGGATGGAGCGCCTACCTCGGGACGCTCCTCGAGCAGCTCGGGGTGCCGATCCCGGCCGAGATCGGCTACGGCGGCACCGTCGACCTCATGGCCATCCTGCTGGTGCTGGTGCTCGGCGGGCTGATGACCTTCGGCATCAAGGAGTCGCTGCGGGTGAACATGGTGCTCGTCGCGGTCAAGCTCTTCATCGTGCTGTTCGTGATCGTGGCCGGCCTGCTGTTCATCAATCCCGCGAACTGGTCCCCGTTCGTCCCGGCTGCCGCACCGACGGATGCTCCGACCGGCCTCAGCCAGCCGCTGCTGCAGTTCTTCTCGGGCATCGAGCCGACGGCGTTCGGCGTCGGCGGCATCTTCGCGGGGGCGGCGCTCGTCTTCTTCGCCTACATCGGCTTCGACGTCGTCGCCACGACCGCGGAGGAGACCCGCAATCCGCAGCGCGATCTGCCGATCGGCATCATCGCGTCGCTGATCATCTGCACACTGCTCTACTGCGCGGTCGCTCTGGTGGTGACAGGCATGGTGCCGTACCAGGATCTCGATCCCGCAGCCGCCCTCGCCAACGCCTTCGCCTTCCACGGGCAGACCTGGATGGCGACCCTCATCTCGGCGGGCGCGGTCGCCGGACTCACCACGGTCGTGCTCACGCTCCTCATCGGCGCGACCCGCATCATCTTCGCGATGTCGCGCGACAATCTGCTGCCGATCGGCCTGGCGAAGGTGCACCCGCGCTACCGCACACCGTGGCTCATCTCGCTGATCGTGACGCTCGTCGTCGCGGTCGTGGCCGGGTTCACCCCCGTCGGGCTCCTGGAGGAGATGGTGAACATCGGCACCCTGTCGGCCTTCGTGCTGGTCTCCGTCGGAGTCATCGTCCTGCGCCGCAAGCGCCCGGATCTTCCCCGCGCCTTCCGCGTGCCGCTCAACCCGTGGCTGCCGGCTCTCTCGGCGGCGATCTGCGTCTACCTCATGCTCAACCTCACGGTCGAGACGTGGCTGCGATTCCTGGTGTGGCTCGTCATCGGGTTCGTGATCTACTTCGCCTACTCGCACCGTCACTCGAAGATCGGGCAGCCCGGCTACGAGGACTTCGCGCTGCCGCACGTGGTCGCCCACGAGAGGGACGCAGACGAGAAACGCGGATGAGCGGCATCCGCTGATCGCAATGGTGGGCCCTGCCGGGATCGAACCGACGACATCCACGGTGTAAACGTGGCGCTCTACCAGCTGAGCTAAAGGCCCTCGCGGTCAGTCTACGAGGTGCGTCCGGTTCCTCCCGAACTCGCTAGGCTGGCAGATGGTGCGTTGTGCAGGGCTGACAAAGCCCGCTGCGCTCCGGTAGCGATTCCCTGGCATGATCTGCCAGACGACGAAAGGTCTTCTGTGACTGTCAACGATCAGGATCCGTACTCGCAGGAACCCCTCGACAGCGATCCCGATGAGACCTCCGAGTGGCAGGAGTCCCTCCAGCAGCTCGTGCAGGCGAAGGGCCACGGTCGTGGCCGCGAGATCATGCTGAGCCTGCTGCAGACCTCGCACGAGCTGCAGCTCAACGTCCCGCAGGTTCCCACCACGGACTACATCAACACGATCGCGCCCGAGAACGAGCCCGAGTTCCCCGGCGACGAAGAGCTGGAGCGCCGGTACCGCCGGTGGATCCGCTGGAACGCCGCGGTCACGGTACACCGTGCGCAGCGGCCCGGGATCGGCGTCGGCGGCCACATCTCGACCTACGCGTCGTCGGCTTCGCTGTACGAGGTGGGCTTCAACCACTTCTTCCGGGGTCTCGACGACCCGACCGGCGGTGACCAGATCTTCATCCAGGGCCACGCCTCCCCCGGCATCTACGCCCGCTCCTTCCTCGAGGGCCGTCTCACCTCGGAGCAGCTCGACGGCTTCCGTCAGGAGAAGTCGAAGGCGCCGAACGCGCTGCCGTCGTACCCGCACCCCCGGCTCATGCCGGAGTACTGGCAGTTCCCGACGGTCTCGATGGGCCTCGGCCCGATCAACGCCATCTACCAGGCGATGTCGAACAAGTACCTCACCAACCGCGGGATCAAGGATCTCTCGAACTCGCGGGTGTGGGCCTTCCTCGGCGACGGCGAGATGGACGAGGTCGAGAGCCGCGGACAGCTCCAGGTGGCGGCGAACGAGGGCCTGGACAACCTGACATTCGTCGTCAACTGCAACCTGCAGCGCCTCGACGGACCCGTCCGCGGCAACGGCAAGATCATCCAGGAGCTCGAGAGCTTCTTCCGCGGTGCCGGCTGGAACGTCATCAAGGTCGTCTGGGGCAGCGGCTGGGACGAGCTGCTCGCCAAGGACACCGACGGCGCCCTCGTGCACCTGATGAACACGACGCCCGACGGTGACTTCCAGACCTACCGGGCCGAGGACGGCGCGTTCATCCGCGAGCACTTCTTCGGACGCGACGAGCGCACGGCCGCCCTCGTGAAGGACTGGTCGGACGACGACATCTGGGGCAAGCTCCGCCGCGGCGGCCTGGACTACCGCAAGGTCTACGGCGCCTACAAGGCGGCGACCGAGCACAAGGGTCAGCCCACCGTCATCCTCGCGAAGACGATCAAGGGCTACGGGCTCGGGCATCACTTCGAGGGTCGCAACGCGACCCACCAGATGAAGAAGATGACGCTGCAGGACCTGAAGTACTTCCGCGACTCCATGCGCATCCCGGTCTCGGACGCGCAGCTGGACGAGAACCCGTACCTGCCGCCGTACTACAACCCCGGCGGCAACGACGAGACGATCCAGTACATGCTCGAGCGCCGTCGTGCGCTGGGCGGTTTCCTGCCCGAGCGCCGCACGCACCACGTCGGGCTGCAGCTGCCCGGCGACGAGGCGTATGCGCTGCCGAAGAAGGGTTCCGGCACGCAGGAGATCGCCACCACAATGGCGTTCGTCCGACTCCTCAAGGATCTGCTGCGGGCCAAGGACTTCGGTCACCGCATCGTGCCGATCATCCCCGACGAGGCGCGCACCTTCGGCATGGATGCGTACTTCCCGACGGCCAAGATCTACAACCCGCACGGGCAGAACTACACCTCCGTGGACCGTGAGCTGCTGCTCGCCTACAAGGAGAGCCCGCAGGGCCAGATCATCCACGTCGGCATCAACGAGGCGGGCGCCGTGGCGGCGTTCACCGCCGCGGGCACGTCGTACGCCACCCACGGTGAGCCGCTGATCCCGGTGTACGTCTTCTACTCGATGTTCGGCTTCCAGCGCACCGGCGACGCGCAGTGGGCGGCGGGCGACCAGATGGCGCGCGGCTTCATCATCGGCGCGACCGCGGGACGCACGACGCTCACCGGTGAAGGACTGCAGCACGCCGACGGCCACTCGCTCCTGCTCGCCTCCACCAACCCGGCGACGCTGTCGTACGACCCGGCCTACGGCTACGAGATCGCGCACATCGTCCGCTCGGGCATCGAGCGGATGTACGGCGGCAACCACCCCGACCCCAACGTCATGTACTACCTCACGGTGTACAACGAGCCGCTGGTGCAGCCGGCGGAGCCGGAGGGCGTGGACGTCGACGGCATCGTGCGCGGCATCCACCGCATCTCGACGGGTGAGGGCGAAGGCCCACGGGCTCAGCTCATGGCGTCGGGTGTCGGCGTGCCGTGGGCGCTCGAAGCGCAGCAGCTGCTGCGTGACGACTGGGGTGTGCAGGCGGATGTCTGGTCGGTCACCTCGTGGAGCGAGCTGCGCCGCGACGGCCTCGCCGCCGACGAGCACAACTTCCTCCACCCCGACGAGGAGCCGCACACCGCGTACCTCACCGAGAAGCTGAAGGATGCCGCGGGCCCCGTCGTCGCCGTCAGCGACTTCATGCACGCGGTGCAGGACCAGATCCGGCCCTGGGTGCCCAACCGGTTCGCGACGCTCGGTGCCGACGGGTTCGGTTTCTCCGACACCCGCGCCGCCGCTCGTCGGTTCTTCAAGATCGACGGACCTTCGGTCGTCGTCCGCACGCTGCAGGCGCTTGCCGAAGAGGGAGCGGTCGACCGCAGCCTCGCCGCGCAGGCGATCGAGAAGTACCGTCTGCACGATGTGACGGCCGGCACGAGCGGGAACGCGGGCGGCGAGAGCTGACCCGCCGATGGGCAAGTCCGCCGAGGTGATGGACAAGGTCGAGACGCTCGCCTGGCTGCGACGCATCTCGGGCGATCTGGCGACCGTGACCATCAAACGCCTGGACGACACACTGCCCTGGTACGCCGAGATGCCACCGGCCCGACGCTCCGCCGTCGGGCTGGTGGCGCAGGCCGGCATCACGTCTTTCATCCAGTGGTACGACGATCCCGCCTCGACGCCATGGATCGCCGCGGACATCTTCGCGGCCGCCCCTCGCGAACTGCTGCGCAGCGTCAGTCTGACGCAGACGCTGCAGCTGATCCGGGTGACGGTCGAGGTGACGGAGGAGCGGGTCGCCGGCAAGGGCGAGCACCTGCGCGAGGCGATCCTGCTCTACTCCCGCGAGGTGGCCTTCGCAGCGGCTGACGTCTACGCCCGCGCGGCGGAGGCCCGCGGACTGTGGGACGCCCGGCTCGAGGCGCTGGTGGTGGATTCCATCCTGACCGGCGAAGCCGACGAGGAGCTGCCGAGCCGCATCGCGGCGCTCGGCTGGCACGGTCACGGCGAGGTCGCGGTGCTGGTGGGCACGACTCCGCCCCAGTTCGACGTCGACCAGCTGCGTCGCACGGCACGCAAGCTGGGTGTCGATGTGCTGATCGGCGTGCAGGGCTCACGTCTTGTGCTCGTCCTGGGTCGCGCCGAGCCGTCGGCGGTCGCGGATGACGCCGTGACCGACCTTCCGTTCGCCGAGATCGCACGACGGCTCGAACCCGGGTTCGGCACCGGATACCTGGTCCTCGGTCCGACGGTGCCCGCGCTCGTCGACGCGAGCCAGAGCGCGCGCGCGGCGCTGGCCGGCTTCGCGGTGGCGAGGGCGTGGCGCCATGCGCCGCGCCCGGTCGAGGCGGACGACCTGCTGCCCGAGCGGGCCCTCGCCGGCGATCCCCTCGCGAAGCTCACGCTTGTCGACCGCATCTACCGTCCCCTCCAGGCGCACAGCGCCGACCTGGTGGCGACGCTGTGGGCCTATCTCGACAACGGGCGCTCTCTCGAGGCGACCGCGCGCGAGCTCTTCGTGCATCCGAACACGGTGCGGTATCGCCTCAAGCGCGTCTCTGAGGTGATCGGCTGGGATGCCACCGGGCCGCGAGAAGCCCTCATCCTGCAGACGGCGCTCATCCTCGGATCCATCGGAACGGATGCCGCCCGCCGGCGCGCGCCGGCGCCTCGACGCGCCGCGGTCTGACGTCGGCACCGGCCCGAAGTGTTGACCACGCACAAAGGTGCTCGTCATTCTTGTGACGGTGTCGCCAGAACGGCCCCCCGGATCCTTGACAGGATGGAACGGTGAGAATCGCGGTCTTCCCGGGGCAGGGCTCCCAGTCCCCCGGCTTCCTGGCACCCTGGCTCGAGATGGACGGCGCAGCCGATCGGCTCGCCCGGTATTCGGAGTGGTCCGGCGTCGACCTGGTCGCCGCCGGCACGGAGTGGGATGCCGACCGCATCCGCGACACGCAGGTGGCGCAGCCGCTCATCGTCGCCGCCAGCCTGCTGTCGTGGAACGCGCTGCCGGACCGTGAGCGCATCGACGGCGTCGCCGGCCATTCCGTCGGCGAGTTCGCGGCGGCCGCCGCGGCCGGCGTCCTGACCGAGCAGGCCGCCCTGACGCTCGTGGGCATCCGCGGTCGCGCGATGGCCGAGGCCGCCGGTGTCGTCGCGACCGGGATGAGCGCCGTGATCGGCGGGGACGAGGCATCCGTCCTCACCCGTCTCGATGAGCTCGATCTCGCTCCGGCCAACTACAACGGCGGCGGGCAGCTCGTCGTCGCCGGCGCACTCGACGCGCTCCAGGCGCTGGCTGCGGAGCCGGTCGCAGGCACCCGCGTCATCCCGCTGCAGGTCGCCGGAGCCTTCCACACCCGCTACATGGCGCCGGCCGTCGAGACCCTCCGCGCCGCGGCGGCCGAGGTCGCGGCACCCGATCCCTCGGTGCTGCTGTGGACCAACCGCGACGGCTCAGCCGTCACGTCCGGCCGCGCGTTCGTCGACCTGCTCGTGGACCAGGTCGCCTCGCCCGTGCGCTGGGACCTGTGCATGGCGTCTTTCGCCGCCGCCGGCGTGTCGGGCATCGTGGAGCTGTCCCCGGCGGGGACGCTCGTCGGGCTGGCCAAGCGCGCGCTGCGCGGAGTCCCGGCCGTCGCCGTCAAGACGCCCGCCGACCTGGAGGCCGCCACCGCTCTCGTGGCGGTCGACGCATGACCGGAGTATCCGAATGACCCCCATCCTCGTCCAGCCCACCGGTGCGGCCCACACGCGCATCTACGCGTACGGCGCCGCCCGTGGCGAGATCGCCGTGCCGAACGACGACCTGATCGGCCCGATCGACTCCAGTGATGAGTGGATCCGCCAGCGCACCGGCATCGTGACGCGGGCGCGCGCGGTGCCCGAGACCGATGCGATCGATCTGGCGACGGATGCCGCCCGTGAGGCGATCGAGCGCTCCGGCGTCGACCCGTCGCAGGTCGACGCGGTGATCGTGGCCACCATCAGCAACCCGAAGCAGACCCCGTCGGTGTCGGCCATCGTGGCTGAGCGTGTGGGTGCGAATCCCGCCGCCGCCTACGATCTCAACGCCGCGTGCGCAGGCTTCGCGTACGGTGTCGCCCAGGCGGACGCCCTCATCCGCGCCGGTGCGGCGCACTACGCCGTGGTCATCGGCACTGAGAAGCTCAGCGATGTCGTCGACCCGACGGACCGGAGCATCTCGTTCCTGCTCGGCGACGGCGCCGGCGCGGCAGTGATCGGCCCCAGCGAGGCTCCCGGCATCGGCCCCACGGTGTGGGGCTCGGATGGTTCCAAGGCCGACGCCGTGGGCATGAACCACACGCTCACCGACTTCCGCGACGGCAAGGCGCCCTGGCCGACGCTGCGGCAGGAAGGCCCCACGGTCTTCCGCTGGGCCGTGTGGGAGATGGTGAAGGTCGCGCGCCAGGCGCTCGAGGCCGCCGGGATCGAGGCATCCGATCTCGCCGCCTTCGTGCCGCACCAGGCCAACATGCGCATCATCGACGAGTTCGCCAAGCAGCTGAAGCTTCCCGACACCGTCCTGATCGGCCGCGACATCGAGACCACCGGCAACACGTCCGCCGCCTCCATCCCGCTGGCGACGCACCGCCTGCTCGAGGAGCACCCCGAGCTCAGCGGCGGTCTCGCGCTGCAGATCGGCTTCGGCGCCGGCCTCGTGTTCGGCGCGCAGGTGGTCGTGCTCCCCTGACCCGGCGGAGCACGACCCTAGACTGAGACGGCCCGTTCGGGCCCCCGCAAACCCCTAGAAAACAGGAGAACCCCATGGCATTCACCAACGACGAGGTCCTCGCCGGACTCGCGGAGCTCATCACCGACGAGACCGGCATCTCGGCCGACGAGGTCGCCCTCGAGAAGTCGTTCACCGACGACCTCGACATCGACTCGATCTCGATGATGACGATCGTCGTCAACGCCGAGGAGAAGTTCGGCGTCACCATCCCCGACGACGAGGTCAAGAACCTCAAGACCGTCGGCGACGCCGTCACCTTCATCACGTCGAACCAGGCGTAAACCCTCCGGTGGGGGCCTCGGCCCCCACCGGCGCATCCTTGAGGATCTAGAACGACATGAGCAACTCCCGCATCGTCGTGACCGGCATCGGCGCAACCTCGCCGCTGGGCGGCACGGCCCCCGAGAGCTGGTCCGCGCTCCTGGAAGGCGTCTCCGGCACCCGTACCCTCGAGTACGACTGGGTCGAGAAGTACCAGTTGCCGGTCACCTTCGCCGCCGAGGCCAAGGTGCGGCCCGAGACCGTGCTCGAGCGTCCCATCGCCAAGCGTCTCGACCCGTCCTCGCAGTTCGCGCTCGTCGCTGCGCTGGAGGCCTGGGCGGACGCCGGCAGCCCTGAGGTCGAACCGGAACGCCTCGGCGTCGACTTCGCGACCGGCATCGGCGGCCTTCACACGCTCCTCGACGGCTGGGACACGCTGCGCGAGAAGGGTCCGCGTCGAGTGCTTCCGATGACGGTGCCGATGCTCATGCCGAACGCCGCGGCCGGCAACCTCTCCCTCCACTTCAACGCGCGCGCCTATGCCCGCACCGTCGCGAGTGCGTGCGCGTCGAGCACCGAGTCCATCGTCAACGCCATCGAGCACATCCGCGCCGGCTACGCCGACGTCGTGATCGCGGGCGGCACCGAGTCGGTCATCCACCCCGTCACGATCGCTGCGTTCTCGTCCATGCAGGCGCTCTCGCGTCGCAACGACGACCCCGCGACGGCGTCTCGACCGTGCAGCATCGACCGCGACGGCTTCGTCATGGGCGAAGGCGCCGCGGTGCTCATCCTCGAGACCGAAGAGCATGCCCGCGCGCGCGGCGCGAAGATCTATGCGGCCGTCGTGGGCGGCGGCGTCACCGCCGACTCCTACCACATCACGGCGAACGACCCCGAGGGCCTCGGCGCGTCGCGCGCGGTGCGGCTCGCACTCGACATGGCGGATGCCTCACCCGATGACGTCGGCCACATCAACGCCCACGCCACCTCGACGCCGGTCGGCGACCCCAATGAGTACACCGCTCTGCGATCCGTGTTCGGCGACCGGATCGACGAGATCCCGGTGTCGGCCACGAAGGCGTCCACTGGCCACCTCCTCGGCGGCACCGGCGCGCTCGAGGCGATCTTCACCGTCCTGGCGCTGAAGGAGCGGGTCGCTCCCCCGACGATCAACCTGACGACGCAGGACCCCGAGGTGCCGTTCCGCATCTCGGGCACCCCGACTCCACTCGGAGACGGCGAACACCTCGCGATCAGCAATTCCTTCGGCTTCGGCGGCCACAACGCGGTCGCCGCGTTCGCGTCCGTCTGACGCAGCACGGCGAAAGACGCCCCCGGCACCCTGCGACAAGCGCTGGGACCGCCGGGGGCGTCTGTCGTGTCAGGCGATGGTTCGCGGTCCCGCTGCCCGGGATTCTTGGCTCCGAGCCTCGGTAGTGGCGCCTCGCACCGCCTGCGTCTGTGCGCTCCGCGGGAGCCGACCTCAGCCGACCTTGTGCAGCCAGACGACGGGCGCGTCGTCGCTCGCGTGGCGGAACGGTTCGAGCTCTTCGTCCCAGGCCGCACCGAGCGCGACGTCGAGCTCGCGCCGCAGTTCGAAGGCATCGCCGCCGGCGAGTTCCATCGCGTAGCGGATGCGGTCCTCGCCGATGACGACATTGCCGGCGGTATCGGTCTGGGCATAGTGGATGCCGAGACCCGGCGTGTGCAGCCAGCGGCCGCCGTCACTGCGCGGCGTGGGGTCCTCGGTGACCTCGAAGCGCAGGTGCTCCCACCCGCGGATCGCGGTAGCGAGGGCCGAGCCGGTGCCGGCAGCGCCCTCCCAGTAGAACTCGGCACGGCGGCTGCCGCCGAGGACGGGCTGATCGGCCCAGTCGAAGCTCACTGCCCGACCCAACGCTCGACCGACTGCCCACTCCAGATGAGGGCACAACGCCCGTGGCGCGGAGTGGATGAAGATCACCCCGCGTGCTTTGTGTGTCGCCATGATCTCTCCGTTCGTCAGGTGCGTCTTCCCCTACGACCTGCGACGGCGTTCATAGCGTGTTATTCGGTTGTGCTGCCGCCATTATCGCCGAGAGGGCGGGGAAATCACAAGAGTGTGATTTCCCCGCCCTCTCTGTGCGGGATGAGCGGGGGCTCAGGCCTCGCTCATCGCCTGGACCTCGGCCTTGCCCTTGGCGGCGTAGTACGCGGCGCGGGCGGCGTCACGGCGCGCCTGCTCGGCCTGACCGGCGTCGAGCACGTCCTGCGGGACATCGACGTAGTCCGTCGTCGGCTTGCCGTGGTACTTCTCGATGTAGGCGTCGAGTTCGGGGCCGGACTCCCACGACGTGATGAGGCAGTAGCGGGCCTCGTCGCCGTTGTGGTGGACGGCGTGCCAGAGGCGCTGCGTGTCGACGATGAGCTGAGCACCGGCCGGCAGCGCGACGCGGTACTCGATGCTGGGGTCGGTGCGGTTCTCCCGCAGGACGAAGTAGCTCGTCTTGTCGTCGGTGAGGTTGAAGAACCCACGCACGACCCAGCCGGTGCCGTCGGGGTTGAGACGGTTGTTGTCGTCCTGGTGGAGGTTGTACAGCGCGTCGGCGTACGTGTTCGGCTGCAGCTCGATGACGCGGCAGCGGCCGACGTTGGCGCCGGGCTCCTGCGCGCGACGCGTCATGTCCGGTGCCTTCTCGACCTGCGAGGGGATCCAGACCCCATCCTTGTCGGTGCGCGGGGGCGTGTGATTCCAGAAGCCGTTGCACTCGATCTCACCCTTGGCGGAGGCCAGCGGAGCGAAACGGGTGTCACCCGACGACTTCCAGTCGACGTACTCGATGGAGAGCCACTCCTTCGGGTCGAGCTCCCGGTCGTAGGAGTCGAGAACCACGAAGCCGGTCTCATCGAGAGCGGCGGACTTGATGTAACCCATGACGAATCATGCCTTTCGGTCAGTGAGCCAGCACGTTTTAACAGGCTCAACTTAGGCAAGCCTACCTCGGGGGCTCGGAGGGCCCGGAGGACCGCGCCGTAATGCGGACGGCCCGACCGCGGAGCCGGGCTCGCCACGTGCACCGCCTTTAGAATGGACAGGCCATGGTCACTGCCACGAATGTCGACGCCACTGCTGTCAACACCATCGGATGGCTCTCGGCCGCGGACCGCACGATCGTCGTGCCGGTGTACCAGCGCCAGTATCGATGGGACATCGGGGGATGCGAGCAACTCCTCGCCGACATCCGGGCGGTGGCCGACCTCGACGATCGCCACATGCACTTCATCGGGTCGATCCTCTCATCGGCGAGCGGTGACGGAGAGGATGCCGAGCTGGTGCTGATCGACGGCCAGCAGCGCACGACGACGCTCATGCTGCTGGTCGCGGCACTGCACCACACTGTTCGCGAGGCCGACCCCGACCTCGCCGATCGGCTGCAGCGCGTGCTCGTGCACTCCGGCGACGCGATGCGCACCAAGCTGCGGCCGCATCGCGCGTGGGCCTCGGTGTTCGAGAGGGTGGTGCTCGACCTCCCGCTTCCCGCGGGTGAGCAGCGGGACTCGCGATTCGACGACAACTACGCGTTCTTCCGCAGCCAGATCAGTCTCGATGAGGCTCCCCGCATCTGGCGGGGGCTGCAGAAGCTCGAGCACGTGGCGATCACCCTCGGCGCGGGCGCCAACGCGCAGCAGATCTTCGAGAGCCTCAATTCGACGGGCGAGCCGCTGCGCGATCACGAGCTGATCCACAACTACGTGCTGATGGGTCTGAACCACGCCGAGCAGCGTGAGATCGAGGCAGAGTACTGGCAGGTGATCGAGCAGAACACGGGCGACGCGATCGCGGAGTTCTGGCGGCAGTACCTCGTGATGACCACGGGCCGCGAGGTCACCGTGGTCGGCGGGCGGGGCGTGTATGAGGCGTTTAGGCACGAGTTCCCTCGGCTCGAGTTCGCAGACCTCGTGCGCCACGCCGGCGAATGGCGCGAGCTGTCCCGCGTGTACCGGGTGCTGCTGCATCCCGGTGAGGCTCCGGATGCCGAGATCACGCGCCACCTGTCGTACCTGCACACGTTCGGCACCGGCATGTACCCGCTCGTCATGCGCGCGTACCGCGATTTCGAGCAGGAGCTCATCGCGCGGGACGAGCTGATCGAGACGCTCGAGATGGTGCAGTCGCTCCTCGTGCGCCGATCTGTGGTGGGCACCGGTGTCGAGCGCCTGGTCGCGCGGCTCTGTCGGGCGCGCGACGACGGGCGGGAAGCGCTGGTCTCGGCGATCTCGCGCATCACGCCCTCCGACGAGCGCATCGCGGTCGCGCTGAAGTACTCCGAGCTCCCGCACCCGGCGTATGTGCTGAGACGCATCGCCGGTGTGGACGGCGCGGCCGGCCTCGACGTCGAGCACATCTTCCCGGTGGCGCCCGGCGACGCGTGGTCGGGCGACGGAGTGCGGGAATGGGCGTCGTACAGCGACGACGAGCAGAACAGCCATCGCGCGCTGGCGAACACCATCGGCAACCTCACCATCCTGGAAGAGGACCTCGCGCTGCGCGCGCTGGATCGGTCGTTCCCCGAGAAGCAGGCGCTCTACGCCCGCAGCGCGGTCGCGGCGACGTCGGCGCTGGCCGAACTGCCCGGCTGGGGAACCGCGGCGATCGCCCAGCGGTCGACGCAGCTGACGCAGCGATTCGTCGAGGTGTGGAAGCGTCCGGGCGGTACGGCGATCGATGACGACGGGCTCACCCCGATCCTCGATGCCGTCCGCCGGCGCGGCTGGCCGCCGGGATGGCACCGCGAGTGGTCGTATGTGGAGTACTGCGGCGAGCACTGGGAGGTGCCCGACGTGAAGTATCTCTTCAACCGTGTATTCAAGCGGTTGTGGGCCGACTCCCGCGAAGCCGTGGTCGCCTACAGCGCGCGCCGCGGCGGCCCGGTGTACACCGCGCAATCGTGGAACGGCCAATGGGATCGTCTCGACGACGGCCACTCGCTGTACATGGGCTGGGACTCCAGTTACATGCTGAGCGCCGTCCAGGGAGTCCTGGAGGAGGCCGGTCTCGCCGCCGAGGTGTTCGTCAAGTACTCGTACATCGGCAGCGCGATGTGAGAAGGGACGGATGCCTCGGCTCGAGGCATCCGTCCCCCTCATCGTGGGCCCCGCAGGGCGTCACTCGAACGTGACGGCTGCGTTCTCGTTGTTCAGCACGATCACCGGCGTGATCGAGGGGTGGCCCGCCGCCTGGATCCTCGCCAGGTCGAAGCGGAGCAGGGGTGTTCCGGCCGTGACCTTCTGACCCTTCTCGACGAGGGTCTGGAAGCCGTCGCCCTTCATCTCCACGGTGTCGATGCCGACGTGGATCAGCAGCTCGGTGCCGTCGTCGAGCACGAGCGCGACGGCATGGCTGCTGTCGAACGTCGCGCCGATGGTGCCGTCTGCGGGGGCGACCACCGTGTCGCCGGTCGGCTCGATCGCGACGCCCGGACCCATGATCCCCTGCGCGAAGGTCGGGTCTGGCACCGCCGACAGCGGCACGACAGTTCCTTCCAGGGGCTGCCGAAGCCTCACGGCGGTGGTCGTGGGTGCATCGGTCAGCACCGTGGCTCCGCCGACCGCCGGAGCCACCGCAGGCTCGGGTGCGGCGCCCGTGGGTGCCGCTGCCTGGCCGGAGATGATCTGCTCCATGGCGTCCTTCACGAACTGGACGTTGGTGCCGTAGATGACCTGGACGGACTTGCCGCCGGGCTTCATCGTGCCCGCAGCCCCCGCACGCTTCAGCGCAGTCTCGTCGACCTTGCTCGGGTCGTCGATCTCCATTCGCAAGCGCGTGGCGCAGTTCTCGAGTTCGAGGATGTTCGCCTTCCCGCCGAGCGCATCGATGAAACGGCTGCCGGTGACCAGGTACTTGTCGTCGGCCGACCGCGTGTCGTACTCGGTGTCGTCCGCGAGGATGTCGTCGTCCTCGCGACCGGGAGTCTTCAGGTTGAACCGCTTGATGATGAAGTAGAACACGACGAAGTAGATGAAGAACCAGAACACTCCCATGACGGGGATGAGCCAGGGGTTCTGCGCCATCGGGTTCATCCAGTTGAGGACGAGGTCGATGAAGCCGCCCGAGAAGCCGAATCCCATGCGCACCGGCAGGATCTGGCTGATCGCCATCGAGATGCCGGTGAAGATCGCGTGCACCAGGTACAGCACGGGCGCCAGGAACATGAAGGCGAACTCGAGCGGCTCGGTCACGCCGACGAAGAACGACGAGATCGCGCCGCCGAGCAGGATGCCGTAGGCGAGCTTCTTGCGCGTGGTCTTCGCCGTGAGATACATCGCGAGGGCCGCACCGGGCAGACCGAACATCATGATGGGGAAGAACCCGGTCATGTACTGGCCGGTGACTCCGTAGGTGCCTTCGCCGGAGAGGAAGTTGTTGAGATCGTTGATGCCGGCCACGTCGAACCAGAAGACGGAGTTCAGGGCGTGGTGGAGTCCGACAGGGATGAGCAGCCGATTGAGGAAGCCGTAGATGCCGGTGCCGAACGGTCCGAGGGTGACGATCCACTCGCCGAACGTGACGAGGCCGCCGTAGACCCATGGCCACACGAAGAACAGCGCGACGGCGACCACGAGAGAGGCGCCCGCCGTGACGATCGCCACCGAACGCTTGCCCGAGAAGAACGACAGTGCGTCGGGAAGCCTGGTGTCTTTGAACTTGTTGTAGCAGTACGCGCCGATGAGTCCGCAGATGATGCCGACGAACACGTTCTGCACCTTCAGGAATGCGGGATCGACTTCGTTGACGTCAGCGACGCCGGTGTAGAGGGCGACCGTCTCCGGCTTGAGCAGCGTGGTGACGACGAGCCACGATACGAGACCCGCCAGCGCCGAGGTGCCATCGGATTTGTTCGCCATGCCGAGCGCGATGCCCACGGCGAACAGCAGCGCCATGTTGTCGAGCAGCGACCCGCCGGCGGCGCCAAGGAACGCCGAGACGAGGTTGGGGCTCTTCCCGCCGTTGCTGATCCAGTACGAGATGCCCGACAGGATCGCGGCGACCGGCAGCACAGCCACCGGCAGCATGATCGATCGTCCGAGCCTCTGCAAGAACTTCATTGTTCGCCTCCAAGGCGCAAGGGACATTTGCTGCCGCTGACGCTACACGCAACGACCGCTGCCCCGACAGGGCTCTCCCTCCGAAAGTAAGGGGTGCGAACGAATTGCCCCCGCCTCTGGCGGAAGCGGCCCGTTGCGACTCGCCGGCGTACCGTCAGCCGGGGCCGCCGCCGCCGGCCGCCAGCAGGGTGATGCGCGCCGCTGACGACACGAGAGATGAGACCACCGCAGCCCTCCGGACAACGGCTGATCGCAGTCGCTTAGCCCCCGAGGGTGGCCTCGGTCAAGGGTCTATTTCCTGCTCCATCCACACGACATCGTGATGCGCGGCACGCGAATGCCAACCTGGGGAACAGCCGGCCTCGTGCCGGCGGCTGCCCTCTCACTCTGGGGTCGAGAGGGCAGCTTCCCCGCAGGCGAGACCCGTCAGACGAGGTGTGGACCGCCGCAACCCTTCGGGCAGCGGCGGTCCACAATCCGTAGGGCGGGTGGGACTTGAACCCACGATCGTCGGGTTATGAGCCCGCTGCCTTGACCAGCTTGGCCACCGCCCCGCGGCACGGAGTGCGCAGACGAGCCTACCGGTCCGTCCGGGGGTCGTGCGCGTGCGTCAGCGCTTGTCGGGATCGTCGAGGCGGTCCTTCACGGGCGGCTCGGGCCACACCTTCGCCACCGCCTCGGTGACCTTGACCGATCCGGTGCGCGGGTGCGCGGCATCCGTTGCTCCCCCGTTGCTCCCCCGAGAGATCGGAAGCCCCTGGCTCTCGCTGAGCACCTGCGGATGATGTCGCGCGAGCTGGAACACTCCCCACACGGCGACAGCGCCCACGACGGCGAACGTGATGTAGACCCACAGCGGAGCGCCTGCGGCCTCTTGGAGCACCGTCAGGCCGATGATGATCGCGACGATCGGATCGATGACCGTGAGCCCGGCGACGACGAGGTCCGGCGGGCCGGAGGCGTAGGCGCTCTGCACGAAGTAGGCGCCGACGATGGCTCCGACGATGAGGGCTGCCAGGCACAGGAAGGTGAGCCAGTTGAACTCGCCGACCTTCACGCGCTCGATGACGACCTTGGCCAGCGTCGCGACGAAACCGTAGATGACGCCCGCGGCGGTGATGTAGAACAGGGCACCCATGCGCTTGCGCAGCCAGATCCACAGTCCCGCGAACACCAGGGTGACGACCAGCAGCAGCACGAGGATGGTGATCAGCTGCCCATTCGAGACCGGCTTCTCGGTCGCGAACAGGGCGGCGACAGTCACGAAGACGAAGATGCCGCCGACGCACGCCGCGATCGCGATGAGCGAGCGCTTGGTCGGCTTGTGGCCGCTGATCTGAGCGTTCAGCAGCGTGGTGATCACGAGCGCGACCGCGCCGAGCGGCTGGACGACGATGAGCGGTGCGAAGAAGAGGGCCGAGAGCTGGCAGACGATCGCCAGGCCGAGCATCACGGTGCCGATCACCCACGAGGGCCGGGCCAGCAGCTTCAGCAGATGGCTGGGTCCCAGGCCCTGACTGGAGTGTCCGCCGCTGAGGCGCTCCACCTTCGTGACGCCGCGGTGCTGGTACTGGGCGCCGAACGACATGAACACCGCACCCAGCAGGGCCAGCGGGATGCCGATCAGGATGCCGGGGTTCTGGAAAGCGCCGACGAGCTGATCGCCGACGTCCTCGAGTTCCACCGCAGTCCAGACCACGTATCGACACTAGTCGCAGGCACCGGTCGATAGGCTCAAGGCGTGGCTGTTCTCCCGATTCGCATCATGGGCGATCCCGTCCTGCACTCCCCCGCGTCCGCTGTCGAAGAGATCACGGACGAGATCCGCGCACTGGTCGCCGACATGTTCGAGACGATGGATGCCGCACCCGGCGTGGGCCTCGCGGCCCCTCAGGTCGGCGTGCCGCTGCGCATCTACACGTACACCTATGCCGACGACGAGAACGGCGAGCCCTGGCGGGGCGTGGTCATCAACCCCGAACTGTGGATGCGGCCGCTCGAACCCGGAGCTCCGGACCCGGACGAGGAGTCCGAGGGCTGTCTGTCGTTCCCAGGCGAGCGGTTCCCGCTGCGCCGCTCGGAGGAAGTGCTCGTGACCGGGACCGACCTCGACGGCGCACCCGTGAGCATCCAGGTCGACGGCTGGCGGGCCCGCATCATGCAACACGAGTTCGACCACCTCGACGGCATCCTCTACGTCGACCGCCTCGACGACGGGGACTGGAAGACCGTGCAGAAGATCGCCCGCAAGCGCGGTTGGGGCCGGCCGGGGAGCTCCTGGATGCCGGGCGTCGACGACATCGACGCCTGATCCTTCCAGGTCACGCGTCGCTGCGGCGGTTCTGACGCTCCACCCATCGACGCAGCTCGGCGTCGGCACCTGGTGGCGCCTGTGCGATGACGTTCATACCCTGTCGTACGAGCGTCGTGCCGGTGCGCATCGGTCCCCACACGCGCGCCGTGGTCAGCTCGCCGGTGTCGACGTCGCGGACCTGGACTTGCGTGGTGTCCGTGGTCTTGCGTGCTCCGGCCTTCCCCGCGACGTGCTGCACCACGAGGACAGGAAGACCGTGGGCAGCGGCGGTGGCGATGACGGTGTCGAGGTCGTGGGCGGCCCACTGGCTGCGGATGCGGCGAACGGTCCACAGGGACACCAGCACGACGAGCACCGTCGCGAGTCCCGTCGGCACGAGCCAGCAGCTCACGATCGCCGACGCCAGCGACCACACGGCGACGCCGCGCAGAGCGAGCAGGATCGCCGCGATCGACGGGACGAGCGCGAGGAACAGCCAAGGCGCCGGCGCGGCGACGGGAAACATCCATGGTTCTCCGCCGAAGAGCACGGCCAGACCCACCCACACGAGCGCCCCCGCGAACAGGGCGAGCGCACCGAGCAGTGGCGCGGACCGGTAGATCGGGGCCGGCGCCGGAACGCCGCCTTCGACCTGGAGCAGCGGCGAGGGCTTCGCGCGAGCCGCCATGTTCCCACCTCGATCCGATCCCGAAGACGAAGAAAGCCTCGGGGGTGGAGCCCCGAGGCCTTCGCTCCCCCACTTGGACTCGAACCAAGAACCTATCGGTTAACAGCCGATTGCTCTGCCAATTGAGCTATGGAGGAATGGTCCGCGCTCTCGCGCGGGCAACCAGACCATACTAGCAAAGCCCGGGCCGTGCTGACGACCACAGCCACCCCGTCAGGAGCTCACGAGACGTCTGTCGGCCTCGCCGCTGGGCGTCCAGAGCAGGTCCTGCGTGCCATGTCCGAATGCGACCGCGTGCCCGGCGCGGAGCACGAGCACATCGGCATCCAGTTCGTTCACGACGTCCCGCTCGTTGGTCACGATGAGCGTGGCCATGTTCAGCTCCTTGCGACGGCGCAGGACCGCCGCACGCGCCGCCTTACGCACCTCGACGTCCATGTTCGCGAACAGCTCGTCTGCGATGAGCACGCGCGGCTGGAGAACGAGTGAGCGCGCCAGCGCGACTCGCTGGCGCATGCCCGCGCTGAGTTCGTACGGGTACTTGGCTGCCGCTCCAAGCGGCAGCATCAACTCGTCGAGGAGGGATGCCACCCGGACGGCCAGCGCGCGGGGACTCACGCGGCGATCGCGGCTGGTGATCGGCTCGCCGATCACCTCTGCGACGGTGAGACGTGCCGGGAGCCGGGCACCCGCCGACTGCGGCAGATAACCGGCGTAGTAGGTGAGCTGGCGGTGGGCGCGGCCCGGACGGCGCACCGGGATGCCCTCGACGAGGCCCCGCCCGCCCACCACGGTGAGCCCCGCCTCATCGGCACCGGCCAGCACGGCGGCGAGCGACGATTTGCCGGAACCGGTCGGCCCCATCAGCGCCAGGATGCCACCGTGGTCCAGGCGGAACGAAACGCCGTCCACCACGCGCTGGGACGCGCCCCCACGGCCCGCACGGCGGGCGATCGATAGATCGGAGCAGTCGATCGCGACATCCGCGTCTCTTCGGCGAGCCATCCTCATATCCTGCCGCGCGGCGGTCCGCGGCGCCAGCAGGCGCGGCGGGATCAGGACGCCTCGTCCGCGATGGCCTGACGGGTCGCGTCGAGTTCGCGCAGTCGCAGCCGGATGCGGCGTCCCTCTTCCGAGTCGGCGGGGACCCGCTGGATGGCGCCCAGCAGCTCGGACTTCTCGCGGTCGAGGCCGCGCATCACGAGTCGCCGCGCGAGATCGCTCGCTGACGACACGGCGGCCTCGTCGCTCAGCGCCGGGAAGTCACCGGCGAGAAGCTCGGCGGCGAGCGCGCGGTAGGGCTCGCGGACGGTGGCGACGGCATCCACTGCCCAGCCGGGGCGCTGCATGCTCGAGACGTCGCGCACGGCGACGCGGACGGCATCGAGCGCCGGATGACGGAAGGGCAGCTCGAGGGCGCGCGCCACGAGCGCCGGGTCCATGCGGTGGCCGAACTGCAGCACCCCCATCAGGGCGTCGCGCTCGATCGCCACCCCGGGCGTGCGCGGCAGCGTCGCGAGCGTGACGCGCAGCGCCCCCTCGGCGTCGGGAGCGACGGCCTCGGCTACCGGGGAGCCCTCGCGGCGACCGCTGGTGGTGGTGGTGCGGCCCGCGCGTTCGACCTCGCGGCGCACGTCTTCGGTATCCATGCCGAGCCGGCGGGCGAGCACCCGTACGTACTCGGGCTGCAGCAGCGGGTCGCGCAGCTCGGCGACCACGGGAGCCGCGGTACGCAGCGCGCCGACGCGTCCCTCCACGCTGGCGAGGTCGTACCCCGAGATGCGCTGGTCGAGCACGAACTCCACCATCGGCACCTTGGTCTCGAGCAGGGCGCGCACGGCGCCGTCCCCCCGCGCGAGGCGCAGATCGCAGGGGTCGAGCCCTTCCGGGCCGGTCGCGACATACGTCTGGGCGTTGAACCGCTTGGCGTCGGCGAACGCGCGCAGCGCCGCCTTCTGGCCCGCAGCATCCGGATCGAAGGTGAAGACCACCTCACCGGCCGTGGAGTCGTCGCCCATGACCCGCCGCAGCACGGTGATGTGGTCGGAGCCGAACGCGGTGCCGCAGGTGGCGATCGCCGTCGTGATGCCGGCCAGATGGCACGCCATCACGTCGGTGTACCCCTCGACGACGACGACGCGGTGCTGACGCGAGACCTCGCGTTTGGCGAGGTCGAGGCCGTAGAGCACCTGGGCCTTCTTGTAGATGGTGGTCTCGGGCGTGTTGAGGTACTTGGGCCCGTTGTCATCGTCGTGGAGCCGGCGCGCGCCGAAGCCGAGCACCTGGCCGGTGACGTCCCTGATCGGCCACACCACCCGCCCGCGGAAGCGGTCGTAGACGCCGCGCTGGCCCTGCGACACGAGGCCCGCCGACGAGAGCTCCTCGTCGGTGTAACCCTGCGCACGGAGGGCGGAGTGCATGCCCGACCATCCCTTGGGGGCGTATCCCACGCCGAAGTGGCCGGCCGCGCCGGCGTCGAACCCGCGTTGGCCCAGGAAGCGGCGCGCGATGTCGGCCTCGGGCGTCATCAGCTGAGAGCGGAAGAACTCCGCAGCCGCGGCGTTGGCGGCGTACAGCCGGGCGCGCCCGGTGTGCTCGGGAGCGGAGCCGCCGTCTTCGTAGTGCAGGGAGTAGCCGATGCGGCCCGCGAGGCGCTCGACGGCCTCGGTGAACGTCACATGGTCCATCGCACGCAGGAACGAGTAGACGTCGCCCGATTCGCCGCAGCCGAAGCAGTGATAGAAGCCGGCCTGCGGGCGGACGTTGAAGCTCGGGCTGCGCTCGTCGTGGAACGGGCACAGGCCCTTCAACGAGCCGACGCCCGCGGACTTGAGTGCGACCCGTTCTCCGATGATGTCGGCGATGTTCGTCCGGGACTTCACCTCGTCGACGTCCGCCTGACGGATACGTCCCGCCATCAGCGCACCTCGGACGGATGGCGCGCGGCGCGCTCCGCCGCATCCATCGGCCGGGCGCCGGGCGCCCACACGCCGACGGATGCCGGATCCACCGGCCCGACGAGCGAGCCGTGCCAGGCGATCGCCAGCTGGTCGGTGAGGCTGGCGACCTGGTCGACGACGACACGGCGGCGCGCGGCATCCGTCTCCGCCGCCGCGAAGTCCTCCGCATGCAGCGGGTCGAGTGCGTCGGGCCGCTCCCACAGTGCAGTGGCGAGGCGCTTCAGCAGGCGCCGCTGCTCCTTGTAGAGCTCCTTGCGTCCTTCGATGGAGACGACCGCCGCGCCGATGACGCCCTTGAGCACGGCCATCTCGGCCTCGACGATCCGTGGCACCACGAGGTGCCCGCGATAGCGGGTGAGCACCGAGGTGGCGTACGACTCGCGCGTCGCGGTGGTCGCGGCGCGTGCGAAGCGCCCGATGAGGTCGGAGGTCAGGTTCTTCAGGCGGGCGAGAGCGGCGCGGGTGCCGTCGAACGAGTCGATCCACTCCGGCATGCGCGTGAGCCGGAAGAGGGCGTCCTCAAGCTCGTCGCGAGCGAAGTCGAAGCCGACCCACGACTGGATCGCCGTCAGCAGCCATTCGTGCTCACGCGGATCCGCGAGACGCTCGGGGTCGAGGTAGCCGTTGACGACCGCATCCTCGAAGTCGTGCACCGAGTACGCGATGTCGTCCGAGAGGTCCATGACCTCCGCCTCGATGCAGCGCACCCGGCCCGGAGCATCGGCGCGCAGCCAGCGGAAGACCGCTTCGTCTTCGGGGTACACCCCGAACTTCAGCCGGCCGCCCGGGTCGGGCAGCGGATGATCCGAGGTCCACGGGTACTTGCAGGCGGCGTCGAGGCTCGCACGCGTGAGGTTCAGCCCGACACTGCGGCCGTCGGCGTCGAAGACCTTGGGCTCGAGGCGGGTGAGGATGCGGAGGGTCTGCGCATTGCCCTCGAACCCGCCGACGTCCTCGGCCCACTCGTTGAGCGCCCGCTCGCCGTTGTGACCGAAGGGCGGGTGCCCGAGGTCGTGGCTGAGGCACGCGGTGTCGACGACGTCGGCCGCCAGGTCTAGCGCCGTCGCGAGCTCGCGACCCACCTGTGCCACCTCGAGCGAGTGCGTCAGCCGGTTGCGCGCGAAGTCCGCGGGACTCGCGGGGCTGAGCACCTGCGTCTTGGCCGCGAGTCGGCGCAGTGCAGCGGAGTGGAGCACCCGCGCACGGTCGCGCGCGAAGTCGTCGCGCTGCGATCGATGGTGCTCGACGAGGAATCGGGCGGCGTCGGCGTCGTCGTAGCCCGCCGGGCGGTCCGACGCCGCGACCACGTCACCCGCCACTGTGGTCGAGTTCCGCTTCGGCGAGGGCGGTGGATGCCGCGGCCCCCAGCTCGCGCGAGTTCAGCCAGCCATCGGGCAGCGCGGGACGCTTGGGGGTGCCGGCGCGACCGCGCTGACCCTCGGCCGCGGCGCCAGGATAGGGCGCATCGAGTTCGAGGGTCGCCAGCAGGTCGTCGATCTCGGCGAGGGTCGAGGCGGTGGCGAGGCTCGCACGCAGCTCGCCCCCGACCGGGTAGCCCTTGAAGTACCAGGCGACGTGCTTACGGACGTCGCGGCAGCCACGGCCCTCGTCTTCGAAGAACTCGACGAGCAGTTCCGCGTGGCGGCGGAAGGCGCGCGCCACGAATCCGAGGGTCGCATCGACCGGCTCGGCCGGCGCGGCGCCCGGAGCGCCGAGTGCGCGGGCCAGGTCGCCGAACAGCCACGGGCGCCCGAGGCACCCACGACCGACCACGACGCCGTCGCAGCCTGTCTCGTCCATCATGCGCACGGCGTCGTCGGCCGACCAGATATCGCCGTTCCCGAGGACGGGGACGCTCGTGACGGCCTGCTTGAGCGCGGCGATCGCCGACCAGTCGGCGTTGCCCGAGTAGAACTCCGAGGCGGTGCGGGCGTGCAGGGCGACGGCGGCCACGCCGGCGTCCTCCGCGATACGACCCGCGTCGAGATACGTCAGGTGGTCGGCATCGATGCCTTTGCGCATCTTGACCGTCAGCGGGATGTCGCCCGCCGCGCGCGCGGCGCGTGTGACGATGTCGCGGAACAGGCCCAGCTTCCACGGCAGCGCCGCTCCCCCGCCCTTGCGGGTGACCTTGGGGACGGGGCATCCGAAATTCAGATCGATGTGGTCGGCGCGGTCCTCCTCGACCAGCAGGCGCACGGCCGCCTCGGTCGTCGCGGGATCCACGCCGTACAGCTGGATGGAGCGCGGCTTCTCGGACTCGTGGTGCGTGATGAGGCGCATCGTCGTGGCGTTGCGCTCGACGAGGGCGCGCGTCGTGATCATCTCGCTGACGTAGAGGCCGGCGCCGTACTCGCGGCACAGTCGCCGGAACGCGGTGTTGGTGATACCCGCCATCGGCGCCAGCACGACGGGCGCATCGAGATCGATGGGCCCGATGCGCAGCGTGCGCGCGGGAGCGAGGGCAGTCGTCACGACTCCATTCTCTTACAGGATTCCGTCCCTTGGCTGAACGGGGCGCTCGCCTGTGGGATCGTCGCAGTCACCGAGGCGAGGCGCCCCCCTCCGCCGGTGAGAACGGGCCCGCCGCGAAGCTTCGCGGCGGGCCCGTTGCTGTCGAGGTTCAGGCTTCGACGCCGGCGGGCTCGCGGTGCTCTGCCCACACTTGGCGCACGATCTGCGCGAACGCGTCGGCGGGCTGCGCGCCCGATACGCCGTACTTGCCGTCGATCACGAAGAAGGGCACGCCGTTGATGCCGTACGCCGTGGCCTGCGCCTGATCGGCGCGGACGGCGTCGAGGTAGCGTCCGCTCTGCAGCGCCTCGCGCGCGGCGTCGGCGTCGAGTCCGGCATCCGTGGCGAGGTCCACGAGTTCGTCCTCCCGACCGAGATGACGACCCTCCGTGAAGTACGCGGCCATGAGCCGCTCGGCGAGCTCGTGCTGGCGGCCCTGCTCCTTGGCGAAATGGAGCAGTTCATGGGCCTTGACGGTGTTGGTGTGCTTGAGGAGGTCGAAGCGGTACTCGAGGCCGGCATCGGCGGCGACGCCGGTGACGCGCTGGAGCATCTGCTGCACCTGCTCGCGAGGCATGCCTTTGTGCTTCGCGAGGAAGTCGAGCTCGTCGCCCTCGAAGTCGACGGGCGTGTCGGGCGACAGCTCGAACGAGTGGAACGTCACCTCCACGGCGGGGGCGTCGTCATCCGCGGATGCCGCGGCCAGCCCGTTCTCGAGATTGCGCTTGCCGATGTAGCACCAGGGGCAGGCGATGTCGCTCCACACGTCGATCTTGATGGCGTCCGTCATGCTGGGGACAACCGCCGACGTCGTCGTTTGTATTCCGTCGAATGCGCTCCGGTGCTCGACTGCCGGCGCGATCGCCGGCAGGGGGTGAGCCCGCCGCCGGTCAGGATGCCGAGGCGTCCGGCGTGTCGACGGCGCCGCCGAAGCGGCGCTCGCGCCCGAGGTAGGCGTCGATGCCATCCCAGAGGTCTTCGCGGCTGAAGTCCGGCCACAGCGTGTCGAGGAAGACGAACTCGGCGTACGCAGACTCCCACAGCAGGAAGTTCGAGGTGCGCTGCTCCCCGCTCGAGCGGAGGAAGAGGTCGACATCCGGCATGTCCGGACGATACAGGCGGCGCTGGATGAGCTTCTCCGACACCGCCGACGGCTTGAGCCTGCCTGCCGCGACGTCGTCGGCGATCGAGCGCATCGCGTCGACGAGCTCGATGCGGCCGCCGTAGTTCACGCACATGGTGAGGGTCAGCACGTCGTTGCCCGCCGTCAGGCGCTCCGCGAACTGCAGCTCCTTGATCACGCTCGACCAGAGCCGGGGCTTGCGTCCGGCCCACTGGATGCGCACGCCCCACTCGTTGAGCTGGTCGCGGCGGCGATGCAGCACGTCGCGGTTGTACCCCATCAGGAAGCGCACCTCCTCCGGCGAGCGCGACCAGTTCTCGGTCGAGAACGCGTAGACCGACAGGTGCTTGACCCCCGCCTGGATCGCCCCCGCGACGACGTCGAGCAGGGCGGCCTCGCCCGCCTTGTGACCCTCGATACGGGTGAGTCCACGGCGATTTGCCCACCGGCCGTTGCCGTCCATCACGATCGCCACATGGTGGGGCACGGCGCCGCGCGGGTATTCGGGCGGGTACACCCCGGTCCAGTCCAGTGGGCGATACGGCACCGCATCGCGATGCGTGTAGGGCTTGGGAGTCACCGGTGGCCTTCCTGCGGGGCGGAGACATGCGAAAGGGAGCGGATGCCGCGTTCGAGGTGCCACTGGGCATAAGCCGCGATCAGTCCCGAGGCGGCCGCCGTCGAGCCGTGGGAGGCGGCATCCACCACATCCCACTCCCCCGCCATGAGCGACTGCAACAGCGACACCGTCGCCGCATCCACGCGCGCCGCACCCGTCGGAGCGCAGTCCCGGCAGATGACGCCGCCCTGCTGCGCGACGAAGGTGTCGTGTGGTCCGCTGCGCCCGCAGCGGGCGCACTCCCCGAGCCCCGGCGCCCAGCCGGAGAGCGCCATGGCACGGAGGAGATAGGAGTCCAGTACGCTGCGCGAGGCATGCTCGCCGCGAGAGAGGGCACGAAGCCCGCCCACGAGGAGCAGATACTGCTGCGGCGTCGCCTCGGCCTCGTTGAGGCGGTCGGCGGCCTCGACCATCGCATGGGCAGACGTGTACCGGTCGTAGTGGGCGACGATCTCGGCACCGTACGAGCCGAGCGACTCGGCCTGCTGCACGATGTCGAGGGAGCGGCCCTGGTAGAGCTGGACGTCCGCGACCATGAACGGCTCGAGCCGCGCACCGAAGCGCGACGAGGTGCGGCGCACGCCCTTCGCGACCGCGCGCAGCTTGCCGTGACGGCGGCTGAGCATCGTCACGATCCTGTCGGCTTCCCCCAGTTTGTGGGTGCGAAGGACCACGACTTCATCGCGGTAGGTGGGCACCCGTCAATTATCGCTGCGTACCGGTGCGATCGGGCGGCGCCGGACCGTGCGGGTTCGGTTGAGTCGGGCCCGGCTGCCGGGCGCAGCTGATCGCGCGCGGGGCCGGCGAATCGCGCTGCGGCGACTGTGATGCGTGCGGCCGACCCGCCAACAGGTCAACCGCGCTTCCACTGGTCGTTGGAGCGATTCAATCTCCTGTGGAAGGCGAGTCCCCCTGCGCGCGGAGACTCACGGGGACGGCCGCGCCGTGTAGACATTATGTATACTATTCACTATGTCGGGCACGCAGATCCTGGATTCCCTTCTCGCCCTCTCGCAGGTCCTGGAGGCCGATCAAGCACGCGAGCTCGAGAGGCGGGGACTCACCCAGCCGCGCACGCACCTGCTCTGGGTGCTCTACCAGGGCGGACCGGTGACGCAGGCACACCTCGCCGAGGCGATCGGCGTCACACCGCGCAACGTCACCACGCTGGTCGACGCCCTCGAGGCCACGGGCTTCGCGCGCCGCGAGGCTCATCCCACCGATCGCCGGGCCGTGCTCGTCCACCTCACCGAGCGCGGGCTGTCGATCATGGAGACGATGGATGCCGAGCACGACGCGCTCGGCAGCGACCTGGTCGCCGGGCTCGACGACGAAACGGTGCGCGTGACCGCCGACGCGCTGCAGCACGTGCTGACGACCCTGCAGCGGCTCGTCGCCGAGCACGCCGCGCGACAGGACGAACAGGCCGAACCGTCATGACCGGACCCCGTGCGACCGAGACGACGAGTCCCCCGCCGGTGTCCTTCGGGCACCGCGCCCAGCGCCTCGCCCGGATGGCGCTGCGGGCCGAGATCGGAATCTGGAAGAGCCTCTACCGCTGGCTCTTCCGGCGCCCGCGGGTGCCCGTCGGGGCCACCGGATTCGCTTACCACTCCCCCGTGCTCACGATCCTGGTGATCTTCATCGTGCTCTCGGCGATCGAGATCCCGATCATCGACCTGATCGTCCACGACTGGCCGGCGGTGCGCATCCCTCTCCTCGTCGCGGGGATCTGGGGCGTGACCTGGATGATCGGCCTCCTGCTGGGCTTCCTCACCCGTCCGCACGCCGTCGGTCCTGAAGGCATCCGGGCGCGCTCCGGCGCCGAGGTCGACATCGACCTCCCGTGGGAGTCAGTGGCGAGTGTCGAGAAGTCTCGCGATGTGCTCGAGAAGGCTCCGAAGATCCGCGACGAGCCGCACGGACGCACGCTCGCTCTGCGCATGCAGGACGAGACCAACGTCCTCGTCATCCTCGAGCGTCCGGTGGCGGTGCGTCTCGGCGACACCGCCGACGAGGTCGGCGCCGTGCGGCTCTGGGCCGACGACCTCGACGGCTTCATGACGGCGGTGCGGACGCACATCCCCTGAGTCCGGCCGCGAGCACCGCGTGGACCAGAATGGAGGAGTGGACGAGCCGATCTTCGTGATCCCGCTGTGGGCGGACCTCACCGCCGTCGGACTCGGCGGGATACAGGGTGCGCTCTTCGCCTCGGGCTTCCGGGGCCAACGGCGGCTCGATCTGCTCGGCGTCGCGATCATCGGCGTCGTCGTCGGCATGGGCGGCGGTCTCATCCGCGACCTGCTCCTCAACGTCACCCCCACCACGCTGCAGAGCAACTGGTACCTGCTGACGGCCACCGGTGCGGCACTGCTCGGGATGCTGCTCGCCGGCGTCTTCCAGAGGCTCAACGCCGTCATCGTCGGCCTCGACGCCCTGGTCATCGGTCTGTTCGGCGCCTTCGGAACCAGCAAGGCGCTCGCGCTCGGCCTCCCCCTGGTGCCGGCCGTCTTCGTCGGCGTGTGCGCGGCCGTCGGTGGTGGCATCCTGCGCGACATGATCATGGGCCTCCCCGTGGCGATCATGCACGTCGGCTCGCTCTATGCGGTCGCCGCCGGAGCCGGGTGCCTCGTCCTCGCTGTCGCGAACGCGCTCGGGGTCGATCTGGTCATCGCCGCGATCGTGGGCATCGTGGTGACGACGGTCATCCGGCTGCTCGCCGTGATGTTCGACATCTCCCTGCCGGAACAGCGCGCGCTCTACCGCCGCAAGGTGGCCGTCGAGACCTCGACGATTCCGATCGTCAAGCACTGAGCGGGCTGAAGCCCGCCCGCGCACACCGACGGGCGCGCGCGGGGGTCACCCGCGCGCACCCGTCGACGGTTCGCGCTCAGACGGCCGCGAGGGCCCCGGAGCGCTGCCGCGTGCGGATGGCGCGGTTGACTCCCGACACGATCGCTTTGAGCGATGCGGTCGAGATGTCCGAGTCGATGCCGACGCCCCACAGGCGCTCGCCATCGACCTGCAGTTCGATGTACGCGGCGGCCTGAGCGTCGCCACCGGCGCTGAGGGCGTGCTCGACGTAGTCGTACAGCGTCACGTCGAATCCCTGTGCGCGGACGATCTCGAGGAACGCCGCGACCGGGCCGTTGCCACGGCCTGATGCCTCGAATCGCTCGTCGCCGTCACGCAGCGTGATGTCGAGCGAGACATCGCCCGACAGGTCGCTGCGGGTGCTCGTCGCCAGCAGTTCGAAGCGGCCCCAGCGCTCATCGGCGACCTCCGCCGGCAGGTACTCGTCGGTGAAGATCTTCCAGATCTGGTCGCTCGTGACCTCGCCGCCCTCAGCATCGGTCTTCGCCTGCACGACGCCCGAGAAGTCGATCTGCAGCCGGCGCGGCAGGTCGAGCGAATGGTCGGTCTTCAGCAGGTATGCGACACCGCCCTTGCCCGACTGCGAGTTGACGCGGATAACCGCCTCGTACGAACGACCGAGATCCTTCGGGTCGATCGGCAGGTAGGGAACGGCCCAGTCGATCTCGTCGACGGTGACGCCGGCCGCCGCCGCGCGGGCCTCCATGGCCTCGAAGCCCTTCTTGATGGCGTCCTGATGCGATCCGCTGAAGGCGGTGAAGACCAGGTCTCCCGCCCACGGGCTGCGCTCGTGCACGGGCAGCTGGTTGCAGTACTCGACGGTGCGCTTGACCTGGTCGATGTCGCTGAAGTCGATCTGCGGATCGATCCCCTGTGTCAGCAGGTTGATGCCCAGCGCGACCAGGTCGACATTGCCGGTGCGCTCGCCGTTGCCGAACAGGCAGCCCTCGATGCGGTCGGCGCCGGCCATGTACCCGAGCTCCGCCGCGGCGATCGCAGTGCCGCGGTCGTTGTGGGGGTGCAGCGAGAGGATGACGTTCTCGCGGTGGGCGAGGCGACGGCTCATCCACTCGATCGAGTCGGCGTAGACGTTCGGAGTCGCCATCTCGACGGTCGCGGGGAGGTTGATGATGACCTTGCGCTCCGGCGTCGGCTCGAAGATCTCGATCACCTGGTTGCACACGTCGAGGGCGAACGCGAGCTCGGTGCCGGTGTAGCTCTCGGGCGAGTACTCGTAGAACACCTGAGTCTCGGGAATGCGCTTCTCGAACTCGCGGCACAGCCGCGCGCCCTCCAGTGCGATGTCGGTGATGCCCTGCTCGTCGGTGCGGAACACGACCTCGCGCTGCAGCACGCTGGTCGAGTTGTACAGGTGCACGATGGCCTGTTTCGCGCCGGCGATCGACTCGTACGTGCGCTCGATGAGGTGCGCACGCGCCTGCGTCAGCACCTGGATCGTCACGTCATCCGGGATGAGGTCCTCTTCGATGAGCTGACGCACGAAGTCGAAGTCCGTCTGGCTGGCGGAGGGGAACCCGACCTCGATCTCCTTGTATCCCATGCGCACGAGCAGGTCGAACATGACCCGCTTGCGCTCGGGGCTCATCGGATCGATGAGCGCCTGGTTGCCGTCACGCAGATCCACCGCGCACCAGCGGGGTGCGGTGGTGATGCGCTGGTCCGGCCAGGTGCGGTCGGGCAGTTCGACGGTGATCTGCTCGTGGAACGGCAGATACTTGTGGACCGGCATGCCCGAAGGCTTCTGATTGTTCTTCATGATCGATTGCTTCTCTCGTCTGTCTCGAGCCATCAACCCGATCGGGGTGGCTCGATGCCTGATGATGCGGGCCAGCAGAAAGCTCCGCGACGAGGAAGGCCCTAGAACGAGGTCTCGTCGCGGCGGCTAAGAAGGAGAAGCCCGCCGAAGCGCATGTGACCACGTTACACCCGGTTCCGCGCACGGTGCGAACCGCTCGACGCGGATGCCGCGGCATCCGGTATCCGAGACGACCGCGGTGCACACGACACCATGGGGGTATGAGAGGTCTTCGCCGCCCGCTCGGCATCGCCGCCATCGCCGTGTTCGTCGGGCTCTTCGCCGCCGCGTGCGCGAGCGCCGATCGCGCGAGCACGGCCCCGCCGACGGCGCTCGGTGCGATCACACCGGTGCCGCCCGAGGGCGAGGTCGCGACGACCGGGACGGTGTTGGACGCCGCCGGTGAGGTGCAGCTCTGCCTGGGACCGGTCGCCGAGTCGTACCCGCCGCAGTGCACGGGGATCGCGCTCGAGAACTGGACCTGGGAGGGTGTCGACGGTGCCGAGTCGTCGGGCGACGTGACCTGGGGCGCCTACGCCGTGCGCGGCACCTACGACGGCACGTCGATCACGGTGACGCAGCGCCCCATCCTGCTGGCCCTGTACGACCCGATCCGTCCGGAGGATCCGACGGGCGGCGAGGCGGGCGCCGGCGACGAGGCGACGCTCACGGCCATCCAGGACGAGCTCCCCGACCGCCTCGGGGACGCGTACCTGAACTCGCATCCGCAGGACGGCTGGCTCTGGGTCGATGTCGTCTGGGACGACGGCAGCTGGCAGGATGCCGCGAACGCCGAGTACGGCGACGACACCGTCATCATCCGGTCGGCGATGACGCCGACCGGCGGTTGAACCGGGCGGTCCTGCCGCTCGGCGGCTCTGTCAGAAGCCGAGGCGGCCCAGCTGCTTCGGGTCGCGCTGCCATTCCTTCGCGACGCGGACGTGCAGCTTCAGGAAGACCTTGGTGCCGACCAGTGGCTCGATCTGGGCGCGAGCACGCGCACCGACGTCGCGCAGGCGCGATCCCTTGTGCCCGATGATGATGGCCTTCTGACTGTCGCGCTCCACGATGAGGTTCGCGAAGATGTCGGTCATCGAGCCGGTGTCGCGCTCGGACATGTCCTCGATGGTGACGGCGATGGAGTGCGGAAGCTCGTCGCGCACGCCCTCGAGCGCCGCCTCACGGATGATCTCCGCGATGCGGTCCTCGGTCGACTCGTCGGTGACGACGCCGTCCGGGTAGAGTGCGGGGCCCTTCGGCATGAGCGCGAGCAGCTCGTCGGTCAGCACGTCGAGCTGATCTCGGGTCAGGGCGGAGAGCGGGATGACGGCGGCCCAGTCCTCCCGCAGCTGGTCGACCTCGATGAGCCTCTCGGCGATCTGGTCGCGGGACGCGGCATCCGTCTTGGTGACGATCGCGACCTTCTTCGCCCGGCTGTAACCGCCCAGCGACTCCGCGATGCGCCGGTCACCGGGGCCGACCTTCTCGGTCGCAGGCACGCAGAAGCCGATGACGTCGACGTCGCCGAGCACCTGTTCGACGAGGTCGTTCAGCCGCTGGCCCAGCAGGGTGCGCGGCTTGTGGAGCCCCGGTGTGTCGACGATGACGAGCTGGCCTGTCGGGCGGTTGACGATGCCGCGGATGGCGCGCCGCGTGGTCTGCGGCTTATCGCTGGTGATGGCGACCTTCTCGCCCACCAGCGCGTTCGTCAGGGTCGACTTGCCGACGTTCGGGCGGCCGACGAAGGTGACGAAGCCCGAACGCCCGTCGGCGGGCTCAGAGGATCCGGAAGAGGCGGGGACCGTGGCGGACTCCGGAGCCGGGGTGGCGTCGTTCTCGGTCATGGGGTGTCTTCCTTCTTGGGCAGCCGGATCTCGCCGGTGCGAGGGCTCGGGACGCGGATCTCGCCGGTGCGCGGACGGTCCAAGTCGAGAGTGGGTGCGCCGCGTTCGACGAACACGGTGGAGATGCCGCGTCCGCGTCCGCGTGACGCACCACCGGTGAGTACGAGGCCGGCGTACTCGGCGGTCGCGCCGGGCTGCGGCACGCGCCCCAGCGCCTTGCCCAGGAGCCCACCGATCGAATCGACGTCCTCATCCTCCAGTTCGAGGCCGAACAGGTCGCCGACCTCGTCGAGTCCGAGCCGGGCGCTCACGCGGTAGTGGCCGGGCTCGAGCTCGGTCACCTCCTCCGCGCGAGGGTCGTACTCGTCGGAGATCTCGCCCACGAGCTCTTCGATGAGGTCCTCGAGGGTCACGAGCCCCGACACGCCGCCGTACTCGTCGACGACGAGGCAGACGTGCACGGCGTCGCGCTTCATCTGCTGCAGCAGGGTCTCGGCCTTCATCGATTCGGGGACGAAGACGGCAGGCCGGGCGATGCGGCTGATGGGGGCATCGCGCCAGCCGGACTCGTCGCGGAAGCCGAACTGCACGAGGTCCTTCAGGTAGAGCACCCCCACCACGTCGTCGGCGTCGTCGTCGACGATAGGCACCCGCGACACGCCCTTCTCGAGGAAGATCGACATGGCCTCGCGCGTGGAGGCGGAGGCATCCACCGTCACCATGTCGGTGCGCGGGACCATCACTGCCCGCACGAAGGTGTCGGTGAAGTCGAAGACGGAATGGATGAGCTCACGATCGTCCTGCTCGATGAGCTCGTTCTCGGCCGCCTCGTCGATGATGCTGAGCAGCTGCTCCTCGGACGCGAACGACGAACCACGCGAGCCGCCGGGCGTGATCCGGGTGCCGAGGGCGACGAGGCCGTGGGCGAGCGGACCGAGGATGATCCTCACTCCGCGGATCACCGGCGCCGCGCCCCGCAGCAGACCCTTCGCGTGCAGCCGGCCAAGGGTGCGCGGGCTCGCGCCCACGATGACGTATGACACCCCCGTCATCAGCACCGCGGCGGCGAGCATGGCCCACCAGATGTTGTTGAAGAGATCCGTGAACGCGACGGTGACCAGCACCGCCGCGGTCGTCTCGGCCAGCACACGGATGAAGATCACCGCGTTGGCATGCGCGTCAGGATCGGCCGCGATCTTGCGCAGCGGCTCGGCGTTGCGGTCGCCGGCGGCGAGGTCGGCGAGATCCGCGCGCGACGTCACACTGAGGGCGGCATCGATCGCGACCATCAGTGCCCCGAACGCGAGCAGCAGGGCGGCCGCGATCAGGAGGAGGGCAGCGGTCATGCGCGCGGTCGTCGACGCTCGGTCGCCTGGAAGGAGGTGATGAGCTCGCGCTGCAGTCCGAACATCTCGCGCTCCTCCTCCGGCTCGGCGTGGTCGAAGCCGAGGAGGTGGAGCAGCCCGTGCGTGGTCAGGAGGATGAGCTCGTCCAGCGTCGAGTGCTTGGCTGCCGCCGCCTGCGTCTCAGCCACCTGCGGGCAGAGGACGATGTCGCCGAGCAGCCCGGCGGGCGTGGGGGCGTCCTCGGTGCCCGGACGGAGCTCGTCCATGGGAAAGCTCAGGACGTCGGTCGGACCAGGCTCATCCATCCACTGCACGTGCAGCGCCTCCATCGCGCCCTCGTCGACGAGGAGGATGGCGACATCGGCGTCCGGGCTCACGTGCAGCTCCGCGAAGTGGTGCTCCATGAGCCGCAGCAGCACCGTCTCGTCGACGGCGATCCCAGATTCGTTGCCGATCTCGATGGTCATGAGCGTCCTCGCTTCGGAAGGTGGTCGCGGGGTCCGCCGCTGCGGGGAACGGCGGCGCGCCGCTCTGCCCGGTTGGCGAACTCGGAGGCCTCATCACGCTCACGGCGGGCAGCCAGGCGGTGCTCGTCGTACTCGGTGTACGCGTCGACGATCCGACCTACGAGGGTGTGCCGCACGACGTCGTCGCTGGTGAGGTAGGCGAAATGGATGTCGTCGATCCTGTCCAGCACCCGCGTCACCAGGCGCAGGCCCGATGCGCCCTGAGGCAGGTCGATCTGCGTGATGTCGCCCGTGACGACCATGCGCGTGCCGAACCCCAGGCGGGTCAGGAACATCTTCATCTGCTCGGGAGTGGTGTTCTGCGCCTCGTCGAGCACGACGAACGAGTCGTTCAGGGTGCGGCCGCGCATGTACGCGAGCGGCGCCACCTCGATCGTGCCCGTCGCCATGAGCTTGGGCACGATGTCCGGGTCCATCATCTCGTTGAGCGCATCGTACAGTGGGCGCAGATACGGGTCGATCTTGTCGGTCAGGGTGCCAGGCAGGAACCCCAGCCGCTCCCCCGCCTCCACGGCCGGGCGAGTCAGGATGATGCGGCTGACCTCCTTGCGCTGCAGCGCCTGAACGGCCTTGGCCATCGCCAGGTAGGTCTTGCCGGTTCCCGCCGGACCGATGCCGAACACGATGGTGTTCTCCTCGATCGCGTCGACGTAGGCCTTCTGGCCGAGCGTCTTCGGACGGATCACGCGGCCGCGCGACGACAGGATCGCCTCGCCGAGCACCTCGGACGGCCGCGGGCCGCCCTCGGTGCGCAGGATGCGGTTCGACGAGGTGACGTCCTCCTCGCCGAGCGCGTGGCCGGCCTTGGTCATCGCGAGCAGCTCGTCGACGAGCGACCGGGCTGCCGCGACCGCGTCCGCCTCGCCCGTCAGGGTGATCTCATTGCCGCGCACGTGCACGTCGACACCGGGGTGCTCCCGTTCGACGACCCGCAGCAGGCGATCCTGGGGACCCAGCAGCTGCACCATCGCGACCCCGTCCGCATAGATGCGCTCGGTGGTGCGGGCGCGGTCGCTCACGGCTTCATGACCGTCTTGATCAGGCACCGACACTCTTCTCTTCGAGGCCTCCCGCGAGCACATGGGCGTGCACGTGGAAGACGGTCTGGCCCGCGTTCGGGCCGGTGTTGAAGACGAGGCGGAAATCCCCGTCGGAATGCTCGGCGGCGAGCGTGTTCGCCAGGCCGACGAGCTCGGCCATCAGCTCCGGATCGCCGGCGGCGAGCTCGACGACGTTGCGGTACTCCTCGGTCTTGGGGATCACGAGCAGGTGCAGCGGCGCCTGCGGAGCGATGTCACGGATCGCGAACGCGTTCTCGGTCTCCGCGATGATCTCGGACGGGATCTCTCCGTTGCGGATGCGCGTGAAGATCGACGGCTCGCTCATCCCGCAAGTCTAGCGAGGGGCCGAACCGCGGGCTCGGGTTACCGAGCGGAGCGGTCACCAGCGCGCGATGGCGGTGCTGACGACCGCGAGTGCCGCCGGGCCGGCCGTCGACGTGCGCAGCACGGTATCGCCGAGCCGGACGAGTCGCGCTCCCGCGGTGGCGAGGACGTCGAGCTCGTCGGGTGCGATTCCGCCCTCCGGGCCGACGACCAGCACGATCTCGCCGACGTCGCCCGGCTCGATCACGACGGCGCTCAGCCGCTCGGTCGCCGTCGGCTCGAGGATGAGGACGAGGGATGCCGCGGCCCGCCGCGCGAGCCCGGCCGTCGTGGTCAGCTCCGCCACCTCCGGCACCCAGGCGCGATGAGCCTGCTTCGCGGCCTCCCGCACGATGGTCGTCCACCGGGCGCGGCCCTTGACCGCCTTCGCGGCGTCCCATCGCGAGACGCTCCGCGAAGCCTGCCACGGCACGATCTCATCGACGCCCAGCTCGGTGGCCGCCTGGACCGCCAGTTCGTCCCGGTCGCCTTTCGCGAGCGCCTGCACGAGCACGACGCGCGGACGCGGCTGCGCGGCATCCGTCCGCTCGCGGATGCGCACCACGACCTCCCGCGACGCCACCGACTCGACGAGGCCCGTGAGCCAGGCGCCGCGGCCGTCGCCGACCGTCACCTCCTCGCCGACACGTACCCGTCGAACGCTGGAGGCGTGGTGCGCCTCGGCGCCGGTCAGCGTGACGGCGTCGCCCGGCGCCGCGGAAGCGGGCCCGTCGAGGAGGAAGTGCAGGGCCACCGGCTACCCGTTCCGGAAGCGGTCGCGCAGCTTGGCGAACAGGCCCTGGTGGAACTCCGAGAGACGCGGAGCCGGCGCCTTGGTCCGCTTGGCGAACTCCTCGATCAGGGCGCGCTCCTTGTGATCGAGCCGCGTGGGCGTCACGACGTGTACGCCGACCCTCAGGTCGCCACGCTGCGAGCCGCGCAGGGGCGTGATTCCGCGGCCCTTGATCGTCAGGATGTCGCCTGCCTGCACGCCGGGGCGCACCTCGAGGTCCACCGGGCCGTCGAGCGACTCGATCGTCGTCGTGGTGCCCAGGATCGCGTCGGGCATGGACACCTCGAGGGTGGCCAGCAGATCATCGCCGTCGCGGCTGAACACCTCGTGGGGCGACACCGTGACCTCGATGTACAGGTCGCCGTTCGGGCCGCCGGCGGAACCGACCTCACCCGAGCCGGGCAGCTGCAGTCGGAGGCCCGTCTCGACACCGGCGGGGATGTCGAGCGAGACCGTGCGGCGGGCGCGCACGCGACCCTGGCCCTGGCAGGTCGCGCAGGGGTACGGGATCGTGGTGCCGTAGCCCTGGCACACGTTGCACGGCTGGGTCGTGACGACGTTTCCGAGCAGGCTCCGCACCTGGCGCTGCACGTTGCCGGTGCCGTGGCAGATGTCGCATGTGACGGGGCTCGTCCCCGGCTGGCAGCACGACCCCTGGCAGGTCTCGCACACCACCGCGGTGTCGACGTCGATGTCACGATGCGTGCCGAACACCACGTCGCCGAGCTCGAGCGTGACGCGCACGAGGGCGTCCTGCCCACGCTCCCGCCGCGAGCGCGGGCGCCCTCCGCGCGACCCGCCCGAGGCCCCGAAGAACGTCTCGAAGATGTCGTTGAAGCCGCCGAACCCGCCGGCGCCACCGAACGGCGAGTCGTTGCCGCCCATGTCGTAGCGTGCCCGCTGATCGGGGTCGCTCAGCACGTCGTACGCGTGGGTGACGAGCTTGAAGCGCTCGGAGGCGTCCTCACCGGGGTTCACATCGGGGTGCAGCTGCCGTGCCAGCTTGCGGTACGCCTTCTTGATCTCGTCGGTGGTGGCGTCGCGTGCGACGCCGAGGACCTCGTAGTGGTCAGCCACTTTCGCCTTCCTGCCGCGGCCGTGCCGCGGAATCGATGATGCGCGTCCGCGTCAGCGGGAGTTGTCGTCCTGCTCGAGCATGCGCGTGAGGTAGCGCGCGACGGCGCGGACCGTCGCGAGGTTCGTGGGGTAGTCCATGCGCGTCGGTCCGAGCACGCCGACGCGTGCGAGCGATCCGGTCGCGTCGTAGTCGCTGGCGACGACGGATGCCTCGGCCAGGCCGAACGCCTCGTTCTCCCGGCCGATGCTCGCGGCGAGCCCCTGCTCGTCGGCCACCATCTCGCCCATCAGCCGCAGCAGGGTGACCTGCTCCTCGATCGCCTCGAGAAGGGGGTAGATGCTGCCGCGGAAGTCGGACTCGCTGCGTGCGAGGTTGGCGCTGCCGGCCATCACGAGCTTGTCCTGGCGGAACTCCTCGAGCTCTTCGGCGACCGCGCGCACGATCTCGTCCGTCGCGCGCTCGTGCGCGGGAGCCTGGGCATCCGGCACCTCCAGCCGCTCCGCGATGCGCTGCAGTCCCTCGCGCACCGGGCGGCCGACCAGCAGCGTCCCGAGGCGGGCGCGGATGTGCGCCAGGTCGGTGTCGTCGAAGTCCTCGCCGACGAAGGTCAGTCGCTGAGACACGCGGCCGGTGTCGGTGACGACGATCACCAGCATCCGTCCGCCGCCGAGCTGCACCAGCTCGACGTGCGTGACGTTGGCACGCGCGAACGACGGATACTGCACGATCGCGACCTGGCCGGTGAGCTGCGTGAGTGCGCGGACCGTGCGCACGAGCACGTCGTCGAGGTCGCCCGAGCCGTCGAGGAACGACGCGATCGCCGAGCGCTGGGCCGACGAGAGCGGGCGGATCTCAGCGAGGTGGTCCACGAAGACGCGATAGCCCTTGTCGGTCGGCACGCGGCCCGAGGAGGTGTGCGGCGCGACGATGAGCTCTTCGTCTTCGAGCAGCGCCATGTCGTTGCGGATGGTCGCCGCAGACACGCCGAACGCGTGACGCTCGACGATCGTCTTGCTGCCGACGGGTTCACGCGTGTCGACGTAGTCCTGAACGATCGCACGCAGCACCTGCAGGCCTCGCTCGCTGACCATCCCGCCTCCTCACGCTGCTGTCGGCACCAGGACATCTGGCACTCGCACGACTGGAGTGCCAATTCTATCGGATGCCTCTGTCAGGAGCGGTGAGCGACGCCGGACGAGGCGCCGCACGCCCTCCGCCCGCGTCCGCAGGATCATGCGGTCAGCGCGCGCACGACCGCGTCTGCCAGCAGGCGGCCGCGTCGGGTCAGCACGACGTGGCCTTTCAGCGCGGTCGGGCCGTCGATCAGACCGTCCGCGATGAGCGCGGCGACGGCATGGCGGCCCTCGCCCTGAAGCTCGCCGACCGGAAGCCCCTCACGCACGCGCGTGCGCAGCAGCACGTTCTCGAGAACCCGGGCCTCGGCATCCGGAATCTCGCGTCCGGCGGCGGGCGACTCGCCCGCCGTGAGGCGCTGGGCATAGGCCGCGGGGTGCTTGACGTTCCAGAACCGCACTCCCCCGATGTGACTGTGCGCTCCCGGGCCGAAGCCCCACCAGTCCGAGCCGAGCCAGTAGGCCAGGTTGTGCCGCGAGCGGTGCCCGGTGTCGCGGGCCCAGTTCGACACCTCGTACCAGCCGAACCCCGCGCCCGCGAGCAGGTCGTCGGCGAGCTCGTACATGTCGGCCTGCAGGTCGTCGTCGGGGGCGACTACTTCGCCACGGCGGATCTGGCGCGCCAGCTTCGTGCCGTCCTCGATGATCAGCGCGTAGGCCGAGATGTGATCGGGCTCCAGTGCGATGGCGGCCTCCAGCGACGCGCGCCAGTCCGCGAGCGACTCGCCGGGGGCACCGTAGATGAGGTCGACGCTGACGTCCAAGCCCGCGTCCCGGGCGGCGGACACCGCCGTGCGCACGTTCTCGGGATCGTGCGTGCGATCGAGGGCCGCGAGCACGTGCGGAATCGCGGACTGCATGCCGATCGAGAGCCGGGTGACGCCGGATGCCGCCAGCTCGGCGGCCACCGCCGGCGAGACGGTGTCGGGGTTGGCCTCGACCGTCACCTCGGCACCTTCCACGATGCCGAAGGTCTCGCGGACGCCGTCCAGCATGCGAGCGAGATCGCCCGGGGGCAGCAGCGTGGGCGTGCCGCCGCCGAAGAACACAGTCGTCGCCGGCCGGTTGCCGCCCGCGCGACCGAGCACCTTCGCGGCGAGGTCGATCTCGCGCAGCAGCGTGTCGGCGTACTGGTCCTGGCGTGCGCCCTGCAGCTCCGACGACGTGTAGGTGTTGAAGTCGCAGTATCCACATCGGACACGGCAGAACGGCACATGCAGGTAGACACCGAAGTCCGTCGCACGGTCGATGCGGGTCAGTTCCGGCAGCGAGCCGTCCGCCGGAACGGGCTCGCCCAGCGGCAGCGCGGCGCCCATCAGCGCGTCACGCGGGTGTCGTGTACAGCGGCGAGATGGCACGCAGGTACCGCGTGAACAGCTCGCGCCGACGGCGCTTGGTCAACGCAGGGAGCACTCGGTAGAGCACCGCACGGGGCGCGTCGAACGCGCGCACGGTGAACCACACCTCGTCGTTGTCATACCAGTCGAGCATGAACGACTCCTCGCCGCTGACGACCGAATCGCTCACCGTGCCGAGCGCGAAGCCGATGCGGCGCGGCTCCTCCACGGCGAAGATGACGCGCAGCTCCGCATCGGCACGGAGGCCCTTCACCCGGCCGTCGACTCTGATCGTGGTGCCGGCACTGACGTAGGGCGTGCCGTCGGCGTCGAAGCGCTGCTCGGTCTCGGTGCGGCTGGGAGCGACCGGGGTGCCCTCGGCGTCGAAGCTGACGCCGGAGTACATCGGGCCGGACGCGGGGCGCACGTCGGAGACGTCCAGCCCTGCGCCGCGCTGTGCCGTCCACGACAGCAGCGCCTCGCCGGCCGCGCGGAAGCGCGCCTCGCCGCTGCCGATGCGCCACGACTGCTCGGCCGGAATGCTGCGCTCCGGCGGATAGTGCATGAGATCGGGCGCCTGCGTCGCCCCGACCGCGGCGTAGTCGACAGTGTCGTCCCGGAAGTTCCCTCGACGCATGACGACCAGCCTACTTGCCGTCCTTTTTCTCGGTGTCGCCCGACAATGCGGCGATGAACGCCTCCTGGGGCACCTCCACGCGACCGACCATCTTCATGCGCTTCTTGCCCTCCTTCTGCTTCTCGAGGAGCTTGCGCTTACGGCTGATGTCGCCGCCGTAGCACTTGGCCAGGACGTCCTTGCGCATGGCACGGATCGACTCGCGGGCGATGATGCGGGCCCCGATCGCGGCCTGGATCGGAACCTCGAACTGCTGGCGCGGAATGAGCTTCTTGAGCCGCTCGGTCATGAGCACGCCGTAGGCGTAGGCCTTGTCGCGATGCACGATGGCGCTGAACGCATCCACCGGCTCGCCCTGCAGCAGGATGTCGACCTTCACGAGATCGGCCTCCTGATCGCCGCTGGGCTCGTAGTCGAGCGAGGCGTACCCCGCGGTCTTCGACTTCAGGTGGTCGAAGAAGTCGAAGACGATCTCGCCGAGCGGCATGCTGTAGCGGATCTCGACGCGGTCCTCGCCGAGATACTCCATGCCGAGCAGCGTGCCGCGGCGGGACTGGCAGAGCTCCATGATCGTGCCGACGTAGTCCTTGGGCGCGAGGATCGCAGCCTTGACCATCGGCTCCGTCACGCTGGCGATCTTGGTGCCGGAGGGGAACTCGCTGGGGTTCGTGACGGTGAAGGTCTTCCCGTCGTCGGTCACCACCTCATAAGTCACCGACGGCGCGGTCGAGATGAGGTCCAGGCCGAACTCGCGCTCGAGGCGCTCGGTCACGATCTCGAGATGAAGCAGACCCAGGAAGCCGCAGCGGAACCCGAAGCCGAGAGCCACCGAGGTCTCGGGCTCGTAGTTCAGCGAGGCATCCGAGAGCTTCAGCTTGTCGAGCGCCTCACGCAGCAACGGGTAATCGCTGCCGTCGATCGGATACAGGCCCGAAAAGACCATCGGCTTCGGGTCGGTATAGCCGGGCAGGGCGTCCTTCGACGGCTTGGCAGCGTTCGTGACGGTGTCGCCGACCTTCGACTGGCGCACGTCCTTCACGCCCGTGATGAGGTAGCCCACCTCGCCGACGCCCAGGCCCCGGGTCGGTGTCGGCTCGGGTGATGAGACGCCGATCTCGAGGAGTTCGTGGATCGCCCGGGTCGACATCATCTGGATGCGCTCACGCGGGTTGAGCGCGCCGTCCACCATGCGGACGTACGTGATGACACCGCGGTAGGAGTCGTACACCGAGTCGAAGATCATGGCGCGGGACGGGGCATCCGGGTCGCCCTGAGGTGCCGGGATCTGCGCGACGACGTGGTCGAGGAGATCCTCGACTCCCATGCCGGTCTTCCCGCTGACCCGCAGCACGTCCTCGGGGCGGCCGCCGATCAGCCCTGCCAGCTCCTTCGCGTACTTCTCGGGGTCGGCCGCGGGGAGGTCGATCTTGTTCAGGACCGGGATGATCTGCAGGTCGTTCTCGAGAGCCAGGTACAGGTTCGCGAGCGTCTGGGCTTCGATGCCCTGAGCCGCATCGACGAGGAGGATCGCGCCCTCGCACGCGGCGAGCGACCGCGAGACCTCGTAGGTGAAGTCGACGTGCCCGGGAGTGTCGATCATGTTCAGTGCGAACGTCTGGTCGCCGGTCGTCCACGGCATCCGCACCGCCTGCGACTTGATCGTGATTCCGCGCTCGCGCTCGATGTCCATGCGGTCGAGGTACTGCGCGCGCATGTCGCGATCGGAGACGACGCCGGTGATCTGCAGCATGCGGTCGGCCAACGTCGACTTGCCGTGGTCGATGTGGGCGATGATGCAGAAGTTGCGAATCAGCTCGGGCGGCGTGGCAGAGGGCTCGAGGGGCTTCAGTGCGCGGGGTGACATGTCCAGACGATTGTACGGGTGCGCGGTGCCGAGACTCTGCGAGCCGCCGGCACGCCCGGTCGCGCCCCCGGCTAGCCTGTCGTCATGGTGGTGCAAGTCGTGCTCGTCCACGGCATCCGGACGTCCGCCACGATGTGGCGCTCCCAGGTCGACTACCTGACTGCTCGCGGCACCCCCGTGACCGCCGTGGATCTGCCGGGACACGGATCGCGCATGGCCGAGGAGTTCACGCTCGAATCGGCGATGGCGACGATCGATCAGGCGGTGCGCTCCGCCGCCGAGCGCGGGCCGGTCCTCCTCTCCGGCCACTCGATGGGCGGCCTGCTGTGCATCGAGTACGCGGGCGCGGAGCATCCGCCGCCCGTCGCGGGCTTCATCGCGGCGTCCTGCACCGCGATCCCGCGCGGCGTCGGGCTCGCCGCCTATCGCGTGCTGGCACGCGGGTTCGACTCGCTGCCCGACCGTGGGATGTGGCTGACGGACCGCATGCTCGACCGCATCCTTCCCGACGAGACACGCGCCGACTTCGGCGCGGGCGGCTACGCGCTGGACGCACAGGACACGGCGCTGCGCAGCCTCTCAGTGCTCGATCTCCTCGCGGCGCTGCACCGCATCGACGTGCCGCTGTGGTTCGTCAACGGGCAGTACGACCAGCTCCGCGTGAACGAGAGGCTTTTCGTGCGCATCGCGCAGCACGCCGAGCTCGTCGTCGTGCCGCGCACGACCCACCACGTCACGGTCATGCGCCCGCGCGTCTTCAACGCTCTCCTGGAGGTCGCACTCACCACCCTCGAGGCATCAGACGGCTGAGCGCTCACGGGCGCGGATCGCGTACGTCATCACGCCGCCGATGATCGACAGGATGCCGCCCATCAGGAAGAGCAGCCAGAACCCTCCGACGAGGGCCACGAGGCCCGCACCCAGGAGCGGCCCGATCAGCTGTCCCAGGCTCGCCGACACGTTGACGAATCCGAGGTCGCGCGCGTGGTCCTCCGGGTACGGCAGCAGGTCGGTGCCCAGCGCCAGGCTCACCGACATGTACGCGCCGTACCCGACGCCCAGAAGGGCCGCCGCGATCATGGCCGACGTGAGCGACGGCGCCACGACCAGGATGATCGACGCGAGCCCCTGGATGACGGCGGCCCACACCACGAACGGCACGCGGCGGCCGGTGCGGTCGGAGATCCAGCCCGATGCGATCGAGGACGCGACGACGAACAGCGTGTACACCAGGATCAGCAGGAGGAGCTCGTCCTCGGCGGTCGCGGCATCCCGGTGCAGCCCGTAGAGCAGGAAGAACAGCAGCAGGCCGGTTCCGAGCGCGTTGCCGATGTTGACCGTCAGGCGTCCCGCGAGCAGCCACGCGAAGTCACGGTCCCGCAGCGCCGCGAGGCGCTCGCGGAGCGTTCGGACCTCACGTGCGACCGCTACGTCGCCGCTCGCCGGAGGATCGGGAAGCAGCAGCGCGGCCACGGTGCCCACGACGGCGAGGAAGCCCGCCAGGGCGAGGTAGCCGACGGCGACGCCGAGCTCGAGCAGCACGATGACGCCGACGCCCACGACGATGCCGAGCGCCTGCGACGAGGAGACGGCAGCGGATGCCGCACCCCGCTGCGTCGTCAGCTGGTCGGCGATGAGCGCGGTGAAGGCCGCCGAGGCGACGGCCACGCCCACCGAGACGCCCACCCACGCCAGGCCCACCCCCCACGGTCCGTCGGCGAACGCGATCGCGACGAGCGACACAGTGCCGAGCGCGACGCCGCCGAGGGCCCAGGGGCGCCGGCGGCCCCATCGGCCGCGCGTGCGGTCGGACAGGCCGCCCGCGAGCGGGGCCGCGATCACGCCGGCGACACCGCCGATCGCCAGCACGAGTCCTGACGAGACCACGCCGGTGATCCAGCCCGCCGCGTCGTCGGGTGTGTCCAGCTGCAGCGGGATGAGCAGCTGCAACGGCGTCAGCTGCACGGTCCAGAGTGCGAGCCACGCGAGCGTGAAGAGCGTGAACCAGCCCGCTCCGACCTTCGCACCTCGCCGGGCGTTCACGAGCGGGACTCCGCGATGAGGGTGCGGTACCAGTCGAACGAGGCTTTGGGCGTGCGCTGCGCCGTATCGAAGTCCACGTGCACCAGCCCGAAGCGCTGCGTCCAGCCGTCGGCCCACTCGAAGTTGTCGAGCAGCGACCAGACGGTGTACTCGCGGACGTCCACGCCGGCCCGGATGGCAGCTCCCACGGCATCGATGTGGCCCGCCAGGTACGCGATGCGATCGGCGTCGTCCACGGGGCCGTGAACGTGGTCGGGTTCGGGGAACGACGCGCCGTTCTCGCCGATCACCAACGGAGGGAGGCGGTCGCCGTAGCGCTCGCGGAAGTCGAGCAGAAGCTCGGTGAGCGCAGCGGGCACGATCGGCCACTCCGCCCCGAACCCCGTGACGGGCGCCCCCGGCGTGGGAACGATCTCGAACGGGATCGGGCCGCCCTGCGGCGCGGCCGCGACGGTCGTCGGGTTGTAGAAGTTGATGCCGTAGAAGTCCCCCGGCACCGAGATCAGGTCGAGATCGCCGTCTGCGACCGGCATCGGCGGAATGCCGAGCGCTTCGAGATCGGGATACGCCCCGGTGAGCACCGGCTCGGCGAAGACGCGGTTGTGCAGCACGTCGTACACCGCCGCGGCGGTGAGGTCGGCATCCGTCCCGCTCGCAGGGAGAACCAGCGTGTGGTTGTTGACGATGCCGACCTCCTCGGCGCCCGCGGCGCGCAGCGCCCGCTGCGCCAGGCCATGGGCGAGGAGCTGATGGTGCACGGTCGGCAGCGAGTCGAACAGCAGCTGTCGACCCGGCGCCAGCGTGCCGACGGCATAGCCTTGCAGCGATGTGGAGACCGGTTCGTTGAGCGTGTACCAATGACGGATGCGGTCGCCCAGTGCTTCGGCGACGATCTCGGCGTACTCGCCGAAGCGCTCCGCGGTGCCGCGCCGCAGCCAGCCGCCCTGCTGCTCGAGCGTGCTCGGCAGATCCCAGTGATACAGCGTTGCGAAGGGGGTGACGCCGGCGTCGCGCAGATCGTCTGCGAGCCGGCGGTAGTAGTCGAGCCCCGCCTGCAGCACAGGACCGCCGGGCTCGGGCTGCACCCGCACCCACGAGATCGAGAAGCGGTAGCGGTCGACGCCGAGGGCCGCCAGCAGTGCGACGTCCTCGCGGTGGCGCCGGTAGCTGTCGGGGCCGGGCTCTGCCGTCGCCCCGCCGTGAACCGCGCCGGGAGCATCGACGAAATCGTCCCAGATGGATCGGCCGCGGCCGTCGGCGGTGCGGGAGCCTTCCACCTGGAACGCGGCGGTCGCGGCCGACCATCGGAAGCCGGGTGGGAACGTCGCGAGGTCGATGGACGGATGCTGCGGCACGGCGGACTCCTTCGTCAGGGGCGCGCGCCTCGGGCGACGCGCGCAGCCACGTCTCGATCATGCATCATCCGGCACCGCTCCCCCGCGCATCGGCGCCGTCCATCGCACGGCGTCCGACCTGGTAGAATCCTTGTTTGGCTTGCGTGTGGGTTCGCCCTCACGACCGTCGCGAAGCGCCCCTCTACCGCTGACCGGCACATCTATCCGATTCCCTTCGAACGAAAGAACGTCGACACGTGGCGAACATCAAGTCGCAGATCAAGCGCAACAAGACCAACGAGAAGGCGCGCGAGCGCAACAAGGCAGTGAAGAGCGAGCTGAAGACGCACGTCCGCCGCACGCGCGAGGCGATCGCCGCCGGCGACAAGGCCGCCGCCGAGAAGGCTCTGGGCACGGCGTCCAAGAAGCTCGACAAGGCCGTCAGCAAGGGCGTCATCCACAAGAACCAGGCGGCGAACCGCAAGTCGGCCATCGCCAAGCAGGTCTCGGCTCTCTGAGATTTCGACGCGCTCTGCGGCCCTGAGGCCGCGCCGCCACGCGAGTGCGCGGTCAGAGCGAGTCGACATGGCCCGTCCCGTCAAGGGGCGGGCCATTTCGCGTCGCCGGACGTCAGGCGCCGTAGGGCGCACGCGTCGCGATGACGGTGATCATGCGCTCCAGCGCGAAGACCGCATCGCGCGAGCCGCCCTTGACGTCGGCATCCGCCCTCGCCGTCGCCTGGATGGCGCGGCCCAGGCTCTCTTCGTTCCATCCCATGAGGTCGCGGCGCGCACGGTCCACCTGCCAGTCCTTCATGCCCAGTCGCGCCGCCAGCGCCGCCGAGGGTTCGCGGTTGCCCGCCACCCGCGCCATCGTCCTCAGCTTCATCGCGACAGCCGCGACGAGCGGGACCGGATCGGCACCCGAGGCGAGCGCGTGGCGGAGGGCGATCAGGGCTTCGCCGTAGCGGCCGGCGATCGCCGTGTCGGCGACCGTGAACGCCGACGTCTCGACGCGGCCGCCGTAGTAGCGCTCGACGAGCTGGTCGGTGATATCGCCGGGCACGTCGGCGATGAGCTGCTGGCAGGCGGCCGCCAGCTCGGTAAGATCGTCGGCGAAGGCGGAGACGAGACTTCGCAGCGCCGTGGGGGCGATGCGCTTCTTGGCTGCCTGGAACTCCCCCGCGGCGAAGTCGAAGCGGTCGGAGTCGCGCTTGACGGCCGGGCAGGCGATCTCCACGCCCGAGCCCTGCCCCGCGCGGATCGCGTCGAGCAGCTTCTTGCCGCGCACGCTGGCGCCGGTGTGGCGCAGCACCACTGTGGCGCCGTCCTGCGGGGCTGACAGGTACGAGACCGCCTCGGCCAGGAAGGTGTCGGAGCACTTCTCCACGCCGCTCACCCGCACGAGCCGCGGCTCGCCGAACAGCGACGGCGAGGTGACGCCCAGCAGCGTTCCCGCGGCGTAGTCGTCGGCGCGGATGTCGGAGACCTCGAGCGTCGGATCCTCGGCGCGCAGGTACTCGCGCACGCCGGCGATCGCGCGCTCGGCGCAGACCTCTTCGGGGCCCGACACCAGGACGATCGGCGCCGGCTGCGGCGCGCGCCACGACAGCTGCGGAATGGCGCTGCGCGCCGTCTTCGCGGGGGTGCGGCGAGCGGGAGAAGCCATTGCTCCAGCCTACCGACGGCCGCCGACCTCACCGCCCGGGCGCGAGGCGCGGCCCGTCATCCTCCCCGTTCCCGCCACATCGCGACCGCGCTTCCCGACCACCACAGTGCGATCGCCCCCTCCTGATCGGTGCGGGCGATGCGCGCCCCTTCGTCCTCGAGGATCGTGAGGGTCTCCGCCCGCGGGTGCCCGTAGTCGTTGCCCGCTCCCACCGTCAGCAGCGCCACAGCCGGTTGCACGGCGGCATACAGGCCGGCGTCCTGGTCGGCGCTGCCGTGATGCGCCACCTTGACGATGGCGTACGGCGGTGCGAGAGCGCCGGAGGCCATCAGCACTCGCTGGGGCGAGGCTGACAGATCGCCGAGCAGCAGGGTGGGAGGGATGCCGCCACCCCGCACGTCGAGGACGACACTCGCGTCGTTCCCGGTCGGGAACGCGCGACTGCCCGGTTTCGGCCACAGCACACGCCAACGCGCCGCGCCGAGTGATCCGCTGAGGCCGGCCGACGCCTCGGTCGCCCGCGCCCCTTCCGCCGTCAACGCGGCGATGCGACGCACCGCCTCCACGTCGCCGGGACCGTGCAGCACGGTGCCGACCCGACCGCGCACGGCGTCGAGCCCGCCGACGTGGTCGAGGTCGTAGTGGGTGAGCACCAGCAGGTCGATGTGCTCGATGCCGGCGCGTGCCAGGCAGGCTGCCAGCGGCTCCGGGGTCGGGCCGGTGTCGACCAGGGCGACCGTGCCGGCCGAGCGCAGCAGCACCGCGTCGCCCTGGCCGACGTCGCATGCGAGCACCGACCAGTCTGCGGGCAGCGTCCAGCGGCCGACGACCGATGTGAGCGCCCCCGCGCCCAGAGCAGCCCCCGCGACGACGGCCACGAGCGCGACCGACGCGGCGTGGACGAGCCGCCGTGCCGGAGGTCCGTCGCTCCGGAGCACGATGACGAGCCCGATGGCCAGACCCAGGATCGTCAGGCTCGTGGCTCCTGGCCACCCCTCCCACCAGGGCAGGGCGTCGCCGGGGAGTCCGGCGACGGTCGTCGCGGTGGCGGAGATCCAGGATGCCGGCACCCACGCGAGAGCAGCGAGCCCCGACTGCAGCCACGGGAAGGGCGCGCTCAGACATGCCGCCAGGCCGAGGACGGTGGCTGCCGGCGCCGCGGGGCCGGCGAGGAGATTCGCGAGCACCCCGTAGACGGGAACGGTCGGCTCGATGAGGATCAGCAGGGGCCCGCAGGCGAGCTGCGCGGCGAGCGGCACCGCCAGCGCCAGCGCGAGCGGACGCGGAACCGCACGTGCGAGGCCCCCCGCGAGCGGACGGGCGCAGAGCAGCAGCGCGGCCGTCGCAGCCGCCGAGAGCGCGAAGCCCAGCGATGCCGCCAGCCACGGATCGACGACCAGCAGCACCGTCACCGCCGTGGCCAGCAGTGACATGCCCACTCCCGTGCGGCCCAGGAGCACGGCGAGCATCGCGACGGCGGCCATCGCGGCGGCGCGCACCACACTGGGCTCGGGGGTGACGAGCACCACGAATCCGACGAGCACCGCGAGGCCGCAGCCCACCCGGAGGCCGCGCGACGCGCCGAGCGCGGCGGCGAGGGCGAAGGCGATGCCGACCACCAGGGCGCAGTTGGCGCCCGACACCGCGGTGAGGTGGGAGAGCGATGCCGCCTTCATCGCCGCGTCGAGCGAGGGAGATACCACCGACGTGTCGCCGACCGCCAGCCCCGGCACGAGACCTGCCCCGTCGCCGGGAAGACCGCCCATGGCGCGGACGAGCCCGCGGCGCAGCTCCGCCGCCGCTGCGGCCGCCCCCTCGGCCGCACGGACAACGTCGACGCCTCGGGACGCCCAGAGCACGAGCACGTCGCGCTCACCGGCACGGCCGGGCGTGGCGGTGCCGCGAGCCTGCACCACGGCACCCACGTCGAGGGAAGAGAGGCGCTCGACATCACCCACCGCCACGTGCACGCTGATCTCCACGTCCGTCGCGCGGGTCGCGTGCCCCGTCGTGAAGCGCGAGGTCCGCGCATCGAAGGCGACGGTGCCGTCGGCACGCCGCTCGACCTTGCCGACCACCACGGCACGGACCTCGACAGCGCGGCCACCGTCGAGGGCCAGCTGTCCGACGCTCCCCCTCGTCGGCTGCGCCGCCGCGACATGCGAGGCGGCGGCCGCCGATGCTGCGGCAGCGAGCACCACGACGACGAGCGCACGCCGCACCGCGTGACGCGGCATCCGGGATCGTCGTCGCGCGTGGGCAGCGCGGCTAGACGCTGTTCCGGGCCGGCTCGTGCCCACGACCGCGACAGCGCCCAGCGCCACGACGAGCCACAGCGCGGCGGCGAGCCAGGGAGAGGCCGTGGGCAGGAGGATCGCCGCGGCGGCGGCGGCCCAGCACGAAGCGGCGACGGGAACGAGCCGGAGCACTGCGCCACGCGGCACGTCACACCGTCACGAGATCGCGGAGGGACTCCAGCATCTTGTCGCCGATGCCCGGCACGGCCAGGAGGTCTTCGATGCTCGTGAATCCGCCGTTGTCCTCGCGCCAGGCGATGATGCGTTCGGCGAGTGCCGGGCCGACGCGCGGCAGCGTCTCGAGCAGCGCCGCGTCCGCCGTATTGAGGTCGACCCGCCCGTCGGCGGGTGGCGGAGCGGCCGCGCCGGGCGGCGCCGCCTCCCCTTCGCGCGGCACCGGCAGCTGCTCTCCGTCGTCGAGGGTGCGCGCCAGGTTGACCGCGTCGCGATCGGCGTCCTCGCTGAAGCCGCCCGCGGCGGCGACCGCGTCCACCACGCGCGCGCCCGCGGGCAGCAGGTACAGGCCGGGTGTGCGCACCGCGCCGGACACGTGCACGTAGACGTCGGCGACTCCCGTGGCGGCAGGCGCTGGTGTCTGGTCCACCGCGACCTCGTCCACCGGTGCCATGGCGCCGCGCAGGATGCCGATGCCCACCGTGACGGCGAGTGCGGCGACGACCAGCACGACCACGGCGCCGACGCCGAGCCGTCGCCGTGCTGACGGGTCGGGCACGCCCGAGTCCGAGCTCGGGTACGGCGCGCTCGCGCCCGGTGCAGCGACCCCGGCGACCGCTCCGAGCGGCTCGTCGCGATCACCGGCTGTCACCGGACTCACGCTAGGAGTCCGGTGACGACCGTGATGCGCGCAGGCCTGGGGATGTGGAGATCCCGCGGCCCGGCCTTCCTGGGGAGGAAGGTCAGTGCGTGCTGAAGCTCACGACCTTGGGGGGTCGAACGACGGTGCGCGTGATCTCACGGTCGCCGAGGGCGCGGACGACCTTCTCATCGGCGCGCGCGAGGCGCTCGAGCTCTGCGGCGTCGATGCGAGCGGGAACCTGCAGGGTTCCACGGACCTTGCCGTCGACCTGGATGATCGCCGTCACGGTCTCCTCGACGAGGAGGGTCGGATCGGCCGTGCGCCACGGCACCAGGCCCACGAAGCCCTCGTAGCCGAGGATCTGCCACATCTCCTCCGCGAGGTGCGGAGCGAACAGGTCGAGGATCATGGCGGTCGCCTCGGCGGCCTCGCGCACCGCCGGGTCGGCCCGGCCGGCCCCGCTGTCGATGACCTTGCGCGTGGCGTTGACCAGCTCCATCAGCCGGGCGACGACGACGTTGAACTTCGTCTGCTCGACGAGCCCGGGCGCGTCGGCAAGGAGGCGATGCGTGACGCGCCGCAGCGACAGATCACCCTCCGCCCAGATGGCGTCGGGCTCGCTCGAAACGTCCTTGGCGACACGCCACGCGCGCGCCAGGAATTTCTGGGCCCCGGTGGTCGACACGTCCTCCCAGTTGATGTCGTCCTCGACCGGGCCGGCGAACACCATCGCCACGCGCGACGCGTCGGCGCCCGGGTCGATCATGCTCGATGCGAACTCGACGAGGTTGCCCTTCGACTTCGACATCTTCGAGCCGCCCAGCAGCACCATGCCCTGGTTGACGAGACTCGTGAACGGCTCGGTGAAGTCGATCAGCCCCATGTCGAACAGCACCTTCGTGATGAAGCGCGCGTACAGGAGGTGCAGGATCGCGTGCTCGACGCCACCGATGTACGAGTCGACGGGAGCCCAGCGGTTGGCCTCGGCGGACGGGAACGCCTGCGTCGGGTCGTTCGGCGCAAGGAAGCGCAGGAAGTACCAGGAGCTGTCGACGAACGTGTCCATCGTGTCGGGGTCGCGCAGCGCCGGCTCGCCTGTCTCGGGGTCCGTCGTCTTCATCCACTCGGTGGCGCCTCCGAGCGGGGAGGTCCCCCTGGGCTTCAGGTCCAGTCCGCGCGCATCGGGCAGCTCGAGCGGAAGCTGGTCGTCCGGCACCGGGACGATACGGCCGTCCTCCGTGTGGATCATCGGGATCGGCGTGCCCCAGAATCGCTGGCGTGAGATCAGCCAGTCGCGCAGGCGGTACGACTTCGCGGCACGACCCGTGCCGGCGGCCTCGAGCTGCTCGATGATGCGCGCGATGGCGTTGCGCTTCGACAGGCCGTCCAGCGACCCGGAGTTGATCAGCCGGCCCTCTCCGGTGAGCGCAATACCGGTACGGGCGGGGTCCACGTCGGACAGCGTCTCGACCGGGCCGGGATCGATCGGCACGCCGTCGTCGTCGAGTTCGATGACGGGGATGGCGCCGGTGATCGGCGCCGTCGTGTCCACCACGACCTTGACGGGCAGGTCGAACGCACGGGCGAAGTCGAGGTCTCGCTGATCGTGGGCGGGCACGGCCATGACGGCGCCGTGGCCGTAGTCGGCCAGGACGTAGTCGGCCGCCCAGATCGGCAGGCGATCGCCGTTCACCGGGTTGATCGCGAAGCGGTCGAGGAACACGCCCGTCTTCGGGCGGTCCGTCGACTGGCGCTCGATGTCGGTCTCGCGCTGCACGCGCTCGAGATAGTCCTGGAAGCGCATGCGCACCTCGGCCGTCGAGCCGGCGGCGAGCTCGGCCGCCAGATCGCTGTCGGGCGCGACGACCATGAAGGTCGCGCCGTGCAGCGTGTCGGGGCGCGTCGAGAACACCGTCACCTTGTCGGCGCGGCCCTCGATCTCGAAGTCGATGTCGGCGCCGACCGAGCGGCCGATCCAGTTACGCTGCATCCGGAGGACCTTCTGCGGCCAGAAGCCCTCGAGCTGGTTCAGGTCGTCGAGCAGCCGGTCGGCGTAATCGGTGATCTTGAAGTACCACTGCGTCAGGTTCTTCTTGACGACCTCGGCCCCGCAGCGCTCGCAGTGGCCGTCGACGACCTGCTCGTTGGCGAGCACCGTCTGGTCGTTCGGGCACCAGTTGACCGGGCTCGCCTTGCGGTACGCCAGCCCGCGCTCGTAGAGGCGCTGGAACAGCCACTGGTTCCAGCGGTAGTACTCGGGGTCGCTGGTGTGCAGAATGCGCGACCAGTCGTACGACGAGCCGTACTCGCGGAAGCTCTTCTTGTGCTGCGCGATGTTCGCGTACGTCCACTCGCGCGGGTCGGAGCCCGCGCCGCCCTTGATCGCCGCGTTCTCGGCGGGCAGGCCGAACGAGTCCCACCCGATCGGGTTCAGCACGTTGTAGCCGCGGTGGCGCCAGAAGCGGGCCACGACGTCGACGTAGGCGTAGTTCTCGGCGTGCCCCATGTGCAGGTCGCCGGAGGGGTACGGGAACATCCCGAGCACGAACTTCCGCGGACGCTTGTCGTCGGCACCGCCGGCCCGGAACGGGTCGGCCTCGGCCCAGCGCGCCTGCCACTTCTGCTGGATCGAGTACGCGTCGTAGCCCTCGGCGGGCGCAGAGGTGACGGGGGTGTCGGTGTGACTCACGAGGGAAGTACCAATCATGGGATGACGGGATGCCGGGATGCCGGGAAGCACGCAGAGCGCACGCAGCGCATACGGCGCACGAAGCGCACCTTCCAGGTTAGCGGAAGGGCGGCTTCACCAGCCCGGCGGCAGTCCGGCGCCCAACGCGGCGAGCGGCGCGCGTGCCTTGATGCCGACCTCCGCGACCTCGGCCGCGGCATCCGATCGCCAGGTGATGCCGCCGCCGGCGCCGACATAGGCACTGTCTTCGCGGACGACGATGGATCGGATCACCATCGCGAGGTCGAGCCCGCCGTCCTCGCCGATCCAGCCGAAGCACCCCGAGAACACCCCGCGCGGCGCATCTTCGAGGCGGTGCAGGATGGTCATCGCCGACAGCTTGGGCGCTCCCGTCATCGAGCCGGCCGGGAAGGTCGCGTCCAGCAGGTCGCCGACCGTCGTCGCGGGGACCAGACGGCCCGAGACCGTGCTGACCAGCTGATGCACGGCGGGGTACGACTCCACCTCCAGAAGCGCGTCGACTCCAACGCTGCCCGGCAGGCACACCCGCGAGAGGTCGTTGCGCATCAGGTCGACGATCATGACGTTCTCGGCGCGTTCCTTCTCGCTCGCGCGCAGCTCGTCCGCCAGTGCGGCGTCTGTCGCGGGATCGCCGCCCCGTGGCCGGGTGCCCTTGATCGGCCGGGTCCGCACGATCGCGGCGCCGTCCGGGCCGGGCGAGACGTCGAGGAATCGCTCGGGACTCGCACTCAGGAGCGCGACCCGTCCCGAGCGCACGATCCCCCCGTGGTGCGCCGGCGTCGCCTCCCGCAGGCGTGCGTACACCGCCACGGGATCGACGGATGCCTCGACCTCGAACCGCGTCGTGAGGCACAGCTGGTATGCGTCGCCCTCGCGGATCGCGTCGCGACAGCGCTCGATGAGGGCGGCGTACTCCTCCGGCGCGTGGCGAGACCGCGCCGGCCCGAGCACAGGTGCCGGCATCGCCGGAGATCGCAGCGGGACGCCGGCGACGGCCGCCACGACCCGCGGCACGTCGGCGGATGAGCCGAAGACGTGGACGCGCTGCGCGCCATGATCGAACGCGACGAGGCGATCGACCCGCAGCCAGAGATCCTGCGGCACACCGTCGGCGTCGCGGGACGGGGGTGCGCCGGCGCGGGCGGCGGCGTCGTCGTATCCGCTCCAGCCGACCCACCCGCCGCGGAACGCCGCACCACTCGAGGCGGCAGCGTCGGCCGACCCGCCCGTGCACACCGTCGCGGTCGCCCGCCCGGGATCGTCGGGAGTGCCCGTGCCCATCCAGCTCCAGCCCTCGCGCGCGCCGGGGCCGGCATCCAGCCAGAAGACATGCGGTTCATGCGCGAACAGGGCGGCGAAGACGGATGCCGGATCCGCCCACTGCGTGACGCGCACGGCGGCGAGGGTGTCCGACATGTTCCCAGGTTAGGGGCGCGCGCCGGGCTCTAGGCTCGTGGCGTGAACGAGTTCCTCACCTGGCTGCTCGACGCCGTGCAGAGCGTCGACCCGGTGCTGAGGACCTTTCTCGCCGGCTTCGCGATCATGCTCGAGACCAGCGTGCTCGTCGGTCTCGTGGTGCCGGGCGACACCGTCGTCATCGTCGCCGCGACGGCTGTCGCCTCCCCTCTCGAGGGGGTGCTGCTCGGCATCGCCGTCGTGATCGGCGCCGTCATCGGCGAGAGCATCGGGTTCGGACTCGGCCGGTTCCTCGGCCCGAGGATCCAGCACTCACGTCTGGGACGTCGCATCGGCGAGGCCAACTGGGAGCGGTCCGAGAGGTACCTCCGCCGCCGCGGCGGACCGGCGATCTTCATCTCGCGGTTCCTTCCGGTGCTCCACTCGCTGGTGCCTCTCACGGTGGGCATGAGCGGGTACCCCTATCGGCGGTTCCTCGCATGGACCATTCCGGCGTGCGTGATCTGGTCGGCCCTGTACATCTCGGTGGCGGCTCTCGCGGCCGGCACGTACCGCGAACTCGCCGACCAGCTCCACTACGCGGGCTACATCTTCGTCGGCGTCATCGTCCTCTTCCTCGTGCTCGTGTTCCTCAGCAAGAAGGTCATCGAGCGGGCGGAGCGGAAGCACCTGGACCACGACGGCCCTGACGAAGCGTCCGTGGCGGACATGAAAGACTGAGCGGATGCCTCAGACCGACTCCCCGCCCGTGCGCGCCAAGATCCTGTGGCTCGCGCGCCTGGAGTACCGGTTCCACTCCTGGCGGGAACGCCGTGCGCGGCGTCGGGGCCAGAAGCCCACGGTGACACCGTTTCCGGGCTACGGCGGTCCCGGGTGGGTCCGCGTTCTCGGCCGCGCCATGATCGTGCCGCCCGCGAAGGTCTCCGAAGGCGGCGAGTATGCCGGAGTGCGCGGCTGGCGCAGCTTCGTGGCGGTGCCGATCGGCTATGCGCAGGTCACCGTCACCATCGCCGGGATCGAGCACGTGGTGGTCGCGGACCGCGGCGGTGTGATCGACACGCGGCTGCCGGCAGCGCTGGATCCGGGCTGGCAGACCTTCACGATGTCCGTCGAAGGCGGCGAGCCGGTCGAGACCCGCGCGTTCGTGGTGGCGCCCGACGTCCGGTTCGGCATCGTGTCCGACGTCGACGACACCGTGATGGTCACCGCCATCCCCCGCCCGCTCCTCGCAGCCTGGAACTCCTTCGTGGTCGACGAGCACGCACGCCAGCCGGTCCCCGGCATGGCCGTGCTGATGGAACGCGTCGTGCGCGAGAACCCGGGGGCGCCGCTCATCTATCTGTCGACCGGCGCCTGGAACATCGCTCCGACGCTGATGCGGTTCCTGAGCCGGCACGTCTTCCCGCCCGGATCACTGCTGCTCACCGATTGGGGCCCCACTCACGACCGCTGGTTCCGCAGCGGCAAGGCCCACAAGCTGTCGAACCTGCGACGTCTCGCCGACGAGTTCCCGAGCGTGCGCTGGCTGCTGATCGGCGACGACGGCCAGCACGACGACGACATCTACACCACCTTCACCGACGAGCATCCGTCGCGAGTGGTCGCCGTCGCCATCCGCCGCCTCTCCCCCGCCGAGGCCGTCCTCGCGGGCGGCCGCACCGCGGTCAACGACCACGCGGCGGCCGAGGTGCCGTGGGTGACCGACAACGACGGTGCCGGGCTCCTCGAGCGGCTCGAGGACGTGGGCGTGCTGGGAAGCACCGGCACCGCCACGGTGTGACGTCGGAGGCCGCGCGTAGGCTGGCCGCATGTGCGGACGTTTCGTAGTGGCCAGTGCCGGTCCCGAACTCGTCGGGGTGCTGCGCGTCGACGTCGAGGGCGACGACCTGCCGGCCCCGTCCTTCAACGTGGCGCCCACCGATCGCGCGGCGATCGTGCTGGACTCCGCCAAGACCGAGCCGCCGACCCGGCGGCTGGAGGCGGCGCGCTGGGGGTTGATCCCCTCATGGGCGAAAGACACGAAGATCGGGGCGCGCGCATTCAACGCCCGGGCCGAAGAGCTCGAAGACAAGCCGATGTTCCGCAGCGCGCTCGAGAAGCGGCGTGCGGTGGTGCCGACATCCGGCTACTACGAGTGGAAGAACGTCGACGGCGTCAAGACGCCGCATTTCATCCACCCCGCTGACGGTGAGCCGCTGTTCCTCGCCGGTCTCTACGAATGGTGGCGCGACAAGACCAAGGGCGACGACGATCCCGAGCGCTGGCTGCTGAGCTTCACCATCCTGACCCGGGACTCCATCGGGCACCTCGGCTCCATCCACGACCGCATGCCGCTGTTCCTGGATCCCGATCACGCCGATGCGTGGCTCGATCCGACCACCGACAACGTCCGCGATGTGCTCGATGCGGCCATCGACGCCGCCCCGGCACTGGCCGACACGCTCGAGGACCACGAGGTCTCGAAGGCCGTGGGCAACGTCCGAAACAACTCCCCCGAGCTCATCGAGCCGGTCGAGTCCTGACGTTCGGACTGCGGCCTCGCGAGAGGCCCCGCGTATCCTCGAACGGTGACGATCGCGCCCGCTCCCGTCCCGGTTCTCGCCGGCGAGGTCTGGCGTGCGCGCGCCGCGGCACACGAGAGCCGTGCCCGCTCGCTGACGCACGGGCGCCGGGAGCGGGCTGCGCGCGGCGAGGCGCACCCGGTCGAGGACTTCCTGTTCACGTACTACTCGTACAAGCCGTCAGTGCTGCACCGCTGGCATGCCGGTGAGGGCCTGGAGCTGGCGGATGCCGCGGCCGACGCGCGAGCCGGATGGCGCTGGTACCGCGCCGGCAGCGCGCGGGGGTCGCTCGTCGTCGACGGTGACGGTTTCCGAGCCGAGCGCGGCGCCCTCATCGCGAACATCTCACGGATCCTCCGTGCGACTGCCGGCCGCGCTCCCGGCTTCGGCTGCTTCGGTCTGCACGAGTGGGCGATGGTCTATCGGCAGCCGGAGCACCGGCATCCGGTGCCGCTGCGCCTCGGTCAGGATGCGACGGACGCCGTCGTCGAGGCCGCCGAGCTGCGCTGCACGCACTTCGATGCGTTCCGCTTCTTCACCCCCGAGGCAGCGCCGCGCAATCGCGAGACGCCGACCCGGGAGCGTCAGGCGGCGCTCGAGCAGCCGGGGTGCCTTCACGCCGGGATGGATCTGTACAAGTGGGCCGTGAAGCTCGGGCCGCTGGTGCCGGGGGAAGTGCTCCTCGATGCGTTCGAGCTCGCCCGCGACATCCGCGTGCTCGACATGCGCGCCTCGCCGTACGACCTCGCCGAGTGGGGCTACGACGCGGTCCCCATCGAGACGGCGGAGGGGAAGGCCGCGTACGTGCGCGCCCAGCGCGCATTCGCCGACCGCGGGAGGGCCGTACGCAGGCGACTGATCGACGTCGCCGCCGGCTGACGCAGTCGACCGCCTGACTCAGTGAGCAGGGGCGCACGTCGTGCAGGGCAGGTCGCCCGCACCCGCCTCGGCGACGGCGAGCCGGAGCTCCATCACCCGCGTGGCGGCCTCGTCGAGCCGATCGGCCGGCAGCGCGCCGGACTCCACCGCGGCGACGATGCCGTCGACGATCCGCGGAGCCGTCTCGGGCGTCGAGTAGACCACCGTCAGGACCATGTCGTTGCCCGCGGCGAGGGCGGCCACGGCGTTGGCCACCGGATCGGCGTACGGCGCCTGGCCCGAACCCTGCAGCATCCCCAGATCGTCGGTGATGCTGACGCCGTCGAATCCGAGCTCCTCCCGGGCGATCCGGTGCCACTCGGGCGACAGGCTCGCCGGAGCCGGGTCGACTGCCGTGTATGAGAGGTGTCCGAACATCAGCAGCTCGGCACCCGCGTCGATGCCCGCCTCGAACGGGAGGGCGTCGGCCGAGCGCCACTGATCGAGGGACAGGCCGGTCGACGGGATCGCCGTGTGCGAGTCACCGGGCGCCGCGCCATGCCCGGGGAAGTGCTTGAGGGTCGAGAACACCGTGCCTTCCTCGCCCTGGACGGCCGCTGCCACACGGGCAGACGCGGCGTCGGGAGTCGTTCCGAGCACGCGTCGGTGGATGAACGAGCTCGGGTCGGCCGTGACATCGGCGACGATCCCGAAGTTCACGGGAATGCCCGCCTGTCGCACGAGGTCCGCCCGACCCGCGAACGCCGCCTCGGCTGCCGACGGATCGGCCTGCTGCAGCTCGAGCGGCGCCGGAAGGGTGTCCCATGGCAGTCGGGACACATCGCCGCCCTCTTGATCGATCGCGACCAGGGGCGGCCGCGCCGGATCCACCGTCAGCGCCGCGGTGATCGTCGTGAGCGCCGCCTCATCCGCCGGGATGTTCGCCCCCATCAGCAGGAAGCCGCCGATACCGGACGTCTCCATGTACGCGTGGAGCGCCCCAGGATCGGTGGTCGGAATGTGACCCATCACGACGCTGGCCGCCCGCTCGCGCAGCGACAGCGCCGCCACGGCCGCGTGAGCCGGCTCGGACGTCGGTGTCGGCGTCGGCGTCGGCTCGGGCTGTTCCTCGGCGGTGGAAGAAGACGACGGCGTCTGCACTCCGGCGCCGGACGCGCACGACGTGCAGATGGCTGCGAGCGCCACGACGGCCGCGAACAGGGCGAGGCGCGGCGCAGAAGTCATCCGGCAAGCCTAGGCGGGCCGGGTGCGAGGGTTCTGGGAACGACAGGAACGTGGGAGCCGGCTCAGTGCCGCGCGACGATCGCGGCGGCATCCGTTCCCCGGGGCAGCACGCCGTACTGCGCCCCGCGGTCGTCGCCGAGGCGCGCGGCGATGAACGCCTCGGCGTCGCGGCCCGGTGCGTGGCGGAGCATGAGCGATGCCTGGAACGCGAGTGCTAAGTCTTCGCTGAGACGCCTGGCCTGGGATGCCGCTTCGCCGGGATCGGCGGTCAGCCGCTGCAGCAGCACCAGCGTGCGCTCGACGTGACGATCGAGGACCGCCGACGCACCGCTCGTGGCGGCCAGCTCATCGGCGAAGGCCTCGCCGGATTCGCGGTCGCGTGTGAGCGCCCGCAGCACGTCCAGCGCGATGACGTTGCCCGAGCCCTCCCAGATCGCCATGACCGGCTGCTCGCGATACCGGCGGGCGAGCGGGAACGACTCGGTGTAGCCGTTGCCGCCGAGGCACTCGAGCGCCTCGTACGCGTGCTGCGGGCCGCGCTTGCACACCCAGTACTTCGACACCGGCGTCGCGAGCCGCCGGAGGGTCACGTCGCGGTCGGACGCCTCCGCCTCGAAGAGCTGCGCCAGGCGCATGCCGGTGAGCATCGCCGCCTCGTACTCGAGCGAGAGGTCGGCGAGCACGCCGGTCATCGCAGGCTGGTCCACGAGCAGCGCGCCGAACGCCTCACGCCCGCGGGCGTGCCAGAGCGCCTCGGCGAGAGACTGCCGCATTCCCGCCGCGGTGCCGAGCACGCAGTCGAGGCGCGTGCGCTGCACCATCTCGATGATGGTGCGCACTCCGCGTCCCGGCTCGCCGACGAGGAATCCGACAGTGCCGTCGAACTCGACCTCCGCCGAGGCGTTGGAGCGATTGCCGAGCTTGTCCTTCAGCCGCTGGATGCGGAACACGTTGCGCATGCCGTGCGGCAGGCCGCGGGGTACGAACAGGCATGTCAGCCCCTCGTCGACCCCGCTGCTTCGGGTGTGCGCCAGCACGAGGAACCCGTCCGACATCGGCGCCGAGCAGAACCACTTGTGGCCGGTGAGCTGGTATGCGTGACCGCCCATGGACTCGCCGACAGTGGTGCCGGCACGCACGTCCGATCCGCCCTGCTTCTCGGTCATCGCCATGCCGATGAGCGCGCTCGTCTTCTCGCCCGCCACGATGAGACGCGGTTCGTACTCGCGCGAGTACAGGCGCGGCAGCCAGGCGTCGGCGATCCAGGGTGAGCCCTCGATCGCGGCCACGGCGGCATGGGTCATCGAGACCGGGCAGGCGTGTCCGGGTTCCACCTGTGCGAAGAGCATGAACATGGCGGCGCGCGCCGCGTGCGCGCCCGGTCGCGGTTCGGCCCACGCCGACGTGTGCGCGCCGCGGGCCACGGCTTCGCCGATCACGCGGTGGTAGGAGGGGTCGTACTCCACCTCGTCCAGGCGGTATCCCCAGCGGTCGTGCGGGTACGCGACCGGGGTGTGGATGTTCGCCAGCTCAGCGTCGCGCTGGAACGAGCCGGAGCCGACGACTCGTCCGGCCTCGCCCAGGCCCTCTTCCGCCCATTCCGCGCCGAACGCGCGCACGGCCTCGCCCAGCGGCGTGTTGAGGGCGTACTCGTCCACGTCCACACGCCAGGGCGGCTGGTTCTCGACGTAGTGCGTCGCCGCGCCGATCACGCGCTGCCCCCGCGCGAACGTGGTCATGACCGCTCGGTCTCCGTCGCCAACGCGAGCGAGTACTGCTCTCCCTCGCTGAGTGGCGCCCGCGTGACGATGTCGTGGACGAACGCCAGTTTGTGCCGCACCGGCGTCACGATCGTGAACGGATAGAGGTCGCCGAAGCCCATCGAGCGGTTGATGCGGTTGAATCCCTGCGACAGCCACTCCCAGTCGGTGAGCAGGCGCTGGATCGGCTCGCGCTCGTACGAGGCGAGGGGCACGACGTCCGTGTCGCGGAGGTTCGTCACCGACGCATCCAGATGGATGCCGATGACCGCCGCGGTCTGGAGGGTGCCGGTGATGTGGAGGTAGTGGGCGAACGTCTCGGCGAAGTCCTCCCAGGGGTGCATCGTGGCGTACTCCGAGATGAACGACTGGCTCCAGTCGGACGGCGCACCCAGCTTGTAGTGGCGCGTCAGGGCGTCGCGGTAGCTCGTGCGCTCGTCGCCGAACAGGTCACGGCAGCGGTCCCAGAGCTCGTCGTCGGTGAGCAGCACGTTCTGGAAGTAGTGGCCGACCTCATGGCGGAGGTGACCGAGGATCGTCCGATAGGGCTCGCCCAGGCGCACGCGCAGCGCCTCCCGCCGGTCGTCTAGGCTCTCGGCGAGGTCGATCGTGATGATGCCGTGGGAGTGCCCGATGGTCACGGGCTTGCCGTCGGACAGGCTCGAGATGAGGTCGAACCCGAGACCGCCGTCCTTGACGTCCCAGCCGACGATCGGCAGCCCCAGGTCGGCGAGCTGGAGGATCAGTCGACGCTTCGCCTCTTCTGTCTTCGCGAGCTTCTCGAGGGCGACAGTGTCGTTGCCCGCCGGGCGGCGGCGGGTCAGCCGGCACGAGAAGCACCGGCCGGCGGGCGCGTTCTCCCACACGAGCCAGTTGCACGCCCACTCGCGGTTCGAACAGGTGTACCAGGTCTCCCCGTCGACGTCGGCCTGACCGTGGCGCAGGCCGACGAACTCACGCGTCGGAAGGTGGTAGCCGATCTCACCCTCGCAGTTCGGGCACCGCAGGGTGTCGAGATACACGAAGTGACGGCAATGCGGACAGCGGGGCTGCGAGCTCACGCTCTCACCGTAGCCGCTGCGCGTGCCATCCGGCGTCTGTGTCACGCCGCGGGCGCCAGCCTCACACGCAGCAGCCGGTCATCGCCGGAGCGCGGGGAGCCCCGGCCGTCGGTGTTGTTGGTGAGGAGCCACAGCGAGCCGTCCGGCAGCGCGACCGCGTCGCGGAGACGCCCGTACTCGCCGGACAGCGCCGCGACCGGCTCGTCGACGACCGTCCCCTCACGGGTGTCGAGCTGCCAGAGCCGCTCTCCGCGCAGCCCGGCGACGAACACCGTGTCGCCGACGGCGGCGATGCCGCTGGGACTCGCCTCGCTCGTCGTCCACTGGGCCACCGGATCGACGAACCCCTCACGATCGGCGACGCCCTCGACCACCGGCCAGCCGTAGTTCGCGCCCGGCTCGATGCGATTCACCTCGTCCCACGTATCCTGACCGAACTCGCTCGCCCACATCGTGCCGTCGGCCGTCCACGCGATGCCCTGGACGTTGCGATGTCCCATCGACCAGATCCGCGTGCCCCAGGGATTGCCCGGCGCCGGCTCGCCGTCCGCGGTCATGCGCAGGATCTTGCCGCCCAGCGCGTCGCGGTCCTGAGCGGCGTCACGCTGCTGCGCGTCGCCGGTCGTCACGTACAGATAGCCGTCCGGGCCGAACGCCAGGCGGCCTCCATCGTGGGTGCTCGCCCGCGGAATGCCGTCCAGCACGACCTCGGACTCGCCGAGCTCGAACGATCCCGGTGCGCCGAGCAGCGGCATCCGTGCCACGCGATTGTCGTCCGCCGCGCCGAAGTAGGCGTACAGCATCGGTGTCTCGCCGGTCGTGAGCAGGGCGAGCCCGTGGAGCCCCGATTCTCCGCCCGACACGACGCCGGGCACCACGCCTGCCTCGCGGAGGTCGCCGTCCGCCGTCAATTCGAGCACCGCGCCGTCATCGCGCTGCGAGACCAGGGCGCCTCCGCCGGGGAGCGGGACGACCGACCACGGTGCGGCGAGGCCGGACGCCAGGGTGCCGGTCACCTCTGCGACCCGCCACCAGGTGTCCGCCCCGGGTGATGAGCTCGGTCCCACCGTGGGTGCCTCTGCAGAAGGCGCCGGCCGTGGCGTAGAGACGCTGCAGCCGGTGGCGGTCATCAGCACCAGGAGGAGGCATCCGATCGCCCGTCCGGTCCGCCTCATCCGTCCGCCACGGCAGCCTCGAGGGTGGCGAGGTCGATGCGGCGCATCCTGAGCATCGCCTGCACGGCGCGGTGTGCGATCTCGGGGTCGGGATGGCGGATCAGCTCGACCAGCCGGTCGGGGATGATCTGCCACGACAGGCCCCAGCGGTCCTTGAGCCACCCGCACGGCTGCTCCTGCCCGCCGTCCACGGTCAGGGCGTCCCAATAGCGGTCGACCTCCGCCTGGTCACGGCACGGCACATACAGCGAGAACGCCTCGGTGAAAGGGAACTGCGGTCCGGCATCCATTCCGAGGTAGTCGCGTCCCCCGAGCCGGAAGTGCACGTGCATGACCTTTCCCCCCATGCCGGGAACCTCGTCGGGATAGCGATCGATGCTCACCACCTCCGAGTCGGGGATGAGCGCGGTGTAGAAGGCGACAGCCTCCTCGGCGCTGTCATCGAACCAGAGGAAGGGGGTGACTGCGCTCATGCGTCCCACCTTCGTCGACAGGGCGAAGGCGCGCAATGGGGGGATCGCCGTGCTCATTCCGCGGGGCGCGGCAGGCGCACGGTGACGCGGAGACCTCCGTCGGGGCGCGCGGCGAGGTCGAGGGTCCCGCCGTGCGCCTGTGCGATGCTGCGGACGATGGCCAGGCCCAGACCCACGCCGGCGTGATCGTCGGTGCGGATGCGTTCGCTCCCCCGCTGGAACGGCTCGGCCAGCGTCGAGACGAGCAGCGGGCTGAGCTTCTCCCCCGTGTTCTCCACCACGATCTCGGCGGCATCGGGCTGCACCGACGTGACGATGTCGACGATGCCGTCGGCGGGCAGGTTGTGGACGATGGCGTTGTGAACGAGGTTCGACACCAGCTGCCGCAGCAGCGCGGGGGAACCGGACGCGGGCGTCACCGCGCCGAGCGTGCGCAGTGTCGTCCCACGTGCCTCGGCGAGCGGCAGCAGCGCCTCCGCGGCCTCCTCGGCCAAGAGCGACAGGTCCACCGTCTCGCAAGTGAAGGAGCGCTGATCCGCCCTACTCAGGAGCAGGAGCGCCTCGGTGAGGCCGATCGCGCGGGTGTTCACGATGCGCAGTCGCTCGATCAGTTCGTCGACGTCACGGTCGGGATCTTTGCGCGCGACATCCAGCAGCGTTCGGGTGATCGCCAGCGGCGTGCGCAGCTCGTGGGAGGCGTTGGCGGCGAACCGACGCTGCTCGGCGACGTGGGACTCCAGCCGCGCGAGCATGGCATCGAAGCTGTCCGCCAGCTCGCGGAACTCGTCCTCGGCGCCCTCGAGCTCGATCCGATGCGACAGCGAGCCGCCCGCGGCGAGTCGGGTCGCCTCCGTGATGCGTCGCAGGGGCGCCAGCATCCGTCCGGCGAGGAACCATCCGCCCAGCAGCCCGAACGCGAGGAGGAAGAGCAGCGCCCAGACGGCCGCCGGTGCGAAGGCGCGGATGAGGTCGCCGCGGTTCGGCACGAACGGGCCGGGTCCGGTGATCGGCCCATCGGGGACATAGCGCAGGAGGAAGGCCCACACGATCCCGAGCAGCACCGCGCCCGCGACCATCAGGAACCCCGCGTAGCTCAGGGTCAGCTTGAGCCGTACGCTCAGCCCGGGCTCCCTACTCACCGCCGGCACTTCCGTCCGCGTCGATCCGGTAACCGACGCCCGGAACGGTGGCGATGACCCAGGGCTCGCCGAGGCGCTTGCGCAGCGTCGACACCGTGATGCGCACCGCGTTGGTGAACGGGTCGGCGTTCTCGTCCCATGCGCGCTCCAGCAGGTCCTCTGCGCTGACGACACCGCCCTCGGCCGCCATCAGCACCTCGAGCACGGCGAACTGCTTGCGGGTGAGGGCGATGTAGCGATCGTCGCGATAGACCTCGCGGCGGAACGGATCCAGCCGCAGTCCCACGAGCTCTCGCACCGGTGGACGGCTGTGCGCGCGGCGGCGGTCCAGTGCGCGCAGTCGCAGCACGAGCTCCTGCAGATCGAACGGCTTCGTCAGGTAGTCGTCGGCGCCCACCCCGAAGCCCGTGGCCTTGTCATCGATGCGGTCGGCAGCAGTGAGCATGAGGATCGGGATGCCGCTGCCCGAGGCGACGATGTGCGCCGCGACCTCGTCGCCCGACGGGCCTGGTATGTCACGGTCGAGCACCGCGATGTCGTAGACGTTGATGCTCAGCAGCTCCAGCGCGGTGTCTCCGTCGCCCGCGATGTCCGCCGCGATCGCCTCCAGGCGCAGACCGTCGCGGATGGCCTGAGCCATCAGAGGTTCGTCTTCCACCACCAGCACGCGCATGCTCTGATCGTACGAGCCGGCGCATATCGTCCAGCTATCGGAAAGCGCATACGCCCTCGCAACGCCCGCGCGTGTGGGGTGGGGGCATGACTCGAACTGCTTCCGCACGCCTGAAGCTCACCGTGGCGCTGTGGGGCGTGATCCTCGCCCTGGTCGTCGTGTGCGCGGTGTCCGTCGGCGCGGCGCTCCACCAGTCCGCGGCGGCTGCCGACAGATCCGGGCCGGGGAGCCCCCCTCCCCGGCCCGGCACTGCCGCGCCGGCACAGGGTGACGCCGAGGCGTCGGCCGACGGCGTCGTCACCGAGGAGGACGGCATCCTCCCCGCCGGCGTCTCAGTGTTCGACGACGCCTACCCCGGCGTCGCGCGCCTCTCTCCGGAACTGGGCGACGCGCTGCGTCGAGCGGCTGACGACGCCGCGCAGCAGGGCGTCGTGATCCACGTCAACAGCGGGTGGCGGTCCCCCGAATACCAGGACCAGCTGCTTCAGGATGCGGTGTCCGACTACGGCTCGGAGGCGGAAGCCGCGAGATGGGTGGCCACTGCCGCCACCTCGGCCCACGTCGCCGGCGAAGCCGTCGACATCGGCTCCTTCGACGCGGTCGCCTGGATGTCCACGCACGGCGCGGCGTACGGGCTGTGTCAGACGTACAGCAACGAGTCCTGGCACTTCGAACTGCGCCCGGACGCGGTCCGCGGCGGCTGCCCGACACCGTACGCCGATCCGACGCAGGATCCGCGGATGCAGGGATGACCACGACGGATCGGTGTCACCGTCACGGTGCACGTGGCTGGGGAAAACCGAAAGGCCGCCCTGATCGGGCGGCCTTTTCTCGGTGGACCTGAGGGGACTCGAACCCCTGACCCCCTGCATGCCATGCAGGTGCGCTACCAGCTGCGCCACAGGCCCTGACGCTGCTCTCGCTCCCGCGAGGCAACTCGTCAAGCTTACAACATTCCGAGCGGTGCTCCGAACCAGGATCAGTCCTCGGCGGCGGCCGGCGTGGGCAGTTCGACCGGCACCACAGGGCAGTCCTTCCAGAGCCGCTCGAGCCCGTAGTAGATGCGCTCCTCCTCGTGGAAGACATGCACCACCAGGTCGCCGAAGTCGATCAGCACCCAGCGCGACTCCTGCCGGCCCTCGCGTCGCAGGCGCTTGTGACCGGCCTCGAGAAGCCTGTCTTCGACCTCGTCGGCGATCGCCGCGACGTTGCGCTCACTGCGCCCGGTCACGAGCAGAAAGATGTCCACCAGCGGGAGCGGCTCCGACACGTCGAGGGCGACGAGATCCTCGCCGCCCTTCGCGTCCGCCGCCGCTGCGGCGATCTGGAGCATGTCATGGGACTGCGCACTCGCGACCATCAGAAGACTCCTGTCACGAAGGCGAGGATGAGCACTCCGACCAGGGCGAGGGCGAGGACGCCCGCCGTGATGGCAAGCGACATCATGAGCTTGCCGCCCTTCTCGGGAGTGGGGGGCTTGATGACTTCGCCGGGGGTCTTGACCGTGCTCACGGCGGCGCTGGCGGCGATCGGCGTCGGCGACGAGTGCGACGGCAGCTCGCCGTCGACGAGCGTGGCGTCGATCTCCTTTCCATCGGCCGTGCCCTTTGCGCGGCCGGTGGAACCGAGACCCTCGGGCAGATTGAACGTACCGGTGACGATGACCTCGCCGGTCGCCGTGACCGGGGCCACGAGCGGGGAGACTTCCGGCGCCTGGGAGACGATCAGCGTGTTCGGGATGGCGATGGATCCCGTCGTGCGCGACAGCAGCTGATCGAACGACGGCGGGAACTCGACGGCCGTCGGCTCCGCGTGGACGGGCGCTTCCTCGAGGAGGCCGGCGCCGAGGAGCGGACTGACCGCCTTCGGCGCGGCTGCGGGCTCCTCGACGGACTGCCCGCCGGCCGAGCCGAGGACGTCCGAGAACGGCTCGTCCTGTCGGTCGTCGTCGTCGACCTCCGGAGCCGCTGTCGCAGCGGTGAAGGCAGGCACGGCGATCGGTGCCGAGGGAGCCGGCTGATCCCAGCGCGGCGCCGGTTCGACCGCTTCGGGTGCAGATTCGCGCGGCAGGCCGAACAGGGCGTGCATCCCGCTGTCCGTCGGGACCTGCGAGTCGTCCGCCGGTGCGTTCACCAGCGGGTTGCCGGTCTCGCCGAGCGGCGTCGCAGGCGGGGGCGCGACCGGGAAGCCGAACGCCGGCACCGCACCGGACGAGGCCGCTGCATGGGCCGCGACCACCTCGGGCGTGATGACGGGCACCGACGCGGTGCGGATGCGCTCCTGCTGGCGTGCCTGCCGGCGGGTCAGCGGGGAGACTCCGAGGTCGACCGCGGAGTCGGGCACCGGAGCAGGAGCGACCGGTGCCGGTTCGGCGGGGCGCGGGAACGGAGCCGCATTGACGGGCGCCGCGCTCAGGGGTGCTGCCGAGAACGGCGATGCCGGGGACGGGGCGCCGGTGACAGGCTCGCCGGTGACGGGCGGCGGAGCGACGACGGCGTCGGCCGGTGAGGGCTCGACGGAGGTGGCCGGGTTCTCGACAGGGTCGTCGGACGCCGGAGTCGCAGTGATAACGGGAGTGGATCCCGTGTTCCGCAGTTCGCGGATCTGCTTACGGGTGAGGGCTGGCGTTGCCGGGTGCTCGGGTGTACTCATTCCTTGCTCCGGTAGAGATGATGCTTCGCAATGTATTGGACGACCCCGTCGGGCACGAGGTACCACACGGGATGACCTCGCTGAACTCGATCGCGGCAGTCCGTCGACGAGATCGAAAGGGCGGGGATCTCGAGCTGGCTGACGTCCTCGCTGGGCAGACCGTCGGTGTTCAGAACGTGTCCGGGCCGGGAGACCGCGACGAAGTGGGCGAGATCCCACAACTCATCATGGTCTCTCCAACTGAGAATTTGCGCTATGGCGTCCGCGCCGGTGATGAAGAACAGCTCCGCGTCCGGGCGCTGGGCCTTCAGATCGCGGAGCGTGTCGATGGTGTACGTGGGGCCGTCGCGGTCGATGTCGACGCGGCTGACCGTGAAGCGGGGGTTGGATGCCGTGGCGATGACGGTCATCAGATAGCGATGCTCGCTCGGCGACACGTCGGCCTTCTGCCACGGCTCACCGGTGGGCACGAAGACGACCTCATCGAGGTCGAACCACTGTGCGACTTCGCTGGCCGCCACCAGGTGCCCGTGATGGACGGGGTCGAACGTGCCGCCCATCACCCCCACTCTGGGAGCTGTCGTCACCGACATGCAGAGGACCTCAGTGACCGTGCCCCGCTCGCTGTACGTCGTTGGCGTGCGCCTTGGCATACGCCTCCGCCTTGTGGGCGTGGCGGTTCGCCACGTTGCGGTACGACAGCGTCACGAGCGCCAGTGCGGCGAAGACCACGATCGCGGTGATGCCGTACCCGACGGTCTCGAGGGCGACGTTGCCGTGGTGCTCGGACTCCTCCGCAGCAAGGGCGATGATCGTGGCGAGTGTCATTCGGGCTCCGTTCGGGTTCGCCGCGGGGACGCGGGACGGGTCAAGTCTATTCCGTTACGCGCGGACCTGCCCGGCGCCTCGCGCGAGCCACTTCGAGCTGGTGAGCTCGGCGAGCCCCATCGGCCCACGAGCGTGCAGCTTCTGCGTGGAGATGCCGACCTCGGCGCCGAAGCCGAACTCGCCGCCGTCGGTGAACCGCGTCGAGGTGTTGGTCATCACGACGGCCGAATCGACCTCGGCGAGGAAGCGGGCCTCGTTGGCGGCGTCCTGCGTCACGATCGACTCCGTGTGGTGGGTCGAATACCGGCGGATGTGCGCGAGCGCCTCGTCCAGATCGTCGACGACGCGCATGGCCAGGTCCAGGCTGAGGTACTCGGTCGCCCAGTCCTCGTCGGTCGCAGGGACGATCCCCGCGGCGAGCCGCTCGACGCTGGGATCGCCGTGGACGGTGACGCCGCTCTGCTGCAGCGCCGACACCACCGGCCCCACGAGGCGATCGGCGGCGGCTCGGTGGACGAGCACCGTCTCGACGGCGTTGCACACGCTCGGACGCTGCGTCTTGGCGTTCACGACGATGTCGCGTGCCCAGTCGAGCGGTGCCGTCTCATCGAGCACGATGTGGACCACACCGGCGCCGGTTTCGATGACCGGTACGGACGACTCCGTGACGACGGTCTCGATCAGCTGCGCGCTGCCGCGGGGAACCAGCACGTCCACGACGCCGCGGGCGTGCATCAGCTCGCGCGCCCCCTCGCGTCCGAACTCGTCGACGGTCTGGATTGCCTCCGGGTCGATGCCCCGGTCGGCCAGGGCGCCGCGCATCTCCCGCACGAGCGCCGCGTTGGTGTGCTCGGCGGCCGTGCCGCCGCGCAGGACGACGGCATTGCCCGATCGCAGCGCCAGCGCGGCGATGTCGACCGTGACGTTGGGGCGGGCCTCGTAGATGGAGCCCACGACGCCGAACGGCACCGACACCTTGGTGAGCGACACCCCGTTCGTGAGGGTGCGCTCGTCGAGGATTCGGCCGACCGGATCAGGCAGCCCGGCGATCTCGCGCACTGCGGCGGCAAGGGCTGCCACCCGCGGTTCGTCCAGGCGCAGCCGGTCCTGCAGGGCGGTGGAGAGCCCGCCCTCGCTCCCACGGCGCAGATCCTCGGCGTTGGCGGCGACGATCTCGGGAGCTGCCGCCTCGATCGCGTCGGCGATCGCGAGCAGCGCATCGCGCTTGGCATCGTCCCCGAGAAGGCCGATGCTGCGCGCCGCGTCCTTGGCGAGCAGCATCCGTTCCCGTGCCGTCGTGGCGGTGGTGGTCATCCGCCCAGTGTATCGACCGCCGTGCGGACCGCGCCGGTCGCGGCAGGCGCCGTGGGCTCCGGGTTGGGCTGGAACCAGGTGCCGATCTCGTCGCCCGCGAGGGCTTCGCCGACGAGGTCGGCACTGGTGACCAGCACGCCGATTCCGGATGCCGCGGCCAGCCGCGCCGCCGACACCTTGGTGGCGGCGCCCCCGGTTCCCACGCTGTTGACGACGACCGAGCCGAACTCGAAGCCGTGCAGATCGTCGCCGTACGTCACGTGCGGGATCGGCCGGGCGCCGGGCTCGTCGGGCGGACGGGTGTAGAGGCATTCGATGTCGCTCAGCAGCACCAGCGCGTCGGCGCCGATCAGCTGCGCCACGAGGGCCGCGAGGCGGTCGTTGTCGCCGAATCGGATCTCGTGTGTCGCGACGGTGTCGTTCTCGTTGACGATCGGGAGGATGCGCAGGCCGAGAAGGCGCTCCATGGCACGACGGGCGTTCGACCGGTGCATGGGGTTCTCGAGGTCGCCCGCCGTCAGCAGCACCTGGCCCGCGACGATGTGGAACGGGCGCAGCGCATCCTGGTACCGATAGATGAGCACGTTCTGGCCCACCGCAGCCGCCGCCTGCTGCGTGGCGAGGTCGCTCGGGCGCTCGTCGAGCAGCAGATAGGGCATGCCGGTCGCGATGGCGCCCGACGAGACCAGGACGACCTCCGTGCCGCGCGCGTGCGCGGCGGCGAGGGCGTCGACGAGCGGCGTGATCTTGTGGGCGCTGTCGCCGCTGATCGAGGACGAGCCGACCTTGACGACGACCCGGCGGGCTGCCGGGAGGTCGCGGCGCTCGCGCGCGCTCACTCGGCGTCCTCCTCGTTTCGGTAGCGCTCTGCGATGCGCTCGGCCTCGAGCTCCGCGCGAGCCTCAGCCTTCGCGTCCATCAGGTCGTGATACTTCTCGCGGCGCTCCGACGTGGTGCGGCGGGTGTCGCGCAGCAGGCGCGGATCGGTGCCGCGCGGCGCGGCCATCAGCTCCGCGTTCGACGAGATCGACGGCTCCCAGTCGAACACGATGCCGTCGCCCTCGCCGATGACGACGGTGGCACCCGGGGTGGCGCCGGCGCGGAACAGTTCGAGCTCGACGCCGAGCTTCTCCAGCCGGTCACCGAGGTAGCCCACGGCCTCTTCGTTCTGGAAGTCGGTCTGCTGGACCCACTTGAGCGGCTTGTCGCCGAGGATGCGGTAGATGTTGCCGTAGGTGCCGCCTTCGACGCGCACCGAGAACTCCTTCTGCGAGCCCCGGGGCCTGATGACGAGCCGCTCGGGCGCGGGCGCGGCGGCCAGCTCGGCGCGATGCTTCGCGACGATGTCGCCGAGGGCGAAGGTGAGCTGTCGCAGTCCCTCGTGGCTCACGGTGGAGATCTCGAACACGCGGAAGCCCCGCGCCTCGAGATCGGGGCGCACCAGGTCGGCGAGATCCTTCGCCTCCGGCACATCGACCTTGTTGAGGGCGATGAGCTGCGGGCGCTCCAGCAGCGGCAGCTGCCCCTCCGGAACGGGGTAGGCCGCCAGTTCGGCCATGATGACCTCGAGGTCGCTGAGCGGGTCGCGGCCCGGTTCGAGCGTCGCGCAGTCGAGGACGTGCACGAGCGCCGTGCACCGCTCGACGTGGCGCAGGAACTCGAGCCCCAGCCCCTTGCCCTCGCTCGCGCCCTCGATGAGGCCGGGCACGTCGGCGACCGTGAACCGCTGCTCCCCCGCCTGGACGACGCCGAGGTTCGGGTGCAGCGTGGTGAACGGGTAGTCGGCGATCTTGGGCCGGGCAGCGGAGATCGCGGCGATCAGGCTCGACTTGCCGGCCGACGGGAAGCCCACGAGCGCGACGTCGGCGACGGTCTTCAGTTCGAGGAGGACGTCGCCCTCCCAGCCCGGGGTGCCGAGGAGCGCGAAGCCCGGCGCCTTGCGCTTCGGGTTCGCGAGTGCGGCGTTGCCCAGCCCGCCCAGGCCGCCGGGAGCGGCCACGAAGCGCATGCCGGGCTCGATCAGGTCGACGAGCGTCTCGCCGGACTCGTCCTTGACGACCGTGCCCACCGGCACGGGGAGCTCGAGCGTCTCTCCCGCAGCTCCGGAGCGGTGATCGCCCATGCCGAAGCCCCCGTTGCCCGCGGAGCGATGAGGAGAGTGGTGGTACGACAACAGCGTCGTCACCTGGGGGTCGGCGACCAGCACGACGTCGCCGCCGTGACCGCCGTTGCCACCGTCGGGACCGGCGAGCGGCTTGAACTTCTCGCGCTTGACCGACACGCAGCCGTTGCCGCCCTTGCCGGCGCGCAGGTGAAGCGTCACTCGGTCGACGAACGTGACCATGCGGTCCCCCTGAGGTGTGGATGCTTCCCGACGGACGGGCGAGCGGTAAAGGGAAAAGGGCGAGCCGAAGCCCGCCCCTTCCGGAATTCTGCACCGCTCTCGCGGTGTGTGAGCCTGTCGTAGGCTACTGCGCGACCGCCACGATGTTGACGACCTTGCGGCCGCCCTTCTGACCGAACTCGACCGCGCCGGGGGCGAGGGCGAACAGCGTGTCGTCGCCACCGCGACCGACGTTGGCGCCGGGGTGGAAGTGCGTGCCGCGCTGACGGACGATGATCTCGCCGGCGAGGACCTTCTGGCCGCCGAAGCGCTTCACGCCCAGTCGCTGAGCGTTGGAGTCACGACCGTTGCGGGTGGAGCTTGCGCCCTTTTTGTGTGCCATCTCTGCGTCTCTTCCTGGACTTACTTGATGCCGGTGACCTTGACGCGCGTGAGGTCCTGACGGTGCCCCTGGCGCTTCTTGTAACCGGTCTTGTTCTTGAACTTCTGGATCACGATCTTCGGGCCGCGCTCCTCACCGAGCACCTCGGCGGTGACGGTGACCTTCGCGAGCTTGTCCGCGTCCGTCGTGACGGCGTCGCCGTCGACGAAGAGCACCGCGGGGAGCTCGATCTTGTCGCCGACCTTGGCGGCCTGGCGATCGAGGACGACGATCGTGCCGACCTCGACCTTCTCCTGCCGGCCTCCGGCGCGCACAACTGCGTAAACCACTTCACACCTGTTTCTTCTGGGAGCGCACGCGCTCAGGATGTCATCAAAGAGTTGGCGCGGAAATCTCGACGCACCAAGGGTCTACTTTATCAGATGCGCGATGACTCCGCGAAAGCACGCCGACGTCGTGTCGGGGTGTCCCCGTAGGATCTGCACGTGGCGATCCTGATCGACGATCCTCGCTGGCCGGCGCACGGCCGGCTGTGGGCGCATCTGGTGACCGATTCCGACCTCGAGGAGCTCCATGCGTTCGCCGCCGCGAACGGGATCCCCCGCCGTGGTTTCGACCTCGATCACTACGACGTGCCCGAAGAGGCGCACGCGCGGCTGGTCGCCGCCGGGGCGCAGCACGTCACCGGGCACGAGCTGGTCAGGCGCCTGATCACCTCCGGGCTGAGGGTGCGGGCGCGCGACCGGCACTGATCCTTCACCGCGCGACGGATGCCGACAGCTCGAGCACGTCGGCCGCTCGTCCTGGTCCGTCCCACGTGCGGATGGCTTCTCCCAGGCGCTTCGCACGAGCGTGCATCCGGTCGTCGGCGAGGGCGTCCTCGATGGCCCGACGGATCAGCGCAGGCTCGGACCGGCGCGACATCGTGACGCCGACGCAGGCCCGCGCGGCGGCGCGGCCCATGCGCGGCTGATCGGACGTCGCGTCCAGCGGCAGGATGAGCACGGGAACGCCGTGCGCGAGGGACGCCAGCGTCGTCCCGTGGCCGCCGTGGCCGACGACCAGGGACGCGCGCGGGAACACCTCTTCATGCGGCATCCACTGGTGCACCTCCACGCCGGCCGGCACCGCGACCTCCTCCGCCGTCATCGCGGGTCCGAGTGTCGCCACCACGTGCGCGTCGAGACCCTCGACGGCGGCGAAGACCCGCCGCCACGTCGCCACGAGGTCGGTGAAGCGGAAGGTGCTGAGGCTCACCGCCACCGTCGGCTCCGTCGGTGCGGCGGCGACGGCAGTCGTCATCGCGCCGGCGTACACGATCGCTCCGCGGACGGCCGACAGCTCCGGTGGGGGCGGGAACGGGCCGGTGAGACCGGGAACGGACGCCACGAGGATCGGGGCCGCGTGCTTCCGGGGCCGACCGACACGCACGTCGCGGGGCCACGCCAGGGGGCCGAGCACCCGGAAGCCCGGCGCCAGGAAGCCATGCATGGTGTGCTCCAGCAGGACGAAGGTCTGCTGCATCCTGTCGAGGATGTCGGCGACGGCCAGCAGCATGCAGTCGACGACGACGACGTCCGCCGGATCGGCGGCCAGCTGCGACAGCGTGTCGTCGGCCAGTCCACGGTCGGTGAAGAGCCGGAGCATGCCGGCCGGGCGCGGATCGAGCACGAAGCCGGGCGCGCTCGCGAAGGCGGTGAACCTCAGCCCGGCCGCGCGGTACGCGGCTGCCTGCGAGTCGTGTCCGAGAACGCGCACCTCGTGGCCGCGCTGCACCAGAGCGCGGGCGATCGCGATGGTGGGCATGCGATTTCCGCCGCCGTCCCACGTGACGAACACGTAGCGCGCCATGGCGTCCCCATTCCCCGCCCCGGCGCCCACCTTAGCGAGCGGCGGGCTGCCCCGACAGAGGGCGCGCTCCCGGGCCGGCGATGGCCGGCCCGGGAGCGCAGGACTCTCAGTCCTCGGCGGGCGTGTGGGGCACGGGAGTGCCCGTCAGCGCGGCGGTGGTCACGCGACGTCGCGAGCGTCCCTGACCGGGGGCCTTGGGCTCGGGGAGGGCGTTGAGCACCGAGTCGAGGAGCAGGTCCTTCTCGGTCCGGCTCTCCTTCTTCGCGCCGGAATCCTGACGCTTCTTGCGCTGCTTCTTGGGGCGCTCGGCGGCCGCCCGCTCGACGACCGGCTCGGGTTCGGCGACCGCGGGCTCGTCGTTGTGATGGATCGTGGATGCCGCGATCTGCGCGAGCGCCGACTTGACGCCCTCCGTGATGACGTGGGTGCCGTTCGACCCTCCCGTCGCGGGAGCCGGCGTGCCGCCGCGGGGGCGGCGTCCGGACGCGGGGGCGCCGGCAGCGGCCACCCGGTGCTTGACCACAGGGTCGTGGTGCACGATCACGCCACGGCCGGCGCACACCTCGCACGCCTCGCTGAAGGTCTCGAGCAGACCCAGGCCCAGCTTCTTGCGCGTCATCTGCACGAGACCGAGCGAGGTGACCTCGGCCACCTGGTGCTTGGTGCGGTCCCGGCTGAGGCACTCGACCAGACGGCGCAGGACGAGATCGCGGTTGGACTCGAGCACCATGTCGATGAAGTCCACGACGATGATGCCGCCGATGTCGCGCAGGCGCAGCTGGCGGACGATCTCTTCGGCCGCCTCGAGGTTGTTCTTCGTGACGGTCTCCTCGAGGTTGCCGCCGGAGCCGACGAACTTCCCGGTGTTGACGTCGACGACCGTCATGGCCTCGGTGCGGTCGATGACCAGTGAGCCGCCGGACGGCAGCCAGACCTTGCGGTCCAGGGCCTTCTCGATCTGCTCCGTCACACGGAACGCATCGAACGGGTCCTGGTCGCTCTCGTAGCGCTCGACGCGGTCGAGCAGGTCCGGTGCGACGGACTCGAGGTACTTGGAGATCGTGTGATGCGCGTCCTCGCCCTGGATGAGCATCTTCGAGAAGTCCTCGTTGAAGACGTCGCGCACGATCTTGACCAGCAGATCCGGCTCGGAGTGCAGCAGAGCCGGCGCCTGGATCGTCTCGATCTGCTTGGAGATGTGCTCCCACTGGTTGGTGAGGCGCTGCACGTCGCGGGTGAGCTGGTCCTCGGTGGCGCCCTCGGCAGCGGTGCGGACGATGACGCCCGACGACTCCGGGAGCACCTCCTTGAGGATCTTCTTCAGACGCGCACGCTCGGTGTCGGGCAGCTTGCGCGAGATGCCGTTCATGGCGCCGCCGGGCACGTACACGAGGTAGCGGCCGGGGAGCGAGATCTGGCTCGTGAGACGGGCGCCCTTGTGGCCGACCGGATCCTTCGTCACCTGCACCAGCACGCGGTCGCCCGTCTTGAGGGCGAGCTCGATGCGGCGGGGCTGGTTGCCGGTCTCGACGGCGTCCCAGTCGACTTCACCGGAGTACAGCACGGCGTTGCGGCCGCGGCCGATGTCGACGAACGCCGCCTCCATGCTCGGGAGCACGTTCTGGACGCGCCCGAGGTACACGTTGCCGATGAGCGACGCGTCCTGGTTGCGGGCGACGTAGTGCTCGACGAGCACGTTGTCCTCCTGCACGGCGATCTGCACGCGACCGTTGCGCGAGCGCACGATCATGACGCGGTCGACCGACTCGCGACGGGCGAGGAACTCCGCCTCGGTCACGACGGCGCGGCGCCGCCCGGCTTCGCGGCCGTCACGGCGTCGCTGCTTCTTCGCCTCGAGGCGCGTCGACCCCTTGATGCGCTGGGGCTCGGTGATGAGCTCGACCGCGCGCTGGCGAGGCTGAGGCGGTGCCTGCTCGGAAGGAGCGGATGCCTCGTCGCGGCCCTCTCCGCCGCGGCGGCGGCTGCGGCGGCGAGAGCTGCTCGCCGAGGCGGACGCCTCGGGCTCGTCCTCCTCCGGCGGTCGACCGGCTCGCGCGGGGAGCGGTGCGATCTCGGGCGCGTAGAAGACGAGCTGCGTCGAGACGGCCGACACGAACTGCTGCGGCAGCAGTCCCAGGCTGACCGCCGTGGGGAGCTCGGGCTCCGAGGGAGCCTCCGGCTCCGGCGCGGCTGCGGTTTCGGGGTCAGCGGCGGCGGCCGGCTCCGGCTCGGGCTCAGGCGCCGCGCCGTCCGCTACGTCGCCCTGGGACTCCTCGTCGGCGACCGGCGCCGCAGCGTCCTCGCGAGGGCTCTCGGGCTCCGCAGCGTGGTCCTGGGGCTCGTCCCGCGGGCTGTCGTGCTCCGCGGAGGGGTGGTCCGCGACCTCGGGCGAGGAGTCCTCGCCGGAGTGACCCGCCTCAGGAGCGAGCGTCCCTGCGTCGCCGGCTGGTGTCAGCGGCGCGTCGGGTTCGGTCTGAGGGGTGAATTCGGCATCGTTTCCATCAGCCATCACTGGCGTACTCCTAGCGGGGCGACACCGCGCGTCGCCCGGCGAAATCTCGTGCGGCGCCGCCCATGCCCCTCCGGACGGGGCGGTGCCGCGAACTCACTCGGTCTGCAGCGGATATCCGGCGCTAGGCGGATGCTCGCGCTGCCAAGGGCATTCGTCGCCCTGAAGTCTTCTGGTGATGATCGTCACGACGCGGCCGTGAGTCATCGACCCCCATTATCGCACTTCCCCCGCCAGAATGCCCATTCGCGGCGTGGGAAGGCGTCCCCCACACCGCAGCCCCGCGATTCCGCGCGGCGGCGGGTGCGGCATCCGTGCAGTTCTCGATGCCATAATCCGAGTCATGCCCGAGCAGCAGACCCATGCCCGTCCCACGGGATTCGCCATCTGGCTCGTGATCGCGGGCGTCGTCGGGTGGTGGGCGGCGTTCTCGCTCACGATCGAGAAGCTCCACGCCCTCGCGAATCCGAATGCGATCGCCTCGTGCGACCTCAGCGTGCTCGTGCAGTGCACCAAGAACCTCGATTCGTGGCAGGGCAGCCTCTTCGGCTTCCCGAACCCCATCGTCGGGATCGCCGGTTGGGTCGCACCGATCGTGGTAGGGATGGCGATCCTGGCCGGAGCGCGTTTCGCACGCTGGTTCTGGTGGTGCTTCTGGGCCGGGATCGCGTTCGCATTCGGCCTCGTCCTGTGGCTGATCGGCCAGAGCATCTACGACCTGCACACGCTCTGCCCGTGGTGCATGGTCACGTGGTCGGTCACGATCCCGACGTTCTACGCGGTCACGCTGCACCTGCTGCGTGCGGGTGTCGTGCCGGTGTCGGAGCGCGTGCGCCACGCCGCCGACCGCCTCATGGCGTGGGTCCCACTCGCGACGATCGTGAGCTTCGCGATCATCCTGCTGCTCGCACAGGTCGAGATGGACGCCGTCGTCAACATCTGGCAGACGCTGTTCGGCTGACCGCGGGAGCGTCCGGGCGGTCAGCCGGCGCGCTGATCAGGCGAACCAGATCCCCAGCTCGCGGGCGGCGGATTCCGGGCTGTCCGAACCGTGCACGAGGTTCTGCTGCACCTTGAGGCCCCAGTCGCGACCGAAGTCGCCGCGGATGGTGCCCGGCGCCGCCGTCGTGGGATCGGTCGTGCCGGCGAGCGAACGGAACCCTTCGATGACGCGATTGCCGGCCAGGCGGATCGCGACGGAGGGACCCGACATCATGAACTCGAGCAGCGGCTCGTAGAACGGCTTTCCCTCGTGCTCGGCATAGTGCCGCTCCAGGGTCTCGCGGTCCGGCTCGACCAGCCGGATGTCGACCAGCGCGTAGCCCTTCGCCTCGATGCGGGCGAGGATCGCGCCGGTCAGGCCGCGGGCGACGCCATCCGGCTTGACGAGGACGAGGGTCTCTTCGGTGGCCATGCGGGTCTCCGTTTCGGATCGGGTCATGAGAAGGACAGAGCTGTCGCGAGGAGGGATCTGTTCGTGGGTGGGCTATTCGTGGGGTGCGGCCGCGAGGCTGGCGTTGCGCTTGTCGAGCGCCGCTCCCTTGATCGTCGCATACCCGTACATGGCGCCGAAAATGAGGGCGACGATCGCCAGCGACGGCACGAGGAAGGCGCCGAGCGCGACGATCACCTGCAGCACCCAGCCGAGCACGATACCCCAGCGGTACCTCAGCACGCGGGTGGTCGCGACCATGAGGACGGCGAGCACCGCGCCGGCGACGATGCCCCACCAGGGTGCGATCGAGGCCGGAAGCGCCTTCAGCCCGTAGATCGCGAGTCCGGCGAGGACGGCGACGAGGGACTCGAACCCGAGCACGATCGTCGCCAGCGACTCCGCCGCGCCGCGCGGGCGGCGCACACGGGGCGGCTGCGCGGCCGTCATTCGCTCCACCCCGATTTCCAGTCCTCGGCGGCAGCCAGGTTGAGCGCCTCGCCGGCGAGCACGACCGATCCCGCGATGACGACGGCGCGCCGATCGGATGCCGCCGCCCACGCCCGCGCCGCCTCGGCGGCGTCGGCCAGATCGCGGTGCACCGAGACACGCAGCCCCTGGGCCTCGGCGAGGTCGGCGATGGCGTCGGCTTCCTCCGCGCGCTCGGAATCGGGCGCGGTGGCGAACACCTGCGCAGCGACGGGTGCGATCTCCGCGACGATCCCCGCGGCGTCCTTGTCGGCCAGCACGCCCAGCACCACACCCCACTCGTCGAAGTCGAACGCCTCCCGGAGGGCGGTGACGAGCGCACGCGCGCCGTGGGGGTTGTGGGCGGCGTCGACGAGCACCGTCGGGCTGGCTCCGATGAGCTGCAGGCGTCCGGGCGAGGTCGCGCCGCCGAGTCCGTCAGCCAGCACGTCGCCGGCGATGGGCAGGGTTCCGCCGCCGACCAGCGACTCGACGGCGGCGACGGCCAGGGCGGCGTTGAAGCCCTGGTGTGCGCCGTACAGCGGGAGGTACTCGTCCTCGTACGTGCCGGCGAGCCCCCGCACGGTGATCTGCTGCCCGCCGACGGCGAGCCGCTGCTGCGCGAGCGCGAACTCCGCGCCCTCGAACGCGATCGCGGCGCCGCGCGCGGCTGCTGCCTGACGCAGCACCGCCTCGGCAGCGGCATCCTGCCTCGCCGACACGACCGCGGCGCCGTCCTTGATGATGCCCGCCTTCACGGTGGCGATCTCGGCGATCGTGTCGCCCAGGCGGTCGGCGTGATCGAGGTCGATCGGCGCGAAGACCGCGACGTCGCCGTCCGCGCTGTTGGTGGAGTCCCACGAGCCGCCCATGCCCACCTCGAGCACGAGCACGTCGATCGGCGCGTCCGCGAAGGCGACGAACGCGAGCACGGTGAGCAGCTCGAAGTAGGTGAGCCGGGCGTCGCCGCCCGCGACCAGCTCGCCGTCGACGAGATCCACGAACGGCGCGATCTCGTCCCAGGCGTCGGCGACGGCGGCGTCGTCGATCGGCTCGCCGTCGATCATGATCCGCTCGGTGAAGCGCTCCAGGTGCGGGCTCGTGAACAGGCCGGTCCGCAGGCCATGGGCACGCACCAGACTCTCGATGATGCGGCTCGTCGACGTCTTGCCGTTCGTGCCCGTCACGTGCACCACACGGTACGTCTTCTGCGGGTCGTCGAGCAGCTCGAGCACGCGGCGCGTGCGCTCCACGCGCGGCTGCACCCACTGCTCGCCCTGCCGCTGCAGCAGCGCCTCGTAGACGGCGTCGGCCCTCCGGCGCTCGCGATCGCTCATGACGAGACCCCCGTCCGTCCCACCGAGACGGTGAACGCGCCGCGGTTCGCGTACGTGCCCGCGTCGATCACCGCCTCGTACTCGACGGTCCCGTCGCTGTCGCCCGCTGCGATGAGCTGAGCGCCACCGGAGCGCACGGCGTGTGCGACCGCGAGCGTCTCACCGGCCACATTGGCGGCATCGAACGCCGCGGCGACCGCCTCGGCGTCGGCCGCGTCGTCGAAGAGAAGACCGAGCCGGATGCGGTCGCTGACGTCGAAGCCGGCCGCCTTGCGGGTGTCCTGCACGGCGCGGACGACGTCGCGAGCCAGTCCCTCGGCCTCGAGCTCGGGGGTGGTGGTGGTGTCCAGCAGGACGAAGCCCTCGCCCGAGAGCAGCGCGATCGCCGTGCCGTCCGCGACCCCGCCGGCCTCGAGGCTGAGGTCGTACTCCCCCTGCTGCAGCGCGATGCCGTCGACGACGACCCCGCCGTCCCGCTCCTCCCACAGGCCCGCCTTGGCGCCCGCGATGACGTGCTGCACCTGCTTGCCGAGGCGCGGACCCACCGCGCGCGCGTTGACGGTCAGGCGTCTGCTGATGCCGTACCGCGCCGACACGTCCTCGCCGAGCTCGACGAGCTCGACAGACTTCACGTTGAGCTCGTCACGGAGGATGCCCTCGAACTGCCCGAGGGACGCGGCATCCGTCACCGCCACCGTCAAGGCCGGCAACGGCAGGCGCACGCGGCGACCTTCCTTCTTGCGCAGCGCGTTGGCGACGCTGGACGCCTCCCGCACGGCGTCCATGGCGGTGCGGATGTCGTCGGCGGCCGGGAAGGCGTCGGCGTCCGGCCAGTCCTGCAGATGGACGCTTCGTCCGCCGGTGAGGCCCTTCCAGACCTTCTCCGACACCAGCGGGATGAGCGGCGCCGCGACGCGGGTCAGCGTCTCGAGCACCGTGTAGAGCGTGTCGAACGCCTCGGTGCTCTGGGGGTCGGACGGGTCCACCCCGACCCAGAAGCGGTCCCGCGAGCGGCGGATGTACCAGTTGGTCAGCGCCTCCGTGAAGTCTCGGAGCTTCGCCGCGGCGAGAGTCGAGTCCAGCGCGTCGAGGTCCACGGCGACGTCGCGGACGAGATCGCCGGTGAGCGCCAGGATGTACCGGTCGAGCACATCGGTGGAATCGGTGCGCCACGACGCCTGGTAGCCCTCGCCCACCGCGCCTGACCCCGTCGACGTACCGCCGGAGGCGTTGGCGTAGGTGGCGAAGAAGTACCACGCGTTCCACAGCGGCAGCAGGAATTCGCGGACGCCCGCGCGGATGCCCTCCTCCGTGACGATGAGGTTGCCGCCACGCAGGACCGAGCTCGACATGAGGAACCAGCGCATCGCGTCGGAGCCGTCGCGGTCGAAGACTTCGCTGACATCGGGATAGTTCTGCAGCGACTTGGACATCTTGAGCCCGTCGCTGCCGAGCACGATGCCGTGGCAGGACACGCCCGTGAACGCGGGCCGGTCGAACAGCGCGGTCGACAGCACATGCATCACGTAGAACCAGCCGCGGGTCTGCCCGATGTACTCGACGATGAAGTCGGCGGGCGAGTGCTCGTCGAACCACTGCTGGTTCTCGAACGGGTAGTGCACCTGCGCGTACGGCATCGAGCCCGAGTCGAACCAGACATCGAAGACGTCCTCGATGCGGCGCATCGTGCTCGTGCCGGTGGGGTCGTCGGGATTCGGGCGCGTCAGGTCGTCGATGTACGGGCGGTGCAGATCGACCTCGCCCTGCGCGTTGCACGGGAGGCGGCCGAAGTCGCGCTCGAGGTCTTCGAGCGAGCCGTAGACGTCGACGCGAGGGTGCTCGGGGTCGTCGCTCTTCCACACCGGGATCGGCGAGCCCCAGTAGCGGTTGCGGCTGATCGACCAGTCGCGTGCGCCCTCGAGCCACTTGCCGAACTGGCCGTGCTTGACGTTCTGGGGCACCCAGGTGATCTGCTCGTTGTTGGCGAGCAGCCGGTCCTTGACGTCGGTGACGCGCACGAACCAGCTGGAGACGGCCCGGTAGATGAGCGGGTTGCGGCAGCGCCAGCAGTGCGGGTACGAGTGCTCGTAGCTCGCCTCGCGCAGCAGGCGGCCCGCCTGGCGGAGCAGGCGGATGAGCGGACGGTTCGCGTCCATCCACAGCTGGCCGGTGACGTCCGCCACCTGCGGCAGGAACCGTCCGCCGTCGTCGAGGCTCATGATGAGCGGGATGCCGGCGGCCTCGGTCACCCGCTGGTCGTCCTCACCGTAGGCCGGGGCCTGGTGGACGATGCCGGTGCCGTCGCCGGTCGTCACGTAGTCGTCGACGAGGATGCGCCAGGCGCGCTCGGTGCCCCAGGTCGCGGCATCCGCGTAGTAGTCGAAGAGACGGTCATAGGTGACGTCTTCGAGGTCGGCACCGAGGATCGTCTGCTGGACCGCCGCGCGCGCGTCGTCCGCCGACTCGTAGCCGAGGTCCTTCGCGTACCCGGCGAGCAGCTCCTCGGCGAGGAGGTAGCGGTGCGACTCCGCTTCGGCGGGCTCGTCGTCGCGGTGCACGTCCGCAGCGCCGTGGGGGCCGCCGGGCACGACGACGTACCGGATGCCGGGACCGACGGCGAGGGCGAAATTCGTGGGCAGCGTCCACGGCGTCGTCGTCCAGGCCAGCGCGCGCACCGCGGTGAGCCCGAGCGCTTCGGCCTTGAGCCCCGTCAGGGGGAACGTGATCGTCACGGACGGGTCCTGGCGCATCTTGTAGACGTCGTCGTCCATGCGCAGCTCGTGCGCGGAGAGCGGCGTCTCGTCGCGCCAGCAGTACGGCAGGACGCGGTGACCCTCGTAGGCCAGTCCCTTGTCGTAGATCGTCTTGAACGCCCACAGCACGGACTCCATGTAGGTGAGGTCCAGCGTCTTGTAGCCACGCTCGAAGTCCACCCAGCGTGCCTGCCGGGTGACGTAGTCCTCCCACTCGCGCGTGTACGCGAGCACGGATTCGCGGGATTTCGCGTTGAACGCCGCGATGCCCATCGCCTCGATCTCGCTCTTCTCGGTGATGCCGAGCTGCTTCATCGCCTCCAGCTCGGCGGGAAGGCCATGCGTGTCCCAGCCGAACACGCGGTCGACCTTCTTGCCGCGCATGGTCTGGAAGCGCGGGAAGAGGTCCTTGGCGTAGCCGGTGAGGAGGTGTCCGTAGTGCGGCAGGCCGTTGGCGAAAGGCGGGCCGTCATAGAAGACCCACTCGTCGGCGCCCTCGCGCTGATCGATCGACGCGCGGAAGGTCTGGTCGGCCTCCCAGAACGCGAGCGTCTCCCGCTCGATCTCGGGGAAGCGCGGGCTCGGGACGACTGCTGCAGGCGCCGCGTCGGCGGCGGGGCCGAAGGCGGAGGGGCGGGGGTAGGTCATCATCTCTCGCAGGTGCTCGCTCGTGTGCTTCCTGCCGGGACGATCCGCCTGGACGTGGATCCAGGTCGACCGCGGTACCACCCTGCGTTGACGGATGCCGGTCGCCCGGGCATCCATCCCCTCTCACTGCGGCTGTGACGGGCCTGGCCCGCTCGGTTCTAATGGGGATTCCGCTCGCGCGGGGTCCTGTTCTTCCGAGAGCTCCCCGGTGATGGCCGGATCGACGCTGTGCAACGAGTCTACCGTGGCTCCGCAAGGGGGAATGCGGAGCACGGCGACGAGGTTTCTGGACTCGTGCCAAGATTGACATCCGTGACCGCAGCCGCACCCGAATCCGCTCTGGTTCCCGAATCCGCCCCCACGCGCCGCGTCGCCTGGGCATCGATGGTGGGGACCTCGCTGGAGTCCTTCGATTTCTACCTGTTCGCCTACTTCTCGGCGTTCTTCGTCGGGCCGCTCTTCTTCGATCCGCTCGGGGAGTTCGGTGCCACCAGCGCGGCGTTCCTGACGATCGCACTGGCCTTCGTCGTGCGCCCCATCGGCGCCGTGATCTTCGGGTACATGGGCGACCGCGTCGGGCGCAGGGCCACCCTGCTGTGGACGGTCGGCATCATGGGCGTCGCGACGGGCCTCATCGGCCTGCTGCCGACCTACGCCCAAGCGGGCTGGCTCGGGGCAGTGCTCCTGATCCTGCTGCGCATCGTGCAAGGGCTGTCGCTGGGCGGCGAATGGGGCGGCTCGATCCTCATCGCCACCGAGAACTCCGGTCCGGTCAAGCGCGCGTTCTATGCTGCGATCCCCCAGCTCGGCTCGCCCGTCGGCTCCATCCTGTCGGCCGCGGTCTTCATCGTCCTCACGGCGGTGCTTCCCGCCGAGCAGATCGCGGAGTGGGGATGGCGCATCCCGTTCCTGCTCGCCGTTCCGCTGCTGCTGGTCTCGCTCTACCTGCGGTGGTCGATCTCCGAGACGCCGGTGTTCGAAGGCGTCGTCGCCGAGGGCCGCCGCGACCGCATCCCGTTCGTCACGATGTTCGCGAAGCGCCCCGGCGCGATGGCGATCGCGATCGGCGCCGCGCTGCTGGGCATCGGGTCGTACTCGCTGATGAACACCTACACCGTCAACTACGGCGTCGAGCAGCTCGGCTTCAGCTTCCAGGATCTTCTCGTCGCCACCACCATCGGCGGCCTGCTGCAACTCGTGACGATCCCGCTGTTCGGACGATGGGCGTCGCGGATCGGCTCCGCGCGCGTCGTGCTGTGGGGTGCGCTGGGCACGCTCCTCATCGCGTTCCCGATGTACTTCCTCCTCCAGTTCGCCACGTTCCCGATCCTGGTCGCGACGATGATCGTCGGCGGCATCCTGCCGACGATGGCATGGGCGGCCCTGGGCGGCCTGATGAACGATCTCTTCCCCGACCGCTTCCGGTACTCGGCGCTGTCGTTCGCGTACGCCCTCGCCGCGACGATCAGCGGCTTCGTGCCCTTCCTCACGCTCGCCCTCGGCGAGGCAACGGACTACGCGTGGTGGCACCCCGGCGTGATCCTGGCGATCATGTCGGCGGTCACCCTCGTGTCCGCGTGGGCCGCCGCGCGACGCCCGGTCGAGCCGGAACTGGCGACCGACCCGGCCAGCGCGACGACCGCGACCGTCGCGGCCTGAGTCGACACGCCCCCGGAACGGGCGGATGCCGCGGCCCGCGGCATCCGTCCGCTTCTCGAGGTGCGATCGGCCCGGGCTAGAATCGAGCGACATCCCACACTCAGGCACGCTCACACAGTGCCGCACATATCGCTCGAGGAGTCCTGCCATGACCGACGCCCGCCCCGCACAGGGATCGATCCCCGACAAGCCCGCGCTGGAAGGCCTCGAAGACAAGTGGGATGCCGCGTGGTCGGCGCAGGGAACGTACCTGTTCGACCGCGTCCGCGCCGCCCAGGTGGGCCGCGACGGCGTCTACTCGGTCGACACTCCCCCGCCGACCGCGTCGGGCAGCCTGCACATCGGTCACGTGTTCTCGTTCACGCACACCGACCTCAAGGTGCGGTACGAGCGGATGCGCGGCAAGACGGTGTTCTACCCGATGGGCTGGGACGACAACGGTCTGCCCACCGAGCGCCGCGTACAGAACTACTACGGCGTGCGCTGCGACCCGTCGCTCGCGTACGAGCCCGACTTCACGCCGCCCTTCGAGGGCGGCGACAACAAGTCCAGCCGCGCCGCCGATCAGATCCCGGTCAGCCGCCGCAACTTCATCGAGCTCTGCGAGAGGCTGACGGTCGAGGACGAGAAGCACTTCGAGGCGCTGTTCCGCCAGCTCGGGCTCAGCGTCGACTGGACTCAGACCTACCGCACCATCTCGGACGACACGATCCGCACGAGCCAGCGTGCGTTCCTGCGCAACCTCGAGCGAGGCGAGGCGTACCAGGACCTGGCCCCCACGATGTGGGACATCGACTTCCGCACGGCGATCGCCCAGGCCGAACTCGAAGAGCGCGAGCAGCCCGCCGCGTTCCATCGCATCGCGTTCCACAAGGCGGACGGGTCGGGCGATGTGCACATCGAGACGACGCGGCCGGAGCTGCTCGCGGCGTGCGTGGCCCTGGTCGCGCACCCCGACGACGAGCGCTACCAGCCGCTCTTCGGCACCACCGTGCGCACTCCGCTCTTCGAGGTCGAGGTGCCCGTGGTCGCCCATCCCCTCGCTCAGCCCGACAAGGGCTCGGGCATCGCGATGATCTGCACCTTCGGCGACGTGACCGACATCATCTGGTGGCGTGAGCTGAATCTTCCGAACCGCACCATCCTCGGCCTCGACGGTCGCATCGTCACCGATGCTCCGGATGTGATCGTCACCGATGCGGGCAAGGCTGCCTATGCCGAGCTGGCGGGCAAGACGGTGTTCAGCGCGAAGAAGCGCGTGGTGGAGCTGCTGCAGGAGTCCGGCGAGCTCATCGGCGACCCGAAGCCCTTCACGCACGTCGTGAAGTTCTACGAGAAGGGCGATCGCCCGATGGAGATCGTCTCGACCCGCCAGTGGTACATCCGCAACGGCGCCCGCGACGAGGCCCTCCGCGAGAAGCTCATCACGCTCGGGAAGCAGATGTCGTGGCACCCGGACTTCATGCGGGTGCGGTTCGAGAACTGGACCAACGGCCTCACCGGCGACTGGCTCGTGTCGCGCCAGCGCTTCTTCGGCGTGCCGATCCCGGTCTGGTACGGGCTCGACGAGAACGGCGAGCGCGACTACGACCGCGTCATCACGCCCGACGACGCGTCGCTGCCCGTCGACCCCTCCACCGACGTGCCGGCCGGATACTCGGCCGACCAGCGCGGGGTGCCGGGCGGCTTCGAGGGTGAGAACGACATCTTCGACACCTGGGCGACCTCGTCGCTGACCCCGCAGCTCGCCGGCGGCTGGGAGCGCGACCCCGAGCTCTGGAACCTCGTCGCCCCGTTCGACATGCGCCCCCAGGGTCAGGACATCATCCGCACGTGGCTGTTCTCCACCCTGCTGCGCAGCGCCCTCGAGGATGACCGCGCACCGTGGACGGATGCCGCGATCTCGGGGTTCATCGTGGATCCCGACCGCAAGAAGATGTCGAAGTCCAAGGGCAACGTCGTCACCCCGGCCGACATCCTCTCCCAGCACGGCTCGGATGCGGTGCGCTACTGGGCGGCTTCGAGCCGCCTCGGCACCGATGCGGCGTTCGATCCCCAGAACCCGACGCAGGTGAAGATCGGCCGGCGTCTGGCGATCAAGGTGCTCAACGCGGCCAAGTTCGTGCTGTCGTTCCCCGCTGCCGCGGGTGCGGAGGTCACCCACGCCCTGGACGCGTCGATGCTGACGGCGCTCGACGCCGTCGTGCGCGACGCCACCAAGGCCCTCGACGCGTACGACCACGCGCGTGCCCTCGAGCTCACCGAATCGTTCTTCTGGACGTTCTGCGACGACTACCTCGAGCTGGTCAAGGAGCGCGCCTACAACCAGGCCGACGTGGGTCAGGCGTCCGCGGCACTCGCGCTGCGCATCGCGCTGTCGACGCTGCTGCGCCTGTTCGCGCCTGTGCTGTCGTTCGCGACGGAGGAGTCGTGGTCGTGGTTCAACGAGGGCTCGGTCCACAACGCGGCGTGGCCCGAGCCGCTCGGCATCGACGGCGACCCGGCAGTGCTCAAGATCGTCGGCGAGGCGCTGATCGGCGTCCGCCGTGCGAAGACCGAGGCGAAGGTGTCGCAGAAGGCGGAGGTGTCGCACGTCACGATCGCGGCCCCCGTCGACGCGATAGCCGCCCTCCGGCTGGCGGAAGGCGATCTGAAGGCCGTCGGGCGGATCGCCGAGATCCGCTACGAGGAGGCCGACGCCCTGTCGGTCACCGAGATCGTGCTCGCCCCGCAGGAGGACTGACATGCAGCTGGGAACCCGCTGGACCTCGGGCGACGAACCGCCTCAGGCCGTACCCGAGGCGCTGCGGCACGGCATCCACGCGGTCGACGCGACGATCCCGCTCGACCAGCTCGGTCAGCCGCGTCCGCGTTGGACGCTGACCTGGCTCGAGGGCAGACCGATCGCGGAGCTCGACACCGGCGTCATCGTGACGCTCGACGCGGACGGCCACGCCGTCGCGCGGAACGATCCGGAGGACGGCTTCGGCTAGACGTCGAGCTCACTCCTCGGGCGCGTTGTGCGTCGAGGCCGAGAGCAGCAGCCGCACCGCGACGGCCGTCGCGACCAGCGTCACGCCCGCGGCCAGCAGGAAGGGCAGCCGCAGATCGATGCGTGCCACCCAGCCGCCGAGCAGCGTCGCGAACGGGAAGATGCCCCAGGTGAGGGTGCGGCTGATGCCGAGGACTCGACCGAACAGGTGCCCGGGCACGATCCTCTGGCGCAGCGCGCCCCACGGCACGTTCCAGATCGACACCGCCGCTGCCATGGTGGCGTAGGCGATGGTCGCCGAGATCGCCTCCGGCGCGGCCCACACGCCGGCGAGCCCGATCGCGGCGACGATGTTGGCGCCGAGCATGACCTTGCCGCGTCCGAACTTCGCGACGAGCGACGCCGCGGCGAGCGAGCCGCCGAGGCCGCCCAGCCCGATCCCCGCCGTCACGAGTCCGATGGCCGCCGGTGCGACGCCGTGCACATCGAGGAAGTACAGGAACACCGGCGCCTGGGCGAAGGCGAACGCACAGCCGACGATCGAGGTGAAGACGACCATCGAACGCAGGAACCGGTGCCGCCAGAGATAGACGAGCGCTTCACGGGCCGACACGTTCGACGGTGCGGATGCCTCGACGTCGGCGGTCGCGTCGACCTCGGGGCCCATGTCGGCCGCCGCGAGCGGCTCTCCCGCGGCGACACCGGCCTCTGCCCTCGCTGCTGCACTGCCGCCGGGCGTGCGGTCCGCCCGGAGGGGACGCGCGGCCGACAGCGGCAGCATCACGGCGAGGACGATGGGGATGAGATAGCCTGCGGCGCCCACCCAGAGCGGCAGCGCCAGCGCGACGGCGAACAGGACGCCGCCGATCGGCGAGGCGATGAAGCTGTCGATCGTGATCTGCGCCGCCTGCAGCCAGCCGTTGGCTCGATCCAGTGCGGGACGCTGCACGACGCTGGGGACGATGGAGTTCGTCGCATTGTCGAAGAGCGTCTCGCCCAGGCCGAACACCAGCACACCGGCGAACAGCCACCAGATGTCGATGGCACCCGCGACCGTGAGTGCTGCGAGCCCGACGGCCGCGAGCCCGCGAAGCCCGTTGGCGATCGCCATGATCCATCGGCGGTCGAACCGATCGACGATCATGCCCGCGGGCAGTCCGAAGACCAGCCAGGGCAGGAACGCCAGGGCGCCGAGTGCGGAGATGGCGAGGGGGTCGCGGGTGAGCGTCGTCGCGATGAGCGGCACGGCGACGCGCCCCACTCCGTCGGCCAGGTTGCTGAAGGCCGCCGCCGTCCACAGCTTGCCGAAATCGCGGCCGAGCGGGACCTTGCCTGCGCGGCCGACCGGCGATCCGGTCTTCGCCACCGCGGTGTCGGTGCTCTCGCTCATCGCGGGAGGATCCCGATGGCTGCGAGCGCCTCGGCCTCGCGCCGTGCGCCGCTCGCGGCGGCCTGTGCGGTCAGGGCGCGGCGTCGTTCGGCGCCGACCCGACGTTCCACCCGTGCCAGGACGAAGGCGTCGATGGCGGCCGCCGCGCGCAGCAGGGTGCGGTCGAAGCGGGTGGCGGGTGTCACGAAGCCGTGCCGTGCCGCTTCGCCTGCGGTGATGGTGGTCATGACTGTCCTCCTAGTTCTGGGAGCGGGAACAGATCTGCCCGGATGGTGACGGGGCGGACGCTCTCGCCGGTCTGGTTGCGGTTGTTCTCCACGGCCTCGTCGATCAGGGCCATGATCTTGAGAGCGAGCTCTTTGCTCTGCTCCGGCGTGAGTCGGGCGGTCGCCGTCGAGATGAGCGTTCCGTCCTGCCAGCTCTCGTCCTCGCCGGCGATGCCCCGGTTGATGAAGTCGAGCAGCTGATCGTTGCGGTTGCGCAGGAACTCGGTCATCACGACCTGCGTCGCAGCGCGGCCGGCGGGGGTCGCCATCGCGGAGGGGTTCGCGAATGAGACACCGCCGACGGGACGCTCCCACCACCGCTCCCGGCCGGTGCCGCGATCGGCGGCCTCGCGGATCAGATCCTGCTTGGCGAGGGCCCGCAGGTGATAGCTCGTGGAGCCGCTGGACTCCCCCAGCCGCTCGGCCAGCGAACTGGCCGTCTGCGGACCGTACTGGCTGAGGATGTCGTAGATCCTCACCCGGAGCGGGTGCGCCAGCGCACGGAGGGCACCGGAGTCGAGGACCCGATCCTGGTTGCGGTGCTGCTCGCTGCGGGCGGCGGCATCCGATTCGTGCGCCTCGTTCTCTGCCATGGCCCCAGAATAGCCATGCAAAGAACTCTTTGCAAGCATGTCTTTGCAAGGGATGGTTTGCAAAGAGTTCTCGGCACCTGCGTCGCCCGCGACTAGGCTGGACGCCATGCCGAACGACAACCCGCTCCTCGCGTCCAGCAATCTTCCCTACGGGCTTCCGGACTACGCCAAGATCCTTCCCGAGCACTACCTCCCCGCGTTCGAGCAGGCGTTCGCGGCGCACAGCGCGGAGGTGTCGGCGATCACACGGGTTCGGTCGATGCCGACGTTCGAGAACACCCTGGTCCCCCTCGAGGAGAGCGGCCGCCTCCTGGGCGACGTCGCGCGGACGTTCTACACCGTGTCCTCGGCGGATGCGACGGACGAGATCCAGAAGATCGAGGAGCAGCTCGCGCCGCTCATGTCGGCGCACCAGGACTCGATCCAGCTCGACTCGGCGCTGTACTGGCGCATCAAGACCATTCATGATCAGCTCGATCAGCTGGACCTCACGCCGGAACAGCGCTACCTCGTCGAGCGCCACTTCACCGAGATGTCCCACGCCGGCGCCGGCCTCGACGACGAGGCCAAGAAGCGCCTGACCGAGCTGAACCAGCGCCTGTCGACCCTCACCACGCAGTTCGAGAAGAACCTGCTGGCCGACACCAACGACCTGGCTGTCGTCTTCGACGACGCCGGCCAGCTGAACGGGCTCTCGGAGGGCGAGCTCTCGGCCGCGGCGCAGGCAGCCGCCGAGCGCGGCCTGGACGGCAAGTGGGTGGTGACGCTCACCCTCTTCACCGGCCACCCCTACCTCTCGAGCCTCACCGACAGGGAGTCGCGCGCGCGCCTGCTCTCCGCATCACGCTCGCGCGGTTCGCGCGGCAATGAGAACGACAACCGTGCGACCCTGCTCGAGATCGTGCGCCTGCGCGCCGAGCGTGCGGCGATGCTCGGGTACGACTCCCACGCGGCGTACATCACGTCGGACGAGACGGCCGGCTCCCCCGAGGCGGTCCACGACCTGCTCCGTCGCCTGGCGCAGCCTGCGGCGCGCAACGCGCGCCGCGAGCAGGAGAAGCTGCAGGCGATCATCGACGCCGGTGCTGAGCCCTTCCCGCTCGAGGCGCACGATTGGGCGTTCCACACCGAGAAGGTGCGGGCCGCCGAGTACGACCTCGATCGATCGGCGCTGCGTCCCTGGTTCGAGGCGGAGCGCGTGCTCCAGGATGGCGTGTTCCGTGCCGCCACCGACCTGTACGGCATCACGTTCACCGAGCGCGGCGATCTCGGCGGATACCACCCCGACACCCGCGTGTTCGAAGTGCACAACGCCGACGGGTCGGCGCTCGGTCTCTACATCCTCGACCTGTACACGCGGGACACCAAGCGCGGCGGGGCATGGATGAACTCCATCGTCCTGCAGTCGCGCCTACGCGGGACGCAGCCGATCGTCGTCAACAACCTGAACGTCCCGAAGCCGGCCGAGGGCCGGCCGACGCTGCTCAGTCTCGACGAGGTGACGACGCTGTTCCACGAGTTCGGTCACGCACTGCACGGGCTCTTCGCCACGGTGACGTACCCGCATTTCGCCGGCACGAATGTGTACCGCGACTTCGTCGAGTTCCCGAGCCAGGTGAACGAGATGTGGATCTACTGGCCCGAGATCCTCGCGTCGTACGCCCGCCACATCGACACCGGCGAACCGCTCCCCGCCGAGGTCGTGGAGAAGCTGCACGCGTCGGAGGCGTTCAACCAGGGCTTCGCGACCAGCGAGTATCTTGCTGCGGCGTGGCTCGACCAGGCATGGCACTCGCTCTCGGTCGATGAGGCCTCGGCCGACCTCGATGTGGCCGCGTTCGAGGCATCCGCTCTCGCCGACATCGGTCTGGACAACCCGGTCGTGCCGACGCGGTACTCGTCCACGTACTTCGCGCACGTGTTCTCCGGCGGCTACAGCGCGGGCTACTACTCCTACATCTGGAGCGAGGTGCTCGATGCCGACACCGTCGAGTGGTTCCGCGAGAACGGCGGTCTCCGACGTGAGAACGGCGAACGCTTCCGCGGGCGGCTGCTGGGCGTCGGCGGATCGAAGGACCCGCTCGAGGCCTACCGCGACTTCCGTGGGCGGGATGCCGAGATCCAGCCGCTGCTGGAGCGTCGCGGCCTCGCCGACTGACGCGCGGTCAGAGCAGGTCGAGCTCGCGCGCGAACGCCCGGACTCGATCGGCCATCGCCTCCGGCACCTCGGCGACCGCGAAATGTCCGCCTTCGTCGAGGCGCTCGAACGTGCGCAGGTCGCGATAGAAGCGCCGCGCGAGTGATTCCGGATAGTCGCCCTCATGGCGCTGGATGTGCACGGATGCCGGAATCACCACCGCAGGCATCTCATCGGGTTGATCGGCCCCTTCGTAATAAGGCCGGAACGAGGAGCCGATGCTCTGCGTCGTCCAGTAGATCATCGCCTCGGTGAGGATGCGCTCGCGCGAGATCCGGCGTTCGATCGACCGAGGATCTCCCGTGGGTGTGTCGCTCCATTCGACGAGCTTCTCCGCCAGCCAGGCGACCAGGCCCGCCGGGGAGTCGTTCAGTGCCGCAGCCAGGGTGTCCGGCCGCGTCGCCTGTACGTGACCGTAGGCGCCGTTCGCTCCTCCCCACTGCGCGAGGCGCGTGAAGAACGCCACCTCGTCGGGCGCCGTGAGTTCCGGTCGCTCGGCCATCGAGGGGAAATGCGAATGCGTCACGATGACGCCGCTCACCGCGTCCGGATATGAGCCGGCGATCAGATCGTTCACGTTGGCCGACACGTCCTCGCCGTAGGTGAGGTACTTCTCGTACCCCAGGACATCCGTCATGAGGGCGTGCATCGTGGCGGCGAGCCGCACCTCGGTGATCGGCCCGTCGGTATAGGCCGAGGAATAGGCGAAACCTGGGAAGCTCGGCACCACGACGTGGAAGTCGGGCAGCAGGTCGGCGAAATCCAGCTGGAGCGCGAAGGTGTGCGGCCAGCCGTGCATGACCAGCAGCGCCGGGGCGTCAACGCGTTCGGAACGCAGGTGGGCGAAGTGGACGGTGCTGTCGCCGATCTCGGCGAGGAACTGCGGATGCCGGTTGAGCCACTGTTCCCGGGCTCGCCAGTCCCACGTGCGCCACGTCGCGACGAGCTCGGCGAGGTAGTCGGCGCTCATACCGGACTCCGGCCGGCGCGGCGAGTCGGGCAGCGGCCGGAACCGGGCCAGGCGATCGCGCAGATCGGCGAGGTCGGGATCGGGCACCTGGATCGAGAAGGGACGCGGACTGTTCACACGCCGAAGCTACCCGGCACCGCCGACACTCTCTCGGACCCGCTGCATGGCCTCGCGGGTGCGCGCGAACGTGGGCACCTCGATGTTGGCGAGGGCCGACACGGTGATCCCGGTCTCCGGGTCGTGCCGGCTGACCGCGGTCACGCCGTGGTCGCTTCCTGCCATGACGAGTTCGCGCTCGTCGAGCCACACACCGCGTCCGTAGCCGAGGCCGTCGCCGGTATCTGCGGTCGTCGCCTCCAGCGCCCGTTCCACGAGTTCCGGCGGCAGCACGCGGCCTGCGCGCAGGCCGACCCAGAACCGGTGCAGATCCGCGACCGTCGAATGCGCCCCGCCGTCGCCGGACCCGACGACGGGCAGCTCGAAGACGTTGGTGCGCCCGTCGTCCTTGTAGCCGGTGGCGGTTCCCGGCGGCAGCAGATCGGCGCGCGGGAAGCCGGAAGCCGTCATTCCGGCCGGTGCGAAGACCCGACGGGCGACCAGATCTGCGAACGGCACATCCTGAGCAGCGCGCTCCGCAATGACCGCCAGAACCACGTATCCCCCGTTGCAGTACGAGAACCGCTCCCCCGCGCGGAACTTCGTGGGGAAGCCGTCGAGCATCGGAAGGTACGCCGGCGTCGAGTCGAGCTGCTGAACGGGCAGGGTCAGCGGCGCGAGCGCGTCCACCTCCTCATCGAGGTAGTCGCCGATGCCGGAGGTGTGGGTCAGCAGGTGATCGACCGTGACGTCATCGGCGATGAGCGGCAGGTCGGTGCCGAGAAGCTCGCGGACGGGCGTGTCGAGGGACAGCAGCCCATCACCGACCAGGGACAGCACGGTCACTGCGGTGAACGTCTTCGTGCCGCTCGCCAGCCCGAAGCGGGTCTCCGGCGTGTGGAAGACGTCGAACGTGCGGTCCGCCACGCCGACGGCCCATTCGCCGAGGACGTCCTCGCCACGGCGCACACTGATGACCCCGTGGAACCCGTCGAGATCGGGAGCGAACGTGTCCATCCTGGAACTGTATCCCCGCCGCGCTGCCGGCGGTCCGGATGTGCTCGCTGCAGCGAGGGAACCGCAGGTCAGGCGCTCTTGCGCTTCTCCCTCAGGACCAGCGTGGCAGCCGCGCCCTCTTCGACGGCCGCCCGCGTCACCACGACCTTGTCGACGTCGTCGGTCGACGGGATCTCGAACATGATCGGGCCGAGGACGTCCTCGAGGATCGCACGCAGACCGCGAGCACCGGTCTTGCGGGCCACGGCGAGGTCGGCGATGGCCTCGAGTGCCTCGCGATCGAACTCCAGGGCGACGCCGTCGAGTTCGAACATGCGCTGGTACTGCTTCACCAGCGCGTTCTTCGGCTCGGTGAGGATCTCCATCAGGGCCTCACGGTCCAGCGGGGACACCGACGCGACGACCGGAAGGCGGCCGATGAACTCGGGGATCAGGCCGAACTTGTGGAGGTCTTCGGGCTGCACGTCGCCGAACAGGTTCAGATCCTCGTCCTTGCGGTGCAGCGAGGCGCCGAAGCCGACGCCGTGCTTGCCGACCCGCGACGAGATGATGTCTTCCAGCCCGGCGAAGGCGCCCGCGACGATGAACAGCACGTTCGTCGTGTCGATCTGGATGAATTCCTGGTGCGGGTGCTTGCGACCGCCCTGCGGGGGCACCGAAGCGACAGTGCCTTCCAGGATCTTCAGGAGCGCCTGCTGGACGCCCTCTCCCGACACGTCGCGGGTGATCGACGGGTTCTCGGCCTTGCGGGCGATCTTGTCGACCTCGTCGATGTAGATGATGCCGGTCTCGGCGCGCTTGGTGTCGAAATCGGCCGCCTGGAGGAGCTTCAGCAGGATGTTCTCGACGTCTTCACCGACGTAGCCGGCCTCCGTCAGCGCTGTCGCGTCGGCGACGGCGAACGGCACGTTGAGGCGCTTGGCCAGCGTCTGCGCGAGATAGGTCTTGCCGCAGCCGGTGGGGCCGAGAAGCAGGATGTTGCTCTTCGCGAGCTCGATCTCGTCGGCGCGCTGCTCGGCGGACTGGATCGTGCCGTGGGCGCGCACCCGCTTGTAATGGTTGTACACGGCCACCGAGAGCGCCCGCTTGGCGTCGGTCTGCCCGACGACGTACTCCTCGAGGAACGCGAAGATCTCACGCGGCTTGGGCAGATCGAAATCCGCGACGACGCCCGAGGAGGACTCGGCCATGCGCTCTTCGATGATCTCGTTGCAGAGCTCGACGCATTCGTCGCAGATGTAGACGCCCGGTCCTGCGATCAGCTGCTGGACCTGCTTCTGGCTCTTGCCGCAGAAGGAGCATTTGAACAGGTCGGCGCTCTCACCGATGCGTGCCATGCCGCTCCTCCTTGTGACCTCAGGGGACGAGCCCCCCAGCTGTTCTCCGAGCCTAATAGCTGACGCCGACATGCGGCGGCATTGCGACACGCGTTGTGGAATCGCCGGTTTCGCGCTGAGCGGACGCCGCGCCGCGGCGGCGCGACGACGCCCCGCCGCCCGGGGGAATCCGGACGACGGGGCGTCGATGAACCGCTGGCGGGTGTCGGAAGCGACTACTTGGTCAGCGCCGCCTGCTGGCCGCGCTTGCGCGTCGTCAGCACCTGGTCGACGAGACCGTACGTGACGCTCTCCTCGGCGGACAGGATCTTGTCGCGGTCGATGTCCTTGTTCACCTCTGCCTGCGTCTTGTTCGAGTGCTTGGCGAGGGTCTCTTCGAGCCACGTCCGCATGCGGAGGATCTCCGCGGCCTGGATCTCGATGTCGGACGCCTGACCGTGTCCCGCCTCGCCCACGGCGGGCTGGTGGATCAGGATGCGGGCGTTCGGCAGCGCCAGACGCTTGCCGGGCGCGCCTGCAGCCAGCAGCACGGCGGCCGCCGAAGCCGCCTGACCGAGTACGACGGTCTGGATCTGCGGCGACACGTACTGCATGGTGTCGTAGATCGCCGTCATGGCCGTGAACGAGCCGCCGGGCGAGTTGATGTACATGATGATGTCGCGGTCGGGATCCTGGCTCTCGAGCACGAGCAGCTGGGCCATGACGTCGTCCGCCGACGCGTCGTCGACCTGCACGCCGAGGAAGATCACGCGATCCTCGAACAGCTTGTTGTAGGGGTCCTGGCGCTTGTAGCCGTAGGCCGTGCGCTCCTCGAACTGCGGCAGGATGTAGCGGCTGCCGGGCATCTGGAGGCCTTGCGGGGCCTGAGGCGCTCCGCCGAAGGTGGGGGTCTGCATTCCGGGTTCTCTCTCTTTCGCCTTCGGGTGCCGTCAGCTCGCGGAGACGGCGGTGCCGCCGCCGCCGATGACGTCGAGCGCCGAGTCGCGGATGTGGTCGACGAAGCCGTACTCGAGCGCCTCGGGTGCCGTGAACCAGCGATCGCGGTCACCATCGGCGTTGATCTGCTCGACGGTCTTGCCGGTCTGCGACGCCGTGATCTCGGCGAGGCGCTTCTTCATGTCGAGGATCAGCTGCGCCTGCGTCTGGATGTCGCTCGCGGTGCCGCCGAACCCGCCGTGCGGCTGGTGCAGCAGCACACGGGCGTTCGGCGTGATGTAGCGCTTGCCCTTGGTGCCCGCGGTGAGCAGCAGCTGCCCCATCGACGCGGCCATGCCGATGCCGACCGTCACGATGTCGTTGGGCACGAACTGCATGGTGTCGTAGATCGCCATCCCGGCCGTGATCGACCCGCCCGGCGAGTTGATGTACAGGTAGATGTCCTTCTCGGAATCCTCGGCGGCGAGAAGCAGGATCTTCGCGCAGATCTCGTTGGCGTTGTCGTCACGCACCTCCGACCCCAGCCAGATGATGCGGTCCTTCAGCAGCCTGTCGAAGACGCTGGTCGCGACAAGTGGTTCGGCCATGTGTACTCCTGTTTCCTTGGGTCGCCATCGAATCTACCGGCGCGCCACGAGTGACCCGCCCGTGTTCGCCCTGGGCAGATCAGGGCGTGTGCCCGGCCAGCTCGTCGGCGTAGGACGTCACCGAACGGGCGTATCGACTGAGGTGAGGGGCGAGGGTTCGCAGCGCGAGGGATGCGGCCTCCCGCTCGCGTCCGAGCGAGACCAGCGCCAGCGCGAGAAAGGCCGAGGCCTCATCCTGAAGAGGAGAGGCGGGCCGCCGCGCGACCTCGGCTCGCAGCATCGACACGGCCTCCTCCGCCCGCCCGAGATTGCGCAGCGTACTGGCGAGCTGGATCACGGCCTGCGGTCGGTGCACGGCGTCGAGACCCGCGTCGAGTGCGGCACGATACAACGGGGCCGCTTCGGCCTCGAGCCCCGCGGCATCGCGCGCGCCGGCACGCTCGAACAGCGCGACGGGGTCACCGGCGGCTCGTTCGGCAGCCAGCGCGTCGATGCGCACCAGCCGGTCATCGTCGCTGAGCGCGTCTTCGTTCCAGACGGCCTCGACACGAGTGGTCCAGTCGTCGTGCACGGTTCCTCCTCGATGAAGAAAGGGGACGGATGCCGCGGCATCCGTCCCCTGATCACCGCAGTCGCGGGGATTACTCCTTGTCGGCAGCGGCCTTCTTGGCCGGCGCCTTCTTGGCGGGGGCCTTCTTGGCCGGCGCCTTCTTCGCGGCAGGCTTCTCAGCTGCCTCGGCGTCCGGCGTCTCAGCGTCGGCCTTCTTGGCGGCCGGCTTGCGCGCAGGCGCCTTCTTGGCGGGCTTGGCGTCGGCTTCGGCCTCTTCGGCCTCGATCACCGCGTCGGCGTCGGCCGCGGCATCCGCGATCTCCTCCGCCTCTTCGACGACCTCGGCCTCGTCGGCGGTCTCGTCGTCAGTGGCGACGAAGCCGCTCAGGTCGACCGGGTTGCCGTTGGTGTCGACGACGGTGACCTTGCCCAGGGCGACCGCGAGGGCCTTGTTGCGCGAGACCTCGCCGATCATGGCGGGCAGCTGGTTGCCCTCCTGCAGCGCGTTGACGAACTCCTGCGGAGCCATGCCGTACTGGGCAGCGGACTGCACCAGGTACTGCGTGAGCTCGTCCTGCGACACCTGGACGTTGACCGTCTCGGCGATCTTGTCGAGCAGCATCTGCGTCTTGAACTGCTTCTCGCTGGCCTCGGCGACCTCCGCGCGGTGAACGTCGTCCTCGAGACGGCCTTCGCCCTCGAGGTGGTTGTGCACCTCGTCCTCGATCAGCTGCGGGGGAACCGGGATCTCGACCTGCTCGAGCAGCGTCTCGATGAGCTTGTCGCGCGCGGCGGAGCCCTGCGAGAAGGCGCCCTGCTGGGCGACGCGCTCCTTGAGGCTGTCGCGCAGCTCGCCGATGGTGTCGAACTCGCTGGCGATCTGGGCGAAGTCGTCGTCGGCCTCGGGAAGCTCGCGCTCCTTGACGGCCTTGACGCTCACCGAGACCTCGGCCTCCTCGCCGGCGTGGTCGCCGCCGACGAGCTTCGAGCGGAAGGTGGTGTCCTCACCGGCGGTGAGCGACTCGATGGCCTCGTCGATGCCCTCGAGCAGCTCGCCCGAACCGAGCTCGTACGACACGCCCTCGGCGCGATCGATCTCGGCGTCATCGATGGTCGCCACGAGGTCCAGCTCGACGAAGTCGCCGGTGGCCGCGGGGCGGTCGACGGTGACGAGCGTGCCGAAGCGCGAGCGCAGACGGTCGAGCTCTTCGTCGATCGCGGCCTCGTCGACCTCGATGGCGTCGACCTCGACGGTGGTGCCCTCGAACGAGGGAAGGTCGAACTCGGGCCGGACGTCGACCTCGACGGTGACCTCGAGGTCGCCCGAGAAGTCCTTCTCGTTCGGCCACTCGGTGACCTCGGCCGACGGGCGCCCGAGCACGCGCAGCTCGTGCGCGGCGGCGGCCTCGCGGTAGAACGTGTCGAGCCCCTCGCTGACGGCGTGCTCGAGCACTGCCACGCGACCGATGCGCTGGTCGATGATCGGCGCGGGCACCTTGCCCTTGCGGAAACCGGGGATCTGCACGTCCTGCGCGATGTGCTCGTACGCGTGCTTGATCGACGGCTTGAGCTCGTCGGGGCTGACCGTGATGTGCAGCTTCACCCGGGTCGGGCTGAGCTTCTCGACGGTGCTGTTCACCATGCCTGTACTTCTCCTCTATCGGACCGCGCGAGGACGCGGCTGTTGAAGGTCTGGGTTCGGAATTCTGAGGGCCGTGATGTCGGGGCGACAGGATTTGAACCTGCGGCCTCCCGCTCCCAAAGCGGGCGCTCTACCAAGCTGAGCTACGCCCCGGGCGGGTTCGCACGCGTACGTGCGCCCTTTCTGTGCTCCGAGAAGCACAGTGGCCCCGAGAAGTCTAGCCGACCCGCCCGGGCAACACCTGCGCCGCGACACTCGGGCCGGCCGGCGGTGTCGGAGAGGCGGTGATCCTTCGACTACACTTGACGACGCCGCGGCGTGCCGTGGCACGCGGTAACCGAATACGAGATGGCGCGAAAGCCCGTCGAATTCGGGGCTGTAGCTTAGTGGTAAAGCCTTAGTCTTCCAAACTAATGATGCGGGTTCGATTCCCGTCAGCCCCTCCAATGCCCTGTGAGACCGGCCGAAGGTCGCCCTCACAGGGCATTCGCGTGGCTGCCGTAGGAACTGACGCGCTTCGGGGGTCCCGCTCCGCCAGAGGCTCCGCGCGACGCGCCAGCGGCGCGTGGAGGGGCCGAGTGGCCGATTCCCGTCAGCCCCTCGATCAGAAAGCCCCGACGAGTCGGGGCTTTCTTTCGTCCCCCGCGATGTCAGGCTCAGGCGCCGATCACCCCGCCTTCCTGATAGGCGCCCGCGCGTCATGCTGTTGCTCGCAGGCCTCGAAGCGGCAGACTGTGGATCAACCGTCCCATGGCCGGCAGGAGCCGCGATGAGCAGTCCGAACCCCGCCCCGCTGCCGGGCCCGCCGAAGAAGCTGCCGCGGCGTCCGGCATCCACCCTCGCCGAGAAGTGGACGCGCATCGATGACGTCGACGTCTTCTATCGCGAGTCTCCCCGCCCCTCTCGCGACCCTCGCGTCATGGCACACGTGCACGGGTTCGGGCTGTCGGGCCGCTACCTGCTGCCGACGGCCGAAAAGCTGGCCGAGGAATTCCACACGTATGTCCCTGACCTTCCCGGCTTCGGCCGCAGCGGCAAGCGGCGGGACATGCTCGACATCCCCGACCTCGCCCGCGCCACGCTCGACTTCCTGGACGATCGCGGCGTGGAGAAGGCGACGCTCGTCGGCAACTCCATGGGATGCCCCGTCATCATCGAGTTCGCGCACCGGTACCCCGATCGCATCGATCGCGCCGTCCTGGTCTCGCCCGCCGGCGGACTGTTCAATCAGCCGCTGCGGCGCGCGATCACGCAGCTCTCCCAGGATGCGCCGCGGGAGCCGGTCAGGATGGCGCGGGTCGCGGTGCCCGACTACGTGCGGTTCGGGGTGCCGAGCACGACCCGCATGTTCCGCGCGCTCACGCAGTATCCGTCTCTGCAGCGGCTGCTCGAGATGAAGCTCCCGACGCTGGTCGTGCTGGGGCAGCGCGATCCGCTGCTGCCGCATGCGCACCGCGTCGACGAGATCGCCAGCCAGACCGACAGCCATGTGCTCGTGGTGATGATGGAAGGCGCCGCGCACGCGATCAACTTCAGTCACCCCGGGCAGTTGGCCCACGTCATCCGGCACTTCATGGACGACCTGCCGATCGAGAACGATCCGTCGTGGCCGGGGCATGTGCGCCTCTACGAGGTGCACCGCGGCAAGCACCACCCCGCGCCGAAGCCGCGAGAGTAATTCGTCCGTGGACGAGCAGAGTCCAATGGGCTCACCCGAGGGGCTTCGCCTCGAGGTGCTCGCGGACATGCGACAGGTAGTGGTCGGCATTGCGGAGCAGCCCGGCGCGCTCCTCGTCGGTCAATGACCGGCGCACCTTGCCGGGCACCCCGGCGACGAGCGAGCCGTCAGGGATCTCGGATCCCTCCAGCACCACCGCTCCCCCGGCGATGAGGCATCCCGCGCCGATCCTCGCGCCGTTGAGCACCACCGCGCCCATGCCGATGAGCGAGCCGTCGCCGATCGTGCACCCGTGGACGACGGCGTTGTGGCCGACCGAGACGTTCTCTCCGATCACGACGGGCTTTCCGGCATCCACATGCACCGACACGTTGTCCTGCAGGTTGCTGTTGACGCCCACGGTGATCGTGTCGCCATCGGCGCGGAGCACGGCGTTGTACCAGACGCTCGCGCCGCGGGCGAGAGTCACTCCCCCGACGATGCGCGCACCGGCCGCGACGAATGCCGTGGGGTCGAGATCCGGCGTCCTGCCGGCGGCGGCGAGCACGGAGGCTCCGGGGGCGACGGTCATGGCTGGCCTCTCTTCGCGAGCGCGGTCTCGATGGCGGCGGTGTACCAGGGTGCCAGGGTGTCGGCGAACGTCACGGTGAGATGGTCCTGGTCGCGGTAGATGTTCGCGCCGCCGACGACGGGGGCGCACAGCTCGGCGCCGCAGTAGACATCGGTGAAGTCGAGCAGCGTCGCCGCGTCGAGTCCGGATGCCGCCTCCTTGAGCGGATCGTCGGCGACGAGCACATCGGAGCGGACCCCATCGCATTCCGCGACGTCGCGCGTACGGAGGCACTTGTTCGGGTCGGTCTCCCAGACAGGGTTGTCGACGACGGTGATGACGGGGATGCCGCGCTCCTGCACCGTGCTCCACGCCTCGCGGTAGCCGGCGACTGCGGCATCGTGCGACGAGTCGTACCCGGCTGACGAGTACGGGGTCGTGGCCAGCGCCGCCGTGAACACGGCATCCAGGTCCGCGTCGTCGATCGCGTTCTGCACGCGCTCGCGCCACTCGGTGCAGGCGGCCCCGAAGGCTCCCGGCGTCGACAGCGGCGTCGTGTTCCAGGGGCAGGCGCCCTTGAACCACGTGACCAGCTGCCACCCGTTCTCGTCGGCCATCCGCTGGAACGTCGTGAGCAGCTGGTAGGCGTGGCTGTCGCCGATGAGGGCGATGCGCGGAGCATCGGGGTCGTCCGAGCCGAACGTGCACGACACCGGCCTCGAGTCGGTCAGCTGCACGAAGCACTGCGGGTGCTCCGGGCGGTCGATGCCGGCGAACCCGGGCGCGGGCAGGATCTCGCCCGCGAAGTCGGCGTCGGCGCATGACGCATCGAGGACGGATGCGGCACCGAAGCACTCCGGCGGGTTCTCCTGCAGCGCGGCGATGTCGCGCGTGCCCTGGCTGTACAGCGGCGCGTTCACGAGCCATGCGGTGCCCGCGACGAGGGCGACGACCATCATCGCCGCGAGGGACGTCCACAGCGTCACCCGCGGCGGTCGCGAGGTCAGCACCTTCCAGCGGCGCGCGGGGTCCTCGACGAACCGCTTGGTCAGCCAGGCGAGCACGAAGCACAGCGCGAGGAGGGCGACGCGATGGTAGATCGTGAGCCCCCAGAAGGGCACCGACGGCGCGATGACGATCAAGGGCCAGTGCCACAGGTACAGCGAGTACGAGATGTCGCCGACGAACTGCGCCGGTCGGATGGCGAGGATCCGCGTCGGGTACCACCAGCGGTCGGTGTTCGACGCGGCGATCACGGCGGCGGCGCCGAGCGTCGGCAGGGCCGCCATGTAGCCGGGGAACGGCGTCTGGGCATCGAACGTGAAGGCGACGTACAGCAGGAGCAGGATGCCGCCCCATCCGAGCAGGAAGCTGCCCAAGGCGTTGCGCACCCGCAGCATCGGGATGAGTGCGATCAGCGCGCCGACGCCGAACTGCCACATCCTGCCGAACGTGACGAAGTATGCCGGCGCCGGGTTCGTGATGGTGAAGATCACGCAGAACACGAACGAGACGACAGTGACGATCCCGAGCGCGCCGATGACGGTGCGGCGCCGCTCACCGCGGAACCACTTCACGCCGATCCATGCCGCCAGGAGCATGATGAGCGGCCACATCACGTAGAACTGCTCTTCGAGCGACAGCGACCAGTAGTGCTGGACCGTCGTCGGAGAGCCCGCGTGGTTGAGGTAGTCCGCCGAGTTCAGCGCGAGATACCAGTTCTCGACGTAGAACGTCGACGCGAGGATCTCGCGCACCTCGTTCGGCAGGGCCGATGTGGGCATGAGGTACGGCGACATCACCACGACGGCGCAGAACAGCAGGACGAGGAGGGATGCCGGGAGCAGCCGCCGTGCGCGCCGCGCCCAGAACTGGCCCAGCCTGACCGTTCCCGTCGCGGTGAGCTCGCGCATCAGATGCCCGGTGATGAGGAAGCCCGAGATGACGAAGAAGATGTCGACGCCGATGTAGCCGCCGGTGAGGCGGCCGGGCCAGAAATGATAGAGCACGACGCACAGGACCGCGATGGCGCGAAGCCCCTGCACGTGCGGGATGAACCGCGACGGCTCGGCGTGCTCGGGCGAGCGGTCGCGGGGCTCACGGGTCACGGTCTTGGCGGGAACGCCCAGATCCTGCGGTCCGAGGTCGTGATCGGCGGAAGGCACGCATCGACGTTAGCCGCTGTCGCATCGCTTCTCCGCACCGACCACCCGCAAAGCGGGTTTAGCCCAGCCTTGTCTTGCTTGCGGAATGACCCCTGCTGAGTAGCGTTGCACTCACTGGAGGACGACCGCCGATCTGAGCGTTCCTCCGCACGATGGAGGCCGGAGATATGACGAACACCCAGACCACCCCCGCAACCGCAGCGAACCCCGACGTCGCCGCCGCGACGGCGCAGTTCCTCACCCCCGTCGTCCTGGGCCTGCAGGCCCTGGCCGTGAACGGGAAGCAGGCGCACTGGAACGTGCGCGGCGCCAACTTCATCGCGATCCACGAGCTCCTCGACTCGGTGGTCGTTCACGCGCAGGACGGCGCGGACCAGGCCGCGGAGCGCATCGTCGCACTGGGCCTGCCCGTCGACGCGCGTGTCAGCACCGTGGCGCAGAAGACCGCGACGGCCGTTCCCGCCGGATTCACGCAGTGGGACGCGCTGATCCGCAACGTGATCACTGACATGGACACCGTCATCGCGGACGTCCAGGCCGCCATCGACGGACTGGACGAATTCGATCTGACGAGCCAGGACATCGCGATCAACATCAAGGAGTCGCTCGAGAAGGACCGCTGGTTCCTCTTCGCGCACCTCGCAGAGTGAGCTGACCGCCTGACGAACACCCCCGGGTCTCCCGGGGGTGTTCGTCGTTTCACGGATGCTGCAGAAAGGCGAGGACGGCGAGCACCCGCCGATGCTCGGTGCCGGACTCCTCCAGCCCGAGTTTCGCGAAGATCGCGCTGATGTTCTTCTCGACCGCGCCCACGCCGATGAACAGCCGCTCGGCGATGCTGGCATTGCTGCGGCCTTCTGCCATGAGCGTGAGGACGTCCCGCTCGCGCGGGGTGAGCGTGGCCAGCGGATCGGGCCGAGCGGACAGCAGGCCCTGCACGACGAGCGGGTCGAGCACCGTACCGCGCTCGCGGACGCGGCGGACGGCATCCGTGAACTCGTCGAGGGACGTGACGCGGTCCTTCAGCAGATAGCCGATCCCGCCCTCACCGCCCGCGAGCAGCTCGCGGGCGTAGACGCCTTCGACGTACTGGCTCAGTACGAGGATGCCGACGTGGGGAAGGGCGGCGCGCACCGCGAGGGCGGCTCGGATCCCTTCGTCGCGGAAGCCCGGCGGCAGGCGCACATCGAGGATCGCGACGTCGGCGTGCGCGTCACGGACCCGTGCCACGACGTCCTGCGCATCGCCCCACGCGCCGGCGGTCGTGTAACCGGCCTCGTCGAACAGCCGCACGAGACCCTCGCGCAGGAGGACCGAGTCTTCGAAGAGGACCACGCGGAGCGCAGCGGAATCGGGCGAGGCGGGCATCCCCTCAGAATAGGCAGTGGTCACGATGCGACCGCCAGCGGGATGTGTGCTCCGACCGACGTCGGCCCGCCGACTGGGCTCGTGATGACGAGGATCCCGCGCAGACCCGCGACGCGCTCGCGCAGCCCCTCGAGGCCGTGTCCCGTCGTGATGACGGCGCCGCCGCGGCCGTTGTCGACGACCCAGACGTCCAGGTGCGTGGGCACGCCGCCGGTGCTGCGGCGGAGCGAGGCGCGCACCGTCGCTGCGGTGGCGCCGGAGTGCTTGACGGCGTTGGTCATCAGCTCGGCGACGACGAAGTACACCGTCCGGGCGACCTCCTGGCTCACGGCGCGATCGATCGCCGGGTCGATCTCCACCTGCGCCCACAGGGGCGATCCGGCCGCCAGCGCGTCGAGCGCGGCCGCGAGGCCGCGGTCCTGCAGCAGGGGCGGAGCGACACCGCTCGAAAGGGCGCGCAACTCGTCGAGCGCCGCCTTCGCGTGACCCCGCGCCTCGCGGGCGAGTTCGGCCGCGGCATCCGCGTCCCCCGCCTCGGCACGACGCTCGAGCGCGGCCAGGTCCATCTGCAGCCGCACGAGGCGCTGCTGGGGTCCGTCGTGGATGTCCCGCTCGAGGCGGCGCAGCGCCACATCCTCGGCGTGCACCGCGGCGCTGCGAGCGGCTGACTCCGCGCGCACCTCAGCGGCGAGGTCGTCGGAGTTCCAGCGACCCAGCATGCCCGTGGCGACGGCGTGGTGACCGCGTGCCAGACCGCCGAGCACCCACGGCATGGTGGCTGTGAAGAGGATGCCGGCGACGAGGTACAGCGTGACCTCCACGGACCAGCTCGACCAGCCGCCGAACAGCCACGGCAGGTAGTCGCCGACGAAACGGCCCCATTCGCCGTCGCGCCCGTCGCTGCCGCCTCGCGGCAGGAACGATCCCCAGAACCAGTAGGTCAGTCCGCCGAGCCCGACGCTCAGCCACACCGTCGTCAGTGCGAACGAGATGGTGCTGATGAGGGGGTTCACGATCATGCCGTGGACCAGGTACAGCCAGTAGTGCGCATTGCGGATGGGTCGAGTGAGCGTCATCCAGAAGCCGGTCCTGTCGGCGGTATCGCGGTTCCACTCCGGTTCGTCGATCTCGGGAAGACCGGTCAGCAGCAGCAGGAACCGGTCCGCCACACCGAACCCTCTCGCGAGGAGGAGGGTGAGCACGCCCAGCGGCAGGCCGATGAGGATGACCAGCAGCCCGACGCTCGTCCAGAACAGCGGGGCGAGCACGCTGATCGAGATCATCGCGAGGACGAAGACCGCGAGGAGGTAGAGGGCGCTGCCAGGAGTGCGGACCCACGCCCGCCCGTAAGAGGCCCAGAACCCGGTGGCGGGCCCGGACGCGCCCGGCTGCAGCGGGGCCGGCTCAGTGGTCGTGACGGTCATCGGTGTCTCCCTCGGGACGCTTCAGATCGGGCTGCTGGCCCGGCTCCACGACCAGGAACTGTCCCATCATGCCCTGGTCCTCGTGCCACAGGAGGTGGCAGTGATACATGTACGGGGTGGTCGGATCGGCGTAGTCGTCGAACCGCACCAGCAGCCGGTATTCGCGATCATGCTCGAGCGCGATGGTGTCTTTGAAGCCGGCCAGCCGGGCAGGCGGAGGCGCGCCGTCGACGCTGAGGATCCGGAACTGCGTGTCGTGGACGTGGAACGAATGCGGCAGCGGGTTGTTGTTGCGCACGGTCCACACCTCGCTCGTGTCGACCGTCGCGATGACATCGACCCGATCGAGGTCCATCTCCCGGTCGTTGATGTCGTGCCCCGACATGACGAAGCCGCGCTCCGCCGCTGCACTGCTCGCATCCGCGGTCGGCAGGCTTGCGAGCCGCGACGGCACCTCCGGTGAGTCCGCGAGGGATGCCGCGGCCCGCAGCTCCATCACGTCGAAGCTCGCCGAGCCCGCGTTGAGCGCGGGGTCGGGTGCGTGGGACTGCAGCACGACGCGCTCCCCCGGCTTCACGGAGACCACGATCTCCGCGCGCTCCCCCGGCGACAGCGGGATGTCCGTCGCGGTGACGGGCGCTTCGAGCAGGCCGCCGTCTGTGCCGACGAGGGAGAACTGCCGGCCGTCGGCGAAGGCGAAGTCGTACATCCGCGCGCTCGAGCCGTTGAGGAGCCGCAGGCGCACCCGCTCCGTCGTGACATCGAGGTAGGGCGCGACCGTGCCGTTCACCAGGATGGTGTCGCCGAGCACTCCGTCGAACTGCATGCCGAGCCCGCCGGCGAACGAACCGTCGGAGTTGAAGGAGCGGTCCTGCACGATGACCGGGAGATCGTCGACGCCGTAGTCGCGCGGCAAGGTCAGAGCGGACTCCTCGTCGTCCTGCACCAGGAACATGCCGGCGAGCCCCGCGTCGACCTGCTCACGCGTGCGACCGTGCAGGTGGTGGTGGTACCAGAGCGTCGCGGCCGGCTGGTCGATGGTCCACGCGGGGTGCCACGTGGCGCCCGCCGCGATCGGCGAGTACGGGCCGCCGTCCATGGCAGCGGGCAGGTGCATGCCGTGCCAGTGCACGGTCGTCGGATCCGCGAGGTCGTTGGTCACGTCGACGCGCACCTGCTCACCGCGCTCGGCGACGAGCGTGGGGCCGAGGTAGGTGCCGTCGTACCCGAGTGTCGGCGTGTCGCCCTGCGCGACGAACGACGTCCGTCCCTCCTGCGCAGTCAGCGCGAAGATGCGGACGCCGTCCTCGACGCGCGACGGCGCCAGAGGCGGGACGGCGAGGGGCGCGCGGAAGTCGACCGTCCCGGCGGCGGGCGGCGCCTTGCGCACCGCGTTGGTCGCGAACCAGATGCCGCCGGCCGCGACGAGCAGGGCGATGACGGCGAGCGGGATCGCGACGAGGACGATGACGAGCCGGCGACGGCGCCTGCGGCGTGGCGTCGCGGTCGGCGGCGCCATCGGCGGCGGGGCGGGCGGCTGTGGGGCCCGAGACGCGGACGAGGTGAAGGTCATGCCTCCAGCCTCGCCACGACGCCGTCGCCGCGGCATCCGACCCCCTCCCGAACCGGTACGGGGGAAGACCCCCGCACCGCGGGGAGGGCTTTACGCCAGGTGGGTCAGGCGCCCGCCCAGGAGTGTCGCGCCGACGCGCATGCTGCGGAGGTCAGTCTCGTCGGCGGTGAGCGGGTCGCGCTCGCAGATCGCGAGGTCCGCGATGTCGCCCGGCTCGATGCGGGCGGGCGTCGCCGATCCCCCGCGAGTGGATGCCGAGAGCGCGGTGGCCGCGTCCACCCGCTGCTGCGGCTGCCAGGCTTCCCGGCCGTCACGCGTGCGGAAGACCGCCGCCGCCATCGTCGCCCACGGATCGAGCGGCGCCACCGGCGCGTCCGACCCGAACAGCAGGTTCGCCCCGGTGTCGGCGAGAGCGCGCAGCGGGTAGGGCTGCGCGGTCTGGCCGGCCCAGACGGTGTCGGTGAGGTCGCGATCGTCCAGCGCGTGCTCGGGCTGCACGCTCGCTCCCACGCCCAGACGCGCGAAGCGCGGGATGTCGGCGTGCGCGACGAGCTGCGCGTGCTCGATGGTGCCCCAGGCGCCGGTCGCGGCGAACGCGTCGAGCGCGTGAGAGTTCGCGACGTCGCCGATCGCGTGGATGGCGGACGCGATCCCCGCCGCCGTCGCTCGTGTCATCAGATCGACCAGCGTGGCGAGGTCGACTGTCAGCACCCCGTGGTTGTGCGGATCACCCGGATACGCCTGGGACGTGGCTGCGGTGCGGGTTCCCAGCGAGCCGTCGGTGATGACCTTGAGGGGGCCGACACGGACGAGGTCGGATGCCGCGCCCCGGGCGACGTCGCCGGTCTGCAGTCCCTCCGACACGGCCCGGTCGAGGAACTCGGGGTAGATCCCGAACGTGACCCGGAGCGCGTCGAAACCGTCTGCGAGGCGGCGCACCCACGCGTCCTCGTTCCACGCCATGTCGAGATCGACGAGGCCCACCACACCGCGGGCCGCGGCATCCTGCGACATGCCCCGGACGAGCGGGTCCGACACCGACGCGTCGACGGCGTTGAGCCGCCGCGAGATCTCGAACGCCGGCTCCTCGCGGAGCACGCCGATGCCGTCGGGCGCGAAGCCCTCACGGCGGAGCGCCGCGCTGTTGAGCCAGACGCTGTGCACGTCCGCGTTGATGAGGTACGTCGGCACCTCGCCGGTCGCGGCATCGAGGACGGCGAGGTCCGGCAGATCGGCCCAGAACGCGTCGCGATACCCGCCGCCGACCCGGCGGCCATCGGCCGTCGGCTCTGCCGCCGACATGAGCTCCGCCGCGTGTGCGGCGGACTCGGCGTGGCCGAGAGCGACGCGCTGGGCGCTGAGCGCCCACTGCACGGTGTGCACGTGGTGGTCCCAGAGCCCCGGGATCACGTAGCCGCCGCCGGCATCGAGCACCCGGCAGTTGCGCGGAAGCGCCCCGGCCGGCGCGATGTCGACGACGAGTCCTTCGGCCAGGTGGACATCGACCGGGTCGGATCCGAACGGGTCGGTGCGTTCGGATCCGGTCAGCCGCGCGTTCGCGATCACGCCGGGGGCGTCACCGCGGGCGAGCGTCACCGAGCCGCCTTCCGGGTCTCGAGGTCCCGGCGCATCTCGGCGGGCAGTCGCGGATCGGCGTAGGGGCTCGTACCGGCCTCGAGCTCGACGATCACCGTCTCGACGACCTCGTCGGGCTTGTTCTGGCTGAGCTTGCGCTTGCCGACGACCCGGGTCGGGGTGAGGCGGAATCCGGTCGTGCCCTTCTCGAGTCGACGCACGAACTCAGGGTCGTTGGGCGGTGCCCACATCAAGCGGGGCTGCGGCATGCCGCTCTCGAAGCGGGTCACGAGCTGCTCCAGCACCTCGAGGTTCTCCTCGGGCGTGAGCAGCTCCGGGATGCCGGTGAGATGCGCCGAGACGAAGTTCCAGGTCGGGACGCTCTCCACGTCGCCGTACCAGCCGGGCGAGACGTACCCATGCGGCCCCTGCACGACGACGAGCAGCTCACGTTCGCCCAACCCGTGGATGAGGTCGTCCGGCTTGCCGACGTGGCCCACGATCGTGAGGTCGTCACGCTCGGCATCGAGGAGCACCGCGTAGTGGGAGGCGACGAGCCCGGCATCCGTGGAGCTGACCAGCGTGACCCACGGATTCTGTTCGATGAGGCGGCGGATCTCGCCGACATCGGACAGGGCGAAGCTCGGGTTCTGGCGCATGGACCCAGCCTATTCGCGCCGCCCAGCCCCCAGCCGCGGCGTCACGCCTGACAGGAGGGGCACCAGTAGAGCTTGCGGGTGGCGGCTTCCTCGACCACGATCGCCGTGCCGCACACGCGGCACGGGAGCCCTGCGCGGTGATAGACCCAATGCCGGTCGTCGCGGCTCGCCATCGCCCTGCGGTAGGCATCGGGATCGAGGTCGTCCATCGTCATCATCTGGCCGGTCTCGACGCCGATCGCGAGCAGCCGCACCCAGTCGCGCCAGATGCCGCGCACGACCTCCTCGGGGACGTCCCGTCCCGGCGTGTGCGGGTTCTGGCGGGCGCGGAACAGCAGCTCGGCGCGGTACACGTTGCCGATGCCGCTGACGACGCTCTGGTCCATCAGCAGCAGGCCGATGGACGTCGGCTTGCGCCGCACCACCGAGACGAACCGCTCCTCGCCCTCCCGGACATCGTCGACGAGAGGGTCGGGGCCGAGCTTCGCGATGGTCGCGGCCACCTCGTCGGCGCTCTGCAGCTCGCAGGCGGTCGGGCCGCGCAGATCGGCGCAGGTGAGGTCGGTGAGGAGCCTCAAGCGCACCTGTCCGACCACCGGGGGCGGCCACTCGTCGCCCTCGTCCGAAAGACCCGTGGTCTGCTCTGACATGCGCACGTGGACCCGGGATCGCCGCGGTGCGCCGATCGAAGTGAGCGAGTTCTCCCCTGCGCTGTCGAGGATCGCCTCGCCCAGTTCGGTGCCCCGCTGGTTGGTCTGCCCCATGCGGCCGTTCGCCGAGGCGATCGTGGGATCGACGAGGATCTCGCCCGCGAAGTCCCACGCCCCGTACATGCCCAGGTGCACGCGCAGCCACAGGTCGTCGTCGAACTCGAGGAACATCTGCTTGCCGACGGCACGCACCTGCGTCGCGGTGCGGCCGCTGATGATCGCGGCGCCTTCGACGAACCGGCCCTGAGGACTCGAGGCCCCAACGGCGTGGCCGACGATATTGCGGTCGAATTGGCGGGCGATGCGATGGACGGAATGTCCCTCAGGCATCGCGTCAGCCGGCTTCGGGGTCGAACGAACTGTCGCCGGCGGCCAGGACGTCGGGCTGCTGTGCCGCGCGCGGGTCGGGCAGGAGCGTCCCGTCCTGCTCGTACGCGGCCAGCTGCGCGATGCGTCGCGCGTGCCGCTCCTCGCCCGAGAACGGGGTTGCGATGAAGCGGTCGATGAACGTCGTCGCCTCTTCGAAGGTGTGCTGGCGTGCGCCGATCGCGATGACGTTCGCGTCGTTGTGCTCACGCGCGAGCTCGGCGGTGGCGATGCTCCACGCCAGGGCTGCACGGACGCCGACGACCTTGTTCGCGGCGATCTGCTCGCCGTTGCCGGACCCGCCGAACACGACCCCGAGCGTCTCGATGCCGGCGGCCTGGTCGCGCACGACGGCCTCCGCGGCACGGATGCAGAAGGCCGGGTAGTCGTCGAGCGGGTCGTACTCGAGAGGGCCGTGGTCGACGATCTCGTGACCGGCCGCCGCGAGATGGTGCTGCAGCTGCGTCGAGAACTCGAGGCCGGCGTGGTCGGTCGCGATGTGGATGCGCATGGCTCAATCCTAGGCAGGCCGGCGAGGGCGGAGACGGATGCCGGCACGTCGGTGCCGGGCCGCGAAGAGAGGGCTTCCGCGGCTCAGGGCGCCACACCGGCGGCAGCCGGCTTGAAGCCCGCGCGCACGTTCTCGCAGCACGCGGGGCGGCACACGTCGAACCACGGTCCGAGGTCCGTCGCGTGCGGGCGCTCGGCAGCGGGCGTGCCGCTGAGCCGCTCCTGGACGAGGTCCACCAGGCCCGACACGAACACCGGGTCGACGCCGGGAGTCGGCGTGCGCACGGAACGGATCCCGACCTCGGCCGCGGCATCCATCGCCTCGGTGTCGAGGTCCCAGAGGACCTCCATGTGGTCGCTCATGAAGCCGAGGGGGACGATCGCGACGGCCTGCACGCCGGCTGCCGGAAGCTCGGCGATCACGTCGTTGACGTCCGGCTCGAGCCACGGCTGGCTCGGCGGGCCCGAGCGCGACTGGTACACGAGGTCCCAGCCGATGCGCTCGGCGCCGGAGACCTCCGCCGCGACCGCTGCCATGACGACCTCGGCGACGGCGAGGTGCTGTGCCGCGTACGCACCGCCCTCCCCGAGATCACGGTGACGCTCGTCGCCTTCGCGCGGGCCGGAACGCTCGGCGTCCGCCGTCGGAATGCTGTGGGTCGAGAACAGGACGCGCACGGACTCCGGGGCGATGCCGTCGGCCAGGAATCCGCCCACCGCATCGCGCACACCGTCGACGAAGGGCTGCACGAAGCCGGGGTGGTCGAAGAACTGGCGCACCTTGTCGATCGTGACCGTCCCCTCCAGCCCGGTGTCGATCAGCACGCGTGCGAAGTCCTCGCGGTACTGCCGGCAGCTCGAGAACGACGAGTAGGCGCTGGTGGCGAGACCGAGGAGTCTGGTGTCACCCGCGGCCGCGGCATCCGTCACCGCCTCATCGAGGTACGGAGCCCAGTTGCGGTTGCCCCAGTACACGGGGAGCTCGATGCCGCGGGCGGCGAGCTCTGCCTCCAGCGCGGCCTTCAGCGCACGGTTCTGCGCATTGATCGGACTCACGCCGCCGAAGTGCCGGTAGTGGTGGGCGACCTCTTCGAGGCGCTCGTCGGGGATGCCGCGCCCGCGCGTGACATTGCGGAGGAACGGGATGACGTCGTCCTGGCCCTCGGGTCCGCCGAAGCCGGCGAGCAGGATGCCGTCATACGCGACGGCCTGCTCCACGTACGGAGCCCCGGAGGCGGCGGCGGGCGATGCGAACGGAACGACGTGCTGCTCGGGAGAGGTCACCCCTCCATCCTGACACCCGGCACGGACGATTCCGCCATCGGATCAGTGCTTCCCCCGGCGGCTGACATAGGCTGGACCGGTTGTCATCGGTGCCAGCAGCGCTGATGACGGCCGCCGGATCGAGTGTCCGCGCAACGGGCTTATCGAGATCATCCGTCATCCTCACCCATGGGAGCCACAGCAGTGCCTGGAGAGAACCTCACCCGCATCGAGGCGCAGGAGCGCCGCGCGATCGTCGAGACGCAGTCCTATGAGATCGCGCTGGACCTGACGAAGGGCGCTGAGGTCTTCGGATCGCACACCGTCGTCCGCTTCACCGCCACGGCGGGTGCCGCGACGTTCATCGACCTGATCGCGCGCGAGGTGCGGCAGATCACCCTCAACGGCCGGTCCATCGATCCGGCGACCGCCTTCGCGGATTCGCGGATCGCGCTCGACGGCCTCGCCGCCGACAACGAGCTCGTCATCGACGCCGACTGCCTCTACACGAACACCGGCGAGGGCCTGCACCGCTTCGTCGACCCGGTCGATGGCGAGGTCTACCTCTACTCGCAGTTCGAGGTCCCCGACTCGCGCCGCGTCTTCGCGGTGTTCGAGCAGCCCGACCTCAAGGCGACCTTCGCGTTCACGGTCACCGCGCCCGAGCCGTGGAAGGTCGTCTCCAACTCCCCCACCCCCGACCCGAAGAAGCACGGCGACGGCACCGCGACGTGGCGCTTCGAGCCCACGCCCCGCATCTCGTCGTACATCACGGCGCTCATCGCCGGCCCCTACGAGGCCACGTTCTCCGAGCTCACCAGCTCGTCGGGCCGCGTCATCCCCCTCGGCGTCTACAGCCGCAAGAGCCTCTGGCAGTACCTCGACGCCGACTACATCTTCGACAAGACGCGTGAGGGATTCTCGTACTTCGAGGAGAAGTTCGACTACGCCTACCCCTTCGCGAAGTACGACCAGCTGTTCGTTCCCGAGTTCAACGCGGGTGCGATGGAGAACGCCGGGGCGGTGACCTTCACCGAGACGTACGTGTTCCGCTCGAAGGTGACGGATGCCGTCAAGGAGCGGCGCGTCGTCACGATCCTGCACGAGCTCGCCCACATGTGGTTCGGCGACCTCGTCACGATGAAGTGGTGGAACGACCTGTGGCTCAACGAGTCGTTCGCCGAGTGGGCGTCCACGATCGCCACCGCCGAGGCCACGGAGTGGACCGAGGCGTGGACGACCTTCAACGCCATGGAGAAGACCTGGGCGTACCGCCAGGACCAGCTGCCCTCCACGCACCCCGTCGTCGCCCAGATCAACGACCTCGAGGACGTGCAGGTCAACTTCGACGGCATCACGTACGCCAAGGGCGGCTCGGTGCTCAAGCAGCTGGCCGCGTGGGTCGGCATCGACGCCTTCTTCTCGGGCGTCGGCGCGTACTTCAAGAAGCACGAGTGGTCGAACACCGAGCTTTCGGACCTGCTGACCGAGCTCGAGACCACCAGCGGCCGTGAGCTCTCGACGTGGTCGAAGAAGTGGCTCGAGACGGCGGGCGTCAACACCCTCTCGCCCGAGATCGTGACCGACGTCGACGGCACGATCACGCGCTTCGCCATCGTGCAGACGGCGCCGGCCGACTACCCGACCATCCGCCCGCACCGGCTCGGTGTGGGGTTCTACGAACTCGACGGCGATGCCCTCGTGCGCGTGCACCACGTCGAACTCGACGTCGACGGCGACCTGACCGAGGTGCCTGAGCTCAAGGGCCGCAGGCGCCCCGCGCTCGTGCTGCTGAACGACGAGGATCTCGCCTACGCCAAGATCCGCCTCGACGACCAGTCGCTGCAGACCGCGATCGACCACCTCGGCAAGATCACCGACCCGCTCGCGCGGTCGCTGGTGTGGGGTGCCGCGTGGGATCAGACGCGGGATGCCGAGACCTCGGCGTCGGACTACGTCGACCTGGTCCTGCGCAACATCGGCGCCGAGACCGAGTCGACCACGGTGCGGACGACGCTCGCGCAGCTGCAGCTGGCCGCGAACTCGTACGTGGCGCCCGAGAAGCGCGACATCACCCGTGCCCGCGTCGCCGACACCCTATGGCAGCTCGCGGAGTCCGCCGAGGCGGGCAGCGACAGCCAGCTGCAGTTCGTCACGGCCTTCGCCTCCGCGGCCGCCACGCCGAGCCAGTGGGCGAAGGTGCGTCAGGTGCGCGACGGCGAGGCGACGTTCACCGGCCTCGAGATCGACACCGATCTCTCGTGGCAGCTGCTCGTGTCGCTCGCGGCCGGCGGCGCCGTGACCGCGGACGAGATCGACGAGGCCCTCGTGGCGGACAACACGGCCAAGGGCGGCGAGTTCGCGGCACAGGCGAAGGCGGCCCTGCCGAGCGCCGAGGCGAAGGCCGCGGCGTGGTCGTCGCTCGTCGACAGCGACGACCAGCCGAACACGATCGTCCGCGCCGCTGCGCTCGGATTCGTGCACCCGGCGGGTCGCGAGCTTCTCGACGGCTTCGTCACGCGCTACTTCGACGCACTGGTGCCGATCTGGGACTCGCGCACGTACCAGATCGCGCAGTACTTGATCGTCGGGCTCTACCCCGCGCCGCTGGCGAACGTCGCCCTGCGCGACGCCACACGCGCCTGGCTCGAGGCGAACGCCGACGCCGCTCCGGCGCTGCGCCGCCTCGTCGCCGAGAACCTCGCTGGTGTCGAGCGGGCGCTCTCGGTGCAGGACCGCGACGCCCAGTAACGACAGACTGCCGGCGTGGTACCCAGGTACCAGTCGCCGTTCTCCAAGACCCTCCTTGCGGCCGACGCGGCGCAGGGAGGGTCTTGCGTAGCGTCGATGACATGATCGTCGCAGAGAATCTGAGCAAGAGCTTCGGAGCCAAGCACGCCGTCCAGGACGTGAGCTTCACCGTCCAACCGGGCCGGGTGACCGGGTTCCTCGGTCCGAACGGTGCCGGCAAATCCACCACGATGAGGATGATCGTCGGACTCGACCGGCCGACCAGCGGCCGGGTGACCGTGGACGGCCGCGACTACCGTCGCCTGCGTTCGCCGCTGACCGAGGTCGGCGTGCTCCTGGATGCCAAGGCGGTCCACACCGGCCGGAGCGCCCAGAACCATCTGCGGGCGATGGCCGCGACGCACGGCATCCCCCGTCGACGTGTCGACGAGGTGATCGAGATCACCGGACTCAGCTCGGTGGCACGCAAGCGCGCCGGAGGGTTCTCGCTCGGCATGGGTCAGCGCCTCGGCATCGCGGCCGCGCTGCTCGGCGACCCCAAGACGCTCATCCTCGACGAGCCGGTCAACGGCCTCGACCCCGAGGGCGTCCTCTGGGTCCGTCGGTTCGTCCGGCATGCGGCATCCGAGGGCAAGACGGTGCTGCTCTCGAGCCACCTGATGAGTGAGATGGCCCTGACGGCCGATCACATCATCGTGCTCGGACGCGGCAAGGTGCTCGCCGATGCGTCGGTGGACGACCTCGTTCGTCAGTGGACGCGCGCCACGGTGCGCATCCGCACGCCGCGGGCGCTCGAGCTGGCCGAGCTCGTCGCGAGAGACGGCGTGACGGTCACGCACCTCGCCGACGGGCTGATGGATGTCGAGGGCGCGGCCGCTCAGGACATCGGCGATCTCGCCCTCGCGCACGGTATCGCCCTGCACGAGCTGACCCCCACGTCCGGCACCCTCGAGGACGCGTACCTCGGACTGACCGGCGATGACGTCGAATACAAGACGAAGGACATCTGATGACCACCGCACTCGCTCCCGCCCCCGCCACGCCGACACGTGCTGCCGCAGCAGACTCCCCCTATCGGCTCTCGTTCGCGCGCCTCGTGGCCTCAGAGTGGATCAAGTTCACGAGCCTCCGCTCCACCTGGTGGTCGATCGGACTCGTCGCGGTCGTCTCGATCGGCCTCAGCCTGCTCATGGCCTTCTCCTACGCGGCTTTCGCCGGTGACATGCCGCCGATGTCGGTCGAGGAGGCGAACCGGCAGGCCGTGCAGGTCGTGGTGTTCAGCACCGTCCTCACGCAGCTGCTCGCCGTCGTGCTCGGCACGATCACGGTGACGGGAGAGTACTCGACCGGGATGATCCGATCGACCTTGACCGCCGCCCCGGGACGGGTGGGGGCGCTGTTCGCCAAGGCCCTCGTCGTCGCGGTCACGATGCTCGTGACGAGCGCCGTCGTGTTCGCGATCGCCGCCGCCGTGTCGGGCCCGGTGCTGCCGACAGGTGCCATCGATCTCAGCGATCCCGACAGCTCCCTGATGCCGCTGCTCGGTGCGACCGTCTACCTCGCCATCATCTCCGTCGTCGGCGTGGGGATCGGCTTCATCATCCGCAACGGACCGGGTGCGCTGGCGGCCGGGATCGGCCTCGTCTTCGTGGCACCGATCCTCGTGCTGTTCTTCCCCCGGCTCGACTCCTTCCAGTGGATCCACGACGCGGCGAGCTACCTGCCCTCGAACGCCGGCCAGTCCCTCTTCATGGGCTCGCCGATGACCGGGGAACTCCTGGAGCCCGTCCCGGCGCTCGTCACGCTCGCCGCCTGGGCCGTGGTCGCCCTCGCCGGAGGCATCGCGGTGCTGAAAACGCGCGACGCGTAGAGTCGATCGGTGCCCGAACACCCAGACGTCGTCCTCGGCCGGGAGTCCCTCCCGGCCGAGGACGAGCTGCGTCTACCGAAGCCGCCCGGGGTGTTCCGGCAGTTCTGGGCGCGGCATCCGCTCGGCACCGACATCCTGATCGCGGTCATCGCGCTCCTGATCTCGATCCCGGCCGTCACCGTGCGCTCGGCGCTGCCCGAGCCGGCCGATCCGTGGATGATCGGCGCCGGCCTGGCGCTCGTTCTCGTCGGCTGCGTCGCCCTCGTGTGGCGGCGGCGCTGGCCGGTGACGGTCTTCGCGATCTCGCTTCTGCCCGCCCTGCTGATCGAGCCCGAGCTCGCGGCGACGCTCAGCGGACCGGTGTCGCTGATCGCGATCTACTCGGTCGCGGTCTATCGCGGCGTGCGCGCGTGCTGGATCGCGTTCGGCGCCGCGGCGGCGCTGATCGCCCTTCGCACCCTTGCGCTGGTGCTCACCCAGCCGGCGGTCGCCGCTACGCAAATCAACGTCGACGTGTCCACTACGGTCGCGCTGCTGCTCGGCGCACTGGTCGGGATCAACGTCGGCAATCGCCGCCGCTACCTCAGCGCCCTCATCGACCGCTCCCGTCAGCTGCTCGTGGAGCGGGACCAGCAGGCCGCGCTCGCCGCCGCATCCGAGCGTGCCCGCATCGCCCGGGAGATGCACGACATCGTCTCGCACTCGCTCACCGTCATCGTGGCGCTGTCCGAGGGTGCGAGCGCCACCGCGGATCCGGTGCGCGCGCGGGAGGCGAGCCGGGCGGTGGCGGCGACCGCCCGCGAGGCGCTCTCGGAGATGCGGATGATGCTCGGTGTGCTCCGCGGCGCCGGCGCCGCGGACGACGCGCCCCTCGGCCCGCTCCTGGACGCGTCTCTCCACGACGTCATCGAGGCGGCGCGTGCGGCCGGCTTCCCCGCGACGCTGTCGGTCTCCGGCGACCCCGACGTTCCCTCCGCCCACCGGCTCGCGATCCTCCGAGTGGTGCAGGAGGCGATCACCAACGCCATGAGGTACTCGCGCGACGGGAGCTTCATCCGCGTGATCACGGAGTATTCGCCGGGCGGCGTGCGCATCGTCGTGGAGAACGACGGTGCGCACCCCGAAGCGGAGTCGGCGGGTGCGGGCTGGGGTCTGCGCGGCCTCGAGGAACGGGTCGGCACGCTCGGCGGCACGGTCGTCGCGGGCCTCGCGGCTCCGGGCCTCTGGCGCCTGACCGCCGAGCTGCCCAGGGATGGCGAGCGGGAGGAAGCTCAGCGTGAGGGAGCCGAGCGCGATGGAGCCGAGGGGAACGGAGACGAGCATGGCTGAGCCGACGACGACGGAACCGATCCGGGTGCTGCTGGTGGACGACCAGCAGCTGATCCGCCTCGGGTTCCGGCTCGTGCTCGAGGCAGAGCCGGACATCGTCGTCGTCGGAGACGCGTCGGACGGCATCGAGGCCGTCTCGGCGGTGGGCGCAGCTCCGCCCGACGTGGTGCTGATGGACGTCAGGATGCCGCGGATGGACGGCCTGGAGGCCACGCGGCGCATCGTGGCCGAGCATCCCAGCGTCCGCATCGTGGTGCTGACCACGTTCGACCTCGACGAGTACGCCTTCGCGGCGCTGCGCGCCGGCGCCAGCGGGTTCCTGCTGAAGGATGCGCATCCCCATGAGCTCACCGGCGCGATCCGCGCCGCGCACGGCGGGGACGCGGTGCTGGCGCCGCGGGTCACGCGCCGCATGCTCGAGATGTTCGGCGATCGGCTTCCGGCGGATGCCGCCGCCGACGCGCGCACGCGCGACCTCACCGAGCGCGAACACGAGGTGTTCATCGCGATGGCGCGCGGCCTCACCAACGCCGAGATCGGCGCGGAGCTGTTCGTCAGCGAGTCCACGGTGAAGACCCACGTCGGGCGCGTGCTCGCGAAGCTCGGCGCGCGGGACCGCGTCCACGCCGTGATCCTGGCTCACCGCCTGGGCGTCGTCCCGCGCGATTCCGGGCGGCCGGGCTGACGCCGCGCAGCCGTGGCCCGCGTGACGCGGCGTCCATCTCGCGCTGCACCACTCGGCCGATGCTCGGGCGACGCTCGTTAGGATCGACACGATGCTGCCCTTCGACACGACCACGCCGACCGCCGATGCCCCGGACATCACGACGCCCGAGTTCTGGACAGGCGTCGGCTCGTTCTTCGCCGCCGCGGGGTGGAACCTGCTCGCGGTGGTCAGCATCATCGTGGGCGCGCTGGTCGTCACCTGGATCCTCCGGCTCGTCATCCACCGCGTCGTGAACCGCATCGTCAACGGCGCGAAGAACAAGGCGAACGTCGACGACACGCAGGCCCTCGAGCGGTCGCCGCTCGCATCCGTGCGGCTCGTGCAGCGCACGCGGACGCTCGGCTCCATCCTCAGCAACATCGTCAACGTGACGATAGTCATCGTCGCGCTGCTGCTCATCCTCAACGTCCTGGCGCCGACGGCGCTCGGTTCGCTGACCCTCCTCACCGCCGCCATCGGCGCCGGTCTCGGCTTCGGTGCCCAGAACATCGTCAAGGACGTGCTGAACGGCATCTTCATCGTCGCCGAGGACCAGGTCGGCATCGGCGACGTCGTCGACCTCGGGCTTGCCACCGGCATCGTCGAGTACGTGAGCGTGCGGGTGACGCACGTCCGCGACGTGAACGGCACCCTCTGGTACGTCCGCAACGGCGAGATCACCCGCATCGGCAACCTGTCGCAGGGCTGGTCCCGTGTCATCCTCGATCTGTCGGTCGCCACCGACTCCGACATCGACGAGGTGGAGAAGGCGATGCTCGACACCGCGAAGGCCCTGGCCAAGGACCCGAAGTGGCGCACGCGGATCCTCGAGCAGCCCGAGGTCTGGGGTCTCGAGTCCATCTCGGGCGACGCGCTCGTAATCCGCCTCGTGATGAAGACCCGCGCCAACGCGAAGGACGACGTCGCGCGCGAATTGCGCATGCGGCTCAAGCACACGATCGACGAGATGGGCATCACCCTTCCTGCGCTCACCGCGGTGATGCCGACGGGGATCGAAGGCGCGCAGCGCGTCCGGGGCGCGAACCCTCCGAAGACGAAGCCCACTCCCGTCGCGGCCACGCCCGAACGTCCGGTGTGGAAGCCCAAGCGCCCCACCAAGAAGCCCGCTTCGCCGCCCGCGGGCGAGGAGCCGGGGACGACTCCGGGAGGAACGCCATGACCGACTCCACGCCTCCCCAGCCGGCTGTCGGCGACGGCGCTGCCGCGGGCGCGTCGGAACCGGCGACGCCGCTCAGCTTCTACGACGAGATCGGCGGGCACGACACCTTCGTGCGCCTCGTCGACGCGTTCTACCGGGGCGTCGCGGACGATGACGTGCTGCGACCCATGTATCCCGAGGAGGACCTCGGGCCCGCGAAGCAGCGTCTCACCCTCTTCCTCGAGCAGTACTGGGGCGGCCCCACGACCTACAGCCAGGAGCGCGGGCATCCACGCCTCCGCATGCGTCATGCGGCGTTCCATGTGGATCCGGCCGCGCGCGACCGCTGGCTGGCACACATGCGCATCGCCGTGGACGAGCTCGATCTGCCGCCGCTGCATGAGACGACCCTCTGGGACTACCTGCAGCGCGCCGCGTACGCGATGGTGAACACCTTCGAGCCCGCAGGCATCGGACCGGCGGCCGGAGCCCGCAGCACGACGGGTCTGCCCGTGACGCCGGCTCCACCCGCGGATCCCGGCGCCACCGGCTGAGCCACCGCCCCGCACCACTCCCCCCGCACCACTCCCCCCGCACCGCTTCCCAGACCACCGCTTCCCAGACCACCGCTTCCCGACAGCTCCACCTCACCGCCGACGAAGGAGTCGACATGCCCCTCGCCACCCACCAGACCGACATCCTCGTCATCGGATGGGGCCTCGCCGGTCTCGTCGCCGCGGCGGAAGCCGTGGCCGCCGGCAAGCGGGTCACGATCGTCGACCAGGAGCCGCGGTCCAATCTCGGCGGTCAGGCGTGGTGGTCGTTCGGCGGGCTGTTCTTCATCGACTCGCCCGAGCAGCGCCGGCTCGGCGTCCGCGATTCCCTCGAGCTGGCACGGCAGGACTGGCTGGGAAATGCCGGCTTCGATCGCGAGGAGGATCTCTGGCCCCGCCGCTGGGCCGAGGCGTACCTGCAGTTCGCGCACGGGGAGAAGCGCGCGTGGCTGCGGGAGAAGGGCGTCGGCTTCTTCCCCATCGTCGGCTGGGCAGAGCGCGGCGGATACTCGGCCACCGGCCCCGGCAACTCGGTGCCGCGCTTCCACGTCACCTGGGGCACGGGCCCGGGAGTGGTCGCCCCGTTCCAGGCGGCCGTCGAGTCGGGCGAGGCCGACGGGCGCGTGACGATCCTGCCCCGGCACCGGGTCACGTCGCTCACCGTCGAGGACGGCACCGTCACGGGTGCGGCAGGCGATGTCCTGGCACCGTCGGGCGCGGCACGCGGCGTTGCCAGTTCTCGCGAGGTGGTCGACACGTTCGCGATCCGTGCCGGCGCCACGATCGTCTCCTCCGGCGGCATCGGCGGCAACCACGAACTCGTGCGCCGGTGGTGGCCCGAGCGCCTGGGCACTCCCCCGGCCACCATGCTGACCGGTGTCCCCGCGTACGTGGACGGCTCGCTGCAGCCGGTCAGCGAAGCCGCGGGCGCCCGCCTCATCAACGGCGATCGCATGTGGCACTACGTGGAGGGCATCCAGAACTGGGATCCGGTGTGGCCGGATCACGGCATCCGCATCCTTCCCGGGCCGTCGTCGGTCTGGCTCGATGCGACGGGCAACCGTCTGCCGGTGCCGCTCTTCCCCGGTTTCGACACCCTCGGCACCCTGGCGCATCTGCGCGCCACCGGCCACGACCACTCGTGGTTCGTGCTGTCGCAGCAGATCATCGAGAAGGAGTTCACGCTCTCGGGCAGCGAGCAGAACCCCGATCTCACCGGCAAGGACGTGCGCCTGCTCGCCACGTCGCGTCTGGGCAAAGGAGCGTCCGGCCCCGTGCAGGCGTTCATGGACAGAGGCGCGGACTTCGTCGTGCGCGACACGCTCGACGACCTCATCGCCGGCATGCAGGCCCTGCCGGGCGGCGCGGTGCTCGACGCCGATCGTGTGCGGTTCGAGGTCGAGGGGCGCGACCGCGAGATGGACAACGACTTCACCAAGGATGCGCAGATCGCGATGCTGCGTTCGGCGCGATCCTTCCGCGGCGACCGGCTCATCCGCACCGCCGCACCGCACAAGATCCTCGATCCGAAGTCGGGGCCGCTCATCGCGGTGAAGCTGCATGTGCTCACCCGCAAGTCCCTCGGCGGCATCGAGACGGACCTGTCGGCCCGCGCACTGGGCGCGAGCGGTGAGCCCGTACCCGGCCTGTACGCCGCCGGTGAGGCGAGCGGCTTCGGCGGCGGCGGGGTGCACGGCTACCGCGCGCTGGAGGGCACCTTCCTGGGCGGATGCCTGTTCTCGGGCCGGGTGGCCGGCCGCGCCGCGGCGGCGGCCCTGTGACGGCGACCCGCCGGCAGCGCGTGCGTCTCAGCCCGCGGCTGGACCGGTGCGGCGCACTGCCGTGAGGCCGGTCGCCACCGGCCCGCGCACCAGCACATGCCCGCGGGTCAGGCTGATGCGCGTCCACGGCCCGATCGCGAAGACCCTCGCGGTCTCGCTGCCGCTGATGAACCCGAGGCTCAGCGCCGCGTAGGCGACGCCGAGCGGCAGCCCGCCCAGATCATCGGAGGGTGCGCCCCACACCGCGGCGCGCACCGTCCGCACGACGTCCTCGCCCGCATCCGTCGGGACGGTCTCGCCCACGCGGACGATGCCCGCCTGCGCCTGCGCAGCGAGGGTGGACGCATCGATCCCCGGGCGAGCGTCCCAGCCGCTCCGGGGCGGGGTGATTCCGGCCCAGGCCGGTGACAGCGCCGTCTCGGGCAGCTCGAGCGCGCGCGGGTCGTCCGTGACGGCGCGCAGGGCGGATGCGTCGACCACCAGGTCGCACTCCAGCTCGGGATCGGCGGCGAGGGTGCGCAGGGCCAGGACAGTCGGGGTCGGGTCGCCGAATCCGCGCGGAGCGAGCGGTGCTGCGGTCATGACGAGCACACCGCGGTCTGCCCGCAGCCGCACCCCCTCGACCGTGACGCGCGCGGCCCGTCCGGCGAAGGTCAGGGCGTCGGCGGCGGAATCGGGATCGGCGAGCAACAGGCGCTGGGACATCGCCCCCTAAGCTACCAAGCGGACCTGCGGGCGGCCGCCGCCCCGGAGAGGAGTACCCGTGGATGCGGAGTCGAACGCCGGGGTGGCGCCCGAGGCCGATCCGGTCGCGTCGATGCTGTCGGTGATCGATCTCAGCGCATCGGATGCGCGTACCACGGAGGACATCTTCACCGGGGCTTCACAGTCGATGCCGCTCGGCAGGGTCTACGGCGGCCAGGTGCTCGCGCAGTCGATCGTCGCGGCGTCGCGGACCATCCCCGGCGAGCGGACCGTGCACTCCATGCACGGCTACTTCCTCCGACCTGGAGACTCGGCGAAGGGCATCACGTTCTCGGTCGATCGCATCCACGACGGGCGGTCCTTCTCCACGCGGCGCACGCAGGCGTACCAGGAGGGCGTGCCGATCTTCTCGATGATCGCGTCGTTCCAGGACGAAGATCCCGGTCTGGAGCATCAGGAGGCGATGCCCGAAGACGTGCCCGCGCCCGACGATCTCCCCGACGTCGAGTCGCACCTCCAGGGTCTGCACCCGATGTCGAAGCGCCTGTTCACCGACCGGCCGGTCGATCTGCGGCACGTCCCGTCACCCATCTACGTGGCAGCGGATCCCGCGCGCTCCCCCCGGCAGGCGGTCTGGATGCGTGTGCGGCGTCCGATCCCCGACGACCCGGCGATCCATCGCGCAGCGCTGGCCTACCTCAGCGATCTGACCATCCAGGAGTCCATCCTGCGCGCGCACGGCGTCTCGTGGGCCACTCCTGGACTCAAGGTGGCCAGCCTGGATCATGCGATGTGGTGGCATCGCTTCGGGCGGGTCGACGAATGGATGCTGTATGTCCAGGAGTCGCCGAGCGCCCGAGGCGGCCGTGGCCTGGCGACCGGACGCATCTATGCCGCGGACGGCACGCTGCTCGCCAGTGTCGCGCAGGAGATCATGGTGCGCGTCCCCGACGCCGACGAGCGCCGGGACTGAGTCTCAGCGACGCTTCGCGTACACGATGGGCTCGCCGACGAACGGTGCCCAAGCGGTCCGCTCGGCGGCACCCCATCGCGTCGGGCGACCGCTGGCGGTGTCGACCAGGACGACGACCGCGGAGGCCCGCGCGTACAGGACCTGGGCGTCATTCCCCTCGGGACTGAACACCTCGTAGCAGACCTCCACGCTCGAGCCGCCGATGCGGCCGACCCAGAGCTGCACGTCCAGCGGCTTCTGCCCGTAGGGCACCGGCCGCAGGTACTCGATCTCCTGCCGCGCGACGAGCGTGGCGCGCGAGCCGCCGCCCTCGAGGACGGACATGTCGAAGACCGCGGTGGCCGCTGCATCCGTCCCGTCCTCGGGGCGCCAGAAGGCGCGCAGGCGCGCCTCCTCGAGCAGTTTGAGCATCGAGGTGTTGTTGACGTGCCCGAGCGCGTCGAGGTCGCCCCAGCGCAGGTGGATGGGCACGTGCAGGCGACGGCCGCGCGGAGCGGCCGTGGCTGCGGTGTCGCCGCTGTCAGTCACGCGTGAGCTTGCGGTAGGCGGTGCGGTGCGGGCGGGCGGCGTCGGCGCCGAGGCGCTCGACCTTGTTGGTCTCGTACGCCTCGAAGTTGCCCTCGAACCAGTACCACTTGTCGGGGTCGTCCTCGGTGCCCTCGTAGGCGAGGATGTGCGTCGCGATGCGGTCGAGGAACCAGCGGTCGTGCGTGATGACCACCGCGCAGCCGGGGAACTCGAGCAGCGCGTTCTCGAGCGATTGCAGCGTCTCGACGTCCAGGTCGTTGGTCGGCTCGTCGAGGAGCAGCAGGTTGCCGCCCTCCTTGAGCGTCAGCGCGAGGTTGAGGCGGTTGCGCTCACCGCCCGAGAGCACGCCGGCCTTCTTCTGCTGATCGGGCCCCTTGAAGCCGAACTTCGAGACGTACGCACGCGAGGGGATCTCCGTCTTTCCCACGGTGATGATGTCGAGACCGTCCGAGACGACCTCCCACAGCGTCTTGTTGGGATCGATGTTGGAGCGCGACTGGTCGACGTAGCTGATCTTGACCGTCTCGCCGATCTTGAGGTCGCCGCCGTCGAGCGGCTCGAGGCCGACGATCGTCTTGAACAGCGTGGTCTTTCCGACGCCGTTCGGGCCGATCACGCCGACGATGCCGTTCGGCGGCAGGCTGAAGCTCAGACCGTCGATGAGCGAACGACCGTCGAAGCCCTTCTGGAGCTTCTTGGCCTCGATCACGACGCTGCCCAGGCGCGGCCCGGGCGGGATCGTGATCTCTTCGAAGTCCAGCTTGCGAGTGCGGTCCGCCTCCGCCGCCATCTCCTCGTAGCGCGCGAGACGCGCCTTCGACTTGGCCTGGCGCCCCTTGGCGTTGGAGCGGACCCAGTCCAGCTCCTCCGCCAGACGCTTGGCGAGCTTCGCGTCCTTCTTGCCCTGGACTGCGAGGCGCTCGGCCTTCTTCTCGAGATAGGTCGAGTAGTTGCCCTCGTAGCCGATGAGGCGACCGCGGTCGACCTCGGCGATCCACTCGGCGACGTTGTCGAGGAAGTACCGGTCGTGGGTGATGGCGATCACCGCGCCGGGGTACTTCTGCAGGTGCTGCTCGAGCCACAGCACGCTCTCGGCGTCGAGATGGTTGGTGGGCTCGTCGAGCAGCAGGAGGTCGGGCTTCTGCAGCAGAAGCTTGGTGAGCGCGACACGCCGCTTCTCACCGCCCGACAGCGGGGCGATCTCGGCATCGCCCGGCGGGGTGCGCAGCGCATCCATCGCCTGCTCGAGCTGCGAGTCGAGGTCCCATGCGTCGGCCGCGTCGATCTCCTCCTGCAGCACGCCCATCTCTGCCAGCAGTGCGTCGAAGTCCGCATCGGGATCGGCCATCAGCCCGGAGATCTCGTTGAAGCGGTCGACCTTCGCCTTGATCGCGATGCCGTCCTGGATGTTCTCGAGGACCGTCTTCGTCTCGTCGAGCTCCGGCTCCTGCATGAGGATGCCGACGCTGAACCCCGGAGCCAGCTTCGCCTCGCCGTTCGACGGCGTGTCGAGCCCCGCCATGATCTTCAGGATCGTCGACTTGCCCGCGCCGTTCGGGCCCACCATGCCGATCTTCGCGCCGGGTAGGAACGCCATCGTGACGTCATCCAGGATCAGCTTGTCGCCGACCGCCTTGCGGGCTCGGACCATGGAGTAGATGTACTCAGCCATGCGGGTTTCTGCTCTCCTCGGACTTCGGACGTCAGCGTCCCAGCCTACCGGCCCCGCGGCGGGCCGACTCCACGGCGGAGCCTGCGGACAGGCGCCGTCGCCGACAGGCCGAGCCGGATGTCACCAGTCGATGGGGCGCGTCTCGCCGACGAGACATGAGCCCTCGGCGAGAACCGGCACCACCACCGTGACGGGATTCCCGGTGGCGGGACCCACCTGGCCGATGAGGCACTCCTCGCCCCATCGCACCGAGAACTGGATGCTCTCTGCCGGATTGCCGACCGTCGTCTGATCGTTCGTGACCTGCATCGCCGCCTTGTCGAAGCCCGCGGCCGTCAGCGCGTCCACGTACGCTCGTCCGACCACGCGGTTCTCCGATGCCCACACCGCCGCTGTCACCGACGTGAACAGCGGCAGATTCTCGGCCGCGGTGCCGTTCGGCACCAGCGTCGGCTCGGGAGGAGTCGTCGGGGTCGCATCCGGGGTGGGCTGCGCGCTCGACGCCGAGACGGTCGGGGTGGGGGTCGGGTCGGGCGTCCCTCCAGGAGCGCACGCCGTGAGCGTGCCGACGAGCAGAGTCGCCGTGAGCACCCAGGCCGCACGACGGCGCCGATCGGAAAAGCCAGCGCGGGGCGGGAGGTCTCGGGCCACGGGGAGAGTTTAGGGCCGCCGGCCCCGCGCGGGCTGAACGCTTCAGAGTTGAACGCTTCAGAACGGCGTCAGAGCGTCATCGGTGGATGCATCGGTGTCGTGGCCCGCACCGACGAGCATCGGCTCCAGGCTCGGGGCCTCGGCAGCGGGCGAGGCCGCATCCACGCCGGGGGCGGCCCACGCGTCGGTCCCGGCATCCTGGGGCCCTTCGCGTCCGCCAGCCGCCGCCCGACCGGCGTCCTTCATGAAGGTCGTCGTGCCCCACAGCAGATCGTGGCCGATCGCATCGGCGTCGATCTCGATCGCGGTGCCTCGACGCGCGCCGTTCTCCCACTCGCGCACCCGTACTCGACCCGTGAGGAGGACGCGGTCCCCCTTCTTCAGGGACTTGTACGCGTGATCGGCGAGGGTGCGGAATGCCGAGACAGTGTAGAAGTTCGTGCCGGCATCGATCCACGACTCCGTCTCGCGGTTGTAGCGTCGCCGACCGCTCGCCACGCGGAAGGTCGCGATCGTCACGCCGGCCGGCGTGTGCTTCAACTCCGGAGGCGTGGCCACATTGCCGGTGATCGTGATCGTGTCGCCTGTATCGCTCATGTCGCTTCCCATCTGTCGTTCCGGGGACCTTCCCCGGTGGTACCCGCCGGCGCCCCGTGCCCGAGGACGCCGGCGGGTGGATTCAGCCTGGCGCGCGGCAGAGCCGCCGACCCCGGCGACCAGCGGATCTGGGGACAGCTCACGCGAACCGTCGGTTGGGGAGGAATCGCCGGAGGCCGCGCGCGGACCTGATGTCCGAACCCGTAGTTATGTTCGAGAGCGAGGAGGAATCATGAGTATGTTGATCGAAGCCGGATCGTCTCGCGAGCCGCGTCTCACGACCGGTGCGCGCGTGCGTCTGGTCCCTGCCGCGCCGTCTCTCTGGCGCGTTGTCGATTCCCGCGGCATCGTCATCGGCCATCTCCAGGAGGCGGCGCACCCCGCCGGAGTCCGGTTCCGGGCGCGACGTCTTCACGCGACCGCGCACACGTTCCGGGAGCTGGGCGAGTTCTGGACCGCCGACGAGGCGGTCGAGTGCCTGAGATTCGCGCGGTGAGGCCCGATCCCCGCAGGAGCACCCGTCAGATGACCGCGCCGACGTGCTCCGTGATGGACGACGGCGCGCCCGACCGCACCGATGCCCAGGCGTCGGCGAGCACGCTCGCGGCGCGAACCATCTCGTCCGGCGGTCCGGTGAACGGCACCCGCAGGTGGCGTTCGTGGCCGCCTTCGACCGAGAACCGCGGTCCCGCACTCAACAGGAGGCCGCGCGAACGAGCCTGCATGACGAGGGCGGAGCTCAGAGGCGCCCCCAATTCGATCCACAGCGACACTCCCCCGTGGACGACGGGCAGGTGCCATGAGGGCAGCGCCTGCTCGAGCGCCGCCATCAGCGCGTCGCGGCCCGCGCGCAGCAGCTCCGATCGCTGCCGCACGATCGCGTCGAACTGCCCGATGAGACGCGTCGCGATGGCCTGCTCGAACTCCGGCGTCCCCAGGTCATGGGCGGGGCGCGCGGCAACAAGGCGACCGATGAGCTCGCCGTCCGCGCGCACCCAGCCGAGCCGCAGACCACCCCATACCGTCTTTCCCAGCGAGCCGATCCGCACCACGGTGCCCGGTTCGGAGCTCTCGAACCCCGGTGCGACCGGGCCGCGATCGATGTCGAGGTCGGCGGTCGTCTCATCCAGCACCAGCACCGAGCCCGAACGCTCTCCTGCCGCCAGCAGCGCCTCGCGCTCCCGCGGGGTCATGCTGCGACCCGTCGGGTTCTGGAAGTCGGGCATGAGGTACGCCATGACAGGCAGCGTGCGTGCGAACGCCTGCTCGGCGCGGTCGAGGTCCCACCCGTCATCCGTCGTCACCGGCACACCGACGAGCCGAGCCCCCGCGCGACGGAGGGCGTCGGCGGCGTGCGGGTACGTCGGCGTCTCGACGAGGACACGGTCCCCACGACCGATGAGCACCGATGCGACCAGATGGATCGCGCTCTGCGCGCCGGTCGTCACGAGCACCTCCTCGGGGCGCGTCGGGACCCCCCGATCGGTGTACCGACGGGCGATGGCCTCCCGCAGCTCGATGCGGCCGAGCACGTCGTAGCCCACACGCGAGATCAGTCCCGACGCCTGCGCGGCCGTCTCCGACATGATCCCGGCGAGACCCGGCCATGCCGGCGGGCTGGCCTGCTGAAGATCGATCATGCCGTCGGAGGCCGGCATCCGTCCCGCGTCCCGGCGTCCGAGTGGCAGCGTGACGCTTCCGGATCCGCGGAGGCTGGCGATGTGCGCCGTGCGACGGAGACTGCCGTAGGCGGCGGCCACCGTGCTGCGACTCACGTGCAGCGCAATCGCGAGCTCCCGCTCGGCCGGCAGCGCGGTGCGCGGCGCGAGGCGATTGTCGAGACATAACAGACGGATGCCGTCGGCCAGTGCCTCGTAGGCAGGTTCTCGTGTCCGCCATCCGCCCAGCGAAGCAGCCAGAGCACGCGCCGAGATCCGCGAATCCATGAGGGCCAGCATACGGCTATTGGACTGCACCATGCAGGCCAATAGTGAGATTGGATAGGTGGATGCCACGCCGAATCGTCCAGTTGCTCGTCGGCCTCTTCCTCTATGGGGCCGGCTGCGCCCTGACCGTCGAAGCCGGGCTCGGCGTCGACCCGTGGACCGTGTTCGCTCAGGGCATCTCGCTCAAGACCGGGATCGGCATCGGGTGGATCACGAACATCGTGGGCTTCTTCGTGCTCCTGCTGTGGATCCCGCTTCGTCAGAAGCCCGGCGTCGGCACGATCGCGAACATCCTCCTGGTCGGAACGAGCATGCAGATCGTGATCGGCCTCGTCCCTGCGGTGGCCGGCTTCGGCGCTCAGCTGGCCGTGCTGCTCGGTGGCATCGTGCTGGTCGCGGTCGCGTCCGGGCTGTACATCGGCGCCCGGTTCGGCCCGGGTCCCCGTGACGGGCTCATGACCGGCTTGAACGCTCGGCTCGGCTGGCCGATCTGGGTGTGCCGCGCACTGGTGGAGATCTCGGTGCTGCTGGTGGGCTGGCTGCTCGGTGGCACCGTCGGCATCGGCACCGTGCTCTTCGCGGTGCTGATCGGCCCTCTCGTGCACGTCGCGCTACCCCTGCTCGACACGCGCCGCACGCCGGCGCCGGCCGTCGAGCGCGCGATCTGACGCGTCTCACGGCGGAGCGACCTGCGCCCCGCCGCGGTGTTCAGTGTTCGCGGAACTGTGGCCAGTCGCTGCCCGGGGTCATGTGGGCGTGCAGCGCGCTCTTCGCGATCTCCATCGTGGGATACGTGCCCGCCGAGTGATCCGCTCCCGCCATCGTGACGGTGTAGCCGTCGTCGTCCTTGCGGATGCTGCCTGCGACGCCCGACGCGCCGTAAGCGACCCAGAGCGAGTGGTGCGTCTGTGTGGTGCTCATCGTGAACTCCTTTCGATGCCTCCGATGCCGACGCTACGCCGAGGCCGCCGCCAGCGCCAGCGTCCGCGACGGCGTGGTGCGACCCGGTAGTGTGGGAGCACCCTTCCCTCCGTAGCTCAGGGGACAGAGCGAGCGGTTTCTACCCGCAAGGTCGGGGGTTCGAATCCTCCCGGAGGGGCTCACGGGACCGGCGTGAGAGCCGGAACCCGGGTCCAGGCCCGTGGGATGTCTGGACTTGCGACAAGGATGGAGCACATGGTGGGTGCATCCGAGAACGATCGTCTGGTGTGGATCGACTGCGAGATGACGGGACTCGATCTGGGCGTCGACGAACTCGTCGAGATCGCCGTGGTCGTGACCGACTTCGAGTTGCGCGCCATCGATCCAGGCTTCGCCGTCGTGATCAAGCCGGACGACTCCGCAATGGCGAACATGAACGAGTTCGTGACGAACATGCATCGATCTTCCGGGCTCCTGGAGGAGATCCCGCACGGCGTCAGCCTTGCGGACGCCGAGTTCCAGGTTCTCGAGTACATCCAGCGGTTCGTGCCCCTGGAGGGCAAGGCGCCACTTGCGGGAAACACCATCGGCACCGACCGCATGTTCCTCGCGAAGTACATGCCCCGCGTGGACCGCTGGCTGCACTACCGGAACGTCGATGTCTCGAGCATCAAGGAGCTGTCGCGCCGCTGGTATCCCCGCGCGTACATCCACGCTCCGGCGAAGGACGGCGGCCACCGCGCGCTCGCGGACATCCTCGAATCGATCCGCGAACTGGCCTATTATCGCCAGGCGGTGTTCGTCCCCGAGCCGGGTCCCACGAGCGACGGAGCGCGCGCCGCAGCCGCTGCCGTCGTGTCGTCGTTTGCTCCGGAGGTGTGAGAGAATCGTCTGGTTGCCCGCTCAGGCGGGAGACATGGTGGGTATAGCTCAGTTGGTAGAGCGCTGGCTTGTGGTGCCGGATGTCGCGGGTTCGAGTCCCGTTACTCACCCCAATTCCGGTCGAATGGGGCGCGTGCACGCGCCCCATTCGCGGAGAGGCGAGGCATCATGATGGAGATGGATGCCGAGACCTTCGAGCAGCTGGTGACCGACGAGCTGGATGCCCTTCCCGACGACATGGTGGAGGGTCTCGACAACGTCGTGTTCGTCGTCGAGGATCGCCCCGAGGACGGCAGTCTCGATCTGCTGGGGCTGTACGACGGCTGGGCGCTGACCGAACGCGATCGCTACGGCGTCGGCGAGCTGCCGGATCGCATCATCGTCTACCGCGAACCGCACCTCGCAGCCTGCGACGACGCGGGTGAGCTTCGCGACGAGGTGCACACGACGCTCGTGCATGAGATCGCCCATTTCTACGGGATCGACGACGACCGGCTTCATGAGCTGGGGTGGGCCTGATGACTCCGTTGGCCACTCCCTCCGTCGATCACGACGTCGAGCTCGACATCGCCTCGCGGGTCGATCCGGCCCGGCCTTGGCAGACCGTCGTGTGGGACGACCCCGTCAACCTCATGAGCTATGTCGCGCATGTCTTCCGTGAGTACTTCGGTCTCGCACGTGCGGAGGCGGAGCGGCTCATGCTCGCCGTCCACAACGAGGGTCACGCCGTCGTGGCCCAGGGCGCGCGCGAGCAGATGGAGCTGCACGCGCAGGCGATGCACGATTACGGCCTGTGGGCGACCGTACGGCAGGCGCCGGCGTGAGCGAACGGCTGGTGGTGATGGAGATCACCCGCCTGGAGGCCGCGCATCTGGCCGGCCTCGTCGGGCAGTTCGCCGAGCTGTTGCGGGATACGGCGCCCGAAGACGGCGACCCGGCGCTCGCTCGCCTCGTACCGGCGGCTTACCCCGACGATGAAGAGGCCGCCCGAGAGTTCCGTGCACTGACCCAGTCCGACCTGCTCGACCGGCGCTCGGCCGATGCCGGTGTCGTACTCGCCTCGTTGCAGGACGCGGCTCGGATCTCAGACGATCCAGAGGACCCTGCTCTCCTCGAACAGGTCGAGATCCGGCTCGGGCCGGACGCCGCGCAGGCATGGCTGCGGACGCTCGCCGCCGTGCGACTCGTCCTCGCGACGCGGCTCGGTGTCGGGCAGGATGACGACCACGACGTCGCCGACCCTCGCTTCGGCATCTACGACTGGGTCGGCTACCGGCTGGACGGCCTGGTCGCCGCGCTCGACGGCTGAGACCGACCTCAGGGCACCGGGATCACCAGCGTCGCGAGGCGCATGGGGTCGTCGCGAGCGACGTGCTGCCGCTCCTGAGCGGCCCAGCGTTCCCAATGCGGACGGAACCCATCGCCGTCGCGGGCCAGTGCGCGCTGCTTGCGGGATGCCGCGGGCGACTCGAGCCACACGCGCACATCCCCGAGGCGCGCCGTCGCGGGAGTGAGCAGTCCGGCGCCCTCGACGATGAGCGGCAGCGACGGGTCGACGGCGTGCGCCTCCGCCGGTTCGCCGACGGTCCAGTCCCAGCGCTGCCAGACACCCACGAGTCCCCGCGCGTGCGGCCGCAGGATCAGCTCTCGCGCCAGCTCGACCCCGTCGTCGAGGCCGTCCCAGCCCGGATAGATCGAGTCCAGTGCGACGACCTGCACGCGGCCTCTCAGCGGCCATCGCGCCACGAGCGCACGGGCCAGCGAGGACTTGCCGGCTCCGCTGCGGCCGTCGATGAGGACGACGGGATTGGATGCCGCCACCTGGGCGATCTCGTGTCTGATCTGGTCGACTGCGATGGCCAGCGCGTTGCCGACCGCGTCCTGGCTACTTCTTGAGGGTGCGGATGACACGACTGAGCGCGCGGCCGGCGAAGAAGACGAACGGGACCGCGATGGTCAGCAGCGCGATGATGTTCGGCTCGAACCGGAGGTCGTCGCCGCGGCGGATGTAGGCGCCGACCGGGATGGCCCAGCCTCCGCCGCCGCCGCCGCCGTTGCCGGCCTCGTCGGATCCACCGCCGAAGCCGGACCAGGTCAGGGCGACCGGGATGATACGGACGCCGTCCACGTCCAGCTGCTCCCCGTATGCGCCCTTCACGCCGAAAGACGCTGACTGCTTGCCGAGTTCGAGTGCGATGTTGGGCATGGGTCAACGGTAGCGGGCGCGAGCGTTCCGGCACACCCGCCCTCCCAACTTCGCGCGTACAGGAACGACCGGTGCCGCGTTCGCTCTGTCGACTCAGCCCTGATCCAGCCGAGGGGCGGGCGGGCTCGACGGAATCGTGCCGCCTCCGCGCACGCCGAGAAGCGTCGCACGCGTGACCGCGCCGCGGCCGAACTTCGCGGCCGCGCCGTCCAGCGCATCCTCGATGCGCCGCCAGCCGGCGTCGTCGTCCCAGAGCGTCGGAGCTGCTGCTCCCGCGGGACGCAGCTTCTCCGCTCGAACGCCGATCAGGCGGACGGGGAGCGCGCGATCCACCGACGCGAACAGCTCCAGTGCGGCATCCCCGATGCGCTGGCCCACGGCCGTCGACTCGACGAGGGTCTGGGAGCGGGAGATCGTCGTGAAGTCGGCGAAGCGCACCTTGATCGCGACGGTCGATGCCTCCCAGCCGTTCGCGCGCAGCCGGGAGCCCACCCGGTCTGCCAGGCGACGCAGCTCCGAACGGAGGATCGCCGTGTCGGCGATGTCGTCGTGGAACGTCTCCTCGTGTCCGACGCTCTTCTCGACGCGGCGGGTGTCCACTTCCCGGGCGTCGATCCCGCGTGCCAGGTGCCACACGCGGTCGCCCATCGCAGCTCCGAGCGCCCGATCGAGCATCTCGCGTGGGGCTTCGAGGACATCGCCGATCGTGCGGATGCCGCGGCTCTCGAGCGCCTCCGAGGCTTTCGGTCCGACGCCCCACAGCGCCCGGACCGATCTCGGCGCCAGGAACGCGGCGGTGTCAGCTGCGGGGACGATGAGCAGCCCGTCGGGCTTGCTGATGGTGGAGGCCATCTTCGCGACGTGTTTGGTGGCGGCGACGCCGATGCTGCAGGTGAGCCCCGTCTCGTCGAGCACCCGCTGGCGCAGCATCCGGGCGATACGCCCGGGACTCCCCCAGAGCCGACGGGCTCCGCGGACGTCGAGGAACGCCTCGTCGATCGACAGCGGCTCGACGAGGGGCGTGACGTCGCGGAAGATCCGCATGACCTGGGCCGACATCTCCAGGTACCGCTCGAAATGCGGCGCCACGACGATCGCGGTCGGGCAGAGCCGGAGCGCCTGGCCGACCGGCATGGCGGATCGCACGCCGAAGCGTCGTGCCTCGTACGAGGCGCTCGACACGACGGACCGGCTCTCGGGGGCGCCGATGATGATCGCCTTGCCGCGCAGCGACGGATCGTCGAGCTGCTCCACAGAGGCGTAGAACGCATCCATGTCGACGTGCAGGATGCCGGCACCGGCGTCGTCGGCGTCCTCGGGCGAGACGAGACGCCCGGATCCGTCACCACGCCCCATGTCGTCCATTCTCGCAGCAGTCCCCGACATGGACGCGCGAGGGCGGCCCCTGA
>NZ_JAMXMB010000009.1 GCF_024055635.1 Microbacterium yannicii
CGCGCGGCGGGCTGGGCGGCGTGCACCCGGGTCATCCGCTAAGCGTCGTTCGCGCTCGCACGCTCGAGGACCAGCTCGCGCACGCGTGCGGCATCCGCCTGTCCCTTCATCGCCTTCATGACGGCGCCGATGACCGCCCCCGCGGCCTGGACCTTGCCGTCGCGGATCTTCGCGAGCACGTCGGGCTGCGACGCGAGCGCCTCGTCGATCGCCGCGATGAGCGCGCCGTCGTCGGAGACCACGGCCAGACCGCGGGCGTCCACGACCTCCTGCGGCGAGCCTTCGCCGCCGATGACGCCTTCGAGCACCTGGCGCGCGAGCTTGTCGGTCAGGGTGCCGGCGTCGACGAGTGCCTGGAGAGCCGCGACGTCGGCCGGCGTCGCCAACTCGGTGGCCTCCCGGCCCTGCACCTTCGCGATGCGCGCGATCTCTCCGGTCCACCACTTGCGAGCGGACGCCGGCGAGGCGCCGGCCGCGACCGTCGCCGCGATCTCGGGCAGGATGCCGCTGTTGGCCGCATCCTGGAACTCCAGGTCGGTGAAGCCCCACTCCGTCTTGAGCCGGCGACGGCGCGCCGCCGGCGGCTCGGGCAGCGCGGCGCGAAGCTCTTCGATCAGCTCGAGGGGCGGTGCGACCGGCAGCAGGTCGGGCTCGGGGAAATAGCGGTAGTCGTCGGCGTCCGACTTCGGACGACCCGGCGACGTGGTCCCGGTGTCCTCGTGCCAGTGCCGCGTCTCCTGCGTGATCGTCCCGCCCGCGGCGAGGATGGCCGCCTGGCGCTGGATCTCGTACCGGACGGCACGTTCGACGGATCGCATCGAGTTGACGTTCTTCGTCTCGGTGCGCGTGCCGAGCTTCTCCTGGCCGCGCGGCCGCAGCGAGACATTCGCGTCGCAGCGGAGGTTGCCGCGCTCCATGCGGGCCTCCGAGATGCCCAGGGAGAGCACGATGTCGCGGATCGTCGCGACGTAGGCCTTCGCGATCTCGGGCGCGCGGTGCTCCGCCCCGAAGATGGGCTTCGTGACGATCTCGACGAGCGGCACGCCGGCGCGGTTGTAGTCGACGAGCGAGTACTCGGCGCCCTGGATGCGGCCGGTGGAGCCGCCGACGTGCGTCAGCTTGCCGGCATCCTCCTCCATGTGCGCGCGCTCGATCGGCACGGTGACGATCTCACCGTCCGCGAGCTCGATGTCGACGGAGCCCTCGAACGCGATCGGCTCGTCGTACTGCGAGATCTGATAGTTCTTGCCGAGGTCGGGATAGAAATAGTTCTTGCGTGCGAACCGGCTCGACGGCGCGATCGAGCAGCCGAGCGCCAGCCCGAGGCTGATCGAATAGCGCACGGCGGTCTCGTTGACCACCGGGAGCGCGCCCGGCAGGCCCATGTCGACGGGCGCGACCAGGGTGTTGGGCCCGGCGTCGTGATTGGCCGAGTTCGCGGGGTTCGCGGCGGCCGAGAACATCTTGGTCTCGGTGTTGAGCTCGACGTGCACCTCGAAGCCGAGCACGGGCTCGAAGAGCTCGAGAGCCTTGTCGAAGTCCAGCAGCTTGTCCTTCGCCATCAGCGGACTCCCCCCGTCGGTCCCTGAGCTTGTCGAAGGGCCGGGGCCCTGTCCAGGAGCGGGCCGCCCCAGGAGTCGACCAGCAGTGCTTCGAGCGCCGCGCCCACGCGATACAGGCGGGCGTCCTCATGCGCGGGCGCCAGGAACTGGATCCCGACCGGCAAGCCGTCCTCGGGGGCGAGCCCGGACGGGATGGAGATGCCGGGCACGCCGGCGAGGTTGGCCGGAATCGTCGTCACGTCGTTGAGGTACATCTGCAGCGGGTCGTCGATCTTCTCCCCCAGCCGGAACGCCGTGGTCGGCGCCGACGGCGTCGCGATGACGTCGACCCGCGCGAACGCCTCGGAGAAGTCGCGCTGGATCAGAGTGCGGACCTTCTGCGCCGAGCCGTAATAGGCGTCGTAGTAGCCCGCCGAGAGCGCGTAGGTGCCGAGGATGATGCGGCGCTTCACCTCATCGCCGAAGCCGGCGTCGCGGGTCTTCGCCATGACGTCCTCGACGGTGCCGCCCGGCACGTCGACGCGCAGCCCGAAGCGCACGGAGTCGAACTTCGCCAGGTTGCTGGACGCCTCGGCCGGGAGGATCAGGTAGTACGCCGCGACGCCGTACTCGAAGTGCGGTGCGCTGATCTCGACGATCTCGGCGCCCTGTGCCTCCATCGCCGCCAGAGCGGCGCGGAACGACTCCGATACGCCGGCCTGGAACCCGGTGTCGGGCAGCTCGCGGATGACGCCGACCTTGAGCCCTTGCAGCACCTGACCGGTGGCGCCCTCTCGGGCGGCGCCGGCGAACGACGGCCAATCGTGGGCGAGCGACGTCGAGTCGTGCGGGTCGTGCCCGCCGATCACGTCGTGCAGCAGTCCCGCGTCGAGCACGGTCCGCGTGACCGGGCCGACCTGGTCGAGGCTCGAGGCCAGTGCGATCGCACCGTAGCGGCTGACGCCGCCGTATGTGGGCTTGATGCCCACGGTCCCGGTGACGTGCGCGGGCTGACGGATCGAGCCGCCCGTGTCGGACCCGAGCGCGAGCGGCGCCTCGAACGCCGCGACGGCGGCCGCCGAGCCGCCGCCCGAGCCTCCGGGGATGCGGGTGAGGTCCCAGGGATTGCGAGTGGGGCCGTATGCCGAGTGCTCGGTCGACGAGCCCATGGCGAACTCGTCCATGTTCGTCTTGCCGAGCGGGACGAGCCCGGCGGCGCGGGAGCGCGCGACGACTGTCGCGTCGTACGGCGACATGTAGCCCTCGAGGATCTTGGAGCCGCTCGTAGACGGCATGTCCGTCGTCACCAGGACGTCCTTGATGGCGAGGGGCACGCCGGCGAGCGGGCCGAGGTCGTCGCCGGCCGCACGGCGGCGGTCGATGTCGGACGCCACGTCGAGCGCGTGCTCGTTGATGTGGAGGAAGGCGTGCACGTCGCCATCCACGGCGGCGATGCGGTCGAGGTGCGCCTGCGTCGCCTCGACGCTGGACACCTCCCCGGCGGCGAGCTTGTCTGCGAGCGCGGCAGCGCTCAGCTTCGTGAGATCGGTCACGTGGGTGCCCCTTACTGCTCTTCGCCGAGGATCGCTGTCACACGGAACCGGCCGTCCGCGGCATCCGGCGCGTTCTGCAGCACCTGCGCCGGCGTCAGCAGGTCTCCCGGAACGTCCGGCCGGAACACGTTCTCGAGCGGGATCGGGTGACTGGTGGCGGCGACGTCGGGCGTGGCGACCTCGGAGACCTTGGCGATGTTGTCGACGATCGCATCGAGCTGGCCGGTGAGGCGCTCGACCTCCTCGTCGCTCAGCTGGATCCGGGCGAGCACACCGAGATGGCGCACGAGATCGGGGGTGATTTCAGACACCACCCCAGCCTACCGGGGCTCCGCCCCGAGCCTGCGGCGGCCCGGCGTAGGCTGATCGCGTGACGACCTACGACCCGCCGCGCCCCTGGATCGCCAGCTACGCCGAAGGCGTTCCGGAGGACCTCGCACCGGTGACCGGCTCGCTCGTCGACATCGTCGATGCGTCGGCGCGCGACTATCCGGATGCCGCGGCCCTGCAGTTCTTCGGACGCGAGACGTCGTACCGCACGCTGCACGAGCAGATCGAGCGTGCCGCCGCGGGCCTGCGGGATCTCGGCGTGAAGGCGGGCGACCCCGTCGCGATCGTGCTGCCGAACTGCCCGCAGCACATCGTGGCGTTCTACGCGATCCTGCGGCTGGGTGCCGTCGTCATCGAGCACAACCCGCTCTACACGCCCCGCGAGCTGCGCAAGCAGTTCGAGGACCACGGCGCGAAGCACGCGATCGTGTGGACCAAGGTCGTCGCCACCGTGCAGCAGTTCCCGGCCGACCTGGCCGTGACGAGCCTCGTCTCCGTCGATGTCATCACGGCCATGCCCTTCAGCACGCGGCTGGCGCTCAAGCTCCCCATCGCGAAGGCGCGCGAGTCCCGCGCGGCTCTCAGCGAGCGGGTGTCCGGCACGGTGCCGTGGGAGCAGGTCGTCGGCGCGGCGCCGCTGGCGGCATCCCACCCGCGTCCTGGCACGGACGACCTCGCCCTCATCCAGTACACGAGCGGTACCACCGGCACCCCGAAGGGGGCGGCGCTCACGCATCGCAACCTGCTCTCCAACGCCGCTCAGGCGCGGGCCTGGGTTCCGTCGATCGTGCGTGGCGACGGTTGCGTGGTCTACGCTGTGCTCCCGATGTTCCACGCGTACGGGCTGACGCTCTGCCTCACGTTCGCGATGTCGATGGGCGCGCGGCTGGTGCTCTTCCCCCGCTTCGACCCCGACATGGTGCTCGCGGTCACGAAGAAGCATCCCGCCACCTTCCTGCCGCTGGTGCCGCCGATCGCCGACCGTCTGCTGCGTGCTGCGCGCGAGAAGGGCGTGTCGCTCGCCGGCACCGAGGTCGCGATCTCCGGGGCGATGGCCCTCCCGCACGAGCTCGTCGTGCCGTTCGAGGGCGCCTCCGGCGGCTTCCTGGTCGAGGGGTACGGGCTGAGCGAGTGCTCGCCGGTGCTCATGGCGAACCCCGTCGCCGACAACCGCGTGCCCGGCACCGTCGGTCTGCCGCTGCCCGGCACGGAGTGCCGCGTCGTGGACCCCGACGACCCGACGCAGGATGTTCCTGCCGGTGAGCGCGGCGAGCTGGTCGTGCGCGGCCCCCAGGTCTTCAGCGGGTACTACGGCAAGCCAGAAGAGACCGAGGCCGTCTTCGCGGACGGCTGGTTCCGCACCGGCGACATCGTCACCGTCGATGACGCGGGATTCGTGCGCATCGTCGACCGGATCAAGGAGCTCATCATCACGGGCGGTTTCAACGTCGCGCCGACCGAGGTCGAGAACGCGCTGCGTCAGCATCCGCAGGTGGAGGACGCGGCGGTGGTGGGCCTGCCCAGCGAGCACTCGGGCGAGGAGGTCGTCGCGGCGATCGTCCTGCGTCCCGGTGCGGGCGGTGAGATCGACGTCGAGGCGGTGCGCGAGTTCGCGCGCGGCATCCTGACGCCGTACAAGGTGCCGCGCCGGATCTATGTGGTCGACGAACTTCCGACCTCCCTCATCGGCAAGGTCCTCCGCCGACAGGTGCGCGATCGGCTGCTCACCCTCAACACGGGAGTCTGAGGCTCACTCCCCCAGTCCGTCGCGGGCGACCGCGATCCGGTACGGGTGCACTGTGGCGTCGAACACGCCCGCCGCGACGGCGGGGTCGGCGCGCATCACCTCTCGTGCCGCCGCTTCGTCGTCCGCCTCGAAGATGATGATGCCGAACGTGCCCTCGGTCTCCTGCGTCCGGCCGGCGAGGATCAGGATGCCGCGATCGCGGAGGGAGACGAGGTACGCGAAGTGATCGCCGACGATCCGCTGCTCGTCGGGCGTCGGATCGCTCACCATCGCGGGCCGCGTAGGGACGATGCGGTACAGCCACTGCGCCATGCCCCCATCCTCCCCGTCGCGACCCGCGACCGCACAGGTCAGCCGGCGTCGGGAGCGGCCGCGTCGAGCGCCTCCGGCCCCTGCGTCACGAGGATGTGGAACTGCGCGGCATCGAGGATCCGGATGCCGAGCTCCTCCGCCTTCCCCAGCTTCGATCCTGCGCCGGGCCCGGCGGCGACGAAGTCGGTCTTCTTCGAGACGCTCGAGGCGGCTTTGCCGCCGGCCTTCAGGATGGCCTCCTGCGCACCCTCACGGCTGTAGCCCTCGAGGGATCCCGTCGCGACGACCGTGATCCCGTCGAGCACTCCCCCGGCGTCGACCGCGGCCCCGGGCCCGGGGTGGCCGGGCGTGGCGAGCTGCGCACCCGCTTCCGTCCAGCGCGCGACGATGTCGCGGTGCCAGTCGACGTCGAACCAGTCCAGGAGCGAGTCGGCGATGATCCCGCCGACACCCTCCACCCCGGCGAGCTCGTCGCGCGACGCCGTGCGGATCGCTTCGACCGAGCCGAACCACTGTGCGAGCGCACGTGCGGCGACCGGCCCGACGTGACGGATGTTCAGGGCGACCAGGAAGCGCCAGAGCTCCTTGGTCTTCGCGCGCTCCAGTTGATCGATGAGCGTCAGCGCCTGGGCGGACGGCTGGGGTCCGCTGAGGCCCGCCTTCTTCTCGGCCGGCGACGGGTTGCGACGGAACGGCGAGCGGCGGACCACGTCGCCGGTCTTCTCGTCGATGCGCGGCTCCCCGGTCTCGGCATCGCGGACGACCACCTCGATCGGCACCAGCTGCTCGACGGTGAGCTCGAAGAGGGTGGCCTCGGTCTCGAGCGGCGGGATCTCCGGAACCGATGGCTGTGTCAGGGCCGCCGCCGTGACCTCGCCCAGCGCTTCGATGTCGAGCGCGCCGCGCGAGCCGATGTGCTCGACGCGCCCGCGTACCTGCGCCGGGCAGGCGCGCGTGTTCGGGCAGCGCAGGTCGATGTCGCCCTCCTTGGCCGGGGCCAGGGGCGAGCCGCACTCGGGACACGCCGTGGGCATCACGAACTCCCGCTCGCTGCCGTCGCGCAGCTCGACGACGGGACCGAGGATCTCGGGGATGACGTCGCCGGCCTTGCGCAGCACGACGGTGTCGCCGATCAGCACCCCCTTCGCGCGTACGACGTCCTGGTTGTGCAGCGTCGCCTGCCGCACGACCGACCCCGCGACGCGGGCCGGGGCCATGACCGCGAACGGCGTGGCGCGCCCGGTGCGGCCGACGGAGACGACGATGTCGAGGAGCTTGGTGTTGACCTGCTCCGGCGGGTACTTGTAGGCGATCGCCCACCGCGGAGCACGACTCGTCGCGCCCAGCTCGTCGTGCAGAGCGAGCTCGTCGACCTTGACCACGACGCCGTCGATCTCATGCTCGACGTCGTGCCGGTGCTCGCCGTAGTGGGCGACGAAGTCCAGCACGCCGTCGATGTCGTCGGCGGTGCGGAAGTACGGGCTCGTCGGCAGCCCCCATTCGGCCAGCAGCGCGTAGATCTCGCTCTGCGAGTCGACCGGAGGCCGGCTCCATGCGCCGATGCCGTGGACGAAGAGCCGCAGAGAGTCCAGCCGAGCCTGCCCCGCCTCCCGCTCGAGCCCGTCCTTCTTGTCGAGCTGCTGGCGCAGGCCGCCCGACGCCGCATTCCTCGGGTTCGCGAAGGAGGGGAAGCGCCGCTCGGCGCTCAGCCGCGCCTTCGCCTCGTCGAAGACGCGGCTGCGTGCGCGCGTCTCGTCGACGGCGCGATCGCGCATGGCTGCCTGCAGCGCGTTGAGCTGTTCGAATGCGGCGACCGGGATGAACACCTCGCCGCGGACCTCGACGATGTCGGGGTGCCCACTGCCCGCCAGTCGCTGCGGGATGCCCGTGACACGGACGGCGTTCATCGTCACGTCCTCGCCGATCCGGCCGTCGCCGCGCGTGGCGGCGGAGGTCAGCACGCCCTTCTCGTACCGCAGGCTGATCGCCAGTCCGTCGATCTTGAGCTCGGTCAGCCAGCGCACCCGCCGGCCGGCCGAGGCCTCGGCCTTGAGGCACCAGTCGCGCAGTTCGTCGAGGCTGAACACGTTGTCGAGGCTCAGCATCCGCTCGGCGTGCTCGACCGGCGCGAACATCGAGCTCTCGGCGGCGCCCACCGTCTGCGTCGGCGAGTCCTGACTCTGCAGTTCGGGGTGGAGCCGCTCGAGCTCCTCGAGCCGATGCATCCACCCGTCGTACGTCGCATCGTCGACGATCTCGGCGTTGCGGCCGTAGTAGGCGTCCCGCGCGTCGAGGATGCGCTCCGTCAGCGCCTCAGCCTCGGCGCGGGACGCGTCCAGTCCCGCGTCGGTCTCGAGACCTCCGTCGGCGGCGAGGGCGGTCGGCGCATCGAGCGGCGCGGTGGCTGGCGTACCGAGGTCATCCGTCACCCCGCCAGTCTAGAAGCGGGCTCCGACAGCACACAGGCTCGACGAGTCGTGCGACCTGGACCTCCGGCATCCGCCGGAGCGGCGCTCACGCGTCTGCGGGAACCGCCGAGACGGTGCGATCGATCGTGAACTGGCCGATCACCCGCGTGCCGTCGTACAGCACCGCGGTCTGGCCCGGGGCGACCCCGTCGAAGGGCGTTTCGGGAACGACCGTCAGCACGTCGGCCGTCAACGTGGCGGTCGCGGGCACCGGATCGGCGTGCGCGCGGATCTGCACGTGGCAGGCGAAGTCGCCCGCCTCCTGCGGACGCCCGGCCCAGGAGAAGCGCTCACCCGAGATCTCGGCGGTCGCGAGCGCCTCCTTGGGCCCGACGACGACCGTGTTGGAGACGGGCCGCACCTCGAGCACGAACCGCGGCTTGCCGTCGGGGGCGGGCACCCCGAGCTGCAGGCCCCGGCGCTGGCCGACCGTGAACGCGTGAGCGCCCTCGTGCGAACCGACGACGGCTCCGGTGCGATCCAGGATGTCGCCGCGCTCGGCCCCGACCTTGTCGGCGAGCCAGCCGCGCGTGTCGCCGTCCGGGATGAAGCAGATGTCGTGGCTGTCGGGCTTCTGCGCGACGGTGAGTCCGCGCTCCTGCGCCTCGGCGCGCACCAGAGCCTTGGAGGGGGTCGCCCCGAGCGGGAAGTAGGTGTGGGCGAGCTGCTCGGCGTTCAGCACGCCCAGCACGTAGGACTGGTCCTTCGCGGCATCCGAGGCTCGGTGCAGCTCGAGGCCGTCCGCCCCGTCGACGAGCGTGGCGTAGTGACCGGTGCACACCGCGTCGAAGCCGAGTTCCAGCGCTCGCTCGAGGAGGGCCGCGAACTTGATCTTCTCGTTGCACCGCATGCAGGGGTTGGGCGTCCGGCCGGCGCGGTATTCGGCGACGAAGTCGTCGATGACGTCGTCCCGGAAGCGCTCAGAGAAGTCCCAGACGTAGAACGGGATGCCGAGGCGGTCGGCGGCGCGACGCGCGTCCATGGCGTCCTCGATCGTGCAGCAGCCGCGACTGCCGGTACGCAGCGTGCCACCGGCCCGGGAGAGGGCGAGATGCACGCCGACGACGTCGTGGCCGGCGTCGACGGCCCGGGCGGCCGCGACCGCGGAGTCCACTCCGCCGCTCATGGCCGCAAGGATTCGCATGGGTCCAGTCTACGAACCCGTTCCTGGCCGGGACCCGGATGCCGCGACCCGGCGTGCACCGGTCACGGCACGGTCACCGTGAGCCTGTCGCCGCGCGTGCCCGTTCGACCGCCTCCGGCAGGGCGGCGAGCGTCGCGTCGATGTCGCTGTCGAGGGTGGTGCGACCGAGGGTGAATCGCAGCACCTGGCGCGCCTCGGCATCCGTCCGCCCCATCGCGAGGACGACGTGCGACGGCTCGGGCACCCCCGCCTGGCACGCGGACCCGGTCGACACCGCGATGCCGGCACGGTCGAGCAGGAACAGCAGCGTCTCGCCGGACGCACCGGGGAACAGCATGTGGGCGTTGCCGGGAAGCCGGTCGACCTCGTCGCCCAGCAGCTGTGCGTCCGCGATGCTCCTCCGGATGCCGCTGACCAGCCGATCGCGGAGCGCTCCGAGCCGGACCGCCTCGGTCTCGCGCTCTGCCTCCGCCGCCTCGCCCGCCACGGCGAAGGCCACCGCTCCGGCCACATCCTGGGTGCCGGCGCGCAGACGGCGCTGCTGCGCGCCGCCATGCTGCAGCGCCGTCAGTTCGGCACCGCGGGCCACCACGAGCGCCCCGACGCCGGCCGGGCCGCCGACCTTGTGCGCCGACACGCTCAGCGCGACGAGGCCAGCGCGTCCGCGCGCCTCGTCGCGCCACGCCCGGAACGACACCGGCACGTGCCCGAAGGCGGCGACGGCATCCAGATGCAGCGGGACGCCGGCCTCCGCCGCCGCCGCCGCCAGTGCTGCGGCGTCGTTGACCGTGCCGGCTTCGTTGTTGGCGACGAGTGCGGTGGCGAGGGCGGCTTCCGGCAGTGCTGCGGCGAACGCCGAAGGGCGGATGCGGGCGACGGCGTCGATGCCGACATGACGCACCCGCGCCCCCTGCGTCTGGAGCCACTCCACCGCGTCGAGCGTCGCGTGATGCTCGCCGTCCGGCAGCACCACGGCGTCTGCATCGGCGGGGCGGGCCCACCACAGGCCCTTGATCGCCAGGTTCACGGCCTCGGTGCCGCCCGAGGTGAAGACGACCTCGATCGGATCCGCGTCGACCACTGCGGCGAGCCGCTCGCGCGCCTCTTCGAGCACCCGACGCGCGTGCTGGCCGGCACCGTGGATCGACGACGCGTTGCCGACCGTCGTGGCCGCATCGATCCAGGCGTCCCGCGCCTCGGGTCGCAGCGGCGCTGTCGCCGCGTGGTCCAGATACACGCGAAGATCGCCCATCGCCCTGATCCCCCTCGCGTTCACCTTCCCGCGGCTGCACCGGAGTCTCATGGAGCGCGGGACCCGGTCTCGTAACAAGTCCGACTCGGACCATGGTTATGGTAGTCCGCATGGTCAGCCCGCAGTCCGTCCTCTCGCATCCAGCCGCGGCGCTGCTCAGCCCGCAGCTCGACGGGCTGGGTGTCGTGCTGGATGCCGACGGCGGCCGGCTGCGCGTCTGGTCCGGCGCGGCGGACGCCGTCGACCTCGTCGTGTTCGACGACACGGACCTCGATTGGATCACGGCGACCGAGCCGCTCGCCGCCATCGGCGGCGGAGTCTGGGAGGTCACCACTCCTCTGCTGCGCCCGGGCGCCCGCTACGCCATCCGCGTCGACGGTCCCCTGGGGGCCGGCAACACGTTCAACCGGGGCACGCTCCTGCTCGACCCCTACGCGCGCGGCCTCGACCGCACCGGCTACGACGGGTGGCGATCGGCCGTCGTCGAGGGGTCGTTCGACTGGGGCGGCGTCTCCAAGCCCGCGGTCCCGCTGGACCGCACCGTGATCTACGAGGGCCACCTGAAGGGCCTCTCGAAGCGGCATCCCGATGTTCCCGGAGCCCTGCGCGGGACGTATGCCGGGCTGGCGCACCCGGCGATGGTCCAGCACTTCCTGGACCTCGGCGTCACGAGCATCGAACTCCTCCCGGTCCACGCCTTCGCCACGGAGCCGAGACTGCTCCAGCACGGTCTCACGAACTACTGGGGCTACAACTCGCTGGGATTCTTCGCTCCGCACGGGGCGTACGCGACGGAGGAAGCTCGTCGCCACGGCCCCGAGGCGGTCCTGCGGGAGTTCAAGGGCATGGTGCGGCTGCTGCACGAGGCGGGTCTCGAGGTGATCCTCGACGTCGTCTACAACCACACCGCCGAAGAAGGCATCGGCGGTCCGCGCTCGAGCCTGCGCGGCATCGACAACCGCGCGTATTACCGCCAGCAGGACGACGGCGTGTACATCGACGTCACCGGCTGCGGCAATTCGCTGGACACCTCGACGGATGCCGCGGCCCGCCTGGTGCTGGACTCGCTGCGGTACTGGGCGAACGACGTGCAGATCGACGGGTTCCGTTTCGACCTGGCGGCGACGCTCGGCCGCGACCGGACGCACGCCTTCACTCCGGAGCATCCCCTGCTGCGCGCGATCGTGGACGACCCCGCACTGGCGGGTGTCAAGAAGATCGCAGAGCCCTGGGACGTCGGCATGGGCGGCTGGCAGACCGGCAACTTCGGAGACGGCTGGAGCGAGTGGAACGACCGCTACCGCGATCGCGTCCGCAACTTCTGGCTGAGCGATGTCGACTATGCGCGGCGCGCGTCCACCTCGCCCGTCGGGATCGGCGGCTTCGCGAACCGTCTCGCCGGCTCGGCGAACACCTTCGCCGATGAGCGCGGCCCTCTCGCGGGTGTGAACTTCGTGACGGCCCACGACGGATTCACGCTGCGTGATCTCGTCTCGTACGACGTCAAGCACAATGTGGGCAACGGCGAGCAGAACCGCGACGGCGCCGACACGAACCGCTCCTTCAACCACGGTGCCGAAGGCCCCACAGACGACCAGGCGATCCTCGCCACGCGACGCAAGGCGATGCGCAACCTGCTGGGCACGCTCCTGCTCTCGGCCGGTGTCCCCATGCTGACGGCGGGCGACGAGTTCGCGCGCACACAGCGGGGCAACAACAACGCGTACTGCCACGACTCCGCGCTCACATGGCTGTCGTGGGAGCATGCCCCGTGGCAACGGGATCTGTACGCGCATGTGCGCCACCTGCTGCGACTGCGCCGAGAGAACCCGGCCCTGCGCCCCAGCCGCTTCGCGCGGCTCGGCGAACGCACGCCGTCGGCATCCGTCATGGAGTGGTACGACGAGAACGGCCAGACCATGTCGATCGAGCGGTGGACGGATCCCGCGCACCGCACGCTGCAGTACGTGGCCGCGTCGACGCCCGAGTTCGAGGGGTTCAATCGCGTCCTCCTCATGATCCACGGCACCGAACGGCCGACCAGCGTCACGCTGCCGGACGTGGACGGCGTGACGCGATACGCATCGCTGTGGTCCAGCGCCGACGAGACGCCGTCCGAGGCGGAGCCGGTCTTCGCGCCCGGCGACACGATCGCCCTCGCCGGCACGACCATGCGCCTCTTCCGTGCCGAGTAGACCCGGTGCGATCCGGCGGCGGCCCGCCGTCGCGTCGCTGTCATCCCGGTCGGTCGCGCGATAGGTTCGACACGTGGTCACGACGACGCGCTCTCAGCGCTCCCGCCCCTGGCGGAGCGCCTCGGCCCTCCCTGTCCGCGACATCCGTGCCTGGCAGGGGGAACGCGACACTGCAGCGCGGCGTGTCCCCCTCGCTCAGCCGTCACCGGCCGTCCCCTGGGGCGACTACCGGCCCAAGGCGTTCCAGGGCGAGGTGGTGCCGTTCCGCGTCACGGCGTTCCGCGAGGGGCACGATCGCATCGGCGTCCAGGTGCGTCTCTTCTCGCCGTCCGGAGACGAATCCCTGCATCGCCTGCACGCGCTGAACGACGGCTTCGACCGCTGGCAGACCGAGGTGGCGCTGCTCGAGCAGGGCATCTGGCGCTTCCGGTTCGAGTCCTTCGGCGACGACTTCGCGACGTGGGAGCATGCCGCCTCGGTCAAGATTGCGGCGGGAGTGGATGCCGCCGTCATGCGCGAGCTCGGAGCGCTGCTGTTCGAGCGCGCGGGTGCCGAGAAGGGGCGCCCGGCGGCCGAACGGCGCGCACTCGCCGGCGCGGCAGCATCCCTCCGCGACTCCGCCGTCGACGACATCGGGGCGCTCGCCATCGTCGAGGATCCGGCGATCGCGGGGTTCTTCGAGGCGCGGCCCCTCATGTCGCTGGAAACGATCGGCGACGACTTCGAGCTCCTGGTCGAGCGCGAGCGCGCGGGTGTCGGCGCCTGGTACGAGTTCTTCCCCCGCTCCGAGGGCGCCCGGCGCCTCAAGGACGGCACCGTGAAGAGCGGCACGTTCCGCACGGCTGCCAAGCGGCTGCCGGCGGTCGCCGAGATGGGCTTCGACGTCCTGTATCTGCCGCCGATCCATCCGATCGGCATGGTGAACCGCAAGGGACCGAACAACACGCTCGACGCCGGATCGGCAGATCCGGGCTCTCCGTGGGCCATCGGCTCGGCAGCCGGCGGACACGACGCCGTCCACCCCGATCTCGGCACGCTCGCCGACTTCCGTGCCTTCGTGCGCAGCGCGCGCGCCGCAGGGATCGAGGTCGCCCTCGATCTCGCGCTGCAGGCGGCCCCCGACCACCCCTGGGTCGCCGCGCACCCCGAGTGGTTCACGACGCTCCCCGACGGGTCCATCGCCTTCGCCGAGAACCCGCCGAAGAAGTACCAGGACATCTACCCGGTCAACTTCGACAACGACCCGGCCGGCATCCGTGCCGAGGTGCTCCGGATCGTGCGCCACTGGATCGCGCAGGGAGTGCGCATCTTCCGCGTCGACAACCCGCACACGAAGCCGCTGCAGTTCTGGGAGTGGCTCATCGCCACCATCACCGCGGAGGAGCCCGACGTGGTCTTCCTCGCCGAGGCCTTCACGCGGCCCGCGCCGATGCAGAGCCTCGCCGCAGCCGGCTTCCAGCAGAGCTACACGTACTTCGCCTGGCGCAACACCAAGACCGAGCTCGAAGAGTTCTTGTCCGCGCTCGCACACGAGACCGACCACTTCCTCCGTCCGAACCTCTTCGTCAACACGCCCGACATCCTCACTGAATACCTGCAGTTCGGCGGGCGCGCCGCCTACCGCATCCGTGCCGCCATCGCGGCCACCGCGGCGCCGAGCTACGGCGTGTACGCCGGGTACGAGCTCTACGAGAACGTGGCACGCCCGGGGTCCGAAGAGAACATCGACAACGAGAAGTACGAGTACAAATTCCGGGATTGGGCCGGCGCCGTCGAGCGCGGCGAATCGCTGGCCCCGTTCCTCGCGCGGCTCAACGAGATCCGGCGCGCGCACCCCGCTCTCCGCCAGCTGCGCAACCTCAGCGTCCACTGGAGCGACGACGACGCGATCCTGGTCTACGCCAAGCACCTCGACGCGGCGCTCTCACCCGACGGTCGCAGCGACACCATCATCGTGGTGGTGAACACCGATCCGCACTCGGTGCGCCAGACGATGGTCCATCTCGACACCCGCATCTGGGGCGTCGAACCCGGTTCGCCCTACGAGGTCGAGGACCTCGTGACCGGCGCCCGATGGACGTGGGCGGACCACAACTACGTCATGCTGGACGCGTTCACCGAGCCGGTCCATATCCTCCATGTGAAAGGGCCGCGATGACGCTCTCCGACCAGATCCTCGACGCCGTCTCGACGGGCACCTATCACGACCCGCACGCCGTGCTCGGCATCCATCCCGACACGGATGCCGAAGGCACGGCGACGTGGACGATCCGTGCCCGCCGGCCGCTCGCCCGCAGCGTCACGGCGGTCTTCACCGACGGCACGCGCGTGCCGCTCGAACACGTGCGCGCAGGGATCTGGGAGGGCACGCGCGCCGGTGGGCTCGCCCGCTACGAGCTGCTCGCCACGTACGCGCAGGGACCGGACTACGTCGCCGACGATCCGTACCGCCACACGCCGACGATCGGCGAGCTCGACCTGCATCTGATCGCCGAAGGGCGCCATGAAGAGCTGTGGCGCGCGCTCGGCGCCCATGAGCGCGAGCACGACGGCACGATGGGGACCGCCTTCACCGTGTGGGCCCCCAATGCGCGCGCGGTGCGCGTCGTCGGCGACTTCAACGGCTGGGACGGCCAGGGCCATGCCATGCGCTCCATGGGCGCCAGCGGCGTGTGGGAGATCTTCGTGCCGGGCATCGGCCAGGGCACGACCTACAAGTTCGAGCTGCGCGGACGGGGCGGCGAATGGGCGCTCAAGGCCGATCCGATGGCCCGGTTCGCCGAGGTGCCTCCGGCCACGGCATCCGTCGTCGTCCGCTCGTCCTACTCGTGGGGCGACACCGCCTGGCTGGCGGAGCGCGCGCGCTCGACCCCCGTCTCCCGGCCGATGTCGGTCTATGAGCTGCACTTCGGCTCGTGGCGCCAGGGACTGACATACCGTGCTGCCGCGGACGAGCTGATCGACTACGTCACCGGGCAGGGGTTCACCCACGTCGAGTTCCTCCCGCTCGCCGAGCACCCCTTCGGCGGCTCGTGGGGCTATCAGGTCACGGGCTACTACGCGCCCACCAGCCGGTTCGGACACCCCGACGATCTGCGGTACCTCATCGACAGACTCCACCAGGCCGGTATCGGCGTGATCATGGACTGGGTTCCCGGCCACTTCCCGAAGGATGCCTTCGCGCTGGCGCGGTTCGACGGCGAGCCGCTGTACGAGCACGCCGACCCCCGCCGCGGCGAGCACCGCGAGTGGGGCACCTACATCTTCGATTACGGTCGCAGCGAGGTGCGCAACTTCCTGGTGGCGAACGCCCTGTACTGGTTCGAGGAGTTCCACGTCGACGGGCTCCGGGTGGACGCCGTCGCCTCCATGCTCTACCTCGACTACTCCCGCAACGAGGGCGAGTGGGCCCCGAACGTGCACGGCGGCCGCGAGAACCTCGAGGCGATCCGCTTCCTCCAGGAAGTCAACGCCACCGCGTACAAGCGCTATCCCGGCATCGCGATGATCGCCGAGGAGTCGACCAGCTTCCCGGGTGTGACCGCGCCCACGAGCCAGGCGGGCCTCGGGTTCGGGTTCAAGTGGAACATGGGTTGGATGAACGACTCGCTCCAGTACATCAAGCGCGACCCGATCTACCGGGCGCATCACGAGGGTGAGCTGTCGTTCTCGTTCGTGTACGCGTTCAGCGAGAACTATGTGCTGCCGATCAGCCACGACGAGGTCGTCCACGGCAAGGGGAGCCTGTTCGGCCGGATGCCCGGCGACCACTGGCAGCAGCTCGCGAACATGCGCGCGTTCCTCGCCTACATGTGGGGCCACCCCGGCAAGCAGCTGCTGTTCATGGGCCAGGAGTTCGGGCAGCTCTCGGAGTGGTCCGAAGGACGCTCACTCGACTGGTGGCTGCTCGATCAGCCGACGCACGCCCAGTTGCAGCAGTTCGTCGGTGTTCTCAACCGTGTGTACCGCGAACAGTCCGCCCTGTGGGCGCGTGACAGCGACGGCGCGGCCTTCACCCGGATCGGCTCCCCGACCTGGAATCCGAACGTCATCGCCTTCGCACGGCGCGACTGGCACGGCAACACCATCGTCGTGGTGGCGAACTTCTCGGGCCAGCCTCTGACGTCCTACGAGCTGGACATGCCCGAGAGCGGCGTCTGGCACGAGATCCTGAACACCGACGCGCAGGCGTACGGAGGATCGGGCGTGGGGAACCTCGGCGTCGTGCACGCCGGTGCGGGCGGCCGCGCATCGCTCGTGCTGCCGCCGCTGGGCGTGCTGTGGCTCCGTCACGAGACGAGTGCGCACATCCCCTCGCCCACGCAGGGCTGAGCGGGCCGCCGTCAGAGCAGCTGCGTCGTCAGAACAGCAGTGAGGCGAGGCGACCGCGCGCTGCGATGACGCGCGGGTCCGCGTCACCCACCAGCCCGAAGAGCTCCACGAGGCGCTCACGCACCGGCGCGCGCTCGTCCGACGGCAGCTGCGCGAACAGATCGAGCAGCCGTGCGAAGGCGTCCTCGACGTGTCCGCCCGTGATGTCGAGGTCGGCCACGGTCAGCTGCGCGGGGATGTCCAAGGGGGCGGATGCCGCGGCCGCGCGCGCGGCCTGCAGGTCGACGCCCTGCACGCGGAGCAGGAGCTGCACCTGGCCGAGTCCGGCGCGGGCCTCGGCGTCGCGGGGGTTCTCGGCGAGGGCCTTCTCGTATGCGCGCACGGCGCGAGCGTAGTCGCCCTCCTCGATCGCCTCGAAGGCCTCGGCGTGCAGCGGCGGCAGCGCGGGCTCGGCGGGCGCCTCTTCGGGAGCCTCACCGTCGACGGCAGCCGAACCGGTCACACCGTTCTGCGCCGCGAGCTGGAGGAGCTGCGCGAACACCTCGCGCACCTGCTGCTCCGGCACTGCTCCGGTGAACATCTGCACCGGCTGCCCGGCGACGAGGGCGACGACCATCGGGATCGACTGTGCCCGGAACGCCTGCGACAGCTGGGGGTTGGCGTCGACATCGACCTTCGCCAGGACGAGGCGACCGCCGAGTTCGAGCACCACCTTCTCGAGGACGGGGCTCAGCTGCTTGCAGGGGCCGCACCACTCGGCCCAGAGGTCCACGACCACGGGAACGGTCCGCGACAGCTCGAGCACCTGCGGGAAGGTCTCGTCGGTGACGTCGAGCACCAGAGACGGCACGACGACGGCGCCGGCTCCGGCGGGGGCAGCTTCGTCACCGGAGGCAGCCGGCGCGGCGGATGCCGGCCGGTTGCGCAGGGTGGACAGGTCGACGGCACCGCGCAGCGAGGCGCCGAGAGTGGGATCGGTCACGGAAGAACCTTCGCATCGAGAATGTCGGACGAGTAACCGAGCAGGCGGATCTTCTCGTTGGACCCGGGACCGGGAACGTAGAAGAACACCTGATCACTGTAGGTGGTCTCGAATCCCGTGGCTGACTGGGCCGCGCCGGCCAGGGTCTTCACGGAGGGGTTGTCGTCGACCTTGATCACCGCCTCCCCCACCGTGGGCGTCGCGGTGTCGATCTCGTTGATGTTCACCGCGACGATGGCCCCGCTCTCGACGGTCTGCAGGGCGAACGGCGCCTGCGGCCCTGCCGCCGACGAGAACTCGAGCTTGCCCGTCGACGCAGCGGTCTTGTTGAAGTCTTCGAGCCGGCGCTGACGGTCGGCGGCGACGCTCGTCCGGAACTGGTCGCCCTCGACCTCGAACAGGTCGTAGGAGGAACTGTTCTCGCCGTTGTTGATGACATCCGCGTAGGCGGCGGCGACCTGGTCGGGGGGCAGCACGAGGAAGGGAGAGTCAGGCTCCACAGCCGGGGCCCCGATGTACGAGGGCGCCAGGTCCGGGAGGGATGTCGACGCCTCCAGGCTGCCGATGTACGAGAGCTTGTAGTCGGCCCACTGATCCTGCTGGGTCATGACCATGATGCTCGACGTCTTCGACTCCTCGTCGTCCGCGACGGCGATCACCGAGCGCGGCCAGTCGTCGTAGGCCTGCGGCAGGATGATCTCGAGCGGCTTGGAGAGGATCGGGGCCGGAACCGGGTAATCGGCGATCGCCGCGCGCAGCTTGTAGTTCGTGTCACGGGCGGCCAGCGCGGCGCCCTCGAGGCGCGTGTCGGCGAGGTCGCCGTCGAGCGCCGCATCGGCGTCGGCGACGGTCGAGGCGATGCGGGTCAGGATCCGCTCGGCCTGCGCCTTGGTGACTGCCGGAGCCTGCTGACCTTCGGGCGCGATGACCGTCGCCGTCGGGGATGGCGTCGCCGAGGGTGCGAGCTGCGGCCAGGCGTCGGCGGAGCAGCCGGTGAACAGCAGGGCCGAGACAGCGACGACGGGCAGGACGGCGAACGCACGGCGTCCGCTCGCGACGGCACGGCGCGAGGTGGGTGTGCTGCTGATCACGCCCTTGTCATCCCCATCGATCGCGATGTCGATCGGCTCCGTGACGGGCAGCGGCAGCCCCTTGCGGCGCGGCCCGCGCTTCCGGCGGGCGTGACGGATGCCGAGGATGTAGAGGAACACGCCGATGGCCATGAGGATGCCGCCACCGACGATGAGGGGACCCGCCCAGGGCGTCGAACTCTGCAGTGGCCAGGTAACGGTCACCTTGCTCGGCGCGGGTGCGGTGCCGTCAGCGGCGACCAGCACGCTCATCTCCTCCGGCAGCTGCAGCGGCGCGATCAGAAGATCCTTCTGCTGGTACTCGTCGAGCCACAGATCAGACCCGACCGGGCTGCGGCCGGCGGTGGCCGCGGCATCCGTCGCGGCGTCAGCGGCTGTGTCTTCGGGCGCAGCGCCCTCGGCGGGGGCCTCCGGCGTCGTGCCGGCGATGGCGTCGACCTCTGGCTCGACGACCTCGGTCTCGACCTTCCCGTCGCCGTTCAGCGTGACGTGCGTGTACGTCGCGTCAGACAGCCAGGACTCCATGTCGGCCGTGCGGCCGTAGGAGGCGAAGAGGTCGCCGTCGGCCTGAGCGCGGAGCGTCTGGGTGCCGGGCATCTGGTTGAGGACCGTGCCGTCGATCAACAGGTACGGCGTCTTCTCTTCGACCGAGATCGTCGCGGTCTGGGTCCGAGGTCCCTGGAAGATCGTCCGCTGGGCGATGCCCGCACCGATCATCACGGTGGCGAGGACGAACGCCAGCACCGCCCACACGAAACGCACGAAGAACACCTTTCCCGGACGCGCACACGGAGCGCGACCCTTCGATTCGACATTTCAGACTAGCGGGGATGACCTGGGAGGCGCGTGGGAGGGAGCATTCCGCGGACTGGGCGCGTCGCATGCGTATCCTGGGCGGACACGATCGGATCGACACGGAGTCGATCGGCAGGGGGACTCGATGAAGCTGCACAGCCCGTTCCGCACCGCGCTGCTCGCGACATTGGGTGTCGGCCTCGGACTGCTCCTCATCGGCAGCATCCAGAACCTGCAGACCATCCTGCTGTACGTGGGCACCGCGCTCTTCCTGTCCCTGGGTCTGGACCCCATCGTCGCCTGGCTCGAGCGTCGCAAGCTCCCGCGCTGGGCAGCGGTCCTGATCACGATCCTCGGAGTGCTCGCCGTCTTCGCCGGCATCGTCCTCATGGTGGTGCCGATCATCGTGCAGCAGATCGGCCAGCTGGTGGCGGCCATTCAGAAGCTGGCCGAGGACGGCATGTTCGACGACCCCGTCGGCGCGATCCAGGACTGGCTGCACACCGTCTTCCCCGCGCTCAACGTCGACGAGGTCTGGAGCTACATCGAGGACTGGTACGCGTCGCTCGACGTCGGCGCGATCGGCAGCGAGGTCGGCGGCAGCATCATCACGATCATCGGCGCGCTCGTCGCCGGTTTCGCCGGCGCCTTCATCGTGCTGATCCTGACCATCTACTTCACGGCCTCCACTCCCAGCCTGAAGCGGTCCGTCTACCAGCTGGTGCCGGCGTCCAAGCGGGCCCGCTTCATGGACCTCGGCGAGCAGATCACCGACTCGGTGGGCTACTACGTCATCGGCCAGGTGACGCTCGGTCTCATCAACGGCGTCCTGAGCGCGATCTTCCTGTCGATCATCAAGGCGCCGTTCCCCGCCGTGCTGGCGGTGATCGCGTTCTTCTTCTCGCTGATCCCGCTCGTCGGCACGCTCACCGGCTCGATCATCATCGTGCTGACCTGTCTGGTGGTCGGCTCGCCGACCACCGCGCTGATCGCCGCCATCTACTACCTGATCTACATGCAGATCGAGGCCTACGTCATCTCCCCCCGCATCATGGGCCGGGCCGTCTCGGTGCCGGGAGCGGTCGTCGTGATCGCCGCGCTGGCGGGTGGCTCGCTGCTCGGACTCCTCGGCGCGCTCGTCGCGATCCCGGTGGCCGCCAGCATCCTGATCATCTATCGCCAGGTAGTGATCCCGCGCCAGAACGAGCGCTGAGCTCAGGGCGAGCACTGCCGCGCACCCGGTGTCAGGCCGCGTCCGTGCCGGTCAGCCTTCCGTGGCGACGGGCCCGTTCCACTCCAGTGGCAGCGGCAGTGCGTCGGGATTGACGGCCGCGACGATCTCGGTCAGCACCCGGCGCGTCTGGTTCTCCCCCACCCACAGGTGCTTGCCGCCTTCGACCGGGATCAGGACCGCGCCCGGCACGCTCGCGAAGCGCTCGGCCGCGGCATCCGGTCGCAGATAGTCGTCGAACTCGGGCACCAGCACGATCAGCCGCCTGTCGTCCCCCGCCCACGCGGCGACCTCCTCCGCCGTCGCACGATGCAGCGGCGGCGACAGCAGCACCGCGCCCTCGATCGCATGGTCGCGGCCGTACTTGAGGGCGAGCTCGGTCCCGAACGACCAACCGACCAGCCACGGTCGCGGCAGGCCGCGACCGTGGACGAAGTCCATGGCCGCCGCGACGTCGAAAGCCTCGGAACGCCCGCCGTCGAAGGAGCCGTCGCTCGTGCCGCGCGGCGACGTGGTGCCGCGGGTGTTGAAACGGAGCACCGCGAGGTCGGCCAGAGCGGGAAGACGCCCGGCCGCCTTGCGGATGATGTGAGAGTCCATGAACCCCCCGGCGGTCGGGAGCGGATGCAGCGTCACGAGAGTCGCGACCGGCTCCCGGTCCTCGGGCAAGGCGAGCTCGCCGACGAGGCTCAAGCCGTCGAGCGTCTCGAGCTCGATCTCCTCTCGCCGCGCGGGCAGCAGCATCGGTCCGCGGATCTCCATGTCATGCCACCTTCCAGCAGTGCTGATGCCAATGCCGACGAGCCGCCAGGTCGGCGGCATCGCCGAGCACCCCGTCCGCGCGCCAGGCCACCAGATGTGCGACCCCGATGTCGATCTGCCGACCGCATCCCGGGCACGTGTACGCCTTCTGCGCCTGCGCGGCCGAGACGGGCTGCACGATCCACTCCACCCCGCGCCGCATCTCGCTGCGCTTCCAGCCGGCGAGGAGTCGCTCGAACGACCCGTCGCCGCTCGAATCAGGACGGCGGCGGTTCGACCTCGGCACGGCTCAATACCAGCCCGTGCGCTGCGAGTGGTCCCAGGCCCCGCACGGTGTGCCGTAGCGCCCTCCGACGTAGCCGAGACCCCAGGAGATCTGCGTCGCGGGGTTGGTCTCCCAGTCGGCGCCGGCGGACGCCATCTTGCTGCCCGGCAGGGCCTGCGGGATGCCGTAGGCCCCGCTGCCCGCGTTGAAGGCGTTGACCCGCCAGCCCGACTCCTTGTTCCACAGGGCGACCAGGCACGCGAACTGATCGTCGCCCCACCCGCGGGCCAGCACCATGTCGTACGCGATGGCCTGCGCGGTTCCCGGGTCCGGTGTCGCGAACGGCGGGCGCCAGCCACCGCCCGACGTGGCGGAGGTCGGCGTAGCTGTCGGCGTCGGCGTCGGCTTCGGCTTGACGTAGACGGAGTAGCCGCCCCGGTCGAGCGCCGCCGGCTCCGCGGAGGCGAGGCTCTCATCGCCGGCGATCGACTGGACGTCGTCGAGCGAGCTGGCGTACAGCGACACCTGGGGTGAGTCTTCGACACTGGCCTGCGCGAGCGCGAGACCGGTCGGCCCGATGTAGGCGATGACGAAGCCCAGCACCGCGAACGCCGCGAATGCCCCGAGCACGCCACGGCGGCGTGACCAGCGGGCTGTCGGCCGCACGGGTACACGCACCGCAGTCGCCGGCGGGGCCGCCGGAGACGAGAGGACCCGGCCCGTCGGCCGTGTCGACACCTCGTGACGACGGGCGCGTCTGGTCGGGTGCAGCTCGTTTCCAGAAGTCACAGTGCCCCGATTCTCGCATACCGGTGCGACGACGTGCCATCCGCGGCCCGCGCGTCTCACTTGACGGCGAGCATCACCTCGACGACGGCATCGAGCACGGCATCCACCTGGGTCTCGCGATACCCGCCGCGCTGCATGCGGAAGGCGACCGCGCGGACCTGCTCGACGGTGACGGCATCCCCGGACTCGAGGAAGCGCGCGAGCTTGTCGGTGACCAGATCGACTTCGGCGACGCGGTACCCGTACCGCAGCCGCGACACCCGGTCGAAACGGCGGCCCGTCGGACGCGAGAGGCGGTCGAGCACCTCCTGTGCGAGCTCACGGGTATGGCCGACCCAGGCACGCGCCCCGACGACGGCCATCGCGGAGGACCGCTCACGTGCCGCGAAGGCGTCCTCGATCCTGCCCAGTGCGGCGTCGACCGATGCGATCGCGTAGCCGTGCCGCACCAGGGGGAACGCGACCTGGCGGATGTCGGCCGACGTGAGCTGCTCGCTGCCCTGCTCGAACGATGCCCGGGCCCGAGCCAGGAACTCGTCGACGGGCTGCTTGTCGTAGCCCTTCTCACGACCTCGCGCCTCGGGGAACGAGGTGCGGGACGTCGTCTCGGATGCCGTCATGATGCCACCAGCGGAGTGAAGAGGTAGTAGAGCGTCAGCGCCGCCACGACGGACAGCAGGATCGAATCCAGCCGATCCAGGACGCCGCCGTGGCCCGGCAGCCAGGAGCTCATGTCTTTGATGCCCAGATCGCGTTTGATCATGGATTCGCCCAGATCGCCGACCGTCGCGGTGGCGAGGATCAGGATGCCGAAGACCGCTCCCATCCACCAATCGAGGCCGAGCATGAACAGACCGACGAGCACACCGGCGATCGTGGCTGCCACGGCGGCACCCGCGAAACCCTCCCAGGTCTTCTTGGGGCTGATGCGCGGCGCCATCGGGTGCTTGCCGAACGAGATGCCGGCCACATACGCGCCCGTGTCGACGGCGACCGCGACGATGATGAACGCCAGCACCCACCACTCGCCGCCGTCCTTGCTGAGCAGTACCAGGCACAGGCTCGCCAGGAACGCGACGTACAGCTGCAGGAAGGCGGCGAGCAGGACGTCACCGAGCACCTTGGCGTAGGTGCGCCCGTCATGCGATGCCATCTGCGCGACCAGGCGCCAGACCACCAGGAAGGCGAGGGCGACGAACAGCACCACCCAGTGCAGCCATGCGTCCGCGAAGTAGGCCGACAGCACCACCGCCGTGCCGACGATGAGCTGCGGAACGAGATCGACGCGGCGACCGCTCGCGATCAGGGCGCGACCGAATTCGAAGATCGCGAGCAGCGCGGCGGCCAGCGCGAACGGGACGAAGGCCCATTTCACGAAGATCAACGAGCCGAGCAGCGCGATGCCGATGGCGAGCCCGATCAGAGTCGCCACGATCAGATCGCGTCCCGTGCGCTCCTTGATGCGCTCGTTCGCCTCTTCGAAGTCCGCTCTTGCCTGCGCGACCTGGCTCTCGAGCTCGCTGCGCGCAGCGCGAAGATGCGCCTGCAGCGCCGGCTCACTCTCATGAGCGTCTGCGGAGCGTCGCACGTCGCCCGCCTCGCGCCGCGTCTGCGGAGAGGCGGGCTCGTCACCGCGTGGCGGGTCCGATGAGTCGGTCATGGGTGGACCTCAGACCTCGAGGAGCTCGGCCTCTTTGCGCTTGAGCGCGTCGTCGATCGCGTCGACGTGGGCGCGCGTGAGCGCGTCGAGCTCCTTCTCGGCGCGGCCGAGCTCGTCCTCGCCGACTTCGCCCTTCAACGCGTCGATGTCGTCCTTCGCCTTCCGGCGGATGCCACGCACGTGGACCTTGGCGTCTTCGCCCTTGCTGCGCGTGAGCTTCACGTACTCCTTGCGGCGCTCCTCGGTGAGCTCCGGCATCGTGACGCGCACGAGGTTGCCGTCGTTCGTCGGGTTCACCCCGAGGTTCGGGATGTCGCGGATGGCCTGCTCGATGGCCTTCAGCGCCGACTTGTCGTACGGCGTGATGATGAGGGTGCGCGCCTCGGGGTTGTTGATCGACGCGAGCTGTGCCAGCGGCGTCGGGCTGCCGTAGTAGTCGACGAGGACCTTCTGGAACAGCTGCGGGTTCGCGCGTCCGGTGCGCACCGACGCGAAGTCCTCCTTCGCAGCCTCGACAGCGCGGTCCATGCGCACTCCGGCATCGGCCAAGACGTCCGCGATCACAGTGTCTCCTTCAGGTAGGTGGGGCTGGTCAAGTGTATCGGCGGCGACGTGTTCACGCCGTGACGAGCGTGCCGATGGGCTCGCCCAGGAGCGCCCTCGTGACATTGCCCGCCGGTTCCATGCCGAACACCCTCATGTCCATGCGGTTGTCCATGCAGAGGCTGAACGCGGTGGAGTCGACGACCTTGAGCCCGCGCTGGAGCGCGTCGAGATAGGTGATGCGATCGATCATCGTGGCCGAGGCATCCTTCTTCGGATCTGCCGTGTACACGCCGTCGACGCCGTTCTTCGCGACGAGGACCTCCTGAGCGTCGATCTCGAGGGCACGCTGCGCGGCGACGGTGTCGGTCGAGAAGTACGGGAGGCCGGCGCCCGCGCCGAAGATGACGACGCGCCCCTTCTCCATGTGGCGCTCGGCGCGGCGCGGGATGTAGGGCTCGGCGACCTGGGTCATCGAGATCGCTGACTGCACGCGCGTGGCCGCGCCTGCCTGCTCGAGGAAGTCCTGGAGGGCGAGGGCGTTCATCACGGTGCCGAGCATGCCCATGTAGTCGGCGCGACCGCGGTCCATGCCCCGCTGACTCAGCTCGGCGCCGCGGAAGAAGTTGCCGCCGCCGACGACGACGGCGATCTCGACCCGGTCGACCGCCGCGGCGATCTCCCGTGCCATCTGGCTGACCACGTCCGGGTTGACACCCAGCTGGCCGCCGCCGAACGCCTCGCCGGACAGCTTCAGAAGGACGCGACGGCGCCCGGTGTTCTCGTTGATCACTGTGGTCCTCTCGATGACGACAAACTATCCGGCACTCGGCAACCTACCGAAGGGCATGAGAAAAGGCCCGCATCGGATTGCGATGCGGGCCTTCTCACTGGGTCAGGCGCCGACCTTGTAGCGGGCGAAGCCCGTCAGCGTCAGACCGGCGTTCTTCGCGACCTGCGCGACCGACTGCTTGTTGTCCTTCGCGTAGTCCTGGTCGAGCAGCGAGACCTGCTTGAAGAACGCGTTCACGCGCCCTTCGACGATCTTCGGCAGAGCAGCCTCGGGCTTGCCCTCGTTGCGCGAGATCTCGGTGACGATCTCGCGCTCCTTGTCGACATCCGCCTCCGGAACCTCGTCGCGCGACAGGTACGACGGGTTGGCGAACGAGATGTGCTGCGCGATGCTGCGCGCCGTCTCGGCGTCGTCGCCCGAGTAGGCGAGCACGACACCGACCTGCGGCGGCAGGTCCTTGCTGGTCTTGTGGAGGTAGATCTCGAAGTGGTCGCCCGAGAGCGTGCTCACGCGTCGCAGCTCGACCTTCTCGCCGATGATCGCGGCCTCGTCCGAGATGAGCTCGGCGACCGTCTGGGCGCCGGCGGGCGCTGCGAGCGCCGCGTCGGCCGAGTCCGCGTGGACCGCGGCGGCGGCGTCGAGCACCTTGTCGGCGAGGGCGATGAAGCGCTCGTTCTTCGCGACGAAGTCGGTCTCGGTGTTGAGCTCGATGATCGTGACCTGACCGTCGACCTCCTTGGCCGCGACCAGGCCCTCGCTCGTGGAGCGGTCGGCGCGCTTGGCGTTGCCCTTCGCGCCCTTCAGGCGCAGGATCTCGACGGCCTTCTCGAGGTCGCCGTCGGCCTCCTCGAGCGCCTTCTTGGTGTCGACCATGCCGGTTCCGAGCTGCTCGCGCAGCGCCTTGATGTCGGCGATCGTGAAGTTTGCCATGGGTGGCGGCTCCTAGATTGTGAGAGTTCAGTGGGATGCCGCGGCGGAGTCGTCCGGAGACGACTCCGCCGGGCGGAAGGATGCGATTACGCGTCTGCCTTGTCGGCCTCGGCGGCGAGCTCCTCGGCGACGACCTCGTCCACGACGGCCTCGGCGGCGAGCTCCTCAGCCACGGCCTCGACCACGACGGCGTCGGCGACGTCGCCCTCGGCAGCGAGCTCTTCGGCGACGGCCTCGGCCACGACGGCCTCGGAGGCCAGCTCGACGGCGTCGCCGTCAGCGGCGGTGGCGCCCTGCTCGAGCAGCTCGCGCTCCCAGTCGGCGAGCGGCTCCGCGTCAGCGGTCTCGTCGGTCGGCTGGTGGCGCTGGATCAGGCCCTCGGCGGCGGCGTCGGCGATGATGCGGGTGAGCAGGCCCACCGAGCGGATCGCGTCGTCGTTGCCGGGGATTGGGTACTGGAACTCGTCCGGGTCGGCGTTGGTGTCGAGGATGCCGATCACCGGGATGCCGAGCTTGGATGCCTCGTTGACGGCCAGGTGCTCGCGCTTGGCGTCGACGACCCAGATGGCCGACGGGGTCTTCTGGAGGTTGCGGATGCCGCCGAGCGACTTGTGCAGCTTGTCGAGCTCGCGCTTCTTGAGCAGGAGCTCCTTCTTGGTGAAGCCGCTCTCGGCGGGGTTCTCGAAGTCGAGCTCCTCGAGCTCCTTCATGCGAGCGAGACGCTTCGACACCGTCGAGAAGTTGGTGAGGAGGCCGCCGAGCCAGCGCTGGTTGACGTAGGGCTGGCCCACGCGCGTCGCCTGCTCGGCGATGACTTCCTGCGCCTGCTTCTTGGTGCCGACGAAGAGCACGGTGCCGCCGTGGGCGACCGTCTCCTTGACGAACTCGTACGCCTTGTCGATGTACGTCAGCGACTGCTGCAGGTCGATGATGTGGATGCCGCTGCGCTCCGTGAGGATGAAGCGCTTGACCTTCGGGTTCCACCGGCGGGTCTGGTGTCCGAAGTGCACGCCGCTGTCGAGCAGCTGGCGGATGGTGACGACGGCCATGGCCGTTCTCCTGTTCCGGCGCATGTGCGCCTGTTGCGGTTCGTTCTCGCGCCGGCATGGAGCCGGCGAGCCTGGTGCCCGGCACATTCCCACCCCGCGCCCGCTCGTGAGCGTTCGCAGGGACCGTAGGGTGTGGATGCCGCGCCGCGACCCCTCGTGGAACTCAGGGTGTGCGGCGCTCTGGGCACGCGGAGTCACTCCGACATGCGGAGTGCGCAACCAGTGTATCAGCAGGCGGCCGGCTCGCCCCTCCTCCCCCGTGGGCGCGGGAGGACGGTTCTCCACGGCCCTCAGGTGCGCCGCGCTGCGCACGCGTCTGATGCGGGATGTTCGGCTCATGACACGTTCCGCCAGAATCCATGGCAGGCATGTGCGCGCGACCGTGGCGGTCGCGTCGGCGCTGTTCCTCGCCGCCGCCCCCTGGTCGGCGCCGGGCGCGGAGAGCGCCGTTCGCGCGGATCCTGCGCCACCCGCGGCGCCGGACGGCGGGTCGGCCGACGGCGGGACGGCCGGAGGCGGGACGGTGTCGCTGATGCAGGGCTGGCTGTGGCCGGTGCGCTCGTTCCGCCTGGAGCGTCAGTTCGTCGCACCGCCGCACGAGTACGGCCCGGGACATCGGGGAATCGACCTGGGCGTGCAGGGAGAGGATCCCGTCCGTGCGCCCGCCGATGGCGTGGTCGCCTTCTCTGGACGCGTGGCGGGACGCGGCGTCCTGACGATCGATCACGGCGGAGGGCTCGTCTCGACCCTCGAGCCGATCGAGTCCGGTCTCGCCGCCGGCACGGCTCTCGCGGCGGGCGCCGACGTGGGGCGGCTGTCGACCGGCGGACATGCGGCGCCGGGCGCGCTGCATCTCGGCGTGCGGCTGGACGGCCACTACCTCAACCCGCTCGTCCTGCTCGGCGGCGTCCCCCGCGCGGTGCTGCTGCCCTGCTGCTGAGCCCGCCACTCACGCCCGCGGGTGCGCGAGACGGTAGGAGGCGGCTAGTCGTTCGCTCGAGACGTGGGTGTAGATCTGCGTCGTGCCGAGACTGGCATGGCCGAGGATCTCCTGGACGGCGCGCAGGTCCGCGCCACCGTCCAGCAGGTGCGTCGCTGCCGAATGGCGCAGGGCGTGTGGTCCCACCTGGGCACCGAGCTCCGGGCCGAGCTCCCGCGAGACCAGGTTGTAGACGGCCCGTGGGCCGATGCGGCCGCCTCGGGCGCCGAGGAACAGTGCCGACACCGCGGCCTGGCCCTCCGTCCGGCGCGCGAGCAGCGCGGGGCGGCCGCGCACCAAGTAGGCCTCGACGGCGCGCTCAGCCGGGAGTCCGAACGGAACCACCCGCTCCTTGGAGCCCTTGCCGAGCACCCGGGCCGTACGGCGATCGTGGTCGAGGTCGTCGACGTCCAGCCCGCACAGCTCCGACACCCGCATTGCCGCGCCGTAGAGCAGCTCGAGCATCGCGTGATCGCGGAGGGCGAGGGGATCGCCCTCCGCCGCCGCGGACCCGAGGCGCTCGAGAACGCTGTCCATGGCGTCGGCCGTCGCCACCTTCGGCAGCGTGCGGCCGCGTTTGGGCGACACCAGCCGCAGGCTGGGATCGGTCGGCACGATTCCGCCCTCGGCGGCCCAGGCGAAGAAGCCGCGGACGGCCGCCGTTCTCCGGGCGATCGTGGCGCGACTGTCCCCTCGCTGCACGGCCTGCCACAGCCACTCGCGGAGGTTGTCGAGGTCGACGACGTCGAGGTCGATGTCGCCGCAGGCGAGCGTCAGATCGGCGAGGTCGGATCGGTACGCGCGCACGGTCGCCGGTGACAGCCGGCGCACCTCCGCGAGGTGGCGAAGATACGCCTCAGCCCCCTCGTTGATCTCCACGAGTCCAGCATGCTCCTGCCGTCGGTGCGTCCTGGTGCGACGCACCGTGGGCGACGCTCCTCGCGCGCGGAGCAGATCCGGCCGGCAGGACGGGGGGACCTCGGTCAGCCCGCCGCGGTCCGCAGTCGCCAGCCTTCCGCGCCGGTCTCGACCGATCCCTCGAGCCGCAGCAGCCCGAGGATGGCCTCGACCGTGTCGGCGGCCATCCCGGCGCGGCGCGCGATATCGGTGGACTGACGCCACGACCGGGTACTCATCGCATCCCGCACGCGTGTCGCCTCGCCGGTGCGGCCGGCATCGACGCCGGTGACGGCATCCGTTCGCGGGGCGAGTCCCAGCAACTCCCGGACGTCGTCCGCGCTCGTGATGCACTGCGCACCGTACTCGCGGATCAGCCGATGGGTGCCCGCGGAGGTGGCGGAGGTGATAGGCCCCGGTACGGCTCCGAGCGGGCGTGACAGCGCGGCCGCGTGGCCGGCAGTGTTGAGCGAGCCGCTGCGCCATCCCGCTTCGACCACGACGGTCGCGGTCGCCAGCGCCGCGATCAGCCGATTGCGCTGGAGGAAGCGCCACTTCGTGGGCGCCGAGCCGCACGGCACTTCGCTGGCGACGACACGCTCTGTGCGATGTCGTCGATGAGCTGGGTATGACCGGCCGGATAGGAGCGGTCCGCCCCGCCGGCGAGCAGCGCCGCAGTGAGTCCGCCCGTGGCCAGTGTCGCGCGGTGCGCGGCGCCGTCGATCCCGTAGGCCCCGCCCGACACGACGGCGATGCCTGCCGAGGCCAGCTCGGCCGCGAGTTCCATCGCCACGTGATCGCCGTAGCGCGAGGCGGCGCGCGCACCGACGATCGCCACGGATGCCTCGAACCGGCGCAGCGCCGTGACGTCGCCGCGGACCCACAGACACAGCGGGGCATGAGGGCCGAGATCATCGAGCTGGCTGGGCCAGGACGGGTCGCTCCGGGTGACGAGCGCGACGCCGCGCGCCGCGGCTGTCGCGAGTGAGGCGTCGACCGCGCGTGCCGACAGCCGCGGCAGCCATCGCTTCCGCCCTTCCGCGAGCTCCCGAGCCGTGACCTCCGGCAGTGAACCGCCTGCCAGCACCGCGTCGAGTGCGGCCACGGGGCCTCGAGCCGCGATGACCCGACCAGCCACCGAATCGCCGGGCTCGATCAGCTGGCACCACACCGCGATCGCATATCGCTCGCGTGCATCTTCGGCTGACTCATCTCCGTGCATGGAGGCCAGTGCACCGAGCGCGGCGTCGGCGCTGAGATCGAAGCCGTTCACAGGGCGAGTCCCTTCTTGAGGTAGAGGGCGCGACCGATGTGCTCGGCGCTCAGCTGCGCGCGCCCTTCGATGTCGGCGATGGTCCATGCCACGCGCAGTACCCGGTCATATCCGCGCAGCGTCAGCGCGCCGCGATGCAAGGCGGCGTCGAGGGGCCGCCGCACCGCCGGCATCGGGGCAGCCGGCCCCTCGCGCAGCCAGGTCCCCGGCACATCGGCGTTCACGCGCCAGGGGGTGCCCGACAGGCGATGTCGGGCACGTGCACGGGCGTCCTCGACGCGCTCGCGCGCGGCGGCGGTGGAGATCGTCGGTCCGCGGTCCCGCTGGGCGACCGACACCCGGGTCAGGGTGAGCTCGATGTCCATGCGGTCCAGCAGCGGCCCCGACAGCCGGCCCAGGTAGCGCCGGATGGCTGCGGGCGGACAGGTGCAGGTCCCGCCCCGGATCCCGTAGTCCCCGCACGGACAGGGGTTCGTCGCCAGCACCAGCTGGAAGCGAGCCGGATACTGCGCCTGGGCGCCCGCCCGGTGGATCGTGATGGAGCCCGACTCCAGCGGCTGCCGCAGGGCGTCCAGTGCGCTCGCCGCGAACTCCCCCGCCTCGTCGAGGAAGAGCACGCCCTCGCTCGCGCGAGCGATCGCCCCGGGTCGGATGAAGCGCGTCCCTCCCCCGACCAGCGCCGCAATGCTCGCGCTGTGGTGCGGCGCCTCGAACGGCGGAGTCCGGGAGAGCTCGACGACGCGGGAGCCGGCGAGGCTGCGGATGGAGGCGCTCGCGAGGGCGGCCCCGTCGTCGAGCTCGGGAAGGATGCCCGGCAGCCGGCGCGCCAGCATGGTCTTCCCCGCTCCCGGTGGTCCGCACATCAGGAGGTGGTGCCCGCCCGCCGCCGCGACGATGAGCGCGTCGACGGCGTCCCGCTGCCCGATGACCTCCGCCAGGTCCAGCGGCGGCTCGGACTCGCGCTCGTCTTCGGTCAGCGCGACGGGTTCCTCGTCGGCGACCTCGACGTCTCCGCCGTGCCACGCGACCACCTGTGCCAGATTGACGGCGGCGAGCACCTCCACTCCGTCGACCAGATCGGCCTCCGCTCCGTTGGCGTGCGGCACGACGACGCGGCGATGCCCCGCGCGACGGGCGGCGACCGCGGCGGGCAGCACCCCGGGCACGGGACGAAGGCGGCCATCGAGACCGAGTTCACCGATGTGCACCGCGGAAGCGACGGACGAAGGATCCATCGTCGACTCGGTCGCCAGCGAGGCCACGGCGATCGCGACGTCGAACCCCGAGCCCTGTTTCGGCAGGCTGGCCGGCGACAGATTCACCGTCAGCCGCCGTCGCGGCAGCGGCGTGCCGCTGTTGGCGCACGCGTTGTGCACCCGCTGCACGGCCTCGCCGAGCGCCTTGTCGGGAAGTCCGATGATCCGGAACTCCGGCGTCTGCTGCGAGAGGTCGGCCTCGACCTCGACGCATTCGCCCTCCGCTCCCACGAGCGCGACAGCCCAGGTGCGCGCGACGCTCACGGGACCTCCACGTCGACGAGGTGCTCCAGCCGCGCGGTCCCGGGCTCCGCGCCGGTCAGGCCGATCGCGTCGATCCGCAGTCGGCGGCCCTGCACCACGTCGCGGTGCTCGCTGGCCCAGGCGACGCCCAGTCGCCAGAGCCGCACGCGCTTGCGGGCGTCGATCGCTTCGAACGGGTGCCCGAACTCTTCACCTCTGCGGGTCTTGACCTCGACCACGACCACGGAGGAGCGGTCCGCGACGATCAGATCCAGCTCGCCGTCGCGGCACCGCCAGTTGCGATCGAGGACGGTGAATCCCTGCTCCTCGAAGTAGTGCGCCGCACGGTCTTCGCCCGCGCGGCCGAGCATGTCTTTATCTGCCATTCCGGCATCGTCGCGCGCCTCGGGACCTCCAAGGACGCGGGTGCGCGGCATCCGTTCAGAACTCGCGAGGAGTCCCGCAACAGGCGCGGTTGGGGAGGAACCGCGGACTCAGGTGTCGAGCGACAGCTCTTCCGGGAGGTGGAAGTCGCGACGCGACAGCTCTTCGACGTTGACGTCCTTGAACGTGAGCACCCGCACCGCCTTCACGAAGCGGTCGGCACGATAAATGTCCCAGACCCAGACATCCGTCATCGAGATCTCGAAGTAGAAGTCGTGCTCGGTATCGCGTCGCACGACGTTCACCTCGTTGGCGAGGTAGAAGCGCCGCTCCGTCTCGATCACGTACTGGAACTGCGAGACGACATCGCGGTACTCGCGGTACAGCGCCAGCTCGAGCTCGCGGTCGTAGTCTTCGAAGACCTCGTCATCCATGGTGGTTCCATCCTATGGGCGCAGACGCGCGCGGCGATCCGGGTCCGCGCGTGGCGAACGCTAGAAGAGCGTGGGCGCGTCGGCGATCGACCACGACGCGCGGTGGTGCCGGCTGATGCCGTGCGCACGGATGGCTTCGCGGTGGTCGGGGCTGGCATAGCCCTTGTTGCGAGCCCAGTTGTACGCCGGCAGCTCCTCGTGGAGCTCGGTCATCAGTGCGTCGCGCGCGACCTTGGCGATGACGGATGCCGCCGCCGCCGACGCGCAGTCCCGATCGGCTTTGATGACCGGCCGCACGTTCAGGGTCCACGCGCCCGCCGGGCGGATGTAGTCGTAGTTGCCGTCGAGGATGACGATCGCCTCCTCTGCCGCGACGCCCTGCGCCCGCAGGTCGGCGATCGCGCGGACCGCGGCGAGGCCGAGCGCACGCATGATGCCGATCTCGTCGATCTCCTCGGAGCTCGCCCAGCCCACCGCGCTCGCGGCGACCCACGAGGCCGCCCGCGCCGCGACGTCCGCGCGACGCAGCTCGGGGACGAGTTTCGAGTCGCGGAGCCCTGAGGGGATGCGCTTGCGCGAGCGCGGCGCGTCGACGACCGCCGCGCCGACGGCGACCGGACCGGCCAGCGCACCTCTGCCCACCTCGTCGCACGCGATCACGAGCGTGTGCTCCCGCAGGAGCCGGCGCTCGAGGGTGAGACGAGGCTCGGCGACCGTCACTTCGAGCCGCCCTCCGGCTCCGGTGCGGGCACCCCGGCGAAGACGTCGTGATGGAAGTCCAGGAAGCCGAACCGGTCGAAGGGCCAGGTCACGAGGAACGCGCGCCCGACCAGGTTGTCGAGCGGCACGAAGCCCTTGCCGGGCTGGTCGGTGTTGTACCGCGAGTCCTTGGAGCGGTAGCGGTTGTCGCCCAGCACCCACAGGCTGCCCTCGGGCACGACGATGTCGAACGGATCGCCCGATGCCGCCGACTCGCCCGCCGGCAGCTTGATATAGCCGCTCTCGTCGACGGGGACGTCGTTGACGCTGATCTGGCCGATGGCGTTGCAGCACACGACGTGGTCGCCCGGCAGTCCGACGATGCGCTTGACGAGGTGGTCATCGCTGTCGGGCGCAGCGAGCCCCACGAGAGACAGCACCCACTCCACGCCCTCGACGATCGGGGGGCGGGCAGGCTCGGTGCTCGGCGGCAGCCAGCCGCCGGGATCCTGGAAGACGACGATGTCGCCGCGCTCGTAGCCGCCGAAACGCGGCGTGATCTCGTCGACGAGGATGCGGTCCTTGACGTGGAGTGTGTCCTCCATCGAGCCGGAGGGGATGTAGAAGGATCTGACGAGGAACGTCTTCACGACGAGCGACACGAGGACGGCGATCAGGATGATCACGATCACGTCGCGGAGGAACACGAGCCAGCCCCGACGACGCGGCTGAATGGTCGCCTCAGGCTGGGGCCCGGGCGCCGGCTCGGCGGGAGCCGACTTCTCGGTCGTCATGGAGTTCCTTCACGGATGCCGTCGGTCGCGGCGACCCGTCTTCAAGGGTCGCACATTCCAGCCCGCGCGGAGAACGGACGAAGCCCCGGACGCCAGAGCGTCCGGGGCTTCGAGAAAGCGCTGAGGGCAGCGTGCGTCAGCCGCGCTTCTCCTTGATCTTGGCCTTCTTGCCACGGAGGTTGCGCAGGTAGTAGAGCTTCGCGCGGCGCACGTCGCCGCGGGTGACGACCTCGATGTGGTCGATGACCGGGGAGTGCACCGGGAAGGTGCGCTCGACGCCGACCTGGAAGCTGATCTTGCGGACGGTGAAGGTCTCGCGCACGCCGTCGCCGGAGCGGCCGATGACGACACCCTGGAAGACCTGGATGCGCGAGCGGTTGCCCTCGGTGATGTTGACGTGCACCTTCACGGTGTCGCCAGCGTTGAAGGCGGGGATGTCGGAGCGGAGTGAAGCCGCATCGACGGCGTCGAGGATCTGCATGATCGTCTCTCTCTGCGGCCGCCACAGGTCGACCGCGGGAAGTAAGGTGAAGGACTCGGTGTGCCGCAGGCCTCCGGCGTGACGCCGTTCAGCTGATTCCCCTGAGGCAGAACCTGTCAGGGCACAAACATCCATTCTGCCATGGATGCCGCACCCGGCCAAAACGTGTCAGCTCGCAGGCGGCGTCTGCTTCTCGTTGATGACGATGACCTCGCGCTCCTCGGCCTCCGGCTCGCCCGTCTGCGCCGGGATGTAGGCGACGCCCTCCGACGTATGCAGGACGAACCGCGAGGGTCGTGCCTCGCTCCAGAGCTGCCACAGCTCGAGCCAGAACAGCGCGACGCCGGCCAGAATTGTGAGGACCATCACGGGGGCCCACCAGGCCTCGGCGAAGAAGCCGAGCGAGATCACCAGCAGGTGCCACACGGTGAAGCCCAGGACGTCCCACCACGAGACGGCGCGATGGGCGCGGACGGTACCGCGCGCCCGCACCAGGAGCGTGAGGATCAGCTGCCAGATGAACACGCCGGGGATCGCGAGGAACAGCACCCAGAGGAACGCCCAGCCGCCGGCATTGAAGACGGCCCATCCGACGAAGAGCCACAGCGGCAGCAGGAATGCCGCCGGAATGAGCCAGCCGAAGAACGCGCGACGCAGCCACATGCTTCCGATGCTACGCCGCCGCCGCGCGTCGTGGCGCGGTTCCGCGTGGCACGGAGCATCCTCCCAGCCCGGTCATGGCGAGTCCGACAGAATGGAGGAGGACTGAGAGGAAGCCCCACACATGATCGAGCTGCGCACCCCTGCCGAGATCGAGGCGATGAAGCCCGCCGGGCGATTCGTCGCCGAGACGCTCGCGACGCTGCGCGACGAGACCAAGGTGGGCACGAACCTCCTTTCGATCGACCGCCGCGCACACGAGCTGATCCGCCGGGCCGGCGCCGAGTCGTGCTACATCGACTACCACCCGTCCTTCGGCGCCAGCCCGTTCGGCAAGGTGATCTGCACCTCGGTCAACGATGCGGTCCTGCACGGCCTCCCCTTCGACTACACGCTTCGCGACGGAGATCTGGTGTCGCTCGACTTCGCGGTGTCGATCGACGGCTGGGTCGCCGATTCGGCCGTCTCGTTCGTCGTGGGCACACCGCGCGACGAGGATCTCGCGCTGATCGACACCACCGAGCGGGCGCTGGATGCGGCGATCGCGGCGGCGACGGTCGGCAATCGGATCGGCGACATCTCGGCGGCGATCGCCGCGGTCGCCCATGGCGACGGGTATTCGATCAACACCGATTTCGGCGGGCACGGCGTCGGCCGCGAGATGCACGGCGACCCTCACGTCGCCAATGACGGCAAGGCCGGACGCGGGTATCCGCTGCGGGCCGGCCTCGTCCTCGCCCTCGAGCCGTGGTTCCTGCAGACGACCGACGAGCTCATCACCGACCCGGACGGCTGGACGCTGCGCTCGGCCGACGGCTCGCGCGGCGCCCACTCCGAGCACACCGTGGCGATCACCGAGGACGGCCCCATCGTGCTCTCGGACCGCTCGTGGCTCGGCGTCCGCTGAGATCTGCCCGTCCGGTGAGATCAATCGGTCTCGCTCGCGACGACCACCGCTGAACGCGCCGGAAGCACGAGCGTCTCCGCCTCAGCCGCCACTCCCGGATGGGTGGACAGCAGTATCCGCCGCGGGCCGCTCACCGGCAGGCGGACGAGCGCCGTCGAGAAGTTGACGATGACCTCCGTGCCGCCGCGCTCCAGGCGGAACCAGCGCGCATCGGCGTCGGCCGTGGCCGCGAGGTGGTGGAAGTCGGGGTCGGCGAGGTCGGGGCGCTGCCGGCGCAGCGCGAGGAGCTCGCGGTAGAGCGCCAGCATGCGGGCATGCATGCCGGCATCCTTCTCGTCCCACCGCAGGATGGACCGCCGGAACGTCTCGGGGTCCTGCGGGTCGGGCACGACGGACTCGTCCCACCCCATGCGGGCGAACTCCGCCGTGCGACCGCGGGCGGTGGCCTCCCCCAGCTCCGGTTCGGGGTGGGAGGTGAAGAACTGCCAGGGAGTGGAGGCGGCCCACTCCTCGCCCATGAACAGCATCGGCGTGAAGGGTGCGAGCACGGTGAGGACGGCGGCGATGGCGAGACTTCCTTCGTCGAGCGTCTGCGAGAGGCGGTCGCCGGCCGCCCGGTTGCCGATCTGGTCGTGGTCCTGCGAGAACGTCACGAGCCGCCAGGTCGGGATGCGGGGGTCGATGGGGTGGCCGTGTTCGCGCCCGCGGAACGACGACCACGTGCCGTCATGGAAGAAGCCGCGGGTGGCCGCCTTCGCCAGCGCGTCGAGGGAGGCGAAGTCCGCGTAGTAGCCGGTCGTCTCTCCGGTGAGGGCCACGTGCAGCGCGTGGTGGTAGTCGTCGCTCCACTGCGCCGTGAGCCCGTAGCCGCCGGCCTCGCGCGCCGCGATCAGCCGGGCGTCGTTCATGTCGGATTCGGCGATCAGCGTGAGTGGACGGCCGAGGTGGGCACTGAGCGCATCGACGGACTCCGCGAGCTCCTGCAGGATGTGGACCGGTCCGTCGTCCTTCAGCGCGTGGACGGCGTCGAGCCGCAGGCCGTCGACGTGATGGTCGCGCAGCCACATCAGCGCGTTCTCGACGATGTAGCGCCGGACCTCGGCCTCGTCCAGGTCGACGGAGGAGCCCCACGTGTTCGACTCGGCGTCGCGCAGGTACGGTCCGAACTCGGGCAGATAGTTGCCGCTCGGACCGAGGTGGTTGTAGACGACGTCCTGGATCACTCCGAGCCCCGCCGCATGGCACGCGTCGACGAAGCGCTGGTAGGCGGCCGGCCCGCCGTACGGCTCGTGGACGGCGTACCAGAGCACGCCGTCGTAGCCCCAGTTGTGCACGCCGTTGAAGCCGTTGACCGGCAGCAGCTCGACGAAGTCGATGCCGAGCTCCACGAGGTGCCCGAGCCGGCGGGCCGCGGCATCCAATGTCCCCTCGGGTGTGAAGGTGCCGATGTGCAGCTCGTAGACCACTCCCCCGGCGAGCTGTCGCCCGGTCCACGAGCCGTCGTTCCACTCGTGGACGCCGGGATCGAAGACCGCGCTCAGCTCGTGCACGCCGCGAGGCTGACGCCGTGACCGGGGATCGGGGCGTGCGACCGCCGCGTCATCCAGGACGAACCCGTACTCGTCGCCGTGCTGCAGCTCGACCTCGGAGCGCCACCAGCCGCCGCCGACGTGCGTCAACGGCGTGTCGTCGCCACGGCCGGGCGCGCGCAGCGCCACGGTCTCGGCCCGCGGAGCCCAGACCTCGGGGATCACGACGGCTCCCCCGGGATCAGCAGCGCGACCGGATAGACGTCGAGCACCTCCGCCAACGCGAGGTGGCCCGCAAACGACCGCCCCGTGAGCACGTCGGTGGTGGGTCCGGCGTGCCGCAGGAGGACCGTGTCGCCCCATGGGGATCCCGTCGCCTCACCACGCCGCGCCAGCGCCACCGGGTGACGGGTCGCCACCGCCACCGCGCCGCCGCGGTCGGCGGCGATCGCGTGCTGGGCGGCGGAGCCGACCACCGTCATGGGCGTGTAGCGGGTGAAGAGGTCGGGGCGGTCGCGGCGAAGACGCAGCGCACGGGAGGTGACGAGCAGCTTCGCCGCACCGCTCCGGTCGACCATCGGCAGCTCGCCGGCGTCGATGCGCGACAGCAGCCGACGGCGTTCGTCGAAGTCGACCGGCCGGCGATTGTCGGGATCGACGAGGCTCTGCTCCCACAGCTCGCTGCCCTGATACACGTCGGGGACGCCGGGACCCGTGAGCTGCAGCAGCTTCGCCGACAGCGCGTTGGACCAGCCCGCGCCCTCGATCTCGGAGACGAAGGTCTCCACGCGCGCCGCCACGGCGGGATCATCGAAGGCCGCGTCCACCGCCGCGTGCATGCGGCGCTCGAACGCGGCGTCGGGCTCCAGCCACGACGTGGCCTCGCCGGCCTCACGCGCCGTCTTCTCGGCGTAACCGTGCAGGCGCTCACGCGACGCCGGCCAGGCACCCACGATGGCCTGCCACAGGAGGGCGTCGAAGGGTCCGTGGCCGGTGGTGGCGGCATCCGTCAGCTCTTCCAGCACCTCCCCCCACCGCTCGGGGATCTCGGAGAGCACCGCGAGGCGTGCGCGCACGTCCTCGCCCCGCTTGGTGTCGTGCGTCGACAGGGTCGTCATGGAGTGCGGCCAGGCAGCGTGCCGAGCCGCCTGGGCGGCGTGGAACTCGTCGACCGACAGGGCGAACACGGAGGGATCCGCGCCGACCTCGGTGAGCGTCCCGAGACGGGACGCCCGGTAGAACGCCGTGTCCTCCACGCCCTTCGCCATCACCATGCCGCTCGTCTGCTGAAAGCGCAGGGCGGCGGGATGCTGCGCGTCGGCGAGCGCCGGAAGCACCGCGTCGACCGTGGCGGCGAGGTCGGGCCGGTGTGTGCGGGCGGCGTCGGCAGCCTCGTTGAGGTGCTCGCGTCCCGCCGGCAGGTACGACCGGTACACGGGAAAGCGTGCGAGGAGCTCGACGAGCGCATCCTCTGTCGCAGGATCGTCGGGCGCACCGAGGTCGCGCGCGAGACGACGCACCTCGGAGCGCAGGATCCCCTCGCCGATGGCGCGCTTCGTCGCCGCGATGAGCTCGGGCCAGGGCGCACCGGCGGGCAGGTGCGAACGCTCGCGCAGTCGCGCGTCGAGCGCGTCCAGCTGCGCTTCGCCGGCGGCATCCACGAGCACCCGGTCGATGGCGGCGAGCGCCTCGTAGCCCGTCGTGCCGTCGGCGGCGAAGAACTGCGGCAACGTCTCGCCGTGCTCGAGGATCTTCTCCACGAGGACGTAGGCGCCGCCGGTGAGATCGTGCAGGCGCTCGAGATACTCCACGGGGGCGCGCAGGCCGTCCGGGTGATCCACGCGCAGGCCGTCGACCAGACCGTCGGCGAACCAGCTGCCGATCTCGCCATGGCTCGCAGCGAAGACCGCCGGGTCCTCGACGCGTACCGCCGCGAGACTCGACACGCCGAAGAATCGGCGGTAGTTGAGGTCGGAGCCCTCCCGGCGCCACGCCATGAGCTCGTAGTGCTGCCGCGCGTGCACGGCGAGCACGTCGCCGGGGTCGGACCCCGCGCTTCCCGGAGCGAGCGGGAAACGGTGGTCGTAATAGCGGAGCTCGCCCTCCTCGACGCGAAGGGCTCCTGCGGCGGCCGCCTCTTCGAGCTCCTCTCCGAGGACCGGCAGCCGCACCTTGCCGCCGCCGAAGTCCCAGTCGATGTCGAAGGCCGGCGCCCAATGAGACCCGCGGCCGTGCGCCAGCACGTCCCACCACCACGGGTTCTCTTCCGCGCGCGCGACGCCGACGTGGTTGGGCACGATGTCGACGAGGATGCCGCGACCGGCCTCATGGAAGGCGCGGGCGGCGCGCTCGAGGGCAGCCCGCCCACCCCGTGCCGCATCGACGGATGTCGGATCCACGACGTCGTAGCCGTGATCGGACCCCTCGGAAGCCGTGAGGAGGGGCGAGAAGTAGACCCAGTCGACCCCGAGATCGCTCAGGTAGCCGCGAAGGGCGGTGGCGTCATCGAGTGTGAACGACGGACGGATCTGCAGGCGATACGTGGTGGCGGGACGCGACGTCGGCACGGCTCTTCCGTCCTCTCAGTGGGGAAGCTCTGCCCGCGGAGCGGCGGCCCGCACCTCGTCCGGTCCGACCGGATTGGCGGCCGCGAGCGACGCCGCCACCGAGTGGTCGACCTCGGGCTCGGGCAGCTTATGCTCCCGCAGCACCATCAGCGACCGCGCGGGCACCTGAAGGGTCGAGCCGGGGTCGATCGGCTCGGTGTTGGCGTGAACGCCGGCGGTGTCGACGATGACATCCCACTTCGGGCTGAACTCCACGGCGGGGATCAGGAAGTCGACGGAGTCGTCTCCGGCGTTGAACAGGACGATGAAGTGGCGGTCCGAGATCGCCTCGCCGCGCCGGTCGCGTTCGCGGATGCCGTCGCCGTTGAGGAACACGGCGACGGCACGCCCGACCCCGGAGTCCCAGTCCTCCGGCTGCATCTGCGAGCCGTCGGGGCGCGCCCACACGATGTCGGGGATCGGCGCACCCTCCTCGCGGCGCACCGGGCGTCCGTCGAAGAAGCGACGGCGACGGAATGTCGGGTGCTCACGACGCAGTCGCGCCAGAGCCGCGGTGAACTCGAGGAGCGGCTGGTCGGGCGCGGACCAGTCCACCCAGGTGATCTCGTTGTCCTGTGCGTAGCCGTTGTTGTTCCCGCCCTGCGTGCGGCCGAGCTCGTCGCCGTGCAGCAGCATAGGTACGCCCTGGGACAGCATCAGGGTCGCAATGAAGTTCCGCTGCTGGCGGGCACGCAGCGCCAGCACGTCCGGATCGTCGGTCGGTCCTTCGACCCCGCCGTTCCACGAGCGGTTGTCGTCGGCGCCGTCGCGGTTGTCCTCGCCGTTCGCCTCGTTGTGCTTCTCGTTGTACGAGACGAGGTCGCGCAGAGTGAACCCGTCGTGCGCCGTGACGAAGTTGATGGATGCCACCGGCCGGCGCCCGGAGTGCTCGTAGAGGTCGGAGGAGCCCGTAAGTCGCGAGGCGAACTCGCCGAGGGTCGCGGGCTCCCCGCGCCAGAAGTCGCGCACGGTGTCGCGATACTTGCCGTTCCACTCCGTCCACTGGGGCGGGAAGTTGCCGACCTGGTAGCCGCCGGGGCCGACATCCCACGGTTCGGCGATGAGCTTCACCTGCGACACCACCGGATCCTGCTGGACCAGCTCGAAGAAGGTCGACAGCCGGTCGACCTCATAGAACTCGCGCGCGAGCGTCGACGCGAGATCGAAGCGGAAGCCGTCGACGTGCATCTCGAGCACCCAGTACCGCAGCGAGTCCATGATCAGCTGCAACGTGTGCGGGTTGCCGACATTGAGGCTGTTCCCGGTGCCGGTGTAATCGGTGTAGTAGCGCTTGTCGTCGTCTTCGAGCCGGTAGTACGCCTCGTTGTCGATTCCCCGCATCGACAGCGTCGGGCCGAGGTGGTTCCCCTCGGCGGTGTGGTTGTACACCACGTCGAGGATCACCTCGATGCCGGCGGCGTGCAGAGCCTTGACCATGGCTTTGAACTCCTGCACCTGCTGGCCGCGCTCCCCGCTCGAGGAGTAGGTGTTCTGCGGCGCGAAGAACGCGATCGTGTTGTAGCCCCAGTAATTCGAGAGGCCGTTCTCCTCGAGCGTCGAGTCGTTGACGAACTGGTGAACCGGCATCAGCTCGATCGCGGTCACGCCGAGCTTCTCGAGGTGCTCGATGACCGCAGGGTGAGCGATCGCGCTGTACGTGCCGCGGATCTCCTCGGGAATCGCCGGGTGCAGCTCCGTGAGCCCTCGCACGTGCGCCTCGTAGATGAACGACTCCGCGTACGGCGTCTTCGGCTGCCGGTCGCCGCTCCAGTCGAAGTACGGATTGACGACGACGCCCATCATCTGGTGGGACGCGGAGTCCTCGTCGTTGCGTGAGTCGGGATCGCCGAAGTCGTAGCCGAACACGGCCTGTCCCCACCGCACCTGACCCTCCACCGCCTTGGCGTACGGGTCGAGCACGAGCTTGTTCGCATTGAACCGCTTGCCCGCCGCGGGGTCGTACTCCCCGTGGACCCGATAGCCGTAGCGCTGCCCTGGCTGGATCGACGGCAGATAGCCGTGATGGACGAAGGCATCGACGTCGACGAGGTCCACGCGGGTCTCGGTGCCGTCGTCGTCGAAGAGACAGAGCTCGACGCGCTCGGCACCTTCGCTGAACAGCGCGAAGTTGGTGCCGCTGCCGTCGAACGTCGCCCCCAGCGGATACGGGGAACCGGGCCAGATCTGCATGCAACCTCCATTTCGACGGGGCCTTCACACTAGCGGGCGCGAACGAGAGAGGGCTGGGGTGGCGCCCAGCGCAGCGGAGGAGGTATGCGCGCCAGGAGCGCGTCGTTCTCACACCGCGGGCGCGCGGGCTGTGAGAGAAACGTTCGCTCGGGGTAACGGCGGACGGTCAGGCGGTGAAACACCGCCCTCATAGCGTCAGCATCACCGAGACCTACGCCCCACGAGGAGGAGCCATGGCGCACCGGGACCGTGTCGAAAGCCGGAAACATCACGCTGACGCTGCTGCAACATCCGCCGCGTACGGTGACGACATGCGCGACACCCCTGCCCTCGGCACCCACGTGGTGGTCGTCGGTGCGGGCATGGTCGCGCACCGATTCGTCGAGAGCCTGCTGAGCAGGGCCGGCGAGCAGTGGCACATCACGCTGATCGGCGAGGAGCAGCGTCATCCGTACGATCGGGTGGGCCTGACGGGGTTCTTCGCGGGCGCGTCGGCCGAGGACCTCGAGCTCGAGCGCACGGTCCTCGAAGACGGCCGCGTGCGCTTCCTCCGCGGCGACGCCGTGACCCGCATCGATCGCTCCGCGCGCCGCGTGACCACGCGCAGCGGTACGAGTGTCGCCTACGACAGGCTGGTGCTCGCGACCGGCTCCTACGCGGCACGGCTCGCGGTCGACGGCTTCGGCCTGGAGGGATGCTTCGTCTACCGCACGCTCGACGATGTCGAGAAGCTCGAGGAGTTCGTGCAGCGACGTTCCGCAGAGCTCGGCCGACCGCTCGTGGGCACGGTCATCGGCGGCGGTCTGCTGGGGCTCGAAGCGGCCGGTGCCCTGCAGGGGCTCGACGTCGCCTGCACCGTGGTGCAGTCCTCCGACCGCCTGATGTCGGCCCAGCTCGATCTGGCCGGCGGCAACGCGCTGCGTCGGCTGATCGAATCGCGCGGCATCGCCGTCAAGACCGAGACGGTGACGACCCGGCTGGACCCTGACAGGTCGGGTCAGGTGACCGGCCTCGAGTTCCGCGACGGCTCCTACGCCCGCACCGATGTCGTCGTCTTCACGGTAGGCGTGCGTCCGCGCGACGAACTGGCCCGCGGCGCGGGCCTCGACGTGCACGAACGCGGCGGCGTGCTGATCGACGACGGGTGCCAGACCTCCGACCCGCGCGTGCTCGCGATCGGCGAGGTCGCCAACTACGACGGCATGTGCGTCGGACTGGTCGCGCCCGGCTACGCGATGGCGGAGGTCGCCGCGACGAGGCTCCTCGGCGGCGAGGCGTCCTTCCCCGGCTACGACCTGTCGACGAAGCTCAAGCTGTCGGGCGTCGATGTGGCGAGCTTCGGCGACGCCTTCGCCGAGACCCCCGGCGCGCTCGACGTCACCTACGCCGACCCGGTGGCCGGGGTCTACAAGAAGCTCGTGCTCTCGGACGACGCCAAGACGCTGCTGGGCGGCATCCTCGTCGGCGATGCCTCGGCGTACGGCTCGTTGCGGCCCCTCGTCGGCGGTGCGCTCGGGGGCGACCCGGCCGCCTACCTCATGCCCGAGGGAGGTGTCGCGGCGCCGACCGGCGACCTTCCCGACGACGCCCTCGTGTGCTCGTGCAACAGCGTCACCGCCGGCCGCATCCGCGGTGCGGTCCACGACGAGGGCTGCACCGACGTCGCCGGCATCAAAGCCTGCACGAAGGCGGGAGCGGCCTGCGGCTCGTGCGTGATGATGGTCAAGAAGATCGTCGGCACCGAGCTCGCGAAGACCGGTGCGGCGCTGAGCAACGCCATCTGCGAGCACTTCGACATGTCACGCCGTCAGCTGTTCGACGCCGTCCGCGTCTCAGGGCTGACCACCTTCAGCGCCGTGATCGAGCGCTTCGGCACCGGCCGCGGCTGCGACATCTGCAAGCCTGCGCTCGCGAGCATCCTCTCGACGCTCGTGCGCGGGCACGTCCTCGAGGGTGAGAACGCGACGCTGCAGGACACCAACGACCACGTGATGGCGAACCTGCAGAAAGACGGCAGCTACTCGGTGGTCCCCCGCATCCCGGGCGGTGAGATCACGCCCGAGGGACTCGTCGTGATCGGCCAGGTCGCGAAGGACTTCGGGCTGTACACGAAGATCACCGGTGGGCAGCGCATCGACATGTTCGGCGCGCGCCTCGAGCAGCTGCCGGACATCTGGCAGCGCCTGGTCGAGGCCGGGTTCGAGTCCGGCCACGCGTACGGCAAGTCGCTGCGCACGGTGAAGTCGTGCGTCGGGTCCACGTGGTGCCGGTACGGCGTGCAGGACTCCGTCGGCATGGCCGTGCAGCTGGAGCTGCGCTACCGCGGCCTGCGCTCGCCCCACAAGATCAAGCTCGGCGTCTCGGGCTGCGCCCGCGAGTGCGCCGAGGCGCGCGGCAAGGACGTCGGGGTCATCGCCACGGAGGCGGGCTGGAACATGTACGTCGGCGGCAACGGCGGCTTCACGCCGCGCCACGCGGTGCTGCTGGCCGAGGGGCTCAGCGACGACGAGCTGCTGACCGCGATCGACCGCTTCCTGATGTACTACATCTTCACCGCCGACCGCCTGCAGCGGACGGCGCCGTGGTTCGAGGATCTGGACGGCGGCATCGACGGACTCCGCGCCGTGATCTTCGACGACAGCCTGGGCATCTGCGCCGACCTCGACGCCGCGATGGCCGCGCACGTGGACTCCTACGAGGACGAGTGGAAGGCCACGCTCGAGGATCCCGAGAAGCTCCGTCGGTTCGCCTCGTTCGTGAACGCGCCCACGACTCCCGACCCCTCGCTCGCCTACACGGCCGAGCGGGGACAGCCCCGACCCGCGACCGAGGACGAGCGCGCCGATTCGCGCGTGCTCATCGCCGGAACGACCCTGGAGGTGCGCCGATGACGCTCGTCGACCCGCAGACGGCCGAGTACACCGCTCCCGACGGCTGGGTGCGCGTGTGCGCCCTCGACGACCTCGAGGTGGAGCGCGGCCGTGCAGCCCTCCTGGGCGGCACGCAGATCGCGCTCTTCCTCCTCCACGCACCGGACGGGTCGGGCGGGCGCGTGCATGCGGTGTCGAATCTCGACCCGTACAGCCACGCCCACGTCATCTCGCGGGGGATCGTCGGAACACGGCAGGACGTCCCCACGGTGGCGTCCCCGATGTACAAGCAGGTGTTCGACCTGCGGACGGGTGCGTGCCTCGACACGCAGGGCAAGGAACCGAAGAGCCTGCACGTCTGGCCGGTCGCGGTGGACGACGGGCACGTCCTGGTCCGCTGGGAGGGCGAGCGATGACCGGGCCGGTGAAGGACTCGGTCGGGCGCGTCGACCTCATCGGCGGCGGTCCCGGTCCGATCGACCTGCTGACCCTGCGCGCGTGGCGGCTGCTCCAGCGCGCGGAGGTCGTCGTGATGGACCGGCTGGGGCCGACCGACATCCGCGACCACGTCGGGCCGGACGTCGAGGTCATCGACGTGGGCAAGCACCCCGGACACCACCCGGTGCCGCAGGAGGAGATCAACGACCTCCTCGTCGCCCGGGCACGCGACGGCAAGCGCGTCGTGCGCCTGAAGGGCGGCGATCCGTTCGTCTTCGGCCGCGGCGGCGAAGAGATCGCCGCCTGCCTGGCCGCGGGCATCCCCGTCGACGTCGTGCCGGGAATCTCGAGCGCCATCGCGGTGCCGCAGGCCGCCGGCATCCCGGTCACCCATCGCGGCGTCGCCGGCGCCGTCCACATCGTCAACGGCCCGTCCGAGGTCACTGAGGCGACGCTCGCCGCGCTCCGCGACGACAGCGTGACGACCGTGATCCTGATGGGCGTCGGCGCACTGCCTCGCATCGTCTCCGATGCGCTGCACGCCGGCGTGCCCGCCGACCGCCCGGTGGCGATCGTCGAGCGCGGTCACCACCGCGATCAGCGGACGACGCGCAGTACGCTGGGCACGGTGGTGTTGGATGCCGGACGTGCCGGTGTGCGAAACCCCGCCGTCATCGTCGTGGGCGACGTCGCCCGTGCCGGGCTGCTGCAGCCCGAACACCAGCTGGCAGGTGACACCGTCCTTTGAGCTCCACCACCCGCCCCACCCTGTCGGCCGCACTCGACGGCTGCACGATCGTCATCGCCGTCGACCGTCGCTCGTCCGAGCTGGCCGCCGCTCTGGAACGCCACGGCGCGCAGGTCCGCCACGCACCGGCGCTCACGATCGTGCCGCACATCGACGACGACGCGCTGATCGCCGCCACGCTCGAGCTCATCGCACGTCAGCCCGACGTCGTGGTCGCGACCACGGGTGTCGGCTTTCGCGGCTGGATGGAGGCGGCCGACGAGGCAGGGCTCCTCGACGATCTGCACGCCGCGCTCGCCCGCGCGCAGATCGTCGCCCGCGGCCCCAAGGCCCGCGGCGCGATCCAGCAGGCGGGTCTGACCGCGGACTGGGTGGCGGAGTCCGAGACGTCCGTCGAACTCGGCGAGTTCCTGCTCGCCGAGGGAGTCGCCGGCAGGCGGGTCGCCGTGCAGCACCACGGCTCGGGCGCCGACGGCCTCGACGAGCTGTTCACGCGCGCCGGTGCCGACGTGGTGAGCCTCACCGTCTACCGGTGGGGCCCGCCGCCGGATCCGGCGGCGGTCTCGCGCTCGGTCGTCGCGGCCGCGGCAGGCGAGGTCGACGCCGTGCTCTTCACCTCCGCACCCGGCGCCGCCGAGTGGATCACCGCGGCCCGGAACGAAGGCGTGCTCGAGGCGATCGTCGAGCGGGAGACGGAGCGGCGCGTGCTCATGGCCGCCGTCGGGCCGATCACCGCAGGTCCGCTGCAGGATGCGGGGCTGCACCCGCTGATCGCCGAGCGCGGCCGTCTCGGCTCTCTCGTAAGAGCCGTCGTGACGCATTTCGGCGGCGGCGGCGCGGCATCCCTTCCCACCTCCGCGGGTCGGCTCGAGCTGCGCAGCGGCGGGATCGTCCTGGACGGACGGCACATCGCGCTCTCGCGCAGCGCCACCGACATCGTCGCGGCCCTGTTCGACGCGCAGGGCGGCGTGGTCTCACGTCCGCGCCTGCAGGCGGCGCTCCCCCGGTCGGGAGAGAACACGCATGCGGTCGAGATGGCCGTCGCCCGGCTGCGCGAGGCGCTGGCCGTGCCCGACCTGGTGAAGACGGTCGTCAAGCGCGGCTACCGGCTCAACGTCATCGAGCCCGCCTGAGCGGCGCCGGCGATCGCGTCAGGTCGCCGACTCGGGTGCGGGCTCCCGCAGCAGGTCGGGACGGTGCGCCCGGGTGCGTTCGAGGCTCTGCTCGCGCCGCCACGCCGCGATGGCGCCGTGGTTGCCGCTGAGCAGCACCGGAGGAACCTCCATGCCCCGCCATTCGGCGGGCTTGGTGTAGCTGGGGTACTCGAGCAGCCCCAGCTCGTGCGACTCCTCCACGAGGCTCTCGGGGTTGCCGACGACGCCGGGGATGAGGCGCGACACCGCCTCGATGACGGCCATCGCGGCCACCTCGCCGCCGTTCAGCACGTAGTCCCCCAGGCTGACGAGCCGCACGCGACCGCGCGCGGCGTAGTGATCGACGACGCGCTGGTCGATGCCCTCGTAGCGTCCGCAGGCGAAGACGAGGTGCTTCTCCTCCGCCAGCTCCCGCGCCATCGGCTGCGTGAACAGCTCGCCGGCGGGTGAGGGCACCAGCAGCACGGCGTCCTCGCTCAGCAGCTCGTCCAGCGCCTCGCCCCACGGCTCCGGCTTCATCACCATGCCCGCGCCGCCGCCGTAGGGGGTGTCGTCGACGGTGCGATGGCGGTCGTGCGTCCAGTCGCGAAGGTCGTGGACGTGCATGTCGAGGATTCCGCGGTCACGGGCCTTTCCGATCAGCGAGACGCCGAGCACGTCGAAGAACGTCGGGAAGATCGTGACGATGTCGACGCGCATGCCTCCGAGTCTAGGAGGCCGCCGTGTTTCCGATGTGTGACGGCGCATCCACCTCGGCGCGGGGGGTGCGGTGACGCAGAAGTGATCGAGAAGTAACCGCGCGGGCTGACGGGCGGAAACACCGCGTTCCTAACGTGGGAGACACACTCACCCCACGTGTTTGCTCACCCTCAGGGAGGCGCCATGACCACGACCGATTCGCCGTCGACGACGGATACCGCAGCATCGCCCCGCACCATCTCGCCGGCCGACGCGCCGGTCACCCTCGCTCATCGCCCCGGGCGCTGGATCGACGGCTGGAACCCGGAGAACGGAGCATTCTGGGAGTCGCAGGGCCGCAGCATCGCCCGGCGCAACCTCGGATGGTCGATCTTCGCCGAGTTCCTCGGCTTCATCATCTGGCAGCTGTGGAGCATCGTCGTCGTGATGCTCCCCGCCGCGGGCTTCACGCTGTCGAGCTCCGAGCTGTTCTGGCTGATCTCGGTGCCGAGCCTCGTCGGCGCGACCCTCCGATTCCCCTACACCTTCATGGTGGCGATCTTCGGCGGGCGCAACTGGACCATCGTGTCGGCGGGTCTGCTGCTCATCCCGGCCACCCTGCTCGGCTTCGTCGTCGCGAACCCCGAGACGCCCTTCGGAGTGCTGCTCCTCGTCGCCGCGCTCGGCGGTGTCGGCGGCGGCAACTTCGCGAGCTCGATGGCCAACATCACGTACTTCTTCCCGCAGAAGGAGAAGGGGTGGGCGCTCGGCCTCAACGCCGCGGGCGGCAACCTCGGCACGGCCGTTGCGCAGTTCGCCGTGCCGATCGTCGTCACCATCGGCGCCGCAGCCACCATCAACATCTCGCTCGCAGGCTGGATGTGGATCCCGCTCATCCTCGTCGCGATGTGGGGCGCGTGGCGCTACATGGACAACCTGTCGTCTGCGAAGGCCGATTTCGCCGGTGCTGCCGGCGCGCTGCGTGAGCCGCACCTGTGGCTCATGGCCCTGCTCTACATCGGCACGTTCGGCTCGTTCATCGGCTTCGCCAGCGTCTTCCCGAAGCTCATCGCCGACCAGTTCCCCGAGTACTCGTCGTTCCAGATCGGGTCGGCGTCGCTGACGCTGGCCTTCCTCGGCGCCCTCGTCGGGTCGCTCGCCCGTCCGTTCGGCGGAAGGCTCGCCGACCGGATCGGCGGGGCCCGCGTCACCGTCGGCGCGTTCGCGGTCATGGCGCTCGGAGCGCTGTCCCTCATCTGGACCATGCCGGTGCAGAACTTCTGGGTGTTCCTGGGCTGCTTCCTGGTCCTCTTCGCTGCGACCGGCGTGGGCAACGGGTCGACCTACCGGATGATCCCGAGCATCTTCGCGGCTCGCGGCCTGGCCCGGCATGCACTCCCCGGTACGCCCGAGGGCGTGACACTGCAGCGCAGGGCCGCCGCGGCCCTGGGCCTCATCTCGGCCATCGGCGCGTACGGCGGCTTCCTCATCCCGCAGGTGCTCAACGCCTCGCAGCTGGCCACCGGCGGGTACACCGCCGCGTTCTACGGCTTCGTCGGCGCGTACGTCGCGCTCATGGTCATCACCGTCCTGGTCTACGTCATCCCGCGCACCTCGCTCGCCGGCCAGCGCATCTGACGCAGAGTCCTGACCGAACGGGATGCCTCACCCTGAGGCATCCCGTTCTTTCCTGCGTCCTCCCCGGAATCGCGAACCGGTGGAGCTCAGAGCGTCCGGAACCGCGAAAGGGCAGATCTCCGCCTGTCGCCGCGAGCGGAGATCTCCCCTTTCGCGATTCCCCGCGAGCGGTGAACGGGCGGCGCGTCAGTACACGTCGCGGACGTAGCGCTCCTCGGCGGCGAGGGTGCGCGTGTACTCCGACGCGGCCTCCTCCGAGAGCTTGCCGTGCTGCTGCGCGATGGCGACGAGCGTCGCGTCGACGTCCTTCGCCATGCGCGTCGCGTCGCCGCACACGTAGACGTGCGCGCCCTCCTCGAGCCAGCGCCACAGCCGCGCACCGTGCTCGATCATGCGGTCCTGCACGTAGATCTTCTGCCGCTGGTCCCGCGAGAAGGCGAGGTCGAGGCGCGTGAGGAAGCCGTCCTCGCGCATCCCCTCGAGCTCCTCGCGGTAGTAGAAGTCCGTGGCGGCATGCTGCTCTCCGAAGAACAGCCAGTTGCGGCCGGTGTGGCCGTCTGCCCGGCGATCGTGCAGGAACCCGCGGAACGGCGCGATGCCGGTCCCCGGGCCGATCATGATCATGGGCGTGTCGCCCGCGGCGGGCGGCCGGAAGGCCGGCGATCGCTGCAGGTACACGGGCGCCGACGCCGCATCCCCGTCAGCGAGGAACGTCGAGCACACCCCGCCGCGCGCGCGGCCGGACTCCGTCTCGAAGCGCACCACCGAGACCGTCAGCTCCACGGTGTCGGCGTCGCTCTTGGGGCTGGAGGAGATCGAGTACTGCCGCGGCTGCAGGCGCTTCAGCACGCCGACCCAGTCGGCGGCGCCGGCGGCGACCGGGAAATCGCGGACCAGGTCCACCGCCTGCTGGCTCCACAGGAACTGTTCGAGGCGCCCCTTGTTCTCGCGCCGAAGCAGGGCCGACAGCGTGCCGTCGCCACTGCGCTCAGCGATGAAGCGGACGAGGTCGAGCGGTGTCTTGGTGATGTCGAGCCGGGTGCGGAGGGCGTCGACGAACGTGCGCTCCTGGCCGTCGAGCTCGACGATCGTGTGCGGCGCGATCCCCGTGGCCTCGAGCCACTCCGCGACGACACCCGGCGAGTTGGCGCAGACCACTCCCAGCGAATCGCCCGCCTCGTATCGCGCGCCCGTGTCGGAGAGGTCGAACGCGATGCGCCGCACCTCCTTCTGCGAACCGGGGCCGCTGAGCAGGTCGTTGCGGACCAGCGTCGCGCCCACCGGGTTCGAGCGGCTGAAGAACCGGCGGGCGGGCGGCGCCTGGAGGCCGACTGCTGCTCCCCCAGCACCCACCGACGCGGCGCCGGCGCCCTCCGCCACCAGCGTCTCGAGGATCTGGGTGAGCCACGCCGCCCGGGGCTCCTCGGCATCGGGCTCGAGGTCGACACGCTGCAGGAGCGCCGTCGCGCCGAGCTCGCCGAGCCGCGCGTCGAGCCTGCGCCCGTGGCCGCAGAAGTCGTCGTAGTTGGAATCACCGAGCGCGAGCACCGCGTAGCGGAGGCCCGACAGGGCGGGTGCGCCGTCGGCGTTGAGCTCGTGCCACAGTGCCGCCGCATTGTCGGGCGGGCCGCCGTCGCCGAAGGTGGACGTCACGACGAGCAGCCGGCGCACGGCGGTGAGATCCGTGGCACGGAGCTCTGCCATGCTGCGGGCGCGGGCCGGGATCCCGCGCGCTCCGAGTGCCGCGGTCGCCGCCTCGGCGAACTCCTCGGCGTTGCCCGTCTGCGAGCCCCACAGCACCACGACTTCGTCCTGGGCGGCGGCCGTCGGCATCCCGCCTCCGACCGTGGTTCGCGAGTAGGCGCCGGCGAGCACGCCGTCGAACCATGCCCGCGCCGGCCCACCGAGCGGCGCCTCGACCGGCAGCACCGGCACCTCGCCGGGGGCGAGCACCGCCGAGCGCACCGCCGAGAGGAAGCCGGCGAGGTAGGCGCCTTCGAGATCGTTGAGCGACGGCGGCGCGAGATCGACCCCGGCAGCCGCCAGCGCCTCGTCGGCCGAGCCGGTCGCCGCACCGCCCGGCGGAGGCCCGACTCGCCGCAGCGTCACCGCGGCGAACTTGAACTCGGGCTGCGCCGACAGCGGATCGACCGCGTCGTTGGTCACCGCGTTGACCGTCACGTACTCGCCATGCTCGTCGTTCCAGTGGAACGGCGCGAACAGGCCTCCGGGCTGGACGCGGTCGGTCAGCACCGCGGGCACGACGAAGCGGCCGCGGCGCGAGGCGACCTCGACGAGGTCGCCCTCGGCGATCCCGTGCCGCTCGGCATCCGCGGGATGCACCTCCACGAACGGGCCGGGATGCAGCTTCGCCAGCTTCGCGACGCGGCCCGTCTTCGTGAGCGTGTGCCAGTGGTGGGGCAGCCGGCCCGTGTTGAGCACCCATGGGTAGTCGTCGTCGGGCAGCTCCGCGGGTGGTAGGTGCGGGCGGGCGAGGAACTGCGCACGGCGCGACGGCGTCGCGAAGGCGAGGCGCGGCACCGAGCCGTCGTCGTCGACGTGCAGCGACTGGCTGATCCCGTCGTTGAGATACCGGATCGGATGCCGCGTCGCGGCGTCGTCCGGCGGCGCGGGCCATTGCACGGGGGTCTCGCGCAGCCGCTCGTACGTGACGCCGCGCAGGTCCCACCCGGTCTGCGGATTCCAGAAACGGCGGATCTCGTCGAACACCTCGTCGCTCGAGGAGAAGTCGAACCCGGCGAACTCCATCGCGCGCGCCACCTGGCAGATGATGAGCCAGTCCGGCTGCGCCTCGCCCGGAGCGGGCAGCACGTCGCGGACCAGCGTGAGCGTGCGATCGCTGTTGACCGTGACGCCGTCCGCTTCCACCCACAGCGTGGCGGGCAGCAGGATGTCGGCGTACGCGGTGGTCGCCGTCTCGGTGTAGACGTCCTGGGCGATGACGAGCTCGGCGTTCTCGAGCGCCTCGATCACCGTCTTGCGGTTCGCGACCGACGCGACGGGGTTGCTGCAGATGATCCACACCGCCTTGATCTCGCCGTCGGCGGCGCGGCGGAACATGTCGATGGTGCCGGCGCCGGATTCGGCGCGGATCGACCCCGGCTCGAGGCCCCAGATGTCTTCCACGAAGGCGCGGTCCGCGGCACTGAACACCGCGCGCTGGCCCGGCAGCCCCGGACCCATGTAGCCCATCTCGCGCCCGCCCATCGCGTTGGGCTGACCGGTCAGCGAGAACGGCCCGCTTCCCGGCCGGCAGATGGCGCCGGTGGCGAGATGGAGGTTGCAGATCGCGTTGGTCGACCACGTGCCGTGCGTGGACTGGTTGAGGCCCATCGTCCACAGCGTCATCCACTCGTCGGCCTCGCCGATCCAGCGGGCGGCGGTGCGGATGTCGTCCTCCGCGAGTCCGGTGAGCTCCGCCACCCGCGCGGGCGGGTACTCGGCGAGGACCTCCGCCATGTGCTCCCATCCCTCGGTGTGGGCTGCGATGAACTCCTCATCGATGTCGCCCGCCTCCACGAGCAGATGCAGCAGGCCGTTGAGGAGCGCCAGGTCTGTTCCCGGGGCGATCTGCAGGAAGAGATCGGCACGGTCGGCGGTCGTGGTCCGGCGGGGGTCGACGACGATGAGCTTCGCGCCCTGCTTGAGGCGGTCAGCCATCCGCAGGAACAGGATCGGGTGGCAGTCGGCCGTGTTCGAGCCGATGACGAAGAAGAGGTCGGCGTGGTCGAAGTCCTCGTACGAACCGGGCGGGCCGTCGGCACCGAGCGACTGCTTGTAGCCGGTCCCGGCCGACGCCATGCAGAGGCGGGAGTTCGACTCGATGTGGATGCCCCGGAGGGCGCCCTTCACGAGCTTGTTCGAGAGGTACTGGGCCTCCATGCTCATCTGCCCCGACACGTACATCGCGATGGCATCGGGCCCGTGCTCGTCGAGGATGGCGCGCAGGCGGGTCGCGGCATCCGTCACCGCGTCTGCGAGCGCCACCGGCTCGGCCGGCTCGCCACGCGCGGGACGCACGTGCGCGGACGTCATGCGGCCGGGCGCGTGCATGAGCTCCGCGTGGGTGGCGCCCTTGGTGCACAGCCGTCCGGCGTTCGTGGGGTGGGAGCGGTCGCCCGCCACCTTGATGGCGAGCGGATGCCCCGCCCCGGCGTCGGAGGTCGTCACCGAGATACCGCAGCCGACGCCGCAGTAGGAGCACACGGTGCGTACTTCGCCCATGCCTCGATGATCCGGGACGGACGTTCCGGGACGTGTCCCGCCGTGTTACCCGCAGATCACATCTGCTGCACGAGGGCCGGAGGCGCTGCGTGAGACCGAGTCAGTCCGTGGTTTCGGCGGGGCCGGAAGTCGGCGCGTCAGCGCTCTCGTCCGCGCTCACGTCGGTGTCGTCCGCGCTCACGTCGGTGTCGTCGGACAGGTCCTCGAAGAGGCCTGCCGGCGGGGTCACGATGACGCGTCCGCCGGCCACGTCGACCTCCGGCACGATCGCCTTGACGAAGGGCACCAGCACTTCTTCGTCGCGCACCTTGACGATGAGCAGGTCCTGCGCCGGCATGTGATCGACACGGGCGACCTTCCCCACGATCTGCCCGTCGCGCACGACGTCGAGACCGACGAGCTGGTGGTCGAACCAGGCGTCATCCTCGGTGGGCGTGGCCTCGAGATCCTGATCGACCCAGAGGATCGCACGGAGGAGCTCCTCGGCCGCTTCGCGATCGTCGACACCGTCGAAGAAGGCGACAGGGTGGCTGTTCATCCAGCGGAACTCGCGCACCGTGAGCGGCTTGCCGTGCCACGGCGACGACTCCGGGACCTGCAGGGTGAATGTGGCCCCCGGAACGAAGCGGCCCTCGGGGTCGTCCGTGTACAGCTCGAGCTTGATGGCGCCCTTGAGTCCGTGCGCCTTGACGAGGCGACCGACCCGCAGCTGCGTCTTGCCTGTCGGGGGAACGGCGTTCACGGGCTTGCGGGCGTCAGCGCCCGATCCCGCGGTGTTCTCGTCCGACACCTCAGTCGTCCGCGACGTCGACGCGCACCCGGCGTCCGTCGGCGAGAGCGGCGATGAGGGTGCGCAGGGCTTTGGCCGTGCGGCCGCCGCGCCCGATCACGCGACCCCGGTCCTCGGGGTGGACGTGCACTTCGAGCACGTCACCCCGGGGCGACGTGGACGAGTCGATGCGGACGTCGTCCGGGTGATCGACGATCCCCTTGACGACGTGTTCGAGCGCGGCGGCGAGCAACGGATTACTCTGCGGACTCGGCGGCGGCCTCGTCGGCAGGAGCCTCGGCCTTCTTCTCCGCCTTCGGCTTGACGACCGACTTCTTCGAGGAGTCGATCTCGAACGCGGGCTTCTCCTCGCGGGTCTTCACGGTCGAGACCGCGTCCTTGTCGCCCTTGAACTTGCCCCAGTCGCCGGTGAGCTTCAGCAGCGCGGTGACCTGCTCGGTCGGCTGCGCACCGACGCTCAGCCAGTACTGCGCACGCTCGGAGTCGACCTCGATGAACGAGGGCTCCTCGGTGGGGTGGTACTTGCCGATCTCTTCGATGACACGGCCGTCGCGCTTGGTGCGCGAGTCGGCCACGACGATGCGGTAGTAGGGCGCACGGATCTTGCCGAGGCGCTTGAGACGGATCTTGACAGCCACGATTCTCCTGAATGTGTGGAAAGTGAACGAACTGGTCGCCTGGGGAGTGGGGTGCACACCCGGCGGAAGCTCAGAAGGAGGACCGCCACGCCGGATAGAGGGTCGAGCGGGTGGTCCAGCCCTCTATTCTGCCAGATGACGGCGTGCGCCGCGAACCAGTCGGGTTCTCCAGAGCCACCTTCGCAGCATCGGCCGCGCACCAGCGTGCGCGTGACAACGCGCGTCGCGAACCGGCCGGGTGGCGGCATCCGCATGCCAGACTGTGCCCATGACGGTGCCCTTCGCGACATCCGCCCGCTCGTCCGTCGGCATGGAGTGGGAGCTCATGCTCGCCGACACCGCGACGGGAGACCTCATCCCCCGCGCCCCCGACCTGCTCGCCGCACTCGAGGAACGCTCGAGTCTCGAGCGCTACACCGTCACCGGCGAACTGCTGACGAACACCGTCGAGGTGACGAGCGGCATCGGCGACACGGTGGCGGCGGCCGTGGACGACATCGCAGACGCGATCGCGGAAGTGCGCACCTACACCGACCCGCATGGCATCGACCTGCTCTGCGCGGGCAGCCACCCGTTCGCCCAGTGGTACGACCAGAGCGTCACCGACAAGACCCGCTATCACAAGCTCATCGAGCGCACGCAGTGGTGGGGACGCAACATGATGATCTGGGGCATCCACATCCACGTGGGCGTCGAGGACGTCAACAAGGTGTTCCCCCTCATCAATGCCCTCGCCGTGTATCTGCCGCACCTGCAGGCGTTGTCGGCGTCGAGCCCGTTCTGGGCCGGCGAGCGCACCGGCTATGCGTCAAACCGTGCCCTGGTCTTCCAGCAGCTCCCCACCGCCGGACTGCCCTGGCCGCTGCAGGACTGGAGCGAGTTCGAGGGCTACCTCGACGACATGGTCGGAACGGGCGTCATGGAGGATGCGACCGAGGTGCGCTGGGACATCCGCCCGGCGCCCCGGTGGGGCACCATCGAGGTGCGTGCATGCGACGGCATGTCGACCCTTCCCGAGCTCGCGGCTGTCTCCGCGCTGGTGCAGGTGCTGGTGGAGCACTTCTCGCGCCGGCTCGACGAGGGTCTTCCCCTCCAGACGATCCAGCCGTGGTTCATCCGCGAGAACAAGTGGCGCGCGGCGCGCTACGGCCTCGACGCACGCGTCATCGTCGATCACCGCGGCACGCAGCGGCTCGTATCGGAGCACCTCCGCGAAACGCTGGCAGAGGTGGCGGACATCGCCGTGGAGCTCAAGTGCTCGCGCGAGCTCGCCGGGATCGAATCGATCCTGAGCGGCGGCGCGAGCTACTCGCGCCAGCTCGCGGTCGCTGATGCGGCCGACGGCGACCTGCGCGAGGTCGTGCGGCACCTGGTCGGCGAGTTCCGCTCGGGCCCGACACTGCGCGAGCACCTGGCGACGCTCGGCCACTGAGCCTCACGGCTGCGGAGTACCGGATGCCGCGGCCCGCGGCATCCGTTGCCCGCCGGCGTCAGCCGCGACCCAGCATCTTCTGCAGTTCGGCGAGGTCCGCCTCGGTCGGCGCGCCTTTCGCACCGCCGCCGCCCAGCCCGAACCCCGAGCCGGTGGGCGCCTGCGCCGCTTCCGTCAGCGCACCCGCGTTCTCGGCCGCGCGCTTGGCCGGGTTGCCCGAACGGGACCCCTTCGCCTTCTGCTGCTTGCCCCGCTTGGACGAGGCGCCCGGCCGGCCGGCGCCGGGGATGGGGCCCATGCCGGGGATGTTGGGGACGCCACCGCGGGCGACCGTCTTCATCATCTTGGCCGCCTGGTCGAACCGCTGCACGAGCTGGTTGACGTCGGTCACCGTCATGCCCGAGCCGCGCGCGATGCGCAGTCGCCGGGAGCCGTTGAGCAGCTTCGTGTTGCGACGCTCCGCCGGGGTCATCGAGCGGATGATCGCCTCGGTGCGGTCGATCTCGCGCTCGTCGAAGTCGTCGAGCTGCTGCTTCATCGAGCCCATGCCCGGCAGCATCCCGAGCATCTTCTTCATCGAGCCCATCTTGCGCATCTGCTGCATCTGGACGAGGAAGTCTTCGAGGGTGAACTGCTCGGTCGCGAGCTTCTCCGCGACCTTGAGGGCCTCTTCCTCGTCGAACGCCTGCTGCGCCTGTTCGATGAGGGTGAGGATGTCGCCCAGGTCGAGGATGCGCGACGCCATGCGGTCCGGGTGGAACGCCTCGAGGTCGTCGAGCCCCTCGCCCGTGGACGCGAAGATGATGGGACGGCCAGTGACGGAGGCCACCGAGAGGGCTGCACCACCGCGGGCGTCGCCGTCGAGCTTCGACAGCACGACGCCGGTGAAGTCGACGCCGTCCTGGAACGCCTTCGCCGTGTTGACGGCATCCTGTCCGATCATCGCGTCGATGACGAACAGCACCTCGTCGGGATCCGTCGCCTTGCGGATGTCGGCGGCCTGCTTCATGAGCTCGGCGTCGACGCCGAGGCGGCCGGCGGTGTCGATGATGACGATGTCGTGCTGCTGGCGGCGCGCGACGTCGACACCGTCCTTCGCGACCTTGACCGGGTCGCCGGTGCCGTTGCCGGGCTCGGGAGCGTAGATGGCGGCGCCCGCGCGCTCGGCGACGACCTGCAGCTGGTTGACGGCGTTGGGGCGCTGGAGGTCGGCGGCGACGAGGAGCGGCGTGTGGCCGTCCTTCTCGAGCATCCTGGCGAGCTTGCCGGCGAAGGTCGTCTTGCCCGAGCCCTGCAGGCCCGCGAGCATGATCACCGTCGGCGGGTTCTTGGCGAACTGCAGCCGGCGCTGCTCGCCGCCCAGGATCGCCACGAGCTCCTCGTTGACGATCTGCACGACCTGCTGCGCCGGGTTCAGCGCCTTGCTCACCTCGTCGCCGAGCGCGCGCTCGCGCACCTTGGCGGTGAACTCCTTGACGACGGGCAGCGCCACGTCGGCGTCGAGCAGGGCGCGCCGGATCTCGCGGACGGTGCCGTCGACATCCGCGGGCGTGAGCTGCCCCTTCTTGCGGAGGTTGCGGAAGGTCTCGGTGAGCCGGTCGGAGAGGGTGCCGAAAGTCGCCATGATTCCCCGATTCTACGCGAGCGGATGCCGCGTGCCGCCGCCCGCCGCGCAGCCCGACATCCGTGGCCGTAGCCGTGCGACCGGCGGCGCTCGGTGAACCCGGTGGCGCGGGGTCACGTGGGGCCGAGCTCCTGGAAGAGGGTGAGCTGCAGGCCCGCGGGACCCCGCAGGCGAGCGTTGCGAGAGTGCCAGGGTGTCACCCGCGCGGATGCCTCGATCTCGGCGCCGCCCTCATCGAGCCGCGCGACCGCGGCGTCGGTGTCGGCGACCTCCAGGGCCAGGCGGATGCGGTCGCTCGGTGCGTCGCCGTCGGTCTCGACCCGGTCGATGAACTCCACCTGCGCCGGATTGGCGATCTCGAGCGTCGCGCGGCCCGCGGCGAGGATCGCGACCCGCGCGCCGCCCTCGGCCTCGTAGGCCTCCGCCTGCGGCATGCCGACGACGTCGCGATAGAACGCCAGCGTCTGCTCGAAGGCCGAGGCCTGAACCACCACGCGCAACTGGGCCACCTTCCCCACCGGCGCCGTCGACGACATCGGCGCCGCCGCATCGGCCGCGAGCGACAGGAACCGCGACAAGGACGTGCGTCCTGCGCCGTCGTGCGCCCACGCTTCGATCGCGGCGAGGACGGCACCGCCCCATGCGGCCCCCGCGACCTCAGCGCTCAGGCGGTCGGCGCCGCCGCGCACCAAGCGGGCCGACACCGCGCGCGCCACTCGTGCCCGCCGCAGCGCCGCGTCGCGCTCCAACTCGGTCTCGAGGCCCATGGCGACGGCGTTGACGATGCCGAGCGCGAGGCTGTCGGGCGCGAAGGAATCGGCGACGGCGAGGGTCTCGCGTCGGACGAGGGCCGCGGCATCCGCTCCGCCATCACTCGACAGCCGGTGCTCGAACACCGCCAGCCGCTCATCGAGCCCCGCCCACAGGACGTCGGACTTCGACGAGAAGTAGTTGAAGAAGCTCGACCGGCTGACACCGGCGCGGCTGGCGATGTCGATGATCGAAGTCTGCTCGTACCCCTGCTCGAGGAAGAGCTCGCACGCCGCCTCGGCGATGGTCTCGCGCGACGATGCCTTGGGCCGTCCTGCGCGTGGCTCGGTGGACATGAAGCCACCTTAGAGCCGGCCACGGTGCGACACGAAGGCAATCCCTGTGCGCGAGCGGCGCGCCGATCTGCATCGACGTCTGTATTGTTGGACGCGGTTCATCAATCGCCACGAGCGAACGACTGAGGAGTGCGATGCTCGACATCCAGACCGTCGGCCTGTCCCCCGACTACGTGCCCTACCTCGATGGCTGGGCGCTGCAGCGCAGTGTCCACACCGACGTGGTGGCCGGTACCCGTCCCGATACTCTCCTGCTGCTCGAGCACGAGCCGGTGTACACGGCGGGCGCGCGAACCGCCAGACACGAGCGACCGACGGACGGCACGCCCGTCGTCGATGTCGACCGGGGTGGCAAGATCACGTGGCACGGACCCGGTCAGCTCGTCGGCTACCCCATCGTGCGGCTTCGCGAGCCGGTGGACGTCGTCGCCCATGTGCGGCGCATCGAGCACCTCCTGATCGACGTTCTGCGCCGGTTCGACGTCGAGGGTTACCGCGTCGAGGGCCGCAGCGGCGTGTGGGTGCGCCGTCCGCTCGGCGAAGACAAGGTGGCCGCGATCGGCGTCCGCGTCCAGCGGGGCGTGACCATGCACGGCTTCGCGCTCAACTGCGCCAACTCCCTCGCCGGCTTCCGCGGGATCATCCCGTGCGGGATCACGGATGCCGGAGTCACGACGCTCAGTGAGGTCGCCGGCGCGGAGATCGCTCCCCGAGATGTCGTCGAAACGGTGAGCCGCGTGTTCGCCGACGACTTCGCGGCGGTGCCCGCATGAGCGCCTGCGGCACCGGTGGCGCTGCCGGCCAGGGCGCCGAGCGCGCTCCGGGATCCGGCCCCGACGGACGCAAGCTCCTGCGCCTCGAGGTGCGCAACGCGCAGACGCCCATCGAACGCAAGCCCGAGTGGATCAAGACCAAGGCCAAGATGGGTCCCGAGTATCAGGCGCTGCACTCTCTCGTGAAGAGCGAAGAGCTGCACACCGTCTGCCAGGAAGCCGGCTGCCCGAACATCTACGAGTGCTGGGAGGACCGCGAGGCCACGTTCCTCATCGGGGGGTCGCAGTGCACCCGCCGCTGCGACTTCTGCCAGATCGACACCGGCAAGCCTGCCGACTACGACACCGATGAGCCTCGTCGTGTGGCCGACAGCGTCGTGCGCATGAACCTGCGCTACGCGACGGTGACCGGCGTCGCCCGCGACGATCTGCCCGACGGCGGAGCGTGGCTGCACGCCGAGACGGTGCGGCAGATCCACGCGATGAATCCCGGCACGGGCGTGGAGATCCTCGCGACCGACTTCAACGGCGATCCTGCACTGCTGGGCGAGGTGTTCGAGAGCCGGCCCGAGGTCTTCGCGCACAACGTCGAGACCGTGCCGCGCATCTTCAAGCGGATCCGACCGGCGTTCCGCTACGAGCGCTCGCTCGACGTCCTGACGCAGGCCCGGGACGCCGGACTCATCACCAAGTCGAACCTCATCCTGGGGATGGGAGAGGAGCCCGAAGAGGTCGTGCAGGCGCTCGAAGACCTCCACGCGGCCGGCACCGACATCATCACGATCACGCAGTACCTGCGGCCGTCACCCCGTCACCTTCCGGTCGCCCGCTGGGTGAAGCCGCAGGAGTTCGTCGAGTTCAAGGACGAGGCCGAGCGCATCGGCTTCCTCGGCGTGCTCGCGGGACCGCTCGTGCGCTCGTCGTACCGCGCGGGGCGTCTGTGGGCGCAGTCGATGCTGTCCAAGGGCCACGACATCCCGGCGCATCTCGCGCACATCGCGGAGGACGTGCACGTCGACCGCGGCTTCGCGCAGGCTGTCTGACCCGGGTGGTGTGACGGCGGCGGTCTGACCACGGCGTCAGTCCGCGCTCGTCACCGACAGCACCGCGCCACCCGAGTCGAGGTTGACGAGCAGCACATCGTCGGTCGCGTCGGGGTCGAGCGCGTATTCGAGCACGGCGAAGGGGTCCGACCCCCCGTGCTCATCGGCGAGGATCGTCATGCTCATGAGCTGCAGGGAGCGGATCACATCGATCTGGATGTCTCCGGAGATGTCGACGAGCGTGTCTTCGAGCGCCTCCCCCAGCGCCTCCTGCTGCTGCAGGATGTACTCGGTCACCTCGCTGGTGCGATCGTTCAGCTCGTCGACCATCGAGTTGCGGGCGCTCCGATCGATGTCTTCGAGCGATGCGATGAGCGCGGCCGCGACGTCGAGCGCCGCTTCCGACACATCGTCCTGGTCGGGCGCCGTCAGGTCGACGGTGACCGACTGGTCGCCCAACTCCACGTTCTCCGACCAGAAGATCGATCCGTCAGGCCCCGATTCGAGGAGTCCGAAGTAGTCGTGCTCGATCGCCATTCCCCCATGAAACCGCACGGAGCGCGCCGGCGATAGCCCGAACACGGCATGGCGCGGATTCCGTCCGCCGCGGCGACGGAATCAGTCGACGAGGGATGCCGCGAACACGTGCGGCGTGAAGCCGGTCAGGTCGCCGATGCCCTCGCCCTGACCCAGCAGCTTCACCGGAATCCCCGTCCGCTCCTGCACCGCGAGCACGAATCCGCCCTTCGCGGAACCGTCGAGCTTCGTCAGCACGAGCCCGGTCACGCCGGCGTGCTCGAGGAACGCCTGCGCCTGCATGACCCCGTTCTGCCCGGTCGTCGCATCCAGCACGAGCAACACCTCGCTGATCGGCGCCTGCTTCTCGATGACGCGGCGGATCTTGCTGAGCTCGTCCATCAGGCCGCCCTTGGTGTGCAGGCGCCCCGCCGTGTCCACCAGGACGATCTCGGTGCCGGTGCTCTTGGCGTACTCGATGGTCTGGAAGGCGACGGATGCCGGATCCTGGCCCTCCTGCTGGGGGCGCACGATCGCGGCGCCGCCCCGCTCGGCCCAGGTCGCGAGCTGGTCGACGGCCGCGGCCCGGAACGTGTCGGCCGCGCCGACGACGACCGATCGCCCGTAGCGCTGCAGGAACTTCGCGAACTTGCCGATCGTGGTGGTCTTGCCGACGCCGTTCACGCCGACGACGAGCACCACGGCCGGCCGCTCCGTGAGGCGCAGAGTGGTGTCGAACTTCGCGAAGTGCTCCTCCAGCGTCTCCTTGAGCATCCGCTGAAGGTCGCGCGGGTCGGTCGTGCGGTATCGCTCGACCTTGGCGCGCAGCTCATCGATGATGCGCTCGGTGATGTCCGGGCCGAAGTCGGCCGTCAGCAGCGCGGTCTCGAGGTCTTCCCAGGTGGTCTCGTCGATCGTGGGCTTGACGAACATGCCGCGCAGCGCGCGTCCGAGCGACCAGGAGCTCTCTGCCATCCCCCCAGCCTAGGCGCCGGACACCGTCAGTCGGACGCGGGCGCCACCGCGATGCCGACGTACTCGTTCAGCAGGCCCGTGACTTCGGTGCCGATGTCCTGCCCGGCCGGGCACTCCACGTTGACGACCAGTGAGGTGCCCAGCGCCCCGAAGGTGCGACCGAACTCGCTCCAGCTCGCGTCGTCGCCGCCTGCCCCGCCACTGCCCCCGACCATGCGGATCTCGACGGTCCCCTCCTGGGTCGTCTGGGCGACGTGATCATCGGACGCGTTCGCACTGACGTCGGCCGGCGTCACTCCGGGGATCTGCGTGCTCAGCACTGCGGCGAGCATGTTGTCGGTGCTCGCGCGGTCGTCCGCGCCGAGTTCGAGATCGGTGATGGCCCCTTGGTAGAAGGCGATCGTGCACTGGGTCTGCCCGTCGAGGTAGGCCCAGCTGCCGTTGCCGTCGTCGGGCGAAGACACTGCGAATCGTTCGTCGGCGGCCATCAGCCGGTCGTCCCAGCCGACGACCCAGAGTGCGGGATCCAGCTCGGCACCGGTCTCGAACGTGATGTCCGTCGGAGGCTCGTCGTCGGCCTCCGTCGGCTCGGGCGTCGCCGCGTCCGACGAGGATTCCGTGGGCTCCGGCGTTGCGCGCCGGGCACCTGACACATCCGGCGTGCACGCGGTCAAGAGGAAAGCCGCGAGGACGACGCCCGCCGCCGCCGCACTCGATGCCCTCTGCATACGCCGAACGCTACTCCTCCACGCGTAGCCGGGCGGAACCCCACGACGGCGAATGGCGTCAGGAGGCGGCGCGCTCCACGATCCGCTGGCCCACCACGGCAGAGACGCCGTCCTGCCGCATCGACACCCCATAGAGCGCGTCCGCGATCTCCATCGTGCGCTTCTGATGCGTGATGACGATGAGCTGGCTCGACGCCCGCAGCTGCTCGAAGACGCCGAGCAGGCGGCCGAGGTTGGCGTCGTCGAGCGCTGCCTCGACTTCGTCCAGGATGTAGAAAGGACTCGGCCGTGCTTTGAAGATCGCCGTCAGCAGCGCGACCGCGGCGAGCGAGCGCTCTCCGCCGGAGAGGAGTGAGAGGCGCTCGATCTTCTTGCCGACCGGACGCACCGCGACTTCGATCCCCGTGGTCAGCGGTGAGTCGGGATCGGTCAGCGAGATCGATCCGGTTCCGCCCGGGAACAGGATCGGGAACACCTCCCCGAACGCCACCTTCGTGTCTTCGAACGCCGCGAGGAAGATCGACTGCATCCGTTCGTCGAGTTCCTCGATGATGGTCAGCAGGTCCTTGCGGGTCTGGGTGAGGTCGGCGAGCTGCTCGGTCATGAACCTGTGACGCTGCTCGAGGGCTTCGAACTCCTCCAGTGCCAGCGGATTGACGCGTCCCAACTGTGCGAGCTTGCGTTCGGCCTCCTGCAGTCGCCGGCGCTGCTGAGCGCGATCGTAGGGAACGGTGCGCACGGCGGCATCGTCTCCCTCACCCTCCGGATCCGAGGCGTCGACATCGGGCTGGGCGGAATCGCCGTCCGCGGGGACAGGAACGGGCTGGTCCGGTCCATATTCCGAAATGAGAATATCCTCGCCGATTCCCAGCTCGGATTGCACCCGCTCCAGCAGACCTCCCACGTGCAGCCGCTTCTCGTGGATCTGGAGCTCCAGCGTGTGGACGCTCTCGGTGAGCCCGGCCAGCCTCTCGCGCACGGCGCTCTCCTGCGCACGCAGCTCGCCGAGTTCGGTCGTCACCGCCGCGCGCTCGGACTCCGCGGCGGCGAGCTCGGCACGCGCCCGCGCCAGTGAGCGGTCTACGGAGTCGATGACGGCGGGCAGTTGGCCGGCGACGCCGGCGGCGATCTCTCGCTGCGCCCGGCGCACGACGGCGCGTCGCGCGGCCTCGGCGGCGGCCTCTCGCTCCCGCTCGCGCTGGCGTTCGAGCGTGACGACCCGCGCCTCTCCGGCGCGGATGCGCTCACGCAGGGTCTCGACGTCCAATCGCGCACGCATCTCGGCGTCGCGGGCCGCTTCCAGCGCGGCCAGCATGCCCTCGCGGGCCGACGCATCGAGGATCGGACGCGGGGCTTCGAGGGCCGCCGTCAGCTGGTCCTCGGCGGACCGCGCCGCGCTCTCGGCCTCCTCGACCGCGGCTGCCGCCTGGGCGACGCCGGCAGCGAGCCGGTCGCACTCGGCGACGGCTGCCTCGTGGCGCACCGTGGCGCGATTGACCTGCTCGGCATGCGCGGCCAGGGCGGCATCGTGATCGCGGAGGGTGGCGAGCGTCGTCTTGGTGCGCTGACGGGCGGACTCGAGCTCGCGGGTCGCGTCGGCGAGTGCCTCCCGCAGCGATTCCGCCACGACGGTGATCTCATCGCGGCGTTCGGCTGCGGCATCCCGTTCCGCGGCGAGCTCCAGCCGAGAACGGGAAGAGCCGGCGCCCGCCCGGAGCGAGTACTCGGTGTAGACCTCGCCGCGGCGGGTCACCAGGGTCACCGGGCCGCCGAGTTCGGCGTCCGCCAGCCGGGGACCCGCTTCTCGCGCGACCTCGAGGTCGTCGACGACCACCACGTACGACAGCAGTCCGAGCACGCCCTCAGGGGCGGTCACCACCTCGCGCGCAGGAACCACGCCGCGGAGCTCAGGGAACGCCGGCGCCATCGTGCCGGCCTCTGCGATGACGATGTCGACCATGCCGGCCTCGGCATCGCGTGCCGCTCCCGCCACCGCGAAGGCGCTCGCACGATCGTCTACCAGCACACCTTCGGCGATGGGACCCAGCACCGCGGCGATCGCCGCCTCGAAGCCGGATCTCACCTGCACCGCGTCGCCCACGAGTCCCCGCACGCCCTCGCGACCTTGCGCGATCAGGGCGGAGGCGCCGTTCTTCACGTCCAGCGCCCGGCTCAGCGCGGCCGTCTGGGCGGTCAGCGCCTCACGCTCGCGCTCTGCCGCGTGCAGGCGCTCCCGCAGAGTCGACACCGACGTCTCAGCGTCTGCGGCATCCCGCTGCGCGCGCTCGTACGCGGCCGCGTGGTCGGCCGTCGACGCGTCCGGCACGACGTCGGGGTCGACCCCGGCGAGAACCTGCTCTGCCTCGGCGCGGCGTGCGAGCGCGGCGTCCAGCGCCTTCTGCTGACGTTCGACGGCGGTGCGCACGGCGGCGAGAGCGGATGCCGCGGCCTCGGCCGTCCCCCGGAGCGCTGTGATCCGCATGTCGTGCTCCGAGACGAGCGCGCTCTGGGCGGAGATGTCGGCATCGAGGGCGTCGAGTTCCGCACGGGCGCGCACGACATCGCGGGCCGCCGCCGCGGCCGCGTCCTGCGAGGCACCGAGGCCATCGGAGACGGCGTCGATCTCGGCACGCGCCTCGTCGATCATCGCCTGCGACACCGTGGTGAACTCGATCCGCTCCTCGTCCTCGGCGTCGCCGAGCAGCGCGAGTCTCTGGCCCGCCAGGGCGTAGAGGCCGCGGAGGCGCTCCTGCACCCGCTCGAGCCCGTGGGCCACACGCCGCGCAGCATCCACGTTCTCGGAGCGCTGGTCGGTCTCGAGCTGCTCGATGCGCGCGCGGGCGTTGTCGAGACTGTCCTGCAGCACCATCCGCTCGGCGTGGCGCTCCTGCTCGCTCTGCGCGTGCGAGGCGAGCTCGGCCCGCAGCCCTGAGATCTCGTCGGCGAACAGCCGCGCCTTCGCATCGCGCACCACGGCGGCGATGGTCGCCGCCTCCCGCGCGATCTCCGCCTGCCGGCCCAGCGGCTTCAGCTGTCGGCGCAGCTCGCCGGCGAGATCGCTCAGCCGCGTGAGGTTCGCCTCCATGGCGTCGAGCTTGCGGAGGGTCTTCTCCTTGCGACGGCGGTGCTTGAGGATGCCGGCGGCCTCTTCGATGAAACCCCGACGGTCTTCCGGGGTGGCCTGCAGAACGCTGTCGAGCCGCCCCTGACCGACGATCACGTGCATCTCGCGACCCAGCCCTGAGTCGCTGAGCAGCTCCTGCACATCGAGCAGCCGGCAGGATTCGCCGTTGATGGCGTACTCGCTCGAGCCGTTGCGGAAGAGCGTCCGGCTGATGGTCACCTCGGCGTACTCGATCGGCAGCGCACCGTCGCTGTTGTCGATGGTGAGCTGCACCTCGGCACGTCCGAGCGGCCCGCGCGTCGCGGTGCCGGCGAAGATGACGTCTTCCATCTTGCCGCCGCGGAGAGTCTTGGCGCCCTGCTCCCCCATCACCCACGCGAGCGCGTCCACGACGTTCGACTTGCCCGAGCCGTTGGGACCGACGATGCACGTCACTCCCGGCTCGAGTGCGAATGTCGTCGGCTGGGCGAACGACTTGAACCCTTTGAGCGTCAGGCTCTTCAGGTGCATGGATCCGCCCCCACCCGGTCGATTACCCGCCTACGCTACCGGAGCGGAGCGCTCCGGCCCGGCAGACGGGCCGCGGAGATCGGATGCCGCGACACGCCATGCGGACACCGAATCTGCGAATTCGCTTGACGCCGGAGTCCGACTAGCGGTAACGTCACTCTCCGCGTCTGAAGTCGAGAAAGGAGGTCCCCCGATGATGCTGATGAATCCCACTGGAATCGCCGCCCGTGATGGCGGAGTGATTCGTGCCGTCGCGTCGGGGACCCTCTCCTTCGGCGCGGTACTGAGCGGCCGCTTCCCCGCCGCCATCTGATCCCCGCAGGGGACGAGTCTGCCCGCTCCCGGGCGACATCCGTCTGCTGCGCCGCATCCGCTTCGCGGTGCTGAGCGCTCCCTGCTTCCGTCCCGTCGTGCTGCGGCATGACATCCCCGCCTCCGGCGCCTGCCGAGGCATCCCTTTCACAACCGGAAAGATCAATCATGAACACTCTTGTTGCGCCGCAGCGCCCATCGGGCCTCCCCGATACGCTGCGGCTCCCGAGCCGCGACACCCGGACCTCGCTCCTAGACCGCCTCGCCCTCCACCTGGGCCTGAGGCTGCTCCTCTGGAGCACCCGCACACCGCGACTCGCGGATGACCGCAGTCGGCACGCCCAGGCGTACCGACACCAGGAGGCGACCGCGCAGCGTGAGCGCGCCTACCTCCGCGAGGCCAGCCTCGCACCCCGGCCGTGATGGCCGTCGGGTCCGCCGCCCGCATCGGGCGGCGGACCCCCCACCCGCTCATTCCTTCCGAGACCAAGGACGCACTGACATGACCACCATCACGGGGCTGGAGTTCCGGCCCCTCGTCGTACCCCACTCGGTCGACGCTGCGGACGCCGGCGACTTCCTCGAGATGGTCCGGGTGCGCAACATCATCTACCGCGAGATCTCCGGTCATGACGACCACCGCATCGCGGCCGACGAGCTGCTCCCCCACTACCGTCCCACCGAATACCAGACCCGCCGGTCGTGGGTCGTCGTCGACGACGGAGCCATCATCGGCCGCGTCGGCGTCGACATGCCTCACGAGGACGGGTCCAAGGAGGCCTTCTGGCTGATCGAGCTGCTGCGCGACACGTGGGGTCGCGGCATCGGCTCGGCCGCCCATGAACTCGTCGAACGGACCGCTCGCGAGTTCGGCCGCAGCGTGCTGCAGTCGTGGGCCGAGCACCCTGCCGCGCCGGGTCCCCAGCTGGTGCCGCCGACCGGCTTCGGCGAGATCCCTCGCGACCACATCGCGCGGTTCTACCTGCGACACGGCTACGCGCTCGAGCAGGTGGAGCGCAACAGTGCCTTCGATCTCACGGCCTCGTTCGCGGGCGTCGAGCGGCTGCTGGCCGAGGCGCAGGCGGCATCGCCCGCCTATCGCGTCGTGCAGTGGTTCGCGCCGACGCCTGAGGAGTACGCGCCGGGATACGCCTGGATGAAGTCACGGATGTCGACCGATGCCCCGGCTGCCGCCCTGGACTTCGCCGAGGAGACGTGGGACACCGCCCGCATCGCTGAGCACGACGCGAGGTACACCTCCGCGGGACGCACCATCCAGGTCACGGCTGCGCAGCACATCGAGACCGGCGAGCTGTGCGCCTTCAACGAACTGGTGGTCGGAAAGGATCGCCGTGAGCCGTCCCACCAGGAGGACACGCTCGTCCTCAAGGAGCATCGCGGGCACAAGCTCGGCACGCTCGTGAAATGCGCCGGACTGCTGTCCTGGCGTGATGTGGCGCCCGCATCCGCGCGCGTCATCACATACAACGCAGAGGAGAATCGGCCCATGCTGGACATCAACGAGGCGATCGGCTTCGCGCCGATCGCATACGTGGGCGCCTGGAAGAAGGTGCTCGATGACTGATCTCACCGACACCCGCGTCGTGACGGTCGAGCGCATCCCCATCCCCGAGGCAGTGGACGCGCCGGACGCCGGGATCTTCCTCGAGGTGGTGCGGATCGCCAACGCGGTCTGCCTCGAGGACGCGGGGCATGACTACCTCCGCGAGGAGGCCGCCGAAGTGCTCGGGCTCTGGCAGGACCAACAGGACTGGACCCAGCTCGGCTTCGCAGCCATGCGCGGCGACGAGGTTCTGGGCGCTGTGAAGATCGTCATCGCGAACGAGCCGGAGACCAGCAGCGTCGAGTTCGACCTCATGGTCGATCCGCCTCATCGCGGACAGGGGCTCGAGGAGCTCCTCCTCGCCGAGGTCGAACGCGAGGCCCGCGACCGCGGCTTCGGCACGATCCAGACGTGGACGCTGCACCGTCCGCACTCCACGGGAGCGCGTGTCGAGCCGTCCACGGGCTGGGGCTCGATTCCGGCGGACGATGCGCAGACCCGATTCCAGCTCGCGAGCGGCTTCACCCTGGAGCAGGTCGAGCGCAACAGCGTGTTCGATCTCACCGGCGATTTCGGCGGCGTCGAGCGCATGCTCGCAGAGGCGGAGGAGTTCGCGGGCGATGAGTACCGCTCGCTCCAGTGGACGTCGCCGACGCCTCCCGAACACGTCGACGGGTTCGCACACGTCATCTCGCGAATGTCTACGGACGCACCCGCGGGCGGTCTCGTCGTCGAGGAGCAGCACTGGGACGCCGCACGCGTCGAGCGTCGGGACGCGCGGCTGAAGGCACAGGGGCTCACCGTCTCGGTGGCCGTCGTGCTGCACGTGCCGACCGGCCGGATCGCGGCGTACAACGAGCTCGCCATCGGCGAGGACGGCGCCGGCGCGACCCAGCAGTTCGGGACTCTCGTCGTCAAGGAGCACCGCGGGCATCGCCTCGGCACGATCGTGAAGTGCGCGAACCTGCTGCGGTGGCGAGAGATCGCCCCCGGATCGCCGCGCGTGTCCACCTTCAACGCCGAGGAGAACCGCCACATGCTCGACATCAACGAGGCCATCGGCTTCGTACCCGCCTCGTATGCGGGGGCCTGGAAGAAGGTTCTCTCGTCGTGATCCGGCGGGCAGCGGCTGTGCGCTACGGGCTCAGGGGGTCGCCGGGCGCGGGTGCGGCAGCCGCTGGCAATGCGGACAGAAGTGGCTCGAGCGATTCGTGAACGACACCCGCACGATCGGACGGCCGCATCGGGGGCACGGTTCCCCGGTGCGGCCGTACGCGTTGAGGGAGTGCGCGAAGTAGCCCGCCTGGCCGTTGACATTGACGTACTGCGCGTCGAAGCTCGTGCCGCCCTCGGCCAGCGCCTTGTCGAGCACCTGGCGCACCTCTCCGAGGAGACGGCCGACCGCGCGCGTGGACAGCGCGCGCGCCGGCGTCTCGGGATGGATGCGAGATGACCACAGCGACTCGTCGGCATAGATGTTGCCGACGCCGCTGATCACCGTCTGGTCGAGCAGCACCCGCTTGATCGCGGAATCCTTGCGCTGCAGCATCCGTCGGAAAGCCGTATCGGAGAACGCCGGATCGAGCGGGTCGCGCGCGATGTGCGCCACCTGTGACGGGACGGATGCCGCAGCCCACCCCAGTCCTCCGTCGGCGCCGTCCGGCGTGGGGATCAGCTCGTCGATCGCCAGCGAGCCGAAGGTGCGCTGATCCGCGAAGACGACGGCGAGTTCTCCGTGCACAGGGTGGGCCAGGTCGATCCGCACCCGCTCGTGCCGCTCCACGGGCGCGCCCGGAACCCGCAGCAGCAGCTGCCCGCTCATGCCGAGATGGCCGACGACCGCATCGCTCGAAGTCGGCCGCCCGGTGACGGGCTGCAGCGGCAACCACAGGAACTTGCCGCGCCGGGCGGCGGAGAGCACCACGCGTCCCGTGAGCCGCGCCTCGAAGTCGGTCCCGTCCCCGGAGTGCCTGGTCAGGGCCCGCTCATCGAGGACGGTGACTCCGAGCACCAGCGCGCCACTGACCGCGGGCGCGAGGCCGGCGCGAACGACCTCGACCTCGGGAAGCTCAGGCACGCCCGCTGAGGTCTCGCCACGCGGTGAGCGCGGCGGCCATCTCTGCGTGCTTCTTGCTCGTCCCGGCACCCTCGGCCGTGAGGTCGCCGACGGTGACGGCCGCGGTGAAGCGCCGGTCGTGATCGGGCCCCGTCGAGGTCACGGCATACAGCGGAGGCTGCAGACCGCTGTGCGCGGCGAGCTCTTGCAGCGCAGTCTTGGGATCCATCGCCGCGCCGTAGCGCTCCGGGTCTGCGAGCAGCGGCTCGACGAGCCGCAGCACCAGACCGGTGGCGGCATCCGCCCCCGCCGACAGGTAGGCGGCGCCGAAGATGGCCTCCATCGTGTCGGCGAGGATGGAGTCCTTGTCGCGGCCGCCGGTCAGGATCTCTCCGCGACCCAGCAGCAGGTGCTGCCCCAGCCCGATGCCTCGCGCGATCTCGGCGAGGGCGACGGTCGAGACCACGCCGGCGCGGCGCTTCGCGAGGGCGCCTTCGTCGAGATCGGGATGCCCGGTGAACAGGCGCACCGTGACGGCGAGCCCCAGCACCGAGTCGCCGAGGAACTCGAGGCGCTCGTTGTTCGGAACCTGTCCGTTCTCGTACGCCCAGGAGCGATGCGTGAGCGCCAGCGACAGAAGCTCGGGGTCGATGACGACTCCGAGCTTCTGCGTGAGGTCTGCGTGAGCGGTCCGCTCGGCAGCGACGTCTGTCACGTCAAGTGCACGACGATCAGACGTCGGCGACCTTGCGGCCCTTGTACTCGAGGAACAGCTCGGTGCCCTGCGAGTCCGTGACGACCTTCGCCTGGTGGGGACGGCTGTAGACCTTCTTGCCGTTCTCGATGGTGGTGGTCAGCGTGATGGGCGCCGCCTTCCACTGCGCGCGACGCGAACGAGTGTTGGAGCGGGAGACCTTCCGCTTCGGGGGGTTACCTGCCATGGCTTGCTCTCTTCTGTGTTCTCGGCGCCGGAATCAGCCGCGGGGGCGCGGTGCTTCGTCGTCGTGGTTCGTGGTGAAGTCCTGGAGCGCGGCCCACCGTGGATCGAGGGGCTCGCGCGGCTGCGATCCGGCGTTATCGGCCAGTCGCTCGCCCGTGACCGGATCGAGGCCGGGGCAATCCGGCTGGCACACCGGCTGAAACGGAAGCGCCAGGACGACGGCTTCCCTGACCAGAGTTTCAAGATCCACGTGGTCGTCTTGAACCTCGAAGTCAGCTTCTTCCTCCCCAGGATACGCGAAAAGCTCCTGAAACTCGACTTGGAGCCCCTCGGCGATGTCGATGAGGCATCGGCTGCAGATGCCGGTGTACTCCGTGTCGATCTCTCCGGAGACGAGGATGCCCTCGTGTACCGACTCGAGCCGCACCTCGACGACGACGGGCTCTCCTTCGGCGACGGACACCAGGCCCTCGCCCCATTTGGCGGGAGCGGGGACGTCGATGGAGTGCTCGCGCATCTCGCCGGAGCGGTGGATGATGTCCCGGATCGGGAGGACGAACGGACCCGTCACATGCTTTCTGACCACGGGTCCAGCCTAGCCGCGGTTCCTGGTCGGACGGCCCGCGGCCGGGTGTCCGGCGGCCAGAAGCCCCGGCAGGCGGATGCCGCGGCCGGATGCTCGGGTCAGATGCCCCGCGCGCCGGTGTCGAGGAACCGCGCCACCGCCGAGGGCACGTACGGCGAGACATCGCCGCCGAGAGCGGCGACCTGGCGCACCAGCGAGCTGGAGACCAGGGCGTGCGCGGGATCGGGCAACAGGAAGACCGTCTCGACATGGGCGAGGTGACGGTTCACGATCGCCATGGGCGTCTCGTACGCGACGTCGATCTGGGAGCGGATGCCCTTCACGAGGACGCCGGCGCCGACATCCGTCGCGTAGTCCACGAGAAGGCCCATGCTCCACGAGGCCACGACGACATCGCCCTCGACATCGCTCTCGGCGATGGACTGCTCCAGCAGCGCTTGACGCTGCGCGATCGGCAGCAGCGCCTCTTTGCCGGGGTTGTGCACGACGAGCACGTGGAGCTGGTCGTACAGCGACGCGGCACGGCGGATCACGTCGAGATGACCGAGGGTCGGCGGATCGAACGATCCCGGGACGACGGCGATCCGGCTGCTCATGCCGACCAGCCTACTGGGCGCCGCCGGGGACGATCCGCCGCGCGTCAGTTCTTCGCCAGCGCGGCGCGCTCCGCCGTCCCGACGTTGCGTTCGAGGGCTGCCGCGAGACCCGGGTGGCGCACCAGCGCCGGGTCGTCGGCAAGAACCTGCTCCGCGGCGACGCGCGCCTCCGAGATGATGTCGGCGTCCTTGACGACCCGCAGCAGCCGCAGCGACGAGCGCGCACCGGACTGCGCGTCACCCAGGACATCGCCCTCGCCGCGCAGCTCCAGGTCGACTTCGGCGAGGGCGAAGCCGTCGAGCGTCGCGGCGACAGCCTCGACGCGCTCGCGGGCGGGAGTGCCGCGGGGCGCCTCGGTGACCAGCAGGCACAGTCCGGGAATCCCGCCTCGTCCGACGCGCCCGCGCAGCTGATGCAGCTGCGACACGCCGAAACGGTCGGCCTCGAGGATGGCCATGGTCGACGCGTTCGGCACGTCCACCCCGACCTCGACGACGGTCGTCGCCACCAGCACGTCGATGTCACCGCGGGCGAACGCCTGCATCACGGCATCCTTCTCGTCCGACGGCATCTTGCCGTGCAGGATCTGGACGCGGATGTCGGAGAAGGACGCATGCCTCGACAGCAGGTCCGCGACCTGGACGACACCCCACCGGGTGCGGGGTGTCTCGCCGCCGGTCTCGCCGGGGGGCTCGTCCGCGGTGTCGTCCTTCGTGAGCGCCTCGGCGTCGATCGCGGCGCAGACGACGAACGCCTGACGCCCCTGGCCGACCTCCTCGGCGATGCGCTCCCACACGCGGCCGAACCACCCCGGGTGCTCGGCGAGCGGAGCGACGAAGGTCTCGATGCCGGCGCGCCCGGCAGGCATCGTCCGGATGGTCGACACGTCCAGGTCGCCGAAGACCGTCATCGCGACGGTGCGTGGGATCGGCGTGGCGGTCAGCACCAGCGCGTGCGGCGACGAGCCCTTGGCCCGCAGCGACTCGCGCTGCTCCACGCCGAAACGATGCTGCTCGTCGACGACGACCAGCCCCAGGTCGGCGAAGGTCGTGCTCTCGCTGAGGAGGGCGTGGGTGCCGACGACGATGCGGGCCTGACCGGACGCCGCCCGCAGCGCCGCCTTGCGCCGTTCCGCCGCGGGAAGCTGTCCCGTGAGCAGCGTGGGCATGAGCTCGGGGGCAAGCTGCGGCCCCAGCATCCGTGCGATGGAGCGCACATGCTGCCCCGCGAGGACTTCGGTCGGCGCGATGAGGGCCGATTGCCCGCCGGACTGGGCGACCTGGAGCATGGCACGGAGTGCGACCAGCGTCTTGCCCGAGCCCACCTCGCCCTGCACCAGCCGGTTCATCGGCCAGTCGCCCTCGAGATCTCGCGCCACATCATCGCCGACGCGGATCTGATCGGGCGTCCGCGGGAAGGGCAGCGCCGCGTCGAATCTCTCCAGCAGCTCTCCGGGAGGTCGGCGGATCGCCGAGAGCGCCCGGACGAACTGGCGCTGCTGCAGCAGCGCCACCTGGAGGACGAAGGCCTCCTGCATGCGCAGCGTGGCACGCGCCGGTTCGATCTCTTCGAGGGCCTTCGGCCGGTGGATGCGCTCGATCGCCGTTCGCGCGTCGAGCAGGCCGTGCCGCGTGCGCAGGTCGTCGGTGAGCGGCTCGGGCACATCACCGAGGCCGTCGAGGACCAGATCGACGATCTTCTGCAGCTGCCAGCTGGCGACCGTGCTCGTCGCCGGATAGATGGGAATGGGGAGGTTCACGTTCGCCTCGGCGGTGAGCCGTGCCTGCTCCTCGTCGTCGAACAGCTCGTAGTCGGGATGGGCGAGCTGCTTCGCGCCGCGGTACTCCCCCACCTTGCCCGCGAAGATGCCGCGCCGGCCCGGCTTGAGGTCCTTCACACGCCAGGCCTGGTTGAAGAACGTCAGCGACAGCTCGCCGTTGCCGTCGCTGATCACCACCTCCAGCAGCGAGCCGCTGCGGTTCTTCATCCGCCGTTCGTTCACGCGCCGGACCTCGGCGACGATGGTCACCGGCTCGCCGACCGGCAGCGACGAGATCTGCGTCAGCTCGCCGCGACGCGCGTAGCGACGGGGATAGTGCGTCAGCAGCTCGCCGACCGTGGTCATGCCGAACGCCCGCTCGAGCGCCGCCGCCGTCTTCCCGCCGACCGCTCCGCCGAGGCTCGAATCGAGGGTGAAGGACGCCATGAGACGAGTCTAGGAGCCGCCGCGGACGCACGTTCGCGCGCCCCGGCCGGGCCTGTGGACCTCGCGGCGCCGGCCTCGGGGCCTCGGGCTCCTGTCGTGCTGTCCCCGTGTGCGGACGGTTCCCGCCGACGGCGGATGCCGGCGATATCGTGAAAGCATGACGCGCATCATCGCGGGCCGCGCCGGCTCCCTCGTGCTCGATGTGCCGGACGCCGGCACACGGCCGACCAGCGACCGGGTGCGGGAGTCGCTGTTCGGCGCGCTGGAGTCGGCCGATGCGCTCCGCGGGGCGGCGGTGCTCGACCTCTACGCCGGGTCGGGCGCACTCGGGCTCGAAGCCCTCAGCCGCGGCGCGGCATCCGCAGATCTCGTCGAGAAGTCGCCGCGTGCGGCGACCGTCGCACAGCGCAACGCCGCTCGGGTGGCGAAGGCGGTGGGCTCCGGGCCGACGGTCACGGTGCACCGCAGCTCGGCGGACGCGTTCCTGCGCACGGGGCGGGGCCCATACGACCTGGTGTTCCTGGACCCGCCGTACGACGTGAGCGAGGCCGAGCTCTCGTCGACACTCGCGCTGCTCGTGCCCGTCCTCTCGCCCGCGGCGGATGTCGTCATCGAGCGCGCGGCGCGCTCACCCGAGCCGACGCTGCCCAGGGGGCTCGTCGCCGGCCGCTCGAAGCGCTACGGCGACACGGCGTTGTGGTGGGCGGCTGCCGCGGGCTGAGACGTCGGCGCGCCCTCCTGCACCTCGGAGCCGTCGAACCCCACGTCGCGCGTGATCCGGAGCCTGCCGCTCGCCTCGAACTCGGGTCGGAACGTCGGCGCATCGCCCAGGAGGAGGTGGGCCTTGTGCGGCATCCCCAGAAGGGAAGCCGCATCCCTGCCTCAGCCCGTGCGCGCGTCCCAGTCAAGATACGGATCCCAGCCGCCGCGACCTTCGTACGGCCGTCCGTCGACCAGCACCCCCTCCGCGCCGCGCGCCTGCACGACACCCACGCGCGCGAAGCCTTCCGGCAGCGGGCGTCGAGCGGGGAACGTGGCCAGCAGCGCGTGATCCTCGCCGCCGGCGAGGGCGGACGCGGGATCGGCGCCCAGCAGCGCCGATTCCAATGCGAGGGTGACTCCGGATGCCGCGGCCAGCCGCGACGCGTCCAGCACCAGCCCGTCCGACACGTCCATCATCGCGGTGGCACCGGCGTCCGCGGCATCCGGTCCGAGCCAGACCGGCGGCGAAGGGCGCAGCTGCGCGGCAAGGTCGGCGCGCTCGTCCGGTTCGAGCAGCCGCTCGTCGACGGGAATCGGCGCGCCCGCAGCATCCGTGAACCGTGTGAACAGCGTCCGCAGGCCCCGCCCCGCGCGCCCGAGGTCGCCCGCCACCGCCACGACGTCGCCGACGCGTGCACCGGAGCGCAGCACGGGCGTACGGCCGGCCAGGGCACCGAGCGCGGTGACGGCGATCGTGAGCGTGTCGGAGACGGTGAGATCTCCTCCCTCGACGCGGCAGCCGGGAGCCAGATCGCGACACGCCGCCCGGAGGCCGTCGGCGATGCCGGTGACGAACGACAGCCGCGTCTCGTCGGGCATGGCGAGCGCCACGAGCAGCGCGGTGGGTGTCGCACCCATCGCGGCGACGTCGGCGAGGTTGACGGCGGCGGCCTTGTAGCCGAGGTCGTAGGCGCTCGACCACGCCAGGCGGAAGTCGGGTCCGTGGACGAGCGTGTCGACGGTCGCGACCACGCGGCCATCCGCCGCCGCGATCACCGCCGCGTCATCGCCCGGGCCGACGAGGGCGTTCGACCCGCCGAGCCGCTCGAGGATGCTGCGGAGAACGCGTCCCTCGCTGAGCTCGCCCACCGTCGGATCCCCGCGCTCGTCATCCACCCCACCACGCTACCGTCGACGGTCGGACCACCCGACGGCCGGACCACCCGACGGCGGGACGGCCCGTCGCGCCGGGTTAGCCTGGGACGGTGCGTGTTCTCCCCTCACTGGCCGCGTTCGGACTGGCCGTCGTCGCCGCGATCGGGCTGACGGGATGCACGTCGACCGTCGATCTCGATCCGGCGAAGGCCGCGAACGACCCGCTCTGCGCCGAGATCACGTCGAACCTGCCCGGCACCGTCAGCGGGCAGGCGCGCCGCTGGACCGACGCGCAGGCGACCGGCGCGTGGGGGGATCCCGCCAAGGTGCTGCTGACGTGCGGCGTCGAACCTCCCGGGCCGACGACTCTCCGCTGCGAAAGCGTCGCGGGCGTCGACTGGATCATCGACGACTCCGACGCACCGCGCTTCCGCATCACCACGTTCGGCCGCACGCCCGCCGTCGAGATCTACCTCGACACCACGGCCGACGCGGAGGGCAACGGCGCGTCAAGTCGCGACGTCCTCGACGCGCTGTCGCCGGTCGTCAGCGTGCTGCCCGTCGACGGCGAATGCCTCGACCGCGTCGACGCCACGCCTGCGCCCTGATTCGCCGCGTCGGCCGATCCGGCGCGCCGATCCTCAGTGCGCGTTCGCCCCGACCGTGGCCCCTGCCGCGCGTTCGAGCGCCGTGTCGATGAGCTCGGTGATGAGCTCGGGGTAGGAGACTCCCGATGCGATCCAGCACTTCGGGAACATCGAGATCGGCGTGAAGCCCGGCATCGTGTTCAACTCGTTGACGTAGAGGCCGTCCGCCGCGAGGAAGAAGTCCACACGCGCGAGGCCCTTGCCGTCCACCGCCTGGAATGCGCGGATGCCGAGCTCTTGGATCGCCGCGATCTCATCGTCCGTCAGGTCAGCGGGGCAGACCACCTCGGCGCCGTCGCCGCCGAGGTACTTGCCCTCGAAGTCGTAGAACTCGCGGCTCGTGAGGACGATCTCGCCGGGCAGCGATGCCCTCGGCGCCCCGCCACCGCGTCCCTCGAGGATCGCCACCTCGACCTCACGGCCCACGATCGCCGACTCGATGAGCACCTTGTCGTCCTCCGCGAACGCGAGGGCGAGGGCGTCGTCGAGCTCGGACGCATCGTGCACCTTCGACACGCCGACGCTCGACCCGGCGCGTGCGGGCTTCACGAACGTGGGCTCACCGAGGGTCGCGGCATCCGCTCGCACGCCTTCCGGGTCGCTCTCCCAGCGGCCCCGGGTGACCGTGACCGACGGGGACACCGGGACGCCGGCCGCGGCGAGGACGATCTTCATGAAGTGCTTGTCCATGCACAGCGCGGAGTCGAGCACACCTCCGCCGGCATAGGGGATGCCGAGGGTGTCGAAGAAGCCCTGCACCGTGCCGTCCTCGCCGTGCAGGCCATGGAGGATCGGGAGGACGACGTCGAGGCGGCCGAGCTCGTCCACCGAGCCGTCGGGCCGCCGGACCCGCAGCGTCCGGTCGGCGCCGCCTTCAGGCCACACGACGCGTGTGCCGTTGTCGACGACCTCGGGAAGCCGCTCGGCGTCGAGCGCGAACTTATCGGGATCGTCCTCCTCGAGGACGAAGACGCCCTCGCGGGTGATCCCGATGGGGATCACGCGATAGCTGTCACGGTCGATCGCCCGGAGCACCCCGCCCGCCGTTGCGGAACTGATCGAGTGCTCGCTGGATCGACCGCCAAAGAGCACCGCCACCGCCGGCTTGTCCATTCGTCGTCCTCTCGCCCTGGGGGGTGTCGTCGTCTGTCGTGAGATGCGGCGCGATGTCGCGCGGGTTCATGGTGCCGTCGAGGACCATCTTGACCTGCTCGACGATAGGCATCTGCACACCCACCTCGCGTGCCAGCTGCAGGATCGGCGCAACGGACGCGAGCCCCTCGGCGGTCTGGTTCATCTGCTTGACCACATCGTCGAAGCGATACCCCTGACCGAGCAGGCGCCCGGCGGTGTTGTTGCGGCTGAGGGGCGACTGGCAGGTTGCGATGAGGTCGCCGAGGCCAGCGAGGCCCTGCAGCGTTTCGTGGTGGGCGCCGAAGGCGACGGCGAAGTCCGTCATCTCGACGAGACCGCGCGTGATGATCGACGCCTTCGTGTTCTCGCCGTAGCCCACACCGTCGACGATGCCGATGGCCACGGCGATGAGGTTCTTCAGCACGCCGCCGAACTCGGTGCCGATGACGTCGGTGTTCACGAACGTCCGGAAGTACTGGTTGCGCGCGCGGCGCGCGACCGCCTCGGCGGTCTCCTGGCTGGTCGAGGAGATGACGGCAGCCGTCGGCTGCTCGCGGGCGATCTCGAGCGCGAGGTTGGGACCCGACGCGACCGCGATGCGGGCGGGGTCGCAGTGCAGCTCCTGCTCGATCACCTGACTCATGCGCAGTCCGGTGCGCCGCTCCACCCCCTTCATCAGCGACACGATCGGCGCATCGCTGTCAGCGATCAGCGGTCGCACGGCCTTGAGGTTCTGCCGGACGGCCTGACTGGGGATCGACAGGTAGATCTGCTCGGCACCGTCGAGTGCCTCCGAGAGATGGTGCGAGGCGTGCATGTCGCGGGGCAGGTTGATGCCCGGGAGGTACTCGCTGTTGCGCTTCCCCTCCTGGATCTCGCTCGCGAGCTCGGGGCGGCGCGCCCACATCGTCACGTGCGCACCGCCGTCGGCGAGGATCTTGCCGAACGTCGTGCCCCAGCTGCCTGCTCCGACGACCGCGACGCGCGGGCGGGCGGCGTCCTGCCTACGGCTCAAGGCGCCCCGTCTCCTTCTGGCCGTGATCGGCCGGGTTCCAGCGCTGCGGCGGTGCCGGCTCGCCGCGCAGCTGCGAGAGCAGCCCGGCGATGTCGGCCATCACGAGATCGGTCGCCTCGACGAGGGCGGACTGCGATGACGCCCGTCCGGCATAGGCCGTCAGGTCCACCGGATCGCCGATGACGACCCGTACCCGACGACGCAACGGCCACAGCTTGAGCTTGCCGTACCGCGGCAGCACCTGCTGGGCGCCCCACTGCGCCATAGGGATGACCGGGATGCCGCCGGCCAGCGCGAGACGGACCGCGCCGGTCTTGCCGCGCATCGGCCACAGGTCGGGCTCGCGCGTGAGCGATCCCTCCGGGTAGACGATCACGCCGCGGCCGTGCCGGACGAGCGTCTCGGAGGCCTCGAGCGTCGCACGGGCCGAGGCTGCGGATGCGGCGCGAGCGACCGGCACCATGCCCGTGGCCCTCAGCGCCCACCCGAGGACAGGAACGCGGAACAGGCTCTCCTTCGCCATGAAGCGCGGCGCCCGGCCGGTGCGCCACACCGCGAGTGCAACCACGAGGGGGTCGATCTCGCTCAGGTGGTTCGGCGCGAGGACGTACGCACCCTCGCGCGGCAGCTTCTCCCTGCCCTCGATCTCGAGCTTGAACAGCAGGCTGAGCAGGGGCACGACGATGGCCGCGAGCGGCCAGAAGACGCTCGGGCGCGTCTTCTCGGCGGACGCGCGCCGACGTTCTGTCGCCACCGGACTATCCGATGACGTCGAAGTCGGCGCCCAGCATGTCGAGCTTGGCGAGGAACTTCTCGTAGCCGCGACGGATGATGCCCACGTTGCGCACGATGGACTCGCCCTCGGCCGCCAGCGCCGCGATCACGTAGCTGTACCCGCCGCGGAGGTCGGGCACGACCACGTCGGCGCCGTGGAGGGCGGTCGGACCGTTGATCACGGCAGCCTGCTCGAGAGCGCGGCGGGGAACGCGGCGTCCGGCGGTGTCGAGACCGCGCGGGTGCACGACGATGTCGGCGCCCATCTGGTTGAGGGCTTCGGTGAAGCCCAGCCGGTTCTCGTACACGGTCTCGTGGACCGTGGAGGTGCCCTCGGCCTGCGTGAGCGCCACGATCAAGGGCTGCTGCCAGTCGGTCATGAAGCCGGGATGCACGTCAGTCTCGACCACGACCGGCTTGAGCGCGCCGCCGCGACGGAACTGGATGCCGTCCTCGCGGACGTCGAACCAGCCGCCCGCCTTGCGGAAGACGTTGAGGAAGGTCAGCATCTCCTGCTGCCGCGCACCGCCGACGAAGATGTCGCCGTCGGTGGCGAGAGCTGCGCACGCCCACGAGGCGGCCTCGTTGCGGTCGAAGATCGCCCGGTGGTCGTAGCCCTGCAGCGTGTCGACGCCCTCGATGAGGATGACACGGTTCGGCTCGTACGAGATGATGGCGCCCATCTTCTGCAGCACCGCGATCAGGTCCATGATCTCGGGCTCGATGGCGGCGTTCCGGAGCTCCGTGGTGCCCTTCGCCTTCACGGCGGTCAGCAGCACCTGCTCGGTCGCACCGACGCTCGGGTACGGGAGCTCGATGTTGGCCCCGTGAAGGCCGTTGGGGGCGGTGATCCTGATGCCCTCGTAGCTCTTGTCGACGACGGCGCCGAACGCGCGCAGCGCATCCATATGGAAGTTGATCGGCCGATCGCCGATGCGGCAGCCGCCGAGATCGGGGATGAGCGCCTCACCCAGCAGGTGCAGCAGCGGACCGCAGAACAGGATCGGGATGCGCGAGGCACCGGCGTGCGCGTCGATCTCTTCGAAGTGGGCCGATACGGCACCGCTCGGGTCGAAGTGGAAGGTGCCCTCTTCCTCCCCCTCATCGACACGGACGCCGTGCACTTCCAGAAGCGAGCGCACCACGTGCACGTCGCTGATGTCGGGGACATCGCGCAGGGTGCTCACGGTCTCGCCCAGCAGGGCGGCGACCATCGCCTTCGTGACGAGGTTCTTCGCACCCTTGACCTCGACGCGACCGGTCAGGGGCCGTCCGCCCCTGATGGCCAGGACTTCTCCCGCCACTTCCGGTTCTCGCGCTTCGGCGGCTGTGCTCTCGCCGGCGGCGACGTTCAGAAGCGGCTTCATCCGGTGGTCCTCACTTGGTGGTACGAGGGGGCTGGGGAGGGGCGGGCGCCCGGGTTGTGGGCACCCGGCCCGGCTTACGGAACGGGAAGCGTCCGCGGCCGCCACGCCTCTCGGCGAGCCTCGAACTGCGCGATCTTGTCCTGGTCGCGCAGCGTGAGCCCGATGTCATCGAGCCCTTCGAGAAGCCGCCACCTAGTGTAATCATCGATCTCGAAAGCGAATTCCAGGCGCTCCGAGGCACTCGCGGCAGGGTCGCCGATCGTCGCGGTGCGTGCTGCGAGATCGACCGTCATGGCGATACCGGGGTTCGCCTCGATGGCTGCCCAGGCCGCCTCGAGGTCGGCCTCGGAGATGACGCCGGCGACGAGGCCCTGTTTGCCCGCGTTGCCGCGGAAGATGTCGGCGAACCGCGAGCTCAGCACCACCTTGAACCCGAAGTCCCGGAGGGCCCAGACCGCGTGCTCGCGGCTCGATCCGGTGCCGAAGTCGGGTCCTGCGATCAGGATGCTGGCACCCGCATAGGCGGGCTGATTCAGCACGAACTCGGGATCCTGGCGCCAGTTGGCGAAGAGGGCGTCCTCGAAACCGGTCTTGGTGACCCGCTTGAGGTACACGGCGGGGATGATCTGATCCGTGTCGACCGCGGACCGCTTCAGCGGGGCGACGATGCCGGTGTGCGTGGTGAACGCGTCCATGTCAGGCCTCCGAACCCTGGGCAGCGGCTGCGACGGGCGCAGGAAGATCACTCGGGCTGGCGAGGCGCCCCATGACGGCCGTCGCAGCGGCGACCAGCGGCGACACCAGGTGCGTGCGCCCGCCCTTGCCCTGCCGGCCTTCGAAGTTGCGGTTGCTCGTCGACGCGCAGCGCTCCCCCGGTGCCAGCTGGTCGGGGTTCATGCCCAGGCACATCGAGCAGCCGGCGAAACGCCACTCCGCGCCGAACTCCTGGAAGATCTTGTCGAGCCCCTCCGCCTCCGCCTCGAGGCGGACACGCGCAGAGCCGGGCACCACCATCACGCGTACGCCGTCGGCCTTGCGATGACCCTCGATGACGGACGCGAACGCGCGGAGGTCTTCGATGCGGCTGTTGGTGCACGAGCCCATGAACACGGCGTCGACGGGCACGTCCTTGAGCGGGGTGCCGGGGACGAGGTCCATGTACTCGAGCGCGCGCTCCGCGGCGGCACGGTCGTTCGGGTCGGCGAAGTCATCGGGCGAGGGCACGGCGTCGCTGAGCGACACGCCCTGGCCCGGGTTCGTGCCCCACGTGACGAAGGGCTCGAGCTCGTTCGCGTCGAGGAAGACCTCGGCGTCGTACACCGCGCCCTCGTCACTGGGGAGCGTCCGCCAGTAGGCGACGGCGTCGTCCCAGTCCTGGCCCTTCGGCGCGTGGGGTCGGCCTTCGAGGTAGGCGAACGTCGTCTCGTCGGGCGCCACCATGCCGGCACGGGCGCCGGCCTCGATGGACATGTTGCACATCGTCATGCGCCCCTCCATCGACAGTGCGCGGATGGCGCTGCCGCGGAACTCGAGCACATAGCCCTGGCCGCCGTTGGTCCCGATCTTGGCGATGACGGCGAGGATGATGTCCTTCGCCGTGACGCCGGGCTTCAGCGCACCCTCGACTGTGATGGCCATCGTCTTGAAGGGCTTGAGGGGGAGGGTCTGCGTCGCCAGGACGTGCTCGACCTCGCTGGTGCCGATGCCGAACGCCATCGCGCCGAAGGCGCCGTGCGTGGACGTGTGGCTGTCGCCGCACACGACGGTGATGCCGGGCATGGTGAGCCCCAGCTGCGGGCCGACCACGTGGACGATGCCCTGCTCCTTGTCGCCGAGCGAGTGCAGGCGCACCCCGAACTCGGCGGCGTTGCGGCGCAGCGTCTCGATCTGCGTGCGGCTGGTGAGATCGGCGATCGGCTTGTCGATGTCGAGCGTCGGCGTGTTGTGGTCCTCCGTCGCGATCGTCAGATCCAGCCGGCGCACCGGCCGGCCTTCCGCGCGGAGGCCGTCGAACGCCTGCGGACTCGTCACCTCGTGAACGAGGTGCAGGTCGATGTAGATCAGATCCGGCTGGCCGTTCTCGCCGCGGACCACGACGTGGTCATCCCAGACCTTCTCGGCGAGGGTGCGGGGGCGATCGGGAATGCCGGACGCGTCAGTGATGCTCATTGCTTGTCGTTCTCCTCTGGGGACTGTGCCCGCATGGGGTGGGGCCCGCGACGAACTCCGCGACGAGAGAGGCCTGGAAACTAGGACTCGTCGCGGCCGCTAAGGAGAAGGCGAGCGATCCGCACGGGGCCAGATTACCACTCGCGCGGACGCCGACGGATCGCGCACGACGCCGTGTGCCGTCGTGCGCGACCCGCCGGCGCTGCTCAGCGGGCGTCGTCGCGCGGCTGCTCGACCGTCGGCGGAGTGCCCTTCTCCTCGGCGACGACGGCGGCTGCGGCATCCGCATCTCCCGCCTTCTTCTCACGCGAGGAGGCGATCAGACTCGCGATGGTGGCCACCGCCATCGACAGGACGATGACCGCGAGCGACATCCAGGTCGAGATCTCGGGAGCCCACTCGATGTGCTCGCCGTTGTTGATGAACGGCAGCTCGTTCACGTGCATCGCATGGAAGACGAGCTTGAGGCCGATGAAGGCGAGGATGAACGCGATGCCGTAGTGCAGGTAGCGCAGGCGATCGAGGAGGTCTCCCAGCAGGAAGTAGAGCTGGCGCAGGCCCATGAGGGCGAAGATGTTCGCCGTGAATACGATGAACGGGCTCGTGGTGATGCCGAAGATGGCGGGGATCGAGTCGATCGCGAACAGCAGATCGGTGACGCCGATCGCCGCGAACACGATGATCATGGGCGTCCACATCTTCTTGCCGCCCACGACGGTGCGCAGCTTCGCCCCGTCGTAGTGGTCGCTGATGTCGATGCCGCGACGCAGCAGGCGGACGATGAAGTTCTCCTGCTTGACGTCCTCGTCGTGGTCGCCGCCGGGGAAGGCCTGGCGCCACGCGGTCCACACCAGGAACGCTCCGAAGATGTAGAACACCCAGCTGAACTGCTCGATGATGGCCGCGCCGGCGAGGATGAACAGCCCGCGCAGCACCAGCGCGATGATGATGCCCACCATCAGCACCTCCTGCTGATAGCGGCGCGGCACCGCGAACTGACTCATGATCAGCACGAAGACGAACAGGTTGTCGATCGACAGGCTGTACTCGGTGAGCCAGCCGGCGACGAACTGGCCGGCGTACTCCGGCCCCGCGAACACCCACATGAGCCCGGCGAAGATCAGCGCGAGCGTCACGTAGAAGACGACCCACAGGGTCGACTCGCGGGTGGAGGGGATGTGCGGCCGCTTCAGGATGAGCAGCAGATCACCCAGGAGGATGAGGGTCAGGATCACGAGGGATCCGATTTCGAACCACAGGGGCAGTTGGAGGTCCAATGCAGGGCCTTTCGAAAGGGGCGAACGAGGGGTCGGTCGTGGCCGAAAGTCTCTCCCCCGCGACCTGTCGGCCTGCGGCGCGCACCCGGGGTCGCTCTCTCGGGACCCGTGATGACGGATGCGCGTGTCGGGATACTCCCTCTCGCTCGCAACAGGATACAGGTCCGGGATGCCGCTCCCGCCGTCCGTGAGACGATCCGGGCGGTGCGGACACTCCCCCGGTGAGAGATGATTCGGAGGATGGGGATGCCCGACGACGACCCGCCACGCGGCGCCACCCGCGACGCCGAGCTCGTGGTGCTCGCTGCGGGCGGGAGCGAGCACGCCTTCCGCACGCTGTACCGCGCGTACGTGCGGCCGGTGTACTGGCTCGCACATGGGCTGGTCGGCAACCCGGCGGACGCCGAGGAGGTCACCCAGGAGACATTCCTCGTCGCCTGGCGCAAGCTCCCCGGACTGGAGCTCGCCGGAGACTCGCTGCTGCCCTGGCTGGCGACGATCTGCCGCTTCCAGTCGGCCAACCGCGTGCGTCGGCAGCGACGCGACCGCCTGCACACCGCGGCGGCCGCCGACGAGGACCTGCCCTCGACGGTGGACGTCGAGCAGCAGGTCATCGACGAAGACCTGGCCGACGCGATCCTCCGCGAAGTCGCCGGTCTCGGCGAGCTCGATCGCGCGATCTTCCGGCTGTGCGCCACGGAGGGTTACGCCTACCAGGCCGCCGCCGACGAGCTCGGCGTCGCGCACGGCGTCGTCCGCAATCGTCTCTCCCGCATCCGCACCCGTCTGCGGACCGTCGTGAAGGAGAGCACATGAACACGCAGCCGCCGGTGCCCGACAGCTCGGCACCCCTCCCCGAACTCGGCGCCGAGCGCATCGACGAGATCGAGGACGCCCTCTTCGCCGACATCGCGCACGAGCGCCTGCGCCGATCGGCCCGGCGCACGCGGCGCGGCCGCCTGTGGATCGCCGGCGGCGCCGCGGCGGCCGTCATCGTGGTCGCCGCGGTCATCGCTCCGTCGGTCGCCTCGCTCGTCGGCGGGGCCGGCGGCGCGAGCGACCAGTCCGCCGTCGCGCCGGTCGCTCCCGCCGATTCCGGTGCGGTGTCCGACGGCTCCTCGGACGCGACCACGACGGAGTCCGCACCCTTGACCGTGGCACCCGACGCCGCTGCCGGCGACAAGTCGACCGGTGCGGCGGCGACGGATCGCGACATCATCACGTCAGCCTCGGCCACCGTGTCGGTCGACGAGGTCGATGCCGCCACCCGGTCGATCGGCAACTCGGCCGTGGCCCACGGCGGCTACGTGGAGTCGATGAGCATCGGCAGCAACGGCAGCGTCTACCCGGTCGCCCCGAGCGACGGCGGAGTCGTCTACGACACGATGCCGTACCCGTCCCCCACCGATGGCGCGTGGATCACGGTTCGCGTGCCTGCGGATCAACTGTCGGACGTCGTGAGCGAGCTCGATGATGTCGGGGAGGTGACTGCGACGAACCTGTCACGACAGGACGTCACCGGTCAGACGGTGGACCTCGAGGCGCGGATCGACGCGGCGCAGGCGTCCGTCGATCGCCTGACCGAGCTGATGGGCCAGGCGCAGAACGTGGCCGACCTGATCGCGGCCGAAGCGGCGCTGTCGGAACGGCAGGCGCTTCTGGAGTCCTATCAGCAGCAGCTCGAGATGCTCGACGATCAGGTCGCGATGTCGACGCTGTCCGTGACCGTTGTCCCGGACGTGGAGACGGTGACCGCCGATCCGGCCGGCTTCGGCGACGGCCTCGCCGCGGGCTGGAACGGGCTCGTCGCCACCCTCAACGGCATCGTCGTCGCGATCGGCTTCCTCCTGCCCTGGCTCGCTGTGGCAGCGGTCGCCGCACTCATCGTGTGGGGCGTGGTGCGCCTCGTCCGCGGGCGGCGCCGTGCTCGAGCGGATGCCGCGCCCGCGGCACCCGAGACCGTCGACGACCCGCGGGACTGAGCGGCGGCCCGCAGCCCGCCAGGCCGCTGCCACCGGTCGTCGATACCGCACCGCCGATACTGTGGAACGGTGACGCGCAGCAGATTCCCCGCCTCGGTCTACGGGACGGGCACCGAGCCGGACCCGCGGTTCAGCCTGGCCAACGAGAGGACCTTCCTCGCGTGGAACCGCACGGCGCTGGCCCTCGTCGCCGGCGGCGTGGCGCTGGAGGCGCTCGGCCTCGATCTGCAGCCGGAGCTGCGGCTCGCGGCATCCGTGATCCTCATCGCCGCGGGTCTTGCGGTGCCCGTCCTCGCGTGGTTCGAGTGGGGGCGCACCGAGCGCGCGCTGCGGGCGGCGACACCGCTGCCCGGTTCCGTCACGAGCATCGCGCTGGCCGTCACGATCGTCGTCGTCGGCGCGCTGGTCCTCCTCGGTGTGATCCTGCGATGAGCGACCGGCGGCTGTTCGACCCGGGCCTGCAACCGGAGCGGACGGAGCTCGCGTGGCGCCGCACGTCGCTCGCGATCGGCGTCGGATCCCTGCTGGCGCTGCGGGTCCTGCCGTCCATCGCTCCGACGGCGGCGCTGCAGCAGATCCTCCTCGCACCCGGCATCGTGGGCGTCGTCTTCGCCATGCTGCTGTGGGGGCGAGCGCGGGCGCGCCACCGCCGCGTCAGCCGCGCGCTGCTCGACGATCGAGCGGCCGACCTCCCCGACGCACGTCTGCTGATGGCGTTGACGGTCTTCGTCGTGGGCTGCGGTGTGGTGTCCGCCGTGATCCTCGTGGTCGTCTCCACGGTGTGAGGACGCGCCGCAAGCCTTCTCGGATCGCTGGTGCGGAAACGGCTCGAGGCCCCGGATCCTGGCGGATCCGGGGCCTCGAGCGGTTGGTGACCCCAGCGGGATTCGAACCCGCGTTACCGCCGTGAGAGGGCGGCGTACTAGGCCGCTATACGATGGGGCCGCATAGCCAGTCGCAGAACCGAGCTGCGACCTTGTTGCCTGACTGGTGACCCCAGCGGGATTCGAACCCGCGTTACCGCCGTGAGAGGGCGGCGTACTAGGCCGCTATACGATGGGGCCGTTCAGGCAACCGTTCGATTATGCCACGTCGCATATGCCCGGTCCAAATCGTCACGGCTCGCGCGGCCGACCGCCTCCGTGACTTGCTCGGGCGACATCCGGGCGCTTGACTCGTGGCATGCGAGTCACGAAGTTCGAGCATGCGACCCTGACCATCGTCGACCTGGGAAGGACGCTGATCATCGACCCGGGATCGTTCACCGCTCCGCTCGGCGAACTCGAGGACGTGGTGGGCATCGTGCTCACGCACGAGCACGCCGATCACTGGACGGCGGATCACCTCGATCGCATCCTGGGCATGTTCCCCGGCACGCCGATCTTCGCGCCCGAGGGCGTGGCCGCGGCGGCCGCCGCCTACGACATCACCGTCGTGCGGCCCGGCGACGTCGTCGAGGTCGAGCCGTTCCGTCTCGAGTTCTTCGGCGGACGTCACGCGGTGATCCACGAGTCCATCCCGGTCGTCGACAACGTCGGCGTTCTCGTCAACGGCGACTTCTACTACCCCGGAGACTCCTACGTCGTTCCCGAGGGTCGCGCGGTGAAGCTGCTGGCGGCGCCGGTCGGCGCACCGTGGCTGAAGATCGGGGAGGCGATGGACTTCGTCCTCGCCGTGGCGCCGCGGCGTGTCTTCGCCACCCATGACATGACGCTGTCGGTGGCCGGACGCGACATGGGTCGTGCGCGCCTCGGCTGGGCTGCCGAGCAGGGCGGCGGAGAACTCGTCGTCCTCGAGCCCGGCGAGGGCACCGACATCTGATCCACGCCGTCGTCGCGGGCGCCCCC
>NZ_JAMXMB010000010.1 GCF_024055635.1 Microbacterium yannicii
CCGAGACGGGGACGCCCGCGGCGACACGGGACTATTGCGCGTCGAGGTCCGTCTCGAGCAGGGCGACCAGCGTGTCGAGCGCCTCATCGGCGCCGTCGCCATCCGCCTTCAACGTCACGACGGTGCCCTGCGAGGCGCCCAGCCCCATCAACGACAGGATGCTGCCCGCATTGAGGTCGGCGCCCCCTTCGACGGCGATAGTGACCGGGACCGACTGGGCCTGCACGGCCTGCACGAACAGCTTCGCGGGACGGGCGTGCAGCCCGGAGCTGCTGGCGATGGTCGCCTGACGTTCTGCCATGGTTCTCTCCTGTCTGCGTCGAACCGCGACGGTCGACTGCTCCGATTCTGTCGGACGACGGCGTCAGGCCGCCACGGGTACGGCCGACTCCAGCGCTTCCGCCTGCTCGAGCTCTTTGCGGCCCACCCACTTCTTCAGCGCGATGACGGCGAACGCAGAGACGATCGTGCCGGCCGCGATCGCCACCAGGAAGCCCCACACGGGGTTGATGGCGAAGAACACGAAGATGCCGCCGTGGGGTGCGAGCGATTGCACCGCGAACGCCATGCTGAGGGCGCCGGTCACGGCACCGCCGACAAGAGACGCCGGGATGACGCGCAGCGGATCCGCGGCAGCGAACGGGATCGCGCCCTCGCTGATGAATGCCGCGCCCAACAGCCACGCCGCCTTGCCGTTCTCCCGTTCGACGGGCGGGAAGAGGTCGCGCGCGAGGACCGTGGATGCCAGAGCCATCGCGAGCGGCGGCACCATCCCCGCGGCCATCACCGCGGCCATGATCAGGTAGGGCGTGGTGTTCTCCGGAGAGGCGGTGGCCAACCCCGCCACAGCGAAGGCGTAGGCGACCTTGTTCACCGGCCCGCCCAGGTCGAAGCACATCATCAGGCCCAGGACGATGCCGACGACGACGATGCCCGATGTGCCCGCCAGCTCGTTGAGCCAATCGGTCAGCCACACCATCAGTGTCGCGATCGGACGACCGAGGAACAGCACCATGAGCCCGGACGCGACGATGGAGGCCAGCAGCGGGATGATCGCGACGGGCATGAGCCCGCGCAGCCAGCGCGGAACGCGCCACGTGCCGATCCACCACGCGGTGACGCCCGCGAGCAGGCCGCCCACGATGCCGCCGATGAAGCCGGCGTTCATCGTCACCGCGATCGCTCCGGCGACGAAGCCCGGCGCGATGCCCGGGCGATCCGCGATCGCGAAGGAGATGTACCCCGCGAGAGCCGAGACCAGGAAGCCCATCGACGCCGCACCGATCGCGAAGGCGACAGAGCCCAGATAGATCCCGAGGCCGCCTTCGGGCAGGTCCCACAGCGAGTTCGTGACGATCACCGTCGTCGCATTGTCCGGCGCCGAGTAGTCGTCCCCGAAGAACAGGAAGCCGAGGGCGATCAGCAGCCCGCCACCGGCCACGAACGGGATCATGTAGCTCACCCCGGTGAGAAGGATCCGCTGGATGCGGGCACCCCACGAGAGCTTCTCACCCGCGACGCTCGTCGCGGCGGCCGCCTCACCGCCGACGCGGGTTGCGTTCGGGTTGTTCGCCGCGGCGACGGCCTCGGCGATGAGCTGATCGGGCTGTTCGATCCCCCGCTTGACGCCGGAGCGGACGACGGGTTTGCCGCCGAATCGCTGCGGCTCGCGGACGTCGACATCGGTGGCGAAGATGACGGCGTCGGCGCTCTGGATGACCTCCGCCGGCAGTGCCTGGTAGCCGCTCGAGCCCTGCGGCTCGACGACCAGGTCGACGCCGGCCTTCTTGCCGGCTGCCGTCAGTGCGTCCGCGGCCATGAAGGTGTGGGCGATCCCCGTCGCGCAGGCTGTGACGGCGACGATGCGAGCGGGCCTGCCGTCGACGGCGAGGCCGGTGGTCTCGGCGGGCGCCACAGGCGTCGTCGCCGCCGCCCCCGCACCTTCCGCCGGCGCCGCCGCGGCAGCGGCATCCCGCTCACCGATCGCCGTCTGCACGATCGCGACGACCTCGTCGTCGGTCGTGGCCGCGCGCAGTCCCGCGGTGAAGTCGGCCTGCATGAGGCTGCGGGCGAGCTTCGACAGCACGGCGAGGTGCGCCTCGGCGGCGTCGGCGGGCGCGGCGATGAGGAACACCAGGTCGGCCGCGCCGTCGGGCGCGCCGAAGTCGACCCCCGGACTGAGGCGGGCGAAGGCGAGCGACGGGGTGGTGACGGCCGCGCTCTTGGCGTGCGGGATGGCGATGCCGCCGGGAAGCCCGGTCTCGTCCTTCTCTTCGCGGGCCCACGCGTCGTCGAAGAGCGCCTGGGCGTCCGTCGCCCGGCCCTCGGCGACCACGCGTGCGGCGAGGGAGCGGATGACGTCGGATTTCGCCGCGCCGAGCGGCACGTCGAGGCTGACCAGGCCTGGGGTGATGGTGTCGGACACGGTGACCTCCTGCGGTCGTGGGGTGGGTTCTAGGCGAGCCGGGCGACGAGCACGTCGTCCGACGGAAGATCTGCGGGGGTCGGCGCTTGCGTACCGGGGAGGGATGCCGCGGCCGCGCCGTAGCGGATGGCGAGGCGCAGCCGCTCCTCGCTGTCGGCTCCCCTCGTCGCGGCGAGCACGTAGCCGGCGAGGGAGCTGTCGCCCGCCCCGACGGTGCTGCGGACCTGGATCCGTGGCGGCCGCGCCAGCCAGGCGCCATCGGCGGTGACCAGCAGTGCGCCGCGAGAGCCGAGCGTGATGAGGGCGGCGCCCACGCGGGCCGGCACCAGTGATCGCGCGACCCCGAGGACGGCGGCGGTGTCGGCGCCGTCGAGCGGCGTGGCGACAAGCTCGCCGAGCTCGTCGTCGTTGGGCTTGATGAGGTCGGGGGCGCCGTCGGCGACCACGGCCGCCAGAGCCGGACCCGACGCGTCGACCGCGATGGATGGGGCGGCGGTGCCGTGGGCGGCGCGCACCGCACGGGTGATTCGCACGTAGAAGTCCTCGGTGACACCGGGAGGCAGCGAGCCGGCGAGGACGAGCCAGGAGGCGCCGGCGGATGCGCTCACGACGGCGTCGACGACCGCGGCTGCCTCGTCAGCCGACAGCTCGGCTCCCGGCAGGTTGAGCTTCGTCGTGACGCCGGCAGGATCCGTGATCGCGAGGTTCGCGCGGACGTGACCGGCGACGGGCACCGGCTGGGTACGGAGAGCGGCCAGCTGGAGCGCCGCCTCGAACGGGTCCCCCGCAGCGAGAGGCAGGACGGCGAGGCAGCCCTCACCCGCGGCGGCGACCGCGCGGGCGACGTTGATGCCCTTGCCGCCGGCATCCTCCCGCGCCGAATCAGCACTCTGGACATCGCCGACCTGTAGCGGAGCGGGCAGCACAACGGTGCGGTCGAGCGAGGGGTTGGCGGTCAGCGTGACGATCATGCGAGCCAGACCTCCACGTCGGCATCCGCGAGCGCGTCCGCCAGTTCGGGGTCGGGTGCGGCATCCGTGACGAGCACATCCACATCCGACAGCGACGCGAACCCCACGAGCAGTTCCGCTCCCAGCTTCTCGGCGTCGGCGACGACCACGACGCGTCGTGCTGATGCGACGATCGCGCGCTTCACGGCCGCCTCGTCGGGGTCTGGCGTGCTGAGACCGAAGGACGCCGACACACCATTGGTGCCGACGAAGGCGACATCCGGCCGCATCCCCCCGATCGCCTGCACGGTATCGGCGCCCACGGCGGCGGCCGTGAGCCCACGCACTCGCCCGCCCACGAAGGAGAGTGAGGCGCCGGGGACGCCGGCGAGGGCGTTGCCGAGAGTGAGCGAGTGGGTGACGACCTCGATGGGAGCGTCAGCGAGGCGCGGAACGAGCGCCGAAGCGACCGCCGCGGTGGTCGTGCCGGCGTCGAGGAACACCGAGCCGGTGAAGTCGCGGCCGAGCGCGTCCAGCGCCCGCCGGCCGATCGCCTCCTTGGCTGTGCCGTGGTGGTCGCGTCGCTCGGCCAGTGAAGGCTCTCGCGTGCTCCCGCGCTCGGGTCCCACGGCTCCGCCGTGCACCCGGCGCAGTGCGCCCGCGGACTCGAGGTGGTCGAGGTCGCGGCGGATGGTCTCGGTGGTGACCTCGAAGCGGTCCGCGAGGTCGACGACGCTCACGCGGCCCTGCGCGGCCAGCAGGCGCTCGATCTGCTCGTGGCGCTCCGTTGCGTACATCTGCACAACCCTCCGTTGGATTCCCACACAATACAACACATATCAACATAAACACAACCATGGTGCAAACACTCGGCGAGTATCTTCGGGCGGTGACCGAGTATCTTCGTACGGTGCCCGACAAGCCCGCCGCCGAGATCGCGATCGACAGCGGCCTGGTCCGCGCGCTGCTGGTGGCCCAAGCCCTCGATGACATCCCCGATGCGGCGGACCTCCCACTCGTGAAGATCGCCGAGGGCTGGGACAGCGAAGTGTGGCGCCTGGGGCACGCCCATGCCGTGCGCCTGCCCCGCCGTGCGCTGGCCGCGCCGCTCGTCCGGCACGAGCAGGCCGTGCTGCCAGGCGTGGCCGAGCAACTCGCGCCGACCGGAGTGCGTGTCCCGTTGCCCGTCGTCGACGGCGTCCCCGCTGCGGGCTATCCATGGCCGTGGTCGGTCGTGCCGTGGATGGAAGGCGAACGCGCCATGGATGAGTCACGCGCCGCACGCGGATCATGGGCGCCGACGCTCGCCCGCGCGCTCGACGCGCTCCACGTCGACGCGCCTGAGGAGTATCCGATGAACCCGTTCCGCGGTGTCCCACTGGCGGGGCGTTCCGAGGCGATCGCGGAACGATTCGACGCCCTCCGCGCGGCAGGCACGCTGGACGCGGAAGCCGCCACCGCATTCGAGGACGTCTGGCGCCGGGGCCTCGAGGCCGCCCCGTGGGACCGGCCACCGGTCTGGATCCACGGCGACCTGCACCCCGGAAACCTCGTCTCGCACGAGGGTCGACTGGTGGGCATCATCGACTTCGGCGACGTGACCGCCGGCGATCCGGCGTACGACCTCGCGGTCGCGTGGCTCGCGTTCGACGGCGCCGGCCGGTCCCGATTCATCGCCGCGGCCGGCTCGCACTACGACGCCGCCGTCTGGATCCGCGCCCATGCGTGGGCCGCCGCGGTGGCTGCCATGCTCCTCGCCCACAGCGACGACAACCCGGACTACTTCGCGCTGGGACGGGATGCCGCGACCGAGGTGCTGGCAGACGCCGCAGGCTGAGGCATCCGCCCGGATCACTGCCTGACGGCCACTCCGCGCAACCGGGACGGCGGCCGGTGCGGGGCATCCAGCGGCCGAGCGGACAAAGCCTTCAGAGAAACGAAAAACCCCCGCTCAGCGGGGGTTTTCTCGTTGGCTGGGGTACCTGGACTCGAACCAAGAACAACGGTACCAGAAACCGCCGTGTTGCCAATTACACCATACCCCAAGGCTGTCAGCCGAAGCCGTGCCGAGGAATGAGTCTACGCGACGCCGGCGCGTGCTCCAAACCGAGGCGTCAGCCGCGCGCGTCGGCCAAGGCGCGCAACCTGCGGATCGACTCGGGCTTGCCGAGCAGCTCCATCGACTCGAACAGCGGCGGCGAGATGCGGCGTCCGCTCAGCGCGAGGCGCAGCGGGCCGTACGCGACGCGCGGCTTCAGACCGAGGCCGCCGTCCTCGATCGGCGAGATGAGGGCGACGGCGAGGGCGTCCTGCACGGCTGCGGCGGTGAAGTCGCTGTCGGGCACCCGCTCGAGTGCGCCGACCGACGCGACGAGCACCTCGTTCGCGTTCACCGGCAGGGATGCGAAAGCGTCCTCCTGGTAGCTCCCGACATCGGTGAACAGGAAGCCCAGCAGCGCGGGCGCTTCGCCCAGCAGCTGCATCCGCTCCTGAACGAGCGGAGCGGCCGCCGCGAGCATCGCCGCCTGCGTCGGGGTGGGGTTCGCGTCGATCAGGCCGGCGGCGGAGAGGTAGGGGACCAGGCGCTCGGCGAAGTCCGCGGGCTCCAGCATCCGGATGTGGTCGCCGTTGATCGACTCCGCCTTCTTCTGGTCGAACCGGGCCGGGTTCGGGTTGACATCGACGATGTCGAACGCGGCGATGAGCTCCTCGAGCGAGAAGACGTCGCGGTCCGGTGCGATCGACCAGCCGAGCAGGGCGAGATAGTTGAGCAGCCCCTCGTGGATGAAGCCCTTCTCACGCTGCAGGAACAGGTCAGCTTTCGGATCGCGCTTCGAGAGCTTCTTGTTCCCCTCCTCGCCCAGCACGAGAGGCATGTGCGCGAAGCGCGGGATGAACGTCGTGATGCCGGCATCCACGAGTGCCCCGTACAGCGCGAGCTGGCGCGCCGTCGACGGCATGAGATCTTCGCCACGGATGACGTGCGTGATGCCCATCAGCGCATCGTCGACGGGGTTCACGAAGGGGTACAGCGGCACTCCCCCGGCCCGCACCAGCACGAAGTCTGGGAACGATCCGGCCGGGAACGTCACTTCGCCGCGGATGAGGTCGACATAGGTGAGGTCCTCATCGGGGACGCGCAGACGCCAGGCCGGCTCACGCCCCTCTGCGCGGAACGCGGCCTTCTGCTCGTCGGTGAGGCCGCGGTCGTGATTGTCGTAGCCGAGCTGCTTCGCGCGGCCGTTGGCCTCGTTGCGCGCGTCGATCTCTTCGGCCGTCGAGTAGCTCTCGTACACGGCCCCCGCGGCGATGAGGCGGTCGAGCACCTCGCGGTAGATGTCGTGGCGCTCGGACTGCCGGTACGGCGCGTGAGGCCCGCCCACCTCGACGCCCTCGTCCCAGTCGATCTTCAACCACCGCAGCGCGTCCAGGAGCTGCAGGTAGCTCTCCTCGCTGTCGCGGGCGGAGTCGGTGTCTTCGATCCGGAACACCAGCTTGCCGCCGTTGTGACGCGCGTAGGCCCAGTTGAACAGGACGGTGCGGATCAGACCGACGTGCGGCAGTCCGGTGGGCGACGGGCAGAAGCGGACGCGGACGTCGGCGCCGGTGGCGGTCGTGGTGCGGGGATCAGGCGAAGAAGGCATCGGGTGAGAGTTTAGTCAGCAGCAGCCGCGCCCGTCGGTGCCGCGGGACGAGCGGATGCCGCGGAAGCGTGCTCGTCGGCGCCGCGCTCGATGAGACGCCCCAGGGCGTCGAGCGTCGCGCGTACCGCGGGCACGCGATCGGCACCTCGAGCCGTCACGGTGTGGATGCGCCGCTGCTCGCCGGCCGGCAGAGGCACGATCGCGACACCGGGAAGGAGCGGGAACGACTCGACAGCCATCCTGGGCAGCGTCGCCACGCCGATGCCCTGGGCGACCAGGCCCTCGACGGCAACGAAGTTGTCCGTCTCGAACGCGATGCGCGGCGAGAAGCCGGCGCGATCGCACAGCTCGAGCAGGTGACCGCGGCAGCGAGGACATCCCGCGATCCAGTCTTCGTCGGCGAGCATGCCGACGTCGAGGGCGGCCGGGCCCGCCGCAGGATGGCCGGTGGGCAGGACGGCGAGCAGCTCGTCCGCGCCGACGGTGTGCACCGAGAGCCCGCGCGCGCTGGAACCGTGCGGGTCGTCCCGATCGCCCGGGTAGCTGAACGTGAGGGCGATGTCGGTGCGATCCTCGCGCACCGCCTCGACGGCTTCCGGCGGCTCGGCCTCGACGTACGTGAGAGAGATCCCCGGATGCCGCTGCGCGAGGTCCGCCAGCAGGCGCGGCACGATCGTGGGCGACGCGGACGGGAAGGCGACCAGCCGCACGCGTGCGGCGCGGAGGCCGCGCAGCTCGGCGAGCTCGCCGGCCGCTGCATCCAGCGCCGTGGTCACTGCCGGTGCGTGCCGCGCGAGGATCCGTCCCGCATCGGTGAGCCGGACGCTGCGTCCGACCCGCTCGACGATGGCGATCCCGAGGCGCTGCTCGAGACGCTTGAGCTGCTGGCTGACGGCCGGCTGGCTGTAGCCCAGCGTGAGGGCCGCGCCGGTGATCGACCCGGCGTCGGCGACGGCCTTCACGACCCGCAGCTCGCGGGCGTCGAAGCCGGGATCGTCCTCGAAGACGTCGGTCATGACCAAATCATAATCTCGAGTTATGTTTCTCATGGAACACCGGCCGTAGACGCAGGGAATCGTCGCCGTCACGCTGGTGGCATGCCCACGATCGCCCACTCGGCCGCGCTCGACGCCGCACGACGCGAGTTCGCCGGCCGCGACTACCTCGCCGCCTGCACGGTCGGCCTGCCCAGCCGGGCGACCCGCCGCGCCGTGATCGCCGACCTCGATGCCGCCGGAGCCGGTCGCCCGGACCTCGCCGCCTACTGCGCCGCCGTCGAGCGTTCGCGAGGACTGTTCGCGTCACTGGTCGCCGTCGGCGCGGACCGCGTGGCGATCGGCTCGCAGACCTCCGTCGCTGCCGGGATGGTGGCATCGGCTCTCCCCCACGGCGCCGAGGTGCTCGTCCCCGACGGCGAGTTCTCGTCGATGGTGCTGCCCTTCGTGCACTCCGGCCGCGATCTCGTCGTGCGGACGGCTCCCCTTCACGACCTCGCCGCGCACGTGCGGCCCAGCACGGCGCTCGTCGCGTTCTCGGTGGTCCAGTCGGCCACGGGTGAGGTGGCGGATGCCGCGGCCATCGTCGCGGCCGCTGCCGCGCACGACGCCCTCACGCTGTGCGACGCGACCCAGGCCGTCGGATGGCTGCCGGTCGAGGCATCCGCTTTCGATGCCGTGGTGTGTCATGCCTACAAATGGCTCTGCGCGCCGCGAGGGGTGTCGTTCCTGACCGTCTCGGACCGGCTCGCCGCACGGATGACCCCCGTCAACGCCGGATGGTACGCGGGCGAGGATCCGTGGGCGTCCTGCTACGGCGGCGAGGTGGACCTCGCCCCCGACGCGCGGCGGTTCGACGTGTCGCCCGCGTGGCAGGCGTTCGTCGGGGCGGCGCCCGCGCTGGCGCTGTTCGCCGCGCTCGATCCGGGGGAACTCCATGCGCACGCGACGGGCCTCGCCGCCGCGTTCCGCGCCGGGCTCGGCATCGCCGAGCCGGAGCGCGCGTCGGCGATCGTCGCCTGGGACGACCCGGAGGGGTGCGACCTCGGCCGGCTGATGTCTGCGGGCATCACTGCGTCCGGACGGTCAGGGCGCGCCCGCGTCGCGTTCCACGTCTTCAACGACGAGGACGACGTCGACCTGGCTCTCGCCGCGCTCGGTCACTGACACCGCCCGCGGCCACGGGGCCGACGAGGCGAGGAACGACGAAGCAGAGGCTCCGCCCGACCTGCGCCGCCCCGTTAGCCACCGGCAGGCGCGTCGCCCACCGGTGCGGGGCGCCGCGACGCCCGCCAGCCCAGCGGCGCGAGCAGCACCGATGCCGCGACCAGCACCAGCACCACGAGGGCGAGGCCCCCGTACCCGATCCCGCCGAGCACCGCGCCGGCCGCGATCGCGCCGAGGCCGCCCACGATGCTCATGGTGAAGTCGCTGATGCCCTGACGCCGGGTGCGCAGCGCCTCCGACGACGATTCGGTGAGCAGGGTCGAACCGGCCACGGTCGATGCGCTCCACCCCAGACCGAGGAGCACGAGCGCGACCGTCACCGCTGTCGTCGAGAGCTGCCCGAACGAGGCGGTGAGGAGGGCCGCGACGAGCAGCACTTGCCCGATGAGGATCGTCGGCACACGTCCGACCTTGTCGGCGAGGATGCCGAAGACCGGCGAGAGCACGTACATCCCCGCGATGTGGAGGCTGATCGTCAGCCCGATGATCGAGAGCGTCGCGGCCTCGGTCGCACCGTGGGTCAGATGCGCCAGGTGCACCGGCGTCATGGCCATTACCGACACCATCGTGCCGTGCGCAGCCGCCACCGCGAAGATCGCGTAGCGGGCGGCGACCGGCCGATCGGCCTTGGCGATGGTGCGGCTTTCTGCCCGCGCCGACGCGACGACACGCTGTGCGAGGAGCAGCGGATCCGGCCTCATGGCGACGAGGTACAGCACGATGGCGAGTCCCTGTGCGACGAGGGTGAACAGGTACGGTCCCGTCAGCGGCGGCATGCCGATCGCGCCGCCGATGATCTCCCCGGGGCCGGTGAGGTTCGGGCCGAGCACGGCGCCCACGGTCGTCGCCCACACCACGATCGACAGATCGCGACCGCGCGAGGCATCCGTGGCGAGGTCTGCGGCCGCGAAGCGCGACTGCAGGTTGGCCGCCTGGCCCGCGCCGATGATGAGGAAGCCGACGAGCAGCAGCGGGAACGCCCGCAGCGAGACGGCGACGATCACCAGTCCCACGCCGACGAGGGCGACCGCCATGCCCGTCGTGAGCGAGCGCCGGCGCCCGCGCCGGCGGGCGATCGCGGCGAGCGGCACGGCCGTCATCGCCGTGCCGAAGGTCACCGCCGCCGCGGCGAGCCCCGAGAATGCGTCCTCGCCCGAGAGTTCGGCCGCGAGCACGGCACCGAGCGACAGCGTGGCGCCGAAGGCCAGTCCGCCGAGCACCTGACCGAGCGAGAGAACCCAGACGGTGCGCCGCTGGACGCCGGCCACCTCTTCGGCGGTCGTCCCGCTGTCGGTCCTCACCCCGACAGGATCGGCGTGCGGTGCGCTGCCGACCTCGTCAGGCTTCACGGGCCGCGTCACGCATCTCGGGTCGTCTCACGCATCTCTCGCCGAGTTGCGCAGGATGCCGAGGCCGGTGATCTCGACCTCCACGGTGTCGCCCGCGACGATCTGGCCGACGCCGGCCGGGGTTCCGGTGAGGATCACGTCCCCCGGCAGCAGCGTGAACGCCGCCGAGGCGAACGCGATCACGTCGGCGAGCGAGAAGATCATGTCGCTGATGGGGCCCTGCTGTCGCACCTCTCCGTTCAGGCGCGTGGTGATCACGGCGGGTCCGTCGACGTCGAAATCCGTCTCGATGGCGGGGCCGAGCGGGCACGACGTGTCGAAGCCCTTCGCGCGGGCCCACTGTCCGTCGGACTTCTGCCAGTCCCGAGCGGTGAGGTCGTTGGCGATCGTGTAGCCGAAGACGTAGTCGAGCGCGTTCTCTGCCGGCACGTTCTTCGCGATGCGGCCGATGACCGCCGCCAGCTCGCCCTCGAAGCTGATGAAGTCGGACCCCTTCGGCAGCACCACGGCGTCGCCGGGGCCGACCACCGTGGTGTTGGGCTTGAAGAAGAGCATCGGTGCCGTGGGGACGTCGTTGCCGAGCTCTGCCGCATGATCGCGATAGTTGCGGCCGACGCAGACGAGCTTCGAGCGAGGGATGACCGGTGCCAGCAGCGCGACATCCGCGAGCGGAACCCGCTCCCCCGTCGTGTCGTACCCGGCGAACATCGGGTCACCGGCGAGGACGACGAGCTCGCCCTCGTCGACGATCCCGAACTTGATGGCGTCGTTGTGGCTGAAGCGCGCGATCCTCACCGGATCAGCCTAGCCACCCGGTCCGACACGGACAGCCCCCGACGGAGAAAGCCCCGAGCCCGCGGAGCGCGCCGGCCCGGGGCATCCGGAGAACCAGTGATCAGCCGTCGAGGCGCGTCAGCCACCCGTGGCGATCGGCCACGCGCCCGTACTGGATGCCGGTGAGCTCCTCGCGCAGCGACAGCGCCAGCTCGGACGCCGCATCGCCCTCATGCACGATCTCGTAGTCGTCGGCCACGAGCTTGCCGATCGGCACGATGACCGCCGCCGTGCCGCACGCGAACGCGCCCACGATGGAGCCGGATGCCGCGCCCTCGCGCCACTCGTCGATCGAGACCTTGCGCTGCTCGACGACGAGCCCGCGATCCTGTGCCAGCTGCAGCACCGACGCCAGCGTGATGCCCTCGAGGATCGAGTCCGACTCCGGGGTGATGAGGCGGCCGTCGTCCGTCACGAGGACGAGGTTCATGCCCCCGAGCTCCTCGATGTAGCCGTCGTCGAGGAAGAGCACCTGCTGGCAGCCCTTCTCGTACGCCTCGGCCTGCGGCAGCAGGCTCGACGCGTAGTTGCCGCCCGTCTTCGCCGCGCCTGTGCCGCCCTTTCCGGCGCGCGCGTAGCGGCTCGACAGGGCGATGTTGACGGGCTGCACGCCCCCGGCGAAATACGCTCCGGCGGGGCTGGCGATGAGGTAGTACCCGACCTTCTTCGCCGCGCGGACTCCCAGGAACGCCTCCTTCGCGAACATGAAGGGGCGCAGGTAGAGGCTTGTCTCGGCGGCGGTGGGAACCCACGCGCCATCCACGGCGATCAGCTCGCGCAGCGACTCGAGGAAGTACTCGGCGGGCAGCTCCGGCAGAGCGAGGCGCTGAGCCGAGCGCTGCAGGCGCGCCGCGTTGCGGTCGGGACGGAACGTCCAGATCGACCCGTCCGCGTGGCGATAGGCCTTCAGTCCCTCGAAGATCTCCTGCGAGTAGTGCAGCACGGCCGCAGCCGGGTCGAGCGGGATCGGGCCGTACGGCTGGACGCGCGGCCGGTGCCATCCGCCCTTCTCGGACCAGCAGATGTCGACCATGTGGTCGGTGAAGTGCTGTCCGAAGCCGGGATCGGCGAGGATCGCCTCGCGCTCGGCATCGGGCGTCGCCTCGGTGTTCCGGGTGACGTTCCAGACGAGGCCTGCGGCCGAGGGCGCCTGGAGGGGAAGGTCGATGGTCATGGGTGGAATCCTCTGTCGGTAGGACGACGTGATCTCAGGTTACGCCTGGAGCCGGGCGACGATCGCGTCGCCGATCTGCGTCGTCGTGCGGGTCGCGCCCGCGTCGGAGCCGCGTGCGGCAAGATCCTCCTCGACCGCGGTCGTGACGCGGCGGGCCTCGTCCTGGAGCCCGAGATGGTCGAGCAGCAGTGAGACGGAGAGGATCGCGGCCGTGGGATCGGCCTTCTGCTGGCCGGCGATGTCGGGCGCCGATCCGTGCACGGGCTCGAACATCGACGGGAACGCGCCGTCGGGATTGATGTTCCCCGAGGCTGCGAGGCCGATGCCACCGGTGACGGCGCCGGCCAAGTCGGTGAGGATGTCGCCGAAGAGGTTGTCGGTGACGATCACGTCGAAGCGACTCGGGTTCGTGACCAGGTAGATGGTGGCCGCGTCGACGTGCACATAGTCTACGGTCACGTCGGGGTGCTCGAGCGCGACCTCGTCGACGAGGCGCTTCCAGATGCCGCCGGCGTGGACGAGCACGTTCGTCTTGTGCACGAGCGTGAGCTTCTTGCGGCGACGCTCGGCCAGGTCGAACGCGTAGCGCACGACCCGCTCGACGCCGAACGCGGTGTTCACGGAGGTCTCGTTGGCCACCTCGTGCGGGGTGCCGGTGCGGATCGATCCGCCGTTGCCGACGTACGGCCCCTCGGTGCCCTCGCGGACGACGACGAAGTCGATGTCGCCCGGTGCGGCGAGCGGTCCGGGCACCCCCGGGTACAGCTTCGACGGCCGCAGGTTGACGTAGTGGTCGAGCTCGAACCGCAGCTTGAGCAGCATTCCGCGCTCGATGTTGGCGTTCTTGAGGCGGGGATCGCCCGGGACTCCCCCGACCGCACCGAGCAGGATCGCGTCGTGCGCCTTGATCGCCTCGAGGTCGTCGGCAGTCAGCGTGTCGCCGGTGTCGAGGAAGCGGCCGGCGCCCAACGAGAATCGAGACTTCTCGAAACGGATGCCGCTGCCCGCGGCCGCGGCATCCAGCACCTTCTCCGCCTCGGCGATGACCTCCGGACCGATGCCGTCACCCGGGATGACGGCCAGCTTCACGACGCGCGACATAGTGCTCCTACGACTTCTGGCGGGATCCTCCCAGGGTAGTGGCCGCGATGACCCCCGCGACCACGACCAGGACGGCGCCGATCAGCGCGGTGACGGTGACCCCGGCGTCGAAGGCGGCCGCTGCCGCCTCGAAGAGCGCCTCCCCAGTGTTGCCGCCGATCTCGCCCGCAGCGTGCACCGCACCGGCGAGGGTCTCCGACGCGGCCCCGGCCGCGGCATCCGGGACTCCCTCGGGCACGACGAGGTTCGTCCGGTAGAGCGCGGTGAGGATGCCGCCCAGCACGGTCGTGCCCAGCACCGCACCCAGTTCGTATGCGGTCTCGGAGACCGCGCTCGCGGCACCCGCCTTCGCAGGCGGAGCGCTGGAGAGCACCAGCTCGTTAGAGACCGTCTCGGCCGCGCCGATGCCGATGCCGAGGGAGACGAAGGCCGCCACGAGGGCTCCGATGCTCTCCGGCCCCGTGGCGAAGGCCACGGTCACGTACCCTGCGACCGAGAACACGAGCGCCACCGGAACGACGACGCGAGCGGGCCACTTCTTGGAGATCGGCACGACGGCCAGGCCGGCGACGATCATCATCGCGAGGCCGGGCACGAGCGCGAGGCCCGCCTGCATCGGCGAGAGGCCGACGATGAGCTGCAGATGCTGCGCCACGAAGAAGAGGAACCCGACCAGAGCGATGACGCTGAGGAGGTTCACCATCAGCGCGCCGCTGAAGGTGCCGCGACGGAACAGCCGCATGTCGAGCATCGGCGTGCGCGCCCGCAGCTGCCGCCGCACGAACAGCACACCGAAGCCCAGTCCGGCGACCATCGGAAGCCACGCAGCGAGCGTGAACCCGTGCACGGCGAGCTCCTTGATGCCGTAGACGACGGGGATCATCGTCGCCATCGAGAGGGCGATGCTCACCGGGTCGATGCGGCCGGGCTTCGGATCGCGGCTCTCGGGAACGAGCAGCGGCGCGAGCACCAGCAGCGGAATGAGCACGGGCACCGAGAGCAGGAAGACCGAACCCCATGCGAAGTGCTCGAGGAGGAGTCCCCCCACGATCGGGCCGAGCGCCGCGCCGGCCGAGAACATGGCGGCCCATACGGCGATCGCGAGGCGGCGCTGGTCGCGGTCGGTGAAGATGCTGCGCAGCAGCGACAGCGTCGAGGGCATCAGCATCGCACCGAACACGCCCATGCCGGCGCGCGCGGCGATCAGCCATGCGGCGCTCGGGGCGAAAGCGGCGAGCACCGAGACCGCAGCGAATCCGGTCGCGCCGATCAGCAGCATCCGCCGTCGCCCGAACCGGTCGCCGAGCGTCCCCATGGTGACGAGCAGCCCGGCCAGCACCAGCGGATAGGCGTCGATGATCCAGAGCTGCTGCGCGCTCGACGGCCCCAGCTCGAGCGCGATCGACGGCAGGGCGAAGCTCAGCACGGTGTTGTCCACCGAGACGAGGAGCACGGGCAGCATGAGCACGACGAGCGCCGCCCAGCCGCGCCAGCCGACCCGGCGTCCCTGAGCGTCGGCGAGCGAGAGTTCTTGTGTGAGAGTCATCATTTCTATACCGTCCAGCCGGTATAGTATCAGGATGCGGCAGCCCCTGTCGATACGATCGACGCCATGAGTCGTCCTCCCCTCGCCCGCGAGAAGGTGCTCGACGCCTTCGAGCAGATCCTCATCGAGGAGGGCGAGCGAGCGGCGACCATGGACGCCACCGCCAAGGCGGCAGGCGTGTCGAAAGGCGGGCTGCTCTACCACTTCGGCACGAAGGAGTCGCTCGAGTCGGCGATCATCGATCGCCTGCGGACCCTCGTCGCCGACGATGTCGCCGTCATGGCCGCCGCGCCCGAAGGGCCGATCGCCTACTTCCTGCGCACCTCGGTGATGGCCAACGATCCGATCGACCGCGCCATTCTGGCCACCTCACGGCTGGCTCAGGGCGGGGATGCGGTCGCCAGCGATGCGCTGCGAGACGTCCGGGAGCAATGGGCCGCGGCCCTGCGCCCGCACACGAAGGACGCGGTGGCCCTCGACCTGGTGATGCTGGTCAGCGACGGCCTCTACTTCAACAACGCCCTGGCGGGCGGGTCGATCCCGGGACCCGTCCCCCGCGGTGCTGCCCTCGACGCGCTCATCGCCCTGGTCGAGGGCGCGACGCGGGGCTGAGCTCACCGAGCGCTGCACTCACCTGCGAGCGCGCCACTTCGCGACGGCGCGCTCGCAGGAAAGTGCAGCGTTCGCGTCGCGGTTCAGCGTCGGGTGAGGGCGCGACGGGCACGACGGAGCATCGCGTGCACGACGAGCGGGTGCGCCAGTGAGACCGGAGAGAAGTACACGCGGCCGCGCCAGTCGTTGAACGTCACAACCGTGGTAACGCGCACGACGGCGGCCGCGGCATCCACCCCCACTGCGCAGCGGAAGGTGAGGTGCTTGTCGGCGTACTCGATGAGCGCCTCTTCGCCCACCACCTCGCGGACGTCGAACACCCCGCGCGGCGCGGCCTGCAGCCCGAGGAGCGGGGCGAGCGCCATGCGCAGCCCCATCGCAGCCTTCACCCACGCGGGCGCAGACGACGGCCGGAACAGGGTCTCGGCCCAGACTCGCGGATCGTCGGTGCTGCGCGGCGGCTTGGATACGAGAATCACGTCGCCGTAGTCGAACCGCGACAGTCCCTCGAACGCCAGGCTGCGGAAGACGGGGCTCACGCCGGACGCGCCCACGGGAGCGGCCGCCTTCACGGATGCCTCCCCCGGTGCCACCGTTCAGTCCTCGGTGACCTCGATGCGACGGAACAGGTCGGCGCCCACCGACTCGCGCATCTCGTCGAGAAGCTCCTCGGGGACCGGCGAGTCGACGGTCAGCACCGAGAGGGCGCGCCCGCTCGCGTCGGCCTGCGCCACCTGAAGCCCGGCGATGTTGATGCCGGCGCTGCCGAGCTTCTGGCCGTAGATCGCGACGATTCCGGGACGGTCGGCGTACCGCATGACGAGGTGGTGGCGCTCGATGGGCACCTCGATCTCGTAGCCGTTGATGCCGACCACCTTGGGGACCATGCGCGTGCCGGCGAGCGTGCCGGCGATCGTGAGCACGGAGCCGTCGGCGAGCGTGCCGCGGAGGATCGTGATGTTGCGGTAGAGCGGGCTCTCGGCTTCGACGATCAGCCGCGTCTCGATGCCCCGCTGCTCGGCGAAGAGCGGCGCGTTCACGTACGAGACGTTCTCGCTGACCACGTTGGCGAGGATGCCCTTGAGGGCGGCCAGCCGGTAGACGCTGACGTCGTAGGCCGCGAGCTCGCCGCGCACCTCGATGTCCAGGCTCGTGAGGGCGCTGTGCGCCAGACCCGTGAAGAACTGACCGAGCTGCTCGACGAGCGAGATGCCGGGGCGCACGAACGGGTCGATGACACCGCCCGCGACGTTGACGGCGTCGGGCACGAGGTCGCCCTCGAGCGCGAGCTTGACGGACTTCGCGACCGAGACGCCCGCCTTCTCCTGCGCCTCGTCGGTCGAGGCGCCCAGGTGCGGCGTGACGACGACGTTCGGCAGGCTCAGCAGCGGGAACGCCGTGCCGTCGGGTGCCGGCGGCTCGCTCGTGAAGACATCGAGCCCGGCGCCGGCGATCTCGCCGGTGGTCAGTGCCGTGTACAGCGCCTCCTCGTCGATGAGGCCCCCGCGGGCGACGTTGACGACGAACGCCGTCTTCTTCATGAGGCGGAACTGGTCGGTGCCGATCATGCCCGTGGTCTCGGGCGTCTTGGGCATGTGGATCGTGACGAAGTCGCTCTGCGCGAGCAGGTCGTCGAGTTCGAGGAGTTGCGCGCCGAGCTGCTGCGCGCGCGTCGGGGTGACGTAGGGGTCGTAGGCGACGACCGAGACGCCGAACGCCTGGAGCCGCGCCGCGATGAGGGCGCCGATGCGACCCAGGCCGATGATGCCGACAGTCTTCTCGAAGAGCTCCGTGCCGGTGTACGAGCTGCGCTTCCAGGCGCCACCGGCCAGCGATGCGTGCGCGGCCGGGATGCGGCGGGCGAGGCTGAGGATGTGTCCGACGGTCAGCTCGGCCGCCGAGATGATGTTCGACGTCGGCGCGTTCACGACCATGACGCCGGCCGTCGTGGCCGTCTTGATGTCGACGTTGTCGAGTCCGACGCCGGCGCGCGCGACCACCTTGAGGACGGGAGCCGCGGCGATCGCCTCGGCATCGACCTTGGTCGCCGAGCGGATCAGCACCGCGTTCGCGTCGGCGAGCGCCGCCAGCAGTGCCGGGCGGTCGGTGCCGTCGACGTGGCGCACGTCGAAGTCCGGGCCCAGGGCGTCGATCGTGGCGGGAGAGAGTTCTTCGGCGATGAGGACGACAGGCTTCGGCACGGGTGGTTCCTTTGGGGGCGGTGCGCGAGCGCGCGGAGCAGGGCAGACCGGATGCCGCGCCGCACGCCGTCGGGGGCGAGGCCTGTGCCAGCCTACCGCCCGTGTGGCGGCCCGCCCGACCGTGTGACGCGGGCCCGCCCCGGCGGCGACGGCTTCAGGCGTCGGGAGATTCAGCCGAGGAAGGAGGCCGAGTTGAGCGTGGTGTACGCCACGACGTTCAACCAGAACACCGCGACCAACGCGAGGCCGGTGAGCATCACGAGCAGCAGCTCGTGCGGCGCACGCCGATATCCGATCGCGAAGGCACCGCCCCACACGATCAGGGGGAACACCGCGGCGAAGATCCAGATGAACCAGCCGAGCGCGTTGAGCGTGAGGCCCGCGTCGGCGAACACCTGGAGGGTGGCGACCAGGTTGCCGATCGCGTTCCACACCGCGTACGCGTAGAACAGGCCGATGATGCCCGCGATCGTGGCGACGAGCCAGGTGGGCGTCCTGCCCCTCCGCGTCGCGGCTGCGGGGGTGTTCGTGGCGGGGCCGGAGGCTCGCGACGCGCCGGCGTCGTCCGCAGAAGGTGCGGGAGTCACGGTCTCGTTCATTGTCCGATCGCCCCGATCATCACGAAGGGCCAGGGCAGCAGCACGATCACGCCCACCGCCAGCCACGCGAACCGCACCCATGCCCGTGAGCGGCGCGTGAGCAGGAAGGTCGTCGCGAACCACAGCACGGGCGCGAGCACGGCGAGCCACAGGCTCCCCTGGTACATCACGTCGAGCACCAGATACTGTGCGCGGCCCTGCAGTCGCAGCCCGCCGATGAGCCAGCCGATGGCGTACAGGGCGTAGATGCCGCCGAGCACTCCGAGGGCGACGAGCGTGCCGTTGCCGAGCGATCGTGCCTCCGGCGCGGGCGCGGGCGCGGCATCAATGGCGACGTCGGAGATGGAGCCGTCGACGGATGCCGCATCCGCCGCGCTCCGGGCCGCCACCGTTTCGCTGCCCCTGCCGACGGCCGTATAGCCCTTCGGAAGCACCGGTGCCTGCGCCGGCGCTTCCGGCGCGGGATCGGCCGTGGGGTCAGGTTCAGGTGCAGGCTCGCGCTCGGCGGCCGCGCCGATGTCGAGGGTGGGGTCGTCGTCGCCGTCCCACGTCAGGGCGTCGTCGTCGCGTCCGGTCGTCACCGTCTCAGAGTAGTGCTGCGCTGGCACGCCACCGAGAGCCGAACGGCGTTGCGGCGGCCCTCGGCGGACGACGTGTCACTCGAACAGGCGCAGCATCAGCGTGTGCCAGGTCTGCGGGCCGACGATGCCGTCCGCCGGCGGCAGGAAGACCTGCTGGAACTCACGGACGGCGGCGTCGGTCTGCGGGCCGAAGTCGCCGTCGACCGTCACCCCGGCGAGGAGCGTCTGCACCGCACGCACCGCCTCGCCCTTCGCGCCCGCCGGCCCGTCGCCCTGCTTCACCGTGATGATGAGGCTCGGCCAGTCCAGCTGTCCGAGGGTGGTCGAGATCTCCACGGCGCGCAGGGTCTGCTGGAAGGCGCGCGCAGCCTGACCGCTGAGGGGTCCGAACGCGCCGTCGGCGGCGATGGTCGCGCCGTGAGCGCGCAGGAGGTGCTGAGCGGCGAGCACGCGCCAGTTCGTCGCCTGCGATGACCCCTGCTTCACGAGCGCCCAGGGGCGCTCCCCCGGCACGAATGTGCTGAAGAACGACCAGGTCTCGCGTCCCGCGACGCCGTCGAGGGTGAGTCCCCACGATTCCTGGAAGAACTCGACGCGTTCTTTGGTGATCGGACCGAAGTTCCCGTCCACGACGAGCGGCGGTTCCCCCGGCGAGCGTGCCAGCCCGAACTGCTGGACGGCGCGGACGGCGTCCCCTGTGGACCCCTGTTGGACTGCGATCACCAGCCGCGGCCAGGTGATGGGGCCCACGATGCCGTCGGACGGCACGCCCTGCGCGGTCTGGAATGCACTGACGGCTGCGGCGGTCGCGGGGCCGTACACACCATCGACGGTCACGGCATGGCCGTGCGCGCGCAGCAGAAACTGGATGCCCGGGACGATCGCGGCGGATGATCCCGCTCCGACGGTGCTCCACGGTTCGACGTTCATGACGGCTCCTCTGATCGGTGTCCGATGCGGGGGCTTCGCCCCACTGGCTTCCGAGGCGTCGCCGGGGCGCCGTGATACGTCGGCGCCAGAACGGCGACGCGCCTCAGGCGGCCGCCGCGACGGCCGCCGCGACGATCGCCGCATCGGTGACGTCGTGCCCCTCGGAACCGCCCCCGGGCCCGGACGGCGCGTCTCGAGCGATGCGCGACCGTGCCGACAGGTGGACGGCGTCGACGCCTGCGGCGAAGAGTGCCGGGATGTCGGCCGGCTGCACGCCGCCGCCCGCCATGACCTCGACAGCGCCCGACCGTGCTGCGAGATCCGCCAGCGCACGCAGCCCGTCGATGGACCGGGTCGCGCCGCCGGAGGTGAGCACACGGTCCACGCCCTCCGCGACGAGCTGGTCGAAGACGGCGCCGGGGTCGGCGGCGGCATCGACGGCTCGGTGGAACACCAGCGCAGCCGAGCCCGCGGCATCCCGCCATGCTCGCAGCGTGGCGACGTCGAGGCTTCCCGCTGCCGTCAGCGCCCCGACGACCACCCCGCCCGCGCCGCGCTCGACGCAGGCGCGGATGTCGGCCGCCGCCACCGCGACCTCTTCGGGGCTGTAGACGAAGCCGCCGCCGCGGGGACGGACCAGGACGTTGACGGTCGACGGATCGACGGCCGCCAGCACGCTCTCCAGGGTCCCCAGCGAGGGCGTCAGGCCGCCGACGTCGAGCGCCTGGCACAGCTCGAGACGCGTGGCCCCCGCCTCGAGCGCTGTCCGCGCACCCGCGGCATCTTGAACGGCGATCTCGACGGGGCGGTGTGCAGGCATGCGGCGAGCATATAGCGGGGGCGAGCGGGGCACGGGCAGAGTGAGACCCGCCGCTCCCCGGGCGGCGGGTCTCTACGGATTCAGGAGAATCGCAGTTGGCGCGGCCTCGCGAAGAGGCCGCGGAACCAGACGCCGGCACCGGCGATCACGTGCCCCGTGGGGCTCACGGGAGTGATGGTGGCGCCGCGATCGGCGATGCTGTGGAGAATCTCGTTCTCGCGATCGAGGGCGACCGCCCGCTCGCGATGGAGCCGGTCGGCCGTGAAGATCAGGGCGATGCCGTCCATGGCCGTTCCTTTCGTGGTGACCGCCGGGTCGGCGATGCTGTGATGCTCTGAGTGACGGGCCCCTCCCGGTGATACGCCGCGTCGCCCGTCAGAAGACCGGGGTGCCGGCTCGCACGAGCTTCCAGTTCACGACGTGGAAGTCGGCGGGGTCGATCACTCCCGTGTCCGACGCGTAGGCGACGATCGCCTCGCGGATCGCGACCTGGGCGTTGTAGACCACCGGTGCGCCCGCGATGTGCGGGAAGCCGCCGCCGCCGGACTGACGGTAGTTGTTGACGGCGACGACGAACCGCTGGTCGGCCGCGACGGGCACACCCGCCCACGCCAGGTTCGCGATGCGTGAGCCCTGCGGCTGTGAGATGTCGATGTCGTAGGTCACGCCCGACAACTGGTCGAAGTTGTAGTCGGGGGTGTTCAGCGCGTTCGTCCACGACGCCGGTGCAATGGGTGCGTCCGGGGCGACAGTGAGGAAGTACTTCGCCGAGTACTCGAGATAGTCCTTGATCTGGGCGCCCGTGAGCACCGATGCCAGCAGCGTGTTGTCGTAGATGTAGAGGCCCGCGACATCCCTGATGGTCACCTGACCGGCGGGGAACGTCGCGGCGCGGTTGAACGGCGCCGCGATCGAGATGATTGGAAGGGATGCCTCGGCCGAGCCCGCGATCGCCTTCGACACCGTCTCGATCTGCACGTGGTTGACGTAGTCGAGGATCGCGGTGTCCTTCCAGCACGACTCCGCGGCCGACAGCGTCTCGGTGGACGTGGCGACCGGCGTGTTGACATAGGCGACGACGGCGTCGTGCTGCGCCTGGACGACCGCCACCAGCGCGGGGTCGTCCTCGACGGTGTTCGCGTTCACCGAATGCGCCGACGCCGACAGCACCGTCCAGGATCCGCGTGAGAACGCGAGGTCGAGGTCGAACACGCTGAGCCGCTGCCCCCACTTCGCGGGCTCGCTCATCACGACCTGCTTGCCTGTCGCCGTGTTGGTCACGATGCGCTGCGGCACGTCGTTGTGCGCGTGACCGAACAGGATGACATCGATGCCGGGCACCCGCTCCGCCAGCAGCGCCGACGCGTTCTCGACCGGCAGGTCGCTCCCGTACGACGACAGTCCGCTGTCGCCCGCGTGCACGCTCACCACGACGACGTCGACGCCCCGGCGGCGCATGACCGGCACCCAGCGCGCGGCCGACTCGACGACGTCGAGCACGTCGACCTGCCCGCTGACGTTCGCCTTGTCCCAGATCACGATGCCCGGGTTGGTGAGACCGAGCACGCCGACCCGGATCGGCGGCAGCCCGCGGCCTGCGTGCAGGGTCTTGATGACGAACGGCTCGTAGCGGGGCACCGTCGTGCCCGCGTGCACGGCGTTCGCAGCGAGGGCGGGCGCGTCCAGCTGCGAGATCCAGTTGTCGAGGAAGTCCAGGCCGTAGTTGAACTCGTGGTTGCCGAGGGCGACGGCGTCGTAGCCGATCGCGTTGAACTGTGCGGCCATCGGGTGGATGGCGCCCGACGTCGTGACGGGGTCCACCGTCGCGAAATAGAACCCGAGCGGGGTGCCCTGCAGCGTGTCGCCCGCATCGAACAGCAGCGTGCGCTCACGCCCGACGTCTGCCCGCACCTGGTTCACCAGGCTCGACACCCGCGCGAGTCCGATGGCGTTCTTCGCGCTGTCGCTGTACGCGGCGTCCTTGTAGTAGTCCCAGTTCAACGCGTTCGCATGGATGTCGGACGTGCCCATGATGGCGATCTTGACCAGCTTCTGGCCGGGCGCAGCGACGGCCTTGGGCGCGGTCCCCCAGCCGGCCGCTGCCAGCACACTCGCCGCCGAGGCGCCGACGAGGAAGTTTCGCCGGCTGAGGCCTGAGCGCGGCGGGGTGTCCGCGAGCGGCGGCAGGTCGTGGTCGGGCGCGTTGTCAGGCATGTGTTCTCCCATGGCGAGGATCACATCACGCGCGTGTGCTCCGCGACAAGGATCCGCTCATGAGGAAACTCTCAGCGAGGCGTGGTGCGTCGGCACGGGGCGACGAACTCCACTCGCACCGAACATCCGATGTTAAGTCCGTGCGTCCTCGCGCGGGCACCGGTCGTCTGTCTGCTGCGCTCGCCGCGATGCACTCAGCCCGCATCGAGGGTGAGCTCGACGACAGGAACGACGACGTCGGGCCGCACGACCGGAAGGTGGATCGAGAGCGTGCCCTCCGCCTCCCCCGCCGGGATCAGGTTGCCGGCCGTCTGCGTCGGATCGGCGACCGACGTGCGCAGCCACGACCCGTCGTGAAGGAACCGCGCGTACGACACCTTGCCGGCGAGGTCGGGCAGGTGCACGAAGCCGAGCGGCCACGACAGCAGGTGCAGGTAGAGCTTGCTGCCACGGCGCGTGTAGACGCCCTCCCGCGGAGGCGTGAAGTCCGCATGCCCCGCGCCGACGATCGCGCCTCGGTGCAGCCGCATCCACTCCGCGATCTCGGAGAGCGTGCGCTCGTCCCGTGGCGCGATCGCGCCGCGACCGTCCGGGCCGATGTTGAGCAGCATGTTGCCGTCCATCGACACCGAGTCCGCGAGCATCTGCACGAGGAGCGTCGCAGACTTCTGGTCGGCGTTGTCGCGGTGGTAGCCCCACGAGCCGTTCATCGTCTGGCACGCCTCCCAGACCTGCAGCTCGCCGTCGACCGTGAGCGGGGAGGTCGGCTGATACTGCTCCGGCGTCACGAAGTCTCCCGGGATGCCGAGGCGATCGTTGACGAGCATCTCGGGCTGGAGTCGGCGGCACATCGCCAGAAGGCCCTCGGCATCCCAGTCCTCCGGTCCCTTGCCGGCCAGACCGTCCACGGTCTCGGGAGACGTGAAGTCGAAGAAGAGGTAGTCGATCCGGCCGTAGTCGGTGAGCAGCTCGCGCACCTGCGCGTGCAGGAATTCGCGATAGCGCGCCATGTCGCGGCCCTGGTTGAGCGCCGCGACGTCGTCACCTCGGCGCGGATGGTTCCAGTCGACGGTGAAGTCCGGGTGATGCCAGTCGAGGAGCGAATGGTAGAGACCCACACGCAGCCCCTCCTCCCGAAGCGCGTCGACGTACTCGCGCACGAGGTCGCGGCCGCACGCGGCGACCGCGTTGAAGTCGCTGACTGCCGTGTTCCACAGCGCGAATCCGTCGTGGTGCTTCGTGGTCAGGACGACGTAGCCCATGCCCGTCGCCTTCGCGCGGCGCGCCAGCGCCTGCGCGTCGAACAGGTCGGGATCGAAATGATCGAAGTACTGGCGATAGTCCTCGTCCGTCAGCCGTTCGTAGTTCTGCACCCACTCGTGTCGCGCCGCGGCGCTGTACAGACCGAAGTGCACGAACATCCCGAGCCGCGCGTCGTCGAACCACTGCTGTCGCATTCTCGCCCACTCACCCTTTCGCCTGTGCGTCCTCTCCCATCCTGACACAGACATCCGATGTTTGCGTCAGGCCGAGCCCGGCACCCGAACGCAAGAGCCCGGCCCCTTCCGGGGCCGGGCTCTTGGAGCCCCGCGCTACGCGCGAGGCGGAGCGTGCATCAGCGCGCGGCGCTGCCCTCGACGTAGTCCTCGTCCTGCTGCTTCCAGGCGAAGAGCGAACGCAGGTCCTTGCCGACCGACTCGATCGGGTGGGCAGCGGCCTTCTCGCGCAGCGCGAGGAACTCGACGGCGCCGTTGTCCTGGTCGTCGATGAAGCGCTTCGCGAACGCGCCCGACTGGATGTCGGCGAGCACGGCCTGCATGTTCTCCTTGACGTGCGGGTCGATGACGCGGGGGCCCGAGACGTAGTCGCCGTACTCAGCCGTGTCGGAGACCGACCAGCGCTGCTTGGCGATGCCGCCCTCCCACATGAGGTCGACGATCAGCTTCAGCTCGTGCAGCACCTCGAAGTACGCGATCTGCGGCTGGTAGCCGGCCTCGGTCAGCGTCTCGAAGCCGTACTGGACGAGCTGCGACACACCGCCGCACAGGACCGCCTGCTCGCCGAACAGGTCGGTCTCGGTCTCTTCGGTGAACGTCGTCTTGATGACGCCGGCGCGCGTGCCGCCGATGGCCTTCGCGTACGAGAGCGCGGTCGCCCACGCCGAGCCCGAGGCATCCCGCTCGACGGCGATGATGTCGGGGATGCCGCGACCGGCGACGTACTCGCGGCGCACCGTGTGGCCCGGCGCCTTCGGGGCGACGAGGATCACGTCGACGCCCTCGGGCGCCTCGATGTAGCCGAAGCGGATGTTGAAGCCGTGCGCGAACGCCAGCGTCTTGCCGGGGGTGAGCTTGTCCTTGATGCTCTCGTTGTAGATCGAGCGCTGGTGCTGGTCGGGCGCCAGGATCATGATGAGGTCGGCCCACTCGGCCGCGTCGGCGACCGACTTGACCTCGAAGCCCTCGTCCTGCGCCTTCTCGGTGGACTTCGAGCCCTCCTTGAGCGCGATGACGACCTCGACACCCGAGTCGCGCAGGTTCTGGGCGTGGGCGTGACCCTGCGAGCCGTAGCCCACGATCGCCACCTTCTTGCCCTGGACGATGCTCAGGTCGGCATCGGCGTCATAGAAGATCTCAGCCATCTTCGTGTTTCTCCTTGATGTTGTGGTCTTTCGGTCCCTGAGCCTGTCGAAGGGCCGGTGGTTCGGTGTCGGACGCTTCGACAGGCTCAGCGACCGTGGAAAGGTGTCAGGGCGCGCTGGGTCAGCCGCGCAGGACGCGCTCGGTGATGCTCTTGCCGCCGCGACCGATGGCGACCAGGCCGGACTGCGCCAGCTCCTTGATGCCGAACGGCTCGAGGGCACGCAGGAAGGCCTCGACCTTGCCCTTGTCGCCCGTCACCTCGACGACGAGCGCGTCGGGAGCGTAGTCGACGATCTGCCCGCGGAACAGGTTCACGACCTCGAGCACGTTCGAACGCGTCTGGTTGTCGGCGCGCACCTTCACGAGCATGTGCTCGCGCTGGACGGATGCCGAGGTGTCGAGCTCGACGATCTTGATGACGTTGATCAGCTTGTTGAGCTGCTTCGTCACCTGTTCGAGCGGAAGCTCGTCGACGTCGACGACCACGGTGATGCGCGAGAGTCCGGGGACCTCGGTGACACCGACGGCGAGCGACTCGATGTTGAAGCCGCGGCGTGCGAACAGCCCGGCGACGCGGGTCAGCAGACCCGGCTTGTCCTCCACGAGGAGGCTCAGCACGTGACTCGTCATGGCCTCAGTCCTCCTGCTCGTCGAAGGCGGGCGAGTGGTCCCGCGCGTACTGGACGTAGCTGTTGCTGACACCCTGTGGCACCATCGGCCACACCATGGCGTCCGCGCTCACCACGAAGTCGATGACCACGGGCCGGTCGTTCGTCTCGAGGGCGGTCTGGATCGCGGCATCCACGTCCTCTTCCTTCTCGACGCGGATCGCGAGGCAGCCGTACGCCTCCGCGAGCTTCACGAAGTCGGGGATGCGCACGGTGCCGTGCCCGGTGTTCAGGTCGGTGTTCGAGTGACGGCCCTCGTAGAACAGCGTCTGCCACTGGCGCACCATGCCCAGCGACGAGTTGTTGATGATCGCGACCTTGATCGGAATGTTGTTGATCGCGCAGGTCGCGAGCTCCTGATTGGTCATCTGGAAACAGCCGTCGCCGTCGATCGCCCACACGACGCGGTCGGGCTCGGCCACCTTGGCACCCATCGCCGCGGGCACGGAGTAGCCCATCGTGCCGGCGCCGCCCGAGTTCAGCCAGGCGTTCGGACGCTCGTACTTGATGAACTGCGCAGCCCACATCTGGTGCTGGCCGACGCCGGCGGCGTAGATGCCCTCGGGGCCGGTGAGCTCGCCGATGCGCTTGATCACGTACTGCGGCGACATGAGGCCGTCGGTGGGCTGCGAGTACCCGAGCGGGAACTCGTCGCGCAGGCCGTCCAGGAACGACCACCACTCGGCGATGTCGGGCGCGGCCCCGTCGCTCAGGGCGCGGAACGCGGCGTCGAGGTCGACGAGGACGTCCTTCAGGTCGCCCACGATCGGGACGTCGGCCGTGCGGATCTTCGAGATCTCGGCCGGGTCGATGTCGACGTGCACGACCTTCGCGTTCGGGGCGAAGAGCGCTGCCTTGCCGGTGACCCGGTCGTCGAACCGCGAGCCGAGGGCGACGAGCAGGTCGGCCTCCTGGAGCGCGAGCACGGCGGGGACGGTGCCGTGCATGCCGGGCATGCCGAGGTGCTGCGGGTGCGAGTCGGGGAAGGCGCCGCGCGCCATCAGCGTCGTCACGACGGGGGCCCCGGTCGTCTCGGCGAGCGAGCGCAGCTCTTCGGAGGCGCGCGCGCGGATCACGCCGCCGCCGACGTACAGCACCGGCTTCTTGGCCTCGGCGATCAGCTGCGCCGCCGCCTGGATCTGCTTGCCGTGCGCCTTGGTCACCGGGCGGTAGCCGGGAAGGTCGATCTGCGGCGGCCAGACGAAGGGCGCCTCGGCCTGCTGCGCGTCCTTGGTGATGTCGACGAGCACCGGCCCCGGACGGCCGGTCGATGCGATCTCGAACGCCGCCGCGAGTGCTCCGGGAATGTCCTCCGGGCGCTTCACGAGGAACGAGTGCTTCGTGATCGGCATCGTGATGCCGACGATGTCCGCCTCCTGGAAGGCATCCGTCCCCATGAGGGTCGAGAACACCTGTCCGGTGATGCAGACGATCGGCACCGAGTCCATGTAGGCATCGGCGATCGCCGTGACGAGGTTGGTGGCGCCGGGACCGGAGGTCGCGATGGCGACGCCGACGCGACCGGATGCCGCAGCGTACCCCTCGGCGGCGTGACCGGCGCCCTGCTCGTGGCGGACGAGGATGTGGCGCACCGACTCGTCGTCCATGAGGGGGTCGTAGACGGGCATGATGGCCCCGCCGGGAAGACCGAAGACGTCGGTCACCCCGAGCAGGTCGAGCGAGCGGACGACCGCTTCCGCGCCCGTGAGCACGGGCGTCGAGGCGGTGCGGGCTGGCGGCCGGGGAATGGCCGCGGCGGTGTCGGCTGACATGGTGAGATTCCTCACAGACGGGTCGGACGGGATGCCGGGAACCAGGCTCAACCGGTGGTCGCGCCCTCCGCAGCGGAGCGCACGAGTCGGGAGTACTTGGCAAGGACGCCACGGGTATAGCGCGGGGGAAGCGGCTCCCAGCCAGAGCGGCGGGAGTCAAGCTCAGCCTCGTCGACGAGTAGGTCGAGAGTGCGAGCCGCGATATCGACCCGTATCAGATCACCATCGCGCACGAAGGCGATGGGACCAGCGTCCACCGCTTCGGGTGCTATGTGGCCGATGCACAGGCCGGTTGTGCCGCCTGAGAATCGTCCGTCCGTCAAGAGTAGTACATCTTTTCCGAGCCCTGCGCCCTTGATGGCCGCCGTGATGGCCAGCATCTCGCGCATGCCGGGGCCGCCCTTCGGGCCCTCGTAGCGGATCACGACGACGTCGCCCGCCTGGATGGCACCGGCTTCGAGGGCATCCATCGCCGCGCGCTCGCGCTCGAACACGCGGGCCGGGCCTTCGAACACATCGGCGTCGAAGCCCGCGGACTTCACGACGGCGCCTTCCGGCGCGATCGACCCGTGCAGGATCGTGATGCCGCCGCTGGCGTGGATGGGGTTGTCGAACGTGTGGATGACCGTGCCGTCGACCGGGTCGGGCGCGAGGTCGGCCAGGTTCTCGGCGAGCGTCTTGCCGGTGACGGTGAGAGCGTCGCCGTGCAGCAGACCCTCGTCCAGCATGGCCTTCATGATGACCGGGATGCCGCCGTGACGGTCGACGTCGTTCATGACGTACTTGCCGAACGGCTTCATGTCGGCCACGTGCGGGACCTTGTCGCCGATGCGGTTGAAGTCGTGCAGGCTCAGGTCGACGTCGGCCTCACGGGCGATGGCCAGCAGGTGCAGCACGACGTTGGTCGAGCCGCCGAGCGCCATCGCCAGGGCGATGGCGTTCTCGAACGCCTCCTTGGTGAGGATGTCGCGCGTCGTGATGCCCTGGCGCAGCAGGTTCACGACGGCCTCGCCCGAGCGGTGGGCGAAGTAGTCGCGGCGGCGGTCCGCCGAAGGCGGTGCCGCGGAGCCCGGAAGACTCAGGCCCAGCGCCTCGGCGACCGAGGCCATCGTGTTCGCCGTGTACATGCCGCCGCAGGCGCCCTCGCCGGGCGCGATGGCGCACTCGATGCGCTTGAGGTCCGCCTCGCTCATCTTGCCCGCGAGGCAGGCTCCGACGGCCTCGAACGAGTCGATGATCGTGACGTCCTTCTCGGTGCCGTCCGAGAGCTTGACCCATCCCGGTGCGATCGATCCCGCGTAGAGGAAGACACTCGAGAGGTCCAGCCGCGCGGACGCCATCAGCATGCCGGGGATCGACTTGTCGCAGCCGGCGAGGAGCACCGAGCCGTCGAGGCGCTCAGCCATGATGACGGTCTCGACGGAATCGGCGATGACCTCGCGCGAGACGAGCGAGAAGTGCATGCCCTCGTGGCCCATCGAGATGCCGTCCGACACCGAGATCGTGCCGAACTGCAGCGGGTAGCCGCCGCCGGCGTGCACGCCCTCCTTGGCGCCCTGCGCGAGCCGGTCGAGGCTCAGGTTGCAGGGGGTGATCTCGTTCCAGCTCGAGGCGATGCCGATCTGCGGCTTGTCCCAGTCCGCATCCCCCATGCCGACGGCACGGAGCATGCCGCGCGAGGTCGTGGCTTCGATGCCGTCGGTGACGACGCGGCTGCGGGGCTTGATATCGATGGTGTTGTCAGCGGGCGAATGGGGCTGGGCCATTGGCTCAGTCTATTCCCGCGGGCCCACGCGCTCGCCCGCCATGACGCTGGCCGGGGACGCTCACCCCCGCACGCGTGTGCGCTCGGTCGCGAGGAGCGTCAACAGCTCGGCGAGGGCGGCGATGTCGGGCACGCGTACCGCGGCCGCCGTCGGACCGTCGCCGACGCGCACGCCCAGGTCGTCCGCGCCCAGGCTCGCCAGCGCGTCCTCGTCGGTCACATCGTCTCCGGCGAACAGCACGGCCGTCGCTCCCACGCGCTCGCGCAGCTCGGCGATCGCGGAATCCTTGCCCTCGTGGCGGAACGCGAACTCCACGATGTTGTGCCCGCTCCGTCGACGCCAGTGCGGCGCCTCCGCCGCGACGATCTCGTCGGCGAGGCGATTCGCCTCAGCCGCGGCCTCCGCTGTCGCCCGCCGGGTGTGGACGCCGAACCCGAAGGTCTTCGGCTCGATCCAGACGCCGTCCAGGTGCGCCGTCGCCGCCTCGGCGTGCGCGCGCAGCGCGTCGCGGAGCGCGACATCCGCCTCCTCTTCGCCGTGGCTCTGCAGGCCCTCGCCCGGGATCCAGAACTCGGCGCCGTGGGATCCGGCCAACAGCACGCGCGACGCATCGTCGTGCTCGGCGATCACCCGCAGGTCGACGAGACTCCGGCCCGAGACGAACGCCACGACCGTGTCGGGTGCGGCGACCACGGCGTTCACCGCGTCGCGCGCGGCAGGCAGCATCCGTGCATCCATCGGCTCGTCCTCGAGCGGCGACAGGGTGCCGTCGAAGTCGAGTGCGACGAGGAGGAGTTCGGATGCCGCGACCCCGGCGATCGCCTGGCGCACGTCGTCCGCGAGGTCCACACTCATGCGCGTGCCTCCGCCGATCGGTTGAGCGCGGGGAACCGGTTGCGCTCGCGCGCCCCGTCGAGGGCGTCGAGGAAGGACTGCGACCACCGTGCGACGTCGTTCTCCACGACCTTGCGCCGCAGCGCCCGCATACGGCGGCCCTGCTCGGCAGAGGGCATCTCGATCGCACGCATGATCGCGTCCTTCATGCCGTCGATGTCATGAGGGTTGATGCGCACCGCGCTCGGGAGCTCGTCGGCGGCGCCGGCGAACTCGCTGAGCACGAGCACGCCGCGGTTGTCGATGCGCGACGCGACGTACTCCTTGGCGACGAGGTTCATGCCATCGCGCAGCGCGGTGACGAGCATGACGTCTGCCGCGAGGAACAGCGCCACCATCTCCTCCCTCGGGTAGGCCTGGTGGAGGTAGCGGATCGCGGTGTGCCCCATCGTGTCGTGGTCGCCGTTGATGCGGCCGACGGTGAGCTCGATCTCGTCACGCAGCTGCATGTAGGCGGCGACGCGCTCCCGGCTGGGGCTCGCGACCTGCACGAGCGTCACGTCCTCGACCGCGATCTTCCCGTCTTCCAGCAGCTCGCCGAACGCCTTCATGCGGTGCCGGATGCCCTTGGTGTAGTCCAGGCGATCGACGCCGAGCAGGATCTTCTTCGGGTTGCCCAGGCTCTCGCGGATCTCCTTCGCGCGCGCCCGCACATCGTCCTGCCGGGCGAGCTCGATGTAGGACGACGCGTCGATCGAGATCGGGAACGCCTTCGCGAGCGCACGCCGGGTGGTGCCGTCGGGATTGGGGACGGTGATGCCCGAGGCCTTCGTGTCGTACCGCAGCTGGCGACGAACGGCCCGGGCGAAGTTGCCCGCGTCCGCGACCCGCTGAAAGCCGATGACGTCGGCGCCGAGCAGCCCCTCCAGCACCTGGCGGCGCCACGGCAGCTGCGAGTAGAGGCCGTATGCCGGGAAGGGAATGTGGTGGAAGTAGCCGATCGTCAGGTCGGGGCGCGCCTGTCGCAGCATCTGCGGCACCAGTTGCAGCTGATAGTCCTGCACCCAGACGGTCGCTCCGTCCGCCGCCACGGCAGCGGCGGCTTCGGCGAACCGGCGGTTCACCTTCACGTAGGCGTCCCACCAGACGCGGCGATAACGGGGCTCGGCGATGACATCGTGGTAGAGCGGCCAGAACGTGTCGTTCGACATGCCCTCGTAGTAGAGCTCGACGTCTTCGGATGTCAGCATGACCGGCACCAGATGCGTGCCCTCGAACTCGAAGGGGTCCACCTCGATGTCGGGCTGCCCCGGCCAGCCCACCCACGCGCCATCGGCCCGGCGCATCACCGGCTCGAGCGCGGTCACGAGCCCGCCCGGCGAACGTCGCCAGCTGGGCTCGCCGTCGCCGTCGGCAACGCGGTCGACGGGCAGGCGATTGGCCACGACCACCAGTTCGGCGATCCGGCCGGGCGAGGGAGGGTGGGGTTGTGTCACGCGGGCTCCTGACGTTTCGTGGACTCGGCAACGGCCCCAGGCTAACAGCGCCCCCCTCCCGCCCAGATGCCCTTGACGCGCGACGCAGGGCCATGTCAAGGGGCGCATCGGCCACGACTGCCGCGCTAACGTGGCCTCATGCGCAAGTACCTCTTCGGCACCGGCATCATCACGGCGTTCACCGGCGGGCTGACGCTGCTGAGAGGCCTTCGTGAGAATGAGCCGTTCACGTGGCGCATGGCGCTGGCATGGCTCAGCTGGGGGATCTCACTGGCGCTCGCGGTCGGCGCTGTCGTCGACGTGCGCCGGGCGTCGCGCGGCGTGCTCATCGCGAACGACTCCCCCGTCCACGGCCGCGAGAAGAAGCTGCTGAAGCGCCGCCTCGACAGCTGATCGGCGCCGGCAGCTTCGATCGCTCATCGAGCACCCACGGGACGCAGCGCGCCCCTGCTCCGGTCGCTGAGCGAGCGCCAGCGAGACGAAGCGCAGGCTCCCCCGCCCCGCCGGCACCCACGGGACGCAGTGCGCGGCCCTGCTCCGGTCGCTGAGCGAGCGCCAGCGAGATGAAGCGTGGGCTCGCCCGCCCCGCCGGCACCCACGGGACGCAGCGCGCCCCTGCTCCGGTCGCTGAGCGAGCGCCAGCGAGACGAAGCGTGGGCTCGCCCGCCCGGCCGGCACCCGCCACAGCCCTCAGCGCGTGAGGATGAGCGCGTCGCCCTGGCCACCGCCGCCGCAGAGCGCGACCGCGGCGGTGCCCCCGCCGCGGCGAACCAGCTCGTGCACTGCGTGGACGACGAGGCGGTTGCCGGATGCCCCGATCGGGTGCCCGATCGCGATGCCGCCGCCGTGCGGGTTGACGACCTCGTCGGAGAGTCCCAGCTCGGCCTGCGAGCGCGCGACCACGGCGCCGAACGCCTCGTTGATCTCGACGATGTCGAGGTCGGATGCGACGATGCCCTGCTTGGCCAGCGCCTTCTCGATCGCCCGGGCCGGCTGGGCATGCAGCGAGTTGTCGGGACCTGCGACCTGGCCCGAGGCACCGACGACGGCAAGCACGTCCCACCCGTTCTCGTCGGCGTGGGAGCGCGTCGTGAGCACGACCGCCGAGCCGCCGTCCGAGATCTGCGACGAGTTGCCCGCCGTGATCGAGCCGCCCTGGGCGAAAGCGGGGCGAAGACCCGCGAGGGTGTCGACCGTCGTATCGGGCCGGACGCCCTCATCCTTCGTCACGATGACCGGGTCGCCCTTGCGCTGCGGGATCTCGACCGGCACGATCTCGGCGTCGAAGACGCCCTCGGCCTGCCCTGCGGCGGCGCGCTGATGAGAGCGGGCGGCGACGGCATCCTGAGCCTCGCGCGTGATCTCGAACCGCTCGTTGTGGCGCTCCGTGGATGCACCCATGCTCTCGCGGTCATACGCGTCGGTCAGCCCGTCGTACGCCATGTGGTCGAGCACCTCGATGGAGCCGTACGCCCAGCCGTCGCGCGAGCCCATCAGCAGGTGGGGCGAGCGCGTCATCGACTCCATGCCGGCGGCGACCACCACGGTCGCGTCACCCGTGGCGATCATGCGGGCGCCGTCGATGATGGCCGTGAGCCCCGACAGGCACACCTTGTTGACGGATCCCGAGTGGACCTCCCACGGGATGCCGGCTCCCACCGCCGCCTGCCGCGCCGGGTTCTGTCCGCTGCCGGCGGCGAGCACCTGGCCCACCAGCACGGCGTCGACGGCGTCGGCCGGGATGCCGCCCTTCTCGAGCGCGCCGCGGATGGCGGCGCTGCCGAGCTGCACCGCGGTGAGCGGAGCCAGCTGGCCCTTGAGGCGTCCCTGCGGAGTCCGCGCGGCCGCGACGATGACGACGTCCTCGTGGTTCATGCTTCCACCTTAAGTTCGTCCGAGACCCGCAGCTCCGGTTCGGTCGCGGCGATCACCTCGGCCACCGAGACACCCGGGGCCGTCTCGACCAGCACGAGTCCGGCATCCGTCACATCGATGACCGCGAGGTCCGTGATGATCCGGTCGACCACACCGCGACCCGTGAGCGGCAGCGAGCATTCGTTCACGATCTTCGCCGAGCCGTCCTTGGCGACGTGCTCCATCAGCACGATCACCTTCGCGGCGCCGTGCACGAGGTCCATGGCGCCGCCGGGACCCTTCACCATCTTTCCGGGGATCATCCAGTTGGCGAGGTCGCCCGACGCCGAGACCTGCATGGCGCCGAGGATCGCGGCGTCGATCTTGCCGCCGCGGATCATGCCGAAGCTCGTCGCGGAGTCGAAGAACGCGGCGCCCGGGAGCGTGGTCACGGTCTCCTTGCCGGCGTTGATGAGGTCGGGGTCGACGTTCTCCTCGGTCGGGTACGGACCGACGCCGAGGATGCCGTTCTCGGACTGCAGCACCACCATCACGCCCTCGGGCACGAAGTTGGGCACCAGCGTCGGCAGGCCGATGCCGAGGTTGACGTACGACCCGTCGGCGAGCTCGGCAGCCGCGCGGGCGGCCATCTCGTTGCGGTTCAGCGGCATGTCAGGCTCCTTCGGGAATCTCGCGCGCGGCGGCCTGGGCGACGCTGACCGTGCGCCGCTCGATGCGCTTCTCGATGTCGGACCCGACCTCCACGATGCGGTGCACATAGATGCCGGGAAGATGGATGCTGTCCGGGTCGAGTTCGCCCGGTTCCACGAGCTCCTCCACCTGGGCGATGCAGACCCGCCCGGCCATGGCAGCGAGCGGGTTGAAGTTGCGCGCCGCCTTGTTGAAGACGAGGTTGCCGTGGCGGTCGCCCTTGAGCGCGTGCACCAGTGCGAAGTCGGTGACGATCGCTTCTTCGAGCACGTAGTCGCCCGGCGTGCCGGCGACGTCGAAGCGGCGCACGTCCTTGACCGGCGACGCGACGGCGATGCTGCCGTCGGCGGCGTAGCGGCGCGGAAGCCCGCCTTCGGCGACCTGGGTGCCGACGCCGGTCTGCGTGTAGAACGCGGCGATGCCCGAGCCGCCCGCACGCAGCTTCTCGGCGAGCGTGCCCTGCGGCGTGAGTTCGAGCTCGAGTTCACCGGAGAGGAACTGCCGCTCGAACTCCTTGTTCTCTCCGACGTAGGACGACGTCATCTTGCGGATGCGCTGGGCGTTCAGCAGGATGCCGAGGCCCCAGTCGTCCACGCCGCAGTTGTTGCTGACGATGCTGAGGTCGCTCGTCCCCTGCGCGAGCAGCGCTTCGATGAGGGCGATGGGGTTGCCCGAGAGGCCGAATCCCCCCACCGCGAGCGAAGCGCCTTCGGGGATGTCGGCGACAGCTTCGGCCGCCGAGGCCCAGGTCTTGTCGATCACATGCACTCCCTCGTGTCTGACTGATCCGCAGCAACTCCTTCCGATCCGGCCATCGCCTGCCCAGACGCGGTGGAGATCACCGGAACTGCGTCGGATCGGAGGAGTTGTGTCAATCCTGCGCCGCCCGGTGCGGGTTCGGCGCGTCCCCACTTGCCATGTGGAGCCTTCCTCGCTTAGCGTCCATATTGTGGACACCGAGCCGAAGCGCATCATCCCGGGCGCCCAGTCGATCGCCCGCGCAGCCCACTTGCTGAGGCTCGTGACGTCGGGCGGCGACGACGGGATGCCGGTGGCCGAACTCGCCCGCCGCGCCGAGCTCACCCGCCCCACGACGCACCGGCTGCTCGCCGCTCTGCGTCAGGAGGGCCTCGTCGACCAGGACGAGCGCACCGGACGCTGGATGCCGGGCCCTGAGCTGTTCCTGATGGGCACCGTCGCGGCATCCCGCTATGACGTGACCGGGATCGCCCGCGACATCGTCCGCTCACTCGCGGTGCGCACCGAGGAGAGCGCGTTCCTCTCCGTGCGCCGCGGCGACGAGACCGTGTGCCTGCTGCGGGAGGAGGGCAGCTTCCCGATCCGCTCGTTCGTGCTGTCGGAAGGGGTCCGCTTCCCGCTGGGCGTCGCTTCGGCGGGCCTCGCGATCCTCGCCTTCCTGCCGCCCCACGATGTGGACGCCTACTTCGAGCGTCATCCCGAGCTTCCCCGTGAATGGGGGGCCGCGCACAGCGAGCCCCGGCTGCGGACGCGGCTGCGCGACACCCAGGAACGCGGCTACGCCGTGAACCCCGGTCTCATCGTCGAGGGCTCGTACGGCATCGGCGCGGCGGTCTTCACACGCGAGGGCCACCCCCAGTGGGCGCTGAGCCTGACGGGCGTGGAGTTCCGCTTCGGCCACGACCGGCTCCCGGAGCTCGGCCGAACCCTCCTCGCCCACGCGCACCAGCTGACGATGCGCATCGCCGCCGCGCGCTGACGACCTGCCGGCGGTTCAGACCGCGGCGGCGAGCTCGGCTCGCACCGTGCCGGCGACCGCATCCGCTCCCCGCTCGGAGAGCACGATCGTGTAGTGGTTCACGTCGTCGATGTGCAGGTGGCGGACGCCAGGGTGCGCGGCCCGCAGCTCGGCCATGCGCTCCGGCGCGTACAGTGGCGGGACCTGGTCCAGCAGGCCGCGTTCGGCGGTGAGCAGGACGGTGGGATGCCGCAGGGCCGCGAGCGCCGTGGCGATCGCCGTTCCCGTGTTCTGGTCGATCGAGTCCTCTTCGAGCGTCGCGTAGCTCGTCGCGGGACGCAGCTCGGGCGCGTCGCCGACCAGGTCGTAGGCGAGGTACGCCTCGAGCATCGGCGACCAGTCCCGCCGGAACGCCGGGTGCTCCCGCCAGAAGTCGAAGTACGCATCGACCGACGGGAAGCGCATCGCGAGGCGGTCCGCCGTGGGTCCGAGCACTAGCCGGATGACCTCGTCCGCGGTCAGTCCGGCGGGCACGTCGAGTGGCAGCCCGCCGTCGACCAGCACCACGCGCGACACCCGTTCGGGATACCGATCGCCGAAGACGAGGCCGACGAACGCGCCCATGGAGTGCCCGACGACGAGGACGCGCTCGACGTCGAGGGCATCCAGCACCGCAGCGAGATCGGCCGCGTGCGCCTCGAGTCCCGCACGGCCGGTCAGGTCGTTGCTCCGCCCGCGACCGCGCAGGTCCGGCGCGATCAGACGCATGTCGGGAAGCCGGTCCGCCACCGCGCGCCATGACAGATGGGATGCCGTCACCCCATGGATCAGCAGCACCGCCGGCGCTTCGGGGTCGTCATCGGGTTCCCAGACGCCCACGCGCAGGTCGCCCCCCGAGACCGGCACATCGACGGTGCGGTAGACGCTCATCGGGCCGTCCATCCGCCGTCCATCGTGTACGAGGCTCCGGTGACCATGCCCGCCTTCTCCGACGCCAGCCAGCCGGCGAGGGAGGCGACCTCGTCCGCCTCGACGAGCCGTTTGACGGCGCTCTCGGTGAGCATGATCTTCTCGACGACTTCGCTCTCGGGGATGCCGTGCACCTTCGCCTGGTCGGCGATCTGCTTCTCGACGAGGGGCGTGCGCACGTAGGCCGGGTTGATGCAGTTGCTGGTGACGCCGTGCGGCGCGCCCTCGAGCGCTGTCACCTTCGACAGCCCTTCCAGACCGTGCTTCGCCGACACGTAGGCCGACTTGAACGCACTGGCGCGCAGGCCATGCGCGCTGGAGATGTTGATCACGCGCCCCCATCCCCGCTCGTACATCGCGGGAAGCGCGGCGCGGATCAGGAGGAACGGCGACTCCAGCATGAGCCGCACGATGAGGCGGAACGCCTCGGGATCGAATTCCGGGATCGGCGCCACGCGCTGGATACCCGCGTTGTTCACGAGGATGTCGACGTCGAGGCTCAGATCGTCGAGCGCGGCGGTGTCGGCGAGATCGACCACCCAGGTCTCGCCGCCGACGGCGGTCGCGGCATCCGTCGCGGCGTCCTGATTGAGGTCGGCGATGACGACATGCGCACCGCGTGATGCGAACTCGTGCGCGCAGGCCAGGCCGATGCCGCTCGCTCCGCCGGTGACCAGGGCGCGCTTGCCCACCAGGTCCTTCTCCGCCATCACGCTTCCTTCCCTCCGTCGCCGCTGCCCGTTCGAGGGGCGAGCGCGTTGTCGATGATTCGGGTCATCCCGGCGAACACCACCGGGTCGAGCTCTGCGGGCGGCTTGCCGTCGGCGTCCCGCTCCCACAGCAGGAAACGCATGCCGATCAGCTCGCCCATGCCCATCAGCGCCCACGCGGTGGTCTGGGGGTCGAGGCCGCGGTCGACATCGCCCGCGGCCTGCGCCGCGCGCAGACCCGCCTCGTAGCCCTCGACGATGCGGGTGTAATGGAGGCGCAGCACCTCGGGCGAGACGAACTCCGCCTCGCGGACGACCCGGTACAGCGCCGGGTGCTCGGCCGTGAACCGGAAGAAGCCGGCGAAGCCCGCGCGCTCCGCCTCCAGGCGCGAGGACGCGCCGGCCATCGCCTCAGACATCGAGTGCCGCACCCGGCGGTTGAGGTCGAGCACGAGCGCCTCGAAGATCGCCTGCTTGCTGTCGAAGTACAGGTAGAACGTGCCGAGTCCTATGCCTGCGCGCTCGGTGATCTTGACGATGGATGCCTCGTGGTAGCCCTGTTCGGCGAACACCAGCTCGGCCGCCTCCAGGAGGCGACGCCGGGTGGCCTCGCCGCGCTTCGTCAGCGGTCGGCCGGTCGCAGACGAGACCGGCGCTTCCTCGTGGTCGACGAGTTCCTCGGACATGCTCATCGAGCCTCCCCCTCCGTGGCTGACTCCGTGGCTGCGCCCTCGACGCGGCCGCTCTCCCCCGGCTCGCTCCGACCGGAGCAGCCCATCAGCATCCTGGCCCGGTCACGCAGGCGCGAACGGGCGAGCTTCTCGATCGTCGACCGCGGCAGCGCCTCGACGAGTTCCACGTGCACCGGCACCTTGAATGCGGCGAGGTTGCGACGCGCGTGGGCGAGCACCTCGTCGACCGAGAGAGCGGCACCGGTCGCGGGCACGACGAACGCGACGCCCCGCTCGCCCCAGACCGGGTCGGGTACTCCGACCACGGCCGCCGCCTCCACGAGCGGATGCAGGCACAGCGCGTACTCGACCTCCGCCGGGGCCACGTTCTCTCCGCCCGAGATGAAGATGTCCTTGAGCCGGTCGACCACCCGGAAGACACCGTCGGCATCACGCGACACCAGATCGCCGGTGCGCAGCCAGTCGCCGCTCATCGCACGTGCAGTGGCGGCGTCATCGCCCAGATAACCGGCGAAGACGCTGGGTCCGCGCACCCACAGCTCACCGATAGCCTCACCCTCGAGCGGAAGCTCCGACACCGGATCGACGACACGCACCGAGACGTGCGGATACGGTCGTCCCACCGCGCCCGGAGCGCCCGCGGCCTCCGCCGCCGGCAGATGCAGCACGTTGGGCGCGGCTTCGGTGAGTCCGTATCCCTGGGTCAAGGGGATGCCGCGCGCCGTCCACGCCTCCTGCAGCGACGCCGGCATCGTCGCACCGCCGACGAGGGCGAGACGCAGGGACGCCACGTCGCTCTCCTCCCATGCGCGGTCGTCCACGAGCATCGCGTATTGCGTGGGAACGCCCATCATGGCGCTGACATGCCGATCGGCGACGAGCTGGAGCACGCGTGCCGGTTGGAACGATCGTTCGAGCACGACTGTCGCACCGACCCACCATGCCAGCAACGGCTGGCAGTTCCACGCGGCGACGTGGAACTGCGGCAGCATCGCCAGCACCACGTCGTCCTGCCTCAGCGGCAGCGCCTGCGCGAGAGCGAGGTTGTTCCAGAAGCAGTTCGCATGGGTCAGCACGACGCCTTTCGGCGCCGCTTCGCTGCCCGAGGTGAAGATCACGAGCAGCGGGTCGTCGTCGCGCACCGGTCGGCGGGACCGCCGGTGCGAGCTGCGCGGGGCGGATCTCTCGACGCCCGTCGTTCCGAGCTGCGCAACCGGTGCCGTCGCAGCAGCGACGCGCAGCGCTTCGCCGGCGAGCGCGGCGTGCTCGTCCTCGACGAGTACCAGCGCGGGGTCGGAGCGGGTGAGCACGTCGGCGAGCTCGCGCGGCGTGAGCCGCCACGACAACGGCACGAACGCGATCCCCGCGATCGCGCACGCGAAGAACGCCACGACGTGGTCCGTGGAGTTGCCCGAGACCGTGGCGATGCGGTCGTCCGGACCGTAGCCCGCGTGGCGCACGGCATCCGCCAGCGCCGTCGCCCGGGCGGCCAGCGTCGCGTAGTCCGTCGTCACGCCCCTGTCGTCGATCGCGATGCGGTCAGGAGAGCGCGTCGCGCGGTCGACGATCCAGCGGCCGATCGTGTGCGGTCCGTCGTCGATGTCGGGATCGGCGGTCCAGGTCATGCGCCCACCCGGTCTGCGGTGGCGCCGGCGGCCGGGGTTTCCGTCTCGTCGGCGTCGTCGAGCCGGCGCAGCGCACCGCGCACCTTCTCGCCGCGCCGGCGGCGGACTGCCGCGTCGATCGTGCCGGCGATGCCTCCGGGAAGGAACATCACCACGACGATGAACAGCACGCCGAAGAGGAACAGCGGCTCCGACAGCGGCACGCGCAGCACGTCGGGCAGTCCCGCGATCGCGTCGGACCCGGCGAGCACCGTGAGCCGCTGATCGAGCAGCGTGTAGAGCACACCGCCCACGATCGCACCCCACCGGAAGCCCACGCCACCCAGCACGACCATCACGAGGACGGTGATCGTGAGATCGGCCGACACCGACCGCGGCACGGTGCCCGACTGCAGCAGCATGTAGGCGACGCCGGCGAGGCTCGCCATGCCTCCGGCGATCACGAAGACGATCAGCCGCACGCGGTAGGGCGACAGGCCGAGCACGCGCACGCGCTGCTCGTTTTCCCGCGTCGCGCGGGCCAGGTGGCCGAGCCGCGACGTGTCGACCCAGAGCGTCACGAGGTAGACCACCACGAGCACTCCGAGAGCGAACCAGTAGAGGTTCCGGGTGTTGATCACCCCGATGAGGAAGTCGGGCACCTGATCCGTGTTCAGGCTCAGTCCCTCCTCGCCGCCCGTGATGTGCGAGTTGCGACGCACCAGCACCGAGCCGGCCTGGGCGAAGGCGAGCGTCACCATGGCGAACGGAATGCCCGACACGCGCATCGACACCGCGCCGGTCACCAGGGCGATGACCATGCCGCCGATGAGAGCGATGAACACCCCCGGCCACAGCGGCACGCCGAAGTGCTCGAGCGCGATCCCGAGGCCGTATGCGCCGGCGCCGAAGTAGAGGGCGTGGCCGAATGACAGCATCCCACCAGATCCGAGCAGGAGGTTGTACGACAGCGCGAGCGCCGCGAACACCATGCACAGCGAGAGCAGTGCCAGTGTGCCCGGCATATACGTCGGGGTGGGCAGGATGCCGGGCAGCGACAGGTTCAGCAGCGGCAGCACCGCCATGAACACCACCAGCGCGACGCCGACGATAGCGGGAACGTACTTTCCCGGTCGCCGAGCCTCTTCTCCCGGTCGCTGAGCCTGCTCTCCCGATCGCCGGTCCTGTTCTCCCGATCGCCGGGCCTGTTCTCCCGGTTGCTGAGCCTGTCGAAGCGTCATGCCTTCCTCCCGAGGAGTCCGCTCGGGCGCACCAGCAGCACGAGTGCCAGGAGGATCACGACGATGAAGTCGCCGGTGCCGCCGAGATAGAAGTTCGCGAACTGCTGCAGCACCGCCACCAGGACGGACGCGACCGCCGCGCCCGTGAGCGATCCGAGCCCGCCGACGACGGTCACGATGAACGCGAAGATGAGCAGCGTCTGCCCGAGGTTCGCCGACACGAACGTCGAGTAGTGCATCGCGAGCACGCCGCCGATGCCCGCCGCCGCCCCGCCGATCGCGAAGACGAGCGTGAACGAGCGCCGCACGTCGATGCCGAGCGCCGTCACCATCGAGCGGTTCTCGACCCCGGCCCGGATGATCATGCCGTAGCGCGTCTTCTGCAGGAACAGCACCAGCGCGACCAGCACGAGGACGGCGGCGATCATGAGCACCCAGTACGTGTTCGGGATGCGGGCGCCGAGCACCTCCGTCGTCTGCTTGAGCCACGGAGGCCCCGCGATGTGGATCGGGTCGGTGCCCCAGATGCCCTCGAACAGCGCGACGGCAGCGAACGAGAGACCCACGGTGACGAGCACCTGTTCGATGTGGCGCTCGTACAACGGCCGGATGAGCACGAGCTCGGTCAGGGTGGCGAACACGGCGCCGACGCCGGCGCCGGCGAGCAGCGACAGCAGGAACGACCCCCAAGAAGCGGTGCCGAGCGCCTGCGCCACCATCCAGCCCATGAAGGCGCTCAGCGTCAGGAAGGCGCCGTGCGCGAAGTTGAGGACGTGCATGAGGCCGTAGATGAGGCTGAGGCCGCTTGCGACGAGGAAATACAGCGCGCCGAGGCCGACGCCGGTGATGAGGGTCAGGACGAGGGTGCTCATTTCGACTCGCTCCGCTCGTTCAGTGCGTCGCCGGCATCATCCTGCTCCACGTGGACGCCGAGGAGGCGGCGCGTGAGGTCTTCGTCGTCGAGGATGTCGCGTGCCTTGCCGACGTGGGCGACTCGTCCTCCGGCGATCACGATGGCGTCGTCGGCCAGCCGCCGCACGACCTCGAGGTTCTGCTCGACGAGCAGGATCGGGACGATCTTGGACGCCTCCTGGAGGGCGTCGGCCACCTCCGTGACGATCTTCGGCGCGAGGCCCTTGGTCGGTTCGTCGACGAGCAGCAGGATGTTGTCGTTGATCAGCGCCCGCGCCACCGACACCATCTGCTGCTGACCGCCCGAGAGCGTTCCCGCCTGCTGGTCGCGCCGCGCCACGAGGTCGGGGAAGAGCTCCGCCACGAACTCCCGACGGGGCTGCCGCTGTCGCTCGGCCAGGGCGAGGTTCTCGGCGACGGTGAGCCGCGCGAAGACCTCACGGTCCTCCGGCACGTAGCCCACGCCGCGACGGACGATGCGGTGTGTGGGCAGTCCGTCGATGCGCTCGCCGGCGAGCCGCACCTCGCCGCGTCGCGAGATCAGGCCGAGGATGCCTCGCAGGGTCGACGTCTTGCCGACGCCGTTGCGTCCGAGCACGGCAGTGATGCCGGTGGCGGGGACGTCGAACGAGACGTCTTCGACGACCTGCTGGCCCGCGATCGTGCAGCGCAGGCTGCGGACGGTGAGGACGGGAGGAACGGTCGTCGCCCCGTCAGGGGATGCCGTGGTCATGCGGCCTCCGTTCCCGTCGACCCGGTCCCGAGGTAGGCGCTCTGCACGAGAGGGTTCTCCATGATCCGCTGCGGGGTGTCGTAGGCGATGATCGTGCCGAAGTACATGACGGCCACCTTCTCGACGAGGCCCATGAGCACGTCGATGTGATGCTCGACCATCAGCAGCGTGCAGCCCTTCTCGCGCTGCATCGCCCGGATGTTCTCGACCAGCCCGGGCACGTCGCCGGACCCGACGCCGGCCATCGGCTCGTCGAGCAGCACGATGCTCGACTCCGTCGCGAGCAGCACCGCGATCTCCAGCTTGCGCTTGTCGCCGTGCGAGATGTCGCCCGCCATCGCGTCGCGCATATGGCTGAGCCCGACGACCTCGAGCTTGTCGCGGGCCAGCTCGGTCGCGGCATCCGTCCGGCGGGGAAAGCGCAGCAGCGACCCGGAGCCGCCGAGCGAGACCTGGGCGGCCAGGCGCACGTTCTCGAGCACCGACAGCTTCGGGAAGAGGCTCGCCGTCTGGAACGTGCGGCCCAGGCCGGCGCGCGCTCGCGCCGGCACCGAGGCGTTCGTGATGTCGCGGCCGTCCAGCACGACCCGGCCGGCGGTGGGCTTCATCAGCCCCGATATGACGTTGAACAGCGTCGTCTTGCCGGCTCCGTTCGGACCGATGACTCCCACCAGGGATCCGGCCGCGATGTCCAGTTCGACGTCTTCGAGGATGGTCGCTCCGCCGATCTGCAGGCCGAGGCCTTCGATCCGCAGCGGGGAGCCGCGGCGCGCGGTCTCGGCGTGCGACGGCGGGGACGGGACTGACGTGCTCATCGGAGCAGTGCCTCTCGTTGGGGCGTGTCGTCCGGCGACGAGCGCAGCGAGCAGACGACGCGTGTCGCCACGCGTTGAGCCGTCTCGCTGCGCTCGTTCGGGAACATGGGCTCGGGAGATGCCGCTGCTACTCGGCTTCGGCCGGCGCCACGTCGTCGGCCGAGACGGTGTCGACGAGCTCGGGCACGAACGTGCCGTCCTTCGCGACGAGCTTGGCCTGGTACATCTCCTGAAGGAGCGCGTGATCGCTCGCGCGGACCGTCATGGCGCCCTTCGGCCCGTCGAACTCGAAGCCCTCGAGCGCGGACACCATCGCGTCGACGTCGCCCTTGCCCTCCTTGATCGCCTGGACGATCATGATCGCGGCGTTGAAGCCGTCAGGGCTGAACAGGTCGGGCGTGCCGCCGGCGTCCTCGATCGCCTTCACCATCGCGGTGTTGACGTCGTTGTCAGGAGCGCCCGGGAAGTAGTGGTTCAGGAAGTTGATCTTCTCCGATGCCTCGCCGTAGGCGCCGAACGTCGCCGAGTCGCCGAGCCCGGTGACGACCGGGATGTCGTCGAGGACGCCCTGCTGGCTCATCGCCTGCCACATCGCACCGGATGTCGCACCCGCCCACGCGACGAACACCAGGTCGGGATTGCCGGCGAGCACCTGCTGGGCGAACGGCGTGAACTCGGTTGCGTCCTCGGCGACGAGCACCGCGTTCACGGTGGCGCCCTTGCCGCCGAGGATCGCCTCGACCGCGGCGACGTTGCCCTGGCCGAAGGCGTTGTCCTGGGCGAACACCGTCACGGTCTTGCCTTCGATGTCGTCGAGGAAGGTGCCCGCGGTGGCGACGTCCTGCGCGCTCTGGCGTCCGGAGCGGAAGGTGTAGTCGTTGATCCCCGTGATCGCGTCGGCGGCAGCCGGGCCCGAGATGTACAGCACCTTGTTCTGCTCCGCCTGCTCGGCGACCGCGAGCGCGACGCCCGACGATGCGGTGCCGGCGATGATGTTGACGCCCTCGCCGATGAGCTCCTTCACGGCGGTGACAGCCTTGTCGGGGTCGCCCGCGTCGTCGCGGTTCTCGATCGTGATGGTCGTGCCGTCGATCTCGTTCGTGCCGTCGGTCGCATAGTCGAGGCCGGCCTCGAACCCGTCGAGGTACTGCTTGCCGTAGCCGGCGAGCGGACCGGACTCGCTCGTGACGATGCCGACGGTGACCTCTTCCGGCCCGGCGCCGTCGGTCGACTCTCCGCTCGGCTCGGCCGACGGCGCACACGCCGCCAGGGCGAGCGCTGCCGTGACGACCACGGAGCCCAGGAGCAACTTCTTCGTAACCCGCATGTGCGTGCCTTTCCTCATTGGAAGGATCTGGTGCCTCGAACCGGTGCTTCGCTCAAACATGAGAGCCGATTCAGGTTCTTGCAATCTATGAAATCCGGGGGGTCCACCGCAAGTCGAGGGCCGCGCGATCGCGATGTCGTTATCCAAACGGGACGTTCGCCAGCTTTCATACCCTCGATATATATCGAAGGTATACTTGTCGGGTGACACACGACCAAGGCATCGAGACCCTCATCGTGGCCGCTCACGCGCTGACGCGCGTCGCGGCGCTCGAGACATCCAATGAGACCCCCGCCGCTCAGTGGCGCACGCTGACGATCCTGCGTGACCACGGCGCGCTGCGCATCGGCGAACTCGCCCGTCTGAGCCGAGTGACGCAGCCCGGCATGACGCGCCTCGTCGGCCAGATGACCGAGCACGGGCTGGTGGAGAAGACGACGGATGCCGCGGACTCGCGCGCGACGGTCGTCGACGTGACACCGCTCGGCCTGGAGGCACTGCACACCTGGCTGCTGCAGCTGACGGCCGCCCTGGCGCCGCACTTCGACGACCTCGCGCCGGAGGAATGGGACGCACTGCGGACGACGGCGGACGTGCTGACGCGCAAGCTCGACCGCACGCGCACGGCTCCCGTCGCCGGCACGGCGGAGGCGACCCGATGAGCGGGCACGGCCACACCACAGTCTCGGTCTGGCGCCAGCCGGCACAGGTCTGGGCCGTCGCGTTCGCGTGCGTGGTCGCCTTCATGGGCATCGGCCTCGTCGACCCGATCCTGCCGGCCATCGCCGAGTCCCTCCAGGCCAGCCCCGTGCAGACGGAGCTCCTCTTCACCAGCTACCTCCTGGTGACAGGGCTCGCGATGCTCATCACGAGCTGGATCTCGAGTCGCATCGGCGCGAAGGCGACGCTGCTCATCGGTCTCGCACTGATCGTCGTGTTCGCTCTCCTCTGCTCGCTGAGCGGCAGTGTGGACGCGATCATCGGCTTCCGCGCCGGTTGGGGTCTGGGCAACGCGCTCTTCATCTCCACGGCACTCGCCACCATCGTCGGCGCGGCGTCGGGCGGCAGCAGCGCCGCCATCGTCCTCTACGAGGCGGCTCTCGGCCTCGGCATCGCGATCGGCCCGCTCCTCGGCGGCCTCCTCGGCGAGCTGAGCTGGCGCGGCCCGTTCTTCGGCGTCGTCGTCCTCATGGCCATCGCCTTCGTCGCGGTGCTCGTGCTGCTGCGCGGCCCCGCCGAGAAGGTGGCCCCCGTACCCCTGTCGGCACCGTTCAAAGCGCTGCGCATCCCCTCGCTCGCGGTGCTCGCCGTGACGGCACTGTTCTACAACATCGGTTTCTTCGTGCTGCTGGCGTTCTCGCCATTCCCCCTCGGTTTCGGGGCGATGGGCATCGGCTTCACGTTCTTCGGCTGGGGTGTCGGGCTGGCGGTCACGAGCGTGTGGGTCGCGCCGCTGCTGCTGCGCTTCCTCGCACGGACGACCGTCATGCTCCTGACCCTGCCGCTGCTGGCCATCGACCTCGTCGTCGCCGGCATCCTCGTGGAGGACCCGACGTCGCTGGTCGTCTGCATCATCGTCGGCGGCCTGCTGCTCGGCATCATGAACACCGTGCTGACCGAGTCGGTCATGGAGGCGACCGACCTCCCCCGTTCCGTCGCCTCGTCGTCGTACTCTGCCGTGCGGTTCCTCGGCGGCGCCGCCGCTCCCCCGCTCGCCGCGTGGCTGTGGCACGCGTACGGTCCGACGGTGCCATACCTGTTCGCCGCGGCATCCATTCTCATCGCCACCGCGACGATCCTCTTCGGCCGCCGCGCGCTCGCCCGCATCGACGAGCGCGAAGCGGATGCCGCGGACGAGGCAGCCGCCGTGCTCGTCGGCGACGCGGCCTGACGCGCGAGTCAGCAGAAGGGCGGTCCGTGAGGACCGCCCTTCTGCGTCTGTACGGCAGCTCGGCAGCACCCGTGAACTTCGAGCGGCGGAAAACGAAAACCGCCTTCCGCAAGGTCTGCGGGAGGCGGCTTTCTGAGTGGTGCACCCCCTGGGACTTGAACCCAGAACCCACTGATTAAGAGTCAGTTGCTCTGCCGATTGAGCTAGAGGTGCATGGTTCCCGACGAGGCGAACCGAGGACCAACATTAGCATCACGATCGCGTCTCGTGAAATCGAGACGGGAACGCCCCGGCTATCCTGGATCTGTGATGACCCCTCCCCCCTCGTCGACGTTCGACACGCCGTTCGAGGGCGATCTGGGACCCGATCTCGAGCTGGCGCTTCGCCTCGCGGACGCGGCGGACGCGGCATCCATGTCGCGCTTCGATGCGGCGGATCTCGACATCCGGCTGAAGGCCGACGCGAGCCACGTGACCGAGGCGGATCTCGCCACCGAGCGGGCCCTCCGCGCACTGATCGAGACGGAGCGCCCCGCCGACGGCATCTTCGGCGAGGAGTACGGGATCACCGGCGACTCGAACCGGCAGTGGATCATCGACCCCATCGACGGCACCGCCAACTACCTCAAGGGCATCCCGATGTGGACGACCCTCATCGCCCTCGCGATCGACGGCGTGCCGCGCGTCGGCGTCGCCAGCCAGCCGGCGATCGGCCGGCGCTGGTGGGCCGCCACCGGCCTCGGCGCTTGGACCAACACGCCGTCCGGCGGCACCCGGCGCCTGAGCGTCTCGTCGGTCGATGCGATCGCCGACTCGAGCGTGAGCTTCCAGAGCATCGGACAGTGGCGGGATGCCGGCAAGCTCGAGGCCCTCGAACGCCTCACTGCGTCGGTGTGGCGGGACCGCGGGTACGGCGACGCGTGGCCGTACATGCTCCTCGCCGAGGGACGCCTCGAGCTCGTCGCCGAGTTCGGCGTCAAGGAGTACGACATCGCAGCGCTGGTGCCGATCGTCACCGAGTCCGGCGGCCGGTTCACGTCGTTCGACGGTCGCGATTCGCTGGCCGCAGGCTCCTCCCTTGCCACCAATCGTGTGCTCCACGACGCGTACCTCGACCTGCTCCACGGCACTGAGAACCACTCGGCCGACAACCACTCGGCCGAGAACCCCGCCGCCTGATCCCGCTCCGCCCCCTCCCTCCCCCACCCACCTCCCTTCCCCCACGGAGACCCCCGATGCCTGCCCCCCGCATCCTCGGCGCCGCTGCCGCCGTCGTCCTGACCACCGTGCTGCTGTCGGCATGCTCCGGCAGCCCGGAGGCCGCACCGGAAGAGACGGGAAACGCCGTCACACCGACTCCGGCCGCTCCCGAACCGTCCGCGACGCCCGAGCCCGAGCCTGAGGCCGCCGAAGACCCGACGTGCGAGAGCCTCGTCGGGACGTCGGTCGTCGCCAACTACGAGAGCGTCGGCTGGACATCGCAGGCCTCGCCGCTGTACATCGGCAGCACCGAGATCGAGGACGGCCTGCAGTGCATGTGGGCCGACTTCGACGGCCCTGCGGGCGATCACGGCCAGATGTTCGGCTGGGCGCCGCTCTCCGACGATGAGGCCGCAGACGCGCAGGACGAGCTCGTCTCGCAGGGGTGGCTGCGTGAAGACGACGCCGCCGGCGTCTACATCACGGAGAGCGCCGAGACCGCGATCGCCACCGACGACGCGGGCTACGGCATGACGTACTTCTTCACGGATGGGCAGGTGCTCGTCTCCGACACGAAGCAGGGGCTGCTGCTGATCGAGTGGCCGAAGAGCTGACGACAGCAGTCGACCGGCCGATCGCCCGCCAGCGCGAGCCAGCCCCCTCCACCGCGTAGGCTCGAACGCTATGGCGATCGGCGTGACGATGTACACCTTCGACATCCAACTGGCGGACGTCGATCGGGGCGTCTACGAGGATCTGTCGATCCGCGTGGCGCGGCATCCGTCCGAGACCGACGCCTTCATGCTGACCCGGGTGCTGGCCTACTGCCTCGAGTACGAGGAGGGCATCGCGTTCAGCGAGGGCGTCTCGGCGACGGACGAGCCGGCGGTCCTGGTGCGCGACCTCACCGGCGCCCTGGTCGCGTGGATCGAGGTGGGGGCTCCGGATGCCGCACGCCTGCACACCGGCAGCATGCAGGCCGAGCGCACGAGGGTCTACACGCATCGCGACCCGGGGAAGGTCGCCGCGCCGTGGGCGGGCAAGCGGATCCACCGTGGCGATGCGATCCTGCTGAACAGCTTCGATCCCGGCTTCGTCGATGCCGCCACGGGAGTGCTGGCGCGCCGCAACACGATGACCGTGTCGATCACGGAGCGGCGGATCTACCTCGACCTCAACGCGACGAGCTTCGAGACCGACATCCACACGCAGACCGCCGCCTGACCGCACGGCGGTCCGACGCAGCAGCGTGACCGGACAGCGGCGCCTCAGGCGGGCAGGAAGTTCTCGCGCGCCAGCGGGGCGATCTCGAGTCCGTCGGCGTCCTTGCTCGTCACCCAGCGCAGCTCCTCGATCTCGGCACCGATCACCGGCACCTGAGCGCCGATGTCGGTCTCGAACACCTCGGCGATCACGAGGAAGCCCGGCTCGTTGGCCGCCGCGGCGGTGTACGAGCCGAGCGGCCGCAGGGTATCCGCCTCCACCGCGAGGCCGAGCTCCTCCAGCAGCTCTCGGCTCAGCGTCTGGCTCGGGGACTCCCCCGGTTCGGGCTTGCCGCCCGGCTGCATGAACGCCGTCGTCCCGGCCTTGCGCACCAGCAGCAGTTCATCCCGCTCGTTCACGATGACAGCGGCAGAGACATGGATGCTGCGGTCGTGGGCCGGGGCGGCGTCCGAGGTGTTCACGATGGCACGCTAACAGCTACCGCGCATCGGTCGCGGCGTAGAATCACGTGTGCTTCCCGATTCCTCCACCCCCGCCGACCTGCCGCCGAGCGGCATCGACCCGGACGAGCTCGCGACGACTCTGCGCGTGCTCGACAGCATGGCGGGGCTCGACGAGACGCACCCCGACTTCGTCGCCGTACGGCGGGCGACGGCCGCCATGTTCAAGGCCGTGAAGAAGGTGCGCCGCCGAGAGATCCGCGAGGCCATCGCCGAAGCGGACCGCGCCGTCGTCGCGGCCACGGCCACCGGAGCGCCGGACCGGATCGACGACGAGACCCGCGGCATCCCGATCTCCACCGCGACGACCGCGCCCACCGCCGGCACCCTGATCAAGGCGCGCGGCTGCTACATCTGCAAACAGCCGTACACCGTGGTCGACGCGTTCTACCACCAGCTCTGCCCCACCTGCGCGGCGATGAGCCACGCCAAGCGCGATGCCCGCGCCGACCTCACCGGCAAGCGCGCACTGCTCACCGGCGGTCGGGCGAAGATCGGCATGTACATCGCGCTGCGCCTGCTGCGCGACGGTGCGCACACGACGATCACCACCCGCTTCCCCCGCGACGCCGTGCGCCGCTTCAGCAGCCTGCCCGACGCGCCGGAATGGATCGACCGCCTCAAGGTGGTCGGCATCGACCTGCGCGACCCCGCGCAGGTGATCGGATTGGCGGAGGATGTCGCGGCCGCCGGCCCGCTCGACATCCTCATCAACAACGCCACCCAGACGGTGCGTCGCTCCCCCGGCGCTTATCAGCCACTCGTCGACGCCGAGCTGGCGCCGCTCCCCGAAGGACCGCTGCCCGAGCTGATCACCTTCGGCCACACCAACGATCGGCACCCGCAGGCGCTGGAGCGCTCGGTCACCGCCCACCCCATCCTCGCCGCGGCCGCCGCACGCGCCGACGAGCTCACCGAGCAGGCGATGACGGCCGGCTCCAGCTCGCTGGAGCGCCTCGCCGCAGGCACGGCGATCGACGCCGGCGGCCTCATCCCCGACCTCGACCACTCCAACTCGTGGGTGCAGAGCGTCGACGAGGTCGACCCGCTCGAGATGCTCGAGGTGCAGCTGGCCAACACGACCGCGCCGTTCCTGCTCGTCTCGAAACTGCGACCGTCGATGGCCGCGAGCAGCGCTCGTCGCACGTACATCGTCAACGTGAGCGCGATGGAGGGCGTCTTCAACCGGGGCTACAAGGGGCCGGGGCATCCCCACACCAACATGGCGAAGGCGGCCGTCAACATGCTCACCCGCACGAGCGCGAGGGAGCTCTTCGAGACCGATCGCATCCTGATGACGAGCGTCGACACCGGCTGGATCACCGACGAGCGGCCCCACCCGACCAAGGTGCGGCTCGCCGAGGAGGGCTTCCACGCACCCCTCGACCTGGTCGACGGCGCGGCACGCGTCTACGATCCGATCGTGCGCGGCGAGGCGGGCGAGGACCTGTTCGGCGTGTTCCTCAAGGACTACGCCCCCGGCGCGTGGTGAACCTGCCCGAACCGGGCCGCCGCGTGGTCGTGCGGTACCTGCTGCCGACCGGGCAGGCGACGGACGCACTGGGCGAACTGCTGAGCGCCGATGCCGAGACTGTCGTGGTCGACGGCAAGCGCGGAGTCGAGCGCATTCCCCGCGGTGCGATCATCGCGGCCAAGGAAGTGCCGCCGCCGCCGGCTCCTCGCCGGCCGACAGCACGCTGATCGGCGGAGCCCAGCCGCTCTCGCGGACCCTTTCCCTGCGGAGAGCGCCGCGGACGCGCCAGCCGGACCGCAGCCCGGCTGAGCGCGCGCGACCGACGGGCTCAGAAGCGGAGCAGCACCTTGCCCGCTCGTCCCGGCACGGCGCTCGCCGCCGCGGCGGCCCGGGCCTCTTCGAACGGGTAGACGGCATCCACCGGAAGCGCGACCTCGCCCGAACCGATGCGCTGCACGAGCTCGGCGAACAGGGCGCCGCGGGTGGCGGCATCCATCGTCCTGCTCACGGTGCTGCCCCAGAAGCCCTTCACCGTCGCCTGCTTGAAGATGAGGTCGCCGGCCGAGAGCTTCAGGGTGCTCGACCCCATGGAGCCGAACGAGACGAGCGTGCCGCCCTCGCCGAGGAGCGACAGGAGGTCGCCGGCCGCCTCGCCGCCGACCGAGTCCACGGCCGCGCGCGGCGCATTCTCGCCCAGGATCTCCGCAGCGCGCTCGCGCCAGCCGTCGGATTCGGTCGAGACGACATCATGGATGCCGAGGCCGGCCAGCTCCGCCACCCCCGCGTCGCGCCGCACGAGCCCGAGGACGCGCACGCCGCGCGCCGCGGCGAACTGGGCCACGAGCTTGCCGACGGCGCCGTTGGCGGTGTTCTGCACGATCCAGTCGCCCGGCTTCACGGCGAGGAAGTCGAGAAGGCTCAGCGCACTGAACGGCATGGAGATGAGCTGTGCGGCCGTCTCATCGTCGATGGAGTCAGGCACGGGGATGAGGCCGGCCGCCTTGGCGACGAAGTACTCGCTCCACACACCGAACGTTCCCCCCGTGGCGACGCGCTGTCCGACCTGCAGCTGCTCGACGCCCTCGCCGAGCGCATCGACGACGCCGTACGCCTCGGTTCCCGAGGCCGCAGGCAGCTCGGGCTTGAAGCCGTAGGTGCCGCGGATCGTCCACAGGTCGTGATTGTGGATCGGAGAGAGCACCGTGCGCACCCGCACCTGACCCGGACCCGGCTCGGGGAGCGGTCGCTCGCCGACCTCGAGAACGTCGGTCGCGTCGCCGAAGGTGGAATGGATGAGTGCGCGCACGGTGGTGCTCCTAACGAGATTCATGGCGGCCGGTTGAGCCGCCACTCGGTGTTATAGCCCAGGATGCCGGGAACGCATTCCCGGCGCCCGACCTTCGGCGCGTCTGTGCGTTGATGAGCGGTCAGATGACCGCCCTGCCGGCGGTTAGCCTGGGAGCCGACCACGAGAGGCCACCCGAGTGAACCGACGAGGCATTCCCCGGATCCCGCGCGACGATGCCGTCGCCGCGAGTGCGACATGAGCACCACCGGCGGCGCGACTCGCCGCATCGAGCTGACCCTGCACAAGCCGTGGTTCGCCCTCTACGCCCGCATCAAGCCGACCCTCGTGATCGCCGGTCGCGGCCAGCCGGCCCAGTGGGGCCTCGGCACCTGGCAGGTCCCGGCGGACGAGACCGTCGTCGTCGGAGTGTTCCTGTTCAACCGACTGTGGCGCTTCGGCCACGCCGAGTTCGCGCTCGAGCCGACGCATCCGCCCGCACTGCGGTACACGGCTCCGGCGCTGCCGTTCGGCCGCGGCCGGGTCCGCCTGAGCACTCCGGCGGGTGCAGTGCGCTGACCGGTCAGAACGAAGGCCCGGGCCACCGATCGGTGGGCCCGGGCCTTCGTCACATCCTCAGTCGCGCGGCGGGTTCGCCGGCAGCCACTCGTCCAGCGTCGTGGCGAACACCTGCACACCGTCGACCGGCATGAGGGTGCGCTCCTGCATGCGTGCGCCGAAGTAGGGGGCCTCGGGGTCGGTCACGACCTCGCGCGGGTCGCCGCGGAACGCCAGGCCACGGCGGACCAGCTCGTCGAGTCCCATGACCTCCGGGCCGGCGATCTCGACGTCGGCGTTCAGAGGTGCGCCGGCAGCGGTGCGCGCGACGGCCGTCGCGACATCCTCCGCGGCGATCGGCTGCATGAGGTTGTTCGGCAGGTGGATGCCGTCACCGTTGCCCGACACGGTGGCGATGCCGCCGATGAACTCGAAGAACTGGGTGGCATGCACGAGCGAGTAGGGAATCCCCGACGCGCGGATGAGCTTCTCCTGCGCCGCCTTGGCCGCGAAGTAGTCGATGTCGTTGGGACGGTCGGTCCCGACGATCGTGAGGGCCACGTAGTGCCCGACGCCCGCCTCACGCGAAGCCGCCACGAGGTTGTTCGTGGAGGTGGTGAAGAACTCCATCACGTCGTCGGGTGCGAACGACGGCGAGTTCGACACGTCGACCACGACGTCCGCGCCCTGCAGCACCTCGGCGAGACCCTCGCCGGTGATCGTGTTGACGCCCGAGTTCGGCGACGCCGGTACGGCCTCGTGCCCGTGCTCGGTGAGCTTCGCGACGACCTTCGAGCCGATCAGTCCCGAGCCGCCGATGACGACGATCTTTGCCATGATGTGCCTTTCGTTCGAAGAGCGCGGGGAAGAGGTGTGCGCTCATCAGCTAGGACAGGGCGGTCGCTCGATCTGTGACAGCCGCGTCACTCCGCGTGCCAGCGCGTCAGTTTGCCCGGATTCACCACGAGCCACGCCTGCACGATGAGCCGGCCGCGCACACGCATACCCAGGACGCCTGTGACCTCACCGTGTCGGCAGACGACGAGCCCCGGCATCCCGTTCACCGAAGCGATGCGCACCGACACCTCGGAGTCGAGCAGCACGCCGGACAGGTACCGCGTGACCTCCTGCGCACCGCGGAGCGCAGCCGATGGCGCGGCCACGATGCCGCCTCCATCGACCGTCAGCTCGACGCTCGGGTGCATCAATCCCCCCAGCTGCCCCGGGTCGCCGCTCTCGACGGCGGCGGCGAGCGCGCGCGCGACGCCCTCGTGCTGCACGGCGCTCGTCCTCGAACCCCGCGGAAAGACGTGCAGCCACGACGCGCGACGTCGTCTGGTCACGCCCCGACCGGGGCGACGTGCCCGAGCTTGTCGGGGCTCATCACCCAGTGGATCTGACGGATGCCGTCCTCCGACGCGGTGATCATCGCCACCGTGGTGACGACCCCGTCCTCGGAGAGCGTCGCCGCGGGCTGTCCGTTGAGCTCGACCCAGTCGATGGTCTTGCCGATCCAGAAGTGGCTCGAGAAGGCTGCGACGAACTTCGCGACCCGGCTGCGGCCGGCCACGGGGATGCGGGCCGCCAGCTTGACGCCGTTGCCGTCGGTCGTGCTCACGACGTCTTCTGCGAACAGCCGCTCGAGGCCCGTCACGTCGCCCTGCTGCGCGGCGACGAGGAACGCCTCGAGCAGGCGTCGCTGCTCGGCGGCCGCGACCTCCGCCCGGCGAGCGGACGCGAGGTGCTTCCGGGCACGGCTGACGAGCTGACGCGCGCTCGCGACAGTGGCACCGATGACGTCGGCGATGCGCTCATAGGGGTAGTCGAGCGCTTCTCGCAGGATGTACGCGGCGCGTTCGGTCGGCGTGAGCTTCTCGAGCACGAGCAGGATCGCGAACTGCAGCGCTTCTCCGCGTTCGGCGCCGAGCGCAGGATCGTCGTCGGTGTTGACCGGTTCCGGCAGCCACGGCCCGATGTACGTCTCACGACGCGCGTGCGCGGACTGTGTCGCATTGATGGAGAGCCGCGTCGCGACGGTCGCGAGGAACGCCGCAGGCTCGCGGATGTCGGCGCGATCGGCGTTCTGCCAGCGGATCCAGGTCTCCTGGACGATGTCTTCGGCGTCGGCCACCGTGCCGAGCATCCGATACGCGATGCCGAAGATCCGGCGGCGGTGCTGGTCGAAGACAGCCACCGCCTGCACGATGTCGTCGACCTGCTGTTCCGTCCCGGACGCTTGCTCGGTCATGCCGCCGCTCCTCTCGCCGCGCTCAGCGTACGCCCGCGGCGACCGGCAGCAAGAGGTCGTCCCGCCTCCCGCTCGCCGCCACCTGCCAGTCGTGGAAGCGGGTGGGCGCGATCGCCGCGTCGTTGCCGGGCAGCAGCTCCCAGCGATCGAGCTGCGCACCGAAGTAGGTCGCGAGCGGGTCTGCGACCACCTCTCGCTCGTCACGACGGAACCGCAGCTCACGCTGGGCGAGATAGCCGAGCTCGAACACCTCCGGGCCGGCGTGCTCCGCGACCTCGCCGGTCGGCCGAGCAAGGGCGGCGCGTGCCACCGCCGCGGCGACATCGTCGGCGGCCATCGGCTGGATGAGTGCGTCGGCGACATGTGCGATCCCACTGCGGGTCGCGGCATCCGTGATGCTGCGGATGAATTCGAAGAACTGCGTCGCGTGCACGATCGAGAACGGGCGACCGGATGCCGCCAGCAGACGTTCCTGCTCCGCCTTGGCCCGGAAGTATCCCCCCTCCGAACGCGCGAGGCGGTCGGTGCCGACGACCGACAGCACGACATGGTGGCGGACGCCGGCTGCGGCGCCGTAGGTGAGCAGATTGAGGGTCGAGCCGGAGAAGAACTCGCGAGCGCCTTCCTCATCGGTGTACGACGAGTTGGAGACGTCGACGATGGTCTCGGCTCCGGCGAGCGCGTCCGCGAGGCCCTCGCCCGTGAAGGAGTTCACGCCGGCAGCTCTCGCGACGACGACGACATCGTGCCCGGTCGCCTGCAGTCGGGCCACCACTCGTGAGCCGATCAGCCCTGTTCCCCCGATGACAGCGATCCTCATGTCGAACCCTCTCTGTTCATCGCGCGCGGGAACGCGCACGTTCACAGCTGAGACCGGATGCCACGGCCAGTTGTGACAGGTCTGCTGTGTTTCGCCGGATTTCGGTTCCGCGGTCACAACCACGGACGGCGGTTGGTCTTCGCTGACAACACCGCACGTCCACCCTCGAAAGGAACAGACATGTCCGAGCAGAAGCCCACCATCGTCCTCGTCCACGGCGCGTTCGCCGAGTCCTCGTCGTGGAACGGCGTCATCGCCCAGCTGCAGCAGCACGAGGTCACCGCGGTCGCGGTCGCCAACCCGCTCCGCAGCCTGGCCGGCGACGCCGCCTACGTGCGCGATGTCATGGCGTCGATCGAGGGCCCGATCATCCTCGTCGGCCACTCGTACGGCGGACTCGTCATCAGCGAGGCGGCCGCGGACAATGACGCCGTCGTCGGCCTCGTCTACGCCGGGGCATTCGTGCCCGAGACCGGTCAGAGTGCGTTCGACCTGTCGGGCAGCGCGCCCGGCAGCACGCTGGGTGACGCCCTCGCCGCGTACCCGGTGTCGAGCGGAGGCGACGAGTTCGTCATCCGTCCGGAGCTCTTCCATCACCAGTTCGCGGCCGACGTCTCCGCGGAGGTTGCCGCTCTGATGGCTGCCACGCAGCGCCCGGTCACCCAGGCCGCACTGACGGAGGGCCTGCCCACCGAGCGCCCGGCCTGGCGCGACATCCCCTCGTGGCACGTCTTCGGCGAGAAGGACCTCAACATCCCCGTCGCCGTGCACCGCGCCGGTGCCGAGCGCGCGGCATCGAGGGGCACACACGAGATCGCCGGCGCGTCGCACGCGATCTCGGTGTCGGAGCCGGCTGCGGTCGCTGGGACGATCGCCGAGGCGGCCAAGGCCTACGTCGCGAGCCTCGTCGCGGCAGCGTGACCGACCGCGGCGCCCCGGATGACCGTCGGTCTCCGGGGCGCCGCCTCATCCGAGAGGCCCCACATGCTCACCTCATTCCGCACTCCCCTCCGAACCGTCGACGCCGGCGAGCTCAGCGTCGGCTACATCGACGCCGGTGATCCCTCCGCCGAGCCGGTGGTACTGCTCCACGGTTTCCCGTACGACATCCACAGCTACGTGGACGTCGTGCCGCTGCTGACGGACGCCGGCTACCGGGTGCTCGTCCCCTTTCTCCGCGGGCACGGTCCGACGTCGTTCCGCGAGGCGCGCACCATCCGCTCCGGCCAGCAGGCGGCGCTCGGGTCCGACCTGCTCGCCTTCATCGGCGCGCTCGATCTGGAGCAGCCGATCCTCGCCGGCTACGACTGGGGCGCCCGTGCCGCCTGCGTCGTCGCCGCGCTCTGGCCCGAGCGTGTGGCAGGGCTGGTGTCGGTCAACGGCTACCTGATCCAAGACATCTCGACAGCCGGCATCCCGCTCCCGCCCGGTCTCGAAGCCGGGTTCTGGTACTTCTGGTACTTCGCGACCGAGCGCGGCCGCGCGGGCCTCTCACAGGACCCGAAGGGGATCGCCGACGTCATCTGGCGCCGCAACTCCCCCGCCTGGACTTTCGACGACGCCGACCTGGCCCGCGCCGCCGCAGCGTTCGACAATCCCGACTATGTCGACGTGGTCATCCACTCGTACCGTCACCGGCTCGGTCTCGAACCCGGGGCACCTCAGCATGTCGACCTGGAGCGTCGCCTCGCCGCGTTGCCGCCGATCACGGTGCCCACCATCACGCTCGACGGCACCGCCGACGGCAACTTCCCCGCAACGGACGGCACGCAGCACGACCGGTTCTTCACCGGCCCGCGCAGGCATCGGCAGATCCCGGGGGCGGGACACCATTTGCCCGCCGAAGCACCGCACGCATTCGCCGAAGCGGTCCTCGACGTCGCCGAGCCGCCCGGCGACGGCGCCGGAACCCCCTGAACCGCGATCATACGAACGGTGCCCCGGCCGGCTGCTGCTCGATCGACAGCCGGCCGTCGGCCCGATGTCACCAGTCGCCGAAGTAGCCGTTCGCGAAGCAGCCGCTCCCGCGGTGATGCCTGCCTGCACTGGACACGTCGTCGATCTTCCAGACCTCGCCGTTGAGCGTGAGCACATACGCCGTGTCCCGCTTGAAGGCCACCGAGGTCGGGAGGTCGAGTCCCTGGGCCACGACGGCGAATGTGCCGTCGTGGTTGACCTTGAGCAGCTCGCCGCTGTCAGGAAGGGCGGGCGAACCTGGGGGCACCTCACCGGGCGAGTCACCCTGGGACACCGCGTAGAGCCCGCACGCTCCGAAGGCGACGTCCGTGATGACGCTGTAGCCCGACGCGACATCCCTGGGCTGGGGGTTCCAGAGGCCGAATGCGACGACCTTGCCGGTAGCCGGATCGTGCGGCACCGGGCCCGCCTCGGCCATGAAGACCAGCGGTCCGAGAGCCGTGATACCTGTCGGCACGACGTTGCCGAACTGCTCGACCTCGCTGATGTCGCCGGACATCGAGACCTTGAGGACGCGGTTGTGGTGCCCGTCGGTGACGAGGAATCCACCCCAGATCGGTTGCATCGCGTACTGCACCCCGCGGGCGAGGAAGAAGTCGATGTCGGGCGGCGGCGGGTTCTCCATCGACCAATCGCCGAGATTCGCGATGACAGTGAAGCTGTCGATGTCGTCGACGCGGTAGATGCCGTCGACGTCGTTGGTCGTATCACCCGGGATGTCGTCGCCGACCGTGGTGACGAGGACGTAAGCCGTACGGCCGACGAAGGCGACGTCGATTGCTCCGCCCAACGGCAGCAGAGTGATCGGCAGACCCGTCGCGAAGGCGGACTTCTCACCAGTGCGGACGTCGACCCGCGTGATCTGGCCGATCTTGCCCTCAGCGACGTAGAGCGCGCCGTCCGGGCCGATCGTACTGCCGATGGTTCCCTGCATCCCCGACGCAAGAAGCGCCGCGACCGGTCCCTCACCGCCCGGTCCGTGCCCGCCGGCGGGCGTGCTCGCGCTCGCCGCTGCGGGGGCGGAAAGTATCGATAGCGCGAGAGCGGCTGCCGTGGCACCCGCGAGCAGCGTCTTTCTGATTCTCATGAGAGTTTCCTCCGGTCGACCTTCGTAGGTCCCGGTCGCTCGCCATGCGTCACTCAGGTGCGGCCGGCGTGGGGCCGTCATGACAGATCAGAACACCGCTGCATGCTCCATCGTCATCGCGGCTGCGCTGCACCTTCCTCCCCGATGGTGGCGAGGTCAAGGGCCAGCGTCGGGCCCTATGCTCGGTCCATGCGCTGCGTCGCGTTCATGCGGAACGTCAATCAGGGTCAGCGCGGCCATCCCTCGACGAGCGACATCGTGGCGGGGTTCGCCGACGGCGGTTGCCCCCGCGTCCAGACCTTCCAGAGCAACGGCACCATCCTGTTCGACTCCGACGAGCCGGCTTCGGTGGTCGAACAGGCGATGGACGCCGTGGCGGCGCGGTCGGGCCATGAGCGGCAGATCCTCTGGATCCCGCTGTCCGAGCTGGCCGCGATCGTCGACGAGTACGGAGCCACGCCGGAACCCCGCCGGTTCGAGTTCACGCTGCACAGCGGCGCGATCATCGACGCTGACGATGCCGAGGTGATCAGCCGCGCCACGGACCATCGCTGCTCCATCGTCGATGCCGGCGAAGGGTGGGCTCTCGTCCGCAACCAGGTCGAGGGGGAAGGCCACGCCACCCCCGTGCTCGAGAGCCTCACCGGGCGGCCGGCGACTTCTCGCGGACTGCCGACGGTGATCCGGCTGGTGTCCCGCTTCGGTCGGTGAGGCGCATTCGCGCGACGCGGCATCTGAGGGTCGTAGGCGGTTCGTCGGGCGGACGCAACCCGGTGTCGACGCCGCTGGAGCGCACCTAGGCTCGCGTGACATGAGCGAGAACGCGCGCGACCACGACATCGTCCTGCTCGGCGCGACGGGGTTCGTCGGAGCGTTCACCGCCCGGCACCTGGCCCGATCGGCGCCGGACGGCGTGCGGATCGCCCTCGCCGGGCGTTCACGCGCGCGCTTGGAAGACGCACGCCGCGAGCTGGGCGTGGACTGGCCGATCATGGAGGTGGACACGACCGACGAGACGGCGATCACGCGAATGACGCGGTCGACATCCGTCGTCGCGACGACGGTTGGGCCCTACCTGCGCTACGGCATGGAGGTCGCGGCCTCCTGCGCCCGCGAGGGCACCTCGTACGCCGATCTGTCGGGCGAGAGCATCTTCGTGGCGCGCAGCATCCAACGCAACCACGACGCCGCAGAGAAGAGCGGTGCCAGGATCGTGCATTCGTGCGGCTTCGACTCGATCCCCTCCGACCTCGGCGTCGGCCTCTCCCATTCAGCCGCCGGCGGCGTGCCGATCGTCGCGGCCACGCTGCGGGTGCGCTCCCTCCGCGGCGGCATCAGCGGGGGGACGATCGACTCGCTTCGCCAGCAGATGAGAGAGGCGAGGACGGATGCCTCGGCACGCCGCCTCATCGCGAACCCCTTCGCCCTGACACCCGGGCCATCCGTCCGCCTTCCTCGCCGTGCCGGCAGCGGCTGGGGCAAGGAGCGGGGCGGCTGGCAGGCGCCGTTCATCATGGGCGCCTACAACCAGCAGATCATCCAGCGAAGCAACTACCTCACGGGCTGGAGCTATGGCCAGCTCATGCAGTACCGCGAGGTCGTGACGACGGGACGAGGGGTCGCCGGCTTCGCGGCGGCCGGGGCTATCAGCGTCGGCACGGCGGCCTTCGTGGGCGCGATGTCGTTCGCGCCGACCCGCGCGATCCTGGATCGTGTGCTCCCGGAGCCGGGCACAGGCCCGGGCGCGGATACTGTCGAGCACGGGCGCTTCGTCCTCGATGTCGACGTCTACCCGGTCGAGGGCGAGCCGATGCGCGCCCGCGTTGCTGCACCGTTCGATCCCGGCTACGGCGGAACAGGCGTCATGCTGGGTGAATCAGCGCTCAGCCTCGCGCTCGACGAGCTGCCCGACCGCGCCGGCGTGCTGACGCCGATGGTCGCCATGGGCGACAAGCTCGCGGAGCGGCTGCGGGCGCACCGATTCACGCTGGATGTCGCCCCGCTGAGGTGACCGCCGCCCACACCGACGGCCGACCCTCGTGCGCCTGCGAGCGCAGGTCGGCTCAATGAACCTCGGTGACGCGCCCCGCATCGACACGCCAGCGCCGGTCGAGCTGCACGGCTTCGAGCATGCGTCGATCATGCGTCACCAGGAGAAGGGTGCCCCGGTATGACTCGAGCGCCTGCTCGAGCTGTTCGATCGCCGCCAGGTCGAGGTGGTTGGTGGGCTCATCGAGCACCAGAACGTTCACGCCGCGCGCCTGCAGCAGGGCCAGCGCAGCGCGCGTGCGCTCGCCCGGAGAGAGCTCGTCCACCGGTCGATTCACATGATCAGCCTTCAGACCGAACTTGGCGAGCAGAGTGCGCACCTCCCCGGACTCCATCGCCGGCACGAGCTCCTCGAATGCGGCGGCGAGGGGCCGGGAGCCCACCAGCAAGGAACGGGCCTGATCGATCTCGCCGACCTCGACGTTCGCGCCGACGCTCGACGTGCCCTGGTCCGGCACCTGCCTCCCCAGCAGGGCGCGCAGCAGCGTCGACTTGCCGGCGCCGTTGTGACCCGTGATGCCGATCCGGTCACCGGCGTTCACCTGCACAGACACCGGCCCGAGCGTGAACGAGCCCTGCTCGAAGACGGCGGAGTTCAGCGTCGAGACGACCGTGCTCGAGCGGGGTGCCGCGCCGATGGTGAACTCGAGCTGCCATTCCTTACGCGGTTCCTCGACCTCGTCGAGCCGCGCGATGCGGCTCTCCATCTGGCGCACCTTCTGCGCCTGCTTCTCGCTCGACTCGGTGACCGCCTTGCGCCGGATCTTGTCGTTGTCAGGCGATTTCTTCATCGCGTTGCGCACACCCTGGCTCGACCACTCCCGCTGCGTGCGCGCCCGCGCGACCAGATCGGCCTTCTTGTCTGCGAACTCGTCGTACTTCTCCCGCGCGTGCCGGCGAACCGTCGCGCGCTCCTCGAGATAGGCGTCGTAGCCGCCGCCGTAAAGGCGGTGCGAATGCTGCGCCAGATCGAGCTCCAGGACTCGCGTCACGCTGCGCGCCAGGAACTCGCGGTCGTGGCTGACCAGCACGACACCGCCCCGCAGTCCCCGCACGAACGCCTCGAGTCGTTCCAGGCCGTCGAGGTCGAGATCGTTGGTGGGCTCATCCAGCAGCGCGATGTCGAACCGAGAGAGCAACAGCGCTGCGAGCCCGACCCGGGCAGCCTGGCCGCCCGACAGCGACGTCATCGTCGCCTCTGCAGCGGGCGCCCCGCCGAGGTCCAGCCCGAGGTCGGCGAGCACGACCGGAATGCGTTCCTCGAGGTCGGCAGCGCCGCTCGCGAGCCAGCGATCCAGTGCCGTCGAGTAAGTGTCTGCGGGGTCGACGCCGGGCTCGGACGACGCAGCGTCGCCCAGGGCGGCGGCCGCGGCATCCATCTCCCTGGTCGCCTGTGCACAGCCCGTACGACGGGCGAGGTATTCGGCGACGGTCTCGCCGTCGACGCGTTCGTGCTCCTGAGGCAGCCAGCCGACGAAGGCGTCGGAGGGGGAAAGCGTGATGGTGCCGGCCTGCGGTTCGTCGATGCCGGCGAGCAGCCGCAGCAGCGTGGACTTCCCCGCTCCGTTGGCACCGACCACCCCGACCACATCGCCCGGCGCCACCGTCAGATCGAGCGAGTCGAAGAGCGTGCGATGACCGTGACCGCCGGCCAGTCCGCGCGTCACGAGTGTTGCGGTCATGCCTCCATCCTCTCAGCGCGCGAGCGCCTGCTCGTTCGGCGGGCGCGCCCCGACGACGAATCGCCGCGGACGACGCACGTGACGGGCCGTCACGTCAAGGGGGTGCGTGCGACATGGTGGCCGCACCAAGGTGAGCGCATGAGCATCCACAACGAGGACCTCCACGTCGCGTTGGACGACGATCGCATCGAGACCATCGAGCACGTGGTCGCCGAGGTGGAGGACGACATCCACCACGGGAAGGTGTCGGATGACGTGAGTCACGTGCTCGCGCTACGGCTCGAGGCCGCGGGCGTCTCGTTGCCACCCGAAGCCGTCGATGATCTGGCCGAGGCCATCGAGAGCGACGTCTCGCTCTGACTTCTCCTGGGCGAAAACTGACCGTGGCGGCTACGCCCATGCCGCGGATGGCCCGCAGCTGTTTCCGATCTTCGGTGGCGTCGTCCGAGTAGCGACGCGGCGTCAGAGACGACCGCTGGCGTACCAGAGCAGCGCGGCTCGGCGATCCGGGGCCAGCTCGCGGGCGCGCAATCTCCGTAACGGGGGATCCCCTGAGTTCAGGTCGCCGCCGGCATGGCGAACAAACAGGTCGCGACCAGGCTCGGCATCAGCGAGCGCACGGTGAAAGCGCACCTCGGCAGCGTCTTTCGTCACATCGGAGTGACCGACCGCACCAGCGCAGCGATGTGGGCACGCGATCACCCGCACGCGAGTGGCTGAGACGGCTGTCCTGCCACAAGGCGCGCAGCCGCGTGCGGCCGCGCGCCCGTAGCTCGGGCTGCCGGGCGAGACCTCAGCAGGAGGTCGAGCAGTGCGGAGACTGCGGTGAGAGGAACGTCTCGGTCGAGCAGCCCAGCACGTGCCCTTCCCCGCTGCCGGATTGACGAGGATGATGTTGCCCGGGGCGCGACGCGATCCGCGACGCGTAGGGAGGGACAATCATGGGTGCCAACGAGTCCGGCAGCGGGACGAAGGAGGACCCGTGGCGGCTGAAGACGCCGCCGCTATCGTCCTCGTACGAGATGTATCGCGATGCCGAGGCCGATCCTGCGGTGCTGGTCTGCAAGGTGGGCAGCACCCGCCTCACGTATCTGGATCGCGCGGTCGATGACCTCCGCGAGATGCTGATCGCTCGCGGGGACTGGATGCCGTTGGGTGCCGCAGACGAGCAGAAGGATGCCGTGCCGGGCACGGTCGAAGAATGGGCGCGATCGCCGGAGAACCCCGTCGGCGGCTGGTACGGACAGCGCAAGGGCTACCGGGGCCGCTTCGCCATGTACGTGCCTCCGTTGCTGGAAGCACTGGGATACGTCGAACTGGAGCACAACCCCCGGGGCAACCGAGTCCGCGCCGTCGGTTCGTAGCAGCGCAGCACGCGGAATCCGGCCACCAGCGACGTCATCGCCCCGCCCCGCAGAAGATCCTCATTCGCGCCGGCGCACGCCGGGGACCCCGACCGGTCAAGGGATATCGTCGGAGCGGTGAGCAGAGTTGTTCTGATGTGCGGGCCCGCGGGTTCGGGAAAGTCGACCGTCGCCAGGCGGCTCGAATCCGAGGGCATGGTTCGCCTTTCGTTCGACCAGGAAGCCTGGCGACGTGGCATCCAGACGATGCCCCTACCGGCCGACGTGCGCGAAGACATCGAGCAAGAACTCCGCGCCCGCCTCGCGTATCGGGACCTCTTGCGCCCGCTTGGAGTAGTGCCGGAGACGATCTATCTCGCGACGCCACGAGCAGTCGCGCTCGAGCGAATGGATGCGCGCAGCCACGAGCACGCCGACGATTACGCGCTTCCCAACGACGTCGCGGCCGAGTACTTCGACCACTTCCAGCCCCCGACCGCCGACGAAGGCCCTTTGACGGTACTCGGTGCCTCCGCGCTGCATTGAGCGTCTAGTGGTGGGCGAGGCTGGACTCCGACGCCAGATTGACGACCGATCACCGACCGGTCTGCGCCGGGTTCGTGAGGGGAATTGATCCTGCGGCGGCTGTCACGTGCGGTTGTCGACCGCGTCCGCGGGCAGGCGGGCGGATGGACCTCGGTGTTCTCTCCGATGGCGCTCGTGGTGTGCACGTCGGGCCCTTGTTGCTGCCCATGATCTTCTGCCACCATGCACGGCATCAGCGGTACCTACACAATGAGGAGGCTCGCGATGCCCAGGGAGATCGTCACCACACCGGAGGCTCCTAGCTCCTCCCTCTACAGTCAGGCGGTGCGAGCGGGAACGCACGTCTATGTCTCAGGCACGGTCGGCGTAGACGTGAACACGGGAACCCTGGCCGGCGACACCATTCAGGAGCAGACGCGTCAGGCGCTCGCGAACTGCGAGGCGATCCTGAAGGCGGCAGGGGCGCGACTGGAGGACGTCGTCGAGCTCGGCATCCTGCTCACACGGCCGGAGGACTTCGCGGGGCTCAACGAGGAGTACGCACGCTGGTTCCCGTCAGCATCACCCGCGCGGTACGTCGCGAAGCTCGGCGTCGAACTGCCCGGCATCCTGATGTCCATCCGTGCGACGGCCGTCACCGCGTAGCGCAGCTTCGCACTGCTGAGCTTCCGGACAGGCGAACCCCTCTTACGCCCGTTTGCTCAGACCGCTAACGTTGGGCAACCCACGAATCGAGGCGTGCCATGACCGAGCCTTCGTCCGCCCTCGACGCGAAAGTATGGCTGCCTCTCGCCGCCATCGTCCTCGGGGCGGTGAGCATCTTCTTCAACCCCTACCTCTTGGTGTCGGTAGTCGCAATAGTGCTGGGCATCGTCGGCCTGATCGGCACGCGCCAGGCGAGCAATCAGCGGACGTACCGCCTGATCTCCATTCTGGGTATCGTCGCGGGAGCGATCGGAGCGCTGTCGGTGATCGTCAGCAATACGATCAGCACGATGTAGCGACGAGCGAGCACGGGTGAGAGTGTCGGCGTGTCAGCCGTCAGAAGGACTCAGACGCCCGGGTTGCTGGGCGGCCCCATGCGCGTATCGACGTCGGATTCCTGCTCAATCGGCCCACAACGCGCGCTCGGCCATCACGATCAGGCGCGCTGAGCTGTCCTCGACGCTCAGGCCGCGTCCGGTGAACAACTGGTCGAATGTCTCGAAGCTCGTGATGACCCACAGGATGTCGACCGCCTCCTCTACGGTGAGGTCGGCGCGTAGGTGCCCCTCTTGGGCGAGCCGTCGGGCCAAGCGGCGCTGTCCCTCGATGCGCCCGCGCTCGACCACCTCGAACGCACCTCGCACCTCCTCGGGTTCGAGTGCCCACATCGAATAGATCGTCCGCGAGACGTCGCGCTCGGCCGCGTAGACGCTGGCCGCAGCCCGGAGCCCCTCGCGCACCGCATCACGGGCGTCCGGAAGATTCACCGCCTCGACGATGCGGTTGAAGCCCGTACGTTCGAGCAAGTCTTGGCCGAGTGCTTGGAAGAGCCCGGCCTTCGAGCCGAACACCAGGTACACCGTGGAGCGGGCGACGCCGGCGGCCTGAGCCACCCGCTCGACGCTCAAAGCCTCGGCGGGGGTCGTGCGCAAATGATCGCGCATCGCGTCGAGGATCTTGCGGCGCGTTTCTTCGGCCGCCGCCGCCCGAGCCTGCTGCGAGTACTTCCGCGTTGTCATGATCCCATCCTACTTTTACTTGACAGCGCGTCCGATGAAAGACACACTGTCTAGCGAAAGACACAACGTCCGATGAAATGCGATGAGAGGTTTCCGATGCCCACGCTCTCCACACCGCCGACCGTGATCGTGGTCGGCGCCGGCCCCGCCGGGCTCACAGCGGCCATCGCCCTCGTCCGCCAGGGCATCCCCACACTGGTCGTAGAGCGACGGACAGCCCCCTCGCCGTTCCCACGCGCGACCGGAGTCAACCTTCGAACCATGGAACTCATGCGAGCCTGGGGCCTCGAACAGTCAGTCCGATCCGGCGCCGTCGCCGGTGAGACCACGGGTTGGGTGGGACCAACCCTCGTGTCGCCTGATGGCACCGAGGTATCCATGGGCTTTCCATCGGCAGCGGATGCCGCACTGCTCAGCCCCACGACGGGGATCATCGCGCCGCAGGACCATCTCGAGCCGGTGCTGATGGAGCACTTCCTCTCGTTCTCCGCTGCGTCGGTGCTCGTCGGCACGACAGTGATCGGGTTCACCGCCGACCAAGATGGCGTGATCGTCTCGCTTCGCCAGGGCGACGAGAGATCGACCGTTCGCGCCGCGTACCTCATCGGGGCCGACGGCGCCCGCAGCACGGTTCGTCGTCACTCCGGCATCCCGATGCGGGGGCCGGGAGAGCTGGCCGCGTATCTCGCCGTCGTTTTCCACGCTCCGCTTGCAGAGTTTGTGGACAAGCCCCTCCATGGGCTGTACATGCTCACTCGACAGGGACCTCCGTGGGTGTTTCTGCCCACCGACGCGTGCGACCGTTGGGCGTTTTCCATGACGTGGGATCCCACGCGTGAGACTCTGGCCGATTACCCGCCGGAGCGCTTGGCCGAACTCATCCGCTCAGGGGCCGGCGTACCTGACCTCGAAGTGGACATCGCATGGGTCAGCGATTTCGCATTCACCGCTGAGATCGCTGACCGGTATCGCGAGGGGCGGGTGTTCATCGTCGGAGACGCTGCCCACCGGATGACGCCTCGCGGCGCGACCGGAATGAATACGGCGATCCACGACGGCTACGACCTCGGCTGGAAGCTCGGCTGGGTCCTTCGCGGATGGGCCGACGAATCACTCCTCGACACCTTCGAGGCGGAGCGTCGACCAGTGGGCCTGAGGAACATGGAGCGCTCGACTCACTCTTCCGACCAGCGCGACGTGTCGAAGGACTACCTCGATGACATCGCCGACCGAGTCCCGCACGTCTGGCTGCCCGATGGCCACACGTCCACGCTCGACCTGCTCGGCGACGGACTGCTGATCATGACAGGCCCGGGCGGGCACGCGCCCCTCCCTGTCCCGACGCCTGCCATCCCGGTCGTCGTCCATGTGCTCGACCCGGCGACAGCGGATGCGCTGCACCTCGGCGTCGACGGCGCCATGCTCGTCCGGCCTGACGGTCAACCGATTGCTCGATGGGATGTCTCGCCAGATGCCTCCATCATCTCGTCGGCCATTGCCACGCTCGGTGTTGCAGTCGGAGAGCACACTCCCGTCGTCGAGCGCGCGGAGCTCGTGCTCGGGTAGAACCAAGTCAACGGTCACGGCCGTCATCGATAGAGCCACGGCTGCGCGCGAGCCGATCGTTGGGCTGTCCGATACTCCGCTAGCAATGGCCGCGTCGCCACCAAGCCAGTCGCTGCAACCTGCCGACTCCACCGTGCCGTCCCGGGCGGCAAGGACGCACGTGAGCGACTGCTGCGTGTCAGTCTCGAGGTGATATCCACGCCATCGAGCGACGCAATGGATCGCTGTTGCTGGGTCGACCATGACTGTGTCGGAATCGACATTGACGAAGTCCTCGTCTGTGGCGGGGACGAAGCAACTTTGGAGGATTCCTGCCCTCCTCCTCGGGGCGCTCGCCCGCTACGAGGCTGCTCGGCGCCACTTTGACGCTGGACGCTCGGCGCCAGGCAGTTCGCAATGGAGCTCAGTCGGGAGCAGCCTTCGTGAGGACAGCATCGACAGCGAACGCCAGCGTCGCGCGTTCGTTCTCGATCCGTGACCCCGAGGCGGCCAGCGCACGTTCGATCGAAAGACCGTCTACGACCGTAAGCAGAAAGCGGGCGCGGGCCGGGTTGTCACCCTGCTGCAACGCCCCTTCGGCCTCGAGAATCGCCAGCCATGCTTCGATGCGGCGGAGGGCCTCGCGCTCGAGGACCAGGTAGCCCGCACGAGCCTGGTCCGACGCGGACGCTCCGATGAACGACGAGAACACGCCCTCCCAGACCGCGCGCGCCTCAGCGGCCGAAGCGACCGGGTCGAGGATGCTCCACAGCGACTCGATGAGCCGCCGACGCGCAGGTGCAGAGGCGTCTCGAATGCGGTCGTCGGGGAGTGACTCGTCGTACACGGCGGTGAGCAAGGCGCTCATCAACGACTGCTGAGTGGGGAAGTAGTGCCGCAGCGTGCTGGCGCCGATCCCGGCGCGCGCGGCGACGGCTCGCACGCTGGGCTTTTCGCCTTCGCCGCCGTAGAGGATCTCGGTCGCCGCCTTGACGATGCGAGTGCGGGTGTCGATCGCGCACCTCCGTGGGCTGAGCCGGACTTGACAGGAATATCTTAATGGCACACTGTGTTAGCACACCGTACTAGCACACTGTACTAATCAGCAACAGGCCCCGACAGTGCGCACATATCTCCACGAGAGAGGCAATCATGTCGAACGACGACCCATCGAAGCAGCCCCAGGATCCGGCATCCATTTCGGCGGAATCGGACCCTGCACCGGGCGGTGCGCTGTTGGCGGAAGACCTCCTGCTCATGCTGTTCCAGCCGGATTCTGGAACGTTCTCGGGTGAGAACACGCTGTTCTATGTGCTCGGCGGGGCAGTTCTCGCCGAGCTCGCTGAGCACGGTGATGTGGAGGTCGGAGGGACGGGAATGGGCGGCGCCGTCGTCCGCGCCCGCGAGACACCGCCTGCCGACGACGTGCTCCGCGCCGCGTGGAACTACATCGCGGAGAAACCTCGCAACGTACAGACCGTGCTCGCCGCGGTCGGGCCTCCCCTGCGTCAGCCGGTTCTCGACCGGCTCATCGCACGCGGCGACCTTCGGCGCGAGTCGCGCAAGATGCTGGGGTTCCTCCCCTCTACGGTCCTCCAGCAGGTCTCCGAGCGACGCAACGAGCTGGTCGCCGAGGCGCGCGCGGTGCTCGTGGACGGTGCCGAACCCGACCCCCGCACAGCGGCCCTCGTCGCGCTGATCTCGGCCAGCGGCTCCCTGCCGACGCTGCACCGTGAGATCCCATGGACCACCCCCGTCATCGCTCGCGCGAAGCACTTCGAGCGCGGCGAATGGGGCGCCGAGGCGGCAGCCGCCGCCATCACCCGAACCACGACCGCGGTCATAACCAATGCCATTGTGGCGGCCGCTGTGCTGCCACGCAGCTGAACGAGAGAACCATGAACCCGTCATCGAACTTCGTCGAGAGCCTGCAGGACCTGATCGTGCAAGTACCCGACCTCATCCAACTCCTCATCGTCGCCGCCGTCGCGATGGTCCCGTTCCTCGAAGGCGAGCTCGCCTCGACGCTCGGCGTCTGGGCGGGCGTGAACCCCGTCATTGCGTTCGCGGTCGCCGCCGCGGGGAACTTCCTGTCGGTGTTCGTCGTCGTCATGTTCGGATCTCGCGCGCGCGATGCGATCTTCGCGCGCCGTGCGCGAGCCAAGGCTCCGGTCGCGTCCGGGGGCGCCATCCTGGTGGACGAACAGCCGGACTCCGAGGCCGCCGAGCGCGCAAGGTCCGAGTCCGGCAGAGTCGAATCGAAAGGCAGCCAGCGATTTCGCCGCTTCCTCGTCCGCTTCGGAGTTCCCGGTGCGAGCCTTCTGGGGCCGCTCGCCCTGCCCACGCAGTTCACCTCGGCCATGCTCGTCGCCTCCGGAGTGAGTAGGCGCTGGGTGCTCCTCTGGCAAGGCATCGCCATCATCATCTGGACCGGCGTCACCACCCTCGTGGCCACCGGCGTCCTCGCCCTCATCGAAACCACCTGACCGACGCCCGAGGCGGCACGTTCTGCCGCCTCGGGTGCGCAAAGGCGGCACCACGTCGATCTCTCAGGCCCGCAACAGGAGCCCGAGCCCGCATAGGCGCGCTCGGGCTCCTCAATCGGGCGGCGCGCAGCGGACGTGGTTGACTCCGCGCTCGAGGACCGGAGCCGCCGGCGACCACGCGCGCGGCAGTGCGTCCTACGCCTCGGGGATCACCCGGCCGAAGGTCTCGAGAGTGATCGCTTCGGGTTCGGGACCGCCGCGCTTGCCAGTGTCCAGAGCGTCGATCTGTGCGAGCTCGTCACCGGTGAGTTCGAAGTCGAAAACGTCGAAGTTCTCCGCGATGCGTTCGGGCTTGGTGGACTTGGGGATGACCTGGATGCCCTTTTGAATATGCCAGCGGAGCATCACCTGGGCCGCAGATTTGCCGTATCGCTCACCGATGCTGAGCAGCACCGGTTCATCGAAACTGCGCCGGCTGGATTCGCGGTAGGACGTGATTCCGCCGATCGGTGACCACGCCTGCGTGAGGATGCCGCGTTCCCGGTCGAGTGTCTGCAGCTGCTTCTGCTGGAAGTACGGGTGCACCTCGATCTGGTTCACCGCGGGCACCACCTCGGTGTGTTCGAGCAGGTCGGACAGGTGCTCCGGCATGAAGTTGCTCACGCCGATGGAACGAACCCTCCCGTCGCTCAGCAACGTCTCGAGCGCTCGGTACGCCGCAATCGTCTTGTCGAACGCGGACGGCAACGCCTGATGCAGGATGAACAGGTCGATCTGGTCGACGCCGAGTTTCGCGGCGCTCTTCTCGAACGCATGCAGTGTCTGGTCGTACCCGTAGTCGCTGATCCAGACCTTCGTCTCAATGAAGACGTCCTCGCGGGCCACGTCCGACTCCCGAAGGCCCTGACCAACCTCACGTTCATTGCCATAGGCGGCTGCGGTGTCGATGTGACGGTATCCGATCCGAAGAGCGGCAGACACCGCTGCCACCGTCTCGGCCGGCGGTGTCTGGAAGACGCCGAGGCCGATTGCGGGGATCTCGACTCCGTTGTTCAGGGTGAAGGTCGGTACGGTCATGTACCCACGCTAAGCATCGGATCCGCGCGGAGGGAGGCACTGACACTCACCCCGTGCGAGCGGAAGAGCCGACCGCCCCGGACGCGACAGGTGACGGGATCGCGCCGCGCTCCCCCCGCCATCCCAACCGCACAACAGATCCGGCGGCGCCGCCGGTTGCCGCATGTGCAAGTGGTCGGTGCAAGCAGACACCTGGGAATCTCGGTTCCTCGACGGTCGAGCTGCCCATCACCTCCATACCATACGGTAGGGTATTGCGCGTGAGAGCTATGTCGGTGCTCGTGTGCGGGAGGTGTGCGTGGCTGTTGTTCCTGACCCGGTGTGGCCGGTAGTCGTTCTCGCGCTTATTCAACTTGTGGACGGCTTGTTGTGTATCGGGCCGGTCCCATTTGTCGCCAGGTGCTTCGAGGACGTCGGATGGCCGCGCCGGTACTGGTGGATCATGCCTCCGCTCAAGTTCGCTGCGGCCGCAGGTCTCGTCGCAGGCATCTGGATTCCGATTCTTGGCGTGGTGACCTGCGGCGCTCTCGTCTTGTACTTCGTCGTCGCTATCGCCATGCACGTCAGAGCCAAGGACTTCGGTCGCAACCTCTACCTCAACGCGACCGTCATGCTCCTCATCTGCGGCGCAACGGGACTGTTCTGCTTCGTGATCTAGCGCTGAGGCTGCGCACGTCAGCTGCTGGAAACAATTGAGGCATTTGGAGGCTGGTCGCACGTGAAGGCCCAAGGTTCGCGCCGGGAGTCCCGTACGGTGCTGGTCACAGGAGCGGCGACGGGCATCGGACTGGCAGTCGCCCGCGCGATGGCAGATCGCGGTTGGAGAGTTCTTGGAACGGCCATGCCAGATCAGGATGCTTCTTCCTTGCTCCTTCTCCCCCGGACTGCGATTCTTCGAGTAGACCTTGCCAGCCCTTCGTCGCTGGACGACCTTGTACGCAGTGTGCTCGGTGAGCCACGGCTTGATCTCTTGGTCAGCAACGCGGGGATTGCCCTTCCTGGTCCGATGGCGGCCACCCAGGCAGCTGATCTGCGCCGCCAGTTCGAGGTGAACGCGATCGCTCCTTTGCTTCTCGCCTCAGCGCTGGCACCGAAGCTGCGCACGAGCCGCGGCAAGATCGTCTTTATCGGTGCGGGCCAAGGGAGGGTCGCTCTCCCGTTCGGTGGCGGATACGGTGCCAGCAAGGCTGCGTTGGCGTCTCTGGCAGACGCTCTCCGCGCGGAGCTCTCGGATACGGGTATCGCAGTGAGTGTCATCGAACCCGGTTCAGTGGCGACCGGCATCTTCCATGAGAGTCGACACACCGCAATGAAGGTCCTGGACGGCATGACACCAGAACTGTCCGCGCGATACCGGGCACCGCTCGAGGCCGTACTCGCGAAATCAGCCAGGGCCATGGCATCCGCCCTGCCGGCATCACGAATCGGCGACCTCGTCGCGGAGATCGCCGATTCCGCAGCACCTAAGCCGCGGTACCTCATCGGCAGAGACGCGTGGGCCCTGGCATCGATCGCGGTCGTACCTGCACGAATCAGGGCAGCGATCGTTCAACGCCTGATGAGGAGCACCGGCGGCGCGGATCAGCGATGATCGTCGGCGCCGGTGAGGCTGGCCTCGCCGCTGCGCGGGCGTGACGGCCACATACCTGATGGTATGGTCACGGGATGAGTGTCGCACGCGATCGCTGGTTGGATGAGGGCGTTCGTGTTCTGGAAGAGCAGGGATCCACGGGAATTCGCATCGACAAGATCGCGGCGCGTCTGGGATTGTCGAAGGGTTCGTTTCACCACCACTTCGAGGGCGCTGAGGCGTACAAGCTCGCACTCCTAGCTCGTGTTGAGCAGATGAGCACCGTGGCACTCCAAGAAGCAAGCGCGCACGCATCGAGCGTCGAAAACTCGCCCCGCGCGATCCTGACGGCCTTGATCGACCTCCTCGACCCCGCCGAGGGAACGATCTATCGCCCCGAGCTGGAAGTGGCTGTTCGTTCATGGTCGACCGTCGACCCGGACGCCCGAGCAGTTCAACAGCGCATCGACCAATCGCGCATCAGCGCACTCGAGGCCATATGGCGGCCGCTCGTCCCGACCGATGCCGAGGCGCACGTCGCAGCCCTGCTTCCCTATCTCCTCGCCGTGGGGGCCGCGATGGTCACTCCCCCCGTCCCCTCACCCCAGCTCCGCGAGATCTTCCGTCTCCTCGTTCCACTGATCCCGGAGCATCCCGACGCCGGCCAAGATCGCCGCGCGCCAGATGCAGGATCGTCCTGGAATATGTGACCGCGCACGCCGCTCGACTCCGACAGGTCTTGGCCGCGTCGTGACGCGCGGGAGCGCCGGCGCACGCGCAGCTTCGAGGGGCGTGCATCCGAGCGCGCTTTCCGCGCGCCGGTTCCAATGGTCGCTCAGATGGCTGGCAGGGTCCGAGTTTCCTACCACCCTGAGTGATGGCCGGCATCCTCGACACGGCTGTGTGTGACGGGCGGACCCCTCGCAACGTCACCCGCGGTGCGCCGAATCTGCGTCACCCCACACCCCGACGAACGAAAGCCCCGAGATCCGCGCATTCACGCGGTTCTCGGGGCCTCATTCTGTGACAGCGGTACGTGGAGATGGGGGGAATCGAACCCCCGTCCATCGCTGAGTAGCTGCGGTTTCTCCGGGCGCAGTCTGTGAAAGCGTTCTACTCGGCTCCGACCTTTGTCACAGACACCTAAGTCGACGAGCCCATCCTGATAAGAGTCCCGCGTGACGCTCAGGCGACGTCACGCAGCAAGATCCCTAGATGACGCCAATACCCGTGACGGGATCAGTCACGGATTGACGGCGTCGGGCTCGCTGCTCAGGCAGCGAGGGCGAACGCGGACTGCTTCTTTTCGGCAGTTATTGGTTTGCAAGGAGCGTTTACGAGATAACCCTGCATCCTCGGCCCGCTTCACGCAGATTCGCAGGCGATGTCGAAACCGATCATCCCCGTGTCCTCGAATCGAGGTGGTTCCTTCTCGCGAAGGGCCGCTGTCACGCTGTGGAGTTGTCAACACCCGGGCGCCGAAGCATCCGAGCACATCAGAATACAACGGATGCCGCGCCCCCGCCATTCCCGACAGCCGATGCGCGTGAGTCAGCCCGCGACGGGGCCGGCCGCGGGGGCGCCGCGTCGGTTCCGGCGGCGGGCCGATTGCGGCATCCGCTGTCGCATGTCAAGGCCCGTGCCGGACCGCGCGCGAGATGGTCGGCTGTTGCGACACACACCGAAGGAGTGAGAACGACATGTCGCAGAACAGCCCACAGCAGCGTGCCAAACAGCCCCGTTCGGCTCTGGCCGGACCGTATGGACACCCCTTCCACCCGATCCTGGTCACCATCCCGATCGGGGCATGGGTGGCGAGCCTCGTGTTCGACATCATCGGCCTGGTCTCGGACGACCCGGCGCCGTATGTGCAGGGCGCGTGGATCCTCATCGTCATCGGCCTGATCGGCGCCGTGCTGGCCGCGATCTGGGGCTTCCTCGACTACGTCCAGCTCGCCCGGGGCACCGCCGCCCGGCGGACGGCGACGATCCACATGGTGCTGAACCTCAGCGTCACGGTGCTCTTCGTCATCAACCTCCTCGTGCGACTGTCGGCCGATGACCACGACGAGGTCAGCATCATCGGGTTCATCCTCAGCATCGTGGGTCTCGCGGCGCTCGGGGTATCGGGATGGCTCGGCGGCAAGCTCGCGTACCACTACGGCGTGCGCGTCGCCGACGAGCGGACCCAACTCGACGGCTTCCGCTGATTCCAGGCCGGGCTCTACGGATCATGTTGACTGCCGGCCGGGCATGTTGAGCTCGCCGGGGTCGACGTCGACGTCTCCGGCATCATCCGGCCCACCGGTGCCGGGCACGGCGCGCACCTGACCGGGGTCGATGTCGGGATCCACCGTGTCGGGCAAGGGGTCGGCCTGCTTCGCCTGAGTCTCGCTCTCGCTCGCTGGGCTGTAGCTCATGTCCTTGCGCAACGACTCCTGCTCCGACAGCGGGCGGCGGCGCGACTCGTCGGAACCTGAGGACGCGGCATCCGGATTCTCGTGTTGGGGGTCCATGCAGCGACCGTAGGCGGCCCGAGTCACGGCGGTCCTCCCCCTTGACATCGCCCCGGCGCGCATCCTCCGGCGTGTCAGCGCGTGCCGGCGGTGCGCGGCGACAGATCGGGAAGGGTTCGGGTGCCGAACTGATGACGCAGAGCGCTGAGTGCGGCGAACCATCCCGGCAGGCCGGTGACGCCGGGTCCCGGGGCTGCGGATGCCGAAGCGAGGTACACGCCGGGAATCCCCGTGCGCCACGGATCGGCGCTCAACACGGGACGACCGACGAGCTGCAGGAAGTCGGGAGCACCGGCAGCGATGTCGCCGCCCGGATAGTTCGGGTTGTGACGCTCGACCTCACGCGCGGTGCGCGAGCTGGTGGCGAGGATCGTGTCGCGGAAGCCCGGCGCGAACCGCTCGATCTGCGCGGTGACCGCCTCCCGGCGATCGACGTCGCTGCCCGCCGGCACGTGCGTGTACGTCCACAGGGTGTGCATGCCGGCGGGTGCCCGAGTGGAATCGAACAGCGACGGCTGCGAGACCAGCACGTAGGGGCGTTCGGGCAGGCGGCCGCGGTTGACCTGGTTCTCGGCATCCGCCACCTCCGCGCGCGTTCCGCCGACGTGCACGGTGCCGGCGCGACAGAGCTCCGGATGCGTCCAGGGCACCGGCTCGCTCAGTGCGAAATCGACCTTCGCGACCCCGTCGCCGTAACGGAATCGCTGGAGCGCGCGGCGGTAGCCCGCAGGCATCGCGTCGCCCGCCAGGCGGATCAGTGCCTTCGGCGTGACGTCGAGCAGCGTCACCGTGGCGGCAGGCAGTGCCTCGAGCGCGGTCACCTCGTGATCGAGGACGAGCTCGCCGCCGTGAGCCTGGAGATCGTCGACCATCGCATCGATGATCGCCTGGCTGCCCCCGATCGGAATCGGCCAGCCGCGGGCATGCGCATATGCGGTGAGCGCCAATCCAGCGCCCGCGGCGGCGACGCTCGGCTGCCGCAGGATCGTATGCGCGGCGACGCCCGTGAGCATCGCCGGCGCGACGTCGCCCCGGAAGCGCAGATTCCACGCGGGACTGCCCTGTTCGAGCGCGCGCAGACCGAACGAGAGCGCGGTCGGGATGTCGGTGGGCACCCGCACGAGGGACGAACCCGTGAACTCCGCCACCCTCGTCGAACGCTCGACCAGCGGGCGCAGCAATTGCGCGTAGGCGATCGCGTCCGGCCCGAGCGCCTCGGCCGTACGCCCGAGATCGCGGTACGCGACGCCGGCATGGCGTTCGTCGAGCGGATGCGCGAACGACACCTCCGGCGTGACGAACTCCACGCGCTCCCGCAGGCCGAACTCGCGGAAGAACCGCGACTCGAACGCCATCGGATGCACGGCCGAGCACACGTCATGCTGGAAGCCGGGCAGGGTCAGCTCGCGCGTGGCCGCACCGCCGCCCGGCCGGTCGGCGCGTTCGTACACCCGCACGCGCAGTCCTGCGCGTGCGAGGGTGACCGCGGCGGCGAGACCGTTCGGGCCCGACCCTACGACGACGGCGTCGAGGTCGCTGCCGCCGCTCCGGCGGCGCGCGTTCACGTGGACGGCGCCTCGGTCGCGGCCGGCTTCGCACGGGTTCGCGGCGGCTTGGCGGCCGTGACGGAAGCCTCGTCCGCAGAAGCGCCTCCGGATGCGGCGCCCGTCGCCGAGCTCGAGGCGTCGACGTTCTCCGCTCCGTCCTCACTCTCGTGTGCGTTCTCGGCGGGCGAAGCGCCACCCTCGGACTCGACCGCGCGGACCGAGGTCACGGCGTCGTCGAGGTCCGCATCGCCCGCCTGCGTGCCCCCGGCGCCAGGCTCCCCCGCGCCTTCGGTCGGCGAGGTGACCGGCTCGGACTCGCCGGCGCCCGCGAGCGGGTTCCACGAGTCCTCGAGGCTGACCGGCTGCCCTGACGCGTCGGCCTGCTCGACGCCGTCTGTGCTGGTGACCGCAGCGGTCTCGGACTCCGGGCTGCCCTCCGACATCGCGTCCTCCGTTCGATCCCCGCCGCTGGCGGCGTCGGTCAACTGGTCTCCCTGCAGTTTGCCAGCATCGGCGGGGTCGGTACTCGCCGATGCCGCGTTACCGCGCCCGGCTTCGGCATCCGAGGCGCTCTGCTCGCCGGTGCCTGTCATCTCCTTCTCAGCCGTCGTCGCCTCGCGGCGGTCGGCGGCTCGGCCCTCCGCAAGGTATGCGAGCCGGTGCAGGGTCTCGTTGTTGCGCCAGTGCAGCGGGATGTCGAGCAGTTGCGGCGGAACGAACCGCCCCGGACCGGCGATCGCCTCTTCCTGAATGCGCACCACGCACTCGTGTCCGCGCGGCTTCACATCGATGGTCACGCGGGCTTCGCCGATCGGCCAGCCGCGCGCCCGCATCACCATCATCCGCGAGGGGATGAACTCCTCGACGACCGTCTTGTCGTCGATCAGTGCCGGCCAGACGCCGAACGAGTGATGCAGCTCGGCGCCCGCCATGGGCCAGGTCTCGTCGACCTCGCGCATGCGCGACGCCCCGACGACCCAGGACGGGTACAGCCAGCCGTCGCTCAGCACCTCGAACACGTCCTCGGGTGCGCAGTGCAGCACCCTCACGTTGCGAGACATGGACTCCCCCTCCATCTCGAGCTCTATCGATGCGTTCGACGCTAGACCGCGCCTCCGGCGCGCTGGAGCGGGTTGCGTTGCAGCTCGGCCTGTGGCAGACCGGCCCCTCTCGCCGTCCGCACGCGGGAACGGATGCCTCGGCCCGGCCGATCCGGTCACGTAGAGTCGGCGTCATGAGCGACGTCGTCATCACGGTCCGCGGGGAGCATGAGACCCGCATCGCCCCCGAGCGCGCGATCGCGCACCTCACCATCCGCGCCGAGGGGCCCGAACGCGGCGCTGTGGTGGAGCGCATGGCGGCGCTGACGGAGCCGGTGCGCGACGACCTCGCCGCCCGCAAGTCAGCCGGCACGGTCACGGAGTGGACCAGCCAGCGCGTCTCCGTGTGGTCGGAGCGCCCATGGAACAACGAGGGCAAGCGTCTGGCCCCCGTCCACTACGCCACCGTCGACTTCTCGGTCACGTTCACCGACTTCGCCGTGCTGTCGTGGTGGGCCGGCGAGGTGGCCGAGCGCGAGGGTGTGCAGCTGGGCTGGATCGAGTGGCAGCTAACGCCCGAGACGCGCGCGCGGACCGAACGGGATGTCGCCACGGAGGCGGTCGGCGTCGCTGTCGCCCGCGCCTCCGCGTACGCCGGAGCCCTCGGACTGTCGGACGTCACGGCCCTCGAGATCGCCGATCTCGGACTGCTCAGCCGCCAAGACCGACCGGAAGCGGCGCCCGGGCCGCGCATGCTGATGGCCAAGGCGTCGTTCGCGAGCGACGCCGCCGGCGGAGCGCCGGCGGTGCAGCTGCAGCCGGAGGACATCGTGATCTCGGCGGCCGTCGAGGCCCGCTTCGCCGCGCGATGAGCGAGAGCGGTTCCCCGGGCGCGGCGAACGAGACGCATGTGGCCGAGGCCGTGCGGGCCGGGATCGCCCAGCGGCTGTCGCGAATGATCCAGCTGCCGACGGTGTCTGCAGAACGTGCCGACCGGGGGCAGGCGCCGTTCGACGCCTTCGCCGACTTGCTCGTCGAGTTGTACCCCCTCGTGCATCTTCACCTCGAGCGCGAACGCATCGGCGAGCTCGGCATCCTGTACCGCTGGCCTGGACGGGTGACCGAGCAGCCGATCGTCCTCATGGCGCACTTCGACGTCGTACCCGTCGACGAGAGCGACGCCTGGACGCACCCGCCGTTCGAGGGGCGCATCGCGGGCGGCTGGGTGTTCGGACGCGGCGCGCTCGACGACAAGGGACCTCTGGTGGTGGTGATGGATGCCGTCGAGAACCTGCTCGCGGCCGGCTTCACGCCTGCGCGCGACGTGTACCTCTCGTTCGGCGGCGACGAGGAGACCTTCGGCGGCGCTGCCCGCGTCATCGCCGAGACGCTGCGGGAACGCGGCGTCGAACCCTGGCTCGTGCTCGACGAAGGCGGTGCGGTCGTCGACGCACCCCTGCCGTTCGTTCGCGGACGGGCCGCGATGGTGGGCGTAGGCGAGAAAGGGGTGCTCACGCTGCGGCTCAGCGCCCGCGGCGAAGGCGGGCACGCGTCCGCTCCGCCGGCCCGCACCGCGGTGAGACGCATCGCCCGCGCCGTCGAGCGCCTCTCCCCCGCAACGTTTCGGGCGCGGACCCCGGCAGCGGTCACGCGGATGCTCGAGCTGTTCGCGACACGGGCCGACGGCATCCCCCGCCGCCTCTATGGTCTGCTGGCGGCCGCGCCGTGGCTCACAGCACTCGTGTTCACCGCGATGGGCGGGGAGCCGGCCGCGCTGGTGCGCACCACTGTCGCGGCGACCATGCAGTCGGGCGGGACCGCGGCGAACGTGCTGCCCTCGCAGGCCTCGGCGACGCTCAATCTGCGGATCGCCCTCGGCGAATCCGTGCCCAGCACCGTCACGCGCGTGCGCCGGCGCATCGCCGACCGTCACGTCGCGGTGGAAGTGCTCGAGGGCGACGGGCCGTCGCCGGAGTCGTCCACCGAGAACGCGCAGTTCGCGCTGATCGCCGACGCGGTGAAGGTGTCGCATCCGGATGCGGCGACAGTTCCCTACGTGATGATGGCCGCGACCGATTCGCGGCACTTCCACCGGTTCTCGCCCGCTGTCTACCGCTTCGCGCCGCTGGAGATGAGCAAGGCTCAACGCGGGTCGATCCACGGTGTCGACGAGCGCGTCGAGATCGCGGCGCTCGAGCGCGGCGAACTGTTCCATCGCACGCTCCTGCAGCGCTTAGAGTGATCGCAGCCGCCCCTCGAGGAGCTCGAGAATCGGGGCGGCGAGCTCAAGACGGGTCTGGGGCCCAGAGGCAAGGAGCACGGATGGCGCGCAGCGCGATGTCCTCACGCGTCACGATCGGCACGCTGGCGAGCGTCGTCGGCTTCCTCGCGTTCGTCGAGTTCACGAGCGGTGTGATCCAGGGCTATTACACACCCATGCTCACCGACATCGCCCGCCATCTCGGCGTGCATGACGCGGACGTGAACTGGCTCGAGGGCACGCAGCTCATGCTGTCAGCGCTCGTCGTGCCGGCGTTCGCGAAGCTCGGCGACATGGTCGGCCACAAGCGCATGCTCGTCGTGTCGACGGCGATCACGGCCGCGGCATCCCTCGTGCTGCCGTTCACCGACTCGTTCGCGGTCTTCCTCGCGGCCTGGGCCATCCAGGGCTTCTACGTCGTCTGGCTCCCGCTCGAGATCGCGCTCATCTGGTCGCGCTCCCGCCGCATGGAGGGCCGCGCGACGATCACCGCCCGCGCCGCCGGATTCCTTGTCGCAGCACTCGAGACCGGCGCCATCGTCGGCGCGCTCGTCGGCGGCATGCTCATCGACACCCTTCCGCTGTGGATCGTGCTCCTGGTCCCGGCGCTGCTGGTCGTGGCCTGCTTCTTCGTGATCCTGTTCGGGGTGAAGGAATCGCCCGAGCCCACCGGTGGCCGCCTCGACAACGTCGGGCTGGTGCTCATCTCGCTCGCGCTCGTCGCCTTCACGGGCGGGCTCAGCCTGCTGCGCCTCAATGGACCCGCCGACCTCGTCGCGTGGCTGGTCACGGCGCTCGGCGTCCTGCTCATCGTGCCGTTCGCCCTCTGGGAGCTGCGTCAGGACGACCCGCTGATCGACGTGCGGATGTTCCGGTCCCCCGCACTCGGCCCGGTGTTCCTCACCGCCGGCCTGTTCGGCGTCAGCGTGCTGGGCGCGCAGGCGCCGCTCTCGACCTTCGCGCGCACGGATCCCGACGTCTACGGCTACGGCCTCGGCACGACGGGATTCCAGACCTCCCTCATCATCGGCGTGTACCTGATCGCGATGATCACGGGCGCCCTGCTCTACCCGCTGATCTCACGGCTCACCGCGCCGCGGCTCACCCTCATCGGCGCCGCGACGCTCGTCGGCATCGGCTTTCTGATGTTCCTGCCGTTCCACGCCGCGTATGGGCAGGTCATCGTCAACATGCTGATCGTCGGCCTCGGCTCGGGGGCCCTGGTCGCGGCGCTGCCGGCGGCCGCGGCATCCGCTGCTCCCCCCACGCAGACCGGGGTCGCGACCGGCCTCACCAACTCGGTCAAGACCGTCGGCGGGGCGATCGCCTCGTGCGTGTTCGGCATCGCGCTGCTGCAGGGCGCGACGGGTGCGGCCACGGAGGGCACCGCCGGGTCGCTGTCGGGCTATTTCACGGTGTGGGTCGTGTGCGGAGTGACCGCGCTGGCCGCCGCGGTGCTGCTGTGCTTCGTGCCGAAGACGGCCTTCAGCGATCAGGCCTCGCACGACGCGACGGATGCCGCGGCGCCCGTGGCGCCGCTCGCTCCGTGAGCGTGTCGGCGGGGCGCTTCGACAGGCTCAGCGACCGGACAATGCGCTTCGACAGGCTCAGCGACCGGACAATGCGATGCGACAGGCTCAGCGACCGGACCATGCGCTTCGACAGGCTCAGCGACCGGACAATGCGCTTCGACAAGCTCAGCGACCGGACCATGCGCTTCGACAAGCTCAACGACCGGACAATGCGCTTCGACAGGCTCAGCGACCGGACCTTGCGATGCGACGGGTCAGGCGGCGAAGCGGATCAGTCGCCCAGACGGTTGCGGGAGCGCATCGCGCGCTCGGCCTCGCGCTTGTCTTCGCGCTCACGGATCGTCTGGCGCTTCTCGAACTCGCGCTTGCCCTTCGCGACCGCGATCTCGACCTTGGCACGGCCGTCCGAGAAGTAGAGCTTCAACGGGATCAGCGTGTAGCCGCCCGCCGAGATGGCGTGCGAGAGCTTGACGATCTCCTCCTTGTGGAGGAGCAGCTTGCGCGTGCGCTTGGACGAGTGGTTCGTCCAGTGCCCCTGCGAGTACTCCGGGATGTGGACGGCGTCCAGGTAGGCCTCGCCGCCATCGATGTAGGCGTAGCCGTCCGAGAGGTTCGCGCGGCCCTCGCGCAGCGACTTCACCTCGGTGCCGGTCAGCACGAGGCCGGCCTCGTACGTCTTCTCGATCGCGTACTCGTGGCGCGCGCGACGATTGGTCGCCACGACCTTCTCCCCGCGTTCCCTGGGCATGCGACTCCCTTTCGGTTCCTGAGCTTGTCGAAGGATGCCGTCCAGCCGGCTCCTCAGCGTCCGGCGGCCCCTGAGCCTGTCGAGGGGCGCACGGCAGCCTGTCAGTCTACCCCCGCGCAGGGCGCGTGATCACGCGCGCAGCCATCTCCGGATCGCGAAACCTGCCGACAGCGCCGCGAGCAACACGCCGACCAGGATCAGCACGGGCACCACGATCCATGCGTCGCCGATGTCGACCCAGGTCGTCACGAAGTCCACGCGGTTGCGCAGATACTGGTCGACGCCGAAGTGCACACCGGCGATGACTGCCGCGCTCGCGAGGACCGACCCGAGCAGCGCCGCGAACACGCCCTCGAGGATGAACGGCGTCTGGATGAACCGATTGGATGCCCCGACCAGCCGCATGATGCCCAGCTCCCGCCTTCGCGCATACGCGGACAGGCGGATCGTCGTGGCGATCAGCAGCACCGCGGCGATCAGCATGAGCACGGCGATGCCGACGGCGATGTACGTGGCGATCGTCAGCGCGGAGAAGAGCGGGTCGAGGTACTGCATCTGGTCGTTGACCAGCTCCACCCCCTGCGTGCCGCTGAACGCCTCGATGATGACGTCGGACTGCTCGGGGTCGACCAGCGTGATGCGGAAGGTCTCGTTGACCTGGTCGGGCGTGATGACGCTGGCGTTCTCTTCGCCCGCGATCTGCAGCAGCTCGTCGTACGCCTGCTGGTGGTCGAGGAACTTCATCTCGCGGATGAGCGGCGCCAGCGCGCTGCCCTTGAGCTTCGCATCCACCTCCGCGACCTGCTCGGGTGTCGCCTCGCCGTTCGCACAGGTGGCGGGCGTCGAGATCGTGGTGCACATGTAGACGGCGACCTGCGCACGCTCGACCCAGAAGTCGCGCATCGTGCCGATCTGCATCTGCATCAGGATCGCCGCCCCGACGAACGTCAGTGAGACGAAGGTGACGAGCACCACCGACACGACCATCGAGAGGTTGCGCCGCAGACCCGTGAAGGCCTCCGACATGATGAGTCCGAACCTCATGACGTGGGCCCCACTTCGTCATCGGGGTCGGTCTCGCCGAGGCCCAGCCGGTCGGCGAGGCCGAGCTCGGCCACCTCGAGCTGGTCCAGGTCGACGACGGGAATCGACTGCGTGTGGGTCGGCGGGGAGGTCGGGGGCACGGTCTCCGGATCGCCTCCCGGTGTCGCCGCTCCGTCACCGGCGGACTTCGGCTCCTGCGCCACGGGGGGCGCTGCCGACGACTGCTCGAGCGCCTCGGCCTTCCTGAGCTCGTCGACGGCGAGCGCGGCGGCAGTGGCGGCCTCGGCGGCAGCCACCGCGGCGGCGGCGACACCCGGCGACATCGATTCGGGCGACAGCGCATCGGGCGATGTCACCTCCGGGTCCGCCGCCACGATCTCATCCTCGTCGTCGACGACGGCCGTGGGATCCAGCCCCGCGGCGGCCGCGATCGCGGCCTCGCGCTGCACCTCGAGCACGGCGGTGAGAGCGGCGACAGCGGCAGCGCCACGCTCGGGCTCGGGTGCCAGGCTCGGGAGGCCCGACCGGTCGCCGTATCCGCCGTGGCGCTCGTCGCGCACGATCTCACCGTGAACGAGCTCAATCACGCGCCGCTGCATCTGATCGACGAAACCCGCCTCGTGCGTGGCCATGACGACAGTCGTCCCGCCCGCGTTGATGCGGGCGAGCAGCTGCATGATGTCGATGGATGTCGCGGGGTCGAGGTTTCCGGTCGGCTCGTCGGCCAGGAGGATCTGCGGGCGGTTCACCAGCGCCCGGGCGATGGCGACGCGCTGCTGCTCGCCGCCCGACAGCTCGTGCGGGAACCGCTTCTCCTTGCCGGCCAGTCCGACGAGGGCCAGCACCTCGGGGACCGCCTGCTGGATGAAGCCGCGCGACGAGCCGATCACCTGCAGCGTGAAGGCCACGTTCTGGAAGACGGTCTTCGTCGGCAGCAGCCGGAAATCTTGGAAGACGGCACCGATGTGGCGGCGGAAGTACGGCACTTTGCGGTTCGACAGCGTGCGGAGATCGCGGCCGAGCACCACCACCCTGCCCTCCGACGGCGTCTCCTCGCGGAGGATCAGCCGCAGACAGGACGACTTGCCGGAACCGGAGGCACCGACGAGGAAGACGAACTCGCCGCGCAGCACCTCGAAATCGACATCGCTCAGGGCGGGTTTGGAAGTGCCGCGAAAGCGCTTCGTGACGTTCTCGAACCGGATCATGGCCTATCGAGCCTATGCGGCAGTACCGTCACCGTGTCCAGCGACACTCGCGGCCGCGGCATCCGTCCTTCGACGAGCTCAGTGACCGGAGACAGGGCCAGTCGTGTAAGCGTCGAGGACCGATCGGATCAGTCGTCGTCGTCCTTGCGCTTGCGCCAGCGGATGCCGGCGGAGATGAACCCGTCGAGGTCGCCGTCGAAGACGATCGCGGGGTTGCCCACCTCATAGCCGGTGCGGAGATCCTTCACCAGCTGCTGCCCGTAGAGGAAGTACGAGCGCATCTGGTCGCCCCAGCTCGCGGTGATCGTGCCGGCGAGCTCCTTCTTCTTCGCGGCCTCCTTCTCGCGCTGCAGCAGCAGCAGGCGGGTCTGCAGGACGCGCATGGCCGCGGCGCGGTTCTGGATCTGCGACTTCTCGTTCTGCATCGACACGACGATGCCCGACGGGATGTGCGTGAGCCGCACCGCCGAGTCCGTGGTGTTGACGGACTGGCCGCCTGGGCCCGACGAGCGGAACACGTCGACGCGCAGGTCTCCCTCGGGGATGTCGACCTCGACGGCCTCCTCCATCACCGGGATGACCTCGACCGCCGCGAACGAGGTCTGACGCTTGTCGGCGGAGCCGAACGGACTGATCCGTGCGAGGCGATGCGTGCCCGCCTCGACCGAGAGCGTGCCGTACGCGTACGGGGCGTCGATCTCGAACGTCGCCGACTTGATGCCGGCGCCCTCGGCGTAGGAGGTGTCCATGAGCTTCACGGAGTACTTGTGGCGCTCTGCCCAGCGCAAATACATGCGCAGCAGCATCTCGGCGAAGTCCGTGGCGTCGTCGCCGCCCGCGCCGGAGCGGATCGTGACGACCGCGGAGCGCTCGTCGTACTCGCCGTCGAGGAGCGTCTGCACCTCGAGCTGGCTGACGATGTCTTCGAGCTCGGCGATCTCGCGGCGCGCCTCCTCGGCGGCATCCTCGTCGTCCATCTCATTGGCGAGCTCCACGAGCACGTCGAGATCGTCGAGGCGCTGCTCGACGTCGGTGACGCGCTTGAGCTCGGACTGCCGGTGGCTGAGCGCGCTGGTGACCTTCTGCGCCTTCTCGACGTCGTCCCACAGATTGGGAGCGCCGGCCTCCTCGCTGAGTCGCGCGATGTCTTTCGTGAGTGCCTCGACGTCGACCACGGCCTTGATGTCGGCGAACGTGGAGCGCAGGGCCTGGATATCGGCGGAGGGATCGAAGTCGAGCATGACAGTCCAGACTAACGTGGAAGCGATGAGCGATCACGCCGACTCCGCCACCGCGCGGGACGTGCTGTGGCGGTTCGGCCCCATGGTCTACGGCCCCACCGTTCTCTTCGCGCTCGGCGAGGGCGCGGTCATTCCCTTGATCCCCGTCATCGCCGCGCAGCTCGGAGCGGATGTCGCCACCGCCGCCCTCGTGGCCTCGGCGCTCGTCGTCGGCCAGCTGTGCGGCAACATCCCCGCCGGCTGGGCCGTCGCGCGCATCGGCGAGCGGCTCACGATGGCGATCGCCGGACTGGTCTCGCTCGCCGGCATCGTGGGCATGGCGCTCGCGCCCTCGCTGGGCCTCTTCGCCATCGCGGTGTTCCTCATCGGCTTCTGCGCGGCGGCGTTCGGCCTCGCGCGCCACTCCTTCATGACGACGCGCGTGCCGCTGTCGTTCCGCGCCCGAGCGCTGTCACTGCTCGGCGGCACGTTCCGGCTGGGCATGTTCGTCGGGCCGTTCATCGCCGCGGGGCTCCTCGCCGTGTTCGGCGACGAGCACGCCACGATCTGGTTCTTCGGCGGATGCCTCGTGGCCACGGTGCTGCTGGTGGTCTTCGGTCCCGACCCGGAGAAGCAGTTCCTGGAGCCCTCCGACGAGGAGGACACCGAGGAGCAGGATGGCGTCGCTGCGGAGGACACCGGTGAGCCCGTCACCGGATCGATCCCGCTGCGCCGCACGCACGCGCAAGGATCGGCGACGACGCCGAGCACCGGATCGGATCCCGGCACCGGCGTGCTCCGGACGATGTGGCGCCACCGCCGCGTGCTCTCGACGCTCGGCCTGGCCGCGGCATCCCTCTCCGCCGTCCGCTCTGCGCGCCAGGTGGTGCTTCCGCTGTGGGGTGTGTCGCTCGGCCTCGACGCCCAGACCATCGCTCTCGTGGTCGGCATCTCGGGAGCGATCGACTTCGCGCTGTTCTACGCCAGCGGCCAGGTCATGGACCGCTTCGGCCGCCTGTGGGCCGCGCTTCCGGCCATGATCCTGATGGGCGCCGGATTCGTCGCCCTCGCCTTCACCCACGACCTTCCGCAGGCGGCGATGTGGTTCGCCATGTTCGCCGCCGTCCTCGGCGTCGGCAACGGGCTGTCGAGCGGCATCCTCCTCACGCTCGGCGCCGACGTCGCGCCGCGGTCCGACCCGGCGGCCTTCCTCGGCTCGTGGCGCACGCTCACCGACGCCGGCGGGGCGACCGCGCCGCTGATGGTCTCCGCCATCGCTGCCGTTGCATCGCTCTCCGTGGCGACCGGCGTCATGGGCGCGGTGGGACTCGTCGGTGCGCTCGCCTTCGTGCGCTGGGTACCGCGGTACGTGCCGCGGACGCGGCCATGACCGAGTCCACGCCCGACGTCGTGCGATTCTGCCGCAGCCGCAGCGCCGGCCGGCGCTGCACGCGCCCGCTCGCCCACGCGGGCCTGCACCGGCACCGCACCATCATGTGGACGGATGCCGGAGCCGACGCCGCGCACTGCCCGGGCTCCGGCGAGCGTGGTACCGCCGCGGCTCTGCTCGCCGACGGATTCCCCGATGGTCGCGCGCTGTGCCCCGTGTGTCATCGGTTCGTCGCGCTCGACGGCGACGGCCGGCTCGTCCCCCACGACGCTTCGGATGACGGCGAGACGGATGCGGAGGCCCGACGCCGTCGGGAGTGGTTCAACACCCACGGCTGGTAGCGACGCGCGGGGGCTGGTAGCGACGCGGCGGGGGTCAGACCCAGGCTCTGCGCACCGCCTCCGCACCCAGCTGCATGCGCGTGGTGACGCCGGCGGTGTCCATGAGGTCGGCGACCCGGCGTTGCACCGTCCGCAGCGAGATTCCGAGCTGTGCAGCGGCTGCGGCATCCGTCACTCCCAGCAGGAGCAGGCGGAGCAGATCGCGATCCACCTCCTCGGTCGTCGGCGTCGCAGCGATGGGTAGGAACTCGGTGGCGGCCCGCCAGTACTCCTCGAAGATCGAGGTCACAAGGTCGAGCAGACCGCTCGGGTGGATCAGGAGGGCGCCGAAGCCCTCGTCCTCATCCTGTGAGTGCATCGGCACGAGCGCCATCTGGTCGTCCGCGATGAACATGCGCGTCGGCAGGGTCGGCAGCACGCGGATCTCCTCGCCGATCTGCGCCATCTCCCGCGCAGCGGTGAGAAAGCCCGGGCGCTCCAGGACCGCGCTTTCGACGATCACGCGGTAGCGCACCCCTCGCGCGAGCGCACGGTCCTCCTCGATGTTGTCCTCGCCGCTCACCAGCGCGATCTCGTGCAGCACGAGTACGCGCACTTCATCGATCGAAGCGGCCTGCAGCTGCGCCACCCGCTGCCGCACCGCATCGTCGCCGATGACGACATCCACCACGTCGGCGACGCTGCGCTGTTCGACAGAGCGGCGGTACAGATCGCTCAGCTCGACGAGCGCCTCATGGGCGCGGGTGAGCCCTCGTTCTCGCTCGAGCAGCAGCGGCCGCAGAGAGATCGACGGCGGGGAGGCCACGAACCGATCACTGCTCGAGGCCTGGCGCGCGAGCAGCCCGAGACGCTCGAGCTCGACCACCATCGGCCGCACACGCGGCAGCGACATGCTGAGCGCCGCGGCGATCTCGGTCATCGAGGCCGACGGCTGCTGCAGCACGCACCGGTAGACGGCGGTGTGGGCCTCGTCCAGGCCGAGCGCATCGAGCACGGTGTTCTCCCCCATGCGCTCATCGTCACCCGCCGAGCGTGGCGGATGCAGGCCATGGCGTTTCTCCGCCACCCACTTTAGGCGAGCGGACGGCGAAGGTGGGGGGACACGGATCCCCACACCGAGAGGCTCGCGCATGTCACGAACCCAGCCCATCGGCCGCCGCCTGCGCCCGATCGTCGCCGCCACCAGCGGTCTGGCGATCGGTATCGCAGGCATCGGCCTCGCGACGATGCCGGCGGCGGCCACCCCCACGCCGCCCGCCGCACCCTCCGCTGGAGCCACGGCCGGCCAGGCACATACCGTCACCCTCATCACCGGCGATCGCGTCACGGTCACGGACATGTCGGACGGCACGCACACCGTGTCGGTCGACACGGCTGTCGAAGGTGCGGGCGTGCAGACGTACGAGGTGGGCGACGACCTGCACGTCGTGCCCCAGGGCGCGATGCCCTATCTCGCGTCGGGCGCCCTCGACGAGGACCTGTTCAACGTGTCGCTGCTGATCGAGTACGGCTACGACGACGCCTCGGTCGACGCCACCCCGGTCATCGTCGAGCAGGATGCCGCGGCCGCGCGCACCTTCTCGGCGCCGGTCCCCGGGCTGGAGGTCATCGCGCCGCTCGAGAGTGTCGGCGGCGCGGCCGCGACGCTCGGCCACGATGACGCCGCGGCCGCATGGCAGTCGCTCACCGCGCCGTCGGCCCGCGCGTTCTCGGCCACGCCGACGCTCGCCGACGGCATCGAGGCCATCCACCTCGACGGCAAGGTCCGCTCCACGCTCGACTCGAGCGTGCCCTACATCGACGCACCCGCGGCCTGGGCCCAGGGGTACACGGGCGAGGGCGTCACGGTCGCTGTGCTCGACACCGGCATCGACGACACCCACCCCGACCTGCAGGGCCACATCCTCGACGGCTCGAAGAGCTTCGTGCCCGGCGAGGAAGTCGCCTGGGATCCCAACGGCCACGGCACGCACGTCGCTTCGACGATCGCGGGCACCGGCGCCGCATCGGACGGCACCCACCGCGGCGTCGCCGACGGCGCCGACCTGCTGATCGGCAAGGTGCTCGGCTCCGACGGCTACGGCCAGGACTCGTGGATCATCGAGGCGATGGAGTGGGCGGGCCAGAACGCTCCCATCGTGTCGATGAGCCTGGGTTCGCAGTCGCCGTCCGACGGCAAGGACCTGATGGCCGAGTCGCTGAACCAGATCGCGGAGGAGACCGGCGCGCTGTTCGTGGTCGCCGCCGGCAACGCCGGCTCCCCCGAGACCATCGGGGCCCCGGGCTCCGCCGAGCAGGCATTCACCGTCGGATCCGTGGACGACCCGTCGGGCGAGCTCTCCTACTTCACGAGCCAGGGGCCGCTCTCGCGCTCGGGTGCTTTGAAGCCGAACGTCACCGGCCCCGGCAACGAGGTGACGGCGGCGCGTTCCGCCGACAGCGGCGGCGAGGGCTCGTACATCACCATGAGCGGCACCTCGATGGCCACCCCGCACGTGGCGGGCGCCGCAGCGATCCTGCTCGGCGCGGACCCCGAGCTCACGACCGCGCAGCTGAAGGCGGCGCTCGCGAGCACCGCGACCGACCTCGGCTACACGTCGTACCAGGGCGGCACGGGGGTCATCAACGTCGACGCCGCGCTCAACGCGCCCGTCGTCGCCTCCGGTTCGGGCGACTTCGGCATGCTGATGTGGGGCGAGGAGCCGACTCCCGTCGAGCGCACCGTCGAGTACACCAACCGCACCGATGCCGAGATCACCGTCGCCCTCGAGGCGACGCTGACCGACACGACGCCCGGTGGCGGCGAAGGCCCCGGTCCGCTCTCGGACGGGATCGCGTTCGACGCGCTGACGATCGACGCCGAGTCGGTGACGATCCCCGCCGGCGGCACCGCATCCGTCACGATGACGGTGGACCCCGCCAAGGTTCCCGCGGGCACCCAGCTGTCGGGCACGCTGACGGGCTCGGTGGACGGCGTGGCTGTGACGCGCACGGCGCTCGGCACGATCGCCGAGGCGGAGCGCTACGACCTCACGATCAAGGCCACCGGCTTCGACGGCGAGCCTGTCAGCGTCTACGCGATGCTGTGGGACGCCGCCGCGCAGTGGGCCGAGCCGATCCTCGTCGAAGGCGAGACGACGCTGCGCCTCATGAAGGGCGACTACACGGTGATGTCGTATATGGAGATCAATCGCAACGCCGACACCATGGCGACCGTGCTCACCGGCGACCCCAAGCTGACCCTCACGAAGGACGCGACGGTCGCCCTGGACGCACGCACGGCGAAGGAGGTCACGGTCGACGTCGGTCGTGACGACCTCGAACAGTCGTTCGGTCGCATGGACTTCCGCGCGGACGACTTCTCCGCGAGCGCGATCATGCCGGTGCTCATCGACGAGATGTGGGCGCAGCCCATGAAGGTCGACGACGCCGACTTCGCCCTTACGACGCGCTGGCGACTCTGGGAGCCGATGCTCTCCGTGACGGCGGGCAAGAAGCCCCTCGACGTGGTCCTGCAGGTCGGATCCACGTTCTTGGACGGTGAGATCAAAGCGGCCGCGGTGAACGCCGGCAGCGGCAGCGCCGACGAGTTCGCTGCGACCGACGTCAGGAACAAGGTCGCGGTCGTGACCCTCTCCGGCGAGGTCTCACCCGGGCAGGCCGCGGCGAACGCGGCTGCGGCCGGGGCCACGTTGATGATCCTCGTCAACGACGCCGACGGCGAGCTGAGCACGTGGGTCGGCTCGGACGACTTCACGACGGACGCCCCGATTGCGGTCGCCGCGATCAGCGGCGTCGAGGGCCGTCAGCTCCTGACCGACATGGCGAAGAAGAAGGTGACGGTGAGGGCCGTCGGCGACCCGTACCCCGACGTGGTCTACGACATCGCCCGTTACAGCGACGGCGAAATCCCGGCGAATCTCGCCTACGCGCCGAAGAAGCTGACGCGCATCGATACGACGTACCACGGCCAGAAAGAGCTCATGGGCGAATTCCGGTACGACTTCGTGCCGGGCGCCCAGTACGGCTCGGGTTACTTCATGCGCGCCGAGCGCGGCACCGTGCGCGAGGAATGGGTGAACACCCAGGATCTGCGCTGGAACCAGGGCGTCGGCGTCGAGTCCGTCCGCTGGGAGATGCGCGACATGCTGCGCGCCTACAAGCCGGGCAAGAAGCTCGAGGTCGAGTACTTCGGCGGCATCGTTCGCCCGTACGTCGCCACCGGCTACTGGGTTCCCTACCGCATCTCGGACTACGCGCAGGTGAACATCCCCAGCTGGGCCGACGGCGGCGACGCGGAGCACACCGGCAGCTTCGACACGTGGATCGAGCCCTCGACGGTGCACCAGACGGCCGACGTCTACATCGACGGTCAGCTGGTCAAGCAGGCGGATCACCAGGGTGTCAACGTGTATGACCTCCCGGACGGCGACCAGGAGTGGCGCGTGGTCAGCACCGCGACGCACGACGGGGCGCACCTCGAGGGATCGACCAAGACGGTCAGCGACTGGACCTTCCGCTCCGAGGGCAAGCTGGGCGACTGGACGAACCGGCTGCTGCCGATGATCCAGGCGTACTACGACGTCGACGTCAACGTCGACAACCTGGTGGGCGAGGGTCGCCGCAAGGGATCCGGCATCCCGCTCGGTCTCGAGCTCGGCCACGTCGCCGGCACCGCCCCCGCGGGCGCCATCACCGACGCGACGCTCGAAGCCCGCACCGCGGGAGGCGCCTGGGTGCCGGTCACGCTGAAGAAGGCCAAGACGGATGCCCCGACCGGCGCCGTCGAGGGCAACGGCGACGTGTTCGTCACCAGCCGCGCCTGGGTGAGCGGGTACTCCGCGCAGATCCCGGTGTCCGACAAGGGCGGCTGGGTCGACCTGCGGGTGACGGCGAAGGATGCCGCGGGCAACACGTTCTCGCAGGAGATCGAGCGCGCGTTCCAGGCGACGCCGGCCAGGGGCGTCCGCTAGTCCGATCACGTCACGGAGGGCCCCGGCGCACACGCGCCGGGGCCCTCCGTACTGTCCTTCCGCGGCGGTGAAGTCGTCAGTTATCGGGCGATGTTCAGTTGTGTTCAGTTCGATCGACTGAACACTCCGGCGCTGACACGATGACTGCGTCCCCGTCGATCCGGCGGCGGACCGTGAGATTCGAGGAGGAATCCCTTGCTGAGAAAACGGATGACGCTGCTCGCCGCGGCGACGATCGGCGCGCTCTGCCTCGCCGGCGCCCCGGCCACCGCGGTGGCGGCCGAGGACCTTGCCGGCGAGGTCCACTACGCCAGCGACCTGGAGTGGGCATCGGCCGAGAACGGCTGGGGTCCGGTCGAGCGCGACTACAGCAACGGCGCTAAGGCCGTGCCCGACACGACGCGGACGATTCAGTCGATCCGCGGCGTCCAGTACCCCAAAGGCCTCGGCACGCACGCGCCCGCACGCGTCGTGTACGACGTCTCGCAGCAGTGCACGCAACTGCTCGGCTATGTCGGCATCGATGACAGTCAGGCCGGCAAGGGCCGCGTCGACTTCGTCGTGAAGGTCGACGGCGCCGAGAGGTTCCGGATCGCCCGCAGCGGCGTCGATGCCGCAGGCCGCCTCAACCTCGACCTGCGCGGGGCCAGCACCGTCGAACTGATCGCCGAGCCCGGACCCGAGGGCAACGGCAACGACCACGCCGACTGGGCGGACCTGCGCATCAACTGCACCGACGAATACCTCGCGCAGCCGCTCACGATCATGCCCGACGACGTGGACCTGTCGCTGCTGGCCGCGGGCTCGCCGGTCGCCGTCACCATCGACGGCGCCAACCCGCGGGTTCCGGTGACCGTCGGCTTTGCCGGCACCGAGATCGTCGTCAACTCCGACGACAGCGGCCACGCCACCGCGTCGTTCGTCGTTCCGGCCGGCACCGCCGCCGGCGAATACCGGATCACCGCGCGCGCAGAGTCGCTCTTCGGCGCCGTGGCCGAAGGCGAGATCTCCGCGCACGTCGTGGCCGTCTCCGACACCGTGTACTTCGTCGACTGTTCGGCCTCCGCGGCCGGCGACGGCTCCGAGGCGACGCCTTTCCGCTCCCTCGAGGAGCTCGCGACCGTGCAACCGTTCCAGCCGGGCCAGTCCGTCCGTTTCCACCGCGGCACCGAATGCGTCGGCACTTTCGCGCCCACCGGTTCCGGCCTCGACGTCGCGCCGATCACCGTCTCGCCCTACGGCGACGGGGACGCGGCCGCCACGATCAACGGGGACGGCCGGCTCGCGGGCATCCATCTCCTCAATGTCAGCAACTGGACCGTCGACGGCATGCGCGTGATCAACCCGGGCACGCCCGACCAGCGTCGGGTCGGAATTCTCTACGAGATCAACGACGGCACCAAGCGCAGTGGCGTGGTGCTGACGCGCAACCACGTCGAGAACGTCGCAGGGTGGTCCGACAAGACCACGCTCGGAAACGCGTTCTCGCGCTCGGCGGGGATCTCGGTGCTCGGAGACGGCATCGGCTGGTTCGACGGCATCACCGTCACCGACAACGTCGTCAACGACACGGCCGCCGGCGGCATCAAGCTCTCGGCGCCCGACACCACGAAGCACTACAACACGGACGTGTACGTCGCCCGCAACGACATCCGCGCCGTGGGCGGCGACGGCATCGTGATCCACAATTCCGACAAGCCGGTCATCGAGTACAACTCGGCGATCGACCTCGGACACGGCGAGTATCCCTTCCTCAAGGGGAACTTCGCGGGCATGTGGCCGTACAACTCCGTCGATCCGCTGTTCCAGTACAACGTGGTGGGCAACAGCGTGGGCTCGACCTACGACTCCACCGCCTGGGACTGCGACATGAAGATCAAGGGCAGCTGCACCTTCCAGTACAACTACTCGTACGGCAACGCCGGCGGCTTCTACCTGGACTGCATCGCGGGCTGCGGAACCGCATCCACCACGGCCAACGCCATCCTTCGCTACAACGTGTCGCAGGACGACTGCCGGCTCGGTGGGGCGAGCGGCGGACCGGGACTGCACCTCATCTACAACAACACGTTCTCGTGCCTGAACCGGCCGTTCGAGGACGACATGACCGCACCGCGGCAGATGAAGAACAACATCATCATCGCTCAGGGCGGCACTCTGAAGACGACGAACGGGGTGTACGCGAACAACGCGTACTTCGGCGGCATCCAGCCTCCCGCTTCGGAAACGGATCCGGTCGTCGGCGACCCGCAGCTCATCGCCGCCGGCAGCGGCCAGCAGACGCGGGCGCTGCCCGGCTATCAGCTCGCCGTCGGGTCGCCCCTACTCGGTGCCGGCACGCCGATCGCGGATGCCGGTGAGCGCGACTTCTTCGGCAACGCGGTGCCTGCCACACCAAATATCGGCGCATATCAGGGCGCCGGTATCGAGGTCACCCCGCTGCCGTTCGCGGCACTGGTGAATCAGACGGCAGTGGCGTCCACGGCGAATCCGCGCAATGGGGCCATCACCACCGACTTCCGCGTGTTCTCTGCCGAGGCAATGGCGGATGCCGGTATCACGGTCGGTGAGAAGGTGACAGCGTTCGGGCACCCGCTCGACTGGCATCCGACGGCGGTCGGCACCCCCGATGCGATCAAGGCAGCCGGTCAGCAGGTGTCGTTGACGGGCGAAGGCGATGAGCTCATCATTGCGGGCTTCTCGACCGGCACCGCCTCTGCGGGGGTCGCGACGGTCCACTACCAGGACGGGTCGAGCGAGCAGGTGCAGCTCTCGCTTCCGCTCTGGAGCGACGCGTCGACGGATGCCGCCGACACGGCGCTGCTCGGCGGCGCAGCCACCTTCCTGCAGCGGACGCGGCCCTACCTGGGCGGAACGATCTCGACCGTGACGGCGCCGGCCTCGGTGTTCGCGCAGCGGATCCCGCTGTCGGGCAAACCGGTGGCCGGTGTGACGCTCCCCGAGGGCAGCCCGGTGACCGGTGAAGGCCTCAGCCTGCTCGCGATCGAGCTGGCGGGAAGCGCCGTGCCGACCTCGGTGGGCGTGCTCACCGAGTGCCGCGGTCCGAACGCGTGGGTGCACGTCGCCACCGTGAACGACCACGATGCGCGGGTGGCCATCGCGGTCGCCACGGAGCTCGGCGACGACGTCAGGGCGAACGTCGACCCGGGCAAGCAGGTCCGCTCGTCGTTCAAGATCAACGGTGAGCTCGTCGACGGCGAGGTGACGGTGGTGGCGACGACTGACGGCGGCGCACGGACCACCACGACGGTGCCCTACACGGGGATCGACTGCCGCTGAGCCTCGGCTCCGAAGCGGGGGCGGCGCAGGCGCCGTCCCCGCTTCGCCTTCCGCCCGGAGGGCGGCCGAACGCCCTCGCGCATGCTGGACACGAAGAGACTATGGTGAGCCCGATGATCGCCGAGGAACGCCGCGAACGCATACTGCGGGAGATCGTGCTGCGCGGCCGCATCGAGGTGACGGACTTCGCGGAGCGCGCCGGACTGACTGGCATGACCATCCGCAGAGACCTGTCGGTGCTGGCCGAGCGAGGCCTCGTCCGCCGGGTGCACGGCGGCGCCGTGCTCCCCGAAGCCGCCGACGCGCCGGCTGTCGGTGCACGCGGCATCGGCACGTCATCACGACCGGTCGCCACGATCGGCCTGATCGTGCCGGATGCCGCCTACTACTTTCCGCCCGTCATCCGTGGCGTGAGCGGGGCAGCCCACGGCGCCGGCATCCGGATCGTTCTCGGCACGACCAACTACGACCCGCGCGAAGAGATCCACCAGCTGGCACGACTGGACGCGGGAGGTGCGGACGCGATCATGCTGGTCACCGCTCGCCCCGGAATCGACGACGACATGACGTGGCAGGCGATCGCCGGCGTCCGCACGCCCGTCGTGCTCATCGAACGCTCGCCCGACGGTGCTCCGACAACGCTGCGGGTCGATTCGGTGCGCTCGGATCACGGGTTCGGCGCGGAACTCGCGGTCGATCATCTCTTCGAACGAGGACACCGCGGCGTCGGCCTCCTCCTGCGCGAGACGGCGACGGCGCCCTGGATCGCTCGCGGGCATGCACGCGCCATCCGACGCCGTCAGATGATGCCGGGGCCGATCGTCACCGCCCCCTCGCCGCGATGGGGCGACGGCTCCACCTCGGACGTGCTGAGGGAGTTCCTGGACGACTGCCTGGCGGCAGGGATCCGCTCAGCCATCGTTCTGCCGGACGACCTCGCCGTGGGACTGCTCGGCATCGCGGAAGGTCGGGGGCTCCGGGTTCCCGAAGACTTCGCGATCGTCGCGTACGACGACGAGATCGCATCGTTCGCCACGGTTCCGCTCACGGCGATCGCGCCGCCCAAACTGGCTGTCGGCCGCCGTGCACTGGAGACCTGCCTGATGCGCTTGGAGCAGCGAGACCAGGCACCGGCCCAGCACGTCCAGCTGACGCCGACGATCAACGTGCGCGCGTCGACCTGACACTCCCGAAACCCGGCGGGCTCACCACAGCATCCCGAGCAGGTGAGCGAACACCTCCTCAGGATCGTTCTCGAGCCCCCGCCGTGCGAACCACGTCGAGACGTTGACGACGTCGCGATGGAGGAAGTCGAGCCCCTGCGGGTTCGCGGCGACGTCGACGATCTGGGGCAGGTCGATCACGACGATGCGCCCCTGGTGGTCCAGCAGGTTGTAGGGCGACAGATCGCCGTGCGCGTACCCGGCCCCCGCGAACGCCTCGAGGATACCGACGACTTGGGCGAAGGCATCCCGCAGGTGCTCGCCGTGCAGCCTGCTCTGCGCGAGCCGCGGCGCGGCGGCTCGTCCGTCGCCGACGAACTCCATGAGCACCTCGGTGTCGCTCACCTGCACCGGATACGGGACGGGAACGCCGGCCTGCCAGGCACGGCACAGCGCCTCGAACTCGCTGTGCGCCCAGTGCCCGGCGGCGACAGATCGGCCATGCGCCGACTTGCGGCCCACCGCGCGGGCATCGCGGGTGTTCCGCATCGTGCGGCCCTCTTCGTAGCTGCCTGAGCGGTGGAAGTCGCTGTGATGGGTGTTGCGGTATCGCTTCGCGGCGAGCAGCACGCCGGCAGTACCGGGCACGGCGCGCTCGATCAGATGCACGTCGGCCTCCTTGCCGGTCTTGACGATGCCGAGCTCGGTGTCGAAGGCCGCCGAAGCGGTCACGAGCCAGTGAGGGTGCGGCAATGGACCGCGTTGGGTGGGAGATGAGGCCGGCCACGTCGACCAGCGCTGGTCGGCGCCGGGCTCGAGCTCGGGCGGAAGGAGAGATGCGGACGCGTCGAGGCGCACGGATGACATGGGATGGACACTCCAGGATGGGAGGCCACCGGATCAATGGGTACGGGCGACCTCGAGGGAAGGGGACGGGACACAGGGCGTGACGAAGACAGCCATCGTGGTCCTCCTTCCGGTCAGGGTGCCGTGGCACCGATTCGCTTCACTGTAGCGGAGGGTGGGATCGCCATGCCAGGTGCCGCCAGACGGTGGGCGAACCGGCGGGGGCGCGCGTCAGCGCAGCGCGGTGCGGCTCGTCGCCGTCGATTCCAGCGCTACGCCGTCGGGAACGAAGATGGTGACGATGGGCGGATGCCACTGCCCGGCGACCGTGACCCGCGCCGAGACGCCGTCAGGGCTCGTCGCTGCGACGAGGTGCGCCCTTTCTCCGATCGATTCGACCATCGCATCGGCTTCGCGGCGCACGCGGGCGTCGGTCAGCGTGGCAACGGGCTCTCCGCCGACGATCGACAGCTCGAAGCCGTCCGCCGCGGCGAGGGCCGCGGCATCCGCCACCGCATCGAGCTGCTTCTGTGCGAGGTACAGGCTGGTCGCCGCGGTGCACACCAGGATCACGGCGATCGCAAGCACCGCGTAGCCGAGCGTGAGGATCAGCACGCTGCCCTCGTCATCAGTCCCCGCCGGCGTCTCTGCGCGGGTCCACCACCGCAGCCGCGCCCTCACTGCTCGCTCCAGAACCGCGATACCTTGTGGGCGCCCGTCGCCTCGATCGGGATCGCGGCGATCTGCTCGAGGCCGAGAACCGGCGGTACGAGCGGCAGGGACACCGCGGTGCGGACGGTGATGCGCAACGTCGCGCCGGCCCGCGGGCAGGAGGCCCCCGAAGGGGTGCAGTCGATCGAGAGGTCGACGTCCTCGAGACCGTACTCCGCCGCGACGGCAGCCAGCACGGCATCGGCACGGTCGCGGGCTTCGTCGGCGCCGGTCGCCGTCGACACCGCGCGCGCGATGTGCCGCGCCGCCGCCTCTGCGCCCAGGCTCTGCCCCTGGATGAGCCCCAGCGAGACGATGAGGTACACCAGCGGCACCAGCATCAGCAGGCCTACCAGAATGAACTCGAGCGCCGCAGAACCGCGGTCGGTGTCATCGCGCCCAGTGCCATCGTCATCGGGGTCTCGCCCATCGGAGGCTGCCGCCACACCACGCTCGCCCGTCTCCTTGGGGCGGGCCGCGGGTTCAGTCGAACGACTCGACGGGCGCATGCGCCGTCACCTCCAGCGTGCGGGGAGCGCCGAGCAGACCTACCAGCGGAAGCGTTGCCACAACCCGCACCTCGACGCTCTCCTGACCGAGCGAAGACGTCTCCCGCACGCTGACGTCGGTCGCGTACCCGACCCCGATCGTGCGGGTGACGATCTCGCGTGTGCGCTGCGCCCCGTCCGCGAGCGTCGTGTCGGCAAGAGCAGCGTGATACGCGCCCTCGACGGCCGCGTCGTGCACGACGTTGCGCACGTACACCGCGAGGCCGAACTGCAGCACGCCCAGGGTGAGCACCGTGAGCAGTGCGCCGACGAGCACGAACTCGACGGGGCTCGCACCCGCGTCATCGCGAAGGTCGCGGACGAGCCGGGCACGCAGACCCGACGTCGCGCGGCTCGCGATGACGCGCATGACCTCAAAGCCCGGAGACGCGGCTGATCGCCTGCTCGAACAGGTCCGCGAGCGCCGGTCCAGCCATCGCCCAGATCACGACGACCAGTCCGGCCGTCATCAGCGTGATCAGGACCCAGCCGGGCACGTCACCCTGTTCGTCCTCCGCGAGGTCGTCCCAGGCCCGGGACAGCCGAGCTGTGAAGCGCTGCATCGGTTTACTCATCATTTCTCCTTCCGGCCGTTCAGCCGAGTCCGAGTCGAAGCATGAAGATGCCGGGGAACACCGCGAACAGCACGCTCAACGGCAGGATCAAGAAGACGAGCGGGAAGAGCATGTAGATCTCCTTCCGCCCCGCGCGTTCGATGAGGGTGCGCTTGGCGTCCTCTCGCGCATCGAGCGCCTGCGCCTGCAGCACGTGTGCGAGCGGCGCGCCGCGCTCGATCGCCGCGACGAGCTGATCGATCGAACGGGTCAGCGCAGGGATCTCGAGACCGGCCGCGAGGCGGGTGAGAGATTCGGACAGCGGTGAACCCGTGCCGACGGCGATGACCACGCCCTTCAGCTCTGTGGTGAGCTCCCCTGCGCCGACCTCGCTCACGCGCCGCAGCGAGTCGAGAATGCCTTCGCCGGCCGACAGGCACAGCGCGAGGAACTCGAGGACCGTCGGCAGTTCCTCCTCGATGCGCACCGCACGGGCCTTCGCGGCATGGGTGAGCCACGCGTCGTAGGCCAGCCCGGCTGCGACCGCCGCGACCGGCGGCAGCAGCCCGAGCACCGGCGATCCGCGCCCGGTGAGCACGAGGACGACGACCACGCACCCGCCTGCGCCGAGGCCCACGATGGCCCACCCGAGCTGACGGCTGCGGAATCTCGCGGCATCGATCGTCCACGCGGCACGGTGCAGGCGCCGGGTCAGCACCGCATCGCCGCCGGCGATGCGGGCGAACCGGCCGCGCGCCACCGCCGACCAGCCGAAGGGTGCTCCCCCGCCGACTGCCGCCACGTCGAGCCCACGCGGGTCGGTGACGTCACGGATGTACGGCGCGATGCGGCGCGCCAAGCTCGGCGCGCCCCAACGCGGCGCGAGCGAGATCAGCAGGCATACCCCGACACCGAGCGCCGTGCCGAGCACGACGGCGAAGGCGAGGTCGCTCATACCGGTGACGATCATCCGAACCACCGCCGAGGCTCGGGCAGGCGGCCGAGTCGGATCATCAGCCGGTAGGCGACCACCGAGACGGCAGCCCCGACGAGGATGAGTGCGATGCCCCCGGGGCTGCCGTACGCCCGCGCGCCCTCGGGGCGCATCGCGAGCAGCGCGAGGATGACCCACGGCGCGACCACTCCGAGCACCGCCGCGCCGCGGATCCACGACTGTCGCGATTCCACCTCGGCTCGCAGCGCGGCATCTGCGCGCACCGATGTGGCGAGCGCACGCAGCACCGAGGTGAGTTCCGTGCCACCCACCTGGCGCGCCATCCGCAGCGTCTCGACGATGCGATCGGCCACCGGGTCCGCCAGGCCGGTCTTGAGGCGCTGGATGCTCGAGTCGAAGTGACCCGATGCCGCCATGTCGCGTGCGAACCCGGCGAAGGCCGGCCGCAGCTCGGCGGGTGCGGAGTCGCCGAGGCTTGCGACGGCGTCGGGAAGCGACATGCCCGCCCGCACCGAGGCGATGAGCAGGTCGCAGACATCCGGCCAGAGTCCACGTCGGGTGCGCAGCAGCTTCGAACGGCGGGCGCGCAGCGCGGCAAAGGGCGCGAGCCCGCCGGCGACGGCCGCCACCAGTGCGAGAGCGGCGACGGGCGCGATGAGCCACGCGATCGCAGCAGCGACCACGGCGCAGACGATTGCGACGACCAGCAGGGACGCGACCGACACGCGGGACAGCCCGGCGTCTTCGAGCAGCCGGGCGATCCGCCCCCGGCGCACCGTTTCGGTGCGCTTGCGGGACCCTGCGGGCCACAGCCAGGGCGACGCCACGAGGAGCAGCCCGGCCGCCAGCACGGCGCCCCACACGAAGGTCACCGCTCATCCGCCCGGTACAGGGTGCGTGCGGTGACCACGCCCTCCGCCACGCCGGTCGGTGCGACGATCTCGACGACCCGTCGAGCGCCCGAGGCGTCGCGTTCGCAGTGTGCGACGAGCTGGACGGATGCCGCGACCGCAGGCAGGACGAAACTCGCGTCGATGTTGCGCCCCGCGAGGAGAGGCAGTGCGGCGAGCTTGCCGAGGGCCTCCCGCGCGGAGTTGGCGTGGATGGTCGCGGCGCCCGGGACACCCGTGTTGAGCGCCAGCAGGAGATCGAGGGCTTCAGCGTCGCGCACCTCTCCGATCACCAGACGGTCGGGGCGCATGCGCAGGGCTTCTTTCACGAGCCGTCGGAGTGTGACTTCGCCGGTGCCTTCCAGACTGGGCTGGCGCCCCTGCAGCGAGACGAGGTCGGGCGCCGCGACCGCGAGCTCGAACGTCTCCTCCACCGTCACGATGCGGTGCTCGGGCGGGCACGCGGCGATGAGCGCACCCAGCAGCGTCGTCTTGCCCGCATGCGTCGCACCCGAGACCAGCACCGACCGTCCGGCGATCATGGCGTCGCGGAGAAGGGTCGCGGCTTCCGGCGCGATCGAGCCCGCCGCGACCAGCCGGCCGAGGTCGCGGTACGCGGGAAGGAACTTGCGGATGTTGACGGCCCAGTGCCGTCGCGTGATGTCGGGGATGACGACGTGCAGCCGACTGCCATCGGGAAGGGAGGCGTCGACGAACGGCTGACTCAGATCGACCCGGCGGCCGCTGGATTGCAGCATCCGTTCCACCAGATCCCGCACGGCGGTGTCGGTGAGCATGAGCGGCACCCGCTCGGCGACGCCCCCGCGCGCCACGAAGATGCGGTCGGGGGCGTTGATCCACACCTCTTCGACGGTCGGGTCGTCGAGGTACGCCTGCAGCGGGCCGAACCCCGCCACGGCAGCGAGGACTTCCCGCACACACGCCGACTCATCGTCGACCGGTGCCATGCCGCGCGCCAGGGCGAAGTCGTTGTGGCGACGCACCTCGGCGCGGGCGACCTGGGCCGCGAACTCGGGGTCGCGCGTGGGATCCGACCGCTCGGCGCGGAGCCTCTCTCGCACGCGCTCCGCCACGAGACTCGCGACGGGAGCGGCGGGAGAGGTCACGTCAGCATCCTCGCAATTCGTCCCGGAGCCGGCCGAAAGTTATCCACAGGTGCGGCCCACGCCTCCGCGCGGCAGGATGGAGACACCGACGAAAGGACGACGAAGATGACCAAGATGACGAAGACGGAGCTGGCTCCGGCAGCGAAAGCCGGGCTCGGCATCCTCGGTATCGTGCAGGTCGCGTTCGCCTTCCTGGCATTCTGGGACCTCGCCAACCGCGACACCGATGAGGTGCGCGGACCCAAGGCCGCGTGGGTCCCGGCGATCCTCGTGAACTGGGTCGGGCCGGCGAGCTACTTCCTGTTCGGCATCCGCCGCTGATCGCCCTCGGAACGGGGGCCAGCCCCACAGCCGACGCTCATTCCCCTCAGTAGACTGAGAGCCTCTCGCGGGAGTGGTGAAATCGGCAGACACGCAGGATTTAGGTTCCTGTGCCTTCGGGCGTGTGGGTTCAAGTCCCACCTTCCGCACGCGAGATCTCGCATCCTCCGCCGACTGACGACGGGACATCCATCGTGCACGCAGTTCCCTCCGCGCTGATCCCCTGGCTGGATCCGGCCGCCATCATCGAATGGGCGGGCCCCTGGGCGCTCGTCGCCGTGTGCTTCATCATCTTCGCCGAGACAGGGCTCCTCATCGGGTTCCTGCTCCCCGGCGACACACTGCTGGTCATCTCCGGCCTGCTGTCGCACCCGCAGTCGTATGCGCCGAACGGCGTGTTCGGCATCAGCGTCTGGTGGGTGGCGCTGCTGATCGGCCTCGCCGCGTTCCTGGGCGGTGAAGTCGGCTATTACATCGGCCACAAGGGCGGCCCCGCGGTCTTCGAGAAGAAGGAATCCGGGCTGTTCAGCGTCAAGAACGTGGAGCGCACGAACGCGTTCTTCGAGCGGTTCGGCGGGCTGACCATCATCCTGGCCCGCTTCGTTCCGATCGTGCGCACGTTCGCCCCGGTCGCGGCGGGCGTCGGCCACATGAACAAGTGGAAGTACACGCTCTACAACCTCATCGGCGCGGTGCTGTGGGGCTTCGGTCTCACGATGTTCGGCTACGTCATCGGCTTCATCCCGCCGGTAGCCAGGTTCGTGGAGAACTACATCGACCTGATCCTGCTCGCCGCCGTCGGCGGCACGGCCATCGTGACGCTGTGGCACTACTTCCGCGAGCGCAGCAAGGCGAAGAAGGCGGCCGCCGCGGGCGAAGACGTCGTCACGGACCACTCGGAGGCCGAGGCGTTGGTACTGGATCCCGAGGTGTTCGACCGCGGACCCGAGCACCACGAGGATGGCGCGCCGCGCGCCTGACCGGACGCCGGCTGGCGCGTCGGACCGTCAGGAGGCCTTCTTCTTGGCGGCGGGCTTCTTGGCGGTCGACTTCGCCGCGGGCTTCTTGGCGGATGCCTTGGCCGCGGGCTTGTCGTCGGCTGCGGCATCCTTCTTCCCTGACGATCCCTTCGCGCCGCCTTCGCGAGCCGCACGCGACTTCTCGACGCTCGCGCGCAGGGCCGCCATCAGGTCGATGACCTCGCCGCCGGCCTCTTCCTCCTCCTGGTCGCCGAACGTCTCGGAGGTGTCGAGCGCGTCGCCCTGCTCCAGCTTCGCCTCGATCAGGGTGCGCAGCTCCTGCTGGTACTCGTCGGTGAACTCCTCGGGGTCGAAGTCGCTCGAGAAGCTCTCGACGAGGGATGCCGACAGCTCGAGCTCCTTCGCCGAGATGCGGACGCTCTCATCCAGCGCCGGGAACGCGGCCTCTCGCACCTCATCGGCCCACAGCAGCGTCTGGAGCACCAGCACGTCGCCGCGCACGCGCAGCGCGGCCAGTCTCGTCTTCTGCCGCAGCGAGAAGCGGACGATCGCGGTGCGGTCGGTCTGCTCGAGCGTCCTGCGCAGCAGCACGTACGCCTTCGGAGAGCTGGAGTCCGGCTCGAGGTAATAGGCGCGATCGAGAGTCAGCAGATCGATCTGCTCGCTCGGCACGAACTCGACGACGTCGATCTCGCGACTCTTCTCGGCGGGGAGCGCGGCCAGATCGTCCTTGGTGAGCACGACGGTCTTGTCGCCGTCGTCGTACGCCTTGTCGATATCGGAGAACGGCACGACCTCGCCGTCGATCTCGCACACCCGCTGGTAGCGGATGCGGCCGCCGTCCTTGTTGTGCACCTGATGCAGCGACACGTCATGGTCCTCGGTCGCCGAGTACACCTTCACCGGCACGTTGACGAGCCCGAACGTCAGTGCACCCTTCCAGATCGCCCTCATCCCACCAGTGAACACCAGTGCGCCGACACCGGGCCACCCCTTGTGCCCGTCGCCGATACTCTGTCCGCATGGCGGGCGACGAGCAGCTGGTGCGCATCGGCGGTCGACGCCTGCGGATCACCAACCTCGACAAGGTGCTCTATCCCGAGACCGGCACCACCAAGGGCGAGGTCATCGACTACTACTCGCGCATCGGCGAGGTGCTGATCCCCCATGTGATCGGTCGTCCCGTGACGCGCAAGCGATGGCCCGACGGGGTGGGCACGGAGAAGGATCCCGGCATGGTCTTCTTCGCGAAGGACCTCGAGCGCGGCGCGCCCTCCTGGGTGAGACGGATGCCGATCCCCCACTCGACCGGGACCAAAGAGTATCCGCTGGTCGGCGACATCCCCACGCTCGTCTACCTGGCGCAGGTCGCCAGCCTGGAGCTCCACGTGCCGCAGTGGCGCTTCGCACCGGACGGCGGTCGGGGGCCGGCCGACCGCCTCGTGCTCGACCTGGATCCCGGTCCCGGCGTCGGCCTGCAGGAGTGCGCGGTCGTCGCGGGCTGGGCTCGCGACATCCTTCTCGGCATGGGGCTGGAGCCGTACCCGGTGACGAGCGGCAGCAAGGGCATCCATCTCTACACCGCGCTGCCGCACGGCCAGTCGACCGAGCAGGCGTCCGCGCTCGCGAACGAGCTCGCCCGGGCGATCGAGGCCGACCACCGCGACCTCGTCGTCAGCAGCATGAAGAAGAGCGAGCGCCACGGCAAGGTGCTCATCGACTGGAGCCAGAACAACGGGTCGAAGACGACGATCGCCCCGTACTCGTTGCGCGGTCGCGCACACCCCACCGTCGCCGCACCCCGCGGGTGGGACGAGCTCGACGATCCGCACCTGCGCCACCTCACATTCACGGAGGTCCTCGAGCGAATGGAGACGATCGGCGACCCGATGGCGGCACTCGGCTTCCACGCCGGCGGACGCGAAGCGGAGTCCGGTCCGCTGTCGGCCTACATCTCCAAGCGCAGCGCGCAGCGCACCCCCGAGCCCGTTCCGGCCAACCCGCTCGGCGCGACCCCGTCAGGCGAGCGGCCGCGCTTCGTGATCCAGGAGCACCACGCGAGCCGGCTGCACTGGGACTTCCGGCTCGAGCATGACGGCGTGCTCGTGAGCTGGGCGGTCCCCCGAGGCGTCCCGCACTCCTACAAGCGGAACAACCTCGCCGTCATGACCGAGGACCACCCGATGGAGTACGGCACCTTCGAAGGCACGATCCCGGCGGGCGAGTACGGCGGCGGCACCGTGACGATCTGGGACGACGGCCGGTACGACCTCGAGAAGTGGCGCGACGACGAGATCATCGCGACCCTCGAGGGGCGCCCGGGCGGACCGCTGGGACGCGTGCGCCTCGCGCTCATCCGCACCGAGGGCGAGGGCGAGAAGTCGAGCTGGCTGCTGCACCGGATGAAGACGGATGCCGAGGGCCGGCCGCAGCCGGACGGCATCGTCGTCGAAGCCACGCCGCAGGCCGACGAGGAGCGCCCCCAGCGGCGCGCTGCGGACCCTCCTGCTGCCGGGGGAACGCCTGAACCCGCCGAGGCTGACTCCGCGGCCGGTTCGTCGCGGCCGCTCCCCCAGGCCGAGGAGCTGCGCCCGATGCTGTCGACGACCGCCACCCCCGCCGCCGCACGCGCCGCGTCGGAGCGGTGGGGTGAGCCCGCATGGGTCGAGATGAAGTGGGACGGCATCCGCGCCGTCGGCGTGTGGGACGGCCATCGGCTGCGTCTCTTCGCACGCAGCGGCAACGAGGTGACCCATCGCTATCCCGAGCTGACGGCGGTCGACGCCGGCCTCGGCGACGAACCCGCAGTGCTCGATGGCGAGCTGGTCGCGCTCGAGCCCGACGGGCGGCCGAGCTTCCCGCTGCTGCAGACCCGCATGAACCTCGAGCGCGCGGGCGACATCGCCCGCGAAGTCCGGCGGACGCCAGTGCACTACTACCTCTTCGATGTGTTGTCGCACGACGGAGACGATCTTGCCGACCTTCCGCTGCGAGAGCGGCGCGATGTCCTCGAAGCGGTGACGACCGCAACCGTCGACGCGATCGCGGTTCCCCCGGTGTTCGACGACGTGGACGCGGCGCTCGACACGAGCGTCCAGCTGAGGCTCGAGGGGATCGTCGTCAAGGATCCGGGTTCGCGGTACGTGCGCGGAGGCCGGTCCGAGGCGTGGCTGAAGGTGAAGATCACCCGCACGCAGGAGGTCGTGATCGCCGGCATCCGCCCAGGCAAGGGCGGCCGCAGCAACACCTTCGGATCCTTGCTGCTCGGCATCCCCGACGAAGCGGGTCTTCGTTACGCGGGGCGCGTCGGATCGGGCTTCAGCGACTCGACCCTCGCCACGCTCATGAAGAAGCTGCTGCCGCTGCGCACCGACGCCAATCCACTGGTCGGCGTGCCACCCCTGGACGCACGCGACGCGCTGTGGGTGCGCCCGGAGCTCGTGGGCGAGGTCGAGTACGGCGAGTTCACGCCCGCCGGCATCATGCGCCATCCGCGCTGGCGCGGCCTGCGCCCCGACAAGAGGCCGGACGAGGTGCGCCGGGAGGACTGACCCGCCCCGCGGACTGACCAGCTGCGCTCAGGCGTGCGCGTCGTGCTCGACGTGACCGGCGGGCTCGAGCTGGAAGGTGGAGTGCTCGACGTCGAAGTGCTGCGACAGGCAGCTCTGCAGACCACTCAGGATGCCGGCGGCCCGGCCGTCTCCGAGCGCGGCGTCGTCGACCACGACATGGGCGGTGAACACCGGTGCGCCGCGGGTCAGCTGCCAGACGTGGACGTCGTGCACGTCCACGACGCCCGGGGTGGCGAGGATGTGGTCGCGGATCTCTGTGACGTGGGTGCCCTTCGGCGCCGACTCGGCGAGCACCGACACGACCTCGCCGAGCAGCCGGATGGCGCGGGGAACGATCATGGCCGCGATGAGCAGCGACGCGATCGCGTCCGCCTGATCCCACCCTGTGGTGAGGACGACGACAGCCGCGATGATCACGGCGGCCGAGCCGATCAGGTCGCCGAGCACCTCGAGATACGCGCCCCGCACGTTGATGCTGTGCCGCTGCGCCGCACTGAGCAGCCACATCGCGACGGCGTTCGCCACCAGTCCGACGACGGCGACCACGAGCATGAGGCCACCCGCGATCTCACCCTCGCCCGGATTCAGCAGGCGGAGCACCGCCTCGTACGCCACCCAGGCCGACAGCACGAGAAGGATGACCCCGTTGACGAGGGCGCCGAACACCTCCGCGCGCTGATAGCCGAACGTGCGGCGGTCGTTGGCCGGCCGCGCGGCCACCGTGCTGGCGACGAGGGCGATCACGAGGGCCGCCGCGTCGGTGAACATATGGGCCGCGTCCGCGAAGAGCGCCAGGGATCCCGACAGCGCTGCGCCGACCACCTGCACCACCATCACCGTCGAGGTGATCGCGAGCGAGATCGCGAGCAGGCGACGGTTGCCCGCCCCGCGGATCCCGGTCGGCGCGTGATCGTGCATGCGCCCAGGCTAAGCCCGGCTGCAGTCGCGCGCCGCCGTTCGGCCTAGTCGGGAATGATCGTGATTCTCAGTCGCAGCGCACGTCCGCGCCGCTCAGAGCTCCGCGAGCAGCGGGGCGAGCGCCTCGAACGCGCGGGCGCGGTGGGATGCCGCGTTCTTCTCGAGTGCCGTCCACTCGCCGACCGTCCGCTCGGCATCCGCCTGCTGGCCGTCCGGGATGAAGATCGGGTCGTAGCCGAAGCCGCCCTCGCCCGCGGCCGCGCTGGCGAGGCGGCCGGGCCACACGCCCTCGACGACGCCCTCCCGCGACGCCTCGCCGGGCACCACGAACGCGATCGTCGAGACGAACTGCGCCGTGCGGTGCGGGTCCCGGATGTCGGAGAGCTGGTCGAGCAGCAGGTTCAGGTTGGCCGCGGCATCCTTCGCGTGCCCAGCCCAGTAGGCGGAGAACACGCCGGGGGCGCCGCCGAGCACGTCCACGCAGATGCCGGAGTCGTCGGCGAGCGCCGGCAGACCGGTGTGCTGAGCCGCGGCGCGTGCCTTGATCAGCGCGTTCTCGGCGAAGGTGACGCCGTCCTCGACGGGTTCGGGGCCGTGGTAGGCGACGACGACGAGGTCGGGCCGCGTGGCCGCAACGATCGCCTGGAACTCCTCGACCTTGTGACGGTTGTGGGTGGCGAGGACGATCTGGTTCACGGGACCCCCGACGTCGGAGCCGGCGACCGCCGTCTGCGCCTCCGCTTCGGCGATCGCCTCCGCCATGTCGTCCGGATGTGCCGTCACGCTGCGCCCTCGCCGGCTCCCTCACCGAGAGCGGCGAGCTGGTGCGTGCGCAGGTCGGCGCAGCCGTTGACGCCGAGCTCGAGGAGCGCATCCAGTTCGCGCTTGTCGAACGGTGCGCCCTCCGCCGTGCCCTGCACCTCGACGAACAGGCCACGGCCGGTGACCACGATGTTCATGTCGGTCTCGGCGCGGACGTCCTCGACGTAGGCCAGATCGAGCATCGGCTCGCCGTCGATGATGCCGACGGACACGGCCGACACCGAGTCGAAGAGCACGTTCGCCTTCTGTCCGATGAACTTCTTGCGCCGGCCCCACTCGATCGCGTCGGCCAGGGCGACGTACGCGCCGGTGATCGCGGCCGTACGGGTGCCGCCGTCGGCCTGGAGCACGTCGCAGTCGATGACGATCGTGTTCTCACCGAGCGCCTTCGTGTCGACCACGGCGCGGAGGGCGCGCCCGATCAGGCGGGAGATCTCGTGGGTGCGGCCGCCGATCCTGCCCTTGACGCTCTCGCGATCGTTGCGCTCGTTCGTGGCGCGGGGCAGCATGGCGTACTCGGCCGTGATCCAGCCCTTGCCCTTGCCGCTCAGCCAGCGCGGCACGCCGTTCGTGAACGACGCCGTGCACAGCACCTTGGTGTCGCCGAACGAGATGAGCGCCGAGCCTTCGGCCTGACTCGACCAGCCTCGCTCGATCGTGACGGGACGCAGCTGGTCGACGGTGCGACCGTCGGCACGGGTGATGTCGGTCATTTCTCTCCTCTGACGGTGCGCATGTCCCGGATCCGATCGCTTCCCGAAGCCGGGAACCGCGGAGTTCTGGACATGGTGGGGGGATTGTGGGACACGGATGCCTCAGCCCAGGCGGGTGGGCAGGTCGATGGCGCCGGTCTGCACGAGCCGCACGGCGCTGACCTCGCGGCCCATGAGCCGGTGGGCGAGGCGCAGGAACTCATCGGCCGACGCGCCGGTGGCTTCGTAGAGATGCTGGGGCTCGGCATCCGGGCCTGCAAGCAGATCGCGGGAGACCAGTTGGCGGTAGACGTCCTTCGCGGTCTCGGTGTCGCTCGACACGAGGCTCACCTCGGGTCCCATCACATAGCTGATGGCACCCTCGAGGAACGGATAGTGCGTGCAGCCGAGCACCAGCGTGTCGACCCCGGCGTGGCGGAGGGGTGCGAGGTATTCCTCGGCGACGGCGAGCACCTCGGGTGAGCCGGTGACGCCGGCCTCGACGAACTCCACGAAGCGCGGGCAGGCCTGCGCGAAGACCGTCAGCTCGGCGTTGACGCCGAGCATGTCCTGGTACGCCCCCGACGAGATCGTGCCGGCGGTGCCGATGACACCCACGCGGCCGTTGCGGGTCGTCGACATGGCGGTGCGCACCGCGGGGTTGATCACCTCGACGACCGGCACGTCGTAGCGCTCGCGCGCGTCGCGGAGCATGGCGGCCGACGCGGTGTTGCAGGCGATGACGAGCATCTTCACGCCCTGATCCACCAGGTCGTCGAGCACCTCGAGCGCGTAGCGGCGCACATCCGCGATCGGCTTCGGCCCGTAGGGGGAACGTGCCGTGTCGCCGATGTAGAGGATCGACTCCTGCGGCAGCAGCGCCGAGACGGCGCGTGCGACGGTGAGACCGCCGACTCCGGAGTCGAAGATTCCGATCGGCGCGTCGTTCACGATGCCCCAGCCTACGCCAGCCGCTCACTAGGCTGGCCCGCATGACCCTTGGGCACGCTTCGCGAGGGGGCGCCTCGACCGCCCTGCTGACCGACCGCTACGAGCTCACGATGGTCGATGCGGCCCTGCGCGACGGCACCGCCGAGCGCCGCTGCGTCTTCGAGCTGTTCGGCCGGCGGCTGTCGGCGGGGCGACGGTTCGGCGTGGTGGCCGGCACCGGCCGGCTGCTCTCACTGATCCGGGATTTCCGCTTCGACGACGAAGTGCTGCAGTTCCTGCGCGACGAGAAGGTGGTGGATGCCTCGACCCTCGACTTCCTCGAGGGCTACCGCTTCACCGGATCGATCACCGGGTACCGCGAGGGCGAGCTCTACTTCCCCGGCTCGCCCATCCTCACGGTCGAGGGCACCTTCGCCGAGGCCGTCGTGCTCGAGACGCTCGCGCTGAGCGTGCTCAACCACGACTCGGCCATCGCCACGGCTGCCGCGCGCATGAGCGTCGCCGCCGGTGACCGGCCCCTCGCCGAGATGGGCTCCCGGCGGGCGGCGGAGGGTTCGGCCGTGGCGGCCGCGCGCGCGGCCTACATCGCCGGCTTCGCCGCGACCTCGAATCTGGAGGCCGGCCGGCTCTGGGGCATCCCCACGATGGGCACCGCCGCGCACTCGTGGACCCTCCTGCACGACACCGAGGAGGACGCCTTCCGCGCGCAGATCGACGCGCTCGGGACGGGCACCACGCTTCTCGTGGACACCTACGACATCCACCGCGGTGTGGAGACCGCCGTGCGGATCGCGGGCACAGAGCTCGGCGGGGTCCGGATCGACTCCGGCGACCTTCCCACCGTGGCGGCCGAGGTGCGCGCGCAGCTCGACGCGCTCGGGGCGAGCGGCACCCGGATCACCGTGACGAGCGACCTCGACGAATATGCGATCGCGGCGCTCGCGGCATCCCCCGTCGACTCGTACGGTGTCGGAACCTCGGTGGTCACCGGGTCGGGCACGCCGACGGCGGGCATGGTCTACAAGCTCGTCGCCCGTCAGGACGACCAGGGCGGGTGGGTGGGCGTGGCGAAGGCCTCGACCGACAAAGCGTCCAAGGGCGGCCGCAAGGCCGCGTTCCGCACGCTCGACGAAGGAACCGCGACGAGCGAGCTCGTCGTCGTGTCGGACGGCTTCGAGGCCCTCGACACCGGCGCGTCGCACCCGGGCGCGCGTCCGCTGCAGGTGCCGCTGGTGACCGACGGGGAACCGGATGCCGCGTTCGAAGGCCCGGCGGGCGTGGAAGCCGCGCGGGCGCATCACACCCGCGTGCGAGAAGAGCTTCCGGTGCGCGCTCTCGCCCTCAGCCGGTCGGACCCGGCCATCCCGACGGTCTACGCGGACGCGGAGTGACCGGACGGGCGCTCGCTCGTCCGCGCCTCAGGCGCCGAGCGACTCGTAGATCTCTTTGCAGGTCGGGCAGACCGGGAACTTCTCGGGATCGCGGCCGGGCGTCCACTTCTTGCCACACAGCGCTCGCACCGGCTTACCCGTGATCGCGGACTCGAGGATCTTGTCCTTCTTCACGTAATGCGAGAAGCGCTCGTGGTCACCCGGCTCGATGTTCTCTTCTTTGAGGAGCTCTTCGAGCTCGCGATCGAGGGTCGCGATGCCGCCCTGGTCGGGGCTGTCCAGCGGGGTGCTCATGGTCTGCCAGTGTAGTCGGGGCTCGACGCCGTCGGGTCGGTCCGGACGAGGTCAGGTCGACTCGGCGAACTCCATCAGACGCCCGCCGCGACGCTCGAACGCGATCGATCCGATCGCGATGCCGACGGCGAGCACACCGAGTCCGATGGCGAGCCCTCCCCACAGCGCCATGTCCGCGGCATCCGTGTCTCCCTGGAGCGCGAGCCAGCCGCACCACAGCACCGGCGCCGACAGGACGAGCGCCCCCAGCATGACCGCTCCCTGCGCGACCGCGCCGACGGCGGTCGTGCGCTGCGGCTGCTGGAAAGGGCTCTCGCCGGGGCGCGACACGGCGTACGGGGCGACCGCCGACGAGATGCTCGACAGGCCCAGGCCCGACAGGAACAGCGCCGCGCACACCCCGGTGAGGGCCGGCAGCACCGCCCAACGCCCATGCAGCAGGGTGGCGACCGGGATGGCCACCGCCAGCAGCGGTACACCGACGAGGAGCACGGGCACCAGGCGGCCGACGCGGTCGGAGACGCCGCGCATGCCGCTCGCGATGTGCATCCACACCGCGGTGGAGTCGTAGGCGAGATCGTCGTGCGGCAGCCAGCCGAGGAACAGCGCGGCGAACGGCACGGGCACGAGCGCGACCAGCTCGGGCGGGACGCCCGCGACGAGCAGCGGCACCACCGTGATGGCAGCCGCGAAAGGGATCACGAGGCCGTTGACGACATAGCGCCGATCACCGAACCAGTACACGAGGCTGCGCGCTGCCACCGCGCCGCCGGGGGTGCCCGGAGCCACCCCGAACCAGCCCAGACCGCCGCGCGCGCGGCCGGTGGTGGGCCGTTCCGTCGTCGTGACCAGCCGGCGGACCGCCCAGGCCCACAGCAGAGCGAGCACGACGATGGTTCCCACCGCGACCAGGGCGGGCAGCCAGGCGTCGCCCCCGACGGCCACGACGCCCGGAAGCGCCCACGCGGCGCCGACAGGCGTCAGCGCCAGCGCATCCACCGCCTCGAGCAGCTGTGGGGGCACGGAGCCCTCCCATTCGAGCGACGCCAGGAACACGCCGACCGGCACCACGACCACGAGCACCACGAGCACGAACACGCCGGACAGCTCCCGCGAGCGTCGCTCCCTCAGGAACAGCGACGCCAGCGCCGTGCACACGCGGGCCAGCAGCGTGCACGTCAGGACGCCCAGCACGACGCTGACGATCCCGACGCCGACCGGGACGCCGTGGTCGGCCCACACGATCGCGGCGCACACCGCGACGGCCAGCAGCACGAGGATGGGCACGCTGATCAGTCCGGCGACGGCGAGCACGAGCGCAAGCCCGCCGCGCGGCAGGCCGAACAGGGCGAACCGCCGTGGGTCCAGCGGGTCGTCCACCGCGCCGAAGAGGGGCGCGAGCGCGAAGCCCAGGGTCACCGCCGAGCCACCGAGGACGGTGACGGCGAGCACCTCTTCGGTGGCGGCATCCCGCATCGTCAGCAGACCCCAGCACGCTGCGCCCGTGGCGGCGAGGAGAAGGAGCAGCGCGCCGACGACGCGGACGACGTGCGCCGCGTCTCCGCGGAGCGCGCCGAACAGCAGCGCGATCCTCAGTCGGAGAACGTGTGCAGCCACTCGAGACCCTCCACGTCGCTGAGGCCACCGGCCAGTTCGACGAAGCGCTGCTCCAGCGTCAGCTCGCCCCGCACCTCGGCGACGGTGCCTTCGGCCAGCACCTGTCCGGCGACGATGACGGCCACGCGGGTGCAGACCCGCTCGACGAGCTCCATGCCGTGACTCGAGAGGATCACCGTGCCGCCGTGCGCGACGTAGGCGGAGAGGATGTCGAGGATGATCGAGCTCGAGACCGGATCGACGGCCTCGAACGGCTCGTCCAAGACGAGCAGACGCGGCGAGTGGATCAGCGCCCCCGCCAGCATCACCTTCTTGAGCATGCCGGCCGAGTAGTCGGACACACTCCGACCGAGGGCGTCTTCGAGGTCGAACGCGCGCGCCAGGTCGGCGGTGCGGCTCTCGACGACGGCAGGAGGGAGCTTCCTCAGCACGCCGTAGTAGTAGAGCAGCTGGCGGCCGGTCAGGCGATCGAAGGTGCGGAGCCGATCCGGCAGCACGCCCATCAGCTTCTTGGCGGCGAGCGGCTTGGCCGCGGCATCCACTCCCCCGATGTGAATGGTGCCGCGATCCGGTTCGAGCAGGCCGGCGATCATCGACAGCGTCGTGGTCTTCCCTGCCCCGTTCGGGCCCACCAGTCCGTAGAACGTGCCCGTCGGGACGGTGAGGTCGATGCCGTCGACGGCGTGGGTGCTCCCGAACCGCTTGGTGACACCGCGGAGCACGAGTGCGTCGCCCGCGGGTGCCGCGAGCGGAGGCATCGCAGAGAGAACGGATGCCGCAGCCGCGGCCTCCTCGTCGGCCGACGCGCTCTCGGGCGGTGCGGCGGGAGTGCTTCCCGCGGTCGAGGCGGGCAGGCCGTCCGGCTCGCTCGCAGGTGCGGGAGCGGCGGGCACCGGTGGCACCGGCGGCGGCGCGACCTTCGGCGGCGCGGGCGGGGCGACGGTGGCGAGCGCGGGCGTCGAGGGGGTGGCGGGCGCGGGCGGCAGATCGGCGGGAGCGGAGGCAGCGGGCTCAGCATCGTCGACGGCCTCAGGCGCGGGCTCGACCGCCGCCGCGGGCTCGGCCACGGGCGCGGACTCGACCACGGGCTCAGCATCGACCTTGACGGCGGAATCGGCAAGAGGCGCATCGTCCCCCGGCGTCGGCGGGAGCGGCGGCCGGGGCGGCACGATGATGCTCGCGGCCGCACTCGCCGCGATCTCGAGGTCGCTCGGGAGCGGCGGAGGCGGACCGGGGTCGGGTTGCGGCGCATCCTTCCGGGCGCCGCGCGGGGCACGTGCCCCACCCTTGTCGGACCGCGGTTTCCGCGGCGGGCGGCGGGGCTTGTCCGGAGCCGGGGGTACCGTGTTCGCGAGGCGCACGACGCGCGCACCGGAGTGACCGTCCGGCTCTTCCGGATCGATGTCATTCGGCACCGGGAGGGAGGCTGTCACTGAACCAACGTATCAAGCGGGCCTGATCCCGGGAGACTTCGTGTCGCCGCGTCGCAGCATTCGCGTTATGTCACGAATCGGCAACGGGCGCCCATCATTCTGCGCCTTCCCAGGGGTCATCGATAGCATGGACCCGGCACGAAGGGGTGTCGCGCCGGTGAACCGGCAGTGAATCACGCACTTCAGGAGAAGATTTTGACCCTTCAGACCGTCATCCTCGCAGCCGGAATGGGCTCGCGCCTCGGCCGCAGCCTCCCCAAGCCGCTCACCGAGCTGAGCGACGGCCGCAGCATCATGCAGCAGCAGCACGACAACATCCGTGCCGCCTTCGGCAGGGACGCCAAGATCACCACCGTTGTCGGGTACCGCGCAGAGACGGTCGTCGAGGCGTTCCCGCACGTCGACTACGTCTACAACGACCGCTACGACCAGACCAACACGTCGAAGAGCCTGCTGCGCGCGCTCACCAAGACCGGCAAAGGCGGCGTGCTCTGGATGAACGGCGACGTCGTCTTCGACCCCCGCGTGCTCGGCCGCGCGATCGCGCTCATCGAGCGCGACCAGTCCTTCGTCACCGTCAACACCTCCAAGGTGAGCGACGAAGAGGTCAAGTACACGGTCACGCCGGAGGGCTTCATCAAGGCGCTCTCGAAGACGGTCAAGGGCGGCATCGGCGAAGCCGTGGGCATCAACTACATCTCGAGCGGCGACAAGAAGGCGTTCGTCCGCCACCTGACCCGCGTCGACGATCAGGACTACTTCGAGCGCGGCCTCGAGCTCGCGATCGCCGAAGACGGCGTGCTGCTCCAGCCGCTCGACATCTCGGACCTGTACGCCGTCGAGGTCGACTTCGCGGAAGACCTCGAGCGCGCGAACCTGTACGTCTGACCGGCGCGCGCTGGTCTGTCAAGCCCGGCCGAGGCGCGTGCCCGGGCGCATAGACTCGGCGCGATGACCGAGAAGGTTCACCGCATCCACTCGCTGCCCGGCGACTCGGCGTGGCAGGGAGGCCTGCCACCGACGGGCTCGGACGAGCACCCGTTCACGATCCGTGCGCTCGACCGCGTGCTCTCGATTCAGCGGCCGGTCGTGCTCGCGCACCTGCGGAGCATCCGCCTGCGTCATCCGGACGCCTCCCCGTCCGATATCGTCCGCATCCTCGAGCGCCGCTATCTCGCTGCGGTCACGACGGGCGGCGCGGCGGTGGGCGCCACGGCCGTGGTGCCCGGCATCGGCACGGGAGTGACGCTCGCCCTCAGCGGCGTCGAGACGGTGGCCTTCCTCGAAGCGACGACCTTGTTCGCGCAGTCCGTCACCGAGGTGCACGGGATCCCGGTGTCGGATCCCGACCGCGCACGGGCCCTCGTGCTGACCCTGATGCTCGGCAAGGAGGGCGTCGACCTCGTCGCTCAACTCGCCGGCCAGGCGGCCGGACGCGGCCCGAGCCGTTCCGGCTACTGGGGCGAACTCATCACCAAGTCGCTGCCGCGTGCCGCAGTCGGCCCCCTCGTGGACCGCCTCAAGAGCACCTTCATCCGGCAGTTCGCCGCCCGCGGCGGTGCGTCGTGGATCGGCAAGGCGCTGCCGTTCGGGGTGGGCGCGGTGATCGGCGGCGCCGGCAACAACATCCTCGGACGCCGCGTGCTCGTCGGCTCCCGGCGCGCATTTGGCATCCCGCCGGACACGCTGCCGGCGGACCTCGAGCCGCGGCCCGGCGCGGATCGCGTCGAGAGACTCGCCGGGCGCGGCATCCGTCGTGCCGGTGAAGCGGTGGTCGGCGGTGTGACACGCACGACGGCGGCTGTTGGCGGCGTCGTGCGCCGCAGGCGGCGTGAGATCGAGGCGCCCCCGGCCAGCGACGACATCCTGGGGGCTCCCGACGACGCGTCCCCCGCCGGTCTCGGCTGAGGCTCCTCCCCCGTCCCTGTCGGAACGGCGACTTCCGGGGTTCTCCACAACGGGTCTCTCGACCCGGGGAAACCGCTGCCTGCCCGTCGGGACCGGCTCCTACCTTGGCGGTCATGCTGCGCGCCCTCGATTCCGAAGAGCCCCCGCCGCCACACGCCTACCGGGTTCCGTGGCGCGTCGAAGAGATCTACGGCCGGCATCCGCTCATCACGAATGACAGCCGGTTCGCGCTCGATGTCGTCCGCGTCTTCGTCGACGCGGGCGCCTCATCGACGACGGAGCACTGGGGACTCATGCCTCCGGGCGACACGGCGGAGCTGTGCCTCTGCGAGGCCGACCCCGGCTCGGCCATCGTGACGATCGCCTGGCTCCGGCCCGAGGACGGCGAGCAGTACCTCTGGAGATTCGCGATGTGAGCCGCCCGCAGTGGCGCGGGGCGAGAATGGGGGTATGGGTCTGTTCAGCCAGCTTCCGGAGGAACCGAACGAGTGGGCGGGTCTGCCGTCCGAGCCTGCACGCCCCGAGTCGGATGCCGAGCGGCTCGGCGATGCCCCACCGGTGGATGTCGGCGGGCTGGGAGTCGGGACGCTCGGACTGACGGCGTCCGCGGGCGGCGTTGTCGAGGGCATCGTCATCCCCGTCGCTCCTGTCGTGGAGGTCCCGTCCCCCGCGGAGCCGGAGTCGACCGACTGACACGGACGCCTGGCTGCTGCAAGCGCTTTCACCCGCCTCGACACGCCCACCGCCGCGGGCATACGCTCACAGGTATGGACAGCACCCTGGCGTGCCTCGCGGCGTGGATGCCGCGGCAGCGGTGGTACGCCGCGAAGGGCCGCGCGCCCAGCCTGCGTCTGGTGGCCTGGTGGGACCTCACGATCGATCCCGACGGACCTGCGGAGGCGGACAGCAGCGTGCGCATCCGCACGTTCCTGGTCGCCGATGAGGGCGCTCTGCCGGCGGTGCTGTACCAGATCCCCGTGGTCGAGCGGGCGACGGAGACGGTCACCGCGGACCCCGTCCACACGATCGGCAGCCCCGTGCCGGGCACCACGTTCATCGACGGTCCCTACGACCCCGCGTACGCAGCCGCGCTGCTGCGGCTCGTCGCGCGCGGCGGCACGGCGCGCGGACCGCAGACGACGGCCGTCGGCCGGGCCGTGGCATCCGCCGGTGGGCCTCTCGAGGCTACATCCCGCGTCATCAGCGGCGAGCAGTCCAATACCTCCCTCATCTTCGAGGGCGCCGGCACGCCGGTGATCTGCAAGGTCTACCGGCAGCTGCATCCGGGGCTCAACCCCGACATCGAGCTGCAGGAGGCGCTGTCGAGAGCCGGCTCGACACATGTGCCCCGCCCGATCGGGTGGATCGAAGGAACCTGGCCCGATCTCGCCACTGCGCACGGCAGCGTCCGCGGGTCGCTCGCCTTCGCACAGGAGTACCTCCCGGATGTCGACGACGCGTGGCGCGTGGCCCTCCTGGCCGCCGCGCGCGGCGAGGACTTCCGCGACGCGGCGGCCGCCCTCGGCGCGGTGACGGCCCGCGTGCACGTCGCGCTGTCGCAGTGCTTCCCCACCCGTACGGCGACGGCCGCAGACCGTGACGCCGCCGCAGCGACGTGGGAGCGGAGATTCGCGATCGCCGTGGCGGAAGTGCCGGAGATCGCCGCCCAGCGGGATGCGGTATCCGCCGTGTACCGCCGCGCTGTGGAAGTGCCGTGGCCTCCGCTGCAGCGGATCCACGGCGACTACCACCTCGGGCAGGTGCTCCACTCCCCGGACCGCGGCTGGATCGTGGTCGACTTCGAAGGCGAACCGCTCCGCCCGATGGCCGAACGGACCCAGCCGGACTTCGCGCTCCGCGACGTCGCGGGAATGCTCCGCTCCTTCGACTACGTGGCAGGATCACTGCGCCTGGACCATCCGGACCGCTCCGCCGACGCCGTCCGGGTCTGGGCCCTCGACGCCCGCGCGGCGTTCATCGAGGGATACGCACAGGCCTCCGGCATCAGCCTGGACCCCCGGCATCCACTGCTGGCGGCACTGGAACTCGACAAGGCCGTCTACGAGGCCATCTACGAGGCACGCAACCGCCCCACCTGGGTCACCATCCCCCTGCGAGCGATCTCGCGTCTCGTCGAGCGCCCGGCGCCCGTCGCCTGACCCGCACGTCGCTCGCTGCCGCGATCCCGCGCTCAGCCCTCGTCGTCGAGTTCTGCCTCGTCGTCGGACTCGTCATCGTCGTCGTCGACCGAACGGGCGTACCAGGACTCCCAGTCGTCCATGAGACCCTGCAGCGCCGCATGGAATCGCGCCGTCGCGGCGCCGGGCGTGGTGTCGCCGAAGTACCGGGTCACCCACTGCTCGAGGCGCGCGACCGCGTCGGGGTCGCCGAGCACCCGCTCGGTCTGGGCGACGACGTCGGGGGCGGCGGCCGCATCCAGCCATTCGCACGCCGACAGGTAGCCGTGCATGTCGATCGCCGCGGCCGGATCCGCGGGCCGGGTGATCAGAAGCGGCTTGTCGGCCGCGAGCCGGTCGTAGACCATCGCCGAGATGTCGACGATCGCCACGTCGGCGGCGGACAGCTGCCACCCGAGTTCGGGTCCGTCGTCGAAGAAGTGATGAGCGCCGGGATCCGCGGCGTTCGCTGCGGCGAGCGCCGCGACGATCCGCTTGTTCGCGGCACCGTACTCGTGGTCGACGACGCCCGAGCGCGGGTGGGGGCGGTAGATGACCCGGTGGCGTCCGGTCGCGAGGAGGGCGGCGACCAGGGCCTCACCGTGCGTCGCGATGGAGCCGTAGTGCGCCGAGGGGCGATCGCCCTCCCACGTGGGTGCGTAGAGCACGACAGTGCGCTCATCAGGCGTGTACGGCAGGGTGCCCGAGTAGTGGTCGGCCTGCGGGCGGCCGATCTGGATCGTGCGCCGGTCGATGTCGTAGTCCCACAGCACGCGCGACAGCCGCTCGCGGGCCGCGTCGCCCGCGATCATCGCGTAGTCGTAGGCCTTGTACTGGTTGGTGGTCATGTACATCTTGTCGGACTCGCCGTGGTTGATGAACACGTGCCAGCGGCGCCCGTAACGGAACATCTGAAAGTTGCGCGTGTTCTGGTTCACGTACAGGACGACGCGGATGTCCTGGGTGGCGATGAAGCGCTCGAGGTCGCGCACCGTCGGCACGAAGGCGATGGGCAGCGCAGCGTCGACGAGCAGCGACTCGGCGCCGGTCGCGGCGCGACTGAGCACCACCACGGGCCAGGTCTTCGCCAGTGCAGCGAGCGGCTTGTACCACTGCCTCATCTGGTACATGTTGACCGCGCCGTCGGCGAAGTACACGGCGACCCGGTAGTGGAACGGCGGATGCTGCGGCCTGGCCGCGAGCGTACGCCGGACGTCGATGACGGCGGAGCGATTGCGCACGGCCTTGCGGACGAGCGCGACCGCCTTCTTTCCATCCGAGACGAGACCCACCTGTCCAGCCTACCCAGCGGCACCCGTGACATGATCGGACGCGTGCATGTCGAGCAACACGGGCGCAGGGACGCTCCGGTCCCTTCGCCCGCTGCCGGCGTGAGCTTCGTGATGCCGGTGCTCAACGAGCGCGGCTACCTGCGCCGTGCGGTCGAGACCGTGCTGGCGCAGGACGTTCCCGGTCCCACCGAGCTGATCCTGGCGCTCGGCCCGTCCACCGACGGCACGAGCGAGCTCGCCCGCGAACTCGCCCGGGAGGACGAGCGCATCGTCCTGATCGACAACCCGGCCGCCGACATCCCGATCGGCCTCAATCTCGCCATCGGCGCGGGCCGATACCCGACCGTGGTGCGTGTCGACGCGCATTCGGAGCTCGACCCCAGCTACGCACGCAGCGCCCTCGCCACCCTCGAGCGCGTACGTGCGGCGAACGTCGGGGGCGTGATGCGCGCGGACGGACGCACGCCCTTCCAGCGGGCTGTCGCTCGCGCCTACAACTCCCCCATCGGCCTCGGCGGCGGCGCCTATCACGGCGGCACGCAGGAGGGCGAGGCGGAGTCGGCCTATCTCGGCGTCATGCGCCGCGCCGTGCTCGACGAGGTGGGGCTGTTCGACGAGACCATCCGCCGCGGCGAGGACTGGGAGCTGAATCTCCGCATCCGTCGCGCCGGATACCGCGTCTGGTTCGATCCGACGTTGGCGGTCACGTACTGGCCCCGGGAGAGCTGGACACGTCTGGTGCGCCAGTTCTCGGCCACCGGACGCTGGCGCGGCGAGCTGGTGCGCCGGTTCGGGCGTGGCAACTCCCTGCGCTTCTTCGCCCCGCCCGCACTCGTCCTCACGATCCTGCTGGGGCTCGTGATCGCCGTGCTGCAGCTGACAGGCGTGCTGCAGGGATGGTGGTCGCTCGTGGCATCCGTCGTGTATCTCCCGGTGCTCGCCTACGCGGTCCTCATCGTCGGCGTCGCCGCCGGTCCGGGGGGCGGCCGTGGCTGGCGCGACAAGCTGTGGACCGCGGCAGTGCTGCCCTCGATGCACCTCGCCTGGGGCTCGGGATTCCTGCTGGGCGTGATGGGCGGCGCCCACGACACTGTCGACACGTCACGGCTGGGCAGCCGCAACACGCCGCTGCCGTGACGTCGGCCCGCGTCTGTCAGACCTCGATGAACCCCTGGTCCAGGATCCGCGTGACGACCCGCTCCGCGGCATGCCCGTCGTCCCGGGCATTGAACTTCTCGCGCCACCGCGCGTACCGGTCGGCGTAGGCGTCCGCGTCGTCGGCGGCGAGAGCGGCGACCAGTTCGTCCTGCGTGCGCACCATCGGTCCCGGCGCATGGGCGGCGAGGTCGAAGTAGAACCCCCGCAGCTCCCCGCGGTAGTGCTCCATGTCGGGCACCAGGAAGTACATCGGCTTGCCGGTCACCGAGAAGTCGAACATCACCGACGAGTAGTCGGTGACGAGGGCGTCTGCGACGAGCAGCAGCAGCGAGGTGTCGGGGAAGCCCGTCACATCGATGACGCGGGGGCCCTGCGCGTCGCGCCCCGGCAGCAGGGTGCGCGAATGACCGCGGACGAGCACGACGGCATCCGTTGCCGCGGCGAGCGCCACCGGGTCCACGAAGTCCACGATCTGGTCGCGGTCGTCGCGCCAGGTGGGCGCGTACAGCACGACCCGTTCCTCGGGACGGATGCCCAGCGCTGCTCGGGTGGAGGCGCCGTCACCGTGGGTGAGCACGTCGTTGCGCGGATAGCCCTCGACCCAGACCGGCCGCGTGAGGAAGGCGTAGGCCTTGCCGAGGATGCGGGCGGCATACGGATTCTGGGCGAGCAGGACGTTCCAGCGCCGCGATTCGCGGACCACGGCGGCCATCCGCCGCGGGTCGAATCCGGGTCGATGCAGCGCGAGCCGTTTGAGCGGGGTGCCGTGCCACGTCTGCAGCACCACCTGTCCCTTGCGACGCGCGAATCGACGGCGGAGCCAGTCGTTGACCACAAGCAGCCGGGCCGCGCCGCGGGCGCGCCACCACTCGGGGCTCCCCTCCACAACGGGGATGGCACCCTCCGGCACCGCGACCGAGAGGTCGACGACGCTCCAGTACCGCGTCACGTGCGGCGCGCGACGGGCGAGCTCGCGATCGATCGCGAGAGGATTGCAGCTGGCGTTGCGCCCGTAGAAGCTCTCGAAGAACACCGCGTTCTCGAACCCGGACGCCGGGCGCGTGGCGTACCGCCGTTCGAGGGCATCCTGCCCTTCGCCGGAGTCGTACGCGGGGTCGATGGGCGGACCGATGCGCAGCGTCCAGCCCTCCAGCGTCGCGCGCAGAGTCCCGAGCTGCGTGACGGGGAGCGCCTCGGGCGGACGGATGCCGCGTCCTTCGGCGTCCGCGACCCGCACCTCGTACGACCCCGACGGCAGTGGCAGCTCAGCACCGCCCCATCGCGCGGCGCGTAACGGCAGCGTCGCCTTCCACGTCCTGCCACGCCCCGTCACCCGGGCGACGACGCGCGCGCGGGCGCCGACGATCTCGACGGACGACGGGCGCTCGCCTTCGCCCCCGAGCACGAGCGCAGGCACGCCGTCGGTCGTGAAGCTCGCCTCTGTCATCCGGTTCCTTCCCTCGGGCGGGCGTCGTCCAGTTCTCCGCGCCGCGAGGCGCGGCTCACCGCAGCACTGCGGCGGGAAGCAGGTGTCTCGGCCGTTGCGGCCAGAATCGCACGGTACACCCTTTCCGCATTGCGTCCGTCCCGGAACGCGTGCACGCGGGCGCTGAGCGCGGCGGCGCGGTCGACCCGGGCGGCGTGCACGCCGGCGTCGCTCAGCAGGGCATCCAGCTGCGCGGCCGCCTTCGTCCAGTCCGCGGCCCAGTCGTCGCCGGCGACGTCGGCATACGTCCCGTAGAAGCCGCGCCGCCGCGCGTACTCCTCGACGTCGGGGGCGAGGAACAGCGTGGGAAGCGGCACGAGGGACGCGTCGAAGGCGAGCGACGAGTAGTCCGTCACGAGGGCGTCGAGCGCCGGCAGCAGCGGGGTGACGTCCTGCACCGCGTCGCTGCCGAGGGGCTGCACACGATCGGTCGGGCTCGGCGGCCGATAGTCGCCGGCACCCAGGGGGTGCGAGCGCACGAGCAGCACGGCGTCGTGGCGCGTCAGCACGTCGACGAGCCGCGTCCATTCGGCAGCTGTCGGCACGGCCGGGTCGGGTGCGCCGTCCCGCCAGGTCGGCGCGTAGAGCACGAAGCGTGCGTCCGGCGGCGCGTCCGGCAGAGCCCGGGAGATCGCCGCGCACGCCTCGGCGCGGCGCCCGGCCGCCGTACCGCGCGACAGCACGTCGACGCGGGGCTCGCCCGTCACCGGCACGCTCGTGTCGCGCAGGCCGAAGGCCGACTCCAGGCGACCGCGCACCAGGTGCGACGCTGCGGGCAGCACCCGGATCCGTCGCGCGGCGCCCCGGTACATCGTCCGCAGCAGCGCGCGCACGGGGCGGGCGGCCGGAGTCGACGCGATCGCCGCAGGAACCCGCAGCGTCTCGGGCGAGTCCAGTCCGATGCGCTTCAGCGGGATGCCGTGCCACAGCTGCACGACCACCGACCCCGAGACGACGTAGCGGTTCACATCGCCGAAGCCGTGCGTGACCACGACCACCCGCGCACGGGCCGTGCGCCAGAGCCCCGGGAGCGAACGCTTCCGGACGGTGCGGATTCCGCGGGCCGCGGCATCCATCGCCTCCCGCTCGGAGTCCACCAGCCACACCGCGGTCCGACCGTGGGCGGCTGCGACATTCCACAGCGCGAGCGCCCCGTCGCCGATGCCGACCGCGCAGCCGAAGACCCATTCGTCGTGGCTGCGCGGCACGAGGAGCGTGAAGATGCGTCCTGCGGCATACAGCGGGACCGTCGCGAGCTTTCGAGCATTCCCCGCGCCGAAAGAGAAGGACGCCATCCCGCGAGCCTACCTGCGAGCCCTGCGTGGGGCTCGCTGACTCGCGAAATGGCGTCCTGCGCTGCGGGCTACTGCTGGAGCGAGCCCAGCGTCACCTCGGCCGTCTGCGTCTTGCCGTCACGGACGTACGTGACCTCCGCCTTGCTTCCGGCCGCCGCAGCGCGGACCTGCGCCGTGAGGTCGGTGGCGTCGGTGATCGGCACGCCGTTGAAGCCGGTGACAACGTCGCCCGCCTTCAGGCCGGCCTCGGCCGCCGCACCACCGTCGGTGACCTCCGCGATGTACGCGCCGGTGATCGTGGAGTCCTCGACGGATGCCGCGGGCTTCACGCTCGCGCCGAGCAGGCCGTGCGTCGCCTCGCCGTTGTCGATGATCTCACCGGTGACGCGCTTGACGATGTCCGACGGGATGGAGAAGCCGACGCCGATCGATCCCGAGCCGTCGGAGGACGAGCCGCCCGCGGTCGCGATGGCCACGTTGATGCCGATCAGCTTGCCGTCGGAGTCCACGAGCGCACCGCCCGAGTTGCCGGGGTTGATCGCCGCGTCGGTCTGGATGACAGCGATCGAGATGGACTCGGTGGCTGTGCCCTGCTGCTGGCCCTGACCGAAGTCGAAGCGGAACGGGCCCTCCTGGCCGTTCTCCTGATCCGGAGCCTGCTCCTCCTGATCCCCGCCGTCGGGCGCGGCCGACGAGGCGATCTGGATCGAACGGTTGAGGGCGCTGACGATGCCCTCGGTGACCGAGTTCGCGAGGCCCAGCGGGGCGCCGATCGCGACTGTCGTGTCGCCGACGTTGAGCTTGCTCGAGTCCGCGAACTCGATCGGGGTCAGGTCCTCGGCATCCTTCAGCTTGATGACGGCCAGGTCGTACGTCGGGTCGGTGCCCACGACCTCCGCGTCGTACACGCGACCGTCGGAGGTCGTCACGCGGATCGTCGCGTCACCGGTGGCACCGTCGAGGGTCACGACGTGGGTGTTGGTCACGACGTAGCCGTCCTCGCTGAGCACGACGCCGGAGCCGGTCCCGCCACCCGACGAGCTCGTCGCCGAGATGGTGACGACGCTCGGCAGCACCTTCGTGGCGATACCGGTGGTCTGGTTGACCGAATCGGTGTCGTTGACGGTGACGGCGGTCGGCCCGGCGACGGGAGACGCGCTCACCGGCGCGAACCACGTGACGCCGGCATAGGCGCCACCGAGGCCAGCTGCACCACCGACGATCGCGGCAGCCACGATGAGGCCCACCACCTTGCCGGCGGCGGACTGCTTCTTCGTGGTCGCGGTCGCCGTCGCGGTGGGCGCCGTGCCGCCTGCACCTCCGAGCGGCAGCGTCGGCTGCGTGTCCGCCGGGCTGACGCCGAACGATGCGCCGGGGGCGGGTGCGCCCGGCGCCTGCTGGCCCGCGTAGGAGTGGGGATAGGCCGCGGGCTGACCGGCGTAGCCCTGCGGGCGGGCATAGGCCTGTGCACCGGTGGGGTACCCGGCCGGCGGCACCGGCGGGGCCGGCGGCACCGGCTGCTGGTGGGACGCGGGCTGCGCGGTCGGTGCGGCGTCAGCGCGCGGCGCGGGCGGGGCCGGCGGAGCAGCGGGCGACGGCGCAGCCGCGGCGGCCGGGGTCTCCGGCTCGGCGGGCGTCTGCGCGGCGGCCTCCGCGGCCGGCTGAGTCGGGACGGCGGGGGTCTGGTCTTCCGGGCGATCGCCCTGGATGTCGCTCATGATTGCTCCTTCTGCCAAGCACTCACCACTGTGCCCACAGATGCTGTGCGTTTCTTATGTCGTGAGTGGGACTCGCCTATGCAAGAGGGATGAGCCCGCCCGGTACGGTGAAGCGATGCGACAGATCCCCGGAGCATGGCACCGCACGGCTGCCGGTGCAGGACTCGTCGGCGCCGACGGTTCGATCCACCCCACCATCTTCGCGGAGATGTCGGCGCTTGCGGCGCACACCGGCGCGATCAATCTCGGGCAGGGCTTCCCCGACGAGGACGGACCCGCCGCGGTCCTCGAGGCCGCGCGCGAGGCGATCGCCAACGGTGTGAACCAGTACCCGCCGGGCCGCGGCATCCCGGATCTGCTGTCGGCGATCGCCGAGCATCAGGAGCGGTTCTACGGCCTCCGGCTGGACCCCGCTCGAAATGTTCTCGTGACGGCCGGCGCCACCGAGGCGCTCGCGTCCGCACTGCTGGCGCTGCTCGACGATCCCGAGGACGAGGTGGTCGTCTTCGAGCCGCACTACGACTCGTACGCCGCGGTGGTCGCGCTGGCGGGCGCGCGGCTGGTGACGGTGCCGCTGCGGTGGCCCGACTTTCAGCCCGACCTCGAGGAGCTGCGTGCCGCTGTCACGGACCGCACGCGCATCATCCTGGTCAACGACCCGCACAATCCGACCGGCGCGGTGTTCGACGCCGAGGTGCGCACCGAGATCGTGCGACTCGCCGAGCGCCACGACGCCGTCATCGTCACGGACGAGGTGTACGAGCATCTCGTCTTCGGAGCCCCGCACGTCCCGATCGCCACCCTGCCGGGAGCCTGGGAGCGCACCCTCACCATCTCGTCGGGTGGCAAGACGTTCTCGACCACGGGGTGGAAGATCGGCTGGATCTCGGGTCCGGCGCCGCTCGTGGACGCGGTGCTCGCGGTCAAGCAGTTCCTGACCTATGTGAACGGCAGCGCCTTCCAGCCCGCGATCGCCACCGGGCTGCGTCTGGGCGACGAGTTCTTCCGCGGCATCGCCGATGCCCTGCGCGCCAAACGCGATCTGCTGGGCGCCGGGCTGCGCGCCGCGGGCTTCGGCGTGTCGGAACCGGCGGGCTCCTACTTCACCGTGGCGGATGCCGCATCGCTGGGGGTGACGGATGCCGCGGCCTTCTGCCGCTCGCTTCCCGAGCGCGCCGGGGTCGTCGCCATCCCGCTCACCGCCTTCGCCACGCCGGCCCGGCGGGCCGAGTACGCCACGCTGGTGAGGTTCGCGGCCTGCAAACGGGTCGACGTGCTCGAGGAGGCGGCGGCCCGTCTCGCCGACCTCGCTCCCGCCGTCTGACGCGCCGGTTCAGCGCGGCTGGACGCGGAAGCGCCGCAGTGTCAGCGACGGGTTGACGCGCCGCACGCGCTCGATGGATCCGACGTCGAGATGCGCCACGGCGACGTCCGTCGACGTGCCGACGGCGGCGAGCTCGACGCCCAGCGGATCGACGATCAGCGAGTGTCCGACGCCCAAGGGCGGCGGGTGGTCGGCGGCGGCAACGAACACGGTGTTCTCGATGGCGCGGGCGTGCAGCAGCGTGCGCCAGTGGTGCTCCTTGAGCGGCCCGCGCACCCACTCGGCCGGGACGAGGAACACGTCCGCGCCCGCGTCGACGAGCAGCCGCCCCACCTCCGGGAAGCGCAGGTCGTAGCAGGTCATGAGCCCGAAGCGGAGGCCGTCGAGTTCGAAGGTCTGGGGCGGCGAGGCCTCCCCCGGCTCGACCCAGTCCGACTCGCGCTGGCCGAACGCGTCGTACAGGTGCAGCTTGCGGTAATGCGCGATCAGCCCGGTCCCGTCGACCGCCACGGCGGTGTTGCGGACGCGCCCCTCGTCGCTCGCGCGCTCCAGCAGACCGGCGACGACCACCACCTCCTCCGCCCGGGCGATCTCGCGCAGAGCCTGCACGAAGGGACCGTCCAGGTCCTGCGCGTTCTCGGCGAGCGACTCGTCGAACGGGTCGACGAAGAAGCTGGAGTACTCGGGGAGCACCACCACTCGTGCGCCTCGAGCGGATGCGGTCGCGACCAGGTGGGCGATGGCCTCCAGGTTCGCCGCGGTGTCGGCTGTCGGCGCGAACTGCGCGACCCCGATCGGGAGGGTGTCAGTCATCGTCGATCTCCGTTCGCGCGCAGGCGGACGCGCATGATGGCGGGCGCCACGAACCACAGCACGATGATGACCAGCGCCAGCGGAACGAGCGCCCACCAGGCGGCCGCTCCGCCGAGCACGACGTCGAACACGAAGGCCACCACGCCGACGAGCAGCACCGACACGGTCAGCAGCGCTGTGATCAGGGCGGCGTGGCCGTAGCGGACGACAGCGGGCTTCGCGCGCTGCTGGAACAGCACGCGATGAAGCGCGACGGGCGCGAGGGCCACGATCGAGCTGAGCGCGGAGAGGACCACCAGGCCGAGGTACACCGCGCGCTGGCCGTCGGACAGTTCTGAGAACGCCGGCTGGAACGCGAGGGCGAGCAGGAAGCCTGTCAGGATCTGCGTGCCGGTCTGGAGCACGCGGAGCTCCTGCAGCACCTCGTTCCAGTTGCGGTCTGCCCGCTCTTCCCGGGTCTCATCGCGACCGTCGACACGGTCGTCGAGGGGGTCGGTATCGCGGTCGCCGGGCATGCGCTCATCCTGTCGCGGAGGGTGGGAGCACAGCAACCCGAGCCGCCCGTGTTCATGAGCACGAAAAACCCGTGTTAGGCTATTCCTTGTGCCGCGGGGTGGAGCAGCTCGGTAGCTCGCTGGGCTCATAACCCAGAGGTCGCAGGTTCAAATCCTGTCCCCGCAACAGAACACGAAGAAGAGGGTCTCCCGCCAGAGAGACCCTCTTCTTCGTTTTCTCTTACGAGACCGGCGCCGCGAACCTGCTTCAGGGGGTCCCGCGCCGCAGAGGCTCCGCGCGCAACGCGTCAGCGGCGCGCGTGGAGGGGCGGCGTGGCCAAATCCTGTCCCCGCAACAGAAAACGGCGCCGCGAACCTGCTTCAGGGGGTCCCGCGCCGCAGAGGCTCCGCGCGCGACGCGTCAGTCCGGCGGATCCATCGCGTCGCTGAGGTCGTCCAGGAACCGGCCGATCACCGCGAGCTCGCCTTCGTCGTAGCCCAGCGCGACGGTGCGCATGGCGCGCAAGCGTTCCCCGAACACCCGGAAGAAGGCGTGCCGGGCATCCTCCGTCAGCACGACGACCCGACCCCGGCGATCGGTGGGGTGCGGGAGGCGCTCGACGTGCCCCGAATCGACGAGCCGATCCAGCAGCTTCGTCGTCGAGGCGGTGGAGATCCGCAGATGCCGGGCGATGTCTCGCGGGCTCACGGACTGCCCCTTCCGCTCCCGGATGACGAGCATCCGCAGCGCCGCCACATCGGTGGCGTTCATGTCCATGTCGTCCTTCATGCCGCTGTGCATGCGCTCCATCGAGTCGCTGACGGCGCGGATCGACGTGAGCACCCGCATCACGGCGTGCTCATGCTCGGTCTGCGGCTGCCAGCGCTCGGACATCATGGACGTTCCCTCCAACCCGTTGTAGCATCGCACACGAAAGATTGCTAGTTTCGCTAGCAATATCGAGAGGAAGTGATCGGATGCCCGACACCGACCACGTGGTGCTGCTGGACGACGACGGCAACCCGATCGGCACGGCGCCGAAGGCGAGCGTGCACGGTCCCGACACCGCGCTGCACCTGGCCTTCTCGTGCCATGTGCTCAACAGCGCGGGCCAGGTGCTGATCACACGCCGGGCGCTGGGCAAGCGCACCTGGCCCGGCGTCTGGACCAACTCCTTCTGCGGGCACCCCCGTCCGGCGGAACCGGTTCTGGCCGCCGTCCGACGGCACGCCGACTTCGAGCTGGGGCTCACGCTGACCGACCTGCGCGTCGCGCTCCCCCTTTTCCGCTATCGCGCGACCGACGCGAACGGCATCGTCGAGCACGAGGTCTGCCCCGTCTACATCGCATACACCGATGACGAGCCCGTTCTCAATCCGCTCGAGGTCGTCGACGCGCGCTGGGTCGATCCGGAGGCCATCGCCACCTCGCTCGAGGCGACCCCCTGGGCGTTCAGTCCGTGGCTGGTCCTGCAGGCTGAGCAGCTCCACCTGTTCGACGCTCCCACACGACGGCGCCGGGCATCATGATCCCGGCGGCAGCCGATCCCGATCTCCAGATCGCGATCGACGGCGCGCTGGCGAGGATCCGCGAGCGGGCGACGGAGCTCGGTCCCGCGTTCAGCGCCCTGGCCGACGCCATCACACGCGCAGCCCACGGCGGCAAACGGCTGCGGCCCGCTCTGGTCACCGCTTCCTTCGACGCATTCCGCGGCGACGATGCCAATGCCTCGGCCGCGCTCTCGGTCGCCGCGGCGTTCGAGCTGCTGCATACGGCTTTCGTCGTCCATGACGACGTGATCGACCACGACACGGTGCGCCGTGGAGTGCCGAACATCGCCGGAGAATTCCGCCTGCGCGCGCGCGACGGCGGGGCCGGCGCAGACGGCGCCGCGCTGCTCGGTGACGCGGCAGCGATCCTCGCGGGCGACATCCTCCTCCACGAGGCGTTCCGCCTCGTCGCCATGGCTCACACGGACGAAGCCACACGCGACCGGCTGCTCACCCTCCTCGACGACGCCATCCTCGTCTCCGCCGCGGGCGAGCTCGCGGATGTGGAGAACAGCGTCGCCACGCGGCATCCTTCTCGCGGCGCCACACTCGACACGGCTTTCAACAAGACTGCGGTGTACTCGTTCCGTGCTCCCCTCCAGGCGGGCGCACTCCTCGGCGGCGCGGACGCCGACGCACTGCGCGTGCTCGGCGACGCGGGCGGGCGCCTCGGACTCGCTTTCCAGCTGGTCGACGATCTGATCGGCGCGTTCGGCACGACCCAGCAGACCGGGCGCGACACCGGCCCCGATCTCCGTGAGAACAAGCGGACGCCGCTGGTCGCGCTGGCACGCGAGTCCGCCGCCGCAGGCCGTGTGGACGAAGCCCTCGCCCTCGCCCGTACGGGACCCGTGGCGGTCCGCGAGGCGCAGTCCGTTCTCGAATCGAGCGGTGCCCGCGAGCGCATGGTCGCGCTGATCTGCGAGACGCTCGATGCGGTGCGCGCCGCATCGCACGATCGGGCTCTGCCGGATCGCGCCGGTATCCTGCTGCGCACTCTCGCCGACGGCGTCGAAGGGCGAGTCCCGTGAGCGACACACGGAGCCGCACGGCGACGGGGCTCGCGCTGTACGACCGGGCAGCTGCGGATGCCGCCGCCACCGTGATCGCGCGCTACTCGACCTCGTTCGGGCTCGCGTGCCGCCTGCTCGGGCCGCGGCCGCGCCCGCATGTGCGCAACATCTACGCGCTCGCGCGCATCGCCGACGAGATCGTCGACGGGCCGGCCGCCGAAGCCGGACTGTCACCCGAGGCGATGGAGGAGGTGCTCGACAAGCTGGAGCAGGATGTGCTCGACGCCACGCTCCGCGGTTTCAGCTCCAACCTCATCGTGCACGCGTTCGCCGGCACCGCCCGCGAATGCGGGATCGGCCCCGACCTCGTGGCGCCGTTCTTCGCTTCCATGCGGACCGACCTCCACACAGTCCAGCACGACGCGTCGTCGCACGACGCCTACGTCTACGGCTCGGCCGAGGTCATCGGGCTGATGTGCCTGCAGGTGTTCGTCAACGCGGGCGCGCCGCATCCCGTCGCCCCCTCGGCCCAGCTCGTCGACGGCGCCCGACGACTGGGTGCCGCGTTCCAGGACGTCAACTTCCTGCGCGACCGCGCCCACGACGACACGGTGCTCGGGCGGGACTACCTCGGCCCCGCCGCCGGCGAGGGAGAGCGCGACGCCATCCTGGATCGCATCGACGCGGACCTCGCCGCGGCCGCCCGCACGATCCCGGCGCTTCCGGCCGATTGCCGTCGGGCCGTGACCGCCGCCCACGACCTCTTCGCCGAACTCGCCGCCCGATTGCGCGCATGCGCAGAAGGCGATGCGCGGGTGCGCGTGCCGGACACCGTCAAGGCGCGTCTCGCCGCCCGGGCGCTGCTGGGATTCGCTCCCCGGGAGGCGCGCGCATGAGCCTGCACGACTCACCGCAACGCGCCGTCGTCATCGGCGGCGGCATCGGCGGGCTGGCCACGGCCGCGCTGCTGGCCAGGGAGGGCTGGCAGATCACACTGTTCGAGGCTCGAGACGAGCTCGGGGGCCGCGCGGGATCGTGGGAGCACGACGGGTTCCGCTTCGACACCGGCCCCAGCTGGTATCTCATGCCCGAGGTCTTCGACCACTTCTTCCGGCTGCTCGGCACGACCGCCGAGCGCGAGCTCGACCTCGTGCCCCTTGATCCCGCCTACCGCGTCTACTCGGACCCGTCCGCAGGTCTCGAACCGCTGGACGTCCGATCCGGCCGCGCCGCCGCGACGGCGCTGTTCGAGAGCGTCGAGCCGGGAGCCGGTGCACGGCTGGACGCCTACTTGGACTCGGCGGCCGACGCGTACGACCTCGCCGTCAACCGCTTCCTGTACGACACCTACGAGACGACGGCGGGTCTGCGTGACCCGGCCCTGCTGCGACGGATGCCGCGGCTGGCACCACTGCTCACCCGCAGCCTCGCCCGCTACGTCGAGAGCCGCTTCGCCGATCCACGCCTGCGTCAGATCCTCGAGTACCCTGCGGTGTTCCTGGGCGGCTCGCCGTACGGCGTGCCGAGCCTCTACCACCTGATGAGCCACCTCGACCTCGACGACAGCGTGCTGTATCCGCGTGGCGGGTTCACCGAGCTCATCGCAGCCGTCGCACGCCTGGCCGAGGCATCCGGAGTCGTCATCGAGACCGGAGCACGCGTCACAGGGATCACGACGGATGCCGGGGCGGCGACCGGCGTCGAACTCGCCGACGGACGCCGTGTGAGCGCCGACCTCGTCGTCTCGGGTGCCGACCTGCACCACACCGAGACCCAGCTCCTCCCCCGCGCGGAGCAGAGCTACCCCGAGGAGTGGTGGCGCTCCCGCACGCCCAGCCCGGGCGCGCTGCTCATCATGCTGGGTGTGAAGGGCGCGCTGCCACAGCTCGCGCACCACACGCTGCTGTTCGCGCACGACTGGCGCGCCGGCTTCGACGACATCTTCGGCTCGCATCCGCGGATCCCCGATCCCGCGTCCCTCTACATCTGCCGCCCCAGCGCCACGGACCCCACCGTGGCGCCTCCCGAGCACGAGAATCTCTTCGTGCTCGTCCCCGTGCCCGCGGACCCCAGCCTCGGGCACGGGGGCTTCCATGGCGACGGCGAGCCGCGGATCGAAGCTGCCGCAGACCGCGTCATCGCGCAGATCGCCGACTGGTGCGGCATCCCGGATCTGGCGAGCCGCATCGTCGTACGCCGCACGGTCGCGCCGGGCGACTTCGCCGACGACCTGGGTGCCTGGCGGGGCAATGCCCTCGGCCTCGCCCACACCCTCGGGCAGAGCGCCGTGTTCCGCCCGCGCAACGCGTCGCGACGCGTCGACGGCCTGTCGTACGTGGGCGCGTCCACGCTGCCGGGCATCGGCCTGCCGATGTGCCTCATCTCTGCCGAACTCGTCGTCAAGCGGCTCCGCGGTGACCGGTCTCCCGGTCCCCTCGCGGAACCTGCGAGAGTGTGACGGTGCCCGGTCTCTACCTCGCGGTGATCCTCGCCTCCGCCCTCGGCGTGCTGCTCCTCGATCGACGATGGCGGCTCGCCGCGTGGGCGGCGCCCGGCCGGACGCTGGCCGCGGTGGGCATCGGCACGGCGTTCTTCCTGATCTGGGACGCCGCGGGCATCGCGGCGGGGGTCTTCGTCAAGGGCGACAGTCCCCTGCTCGTCGGCATCGACCTCGCGCCGCACCTCCCGCTCGAGGAGCCGTTCTTCCTGGCCTTCCTGAGCTACCTCGCGCTCGTCGCCTGGGCGGGCGCGCACCGCCTGCTCGAGCGTCGCCGGGCGGATGCCGCGACCTCGCCGTCGGAGGCGGCGCGATGACCTATCCGCTCATCGTCCTGCCGTTCCTGGCGATCACGGTGGTCCTCACGCTGCTCACGATGCGCCGCCCGGGATTCGCACGCCGGATGACAGCCTCGGCCATCGCCGCCGGCATCCTGGTCGTCCTCACAGCAGTGTTCGACAACCTGATGATCGCCGCGGGACTGTTCACCTACCCCGACGCGCTCATCTCGGGCGTGCGGATCGGCCTCGCTCCGATCGAGGACTTCGCGTACCCGCTCTGCGCGGCGTTCCTCGTTCCCGCCGTCTTCACGCTGCTCGGGAGCGCACCGACCCGGCGGCAGGAGGCACGATCGTGACCGCCGCACCCCCGCTCCGCGCCGGTGCCGTCGTGCGGCAGCTCCTGATCGCCTCACGACCGGTGAGCTGGATCAACACCGCCTACCCGTTCGCCGCGGCGTACCTGGTCACCACGCGTCACATCGACGCGACGCTCGTCGTCGGCACCCTGTTCTTCCTCGTGCCGTACAACCTGGCGATGTACGGGATCAACGACGTGTTCGACTACGAGTCCGACCTGCGAAACCCGCGCAAGGGCGGCGCGCACGGTGCGGTGCTCGACCGGCGACTGCACCGCGCCACCCTGTGGACCGCGGGGCTCCTGTGTCTGCCGTTCGTCGCGTACCTCGTCATCGTCGGGTCACCGGTGTCGTGGCTGGTGCTCACCGCGAGCCTGTTCTTCGTCGTCTTCTACAGCGCGCCGCCGCTGCGCCTCAAGGAGCGGCCCTTCGCCGACTCGGTGACCAGCAGCATCCACTTCTTCTCCCCCGCGGTCTACGCGCTCGTGCTGGCCGGCGCCACGTGGACGCTGCCGCTGGTCGCGCTCATCGTCGCGTTCGCGCTGTGGGGTGTGGCTTCCCACGCGTTCGGCGCGGTGCAGGACGTCGTCGCCGACCGGGAGGCCGGCATCGCGTCGATCGCGACGGCGCGTGGGGCGCGTTGGACGGTGCGCTTCGCGCTCGCCTGCTACGCCGCCGCGGGCGTCGCCATGCTCGCGACGACCTGGCCGGGGCCGCTGGCTGCGGGGCTCGCGGTGCCCTACCTCGTCACGGTGTGGCCTTACCGCTCCGTCGCCGATGCGGACGCCGCCACGGCGACGACCGGATGGCGGCGGTTCCTGTGGCTGAACCAGCTGTCCGGCTTCGTGGTGACGCTGCTGCTCATCTGGTACGCCGTACTCACCGGCTGAGCCCGCCGGCCTGTAGAGCGGGGCTGCCGCGCACCGATGGCGACGGGCCGCCCATCTTCCGATGGACGGCCCGTCGCGGCACCGGGTCTACTGCTGGTCGCCGAGTGCGATGAGCTTCTCGATGGCGGCGGTGAGCCTGGCGTCGGCCTCGCCGTACGCGGCCCAGTCGCCCTTCTCGAGTGCGGCCTGCCGGTCGAGCAGCGCCTGCTGCGCGTCCTGCAGAGCGGCCTGGTACTCGTCGGTGGGCTCGGTCGGGCCCGTGGGCTCCGTCGGCCCAGCCGATTCGGTCGGCCCGGGCGTCGGCTCGGGCGCCGGCGTCGCGCCTGGTGTGGGTTCGACGTCGGTGTCACCGGCGTCAGCGCCCGAATCACCGCCGAAGAGGGTGTCGAGCGCCTCGTTCAGCGTGTCTTCGAACGCGATGTCCTTGCCGAACGAGACCAGCACCTTCTGCAGCTTCGGCAGCTTCGTCGCGCCGGATGACTGCACGAAGACCGGCTGCACGTAGAGCAGACCACCACCGACGGGCAAGGTGAGCAGGTTGCCCTTCAGCACGTCGGAGTCACCCTGCTTCAGGATGTTGACGAACGACGACACCTCGGGCTGCGAATCGAAGTCGTTCTGCACCTGACCGGGTCCCGAGACGGGGGTGTCCGCGTCGATCACCAGCATCCGCAGTTTGCCGTAGTCGTCGCTCTTCACACCGGCTTCCGCCCCGGCGTTCGAGTTGACCGCGAGGTAGCCCATGAGGACGTTCCGGGCATTTCCTCCCGTCGATGACGGGATGAACGAGGTGAACATCGAGTACGTCGGCGCCTCTTCGCCCGGCATCTGCATCGTCAGGTAGTACGGCGGCTGCAGCAGCTGGTCGTCCTGCGGGTCGTTCGGCGTCTGCCAGCGGTTGTCGCTCTGGTAGAACGACCGCGCGTCGTCGACGTGATAGACGCCGAGGATCGTCCGCTGCACCTTGAAGAGATCCGTCGGGTACCGCACGTGGCTCATCAGGTCGGCCGACATCTTGCTGATCGGCTCGATGGTCGCCGGGTACACCTTCTGCCACGTCTGCAGGAGCGGGTCCTCCTCGTCCCACGCGTACAGCTTCACCGAACCGTCGTACGCGTCGACGGTGGCCTTCACCGAGTTGCGGATGTAGTTGATGTCGTCGACGGCGAACCGGGGTGCGGGGTTGCTGGAGTCCGAGATCGCCGAGGTCAGGCTGACGGTCGACGAGTAGGGGTAGTTCGCGCTGACGGTGTAGCCGTCGATGATCCAGACGATCCGGCCGTCCACGACGCTGGGGTACGCGTCGTTGTCGAGCGTCAGGTACGGGGCGACCTTCTGCACGCGCTCACGCGGGTTGCGGTCGTACAGGATCTGCGATTCGGAGTTGACGTAGTCCGAGAAGAGGATCTGCTCGGCCTGGAACTTCAGCGCGTAGACGAGCCGGTTGAACACGTTGCCGAGACTCGGCCCGCCGTTGCCCTCGAAGGTCGTCTTCTGCTCGCCCGAGGCGGCGTCGCCGCCCTCGGGGTAGTCCAGCTCCGCCGGCGGCGTTCCTTCCGGCGCACCGACGATCGAGTACGGCGGCGAGGACTCGCCGAAGTAGACACGCGGCTGGAAGTCATCCTGATCCGTGAGGAAACCGGCGGCCGGGATGCCGCGCTCCAGGAAGACCGGGTCGCCGTCGCCGGTGCGGTCGTTGCCCTTCGCGACCACGATGCCGTAGCCGTGCGTGTAGACGACTGCCGAGTTCTGCCAGTCTGCGGCGTTGCCGAGCTGGTCCAGGTTCAGCTCGCGCACCGACACGACGGTGTCCTGCGAGACGCCGTCCCGCTCGTAGCGGTCGACGTCGAGAGGATCGGCGAACTGGTAGTAGGAGCGGTACTGCTCGAGCTGGCGCACGTTCGGCGAGATGATCGCCGGGTCCATGATGCGCACCTGCGCGGTCGTGGCCGCATCGTCGCGCAGCTGGCCGGGCTCGGCATCCGTCACCGCGGCGAAGTCCTCCTGCTCGAGGCCGGAGACGCCGTAGGCCTGATGCGTCATGTCGACGTTGCGCTGGTAGTACTCCTCTTCGAGCGAGAAGCGGTTCGGCTGCACCTGGAAGGTGTTGACCACCCAGGGATAGCCGACACCCACGACGATCGCCGACACCACGAGCAGCGCGGTCGCGATGAGCGGATAGCGCCAGCGGCCGATGACCGCCGTGACGAAGAAGAGGATCGCGACGATGACGGCCACGATGGCGAGGATCGTCTGCCCGGGGATGATCGCGTTGACGCCGGTGTAGCCGGGGCCGGTGATGCGGTCGTCGGCGCCGGACTCGACGAGCGTCTTGTAGCGGTCGAGCCACAGGCTGGCACCCTGCACCAGCAGGTACAGGCCGGCGATCACCGCGAGCTGGATGCGTGCGGACTTCGAGATGCGCAGCTCCCGCTGCCCGACGCGCACCGAGCCGTACAGGTACGACACTAGTGCGGTGACGAGCAGGCAGATCAGCAGGACCGCGGACGCGAAGCCGATGAGCGAGCTCCAGAACGGCATGGCGAACATGTAGAAGCCGGTGTCGAGGTGGAACTCCGGGTCGGTGGTGTCGGTGGCGACGCCGTTGAACCACAGCCAGGTCGTCTCCCACTGCGCCGAGGCGGCGAAGCCGGCGAAGAAGCCGAAGAAGACCGGGATGCCCCACATCGCGAGGCGCCTCAGGGGCTCGACGACCTCCTGGTAGCGGTCGAGCTGCGAGCTCAGCCGCGCGTACACCGGGCGCAGGCGGTAGGCGAGCTGGATGGCCAGCCACACGGGCACCGCCATCCCGAGGAAGCCGACCACGAACATCACCACGCGGGCGACCCACTGGGTCAGCAGCACCTCGGTGAACCCGAGCTGATCGAACCACAGCCAGTCCGCGTAGAGGCTCGCGAAGACGAAGAACGCCACCACGAGGGCGGCGATGATCGCGAGCGTGATGGCGATCACGCGGCGGGTACGGGAGGGTGTGGCCGGGGTCGGCGACGAGGTCGTGGTCACCGTCCCATCCTAGGCGGCGGATTCCGGGCGGCCGCCTTGTCCTCCCTGGGCGAACTCTCGGAATCGCGCAACGTTTCGGGCACGATCCCCCGGCTCACTTGGCCGTGCAGGTCGGCAGCGCGTCGAGGTCGCCGCCATCGCGGACTGCGTCGAGGACGGTGAGCGCGTCATCGAGGTCCTCGACCGAGAAGACACGCAGATCACCGGGGATGTGGCCGACGACCTCGTCGCAGTTCGCCTCGGGGGCGAGGAACCAGTCGGCCCCGGCATCCACGGCGCCCCACATCTTCTGACGGATGCCGCCGATCGGCCCCACCTCGCCGTCGGCGGTGATCGTGCCGGTGCCGGCGACCTGCTCGCCGCCGTTCAGCTCTTCCGGGGTGAGCGTGTCGATGATGCCGAGGGCGAACATCATCCCCGCGCTCGGGCCGCCGACGTTGTCGAGCTGAATCGTCACGTCGATCGGGAAGTCGTAGTCGGTGATGAGGTTCACGCCGAGGATCCAGGTCGTCTCGCCGCCGGCCGTGGACTCCTTCGGGGTCACCTCGACGGTCTGCTGCTCACCGTCGCGCTCGATCAGCAGCGCCACCGGGTCGCCCCCGCCGTCGTTGATGACCTCGCGCAGCGCCGCCACGTCCGCGACCGGCTCGCCGTTCGCCTCGAGGATGAGGTCGCCCTCCTGCAGCACGCCCTCGGCGGCCGCCCCGTCGACGACCGAGAAGACCGACAGCTGCGCGCCGACGTCGTACCCGAGCTCGGTGAGCGCCGCCGCGGTCGCCTCGTGCTGGGAGTTCACCATCATCTGCGCGCTCTCCGCATTGCGGTCGTCCGTCGACTGACCCTCAGGGAAGATCGCATCGACGGGGAGCACTGCCTTGCTCGGGTCGAACCACGCCATCGCCAGCTCGAACCATGACGGCGTGCGCTCACGGTTGCCCTGCACCTGCACGGTCAGCAAGTCCAGCGAGCCGTCGGTCGGGTAGGTCTGCGCGCCCTCGACCGAGATCAGCGGCACCTCTTCGCCGTCGGCATTCTCCGCGCTGCCGAGGGTGTTGTAGACCGGACCGGGCCGCTGGATGACGTATGAGGTCGGCAGGAAGGTGATGATCAGGAGCACCACCATCGCCACGGCGAGCGCCCACACGCCGGCGAGCGTGCGCCGCGACATGCGCGGTCGGGCGGCGGGCTCGATCGTCGTGTTCTCGTCGAACAGGGCCACGAGGGACCTCTCTTCCGTGCCTTGTCGATGTGTGCCGGGTCGTTCGCGACCGGCGTAAGGCGGAGGGGTCCCTGCCGGGGAGTGCGTCGGATGCTGCGACTAGCGTAGAGCGCAACGTCATCGACCGGCTGAAAGGCGGCTGAAGTGGCAGACGACGAGACCCCTGGCGACGGACCCAGCCCCGAGGACGACTTCCAGGAGCTCATCCGCCGGCTTTTCGGTGGTTCCGCGGGCGAGGTCGATCCGGAGCAGCTTTCACGACTCTCCGGCATGAACATCGATCCGGCCATGATGCAGGCGGTCATGCGCCAGCTGCAGGGCGCGTTCGAGAACGCCGACGAGAGCGGCATCTCGTGGGACATGGCGAAGCGCCAGGCGCTGCACATCGCCAACCAGGAGGGCCTCGGCGTCACCGCCGGCCAGCGCACCGATCTCGATCAGGCGTTCTCCCTGGCGACCCTGTGGCTGAGCGAGGCGACCACCATCTCGGACCTGCCCGCTCCGCCGGTGACGCTGACGCGCGGCGCCTGGGTCGAAGCCACCCTCCCGGTATGGGAGGAGCTCGCCGCCCCCGTCGCCACGAGCATCGCCGATGCGCTCACGACCGCGCTGAGCGAGCAGGCACCCGAAGACATGCAGGGGCTCGTGCAGGGGGCGGGACGCCTCATGCGCACGGTCGGCGGCTCGCTGTTCGCGTCGCAGCTCGGGCAGGTGGTCGGCAACCTCTCCAAGGAGGTCGTGAGCGGTGGTGACGTCGGCATCCCGCTCATGCCGGACGGTGAGGCCGCCATCCTCCCCCAGAACTTCGCCGATTTCGGGCGCGACCTGGAGGTCCCCGACGACCAGCTCGCCCTCTACGCGGCCACGCGCGAGCTCGCTCACGCGCGCCTGTTCCGCCACGCCCGATGGCTTCGCCTGCACGTGATCTCGCAGGTGACCGACTTCGCGCGAGGCGTGCACGTCGACACCGACGCGCTCGAAGATCTCGCCACACGATTCGACCCGTCCGAGCCGGAGGAGCTCCGCAGGGCGATCGAGAGCGGCGCGCTGCTGCCGGCACGCTCCGAGGCGCAGGACGCGGCCCTCGCCCGCCTCGAGAACCTGCTCGCGACCATCGAGGGCTGGGTCGAGGTCGTCACCGAGGATGCGACGTCGCGGCTGCCCGCAGCGCAGCGCATCTCCGAGGCGGTGCGCCGCCGTCGCGCGGTCGGCGGCCCCGCGGAACGCGCGCTCGGCTCGCTGGTGGGGCTCGAGATCCGCCCCCGCCGCATGCGCGAGGCCGCAGCGATGTGGCGGGCGGTGACGGATGCCGTCGGCCCCGCCGCGCGCGACGCCCTGTGGGACTACCCCGACCTCATGCCTGCTGCCTCCGACATCGACGATCCCGCCGCTCTCGTCGCCCGCCTCGAGGCGCGGGCGCGCGGCGAAGAGCCCGTGCCCGATGAGATGGACGACGCGCTCGCGCGCCTGCTGGCCGGCGAAGAGCTCGGCGAGTCCGCGGCCGAGGACGGATCCGCCGCCCCTGCGTCTCCTGAGGGGCCGGACGCCTCCGAGGACGACGGCGGGAGCAGCACGCCTGACGATCACCGTCCGGTGTGACGCCTCGCGCCCGCGGCGGCCCCTCCTCCCCAGGTTGGGATGCGATCCGATCGGCGGTCGGGCCTGTGGATACCGCCCGAACGCCGCACCCGCTGGGGCAGGATCGGCCGCATGCTGCGACTCGACCCCGCGTTTCCGCCGGTGTGGCGGACCGACACCGCCCTCCAGTTCGGCTCCGAACCGGTCGGGATCCTCGATGATCCCCAGCCGTGGCAGCAGCGTGTTCTCCGCGAACTCGAGCGCGGCATCCCGGACGGCGCGTTCGTGCCTCTGGCACAGGCCTTCGGCGCCCCCGATGCCGCGGCTGCCACACGGTTCCTCACCCGCATCCGCCGTGCCCTGACGACGGACCCCGAAGTCCCGCGCCGCGTCACGCTGCACTGCGCCTCCGACGTGCCCGAGCAGCAACGCGACGCCGTTGGCACGGGCCTGGCCGCGGCCGGCTACGACGTCGGGACGGCTCACCGCTTCGACCCGGTCGGGATCTCAGGCAGGGATGCCGCGGCGGTGGTGTTCGTCGTGCACCGGCTCGTCGCGCCCGGCACCGCCTCCGGCCTCATGGCGGCAGACGTCCCTCACGTTCCGGTGGCCCTGACCGGCTCGGGGGCCGAGGTGGGGCCGTTCGTGAAGCCCGGGAGCACGGCGTGCCTCGCCTGCGTCGCCGCGCAGCGCCGCGACGACGACCCGTCATGGCCGGCGGTCGCGGCGCAGCTGCTGGGGCGCCCGGTCGAGACCGAGCCGGCGGTGCTCTGGGAGGCGGGCATCGTCGCCGGACGGCTCATCGCGGACCGGGCGCGGAACCCCTCGGCGTCGCGGACGCGGTCGGTGATCCTGCGCGCCGGCTCCCTCCACCGGAACGTGCGGTCGCACCGCCCGCACGCAGAGTGCCGCTGCCGATCTCTCGGAGGAACCGCGACGGCTGCCGCTCCCGTACGCCTCGAGACCACGTCAGCGACAGCGTTCGCCCGGCTCGCGTGATGCCGACGTATGCCAGCCGCCGCTCCTCGTCGACCTGCTCGAACGTCGTGGCGTACGAGATCGGCAGCAGCCCCTCAGCCACGCCGATCAGGTGCACGTGCTCCCATTCCAGGCCCTTCGCCGCGTGCAGCGTGGCCAGGGTCACCGTCCGCATCGCCGGCTCGTCGTGCACCTTCGCCCTGGCCGTGAGCTCGTCCGTGAAGGCGCGCAGCGTCGTGCCGGCCGGCGCCTCCTGCGCGAGGCGCAGCAGTGCGGCGCGGGCCTCCCAGGCGTCGCGCAGGGCTCCGCCGGCCTCCGGCGGGTCGTCGGTGAGGCCGCGGGAGCGCAGGATGTCTCGCACCGTGTCGACGAAGCCGCTCTCGATGGGGGCGACCGACGCCGCCCGCAGCTCCATCACGGCCTGCCGCACCTCGGGCATGTCGAAGAAGCGCCGACCCCCGAGCACCGTCGTGGCGATGCCGGCGTCCGCGAGCGCCGCAACCAGTTCCGCGGACTGCGCGTGCGAGCGATAGAGCACCGCGATGTGGCCGGGATCGGCACCGGCGGCGATCTGCGCGCCGATCTGGGCCGCGACAGCACGCGCCTCCGCGCGGTCGTCCTCGAACGCCGTCACGGTGGGTACCGGCGGCGCGGGCTCCGCGGATCGCGAGGCTGCCGCCGTCAGGTGCAGTGCCCCCGGCCGCCCGCGCATCAGTTCGTTCGCGACAGCGAGGATCGGCGGATCCGATCGGTAGTTCGTCTCGAGTCGCACGACCCGCGCCCCTTCGAACCGCGTCGGGAAGTCGAGGAGGAAGGAGGCGTCGGCACCCGCGAACGAATAGATCGTCTGACTCGCATCGCCCACCACGCAGATGTCGCGCCGGTCCCCGAGCCACAGCTCGAGCAGACGGTTCTGCAGCGGTGACACGTCCTGGAACTCGTCCACCGTGAAATGGCGGTACTGCTCGCGCACCGCCTTGGCGACCTGCGGCTCGGCCTCGAGCATGCCCGCGCACGCGAGGAGGACGTCCTCGAAGTCGAGCTGCCGCCGCTCGTCCTTGAGCTTCTCGTAGGCATGCTGCAGCGCCACGACGCGATCCACGCCGAGCCGCCCCACCCCGTTCGGGCGGGCCTCGACGTAGCCGTCGACGCTGAGCATCGAGACCTTGCGCCACTCGATGTCGGACGCCACGTCGCGCAGCGTGGCCCGGTCGGGAGAGAGGCCGATGCCGTCGGCCGCGTGAGCGAGCAGCCGCACCTTGTTGTCGACGATGCCCGGGGCGCTGTCTCCTGCGAGCGTCGGCCAGAAGAAGTTGAGCTGGGCCAGCGCCGCGGCGTGGAACGTGCGCGCCGCCACGCCGGCCACGCCCATGGTGCGCAGCCGGCCGCGCATCTCGCCCGCGGCCTTCGTCGTGAAGGTGACGGCCATCACACGGCCTGGCGAGTAGGCCCCCGTGTCGACGCCGTGGGCGATGCGGTGCGTGATGACGCGGGTCTTGCCGGTGCCGGCGCCGGCCAGCACGACGACGGGTCCTCGCAGCGCGGTGACCGCCTCCCGCTGGTGCTCGTCGAGCCCAGCGAGCGCGTCGGTGCTCATGGCCGCTCCGCATGCCAGTCGGCGATGAGGCGGTGCGCGATGGAGGCAGGGCCGGGCAGCACGACATCGCCGCCGCCGGCCAGCGCCGTGCCGATCTCGTCGCGTGTGAACCAGCGGACCGCGGCGATCTCCTCACCATCCGCCTCCGCGGCGGCGTCGTCGAGCGCTGAAGCGAGGAAGCCGACCATGAGCGACCGGGGATACGGCCATGCCTGCGAGCCCTGGTACGAGACCACGCCGACGTCGACGCCCGATTCCTCCGCCACCTCCCGGCGCACCGCCGCCTCGAGCGACTCGCCCGCCTCGACGAACCCGGCGAAGCACGAGAAGCGGTCGGCACCCCACAGCGCGTTGGAGCCCAGGAGCAGCAGATCGGGATCGACTGCGCTCGTGATCGCCACGATCACGGCGGGGTCGGTGCGGGGGAAGTGCTGGCGACCGCAGTGCGGGCACTTGCGCGACCACCCGCTGTCGCCGAGGTTCGTCAGCGTGCCGCACGCGGGGCAGAACGGGGCGTCCAGCAGCCACCGCCCGAGGCTCAGCGCTTCGACGAAGGCGCCGGCATCCGCCGGGGAGAGCGCGGCGCCCACGGCGCGCAGTCCCGCCCAGCCCGCCGGGGCGGCGAACAGTTCCTCCTCCTGGGCTGCGAACACGGCGGCGAGCAGAGCGCCCCCGTCCTCGCCGCGACCGAGAAAGGCCCACTCGGCTCCGGCAGGTACCTCAGCAGCCACGCTCCAGAACAGCGCATCGGGTGCGGCCAGTGGTGCCGCGTCGCCGACGATGACGAGCACGCGAGTGGCGGCATCCGCCCGGGACACCTCGATGAGATCGGGGGTGAGACGCTCTGCGGCAGCGCGATCGAGACCGGGACGTGCCAGCGGAGGGATGCTCGTACTGTCGGGCGCCGTCATCGGAACATGCTCCGCTTCGTCGTTCAGGGCCGGGCGTGGCGCGGGGACGGACGAGCGCGACCGACCTACCCTGGGCACATGGCACGCTCACCCCTCACTCTAGCCGCGTCGGTCACGTCGGCTCTGCCGCGGGTCGGGGTCGTCGGGGTCGGAGCCCTCACGGAGGGATCGACCGGCCGCTACGACGCCGCCGTCGCCGACCTGGACGACGGCCGGCGCGTCGTCGTGCGCGTTCCGGCCGACCCGTCGGCAGCGCCCGAGCTCGCCGCCGAGGCGCGTGCGCTCCGCGCACTCACCCCGGGCGTCCGCGGGCTGCTCCCGTTCCGCGCGCCGGAGCTGCTCGGTGAGGCGGGCCTGGGCGACAGCCGCGTGGTCGTCGTCGATTTCCTCCCCGGCTACCGCGTCGATGCCGCACACCTGCCCGCCGGTCGCGGCGCGGCCACCTCCCTGGGTGCGGCACTGGCCGCCCTTCACGCCCTGCCGCATTCGATCGTCAAGGGCGAGGGACTTCCGGCCCGCACGCCAGCGCAGGTGCGTGCCGACGTCACGCGCCTGATCGACCGTGCCGTGGCGACCCGGCGGCTTCCGGTGAGCCTCGCGCACCGCTGGCATCGTGCGGTGGACGCCGACGAGCTCTGGCGCTTCGAGTCGGCCGTCATGCTCGGCGGCGCGGGTGCCGCCTCATTCCTCTTCGAGGATCTCGACGGGGTGCCGACCGTCACCGGCCTGCTCGAATGGCATGGGCTGTCGATCGGCGACCCTGCCACCGACCTGCAGTGGCTCGCGTCGGCGCCCGAAGCCGCGGATGACGTGTACGCCGCCTACGTCGCCGCAAGCGGCCGCGCCCCCGACGCGCGTGGCCGCGAGCGCGCCCGACTGTACGCGGAGCTCGAATTCGCGAAGTGGCTGGTGCACGGGCACGACGTCGACCGCGAAGACATCGTCAGCGACGCCGTGGAGCTCCTGGAGTCGCTGGCCACAGGAGTCGCCGGTGACGACATCGTGTCGGATGCCGCGCTCGACGTCGACGACGCCATCGCGCTTCTCGAGCGGACGCCCGGTGCCGCGGCGCCGACCGTCGACACGTCGATGCAGACCGATGCATACGACCCGGAGGAGCTCGCGCAGTGGGTCGCCGATGAGCCGACCGATACCGGCCCTGTCGATCGGAGCGCCGGGAGGTTCGACACCGAGGAGCTCACCGAGGCGGACCTGGCGGCCTTCCGCGACGAGGCCCGTGCCGGCGCGGGCGCGGGCTCACCGTCTCCGGAGGCGCCGCACGCCTCCGACGACGTCTCGACCGCGCCGATCGCCCTTCCGCATCTGTCCCCCGCGCCGTTCCCCCTCGGGGCCGACCGCGAAGACATCGCCGGAACGGATGCCGCCGAGGCGGAGCGCGCCTCCGAGGCGGCGCTGCGTCGCTGGCGGGCCGAGTGATCCTGCGCGCTCCGTGCTGACATCGCCGGCTCTGGCCGCCGGCCGGCGATACAGCGTCAGCCGCGGAGGATGACGTCCTCCGCGACGTAGTAGAGCGCGACGTCGATCTCGTCGAGGGGCACGCCGTGCTTCGCGTGGTAGGCCCGGCGGTAGAGCTCGAGCTGCAGCATCCGCTCGTCCTTCTCGGCGGGCGTGCGCGGAGCGACGCCGGTCTTCCAATCGACGATCTCGATCCTGCCGTCGCGGTCTTCGCGGCGGTACACGGCATCGAGCTTGCAGATGACGATGTGCGGCAGCCCGTCCGGTCCGATCGTGGTGAAGTCGATCTCGGTCTCGACCTCGATCGGCCGGCGCGATGCCCACTCCGACCCGAGGAACCGCTCGCGCAGCGCCGCCAGGGCCGCGGCGTCCTCGACGGAGGCCTCGCTGTTGGACGGATCCGTGCCAGGGATCTCGTCATCGGTCTCCCACAGCGCGTCATCGAGGGAACCGCCCAGGCCTGCCCGGCCGGAGCGCTGCTCGACCCACGCGTGGAACAGCGTGCCGAGGCGGGTCTGGCGGAAGGGGCGCTCGGGCATCGGCCGCGCGATCGCTGCCAGCGTGCCGTCGAGGTCGGCGACGTACTCCTTGTAGCGTGATGCGGCGATGCGGGTGGGCGCCGTGTGGACCGGCCGCGCGCGCCGGGCATCGCGCTCGGCGAGGAGGAGCGCAGCCTGCGGGTCGAGCACCGCGCGCGGTGCGGCGGACTCGGAACCGAGAGCGTCGTGCGCCGCGTCGACCGCGCGCGCCGCCGTCTCCACGGCCGTCCGGCGTGCTCCCAGAGGATCGATGGGCCACTGCAGCACGCGGCGGGCTCCCTGGTACGGATCGTCGCCGACCTCGTCGTCGGTGAGCGTCACCCCCAGCGCCTCGGCGATCTCGGTGAAGAAGACGCTGCGGGATCGGGGCCGCTTGGTCCCGGACCATGTCGCACCCGTGAGAAGCAGGTGATCGCGGGCCCGGGTGACGGCGACGTAGGCCAGCCGGCGGTCCTCCTCGAGCTGACGGTTGCGGTTGGCCTCGACGAACGTGTCGATGGCTTCCTTCAGTTCCTGCTGGGTCTGCGCGGACTGCCAGCGCAGCACGGGCAGCCATGCCGAGTCGCCGCGGAACGCGTACGGCAGCACACCGAAGCCGAGCCACGCCTTGGTGTCACGGGGCGCGCTCGGCAGCTCGTCCTTCACCAGGCGCACCACGGCGACGGCGTCCCACTCGAGGCCCTTCGAGCCATGGATCGTGAGGAGCTGTACGACATCGTCCTCTGGAGGCTCCGTGCGCGGCGCGAACTCGTCGAGCTGCTCCGCGTGGTCGAGCCAGGCGAGGAGGCTCGACAGCGATCCGGTCTCGTCAGCGGCGAGGAAAGCGTGCACCTCGTCGACGAAGGCGCGCAGCTGCGCCGCCGCGATGCGGGCCGGCCCCCGGGACTCGTTCGCCGCGAGCTCGATGTCGAGCCTCAGCTCCAGCTCGATCAGCCGCACGAGCTCGGGGATCGGCATGCCGCTCGCCTGACGCAGTCCCGCGAAGACGGATGCCGCATCCCGCAGCCGCTCGCGGGCCGAGGGGGTGAAGCCCGCCAGCCAGCCGTGGTCGGGCCGCTGCCGCAGGACGAAGTCGAGCGCGTCGACGAGTGAGCCGTCGTCGTCGCCGGCGCTTCCGCGAATGCGCTCGACGACTTCCGGCGCCAGCGGCTGCAGGGCGGCGTCGTGGCGCGCGAGACGACGCGACAGTGCCGCGAGCTCGCGCAGATCGGGCAGGCCGATCGCCCAGCGAGGCCCCGACAGCAGGCGGATGAGCGCCGACCCCGCGGACGGATCGCTGATCACCCTCAGCGCGCAGACCACGTCGACCACCTCGGGGGTGGAGAGCAGCCCGCCGAGGCCCAGGATGCGATGTGGGATGCCGCGGCGCCCGAGCGCGTCGCCGAAGCGGACCATGTGCTTCTTGCTGCGGAACAGGATGGCCCCGGTCGTCGGACGGCCATCCTGCGCGCGGGAGGCCCGCACGCCGGCGAACCACTCGGCCACGCGATCGGCCTCGGTGTCGAGATCGGAATCGAACCCGAGTTCGACCACGCCTGCAGGCGCGCCCGGGCGGGGGCGCAGCTCTTCCACCGCCAGCGACGCCGATGCGGCGAGCGGCGCCAGGACCGCGTTCGCCGCCGTCAGCACGGACGCGCTGTTTCGCCAGCTCGTCAGCAGTGCGTACTGGGCGCACCCCGCGCCCGGCGAGAACGCGTCAGCGAAGCCGCCCAGATTGCCGGCGCTGGCCCCGCGCCAGCCGTAGATCGCCTGATGCGGGTCTCCGACCGCCATCACGCCGGTGCCCGCGAAGAGGGCCGCCAGGAGGTCGGTCTGCGCCACCGAGGTGTCCTGGTACTCGTCGAGGAGCACCACGCGGTACCTGTCGCGCAGCTCGTCCGCCACGACGGCGTGGCTCCGCACCACCTCGAGCGCGCCGGCGACCTGATCCGAGAAGTCGATGACACCGAGCCGCAGCTTCTCGGCGGCGTACTCGCGGGCGAGATCGGCGAGGAGGGCCAGGGCCTCGACCCGGTCGGCCGCGTCGGCCACATCCGCGTACACCGTCGTCCGCCGGTTGGTCGACGGCAGCTCGCGGACGGTGCGGAAGCGCTCGGGAAAGCCGGCGAGGGCGTCGAAGTCGACGAGGTTGTCGACGCCGTCGCGGGCGATCCGCAGCGCCGCGTCCACGATGGAGCGCACGGCTTCGCCGCGGTCTTCGAGGCGCGGGTCGTCCGATGCGAACACGACGCGACGCATGAGGAGCCACGCGGCGGATTCCGAGAGCACGGCGGCTTCGGCATCCCGTCCGATCCTCAGCGCGTGCTCGCGCACGATCTGGTCGGCGAAGCTGTTGTAGGTCGCCACCGTCGGGCGATGCAGCAGCGCGTCGTCGGACGAGTCCTGGGGCACCGCGTCCGCGGCGCGCGCCAGCGGCTCGAGCAGCCGGTGGCGCTCCGCCGTCGCGCGCGCACCGTCGACGCCCGACCGCTCGAGGTCGCCGAAGGCGTCGAGTGCGCCCGCCTCCGCGAGTCCGGGAAGCGCAGGCAGCAGACCGTGCCGCTCGAACTCCGCCAGACGCGCGAGACGCTTGTGAATGCGCTCCGCCAGTTCTCCCGCGGCCTTGCGGGTGAATGTGAGGCCGAGCACCTCGTCGCGGCGGACGATGCCGTTCGCCACCAGCCATACGACCCGCGCCGCCATCGTCTCGGTCTTGCCGCTGCCCGCGCCCGCGACGACGAGTGCCGGTGCGAGCGGCGCCTCGATGACGGCGGTCTGCTCCTGCGTCGGCGGGAACTGGCCCAGGGCGGCGGCGATGACGCGCGCCGACAGCGTCGGGGTCGGCAGGACGGCGTCATCGGCTCCGGACTGCACCCGAAGACCCTGCACGACGGTCACGAGGCGCTCACCGCGCCCACCGTGTGGATGCGGCACAGACCGTAGGCGTGCTCGTCGCGGCAGTGCTCCTCATACGGTGCGGTGAAGGTCTCGCCTCGCATCACACCCACAGCGGTGCGGATGCGGGTGAGGAAGGCGTCTCGACGCTCGTCGTCGAACGGCGGCTGCCACGGCGTCACGTAGTCCGACCTCGTCGCGCTCGGTCGCAGGACGAGGAGCTTCGCGCCGCCCGGCGCGTGCCCGTTCGCCTCGGCGATGGCTCCCGCCTCGAAGGCCAGCTGGTAGGCGGCGAGCTGCGGATTGTCGAGCACCTTCGCATCGGTCTGCGGCTCCCGCTTGCCCGTCTTGAGATCCACGATCACCACACTGCCCTCCGGCGTGAGTTCGACGCGATCGATGTAGCCCGACAGGATCACACGGTGCCGCTCCCCCTCGGCGACCGCGGAGGCGGGGTCGACAGGCGTGGCGGCTTCGGCGGACATGGGATCGCGCTCACCGAGCGGGATGTCGACCTCGAAGTGCGGCTCCGCGCCGATGAGCGTGCCGCCACCCCCGTCGAACCGATGCAGATAGAGGTGCAGACGTCGCACGAGGTCGCGCGCACGCGTCTGCTCGGCGCGATCCCGCCACGCCGCCTCGAACGTCAGTTCACCCCAGCGCGATTCCACCTCAGCCCAGAGCGCCGCCTCGTCATGGCCAGTGGCATGTTCGAGGGCCGCGTGGATGATCGTGCCGAGGCCGGCCGTGGTCCCACCGGGGTCGCCGCCGAGGTCGGCGATCACCCAGTTGAGCTCGCACTCCTCGAGCGCGTGCAGGCGGGACGGCGAGACGCGGACATCCTCGCGCGACAGATCCCGCAGCGGACCCGTGGATGTCGGACCGGCCACGCCGTACCACTCGCGCGGCGCTGCGCCCGGCACGCCCGCATCCGCCAGCAGCGCCAGCTGCTCGGCCGCACGCGCTGCCGGGGCCGCCACCGGGCCGGTGGGCGCCGTCGCCGGTCGCATGCCGGGCTCAGCGAGCGTCCGCACGCCCAGCTGCGTCAGCGTACGGCGATGCCGCGCCACGAGTCCGCGCAGCGAGACCGGATGGTCCAGCTCGAACGGCTCGGGGTCGGGGAGCAGCTCGAAGAAGACGCTGGGGCCGGTGTCGTCGTCGTCGACGGCGGTCACGACCAGCAGGGCGTCGGCGCGGGACAGCGCACGCGCCAGCAGCCGCAGTTCGTCGTGCATCGCCGCGCGGCGGCGGTCGAAGGCGCCCAGCGTGTCGCCCTCGGCGCGGGTGGCGGCATCCGCCAGCCGCCAGGTGTCGAGAAGACTCCCCCGCAGTCGCGTGTTCGGCCACACGCCGTCCTGCACCCCGGCGACGACGACCGTGTCGAACTCCATCCCGAGCGCGCCGGCCGGCGTCATGATCCGCACGCTGTCGTCGCGCGTGGGGGCCTCGAGGCGATCCTCGGCGACGCCGCTGTCGAGGATCGACCGCACGAAGACGCGGGGATCGGCGTCGAGCGAGCGCTCCACGAAGCGCTTCGCCGCCTGGAACAGCGCCACGAGCGCATCCAGATCCCGATGCGCCTGCTCCGCGAGAGGGCCGTTGCCCCGTGCGAGCTCCGCCCACGTGCGGGCGAGGCCGCTGCGGTCCCACGCCGTCCACAGCAGCTCGTGGGCGGTCGCACCACGCTCGAGCTCGTCGCGGAGCGCCGCCAGCGTGCGTGCGAGCGAGGCCGCCCGTCGCGCCTCTCGCGTGTCGAGCAGCTCGAACTCCAGTGGCTGACGCATCGCCGAAAGCACGAGGTCGCGTCCCGAGCGTTCGGGTGCCTCGGCCCGGTCATCGTCTTCTGCGCCACTCTCGAGCACCCGGCGCAGCTCGCCGTGACGCAGGGCCGAACGCAGGCGACGCAGCTCGATGACGTCCAGCCGCCCGTACGTGCCGGTCAAGGCCGCCGACACATCTTCGAAGGTCCACTCATCGCGAGACGCGAGTTCGACGAGCCGCAGCAGGTCGGCCACGGGCCGCACGGTGCCGAGCGCCCGGCCGGGCCCGCTCGAGCGCGCCGGAACCTCCCTTGCCGACAGCTCGGCCTCGAGGGCCGCGACCTGACGGGTGTCGTGCGCGATCACGGCGCAGTCCCGCCAGGGCACACCGTCGCGGACGTGACGCTCGCGCAGTACGCGGGCGATCGCGTCGTACTCCTCGGCGGTCGAGCGCAGACTGAGCACGCGCACCGACCCGTCCGGTTCCGCCTCGGCGACAGCCCGCCGATGCGCGACGACTCCCACCGCGCCGATGCGCTGGGTCACCCGCCCGACGAGCTCTCGCTGCCAGGCGGTGCCGCGGTGCCCGTGGCCGAGCACCTGCACGGCGCCGAGCGACGTCGCCAGGCGCGCGAAGTTCTCGGGCGTCGCGCCCCGGAACGACCCTGAGCCCACATCCGGGTCGCCGAATGCCAGCACCGCCACGCCGCGAGCGCGAAGGGCCTCGAGCAGCTCGACACCGCCGAGCGTGAGCTCCTGCGCATCGTCGACGAGCACGACCCGCACGCGGTCGACGGCGGGACTTCCGGCGGGTGCTGTCCGCAAGAGGCCCACGGCTTCGCGGACCAGTCCCGCGGCATCCCGATGCGCGCCCCGCATGCCGTCGCGCACCTGCAGATACTCGGCGAAGAACGACGACAGCGCGACCCAGGCGGGCAGCTCGTGCCGCTCCCCCAGCGTGCGCAGGCGACCGGGCCCGATGCCGAGCGTGGTGCACTCGGCGAGGAAGGTGCGCACCTCGGTGCGGAAGCCGGCCGTGCCGCGGATCGCCGCGCCGAGCCAGTCGGGCCAGCGGGCTGCGCCGGCCGCCTCGTCCTCTTCGTCGCCTTCGAGCAGATCCCGGATGATCTGGTCCTCGTCGCCGCCGGTGAGCAGCTGCGGCGGATCAGCGTCGACCGCGACCGCGTGCGCCCGTACGATCTGGAACGCGTACGACGCGACCGAGCGCGCGAGCGGACCGGTCGTGGCCACGCGCACGGCGAGGCCGAGCCTGTCGCGCAGCGCCGTCGCGGTCTGCCGTGAGGGCGTGAGCACCAGGACCGTGTCAGGGTCGACGCCGGTTTCGACCAGGCGCGCCACCCGCGCGACCAACGTCTCGGTCTTGCCCGCCCCCGGCGCCCCGACCACGACGCCCGATGCCTCGACGGGGAGCGAGAGCACGGCCGCCTGCGGCGCGTCCGCTGCGTACGTGGCGCGCTGCCGAGTCCCCGAAGTCACCCTTCGACGGTAGCGCGCACGGCCGACATCGGCCGTTCGCCCAGAGCGTTCCGACCGCGGGCGGACGCCGCTCCCCCGTGTCGTAGAGTTGCCATGCGTCCGGGGAGCCCCTCAGCCTTTCGGCAAGTACACCGTCGCCCCGCGCAGGAGGTCAGTCACGTGGAGATCCGCATCGGCATCGCGAACACCGGCCGCGAGCTCAACTTCGAGACGAACGAGCCGGCAGCCGACGTGAAGAAGTCCGTCGCCGCGGCGCTCGACGCCGGCGCCACGCATGTGACGTTCGCCGACGCCAAGGGCAACTCGTACATCGTGCCCACGGCCGCCCTGGCCTACATCGAGCTCGGCTCCGAGGAGTCTCGCCGCGTCGGCTTCGTCGCCTGAGCGGACGTGACGTGCAGATCCTCATCGCCTTCATCGTCGGCGCGGTCATCGGCCTGGGCATCCACTTCCAGCTCCACCAGCGCCTGACGCGCGGTGTAGTGCTCGCGCCCATGATCGGCGCCGTATCGGCGGGCATCGCGTGGACGATCCTCACGTGGGTGGGCGTCGGCATCGACACCCCGTGGCCGTGGCTGGCGGCACTGATCGTGCCGATCGTCGTGACCTACCCCGCCGTCATCGCGATCTCCCGCAGCCGGGTCGCACACGACGGGCGCGAGAAGGCCCGCCTCGGCATCGGCTGACGTCGCGACCCGCCCTCGGGGTCAGGCGGCGAGTCCCATCGCATCCATGCGGCGCGAATGCGCGGCCATCAGCTCGGTGAAGACGGGCTCGACCTTCTGCTCCTCGGCGCGGCCGAGTGACATCGGCCGCAGCGCGGCCCGGGCGATGAGCAGGGTGTCGCCGACCAGCCGGCGGCCCCACAGGGCGAGCAGCGACTTCCATTCGATGTCGCTCGCGATGGTCTCCGTGATCAGCTCCACGATGGCCTGCCGGTCGTCGTCCGCCTGCAGGATGCGAGCCACCCGGTCGCCGGTCTCGCCGTAGCTCGCCGAGAGGGCGAGGTAGAAGTCGTCCAGCATTCCCGCGGTGATGTGCACCGACAGCATGGTCTCCTGCGGACGGACGCCGTGCGTCGCCGCCCGGAAGCCGTCGAGGGGCTCGCGGAACGGTCGCATGATCTCGGTCGGGTCGTCGCCGCGCTCGCGGATCAGGGCGACCAGCGCCTCGTGCTTGGTGAGGGCGGCGCCCGCGGCGCGCGACACCGCCTCCTTCTCACCGAGTTCGGGGATCGTCTGGATGAGCTCGGTGAGGGTCTCGAAGAATCCCAGCTGCAGATAGGCGGCCTGGCCGAGGAACGTGTCGATGTCGGGAGCGAGCTCCTCGAAGTCCACGCGATCGCTGCCGCTGAGCTCGTCCCGCGAGCGCAGCTGCAGCTTGCGGCCCGTCTCCCGCCGCTGCCAGAACCACTTCACCATGCATCGAAGCCTACGAGGCGGCGCCCCGTCCGTGTTCGCTCCCGCATCCCTCCGGTATCGTGGGAGGGTCCCCGGCGTCGGATCGGGGCGCCCGCGCCTGTGGGAGAGAAGGGCGTGGATCGCACTTCCGCCCGCGCGGCGACCTCGAAGAGGCCGGAACCGCGCCCGGGCAAGAACCCAGGCAGCATCTCACTGCCGGACAGGCACACATCGTGACGACCTTCGCCGAACTCGGCGTTGATCAGGACATCGTCGAGGCGCTCGCTGTAAAGGGCATCGTCGACGCATTCCCGATCCAGGAACAGACCATCCCCCTCGGCCTCCCCGGCCAGGACATCATCGGCCAGGCCAAGACCGGCACCGGAAAGACCTTCGGCTTCGGCATCCCGGTCGTCCAGCGGCTCGGGCCGACGCCGGCTCCCGGCGTCCAGGCGCTCATCGTCGTGCCGACGCGAGAGCTGTGCGTGCAGGTCTACGAAGACATGGACATGCTCACCTCGGGACGCCCCACGAGCGTGGTCGCCATCTACGGCGGCAAGGCCTACGAGGGTCAGATCGACCAGCTGAAGGCCGGCGCGCAGATCGTCGTCGGCACCCCGGGCCGTCTCATCGACCTCAACAACCAGCGGCTGCTCGACCTGTCGCACGCGACGGAGGTCGTGCTCGACGAGGCCGACAAGATGCTGGATCTCGGGTTCCTCCCCGACATCGAGAAGATCTTCTCCAAGGTGCCGGCCGTCCGGCACACGCAGCTCTTCTCGGCGACGATGCCCGGCCCGATCGTGGCCCTCGCTCGCCGCTTCATGTCGAACCCCATCCACATCCGCGCCACCGACCCCGACGAGGGGCTCACGCAGGCGAACATCAACCACCTCGTGTACCGGGCGCACTCGCTCGACAAGGACGAGGTCATCGCCCGCATCCTCCAGGCGGAGGGCCGTGGCAAGACCGTGATCTTCACGCGCACCAAGCGCGCGGCGCAGCGCCTGTCGGATGAGCTGGGCGACCGCGGCTTCAACACCGCCTCGGTGCACGGCGACATGAGCCAGGAGGCGCGCGAGCGCTCCATGGCGGGCTTCAAGGCGGGCAAGAAGGACGTCCTGATCGCGACGGACGTCGCGGCACGCGGCATCGACGTCGACGACGTCACGCACGTCATCAACCACACGATCCCCGATGACGAGAAGACCTATCTGCACCGCGCGGGTCGCACCGGCCGCGCCGGCAAGACCGGCATCGCCGTCACGTTCGTCGACTGGGAGGACCTGCACAAGTGGGCCCTCATCAACCGCGCGCTCGAGTTCGGTCAGCCCGAACCCGTCGAGACGTACTCCTCCAGCCCGCACCTGTTCAGCGATCTCGACATCCCGGCCGGCACGAAGGGGCGCATCGTGACCGCCCCGAAGACCCAAGCGGTCCGCGTCCAGCCTGAGCGGGCTGCGGATGCCGCGGCGGAGGTCGAGACGAACGGTCAGGCTCCGCGCCGCCGTCGCCGTCGCCGTGGCGGTGACGCCGAGCGGGTGGGCTCGACTTTCGAGCCGGTCGAGGGCGCCGGCTCATCCACGTCGGAGCAGAACGGGGCGTCGGACGACGGCGCCCGCTCCACGGAAGGCGGCGGAACCCACGACGGCGGCGGCAAGGAGCACCACGACGGAAAGCCCGCGCCGCGCCGGCGTCGGCGTCGTCGTGGCGGCAGCGGCGGCGGGTCCGCTCCCGCGGGCGGCGCAGCCGTCGGCGCCTGATTCGTCTTCTCCGGTGGCGGTGCCGTCATACGGCATGATTCGTCTTCTGCGGTCGCGGTGCCGTCATACGGCATCGCGACCGCGCTATGGTGAGCGCAAGCGGCGCGTGTGGCGCCGTCACTTCGCAGTCAAGAAAGGCGTATCGTGCACATCCTCGATGCCGTCACCACCGGATACGAATACCAGGGCTTCTGGGGCTCCTTCTGGGACATCATCTGGTGGTTCCTCTGGATCTTCTTCTTCATGGCGTACCTGTTCGCGCTGTTCGCCGTCATCGGCGATCTGTTCCGCGATCACAAGCTGAACGGGTGGTGGAAGGCGGTCTGGATCATCTTCCTGATCTTCGTCCCGTTCCTCACGCTGCTCGTCTACCTCATCGCCCGCGGCAACGGCATGGCTCAGCGCGGCGCGAAGCAGGCAGCCGAGCTGCAGAGCGCGCAGGACGCCTACATCAAGTCCGTCGCGGGCTCGGGCGGCGCCAGCGCCGCCGACGAGATCGCCAAGGCCAAGGGTCTGCTCGACGCCGGCACGATCACGCAGGCCGAGTACGACGCGCTGAAGGCCAAGGCGCTGGGCTGATCAGCACCCTCGGCTGATCAGAACTCCGGGCCGATCAGCGCCCACCGACACGAAACGCCCCTGTCCACCCTTCACGGGTAGACAGGGGCGTTTCCGGTCGCCTGGTCGATGATGCGCGCGACCATCTCGTCGCTGGTGGTGTTCTCCCCCGGCTGGTTCGGCTTGCCCAGACCGTGGTAGTCGCTGGAGCCGGTGACGATCAGGTCCCGCTCCCGGCACAGGTTCCGCAGGGTGGTGAGCGCGGGATCCCGGTTCTCGCGGTGGCCGAGTTCGAAGCCGGCGAGGCCGGCATCCAGCATCCGTTCCATCAGCCGCATCGGCAGCAGGCCGGCGCGCCCCGCGGGGTGGGCGATCACCGGCACTCCCCCGGCCCCGGCCACCAGTCCGACCGCGGTCACCGGATCGGGGGCGTACAGGGCGACGTAGTAGTCGCCGCCGGGACTCAGGATGCCGGCGAACGCCTCGGCGCGATCACGCACGAGCCCGCGCGCCACCAGCGCATCGGCGATGTGCGGACGGCCGACGGTCGCGCCGTCGGTGGTCTGCTCGAGGATGTCGTCCCACACCAGGTCGTAGTCCCGGGAGATGCGGTCGGCCATCAGCCGGGCGCGATCCAGCCGCGACGAGCGGATGCGGGTGGTCTCGGCGCGCAGCGCGGGTTCGTCCGGATCGGGCAGGTACGCCAGCACGTGGACGCTGCGCCATTCGTGTCGCGCCGACAGCTCCATGCCGGCGATGAAGGTCATGCCCAGCGAGGTGGCGGCGTCGGCCGCCTCCGCCCACCCCGAGGTCGTGTCGTGATCGGTCAGCGCCGCCGTCCGCACCCCATGCCGGTGCGCAGAGGCCATCACCTCGGCCGGAGGCTGTGTGCCGTCGGAGTTCGCGGAATGAAGGTGCAGGTCGCTCGGTCCTTCGAAGCGCTGCGAGCCGGGCATCCTCCGAGGGTAGCGCGACGGCCGCACGCGGCACGCCGGTGCGCTGACGGATCTCACAGCCTCCTCGCATAGAGTCGCGGTCGTGCTTCGCCTGCTCGGGATCCTCGCGACAGTGCTGTGCGCGATCGCTGCCGCGGTGCTGACTTTCCCCGGCTTCTTCCGCGTCGAGCGCATCTACCCGATCGCCCAGATCGTGTCGTTCCGCGGCATCCTCGCACTCGCGTTCGCTGCGGCGGCCCTTCTGGCCCTGCTTCTGGCGATCGCGCGCCCGGTGCGCCCGCTGGCGTTCTCGATCGCACTCGTCGCCGGTGTCGCGACGGTGGCGAACATCGCGGTGCTGTCGGCCCGTGGGGGGCTCGGCACCGACCCGCTGCCTGCCAAGACCGACTCCAGCATCCGCGTGATGACGTGGAACACCGCCGGCCCGGCGACGCCGCCCGAGACGATCGCGAAGATCGCCGTGGCGATGGATGCCGACATCGTGGCGCTGCCCGAGACCACCATCGAGACGGGTGAGAGCGTCGCGCTGGCGATGCGCGACCTCGGGCACCGGATGTGGGCGCACCACGCGTCGGATCCCTCGACGGAATGGGATGCCGGATCCACTACTCTGCTGATCTCGCCCGAGCTGGGCGACTACGCGGTGATCGAGTCCTCGCTCGACGGCACCAGCAACACCTCGACGGTGCCGAGCGCCGTCGCGATGCCGGTGTCGGGCGACGGCCCCATCGTCGTCGCCGTGCACGCCGTCGCGCCGCGGCCGAGCTACATGCAGAGCTGGCGTGACGATCTGCAGTGGCTGGCGGATCAGTGCGGCGACGGCAACGTGATCATGGCCGGAGACTTCAACGCCACCGTCGACCACATGACGGGCCTGGGCCTCGACGGCGCGACCCTCGGCCACTGCACCGACGCCGCCGTCGAGACGGGCAACGGCGCGCTCGGCACCTGGTCCGCCGCCATGCCGGCCGTCCTCGGCGCACCCATCGACCATGTGATGGCCACACCGCAGTGGCGCGCATCCGGCTCGCTGGTGCTGCGGTCGCTCGACGACTCCGGATCCGACCACCGCCCGCTGATCGTGCAGTACGAACCGGCCGGCTGAGCCTGTCTCGCACCCGGCGTCGCGTGCGAGACTGGGACGCATGAGCAGCGCAGCCAGCGAGCAGTCCACCGGCGCCACGAGCACCACGGAGACCGCCACACCGCCCACGACCAGCACCAACCGGCGCCAGCCGTTCGGTCAGGGCTTCCTCGACACGATCTCCAGCGGATGGGCCGAGCGGCCCGACATCGCGCCGCCCGTCCGACCGCAGGCGCCCTTCGCCGCACGACGCCGCGATGCCGTCTCGGCGGCGTTCCCCGGCAAGCGTCTGGTGATCCCCGCGGGCGAGCTGAAGCAGCGCAGCAACGACACCGACTACCCCTTCCGCGCGCACTCCGCCTTCTCGCATCTCACCGGGTGGGCATCGGACTCCGAGCCCGGCGCCGTGCTGGTGTTCGAGCCGCGGTCGTCGGGCGGCCACGACGTCACGCTCTACTTCCGCGAGCGCGCCGATCGCACGACGAGCGAGTTCTACTCGGATGCCTCGATCGGCGAGTTCTGGATCGGTCCGCGGCCGGCTCTGGAGGGCGTCGCGGCGGGTCTCGGGCTGCCGACCGCGCACATCGACGACTTCGAATCCCGCGACGGCGATGTCGTCCTCGACGAGGACGACGGCCTCACGCGGTTCGTGTCGGAACTGCGGCTCGTGAAGGACGCGTACGAGGTCGGGCAGATGGAGCTCGCCGTGCAGGTGACCGCCTCCGGCTTCGACGACATCGTCGCGAACCTGCCCGCCATCGTCGAGCACCCCCGCGGCGAGCGCGTCGTGGAGGGCGTGTTCCATCAGCGCGCCCGCAGCGACGGCAACGCGGTCGGGTACGACACGATCGCGGCATCCGGTCCCCACGCGTGCTATCTGCACTGGACCCGCAACGACGGCGCCGTGGTGCCGGGCGATCTCATCCTGATCGACGCCGGCGTCGAGGTCGACAGCCTCTACACCGCCGACATCACCCGCACGCTTCCGGTCAGCGGCCGCTTCACCGAGGTGCAGCGCAAGGTCTACGAGACGGTCCGCGAAGCCGCTGACGCCGCCTTCGCTGCGGCCCGCCCCGGCGTGAAGTTCCGCTCCGTCCACGAGGCCGCCATGCAGGTGATCGCGGCACGCGTCGCCGAATGGGGGCTGCTGCCGGTGACCGCCGAGGAGGCGCTGGATGCCGACAGCGGCGGGCACCACCGCCGCTACATGGTGCACGGCACCAGCCACCACCTCGGCATCGACGTGCACGACTGCGCGCAGGCCCGCCGCGACATGTACTACGACGGCATCCTCGAGGCCGGCATGGTCTTCACGATCGAGCCGGGGCTCTACTTCCAGATCGACGATCTCACCGTCCCGGAGGAGTACCGCGGCATCGGCGTGCGCATCGAGGACGACATCCTGATGACCGACGACGGCCCCGTCAACCTGTCGGCCGCCATCCCGCGCACCGCCGACGAGGTCGAGGCCTGGATCGCGGCGGGCGGGCGCTGAGCCTGCGGACGGGTTGCTGAGGTTGTCGAAGTACACCGCTCCGGCGTCGTTCACGACGCGCCCGACCCTGACCGGGACGTTCGGGATGTCGGCGTCGACGCACTGGCTCGCGACCGCCACCGCGCAGGCGGTGCTGGAGCGCGGCGGCAACGCATTCGACGCGTCGGTGGCCGCGGCGTTCGTGCTCCACATCGTCGAACCGCACCTCAACGGCCCGGGTGGCGACCTGGTCGCGATCTTCCAGCCGGCGGATGCCACCGGCCCGACGGTGCTCATGGGCCAGGGTCCCGCGCCCGCGGGTGCGACGATCGCGCACTACCGCGAAGAGGGCCTCGACCTGGTGCCCGGCGCCGGCGGCCTCGCGGCGGCGGTCCCCGGCGCCGTCGATGCCTGGCTGCTGCTGCTGCGCGATCACGGCACGTGGGAGCTCACCGACGTGCTGGCGTACGCCATCGGGTACGCGCGCGACGGACACCCGCTGGTCGCGGGTGCCGCCGCGACGATCGCGCGCGTGGCGGAGCTGTTCCGGGACGACTGGACGACCTCAGCCGAGCTGTGGATGCCGGACGGCGAGCTTCCCGTGGCGGGCCAGGTCATGCGCAATCCGGCGTATGCCGCCGTCGTCGACGGGCTGGTCCACGCATCGTGCACCGTGCGCGACGACGGCCCGGTCGGGCGCGCCGCCCGGATCGACGCCGCGCGCCGGGAATGGAAGACGGGGATCGTGGCGCACGAGGCGTCGGCGTTCCTCGCGCAGCCGCACCGGCACTCCGGCGGCGGCACGCATGCCGGCGTCATCACGGCCGACGACTTCGCGGATTTCGAGGCGGGATACGAACCGGCTGTGACGCGGGAGTTCCGCGGGCGCACGATCGCGAAGGCCGGCGCCTGGACCCAGGGGCCGGCACTGCTGCAGACCCTCGGCCTCCTCGAGCCACTGGCCGACGACCTGCTCGACCCCTCGCAGGAGGCCGGTGCGCACACGATCCTCGAGGCGCAGAAGCTCGCCTACGCCGACCGCGACAGCTGGTTCGGCGACGACGACGTCGATCTCGACGCACTGCTGTCCGCCGAGTACCTCGACGCGCGGCGCGCGCTGATCGCCGAGACCGCCTCGGCCGAGTTCCGGCCCGGGGCACTGCCCGGGCGCGCCGCGTTCCGCCCGCCGCTGCGCACGACGTACGAGGCACCGCGGCTCGGCACCGGCGAGCCGACCGTCGCGCCTGCCGAGCCACGTGTGTCGGCGTCCGGTGAGACCCGGGGTGACACGTGTCACCTCGATGTCATCGACCGCTGGGGCAACATCGTCTCGGCGACCCCATCGGGCGGCTGGCTGCAGTCCTCCCCGACGATTCCGGCGCTCGGCTTCTGCCTGGGCACGCGCCTGCAGATGACATGGCTCGAGCCGGGGCATCCGTCCTCCCTCGTACCGGGCCGGCGCCCGCGCACCACCCTCACGCCGACGCTCGTGCTGCGCGACGGCGTGCCCGAGTTCTCGATCGGCTCCCCCGGCGGCGACCAGCAGGACCAGTGGCAGCTGCTGGCGCTGCTGCGGATCATCGTCGGTGGCTATTCGCCGCAACAGGCGATCGATGCGCCCGCGCTGCACACCACGTCGCTGCCCGAGTCGTTCTGGCCGCGCACGTGGAGCCCTGCCGGCGCCATCGTCGAGGACCGCCTGGGCGATGCCCTGATCGCCGGCCTCGAACGCCGCGGACACGTGGTGACGCGTGCGGGCGACTGGGCGCTGGGGCGGGTGTCCGCTGTGGGACGGGATGCCGCGACCGGCGTCCTCTGGGCCGGCGCCAATCCCCGCGGCATGCAGGGGTACGCCGCAGGTCGCTAGGCAAGGCTCCGCCGCAGGCCGCTAGGCAAGGCTCCGCCGCAGGCCGCTAGGCAAGGCTCCGCCGCAGGCCGCTAGGCAAGGCTCCGCCGCAGGCCGCTAGGCAGGGTCCACCGCACGATGGGCAAGGCAAGGCTCCGGGCGGCCCGCCGGTCCCGGATCAGGCCGCGACGCGCACCTGCGGGCCGACATAGCGCGCCGACGGGCGGATGATCTTCGGATCCCTCGATTGCTCGAGGATGTGCGCCGTCCACCCGATGGTGCGGGCGACGGCGAAGGTCGGCGTGAACATCGATCGGGGCAGTCCGCACTGCTCCATCACCAGAGCCGCCCAGAACTCCACGTTCGCATGCAGGTCGCGGCCGGGCTTGGCCTCCGCGAGCAGCCGTTCGGCCGCCTCCTGGAACCGCACCGCCAGCTCGACGCGCGGACCGCCGGTGCGCAGCGCGACGCGCTTCATGAGCTCGGCGCGCGGATCAGCCGTGCGATACACGGCGTGGCCGAATCCCATCAGGCGCCGCCCGGCCGCGAGCTCGCCGCGGATCCACGGCTCGACACGGTCGGCCGTCGCGACGGCGTCGAGGCCGTCGAGTGCGCGTGATGGCGCCCCGCCGTGCAACGGCCCGGTGAGGGCCCCGAGCGCACCGACGAGGCAGGCCGCGGAATCCGCTCCCGTCGAAGCGATGACGCGCGCAGTGAAGGTCGAGGCGTTGAAGCCGTGGTCCATGACGGCGATCAGGTAGGCCGTCAGCGCGCGCTCGGTCTCCTCATCGGGCTCGCGGCCGGTCACCTGGTGCAGGTAGTTCGCGACGACGCCACGGCCCTCGAGTGCGGGCAGCACCGCCTCCCCGCGGCCCCGCCGCCACAGCGCCCCGACGAGGACGGGCGTCGAGGCGCCGAACGCTATCGCGTCGTCGAGGCGCTGTTCGTCGTCGAGGTCGTACAGCGGACGGATGCCGCGCCGCGCGCCCAGCAGGGGCCAGGCCGCAGCGAGCCCGGCCAGCACTGAGGGTGTCGCCGACGTCACGGCGTCGACGACGGCATCGATGTCGCCGCTTAACCCCTGGGCGGCGGCGATGCGGGCACCGAACGCACCGCGCGAGGCCGGCGTCGCCGTCTCGCCCGTCACCAGCAGCTGCCACGCGTCCTCGAAGGTCGCCGACGCCGCCAGCTCGATCGCGGAGTGGTCGCGGTACTGGTAGAAGCCCTCGTTCCCGCGGACATCGCTCACCGTCGTCTCCGCCACGACGACGCCGGCGAGACCTCGCGGCACGTCGGTCGTCGCGGACTGTGTCGTCGTGCTCATGTCGGCTCCTTGTCGTTCTGGCCGTCCGTCAAGATGTCGGGCGGACGATCACCGCTACAGTCAGTGTCGGAACTTGATGCCCATTTCGTCAATCTTGATCGGATCAACATCATGAGCGATCTCCCCCGCCTCACCGCCTCGGAGGCGGCCGCACGACTCGGTGTCAAGCCGGAGTCGCTGTACGCCTACGTGTCGCGCGGGCTGCTCTCGCGGGAGCGGGATGCCGCGGGCTCGTCGTTCGATCCGCTCGAGGTGGAGGCATTCGCGCAGCGGCGCCGCCGGTCGCCCGGCTCCACGCCGGGCGCAGCGGCGCCGGGCACCCCGCTCATGGTGCTCGACACGCGCCTCGCCCACGTCGACGATGACGAACTGCACTACCGGGAGCGGTCGGCCGCACGCCTCGCACGCGAGCAGTCGTTCGAAGAGGTCGTGACGTGGCTCTGGGATGTGCCGTCGCTGCGACGGCCGTCGGCCGACGACGTCGCTGCGGCGCGCCGCACGATCGCCGCCCTCGGTGAGACCGCTTCGTCCCTGGATCGTGTCCTGGTCGCCGTCGCGGCGCTGGGCGCCACCGACCCGCTGCGCGACGACCCCGACCCGTCGCACCTGGTCCGCATCGGGGCCCGACTTCTCACCGGCATTCCCGCCGCGCTGCGCCCGCAGCACCGTTCCGATGCGATCGCTCCCACGCTCTGGCGTGCGCTGACCGCGTCGGAGGATGCGCACGGACCGCGCCTGCTCGATGCCGCGCTCGTCCTCGTCATCGACCACGACCTCGCCGTCTCGACGCTCGCCGCACGGGTCGCCGCCTCGGCGCGGGCATCCGGTTACGGCGTCGTCACGGCAGCACTCGGCGCGTTCGACGCGCCCCTGCACGGCACCGCGAGCCGCGCGGCCCTCCGCATGCTGCGGGCCGTGCAGGAGGGCGACGCGGCGCCCGCGGCGATCGCCCGTGCGGTGCGCGACGGCGGGCGCGGCATCCCCGGGTTCGGCCAGGCGCTGTATGCCGGCGGCGACATGCGGGCCGCCGTCCTGCTCGAACTGCTGCGGGAGACACCCGGTACCGACGATGTGCTGGCGGCGGTGGATGCGGTCGCCGACGAAGTGGCGCGCCGAGCCGAAGCACGACCGAACCTCGATCTGGCCCTGGGCGCGCTCGCGCTCTGGGCCGGGATGCCCGATGACGCCGGCGCCGTCGTCTTCGCGGTCGGCCGCATCGCCGGCTGGATCACCCACGCGATCGACGAGTACGACGAGCGTCCGATGCGCCTGCGGCCCCGCGGTCGCTACGTGGGACCGCCGCCGGAGTGAACGCGGCGCATCCACGCGACGGCGAGAGGCGCGAGTTCGGCGGCGACATGCGCCGGCGGGCGCTTGCGGCCCTTGACCTCGAACGAATGGCCGCCGCCGTCGATCCAGGCGATCTCCGCATGGCGGCACGACGCGACCGCCGCCTCCAGCTGGTCGTGGGGATCGATGAACGGGTCGTTGGTGCCTTCGACGAACAGCTGCGGCTGAGGCACGTCCGGCAGATGTGCGGTACGGGCCTTGTCAGGACTCCCCGGCGGGTGGAGCGGATAGCCGAGGTAGACCAGCCCCGATGGATCGATCACGCCTTCCGCAGCAGCCATAGACGCCATGCGTCCGCCGTACGACTTGCCCATCGCGAAGATCGTGACACCGTCCGCGCTCTCCGCCAGCGCGGCATGCACGGCGCCCCACGTCGCGACGGCGTGAGCAGCTGGCCCCGGCATCCGTCGTCCTGCCTCGACATAGGGGAAGTTGAAGCGCAGCGTCGCGACGCCCTCTTGGGCGAGGGCGTCCGCGAAGCCGGTGAGGAACGGATGCCGATACCCGGCGCCTGCGCCGTGTGCGAGGGCGGCGAACGCCCAGGGCTTCTCCGGCGCAACCAGGTCGGCTGAGATCTCGACGCTTCCGTTGGGGAGCGCGACGGTGATCCGCGAGGAACCGCCGCCTCCGCTCATGCGCGCTCGTCGTCGCCGGCGCGGGTGTGCTCGGAATCGTCGGCGGCGGCCGCGTCGTGCGGCGAATCGTGGCCGGTGGCGGCGGAAGACTCGGCGTGATGATCCCCATCGGCCGGGTTCTCGCGCGCGTCCGGTGCGGCGGGGGCCGCTGCGGCAGACGCAGCCTCCGCCGGAGTATTCGGGGCCGACTGATCCACATCCGCGACTACTCGCTCGCCGTACTTCGGCGGCTCCGTCGCGGTGGCAGGCGCGGGCGCTGCCGGTGCCGTCGGGCCTGCGGGAGCGGTCGGCCTCGCCGGGGCGGCCGCGGCGGCCGGAGCCACCGTGGTCTGAGGACCCAGCACCTGCCGAGCCCGGTGCACGCTGTTGTCGGTGACGGTGACCTCGTAATGATCGGCGACGACCTGCATGACCGACGCGTAGTCACGGCGGCGACGCACGAACGAGTACGCCACGATGCTCATCAGCATGCCGATCGCGATGCCGACGAACAGCACTCCGACGAACGCCTGGATCGGAACCGAGGGGGATCCGATCACCAGGATCGCCGAGAAGAGCAGCCCCAGCAGCATTCCGTTGACAGCACCGGAGCGTGCCGCCGACGCGTAGCCCAGGCGGCCCGTGATGCGCTCGATCGAACGCAGCCCCTGGCCAACGATCGCGATGTCGCGCGCCGGGATGTCGGCCGCGATCAGCGAGGACACCGCCTTCTGCGCGGCCTCGTACGCCGGGAAGCTCGCAACGGTCTGACCGACCGCATCGGACGCCTGCGGAGAGCGCCCTCCCATCATGGTCATCTCTCCATCCTCCCATGGCACGCGGACTACGCTGGGACGTGTGAGCACGCAGAGGGTTTTCGTCGCGCGCCTTTCCGGGTGCTCGGTCTTCGACCCCGCCGGCGACCGTCTCGGCAAGGTCCGCGACGTCGTCGTCATCTACCGAAAAGACGACCCGCCGCGCGTGATCGGGCTCGTCGTGGAGATCCCCGGCCGGCGCCACGTCTTCGTGTCCATCGGGCGCGTCACCTCCATCGCCACCGGCCAGGTCATCACCACCGGTCTCATCAACGTCCGACGCTTCCAGCAGCGCGGCGGCGAAGTGCGCGTCATGGCCGAGATGCTCGGCCGCAGGGTGTTCTTCGCGGATGGCTCCGGCACAGCCGTGATCGAGGACGTCGCCATCGAGCGCAACCGCCTGGGCGAGTGGGATGTCGGACAGCTCTTCCTGCGCAAGCCCAAGACGAGCGCGTCGCCGTTCGCCAAGGGGCCGACCACGTTCGCGAACTGGGACGCGGTGCGCGAGAGCCAGGTTCCGGGCGAGGCGCAGTCGGCCGAGCAGCTCGTCGCGACCTACTCCGAACTGCGTCCGGCAGATCTGGCCAACACACTCCTCGACCTGCCGGAGGATCGGCTCCTCGAGGTCGTCGAGGAGCTCCCCGACGACCGTCTCGCCGACGCCCTCGAAGAGATGCCCGAAGGCGATCAGGTCCACATCCTCGAGGCCCTCGACGACGAGCGCGCCGCCGACATCCTCGATGCCATGGAGCCCGACGACGCGGCAGACCTGCTCGGTCAGCTCCCGGAGGAGCAGCGGGAGGAGTTCCTGGACCTCATGGAGCCCGAAGAGGCGGAGGACGTCCGAGCTCTGCTGAAGTACGGTCCCGACACCGCCGGCGGCCTCATGACCAGCGAGCCCATCGTTCTCTCCGCCGACGCGACGATCGCCGAGGCACTCGCCCTCATCCGCCGGCACGAGCTGCACCCCGCCCTCGCTGCGGCGGTCTTCGTGACGCTGCCGCCCTACGAGACCCCGACCGGCCGGCTGCTCGGCACCGTGCACTTCCAGCGGATGCTGCGCTACCCGCCGCACGAGCGCCTGGGCGCCATCATCGACGACACGCTCGATCCCGTCCCGGCGACCGCGTCGGCAGCGGAGGTGGCGCGCCTCCTCGCGTCATACAACCTCGTGTCGCTTCCGGTCGTCGACCCCGCCCATCGGCTCGTCGGCGCGATCAGCGTCGACGACGTCCTGGACTACCTGCTGCCGGAGGACTGGCGATCTCACGATGCGGAGGATGATGAGCGGCGCCCTGCGTCCGAAGTCGTGCCCACGAACACGGCCGGCACGCTGATCTTCGGCACGCCCAAGAGCAGCGGCAGGAGGCGCTGATGGCACGCGCCAGTCGCCAGCCCTCACTCGACGCTCCCCGGGGCCGCTCCGGCATGCTGCAGCGCACCCCGCAGCAGTCGAGCGACAGATTCGGGCGCTTCTCCGAGGCCTTCGCGCGCGCGATGGGCACCTCGGGCTTCCTCATCGGCATGACGATCTTCGTCGCCGTGTGGCTGGCGTGGAACATCTTCATGCCGCCGCAGCTGCAGTTCGACCCATCGGCGACGAACTTCACACTGCTGACGCTGATCCTGTCGCTGCAGGCGTCGTATGCGGCTCCCCTCATCCTGTTGGCGCAGAACCGCCAGGACGACCGCGACCGCGTGCAGATCGAGCAGGATCGACAGCGCGCCGAGCGCAATCTCGCCGACACCGAGTACCTCGCTCGCGAGGTCGTCGCCTTGCGCATGGCGGTCAACGACTTCGCCGACCAGGTCGTGACGCGGGAGGTGCTCCGGGCCGAACTGCGCACGCTGCTCGAGAAGCTCGACAACAGCCCCGAGGCGGCCGACGAGGGCGCCACGAGATGAGCGTCCCCACGGACGCGGACGCCGTCCGCACCGCCGTCGGCGCTGTCTCCGATCCGGAGCTGCGACGCCCGATCGGCGAGCTCGACATGGTGCGCGACATCTCGGTCGACGACGGGGTCGCGCACGTCGCGATCGCCCTGACAATCGTGGGCTGCCCGGCAGCCGACCGGATCGCGTCGGACGTGCGCAGGGCCGCGGCATCCGTTCCTGGAATCACGGACGTCGCGCTCGAGGTGGGCGTGATGACGCCGGCCGAGCGCCATGCCCTCACCGAACGCCTCCGTGGTGGCCGCGCGCGGGAGATGCCCTTCGGTCCGGGCACGCTCACGCGCGTGATCGCCGTCTCGAGCGGCAAGGGCGGCGTGGGCAAGTCGACAGTGACCGCCAACCTCGCCGCGGCACTCGCCGCACGGGGGCTCGCCGTGGGCCTCGTCGATGCCGACGTCCACGGCTTCTCTATCCCCGGTCAGCTCGGCCTGGTCGACGCGCACGGCTCGGTGCCGCAGCCCACCCGCGTGGACGACCTGATGCTGCCGCCCGTCGCGCACGGCGTGAAGGTCATCTCGATCGGGATGTTCCTGCGCCGCCGGGACGGCGACGAAGCGGTCGGCGCCGTCGCGTGGCGCGGGCCGATGCTGCATCGCACCGTGCTGCAATTCCTCACCGACGTGTACTTCGGCGACCTGGACGTGCTGCTCCTGGACATGCCGCCGGGCACCGGCGACATCGCGATCTCGGTCGGCCAGCTGCTGCCGAACGCCGAGGTCCTGGTGGTGACAACCCCGCAGACGGCCGCATCCGATGTCGCGGTGCGCAGCGGGCTGGTGGCTCGTCAGACCGGCCAGCGGGTCATCGGTGTCATCGAGAACATGTCGGCCCTGACGCTGCCCGACGGGACGGTCTTCGACCTGTTCGGCACCGGCGGGGGCGCCGCCGTCGCCGCGGCGCTGACGCACGAAGATGCCGAGGTGCCGCTGCTGGGCTCCGTCCCACTGAGCCCGACGCTGAGGACGGACGCGGATGCCGGCATCCCGGCAGTCATCGCCCACCCCGAAGACCCGGCGGCCCGGGTCATCGCGGGCATCGCCGCACAGCTGGCGCAGACCCCGCGCGGGCTGTCGGGTCGCGCGCTCCCGTTCCGTCCGCGCTGACGACCCGTCCGCGGTGACGATGCGCAGGCGTCAGGTCGCCTCGGAGTCATAGGGCGTCGGGCCGTCCGCCGGACCACGGAAGGGCGACGACACCGGCGCGGTCGGAACGGTTGGCGCGACAGCTGCCGATGCGGCTGTCTTCGCCGTCGAACCGATCCCCGCCACAGGCGCATCGTCCAGCAGCGCCTCGCGGATGATGCGTCGGGGGTCGTACTGCCGCGGATCGAGGGTGCGCCAGTCCACGTCGTCGAAGTCCTCGCCCATCTCGTCCCGCACCCGGGTGCGCGCCGTCGTCACCCATTCCCGCGCCCGCTTGGTCAGTCCCGCGAGGGACTCCGCATACCGCGGCAGACGCTCGGGTCCGAGGATGAGTGCCGCGACGAGACCGATCAGCAGGAGCTTCTCGATCGTGAGGCCGAAGATCATGCCTTCAGATTACCGTCGTGCCTGTGCGGCCAGCGCCCTACTGCCGCGTAGGCTGGCGAGCGGAGGTGCCGATGGGCGAGCAGAGCGCGAACCAGCGGTTCGTGGACGAGGCGACGAGCGAACCGGAGCACATCGCGCGTGCACGTGCGCACGCTCTCGAGCTCGGCGCCGCACCGATCAGCCCGGCCATCGGGGCCCAGTGCGCGGTGATCGCGGCCGCGTCCCAGGCACTCAACATCGTCGAGATAGGGACGGGCGCCGGCGTTTCCGGCCTCTGGCTGCTGCACGGTTCGCCACGGGCGACCCTCACCACGATCGACAAAGAGCCCGAGCACCTCGGAGCCGCGCGCCAGGCGTTCGGCGAGGCTCGCATCCCGCCGGCCCGTGCCCGCTTCATCACGGGGCGCGCTGCGGAGGTGCTCCCCCGGATGAACGAGGCCTCCTACGACATCGTGCTCGTCGACGCAGACCCCGACGGTGTCATCGAGTACGTCGAGCACGGACTGCGCCTGGTGCGTGCGGGCGGCACTGTCCTGGTCCCGCGCGTGCTCGCCGGCGGCGGCGTCGCCGATCCGGTCCGCCGCGACCCGGTGACCACCGCATACCGCTCGCTCATCCAGGAGACGCAGGCTTCTCCCGCCGTCATCGGCGCACTGTCGATCACCGGTGAGGGACTGCTGCAGCTCACCACGGTGGCCGTCTCCTGACACCCTGCGCAACTGCGCGAATGGCCGGTCCCCTCGGACCGGCCATTCGCGCAACGTGCGTCTACGCGGCGTTGACGACGCCGCTCAGGACGTCGTAGAGCTCCTTGGCCTCAGCGTCGTTCACCGAGACGACCAGGCGACCGCCTCCCTCGAGCGGCACGCGCACGATGATGAGTCGACCCTCCTTCACGGCCTCCATCGGCCCGTCTCCGGTTCTCGGCTTCATGGCTGCCATTGCGGCTCCTTTTCATCGATGGTCTGCAGTTCGAGTTTATCGTGAGGGCAAGCGTCCCCGGGTACGCCTGGGGAAAGCGGCATCCTGGTGTCGCTCACGGCACCTGCCAGGAACTGCTGCCCAGGGCGTACATGTTGTAGATCCACCACCATTGGCCGATCAGGCACGCGACAAGCACGCCCACCCGCCATACGCGCGAGCGCGGGACGGCGAAAGCACCCCACAGCGGCGAGAGCGGGACGAGCAGCCGGAAGATGCTCGACTGAGGGAAGAACACCAGCAGGAGGTAGACCAGGTAGCTCGCGCTCCACAGCCGGATCTCGACGCCGAGGCGGCGCACCTGGGGCAGAAAGGCGAGGGCCGCCCCGATCACCAGGACGCCGGCGCCGACGAGGACGTAGCCCAGGGCGAGCGGCAGATGCCACATCGTCTCGAACCAGAACGAGATCCCGGCGAGGAACGGCTCGAAGGGCGCGAACGAGGGGTCGCCGGCCACCCAGTTCCGGCGCCAGGCGAGCTCCGTGGAGAGGTAGGCGCCGGGCTCGCCGGTCACCCAGCCCGCGATGAGCTGCCACGCGAACCCGGCGACGACCGACAGCAGGCCGAGTGCGACGATATGCACGACCTCCGGGGCGCGCAGCGGCTCCCGCGCTCTCCGCACCCACCTCCACACGCCGAAGAGGCCCAGGAACAGCGCGAAGGCCAGCACGCCGGGGCGCGTGAACGCCATCAGCGGGATGAGGACGTACAGCCATCCGTAGCGTCGCCGCGCCACGCACCACAGCGCGCAGAAGAGCCAGAACAGGTTGAGCGCCTCCGCGTACCCGACCTGGAAGAGAGCGGCGAGCGGACCGCTGGCGAAGAACGCCACCGCCCACAGCGTCGCCGACTGGTCGAGGCGCAGCCGCAGCAGCCCATACAGAGCGACGGATGCCCCGTACCCGGCCACGAGCGACACGATCAGCGCGCCCGTCCCCCACTGTCCGCCGAACGGCAGAGCGACCGCCTGAGACAGATACGGGTACAGCGGAAGGAACGCCCACGCGTTCTCGGCGACCTGACCGGCGTCGGTCAGGGGCAACGGGTTCGGATACCCCGAGAACGCCACCAGCCAGTACCACGCGCCATCCCAGGCGACGACGGTGTCGCCGAGGTCGGCATCCGCTCCCATCCTGCTCTGGAAGCCAGAGAGCTCGGCGGCCACGAAGAGGAAGAGGGTGGTCACCAGCCGCGCGGCCAGGTAGATCGCGAGGACCCGGAGGGCGACGCGACCCCGCGACGGCCGAGCGAGGGGCTCCGCCGTCAGTTGGTCGCCAGCCACGCGCGCAGGCCCCGCTCGACCGCTTCGATCTGCCCCACCGGCACCCGCTCCTCGTCGTGGTGCGCGAGGTGCGGGTCGCCCGGACCGTAGTTCACGGCGGGCACGCCCAACGCGCTGAAACGCGCCACGTCGGTCCACCCGTACTTGGGACGGGGCTCGGCGCCCACGGCGGCGAGGAACTCCTGCGCCAGCGGGGCGTCGAGGCCTGGGCGCGCACCGACGGCGGCGTCGACGATGTCGACCTCGAAACCCGAGAACACGCCGCGGACGTGGTCCGCCGCCTCCTCGACGTCCCTGCTGGGCGCGAAGCGATAGTTGACCTCGACCTCGCAGAGGTCGGGGATCACGTTGCCGGCCACGCCACCGCTGATGCGGACCGCATTGAGCCCCTCGCGGTACACGAGTCCCTCGACCGCGACATCCCTCGGCTCGTACTCCGCGAGCCGCCCGAGGATCGGTGCAGCCTTGTGGATGGCGTTGTCGCCGATCCAGGCGCGCGCGCTGTGGGCACGCACGCCGTGAGTGCGGACGATCGCGCGCAGGTTGCCGTTGCATCCGCCCTCGACCTCCCCGTTGGACGGCTCACCCAGGATCGCGAAATCGCCGGCGAACAGATCGGCGCGGGTGCGCGCCAGCCGGGTGAGACCGTTGAGGTCGGCGTCGACCTCCTCGTGGTCGTACCACATCCACGTGATGTCGACACGGGGAGCCACCAGCTCGGCGGCGAGCTTGAGCTGCACGGCGACGCCGGCCTTCATATCGACGGTGCCCCGCCCCCAGATGAAGGGCTCCCCGTCGAGCTCGATCTCCCTCGTGGGGACGTTGGCATTGATCGGCACGGTGTCGATATGACCGGCGATCACCACGCGTTGCGCCCGGCCGAGATTCGTGCGAGCGACGATCGTGTCGCCGTCGCGGTACACCTCGAGGTGATCGAGGGTGGCGATCTCGTCGAAGATCATGTCGGCCAACAGCTTCTCATCGCCTGACACGCTCGGAATGTCACAGATGATGCGAGTGAGTTCAGCAGAGGACAGCGACAGATCGAGCGGCATCCCCCGAGTCTACCGACGCGAATGATGCCGTTAACGCGTAATGGCCACCCTTGGGGGGTGGCCATTACGTGAATGGGTGTCCGGCGGTGTCCTACTCTCCCACAGGGTCCCCCCTGCAGTACCATCGGCGCTGAGAGGCTTAGCTTCCGGGTTCGGAATGTGACCGGGCGTTTCCCTCTCGCTATGGCCGCCGAAACTCTTTCGATGTTTCAGTCTTCACAACGTGAAAAACAATGTTCTGTTGTGTTCCCGACCGTACATCGGGAACCACTCAGTGGACGCAAGCACCAGAAACGGTGTGTTATCAAGTCATCGGCTTATTAGTACCAGTCAGCTGCACGCATTGCTGCGCTTCCACATCTGGCCTATCAACCCAGTAGTCTGGCTGGGAGCCTCTCACCCGAAGGTATGGAAGTCTCATCTTGAGGCCGGCTTCCCGCTTAGATGCTTTCAGCGGTTATCCATCCCGAACGTAGCTAACCAGCGGTGCACTTGGCAGTACAACTGGCACACCAGAGGTTCGTCCAACCCGGTCCTCTCGTACTAGGGTCAGATCCTCTCAAACTTCCTACGCGCGCAGCGGATAGGGACCGAACTGTCTCACGACGTTCTAAACCCAGCTCGCGTACCGCTTTAATGGGCGAACAGCCCAACCCTTGGGACCTACTCCAGCCCCAGGATGCGACGAGCCGACATCGAGGTGCCAAACCATGCCGTCGATATGGACTCTTGGGCAAGATCAGCCTGTTATCCCCGAGGTACCTTTTATCCGTTGAGCGACAGCGCTTCCACAAGCCACTGCCGGATCACTAGTCCCGACTTTCGTCCCTGCTCGACCTGTCAGTCTCACAGTCAAGCTCCCTTGTGCACTTACACTCGCCACCTGATTACCAACCAGGTTGAGGGAACCTTTGGGCGCCTCCGTTACTTTTTGGGAGGCAACCGCCCCAGTTAAACTACCCACCAGGCACTGTCCCTGAACCGGATTACGGTTCGAAGTTAGATATCCAGAGTGACCAGAGTGGTATTTCAACAATGACTCCACGAATACTGGCGTATCCGCTTCACAGTCTCCCACCTATCCTACACAAGCCACACCGAACACCAATACCAAGCTGTAGTAAAGGTCACGGGGTCTTTCCGTCCTGCTGCGCGTAACGAGCATCTTTACTCGTAATGCAATTTCGCCGAGTTCGCGGTTGAGACAGTTGGGAAGTCGTTACGCCATTCGTGCAGGTCGGAACTTACCCGACAAGGAATTTCGCTACCTTAGGATGGTTATAGTTACCACCGCCGTTTACTGGGGCTTAAATTCTCAGCTTCGCCTTGCGGCTAACCGGTCCTCTTAACCTTCCAGCACCGGGCAGGCGTCAGTCCGTATACATCGTCTTGCGACTTGGCACGGACCTGTGTTTTTAGTAAACAGTCGCTACCCACTAGTCTCTGCGGCCACCACACCCTTTTTGAGGCAAGCTCATATAAGTGGATGGCCCCCCTTCTCCCGAAGTTACGGGGGCATTTTGCCGAGTTCCTTAACCACGATTCTCTCGATCTCCTTGGTATTCTCTACCTGACCACCTGAGTCGGTTTGGGGTACGGGCGGCTAGAACCTCGCGTCGATGCTTTTCTTGGCAGCATAGGATCACCCACTTTTCATCCGCATCGTGTCTCAGCCTGTATGAGTCACGGATTTGCCTATGACTCGGCCTACGCACTTGCCCCGGGACAACCATCGCCCGGGATGGGCTACCTTCCTGCGTCACACCTGTTAATACGCTAACCGCACCAGAATGGGGTCGTGCGCTAGGCCCACAGCATCACCCCGAAGGGATCCGTCAATGGGATTCAGACACTTAGCACTACTGGATTAGTTTGGGCGGTTCTTCGCCGGTACGGGAATATCAACCCGTTGTCCATCGACTACGCCTGTCGGCCTCGCCTTAGGTCCCGACTTACCCAGGGAAGATTAGCTTGACCCTGGAACCCTTGGTCTTTCGGAGGACGTGTTTCTCACACGTCTTTCGCTACTCATGCCTGCATTCTCACTCGTGTGGCGTCCACGGCTGGGTCACCCCGCCGCTTCACTCGCCACACGACGCTCTCCTACCCATCAACACGGCTGGACCACGAAGGCCTACCAATAATGTCAATGCCACAACTTCGGTGGCGTGCTTGAGCCCCGTTACATTGTCGGCGCGGAATCACTTGACCAGTGAGCTATTACGCACTCTTTCAAGGGTGGCTGCTTCTAAGCCAACCTCCTGGTTGTCTAAGCAACTCCACATCCTTTCCCACTTAGCACGCGCTTAGGGACCTTAGATGGTGGTCTGGGTTGTTTCCCTCTCGACTATGAAGCTTATCCCCCACAGTCTCACTGCTGCGCTCTCACTTACCGGCATTCGGAGTTTGGCTGACGTCAGTAACCTTGTAGGGCCCATCGGCCATCCAGTAGCTCTACCTCCGGCAAGAAACACGCAACGCTGCACCTAAATGCATTTCGGAGAGAACCAGCTATCACGAAGTTTGATTGGCCTTTCACCCCTATCCACAGCTCATCCCCTCAGTTTTCAACCTAAGTGGGTTCGGCCCTCCACGACGTCTTACCGTCGCTTCAGCCTGGCCATGGATAGATCACTTCGCTTCGGGTCTAGGACATGCGACTGAATCGCCCTATTCAGACTCGCTTTCGCTACGGCTACCCCACCCGGGTTAACCTCGCCACATATCGCTAACTCGCAGGCTCATTCTTCAAAAGGCACGCTGTCACCCCTACTAAGGAGGCTCCAACGGTTTGTAAGCAAACGGTTTCAGGTACTATTTCACTCCCCTCCCGGGGTACTTTTCACCTTTCCCTCACGGTACTTGTCCGCTATCGGTCATCTGGGAGTATTTAGGCTTATCAGGTGGTCCTGACAGATTCACACGGGATTTCTCGGGCCCCGTGATACTTGGGATACTCTCCACGTCAGAACACGCATTTCGACTACGGGGCTGGCACCCACTCTGGCCCGCCTTTCAAGACGGTTCGTCTATACGCTTCTGTCACGTCGACCACTCGGCAGAATGGTCCGGAAAGTCCCGCAACCCCCCACATGCAACGCCTGCCGGCTCTCACACACATGAGGTTTAGCCTGATCCGATTTCGCTCGCCACTACTCACGGAATCACTGTTGTTTTCTCTTCCTGTGGGTACTGAGATGTTTCACTTCCCCACGTTCCCTCTACCCGCCCTATATATTCAGGCGGGAGTCACCAGGCACGCACGCGCCCTGGCGGGGTTTCCCCATTCGGACACCCTCGGATCAAAACTTGCTTATCAGTTCCCCGAGGCTTATCGCAGATTGCTACGTCCTTCTTCGGCTCCAGATGCCAAGGCATCCACCGTTTGCTCTTAAAGACTTGAAATCACATGAGTTTCATCAAGAATCGAACCCGAACCAAAAGGTCCGGGCTGAAATTGACTAATGATCTTTAAGATCATCTATAACAAGAACAATCCCGAAGGATCATCTTGAAGATGCTCGCGTCCACTGTGTAGTTCTCAAAGTACGGGCGGTACCCCCCAACCCCACCACCACAAAGGTGCAGAATCAGAAGGCCCATGAGGAGTGACCCCCACACCCACCACCCCAAAAGGGCGGCAAGCGCAGCGTCCGGTCCCTCAGGACCCAACAGCGTGCCGACGCCCCGCTCACCAGAACCCACCCTCCAACCACACCCCGAAGAGTGCGGCGTACTAGTAGACCCCAGCTGCGCTGACGCCATGTCAAATGTTCCACCCTTGAGCCCCAGCCACACACGAACGGTGTGGTACTGAGTCCTGGAACCCCCGAAGAGGTCCAAGTGCTCCTTAGAAAGGAGGTGATCCAGCCGCACCTTCCGGTACGGCTACCTTGTTACGACTTAGTCCTAATTACCGATCCCACCTTCGACGGCTCCCTCCACAAAGGGTTGGGCCACCGGCTTCAGGTGTTACCGACTTTCATGACTTGACGGGCGGTGTGTACAAGACCCGGGAACGTATTCACCGCAGCGTTGCTGATCTGCGATTACTAGCGACTCCGACTTCATGAGGTCGAGTTGCAGACCTCAATCCGAACTGGGACCGGCTTTTTGGGATTCGCTCCACCTCACGGTATTGCAGCCCTTTGTACCGGCCATTGTAGCATGCGTGAAGCCCAAGACATAAGGGGCATGATGATTTGACGTCATCCCCACCTTCCTCCGAGTTGACCCCGGCAGTATCCCATGAGTTCCCACCATTACGTGCTGGCAACATAGAACGAGGGTTGCGCTCGTTGCGGGACTTAACCCAACATCTCACGACACGAGCTGACGACAACCATGCACCACCTGTTCACGAGTGTCCAAAGAGTCCCCTATTTCTAGGGTGTTCTCGTGTATGTCAAGCCTTGGTAAGGTTCTTCGCGTTGCATCGAATTAATCCGCATGCTCCGCCGCTTGTGCGGGTCCCCGTCAATTCCTTTGAGTTTTAGCCTTGCGGCCGTACTCCCCAGGCGGGGAACTTAATGCGTTAGCTGCGTCACGGAATCCGTGGAAAGGACCCCACAACTAGTTCCCAACGTTTACGGGGTGGACTACCAGGGTATCTAAGCCTGTTTGCTCCCCACCCTTTCGCTCCTCAGCGTCAGTTACGGCCCAGAGATCTGCCTTCGCCATCGGTGTTCCTCCTGATATCTGCGCATTCCACCGCTACACCAGGAATTCCAATCTCCCCTACCGCACTCTAGTCTGCCCGTACCCACTGCAGACCCGAGGTTGAGCCTCGGGATTTCACAGCAGACGCGACAAACCGCCTACGAGCTCTTTACGCCCAATAATTCCGGATAACGCTTGCGCCCTACGTATTACCGCGGCTGCTGGCACGTAGTTAGCCGGCGCTTTTTCTGCAAGTACCGTCACTTTCGCTTCTTCCTTGCTAAAAGAGGTTTACAACCCGAAGGCCGTCATCCCTCACGCGGCGTTGCTGCATCAGGCTTCCGCCCATTGTGCAATATTCCCCACTGCTGCCTCCCGTAGGAGTCTGGGCCGTGTCTCAGTCCCAGTGTGGCCGGTCACCCTCTCAGGCCGGCTACCCGTCGACGCCTTGGTGAGCCATTACCTCACCAACAAGCTGATAGGCCGCGAGCCCATCCCCAACCAAAAAATCTTTCCAAACGTTGACCATGCGATCACGTCTCGTATCCAGTATTAGACGCCGTTTCCAGCGCTTATCCCAGAGTCAGGGGCAGGTTGCTCACGTGTTACTCACCCGTTCGCCACTGATCCACCCAGCAAGCTGAGCTTCACCGTTCGACTTGCATGTGTTAAGCACGCCGCCAGCGTTCATCCTGAGCCAGGATCAAACTCTCCATAAAAAATGAAAACCACCAACAACCCGGGAAAACGGGCCGAAAGCAGCGAGTTCAACCATGACCAAAAACGAATATCAAACTGACATCCATGAATTGATCCAAAAAGGACCCCCACCAACCAAACAAATGGTCAGCGAGGATACAAAAATTGGCATTTGACAAGTGCACGCTGTTGAGTTCTCAAAGATCGGACGCACCA
>NZ_JAMXMB010000013.1 GCF_024055635.1 Microbacterium yannicii
TGCGCACCCACCCCGTCCGCTACGACAGTGGTCAGCCTGCCATCTCGCGGATGGCCTCGTAGGCCTCCAGGCTCTCGCCGGTGAAGTACCCCTTGAAGAAGTCCTCAGACTTGCTGATGAAGGCATCCATGTCGATGTCCTCCGTCTCGATCACCGTCATGGCGTCGTTCGCGCGGTAATCGTCGAGGATGTCCTCGGTCGCCTCGTCGACGCACTGGGCGTTCTCGGGGCGGATCTCGTGGATGGTGTCCTCGAGGAGCGCGGCCTGTTCGTCGCTCATCTTCTCGTACGTCTTGTCGCTCACGAGGATCCAGTGGATGCCGACGTTGTGGTTGTTGAGGATGACGGTGTTGAGCACCTCGTCGTAGCTGGAGGAGTGCGTCGCCACGATGGGGTTCTCCTGACCGACGGCGATGCCCTGCTGGAGCGCGGAGTAGACCTCCTCCACCGCGACGGAGACCGGGCTCGTCACGCCGAGCGCCTCGGCGTTCGCCAGGAACTGGGGCGAGTTCGGGAACCGGATCGGCACGCCCTCGAGGTCGTCGGGGCTGGTCACCTCGACGTCCTTCGTGGTGAAGGTGCGGGAACCGAAGAACCAGCCGTCGACGATGTTGACGCCGGTCGCCTCGTGGAAGGAGCCGAAGAGGTCTTCGGATCCCTCGTCGATCCACTTGAAGGCGTGGTCGACATCGTCGAACGCGTAGGTCGCGTCGACGACGCCGATCGGCTCGAACGTCGAGCTCAGCGCCGAGGCGCCCTGCAGATCGATGTCGATGTCGCCCGCCTGCACGAGCGGGAACCGGTCGGCGTCGGGGCCGAGCTGGCTCGCCGGGTACAGCTCCACGGTGAAGCCGATGTCGGCCTCCTCGAGCCGCTCCTTGAGCAGCTCGACGCCGCAGTAGTAGTTCGGCGTCTCCTCGTTCTGACTGGTCGCGACCGTGAGCGTGACGGGTTCGTTCGCGGCCGCGGATTCGGTGTTCGAGCTCTCCGGAGTGCCGCCGCCGGCGCAGCCGG
>NZ_JAMXMB010000014.1 GCF_024055635.1 Microbacterium yannicii
GCCGACGCGGCCAATAGGCCGCGTCGCTTCGAGCGGGCTGTGCTCATGGGACTCTCCTCTGATGTGCGCACGTCGTCGTGCGGGTTCTGACGTGTCAATCGGTCGCCGGTGCGTGACGTGCCGTCGACGTTCCTCGCGCGGGGCGAGATCCACGTCGACCACGCTGTCACGGTGCGGCCGTGTGGCAGTGCTGACTCTTACGGACTTCGATCGGCCGGCAAAGCGATGTCCCGTCGAGTGGAACATGGGGTCCGCGGCGCTCGGCGGGGGCTTCACCGCTGAATGGAACGATCCGCGCGCGTCGCCCCATCGTGCCATACGCTCGGGCCGACTCTCGCCCGCGACCACGATGCAGGGAGGCGCCGTGACTGTATCCGGACCTCCGCCGGTGCGCATCGGGGTGGTCGGCGCCGGGTTCATGGGGCGCCAGCACATCGACTTCGTTCGCGCGTCCACCGGAGCCGCGCTGGCGGCGATCGCCGACCCCGCCGTCACCATCACGGAGGCCGCGTGCCCGACGTATCCGTCGACCGCCAGGATGCTGGATGCCGAGCAGCTCGATGCGGTGATCGTCGCCAACCCGAACGCTCTGCACGTGGACACGGCGGTCGCGTGCCTCGAGGCCGGGGTCGCGGTGCTGCTGGAGAAGCCGGTCGCGGTCTCGTACGCGCAGTCCCGCCGGCTCGTCGATGCGGTCGAACGGCTGAACGGGCGGCTGCTGGTGGGGCACCACCGCCGTCACCATCTGGCGGTCGCACGGGCACGCGCCGCGATCGGAGACGGCGAGCTCGGCCAGGTCGTCGCCGTCACCGCCCTCTGGTCGGCCCGCAAGGAGCCCGAGTACTTCATCGACACGCCCTGGCACAGTCAGCCCGGGGCGGGCGTCACCCTCATCAACGCCGTGCACGACCTGGACCTCCTCCGGCACCTGTGCGGGGAGGTCGCCGAGGTGCAGGCGATGCAGAGTTCGCACGCCCGTGGGCTCGAGGTCGAGGACACCATCTCGCTGACCCTCAGATTCGAGAACGGCGCCCTGGGGAGCCTTCTCGCCTCCGACGCGGGAGTCTCGCCCTGGGGCTGGGATCAGGCGACCGAGGAGACGCCCGCCTTCCCGTTCCTGCCCGACGAGGTCGCCTACCGCATCGTCGGCACACGCGCGGCGCTGTCGGTGCCGAACCTCGCGAGGTACGGCTACGACGCCTCCGTGCCGCCGGACTGGCACTCGCCGCTCTCGCGCACGTACCTCCCGGTCACGCCGCGCGCGTCGTTCCCCGCCCAGCTCGATCACTTCCTCGAGGTCGCGCGGGGGACGACGGCGCCCCTCGTCTCGGCGGACGACGCGTCACGCACGCTCGCACTCGTCGAGGCGGCGGCGCTCGCGGCTCGCAGCGGCCGCACGGTGGATGTCCGGCGCTTCCAGGCCGCTGCGCAGACCGACGTCGCCGCGCACCCCGACGACGCATCGCCCGACCACCCGGCGACGGGAGGACGCGATGGCGGTGCATGACGCCCGAACCTTCGACGCGATCGTCGTCGGAGGCGGACTCGCGGGGCTGGCCGCGACCCAGCGGCTGGCCGCCAGCGGGCTGAGCGTCGCCCTCGTCGAGAAGCGCGACCGCCTCGGCGGCAGCTCGGCGTTGAGCGGGGGGTGGTTCGCGCTGTCGGGCACCGCCGTCCAGCATCGGGCGGGCGTCGCGGACGCCGCCGACATCTTCCTCGCCGACATGGTCGCGACCGGCGGCGGCTTCGCCGACACCTCGCTGCTGGATGCGCTCGTCGCCCGTCAAGAGCACGCCATCGCAGCGATCGACCGCGCGGACGCCTGGACGGAGGAACTCAAGGTCAGCGCCGGCATGACGATCGCGCGCGCCCACCTGATCCGCATCCGGCGTCTGCTGGCGCACCTCGAGCGTGAGGCGCTCGCCGCAGGTGCCGTCATCCTCCCGGGTCGCCCTGCCGACGAGCTGGTCACCGACGGGGGACGGGTCGCCGGCATCCGATCGGGACGTGCTGTCTTCGGCGTCGACGCGGGTGTGGTGCTCACGACCGGCGGCTTCTCGCGCTCCCGCGCGCTCCTGGATCTGTTCGTGCCCGACCAGGCGGCGGCGATGCCGTACGGCGGCGTGGGCAACACGGGCGACGGACTCCGCATGGCATGGATGCTGGGTGCCGGCCTTGCCGACGTCGGGCACGTCGCAGGCACCTACGGCCAGCACCCCGACGCGACGGACGACGAGCACGAGCTGCTGACCGCCAACTACCTCGGCGCGATCCTCGTGAACGCCCGCGGCGAGCGGTTCACCGACGAGTCGGAGTCGTACAAGGTGCTCGGTACGGCGGTGATGAGCCAGCCGGACGGGATGGCCTTCCAGGTCTTCGACTCCGTCGTGCGGGCGCGTTCGAGGCCCGGCGTGCCGCTGTCGGACATGGAGCGCATCGAAGCTCTCGGCCACCTGGTGGATGCCCCGACCCTGTCCGAGCTCGGGCGCAAGGTCGGCATGCCTCCCGGCGCGCTCGAACGCACGGTGGAGCGCTACAACGACAGCGTCGCCGGTCGGGAGGCCGACCCCTTCGGCCGGACCGGCCTCGTGAACGGCGTCGGCGGGCTCGAGCCGGTCGAGACCGGGCCGTTCTACGCCTATCCCGCGGTGACGGCCATGACCTCGACCTACGGCGGCCTGAGTGTCGCGACCGACACATCGGTGCAACGGATCGACGGCAGCAGGATCGAGCACCTCTTCGCCGCCGGCGAGGTCGTCGGCGGATTCCACGGCGCGTCCTACATGACGGGCACGGCGCTCACCAAGGCGCTCGTGTTCGGTATCGAGGCGGCCGACCGGATCGCCGCCGCCTGACGCGCGCGCCCGCGGGTCGGCTCCCGGCCGGCCGCCGCACGGTCGAGGGTCAGGTGGTCAGCCGGTCGGCGGCGCGGATGGCCAGTTCGTAGCCGTACACGCCCGCGCCCGCGATCACGGTGCGCGCGACCGTCGAGATGATCGAGTCGCGATGGAGGGCATCACGGGCGTGGATGTTCGTGATGTGCACCTCGACCACCGGGGTGGACAGCATGTGCAGTGCGTCCAGCAGCGGCACCGAGCCGAAGCTGAAGCCCGCGGGATTGATCACGACCGTGGCCTGCTGGCGGAACGCATCGTGCACCCACTGGACGAGCTCGTGCTCCGCGTTGGACTGCGCGAAGAAGAGCTCGAAACCGACTTCGCCCGCGACCCGCTCGCAGTCGGCGCGCACGTCGTCCAGGCTCGCGGTCCCGTAGAGCTCCGGTTCGCGCACGCCCAGCATGTTGAGGTTCGGGCCGTTCAGCACGAAGAGCTTCCTCGTCATGGATGACTCCTTTCTCACCCGGGCCGTTCCTCCGATGTCCCGGCGCCGCGGGCGCAGGGACATCGGAGGAACGGGGGGCTTCTACAGACCGATCAGCGTCGGCAGGAACGTGACGATGACGGGGAAGAGCGTCAGCAGCAGCAGGACCGTCCCCAGCGGGATCAGGAACGGCAGGATGCCGCGGAACAGCTCTCCCATGGGTCGGCGCGTGATCGAGCCGACGACGAACAGCACGGCGCCGACCGGTGGTGTCAGAGATCCGATCATCAGGTTGAGGATCATCAGCACGCCCAGCTGCACCGGGTCGATCCCGAACTGGGCGACGATCGGCATGAGGATCGGCACGAGCACCAGGATGACCGGCGGCGCCTCGAGCGGGATGCCGAGCAGGATCAGCAGCACGTTCAGCATCAGCAGGAAGACGATCGGGTTGTCGGTGAATCCCGTGAGCCACTCACCGAGCGCGCGCGACACCTGCTCGCGGGCGAGCACCTGACCCATGAGGTTCGAGGCCCCGAGGATCAGGAGGATGCCGCCCGCGATGACGACAGTCTCCTTCGCCGACTTCCAGAACACCCGCCAGGTCAGCGTGCGGTAGATCGCGCCGAGGACCAGCATGTACACCGCCGCGATGCCGGCGCTCTCGGTGGCGGTGAAGAGTCCGCTGAAGATGCCGCCGAGGATGATCACGGGCAGCAGGGCGGGGCCGATGACGCGCACGGCCGCTTTGCCCAGCATCCCGCCGTTGAACGGTCGACTGACCGCGACGTCCGGGTGCCGGCGCACCCAGAAGAAGACGTACAGCGCGAGGCCGACCGCCATGAGCATCGCCGGGATGATCGATCCCGCGAACAGCGCCCCCGTCGAGATCGACGCCGTCGCCGCGAACAGCACCGCGGGGATGCTCGGCGGCATGACCGTGCTCATCAGCGAACCCGACGCCGTCAGGCCGGCGGAGAAGCCGTAGGGATAGCCCGCCTTGAGCATCTGGGGGATCTGCACCTTGCTGGTCGACGCGGCATCCGCCAGGGCGGAGCCACTGATCCACGAGAAGCCGATCGCGGTGCCGAGGTTGACGTAGGCGAGGTTGCCGGGCAGCCGTGGGAGGAGCGCCCGTGCCAGGTCGTACAGGCGCGTTGCGATGCCGAGGTTGTTGGCGATCGTGCCGACGAAGATGAACAGCGGCACGGCGAGCAGCGGGAAGCTGTTGATGCCGTTGACGATCGACGAGATCGCGTACCCCGCCGACAGGTTGTGGCTGTAGAAGTAGAGCATGCTCGACGCGATCATCGCGAAGGCGACGGGCACCCGCAGCAGCAGGAAGACGACGAACAGCAGGATGTAGAGCCAGAGGTCCACGCTCAGCCCTCCATCTCACCGATGTCGAGCTTGCGCTCGGGGCGGTTCGCGTAGGGGATCTTGAACGACGAGTGGATCGCGGCGGACACGAAGCCGACGAGCGCGAAGATGTAGAGGACGCCGACCGGCACGTGCATGGCGGCGCTGAGCCGGCCCCATTCGGTCTCGATCTTGACCCACGCCTCGTAGGCGAGGGCGAGGCTGGTGGCGACCATGATGACGGCGGAGATGACCCGCAGGGCGACGAAGAGCCGGGTGCCGGCGAGCATCTCGTCGAACATCTCCAACACGATGTGCCCGTTGCGTCCGACGAGGTAGCCGGTCGTGATGAACGTCATCGCGATCATCGAGAGCAGTGCCAGCTCTCCGGCGCCCACCCAGCTGATGGCGGGGAAGTACCGGCCGAGCACCTGGTACATGACGCCGAAGATGATGCCGGCGAACAGCGCGACCCCGATCGTGATCTCGATGCCCGAGAGGATGCGGATGAACACGGGGTCGGGCGGGACGCCCTGGTTGAGCTTGGGCGTCGTGTAGAAGGTGTTCGTGTGCGGGTAGATCGACTCGCCCACCCCCGGCTCGTGCGCCGCGTCCGCTGCCGCCTCGGACTCGGTGCCGCGAACCTCTTCGGGTTCCGCCCCGGGGTCCTTGTCGGTCATGGCGTCACCGCCGCGGTCTCAGGATGCATTGCCAACCTCTCTGTAGGTGCCGGGCCCGGCATGCGCGCGCGCATCGCCGTCCCTGTGACTCTGGTCTGCGGGCGGGGGTGCGCAAAGAAGAGTTTCGCCGAATGGGACACCGGCCGCACGCACCGATCCGCCCCCGTCGCAGGCGACGGAGGCGGATCGGTGTTCGGTGGGAACGGCTACTTGACGACAGGCACCGTCGCCGTCGAGGAGAGCTGCTCCTGCACCCCCGCGGGGTTGAGGACGTTGATCCGCAGGGTCAGCGCCGCCTCTCCGGCCGGCACGTTGTTGTCGACGTCGTCGGCGTCGAACCGGACGATGACCCGGTTCTTGTTCGCCGTCACTTTCGACGCGACGATCGGTGTCGACGACAGCGGCGTGATGAGCACGGCGCCGCTGTCATAGGTGTACCCGGCCGGCAGCTCGAAGTGCGCCGAGACCTTGCCGTCCACGCCGGTGAACAGCCCCGTCTCGGAGCCGAGCTGCAGTGTGCCCGGTGTGAACTTCAGCGCACCCGGCTGATCCTGCGGCACGAGATACACCTCGATCTTGCCGGTCGGCCGCGGATCGGTGCAGTCGTTGAAGAAGTACTCACCGGCACGGTCGAACGTGTGCTGGTAGGTCTCTCCGGGCTGCAGCTTGACGTTGAACTCGCCCTCGAAGAACTGCGTCGCGCAGTGCGCCTTCGTGTTCGGGAAGTTCGGGAACGTCTCGGCTCCCGGGTTGCGGAACGTCACCGTCGTGCCCACCGGCACCCGCAGGTGCGTCGGCTGCATGCCGTTCTGCGACACGCTGTCGCGGGAGGCGGCGTCGTCGGCCGTGCGGCTCGACCGTGCGAGCAGCACGGTGTTGCCGACCGTCGAGCCTTCGACCGCGGCACCGCCTACCGGGCGACGGATCGTCAGGGGCGCCGTCGCCGGCCCTTCCTGGCTGCCCGACTCGGTCGTGTAGTCACCGCCGAGCTTGAACGACCACAGCGAGTCGCCCTGGGTCACGGATCCGCCGTACGGGTTCGTCGATCCGGCCGCGATCACGGCGACGTACTGCTCGCCGTCGACCTCGTAGGTGACCGGCGCCCCCGAGATGCCGGAGCCCGTCTGGAACTCCCACAGCACGTCGCCCGTGGCCGCGTCCATCGCCAGCACCCGGCCGTCGATCTGGCCGACGAACAGCAGATCGGATGCCGTGGTCAGGGGTCCCTGGCCGTGCGACATGTCAGTGCCCAGGTGGTTGCGCCACGCGACCTCACCGGTCGACGCGTCGTACGCCAGGATGCCGCCCGTCTGGTACTGACCGATGGCACGCAGGCCGTTGGCGGCTGCGCCGTCGTAGTGGGCGACCGGGTTCGTGCCGTACGGGAAGTACACCAGGTTCGTGCTCTGGCTGTACGAGTTGTTCGACCAGTCGCCGCCGCCGTTCTGGCTCGTCGTCGACAGGATCGGCGCCTCGAACTGCGGGTCGTAGAGGCATCCCTCGCGATGGCCCGACGAGCCCGCCGGGTAGGTGAGGAACGGCTCGTCGACCGAGACGTAGCTGTCCGGGTTGAACACGAGGTTGCCGTCGGCATCCGCCTGATACCCGTTGTAGTTCGGCACGCCGCGCCAGGGGTTCCCCGGGATGTTGTCGGCGCTGAGCTTCTCCCACTCGACGCAGTCCGGCAGGAGCCGCGTCTCGGGCATGGGCTGGGTCGCCGCGTTGTGCTGGCGCGAGTCCGTGATCACGGGCTGCTCGGTCACAGGAAGCACGGGCTTGCCGTTGGTGCGGTCGATCACGAACTGGTGACCCGACTTGCTGCCGTAGAAGGCGACCTTGCGCTCCTCGCCGTCGACCGTGATGTCGGCGAGTGTCGGAGGGTGCACGTTGTCCATGTCCCACACGTCGTGGTGGATGGACTGGTAGTGCCACTTGAACGCGCCGGTCCTGGCGTCGACGGCGACCATCGTGTCGGAGAACAGATTGTCGCCCGGACGCCCGGAGGCGTTCTGCGACGACGTGCAGCTGCGCGCGTTGCCGAAGGTCATGATGTACGTGCCGAGTTCGGTGTCGACGGCGCCGTGCATCCAGGAGGTCGCACCCCCCTCTTCCGCGCAGTCCGTGCCGTCGGCCTGTACCGGGCCCCACGTCGCCGACGCGTCGAACGTCACGCCGTCCAGGCCGGTGAACAACTGGCCGCGCTTCGGCCCACCGAAGAAGTGCCAGAGGTAGTGCCCGTCGCTCGCGTCCAGCGCGACGACCGCGCCGCGATCGCCGTCCGCTGCGTGGGCGTAGACGACTCCGTCGTAGTACACGGTCGCGACCTTGCCGACGCGGCCGAGGTCTTCGCCGTTCGCTCCGGTGGGCTGCACCGCCCACACCTCCGCGCCGGTCGCCTGGTCGAGGGCGACCACGCGGTTGCCTCCGGCCAGTGTGAAGATCTTGCCGTCGCCCGCCGAGACGCCCCGGCGAGTGGTCGACGTTCCGTAGGCGGGCTTGTCCCACTTCCAGATGGCGTCTCCCGTCACGCCGTCGACGGCGATGACGCCACCGCTGGGCGTGTCGACGTAGATGACGCCTTCGACGACGATCGGCGTGGTCTGCTGGCCGACGTTGGCCGACGCGGGCGCGACGGCCGAGAGGTGCGTCCGCCAGGTCGGGGCAAGCTCGTCGAGGTTCTCGCGCGTGATCTGCGTGAGACCCGAGTAGTGCTGGTTGCCCAGATTGCCGCCGACCGTGGGCATGTCGGCGCCGGTCGGCTCGAGTCCGCTGAGTCCGGCCGGTGGGGCCGGGTCGGCGGGTCTGGTCATTCCGTAGGCGGGTGAGGCGGCGATGGCGAGCACGGCCACCAGCGCGCCGATCCCCGCCGTTCCCAACCTCATGGTCAGTCGTTTGCGCATCCCTTGCTCCTTGATCGTCTTCGATCCGGCAATGCGGGGACCTGCCCGCGCGTCGCCGCTGTGGGGAATGCCGTCCGGGCCGTCGACCCTGGGGGATCGGCCACTCCGGCCGGCGCTCGGACGCTAACCCCGGGTCACCGAGGCGGCAACCTCGCGACCCATCGAGTGGTACAGCGGATGCCGCGACCGGCGACCCGCGCCGCCGCGATCCCTCCCCTTTCTGCCCAGTGGGACACGCTTTGTCGTCGGCGTAGGCGCCTGCATAGCATGCGGCGATCGGCACCAATGCCCCATGGACGGAGTTGTCATGGCTGCTTCAGCACCAAAATCCCTGTCGCCCGAGCAGCAGCAGGAGCTCGATGAGGTGTTCGCCCGGGCGCGCGCTGCGCTCGCGGTCATCGAGACCTATGACCAGGCGCGCGTCGACCGGCTGATCCGCGCGGTGGCCTGGGCGGTGGCCAATCGCTCGTCGTTCCACCGCCTGGTCGAGATGGGCATCGAGGAGTCCGGCCTCGGCGACTTCGACAGCCGCATGAACAAGCGGATGAAGATCCGCGGCGTCCTCCGCGACGCGCTGCGCAGCCCTTCGGTCGGCATCATCGAGGAGGATGCCGAGAAGGGCCTCGTCAAGTACGGCAAGCCCGTCGGGGTGATCGGCTGCGTCGTCCCGACGACGAACCCCGACCTCACGCCCGCCGGCAACGCCATCTACGCGATCAAGGCGCGCGATGTCGTGGTGTTCTCGCCGCACCCGCGTTCGAAGCACACGACCTTCGAGACGGTCCGGCTGATGCGCGAGGCGCTCGAAGCGGAGGGCGCTCCCGCCGACATCCTGCAGTGCATCGAGCTGCCGAGTCTGGCGGCATCCCAGGAGATCATGCAGCGCGCCGACCTCGTCATCGCCACCGGCGGGCAGGGGCTGGTGCGCGCCGCCTACAGTTCCGGGACGCCGGCCTACGGCGTCGGCGCGGGCAACGCGACCGAGTTCGTCGACGAGACCGCCGATCTTCGCGAGACCGCGCGCAACTGCGCGCTGTCCAAGACGTCGGACTTCGGCTCGGGCTGCTCGGCCGACGGCAACGTGCTCGTGCCCGCCGCCCGATATCGCGAGATGCTCGAGGCGCTCCAGGCCGAGGGCGGGTATCTGGCGACCGCCGACCAGCGCGCCGCCCTGCAAGCGGTCATGTGGGATGCCGAGGGGCACCGGCTGCCCGACACGGTCGCCGTCTCACCGCAGAAGCTCGCGCGCGCCGCCGGCTTCGACATCCCCTCCGACAGCCGGTTCATCGTGGTCGAGGGCGACGGCATCGCCGAGGACCGGCAGTTCTGCAAGGAGAAGCTCACCACCCTGATGGCGGTCCACGCCTATGAGGGCGGATTCGAAGACGGCGTCGAACTGGCCAAGAAGCTGTACGACATCGGCGGCAAGGGCCACTCCTGCGGCATCGCGTCGACCGACGACGCGCACATCGACTACTTCGCGCGGCACATGCCCGTCTCGCGCATCATGGTGCGCCAGCCCAACTCGAAGGCGAACGCCGGATCCTTCACGAACGGGATGCCGATGACCTCGTCGATGGGATGCGGCACGTGGGGCGGCAACATCACGTCCGAGAACGTCTCGCTGCGCCACTACCTGAACACGACGTGGGTCTCACGCACGATCGCGGAGGACCGGCCGTCGGACGAGGAGCTGTTCGGCGACTTCTACGACGCTGCGCTGGAATCAGCCGACACCGCGGCGGCGACGCGATGAGCGCCACCGACGACGGCGCCCTCGACGATCGCGGGGTGGCGAGCGAGCCGGGCGACGAGCCGTCGGCCGAGGAGCTCGTCGACGAGGCCCGGCGATGGTGGCAGACCGACATCATCGACATCCGTCCCGGCGAGATCGCACTGCGCGGGTATCCGATCGAGCAGCTCATCGGCAACGTCGGCTTCGTCGACACGATCTGGCTCATGCTGCGCGGCGAGCTGCCGTCGCGGGCACAGGCGGCGCTGCTGGAGTCCGCATTGGTGGCGTCCGTCGACCACGGGCCGCAGGCGCCGTCGATCGCGATCGCCCGGATGGCGACCACGTGCGGCGCGCCGGTGAACGGTGCGATGGCTTCGGCGATCAACGTGCTCGACGACATCCACGGCGGTCCGGGGGAGCAGTGCATGGAGCTGTACCTGGAGGTCGATGCGGAGCTCGACCAGGGGCAGGGCCTCGACGACGCGATCCGTGTCGTCCTGCAGCGACGGCGGGACGCGGGGGTCACCTACATCCCGGGCTTCGGCCACCGGTTCCATCCGCTCGACCCGCGCACCCCGCGTCTGCTGTCCCTGGTGGACGCGGCAGCGGCGGACGGCGCGGTGAGCGGGCGGTTCGCGACGATCGGGCGCGCTGTCGAGGCCGCCATCAGCGCGGGGAAGCCGCGGACCATCCCGATGAACGTCGACGGAGTGACCGCGGTGATCTACTGCGAGCTCGGCTTCACCCCCACCCTCGGGCGAGGCGTGTTCATCCTGGCCCGCTCGGTCGGCATCCTGGCGCACGCGAGCGAGCAGATGGTGCAGGGCGGGCGCATCAAGGGCCCGGTGCCCAAGTCCATCGGCTACACCTACACGGGGCCGGCGCGCCGGTCGGTCCCGGTCGACGGCGACGAAAGAAGGAGCACCTCATGAGGGACCTGGTCTCGAACCAGATCGTTCGCTACCTGGAAGCACGCGAGGTGGAGCACATCTTCGGCCTCTGCGGCCACACGAACATCGCGCTGCTCGCGGCGCTCGAGAAGAGCGACAGCATCTCGTTCGTCAACGTGCGGCACGAGCAGATCGCGGCCCACGCGGCGGACGGCTATGCGCGCGCAGCCCACCGGACCGGTGTCGTCCTCACGCATCTGGGTCCCGGTCTGACGAACGCGACGACCGGTGTGGCCAATGCGGCCCTCGACTCGATCCCCATGGTCGTCATCGCCGGCGACATCCCGACGCACTACTTCGGCAAGCACCCGCACCAGGAGATCAACCTCCACGCGGATGCCGCGCAGTACGAGATCTACCGGCCCTTCGTCAAGCGCGCGTGGCGCGTCGATCAGCCGCACCTCATCGCCGAGGTGCTCGACAAGGCGTTCACGCTGGCCGAGAGCGGGCGTCCCGGTCCCGTCCTCGTCGACGTGCCGATGGACGTCTTCTCGGCCGAGATCGATGTCGCCCTCTTCGACAGGGTCATCGGCAACACCCGCGCCCTCGTGAAGCCGGGGCTCGACGAGGGCGTCGCCGAACGGATCGTGCAGAACCTGCTGGATGCCGAGCGGCCGGTGCTGTACGTCGGCGGGGGCATCGTCGCCGCCGGCGCGGCGCCCGAGCTCGCCGAGTTCGCCGAACTGCTCTCGCTCCCCGTCGCCCACAGCCTGATGGGCAAGGGCGCGATCCCCGACGACAGCCCGCTCGTGCTCGGCATGACCGGATTCTGGGGAACCGCGTTCACGAACGAGACCACGCGGACGGCGGACTGGATCCTCGCGCTCGGAACGCGGTTCGCGGAAGCCGACTCGAGCTCGTGGTACACCGAGTACACGTTCGACATCCCCGGCACCAGGCTCATGCAGATCGACGTCGACCCGGCCGAGCTCGGCCGCAACTACCCGCTCGAGATCGGCGCGCTCGCCGACCTCAAGTCCGCGCTGGCGGCGCTGCTGCGTGCGGCCCGCCGTCTGGCCCCCGACGGCGTGCAGCGCACGGAGCTGCTCTCGCAGATCGCCGCGAACCGCGCGACGTTGAAGCTCCAGAACGCGCCGGCGCAGGCATCCGATTCCTGGCCGATGCGGCCCGAGCGGATCCTGTCGGAGACGAGGGAGGTGCTGCCCGCGGACGCGATCATCACCACCGACGTCGGCTGGAACAAGAACGGCGTGGGGCAGCAGTTCGACATCCTCACGCCGGGCAGCTTCCTCACGCCGGGCGGCTTCGCGACGATGGGCTTCGGCGGGCCGGCCGCCGTGGGTGCCAAGATCGCCTGCCCCGACCGCGTGGTCGTCTCGCTGGTGGGCGACGGCGGCTTCGGCCAGAACCCGGCGGTGCTCGCGACGGCGCGCGAGCAGGGTGTTCCCGTGGTCTGGGTGGTGATGAACAACAACGCGTTCGGCACGATCGCGGGCCTCGAGAAGGCCGCGTTCGACACGACCTACGGCACGGTGTTCGGCAGCGCCGACGACCCGATGTACACCGACTTCGCGGCGATCGCCCAGGCCTACGGGGTCACCGGCATCAAGGTCGAGTCGGCGGCGGAGTTCAAGCCCGCGCTCGAGCGCGCGATCGCGCTCGGCAGCCCGGTGGTGATCGACGTGTCGATGGTGAATGTGCCGACCCCGACCACGGGTCACTGGAACATCCTCGACATCTACTCGCCCGGCGAGACGGTGGAGCACGTGGCGATCCCCTGACCGCCCGTGGTCGCGCGTCAGACCGTGGCCAGCACGATGGCGAGGGCGGCTCCGCCGCGCTCGCCGATGCTTCGCGCGCCACTGGTACCGTGCGTAGGGGGTGATGCTGCCCCGTCTTTCCGCACATCCGACGGCAGGAGACGCCATGGCCGACGACCTCAGGTTCACGAGCCGAGCGACTGAGCTGCTCGTCCTGCACGCCGGCCGCGGCTTCGTGATCCCGAACGCGTGGGATGCCGGGTCCGCCCGGATCCTCGAACAGGTGGGCTTCCCCGCGATCGCGACCACCAGTGCGGGCATCGCCTGGGCATGCGGCGTCCCCGACGGGAATGCGCTGGACCCCGACACGATGTTCGACCGCGTGGCCGAGATCGTGGGGGCGGTCGGCGTGCCCGTGAGCGCCGATCTGGAAGCGGGCTACGGCGACTCGCCGGCCGCCGTCGGCCGCACCGTTGCGCGGGCGGTGGCACTGGGCATCGCCGGAGCGAACATCGAGGACGCGCAGGACGGCCGGCTGTTCGGCATCGACGAGGCGGTGGAGCGCCTGGTCGCCGCGCGCGCTGCGGCGCCGGCGGGCACCTTCGTGCTGAACGCCCGCACCGACACCTACTTCGGCGGCGTGGCCGGCGACCCGTTCGACGAGACCGTCGAGCGTGCTCGCCGTTACGTCGAGGCCGGCGCCGACTGCATCTTCGTGCCGGGCGTGAACGACGAGGAGACGATCCGGCGACTGGCGGACGTCATCCCCGCACCCCTCAACATCGTCGCCGGGCTCGCCGCCAACGTCATTCCGGTGCACACCCTGTTCGGGCTCGGCGTCTCACGGGTGAGCGTCGGCGGCGGTCTGGCGCGCGCCGCGCTCAGCCTCGTCGAGCGCGCCGGACGCGAACTCAAGGAGTCCGGCACGCTCGGCTTTCTCGACGGCGCTCTCAGCTACGCCGAGATGCAGCGCCGCTTCGGCGCCTGACCCTCGGTTCCGCGAGCTGCTCCCGCGACCGACTCGCCCACCGGCCCCTGGCCCGCCCACGGCCCCCTGACCCGCCCGCCGGTCCCTGAGCCGCCCGCCGGTCCCTGAGCCGCCCGCCGGTCCCTGAGCCGCCCGCCGGTCCCTGAGCCGCCCGCCGGCCCCTGACCTGCCCGCCGGTCCCTGAGCCGCCCGCCGGCCCCTGAGCTTGTCGAAGGGCGCTTCGACAAGCTCAGCGACCGCGGGGCCGCAGGATGCGGCATGAGTGCGTTCCGGCTATCGACCCGCCGAGTCGCGCTGACGGGATCGCCGAGTCGGGCGAGCCGGCGTCCCGGCGTCGCCGTGCTCGGCCGCGCGCTGCTCGGCTTCCAGCCGCTCGGCCTCCTCGCCGCCGATCGCCTCGCCGCGCGCCACGAGCCCCGCGACATCTGACAGGGGGATCTGCTTGAGGAACAGCGCCAGGATGAATGCCACGGCGATGAAGGGCACCAGGTACCAGAACACCGGCGCCAGGGCATCCGCATACGCGTCGACGACCCCCGTCTTCACGGCGTCCGGCAGCGTGCTCAGCACCGACGGGTCGATGGTCGAGGTCGCCTCGCCGGCCTGTTCGGGGCTGGCTCCGGCATCCGTGAACACCTTCGTCAGATTCTCGGTGAGGCGCGTGGTGAACAGGGTGCCGAAGACGGCGGTGCCCAGCGCGGCGCCGACCTCGCGGAAGTAGTTGTTCGTCGACGTGGCGGTGCCGAGGTCGGACGCGGGCACGGCGTTCTGCACGACGAGCACGACCACCTGCATGATGCAGCCCAGTCCGACGCCGAACAGGAACAGGTACGTGCAGATCAGCCAGATGGGGGTCGACGCGTTGAGCGTCGTCATCAGCACCATGGCGATCCCGACGATGATCGTGCCCACGATCGGGAAGATCTTGTACTTGCCCGTCTTGGTGATCAGCAGACCCGAGGCGATCGACGTGCCCATCACGCCGACCATCATCGGGAGCATGAGAAGACCGGATGCCGCGGCCGACGTGCCGGACGACATCTGCAGGAACGTCGGCACGAAGCCGAGGGCGGCGAACATCCCGATGCCGATCGCCATGCCGATCGCCGTCGCGTTGATGAAGATCGGATTGCGGAACATCGACAGCGGCATGATCGGATCGGCCGCGCGCGACTCGGTGAAGATGAACAGCCCGGCGGAGGCGACGAGACCGGCGCCCCACGCCCAGGTGGCGCTCGAGTCCCAGCCGAAGTCGGCAGAGCCGCCGAAGTCGGTGAAGAAGATGAGGCACGTCGTCGCCGCCGTGAGGAACAGCACGCCGAGCCAGTCGATGGGCTTCTCGGCCCGCTTGTTCGGAAGCTTCAGCGCGAACACGGCGACGAAGAACGCCGCGATGCCGACGGGGATGTTGATGTAGAACGCCCACTGCCAGGTGAGGTGATCCACGAAGAAGCCGCCCAGGAGCGGGCCGGCGACGGCCGCGAGGCCGAAGATGCCGCCGAGGGGACCGAGGTACTTGCCGCGCTGGTCGGCCGGCACGATGTCGGCGATGATCGCCTGCGACAGGATCATCAGCCCGCCGCCGCCGAGGCCCTGGATCGCGCGGAAGACCACGAACATCCAGAAGTCCGTCGCGAAGGCGCAGCCCACGGAGGCGAGCGTGAAGATCGCGATCGCGACCATGAACAGGCGCCGCCGGCCGAGCACGTCGCCGAACTTGCCGTAGATCGGCATGACGATGGTCGTCGCGAGGATGTAGGCGGTCGTGATCCAGACCTGGTGCGAGACGCCCCCCAGCTCGCCGACGATCGTCGGCATCGCGGTCGAGACGATCGTCTGGTCGAGGCTCGACAGCAGCATGCCCGCGATCAGGGCGGAGAAGATGATCCAGATGCGCCGCTGCGTGAGCAGGAACGGCGCGTCACCGTCGGGTCTGACGGTGGGGACGGTGGCGGTGGTCATTCGGGCGATCCCATCAGTGCGTTCTGTGTGGCGAAGAGCGCGCGCGCCGCGGCGACGCGCCGTTCGAAGATGTCGATGAAGGTGTCGTCGCTGCCCGGGACGAGGAACTCGCCGGCGGCGGAGCGGACGAGGGCGCCGACGACCTGGGCGGCCACCTGCGCGCGGAGGTCGCCCGACGGCAGGTTCTCGCGCTGCTCGATCAGCCGCGCGTCGAACTTCTCGCTCTCGGCGCCGAGCTCGAGCATCCGCGCGAGCAGGCGGGGTTCCTTCTCGACCGCGCGGAACAGGTCATGCACGGTGTCGGGCGCGATGTCGAGGGCGCGCCAGCGCTCCTCGGCGAGCAGCGCGAGCTCCGTCAGCAGGTTCGGTGAGAGAGCCGGCCCCTCGGATCCGTGGGCGAGGAAGCGGGCGACGGCCGCGGCATCCGATCGTTCCAGCGGGATGCCGAGCACGGCGTCGTCCTTCGACGCGAAGTAGTTGAAGAAGGTGCGCCGCGACACGTCTGCTTCAGCGCACAGCTCCTCGACCGTGAACCCGCTGAGGCCGTGCTCGGCGGTCAGGCGCCGGGCCGAGCGGATCAGTGTTCGCGTCGTCTCGGAACGCCGGCGCTCACGAAGCCCTTCTGCACTATCAGTCACGGAATGCATTTTTGCACTGAAGCATCGTTCGTGCAAACGCGGCGTTGCTCAGCCCGTCCTGGGGGACGCGCGAAAGGGCAGATGCCCGCACCACGCAGAGCGCGGAGATCTACCCTTTGCGATTCCGGGGGGTCAGCGGCCCGGGCGCAGCGTCGAGTCGCGAGGCAGCAGCTCGGGCAGCAGGTGCACACGCTGCACGGGGCGGCGGCTGCCCTCGCTCAGCCGCGCGACCATCGTCTCCACGGCGAGTCGCCCCACGTGCTGCTTGGGCGGGCGCAGGGCCGTGATCGGGGGCTCGGCACTCTCGGCGACCTCGTCGTCATAGGCGATGATGGCGAGGTCGGCTGGGATCGACCAGCCGTGGTCACGGGCGTACTGCTCCAGCAGCACCGCCTGCGGGTCGTTGTGGATCAGCAGCGCGGTGGTGGAGGTCTCGCGGCAGCGCTCGAGCAGGTCGGCGATGAGCGCCTCGCGCGCGACGCCGTCGAGGGCGTCGGGCGTCGCATCGACGTCAACGAGGCACTCCAAGCCCAGGTCTGCCACCGCGCGGTCCCAGCCGCGGCGCAGCTGCCACGACGTGGGGGAGCCGGCGGACGTCAGGATGCCGACGCGGCGGTGTCCGAGCGAGGCGAGGTGGTCGGCGGCCAAAGAGCCTCCGAAGACGTGGTCGGTGGTGACCCACTCGAGCCTCGTCAGGGCGAGGGCGGAGGGCACCCGTCGCTCGGCCAGCACGACGGGGATCGGCAGCGCTTCCAGCCAGTGCAGCAGTGCCCGACCGTCGGCCCCGAGCGTCTCGGGCGCCACGATGAGTCCGTGGAGGCTGCCCGATTCGACGAGTGAGGAGATCTGGCGGCGCTGGTCGTCGACGGAGTAGCTCGCGCCGCGCAGGATGAGCTGGACGCCGAGGTCGGTGGCTGCCGCGCGCGCGCCGATCATGATGTGGGGCCAGTAGTAGCTGAGCGACGGCACCACCATGCCGACGCGAAATCGGATGGGCGCTCCCGCCGACGCGGGCACCGTGGTGTCGAGCCGGCTGCGCAGCGTCGCGCCGCCGTGCACGCGTGTGACGAGTCCGCGATCGGCGAGATGGCCGATGTCGCGGCGGATCGTGAGCTCCGACACCCGCAGTTCGCGGGCGAGATCGGCGACGCGGACCGAGCCCGTCCGGCGCAGCTCGTCCAGGATGTGCTCGCGGCGGGAGAGGCCGAAGGCGGGCGGGTCGAGAGGCGGCTCCATGATCGCCTCAGCGTACAACTGTGGTCGAATCGGTTCAAGCATGAACGAATCTGTTCGAATGGCTTTCGGCGTACGCCTCTTCCGATGCAGGATCTCGCTGCGGGCACGCGGTCGTGCCCCTTTCGTGCGTCGAAGCCGGCCCCGGTTCGCGAGCGCACGTGCACAGCCCCAGGAAACGGAGACTGCGATGTCGCAGGCAGGGACGCCTCGTCCGAAGGACGCTCAGAAGCCCACGCGCAGGATGAGGATCGCGGTGGCGGCGGCGGTGACCGCCGCGGTGATCGTGGCCCCGCTCGCCGTGCCGACCATGGCGCAGGCGGCGGTGACCGACCCGGTCGTCGTGAACGTCACCGGCGCCGACGTCGCGGCGGCCGCACTGAACAAGAACGGTCTCACGTTCAAGGGCTTCGGTGTGCTGTCGGCCAACTCGACCAGCGCGCTCCTCCTCGACTACAAGTCGCAGCATCCCGACAAGTACTGGGAGCTGATCGAGACGCTCTTCGGGGGCGACCACCCGATCATGAACACCGTCAAGATCGAGATGGGCAACGACCGCAACACCTCGACGGGCCCCAACGCGTCGACGATGCGCACGCGCGACGAATACCCCAACGTGCAGCGCGAGCCAGGCTTCCAGCTCGCCGCCGACGCGCAGCTCGTCGCACATGGCGACGTCCACCTGAGCCTCCTGCGGTGGAACCGCCCGGCGTGGGTGCAGAACGACGCCGACCAGTACATCTGGTTCAAGAACACCGTGCTGGCCGCCTACCGCGCCTACGGCGTCATGGTCGACTCGATCAACCCCGACACGAACGAGACCAGCACCCCCAACATCCAGCTGTACAAGAACTTCTCCGCCTGGGTCGCGGCCGACACCGCGGGGTACCAGGGCGCCGACGCCTCCGACCCCAGCAACGGCTTCGCCTCGGAGGAGGAGAAGAACCTCTTCCACGCGATCGAGACCGTCGCCGCCGACACCGTCGGCACGCCGCCGGTGTCGTTCGGCAACGCGATGACCTCGGCCACCGACGCCTCGCTCCGCGACGCCGTCGACGTCGTGGGATTCCACTACTCCAGCGCCGATGACAGCGCCGGCAACATGAAGAAGATCGCCGAGCAGCTCGACAAGGAGGTCTGGAACTCGGAGGGCCAGTCGACCTTCTCCAGCTCGGCCGACCGCCCCAACAACAACGTCAGCAACGAGCAGGGCGGCTTCGGCACCCAGTTCGGCGGCACCAACAGCGCGCTCGAGATGGGCAACTGGGTGACCACCGGGTTCGCCGCCTCGCGCCGGACGCTGAACATCTTCCAGCCCGCCATCGGATCCTTCTACGACGGGTTCCAGTACTCGTCGAAGGAGCTCGTCAACGCCCGCGACCCGTGGTCGGGCTGGATGTACTACGACGGCGGCCTCGCGGTCATCGAGCAGTTCACTCAGTTCGCGAAGCTCGGGTGGGAGAACGCCGACAACACGGCCGGCATCTGGCGGGCCATCCCGCAGGCCTCAAAGAGCGAGCTCGGCACCGGCAACCCGCCCAGCGGAGCGCGTGCAGGCGGGGCGTCGTACACGACGCTGGCGGCGCCCGACGCCTCGGACTTCTCGACGGTCATCATCAACGACAGCACCTTCACGAAGACGTACCGCATCGTCGCGAAGGACCTGAACCTCGGCGCCGACCAGACGGCCGAGCTCTGGGAGACCCGGGCCGCCGACGCTGGGCAGGCGTACGACGCGAACTACCTCAAGCCGGTCGGCGAGCTCACGCCCGCCGCCGACGGCGCGTACACCGTCACGGTCAAGCCGTGGTCGGCGCTCACGGTCACGACGCTGGACCACGCGACCCCGGGCGCCGGCGGCGCCCTCACCGCCAAGGACGGCTACGGCAGCGCGCTGCCCACGTCGAAGGAGTACACGGATGCCGACGGCGGCCGTGATGTGCTCGACACCGACGCGAGCGGCAACGTCAACGGCGTGATCGACGACGCGTTCATCTACGCCGACGACTTCGACTACAGCGAAGAAGGCGCGATCAAGAGCTACGACCCGGAGAGCGGTCAGTTGATCGATTCCGGCCAGTCGTACCTCGACAGTCGCGGCGCCGCGGCGAGGCCCGCAGGAACGCCCGCGGTGCAGAACGAGGACATCGGCGCGACGCCCCGCTACACCAACGACACCAACGGCGCGTTCGAATCGGTCGCGACCGCCGACTCGGCGCACGACCGCGTGCTGCGTCAGCAGGTCGGCCCGGGCATGGCCGGCGGAGCATGGAACGCCGGTGACCCGAAGACCACGATCGGCGACGCGCGGTGGACGAACTACACGGTCTCGTCGGACGTGCTGTTCGAGGCGACCGGCTCGCAGTACGCGACCATCGGCGCGCGCGAGCAGGGCGGCACGGCCAATGGACAGAGCGTCTCCGTCGCGGAGCTGAAGATCGACCCGACCGGCGCCTGGACCTTCATGCGCTTCGGCGCGACGCTCTCGACGGGCACCGTGGCGAGCACGCCGGCCGCCGGCTTCAAGACCGGCGCGGGCGTGTGGAACAACATCGCGGTGAAGGTCGCCGGATCCGTGTACACCGCCTACGTCAACGGCGTGCAGGTGGCGACGTACACGGATGCCGCGCCGCAGGCCGCCGGCCGTATCCAGCTCGGCTCGAGCTTCAACTTCGTGCAGTTCGACAACCTGAAGATCGAGACCGTGCCCGGCTACACGCCGTACTACGCGACGATCATCGACGGCATGCACCAGACCAGCTGGGAGGACCGATCCGTGCCCGTGCTGACCTTCGACGCGAGCTGGAGCCACGCGAACGGCCAGGGCATGTTCGAGTGGCAGCGCACCGCCTCGAAGAGCACGGCCAAGGGCGCGGCGATGACGTACGCGTTCACCGGCACCGGCCTCGACATCATCGGCACGAACAGCGGCGCCACCACGCTCGACGTGAGCGTGGACGGCGTCCCGATCGTGGCGGCCGCACCGACCTTCGCCGCAGGCAGTGAGCGGACGACGTTCATCCTGCGAGGGCTGAAGGATGCTGCGCACACCGTGGTCATCAAGACCGCGAACGACGCCTCGATCAACGTCGACGCGGTGGGCGTGATCACCGCCACCGCGGACTCCGCCGCGGTGGACACCACGGCGCTCGCCGCCGCGATCGACTCGGTGAAGGGTCTGGACGAGAGCGAGTACAGCGCCGAGACATGGGCGGTGTTCGCGGCGGCGCTCGCCGACGCGACCTCCGCGGTTGCCGACGCCGACGCCTACGGCCTCGACGCCGAGGGGGCCGCGGCGCTCGCCGCGCGGCTCACGGTGGCGGCCGACGGCCTGACGCCCAAGGACGTCAGCGCCGATGTGATCAACCTCGGCGTGGTGTCGATCACCTCGACCGATCGCACGCTGCCGGCCAAGCTGACTCTCGCCGGTGTCGACGCCAAGGTCACCTGGAGCCTCGGCTCCGTCGCCGCCGCGAAGACCACGGCCGAGCTCGGCACGTTCGCTGCGACGGGTCGTTCGACCGAGAAGCTCTCGTCCGGCGTGTACCAGCGCTTCAGCGCCACGGTCCTCGTCGTCCCGGCCGACCTCGAGTACTTCATCGACTCCGGCTCGTCGGGTGCGCCGGAGGGATCGGCCTACGCCGCGGCCGCGGCATCCTTCCCAGAGCTGCGCAACGACACGAGCGACCAGAAGTGGGACGGGACGACGACCGGCGAGACGTGGGGCTACTCCACGGCGGCCACGACGCTGGCCGCCGGCAACCCCCAGGACTGGGGCTCGTCGTACGTCGGTGCCGACTTCAACAAGCCGATCACGTATCACCTCACGCTGCCCGCGGGCTCGTACAACATCGTCGGCGTGCAGGCGCCGCGTGCGGGCCTCACGACCAACGTGTACTCCAAGGTGAAGGTGGCGGGCACCGAGACCACCAAGTCCGCCGTGTCGACGGGCGCGGCCACGCCGGTCGCGCAGACGCTCACGATCGATGCCGACGCCGTGGTGGATCTCGAGTTCGGCACGACGGGCACGAGCGGCTACAACGCCCGCCTGGCGCTGGTCTACGTGCAGAGTCTGCCGCGCGACCTCGGGGTGCAGCGTGCTCTGGGCGTCGACGACGACCTGCCCGAGACGGTCGTCGTCGCGGGCACCGAGCGGGCCGTGGAGTGGGATGCCGCATCCGCCGCACAGCCGCGCACCGAGTACGCGAAGCTCACGGTGACCGGTCGCCTGACCGACACCGACCAGGCTGTCGTCGCGGGCTTCGAGATCGTTCCGCCGGCGCTGGTGTACTACATCGACGCGGGAACGAGCGGTGCGGCATCGCCGCAGTATACGGCGGTCGCCGGCTCGGTGGCGCTGCGCAACGACAAGGTCGACCAGGTCTCGACGGCCGCCGACCAGTGGGGCTACGTCGCCGACGGCATGAAGACGAAGGGCACCACCGACATCAACGACAAGTACTCGACGGGTCTCTACCAGGACACCACGAAGCTCGTCTACCGGCTGCCGCTCGACGCGGGCACGTACACCCTCACCGGTGGATTCACCGAGTGGTGGGGCGTGAACCGCGCGATGTACCAGACGGTGTCGGTCGGGGGAACCGAGCTCGCCAAGGGCACGGTGCCGCTGTCGGGCTCGAACACGCCGATCGCCGCTCCGCTCACCTTCACGCTGACCGCCCCGGCCACCGTGGAGTACCTGGTGACCAACGAGGGTGCCGGCAGCGAGAAGCCGGTCATCTCGTGGCTCGCGGTCGCCGACCAGACGCTTCCGGGCGCCCCGCAGAACCCGACCGCGGCCCTGGCTGGCGACACCTCCATCAAGGTCTCGTGGGATGCCTCGGCCCTCACCGGACCGGGCTTCACCGGGTATCGCGTCTACGAGGCCGGCGCCACCGATCCGGTGTGCGAGACGAGCGGCACGACCTGCACCGTCAAGGCGCTGGAGCTCGGCACGACCCACGCGTACGAGATCGCGGGAGTGAACGTCCTCGGCGAGGGCGAGCGCTCGGTGGCCACGGCATCCGTCACCCTTCCCGAGGTCGCGTCGAACGACGGTGCGAAGACGGCTCCGGCCAAGGGCGTGCTCTCGTCGAACGACGGCTGGGACACCGGCCTGAAGGACGGGACGTTCCAGGTCACGATGAACCTGTGGTGGGGTGAGAACGGCTCGCTGTTCAAGCTCTACCGCGATGGCGAGCTCGTGGCCAAGGTGCCGCTGACCATGATGTCGCCCGGCGCGCAGCGTGCCGTCGTCGACATCGAGGGCCTCCCGAACGGCACCTACGTCTTCACCGGCCAGCTGGTGAACTCGAAGGGCACCACCGCGACGCAGCCGCTCACCGTGAAGGTGACGGATGCCGCGCCGGCCAAGCCCGTGCTGTCGGCCGACAACAAGGACGGCGATGGGAAGTACACCGTCACCGCCGACCTGTGGTGGGGCACGAACGCCACGTCGTACCGGTTCCTCGAGAACGGCGTGGAGGTCGGGGCCGGTGCGCTGACCGCCGCTTCGCCCGGTGCGCAGCGCGCGACGCTGCCGGTCACCGGCAAGGCGAAGGGCACGTACACCTACACGGTGGAGTTCACCAACGCGGCGGGCACCACGGTGAGCGCCCCGCTCAAGGTGGCCGTGACGAAGTAGCCCAGAGCGACGGAACGCGCCCCGGGGCCCTGCGGAGGCTCGGGGCGCGTTCCGTCTCGCTCGTTCCTCGCTCGCTCAACGACCGGGACCTTGACTTCCGGTCGTTGAGCGAGGGAGCGCCAGCGACCGAGACGAAACGCCTCCGGCCGGCGAGCAACGCCGGGTGCGAGGCGATCCGACGGGCGGTGCGCGGGGGGATCAGCCTGCGACAGCGTCGAGCACGTCGCCGAGGATGCGCGCCGCCTCGGGGAATCGTCCCGGATCGTCGCTCGAGTAGTTCAGGCGCACATACGGTCCCGACGGCTCGGCGGGGAACCACTCGTCTCCCGCGGCGATGATGAGCCCCCGCGCTTCGGCCTCGCGCACGACGAGCGCGGCATCCGTGCCATCCGGCAGTCGCGCCCAGAGGTTGAGGCCGCCCTTCGGCGTCGTCTCGATATGCGCTGTCGGGGCGTGCTCGCGCACGCTGTCGCGCAGCAGGTCGCGCCGCGCCCTCAGCTGAGGACGCAGGCTCTTCAGGTGGGTGCGCCACGCGGGTTGCGTGACGACGTCGAGCGCTGCGGCCTGCAGCAGTCCGCTGACGTACATCGATTCGGCTGCGCGATCGGTGAGGATGCGCTCGCGCGCCGGCCCACGGGCGATGACGGATGCCACGCGCAGCGCCGGCGACACGCTCTTGGTGAGCGAGCGCAGGTAGATGACGTGGCCGTCGTCGTCGTGTGCGGCGATGGGGCGGGGATCGGCGTCGATCGCGAGATCATGCGCCCAGTCGTCCTCCACGAGGAACGCGCCTCGCCGGCGGACGACCTCGAGGACGGCGTCCGCGACCTCAGCTGTCCACTGACCGCCCATCGGATTGGCGAACGTCGGCTGCGCGTAGAACGCGCGGGCTCCGGTGCGCTCCAGCGCCCGGTCGACCTCGTCGGGATCGGGACCGTCGGGGCCGGAGGGAACGGGGACCAGGATGACGCCGGCCTGCTCCGCCGCGAGCATGGCGCCCCAGTAGGTGGGCGACTCGATGAGGAGCGGCTGCCCGGGCCCGACGACCGCGCGGAAGATGGACGACAGGCCGCTCTGGCTGCCCGAGATCACCAGCACGTCCCGTGCCGCGGGCGGGGTGACGCCCGAGGGAGCACTGGCAGCCAGCTCGTGAGCGAACCACTCCTGCAGCTCGGGCATGCCGGTCACCGGGGAACGGGTGATCGCGGCGCTGGAGCGCGCCGCGCGGGAGATCGCGGCGCGCACCGCACGCTCCGGCAGGAGATCGGATGCCGGATACCCGGAGTGCAGTCCGATGGCGTCGGGCGCGACGGACCGCTGGGTCGAGGACAGCGCCGACAGTCGTGCCGGGGGCGCGCCCAGCGCCCCGGCCTGCCAGCCGTAGTCGGCCGGCCTCGTCGCGCGCACGGCTCGCACGAACGTGCCGATGCCGGGCCGGCTCTCGACGAGCCCGGCGTCGATGAGCGTCCGCATGGCCTTCTGCACGGTCACCGGACTCGCCGAGTGCTCGGCGACCAGCGCGCGGTTGGACGGGAGACGCGCGCCGGGCGGCGCGGTGGCGATCCAGGCGCGGATGCCGACCGCGATGCGCGTAGTGCTATCCTGACTCATGACACAAGATAGTAGCGCTACTCTGTCCGTTGCGCCGGTGCTACACCGGTTCGCGGGTTTGGGATGGGGACTCGTCGGCATTGTCGCGTTCTCATTCACGCTGCCGTTCACCCGCGTCGCAGTCGGCGGACTGTCGCCGCTGTTCATCGGAGCCGGCCGCGCCGTGGTCGCCGCCGCGCTGGCGGCCGTCGCGCTCTCGCTCACCCGTCAGCACTGGCCCGACGCCGTGCAGTGGGCGCGCGTGGCCGTCGTGGCAGCCGGGGTCGTCGTGGGCTTCCCGCTCCTCACCTCGTACGCTCTGCTGTCGGTGCCGGCGAACCATGCCGTCGTCGTCATCGGCCTCCTTCCCGCCGCGACCGCGGTCATGGCGGTGCTCCGTGGCAAGGAGCGCCCGGCCGTGTCGTTCTGGGTGTTCGCGAGCCTCGGCGCCGTCGCGGCGATGGCCTTCGCCTCGCTGCAGAACGGGGGTCTCGGACAGCTGCACCAGGCCGATCTCCTGCTGTTCTTCGCGGTGCTGCTCTGCGCCATGGGATACGCGGAGGGCGGGCTGCTCGCCCGCGAGCTCGGCGCGTGGCAGACGGTGTCGTGGGCGCTCGTGCTGGCCGCGCCGCTCATGACGGTCGCGACGATCGTCGCCGTCGTCCAGCAGCCGCCCGCTGCCGGGCCGGTCGAGTGGGCGGCGTTCGCCTACCTCGCGGCGGTCAGCATGTTCCTGGGCTTCTTCGCCTGGTACCGCGGGCTTGCGATCGGCCCGATCGCCCAGGTCAGCCAGGTGCAGCTCATCCAGCCCGTGCTCGGCATCCTGTGGTCCGCCCTCTTCCTGCACGAGCGCATCGGGCTGCCCACGCTGCTCGGCGGGCTTGCCGTCATCGCCTGCGCCGGTCTCGCCGTCCGCACCCGACTCATCCGAAAGGAACGCTGATGCGACACACGCCGCGCTATCTCATGACCGACCCCGAGCAGGTCAAGGAGCTGATCCGCCGTCACCCGTGGGCGACGTTCGTCTCGCACACGGCAGACGGGCTGGTCGCCTCGCACTACCCGGTGCTCCTCGACGAGGAGGCCGAGGACATCGTCCTGCTCAGCCATTTCGGCCGGCCCGACGACGAGCTGCACGAGCTCGGCAGCCACGAGATGCTCGTGATCGTGCAGGGGCCGCACGACTACGTCTCGCCGAGCTGGTACGCCCCCGGCGACCTCGTCCCGACCTGGAATCACATCACGGCGCACCTGTACGGCACGCCGGAGATCCTCACCGAGGAGGCCAACTACGCCATGCTCTCGCGCCTGACGGACCACTTCGAGGCGGGGCATCCGCACGCGCGCAGCCTCGGCGAGGACGAGGCCGGCACGCGCCGCATCGCGAAGGGCACCGTCGGCCTGCGCCTGCGCGTCACGCGGTTCGACGCCCGCGCCAAGCTCAGCCAGAACAAGTCCGCGGAGGTGCGTGAGAACATCACGGACCACCTCGCCGGTCGAAACCCCGCGCTCGCGCAGGCGATGCGGGACGTCTCGCCCGTGCAGTGATCGCGGCGCGTTTCGTCTCGCTCGTTCCTCGCTCGCTCAACGACCGGGACCTTGACCTCCGGTCGATGAGCGAGGGAGCGCCAGCGACCGAGACGAAACGGCTCGGGACTGCGAGCAGCGCCGGGTGCGGCGCGTTTCGTCTCGCTCGTTCCTCGCTCGCTCAACGACCGGGACCTTGGCCGGGGCGCGTTTCGTCTCGCTCGTTCCTCGCTCGCTCAACGACCGGGACCTTGGCCGCGGCGCGTTTCGTCTCGCTCGTTCCTCGCTCGCTCAACGACCGGGACCTTGACCTCCGGTCGTTGAGCGAGGGAGCGCCAGCGACCGAGACGAAACGGCTCGGGACTGCGAGCAGCGCCGGGCGCGGCGGGTATCGTCGCGCTCGTTCCTCGCTCGCTCCACGACCGGGACCGTGCGGCAGGCCCCTCAGGCGCCGTCTGCCGCGAGCAGGTCGGCGCTCGCCGCCTCGTCGGGCCGGTGGGTCGCCGCCCACGAGGCGAGCAGGCGGAGGCGCTCGGCGGAGGGCGAACCGGGCTCGGCGGTGTAGATCAGCATGACGTTGCCGGGCTCGGCGGTGAGCGCCAGCTCTTCGTACGCGAGGATGAGCTCGCCCACGACCGGGTGATGGAACCGCTTCGTGCCCGCGCCATGTGTGCGCACATCGTGCGCCGCCCACAGCCGGCGGAAGGTCTCGCTGCGCGTCGACAGCTCGCCGACCAGTTCCTGCATGGCGGGATCGTGCGGATCGCGGCCGGCCTCGGCGCGCATCACCCCGACGCACATCTCGGCGAACCGATCCCAGTCGGGGTAGAACTCCCGGGCGGCCGGGTCGAGGAACTGGAAGCGGGCGAGGTTCGGCACCCGACCGCTGTCGCCGATGACCGGGGAGTAGAACGCGCGGCCCAGCTCGTTCACGGCGAGGAGGTTCTGACGCGGATCGCGGACGAACGCGACCCCGTCGGTGATCGACGCGAGGGCCCACTGCAGGCTCGGCCGGGCGGCCGCCGGCCGCGCGGCGCGCCGCCGGGGGCGACCGCTGGTCGGGATGCCGTCCGCCGCGCGAGCCAGGTCCAGCAGGTGGGCGTGCTCGGCGTCGTCGAGCTGCAGGGCGCGGGCGATGGCATCCAGCACCGACGCCGACGCACCGGCGATCGCGCCGCGCTCCAGCTTCGCGTAGTACTCGACGCTGACCCCCGCCAGCACGGCCACCTCGCCACGGCGGAGCCCGGCGACCCGCCGACCCGATCCGGCGGCGATGCCCGCAGCGTCCGGTGTGACGCGGGCGCGGCGCGTCATCAGGAACTCGCGGACCTCGGCTCGATTGTCCATAGGAGAAGGCTAGATCGACTCCGGCCGGCGAAGGGTGCCCTGTCGATACACGTCTCATCAGGAACTCCCCCCGCCATCGCCCGTGGGCGAGGCTCGATGCATGACCGATTCCGCCGCCCCGCTGCGCCCTGCCCTCACCCGGCTGCTGCCGACGCTGCTGCTCCTGCTGACGGTGTTCGGCCCGATCTCGATGGACCTGTACCTGCCCGCCCTGCCGGCCCTCACCGCCGACCTCGACGCGTCGACCTCGATCGCACAGCTCACCATCACGGCATGCCTCGTGGGACTCGCCGCCGGCCAGCTGCTCGCCGGCCCGCTGTCGGATCGCTTCGGCCGCCGCGGCATCCTGCTTGTCGGCGTCGCGGCGTACGTCGCGACGTCGGCGCTCTGCGCCGCCAGCCCGACCGTCGAGATGCTGATCGTCGCGCGCTTCGTGCAGGGCCTCGCCGGCGGCGTCGGCATCGTCATCGCGCAGGCCGCGGGTCGCGACGTCTACTCCGGCGGTGCGCTCATCCGCTTCTACGGCCGACTGACCGTCGTCGGTGGTCTCGCCGCCGTCATCGGGCCGCTCCTCGGCGGGCTGCTCACCGCCGTCACCGACTGGCGCGGGCTGTTCGCCGTGCTCGCCGTCGTCGGCGCCGGCATTCTTGTGATCGCGGCGGTCGCCTTTCCCGAGACGCTGCCGGCCTCCCGTCGCACACGTGGCGGGTGGGCCCAGACGATGCGCGACTACCGGACCCTGGTGACGGATGCCCCGTTCCTGGGTGCCGTGCTCAACCAGGGGTTCCTCTACGCGGCGCTGTTCGCGTACCTGGCGGGAGCGACGTTCGTGCTCCAGGACATCTACGGACTGAGCCCCCTCGGCTACGCGCTGGCGTTCGGCCTGAACTCGGCGGGGTTCATGGTGTTCGGCTACGTCGCCGGCCGGCTCGCCGAGCGCTGGAGCGTTCGCGGGACGCTGGTCGCGGGCGTCATCGTCGCCGGCGGCGGCGCGGCGGGGCTGCTCGTCGCAGGGCTGACTCCGATGCCGCTCTGGGTCGTGATCGTCGCGCTCTTCGCGCTCTCGGTCGGCGTCGCGATCAGCTCTCCGCCCGCGACGACCCTCGCGCTCGTAGGCTATCCGCAGATGGCCGGAACGGCGTCGTCGCTGCTGGGCATGGTGCGCTTCGGCTTCGGCGGGGTCGCCGCTCCGCTGGTCGGTGTGGCGGGTGCCGCGAGCATCCTCCCGCTCGGCCTCGTGACGGTCGTCGCTGTCGGACTCTCGGCCGTCGCCTTCTTCGCCCTCGCCCGCCGGCGCGGGGCCGGCTCCGACACGGAGCAGGTGCCGGAGCAGGCAGCGGTCGCGGCATCCGTCTGAAACTCGAACGTCCCTCAACCCGACTACGTCCCCACCGACATCCCTCACCACGACTACAAGGAGAATCCACATGCGCGCAGTCGTCATGCACGCCCCCGGCGACGTCCGGGTCGAAGAGCGGGCCGACCCGACCATCACGAGGCCGACCGATGCCATCATCCGTCTCGCCGCCTCCTGCATCTGCGGGTCGGACCTCTGGCCGTACCGCGGCGACGACGCGGTCGACCACACGCCGATGGGCCACGAATACGTCGGTGTCGTGACCGAGATCGGCGACAAGGTGTCGCAGGTGAAGGTCGGCGACTTCGTCGTCGGATCGTTCTTCGCGTCCGACAACACCTGCGAGATCTGCCAGGCGGGCTACCAGTCCCGATGCATCCACGCGTACCCGATGGGAGCGATCGGCACGCAGGCCGAGTACGCGCTCATCCCCATGGCCGATGGGACCCTCGTCGCCACGCCGGGCGCGCCCGACCCGGAGCTGATCCCGTCGCTGCTGGCGGCATCCGACGTCCTGGGCACCGGCTGGTTCGCGGCGGTCGCCGCCGAAGCCGGCCCGGGCAAGACCGTCGCGGTCGTCGGCGACGGCGCGGTGGGTCTGCTCGGCATCCTCGCCGCGCGGGAGCTGGGCGCCGAGCGGATCATCGCGATGAGCCGCCACGCCGACCGGCAGGCGCTCGCCCGCGAGTTCGGCGCGACCGACATCGTCGAGGAGCGCGGGGACGCGGGTGTCGCGCGGATCAAGGAGCTCACCGGCGGCTACGGCGCCCACAGCGTGATCGAGGCCGTCGGGACGCAGGAGTCGATGATGCAGGCGATCCGCGCGACGCGGGCCGGCGGCCACGTCGGCTACGTCGGCGTCTCGCACGACGTGTCGCTCGACGGCCTCGAGCTGTTCTTCTCCGGTGTGCACCTGCACGGCGGGCCCGCCCCGGTGCGCCGGTTCCTGCCGGAGCTGATCCAGCTCATCTGGGACCGCAAGATCGATCCGGGCAAGGTCTTCGATCTGACGCTGCCGCTCGATGAGGCTGCCGAAGGCTATCGCGCGATGGACGAGCGCCGCGCCACGAAGGTGCTGCTGACGGTGTGACTCGCGCTGCCGGCCGTCGCGGTGCAGCCGGCAGCGCGACCGTCACATCGGGGCGGCTCCGCGGTCACGACGGGCGTGGCGGGCATGTCGAACCGCTCAGGCCTCGTCGAAGAGCTGATCCAGCACATGCCGGGCGAACTCGGCCCGGCCGGTCGGCTGGTTCGTGATCATGATGAGACGTACAGCTCGCGCTCCACCGCCGGCGCCGTCTCCGAAGGTCAGGCCCTGCTGGCGAGCACGAATCCCTGCGCGTGCTTCTCGACGCCGCGTGGACCGCGATCGAGCACCGCGACTGTCGAGAAGCCCGCTGTTGCGAGGGCGTCTCTGACGTACGGCGTGTGGTGAAGGTACGCCGTCAGGTCCACGTCGTGGCCGTACGGCCTGTCGAGTCGACGGTCGCCGGTGCCGGCCTGGAACCCCAGCAGCAGCACTCCGCTCGACCGAAGCACACGATGGAACTCGCCGAACACCTCACCGAGCTGGTGCGGCGGAGTGTGGATGGTCGAGTACCACGCGAGCACGCCGTCGAACCGGGCGTCCGCGAAAGGAAGGGCGGCGTTGTCGCCCTGCACGAGTTCGAGCTCCGGGTGGACTCCCCGCGCCTGGTCGAGCATCGCCGGAGACAGATCGCTGCCGGCGATGTCGAGTTCGGAGTCGAGGCTGGTCAGGTAGCTGATCATGCGCCCCGTACCGCAGCCGGCATCGAGCACAGCGGCCGGACGCGCGGCGATCGCATCGACGAAGTGCTTCACCATCGCCAGATCGACGGCGGCCTCGTACCGCGTGTCGGGGATCATGGCGGCATAGCTGGCCGCCACCTCGTCGTATGCCGCTCGAGTCCGATCTGTCGCTCCGCCGTTCTGTCCGCCGCTCACGCCGCCGTCCCCTGTGCCATTCACTCCGCTGTGACCTGCGCCACTCACTCCATGATCTTGGCTGCACCGCTTCGCGATGGCTCGGAGCGCAACGCCGTGAGAGGGCGCGCCGTTCGGGAAGCAGCTGCAATGCACCGACAGCCTGCGGGGCGCAGCGGGCCCGGAAGAACTGGCGTGGGCGGGCGACCCGGTCAGAGAGGGGCGGGCGACCGGGTGAGAGGGGCGGGCGACCTGGTCAGAAGGGCGGGCCGCCGGGGACACCGGGTGGGGCTCCGTCGGTGAACAGCCAACGCTCGCGCATGATCTGTCGTCGCCGTTGGACCTCGTCGTCGATCACGAAGCGGACGACGGGTTCGGGCTTGTCGGTGTGTGCGCGGCCCGTCGGGCTGGTCCAGACCAGCACGCCGGGGCTGGTCTGCGCCACGGTCCACGCGCTGTGGTGCTTCAGGGTGTGGTGCCGACGGCAGAGATGAGCGAGGTTGCGGTGGCTGGTGGAGCCGCCGTGGGCGGCGTCGATGGTGTGGTCGATATCGGATCGCCAGACCGGCATGCGGCAGCCGGGGAAACGGCAGCGCTCGTCGCGGGCCGCGAGGAATCGGTCCAATCGCTTGCCAGGCCGATAGCGGTCGACGGCGAGGACCGCTCCGGTGACCGGGGAGGTCATCACGCGTTCCCAGCCGGTAGCCCCGGCGGCCAGCCTACGTGCCGTATCGGGATCGATGGGTCCGTAGCCCGCGAGGACGCAGGGCTCGCTGGAGACGCCGGTCATGGCGAGCACGGGCACGGTGACCTGCACGGTAGCGCGGATCGCGTCGAGCCCGTCGCCGGCGACGCAGTCCTGCGGTCCGGTGGTGAGGAGCAGGTCGGTGGCGATGTCCGCACGCAGCTGATCCATGGTGCGCGTGTCGATGCTCGCCCGGTGGTCGCGGTCGCCGCCACCGTCGCCGGGACCGGCTGCGCCCTCATGGCGTACCGGGTCGGCGGGCTCTCGCGCGGCGACGACGGAGCGGGCCTGCGCAGTGAGGCGGTCATGGATGCCGTGGATGAGGGTGGCCTCGTGGGTGAGTATGAGGGTCGCCAGACCGTCGGGCTGGTCGACCACGCCCACGTCCCGCCTGGCGGCCGCCGCTTCGTGGCGTTCCTCGAGGGTGCGGTCCAGGAAGCGTTCGGCGATCACCTTGAGCACCGAAGCGAGCCGAGCCGGCGTGAGGGTGGTGGCGCGATCCAGCGCGAGGGCGAGAAACTCGAAGCGGGCCGCATCGTCGGTGATGGGATCGCCGATGTCGTGGATCACAGCCAGCTGCTGCCGCGAGATCTCGCCGACGGCCAGCGCTTCCACCCCGGGCGCGAACCGTGTGCAGAGGTCCGCGGAGTCGGACAGCAGCCGGGTGATCGTCCATTCCGACACGCGGGTCGACGTGGCAAGGTCTGCGGTGAGCGCGCGTCGACTCAGCTCGGCCCGTCGCACCTGCTCCGGGCTCGCGCCGACGGGCGCACGCACCGATGCGGCAGCGTCGGCGAGCAGTCGTATCTCCGCAGCGTCAGCGGCGGCGCGTTCTCGCCGACCGGCCTCGAACCCGGCCACCAGCCGTATGCCGCTCGCCCCTCCCGCCGGCAGCGCGTCGTCCGCCGGATGACCGGGATCACCGGGGGCGTCGAACGCGTGCGTGGCAGACATCGGGGACTCGCAGACGAGAGGGGGACAAAAGGCGAGAGATCCCGACGCGTCCTGCGCCCTGTCGACATCCCGCGGCTCACGCCGCGCCATCCCACCGCTCCGTTGCCGGAGCCTCTCTCATCCATCGAATCTCTATACGATATTCTATCGAAGAATGCCTTTGCGCACAAGAACAAATATACTAACTTTCGAGCTGGTCAACGCGTCGCGACCCCTCAACGACGCGTGTCGCGGTCGCAGGTCACACGAAGCACACCCCGGGATCAGCTGCCCCGCCGACGACGACGAACTCGAACTGCTCCAGTAGGCCGAGACCGGTCGCGGCGCGAACTGACCGTCCGTCCGCCCGCGAAGCCGCCGGCGAGGGCAGCGGGAGGACCACCGACGCCCTCACGGACGGGCATCTGGGTGCCGCGGCCACCGCGGTGGCGTCATCCGATGGTCGTCTTCTCGGCGTGGCCACGGCTACTCCGTGCCGAGCTCCGACGGGTGGGTCAATCGCCACCATTCGGTGGGCGGGATGATGCTGCCGTCGATCTCGAGCGCCACGCTCGTCGTGTTCGGCCCGGCCGTCCACGTGATGCTGCCGACCAACTCGCCGTCCTCGTAGGTCTTCGGCGTCACCGTGTCCATCGCGACCGTGATCGGGGTGTCGGACCACGTGAAGATCGAAGCGTCGTCGGCGACGATCACGCGGGCTGTGGATCCCCACGGCGTCGAGTACGAGCCCACTTCGAGGCCTCGCGCGACCAGCGGCACCTGCTGGAAGCCGGCGCGGATGCTGTCGAGCGTGCGGACGACGTCGGCGTTCACCGACTGGCGGGTCGCGCCGCCCAGCGCCACTCCGATCACGCTCAGCGGTTCCGCCGCGCCCACGTCCAGCGTCGCGGTGTACAGCAGGTTGTAGCTGTTGTCGCCCAGGTTGCCGGTCTTCAGTCCCGTGATCCCGTCGACTCCGAGAAGCGAGTTCGTGTTGGACATCCCGCCGGGACCGGGCAGCGACAGCGCCGGGGTCGCGACGATCTGCGCGATCGCGGGATTTGCGGCGGCGAGCCTGCCCAGAGCGATGAGGTCGCTCGGCGTGCTCGTGTTGGAGGCGCTGATGCCCGTCGGCTCGACGATCGTCGTGCCGGCGAGGCCGTGGGCGGCGAGCCATCTCCTGGTCGCCGACACGAACGCTCGCTGCGAGCCGAACGCCCAGGTCGACACGGCCTCGGCGTAGTTGCTCGCCGACGGGACGAGCATCGTGGCCAGGGCGTCGCGAAGCGACATGGTGCTGCCCGTCGGCATGGCGGCGATCGTCGCGCCCATCACGTAGTACTTGTCGTAGAGGTCGTGATCGGCCTTGTCGAACGTGATCGTCGGCCCGGGGTCCGCCGCATCGGCGAGCGGCTTCGCGTCGAGGACGACCAGCGCGGTGATGAGTTTGGTGATGCTGGCGATGGCGCGCGGCTCGTCGGTCCCGCTCGTCGCCCAGATACCGCTCGCCGTCGGACCCAGGTACGGGTCGCCGCCCGCCACGCTGATCGCCGACGCGCCGGTCGCCGGGAGTGCGAGAGATGCCGCCGCCGGTACAGGCGCCGCCGGGGCGCGCGAGACCGTGGCGGGAGCGGCGACGGGCGCGGTCAGCGCCCAGCCCAGGTAACCGCCGACGGTGCCGAACAGCAGAGCGAACACGATGGCGGTGATGACCCACCCCCGGCGTCGACGTGCGCGCCGGACCTGCGGGTCGACTCCGCTGCCGCGAGCCGGGAACTGCTGCTCATCGCGCAGGAGATCAGCGAAGTCCGACAGCTCGTCGGGCAACTGCTGGTCCATCGTCATCGAGGGCGGTGTCTTTCGTGAGCGGCATGCCACCGGGCCAGGGGGAGGGCGGCAGAGAGCCATGGTCCACTGCCGTGACACAACCTATCGCGAGGGGGCGACTGAGCACGATCGCGGGCGGACAAGCACACGACACCGCTCTCGCGCAAGCCCCGTGATCGCGTCGTCGCGGCGTGTCTACCATCGCCGCGTGACCGCACCCGAGGCCGGGCGTCCTGCCACTCGCGCGTCGGATGCGGACCCGCCGCAGACCATGGGGTGGGGAGAGCGGTGCGAGGGGCGGACGCCCGGACGGACGGTCCCTCGCGTGTGGTGACGATGCCACCCGTCGATGTGGAGAACGACATGACGTACACGATCCGCCGAGACGATTCGCTGCACGAGGATCCGCGATGAGCATCACGACACCGCAGAACGATGCCGTCGTCGAAGCGCTGAAGGAGGCATCGGACGGGCGGGAGGATCGAGCCCGCGCTGGGCGCCGGCGCCGCGAAGAACGCCCGCGCAAGGCCAAGGTGCACTACGACAAGCGTGAGACGCTCGCGGGCTACCTGTTCATCTCGCCGTGGATCATCGGCTTCCTCGTCTTCACGGCCGGCGCGATGGTCTACAGCCTGTACATCTCGTTCAGCAACTATAACCTCGCCACGAACACGGCGAAGCCGGTCGGCTTCCATAACTACGCCAACCTCTTCGAGGACCCGCGCGTGGGGGTCTCGCTCGCCAACACGCTCTTCTACGTCGTGATGGCGGTGCCCCTGGAGATCATGTTCGCCCTCACCCTGGCCTTGCTCCTCAACCGCGCCGCACGCGCGGCGGGCTTCTGGCGCACGCTCTACTACCTGCCCAAGATGACGCCCGCCGTCGCCACGGCCGCCGTCTTCTTCCTGATGCTCAACGGCAACAGCGGCGTGATCAACCAGTTCCTGCGGATCTTCGGGATCGAGGGTCCCCAGTGGCTGGTCGACCCGGCGTGGGTGAAGCCGAGCATCGTCCTCATGACGCTGTGGACGGTGGCCGGCACCATGGTCATCTTCCTCGCCGCTCTCAAGAACGTTCCGCAGGAGCTCTACGAGGTCGCGTCGCTCGACGGCGCGGGCGCGGTGCGCAAGTTCTTCTCGATCACGCTGCCGATGATCTCCGGCGCGATGTTCTTCAACGTCATCGTCTTGTCGATCGCGGCGTTCCAGGTGTTCGACCAGGCCTTCCTGCTGTTCTGGCGGGATCAGAGCAACGCCTCGCCCGAGGCATCCCTCTTCTATGCCATCTATCTCTTCCAGCAGGCCTTCCGGCAATTCAACTTCGGCTTCGCGGCGGCGATGGCGTGGCTGCTGTTCGTCATCATCATGATCATCACCGTCATCCAGGTGAAGTTCGGAAACCGCTTCGTGTACTACGAGGGAGACCGCTGATGTCGGCGTCGCTGCAGACCCCGGGCGTCGCGCGGCCCGTGCCCGAGGCGGCGACCGTCGCAGTCGCCATGCCGAAGCGCTCCGGCTGGCGCCGCTCTTTCGCGCGTCCCAAGACGCTCGTGGGCCGGATCGTCCTGACGATCGTCCTCGTCGGGTTCGGGCTGCTGTTCCTGTACCCGTTCCTGTGGCTGCTGTCGGCGAGCCTGAAGCCGCGCGGCGAGGTCTTCGACAACGCGCTCATCCCGAAGACGTGGATGCCCGAGAACTACGTCCAGGTGTGGAACCAGCTGCCCCTGCTCAGCTGGCTGTGGAACAGCGTCGTCATCGCGCTGCTGGCAGCGGGAACGGTGGCGATCTCGAGCTCGGTCGTCGCGTTCGGACTCGCGTACTTCAAGTTCCCGGGTCGCGGTCTGCTGTTCGGACTCGTGCTCGCCACGATGATGCTGCCCGGCGCCGTCACGATGATCCCGATCTACCTCATCTGGAAGCAGACGGGATTCCTGGGCACGTGGGTGCCGCTGTGGGGGATGAACCTGTTCGGCTCGGCGTTCTACATCTTCCTGCAGCGCCAGTTCTTCCTCGGTCTGCCCAAAGAGCTCTTCGAGGCGGCGCGCCTGGACGGCGCCAGCTATTGGGGCCTGTTCTGGCGCATCGCGATGCCGCTGTCGATCCCGTCGTTCATCATCGTGTTCCTCTTCGAGTTCCAGGCCAGCTGGAACAACCTGCAGGCCGCGCTGATCTACCTCAATGCCGGCTCGGTCGACGAATTCACCGCGCCGCTGGGCATCGCCTACGCCATGACGAAATACAGCCCGACCGCCGGCGGCCAGGGCGACTACCAGTACGTCATGGTCGCGTCGTTCCTCGTCACGCTGCCGATGCTCATCATCTTCGCGTTCGGCCAGCGCTACTTCATCGAGGGCGTGGCGACGCAGGGCAGGAAGGGATGAGACGGATGCCGCGCCGCGGCCGGCATCGATTCCAGAACGCACACATCACAAACCAATGAATACGCGGGCAGTGCCGTCGTCGCGGCGCGTGGGCAAGAAGGGTCCGTGTGGAGGCTCCCACATCGGACCCGCCCACGGCGAGGCGGCGACGGAGCCGCCCCGATCGAAAGGGAAACAGATGCGCACGCGCATGATCGGGATCGCCGCTCTGGCGGCATCCGCTGTCCTCCTCACCGGGTGCGGCGGGGGCGGAAACGGTGGCGGGGGCACGGGCGGCGACGTCGACTTCGACGCCGAGCCGAGCGGGTCTCTCACCGCATGGGGGTTCGAGAACGCCGACGACGTCGGTCAGTCGAGGCTGGACCATGCGGAGGAGCAGCTGAGCGACGTCGACGTCGAACTCGACGCGACCGCCTTCGACGCGCAGAAGTTCACCACGCGCATCGCGAGCGGCGACGTGCCCGACGTCGTGCAGATGGATCGGCGGTACGTGACCCAGTACGCCGCGCAGGACCTGATCATGCCGCTGGACGACTGCTTCAGCGCGCACGACGTCACGCCCGACGACTACTGGTACCCGTTCGTCGTCGACGACGTGCGCTACGACGACGAGATCTGGGCGGTGCCGCAGTTCTACCAGCCGCCGGCGATCATCCTGAACAAGCGCGTGATGGACCAGGCGGGCGTCACCAACGAGGAGATCGACACCTCCAACCCTGACGCACTCCTGGGCGCGATCAGCAAGATGTACCAGGAATCCGGCGGCGTCCCGTCGCGACTGGGCTTCGACCCGGTCTCGACCGGTCAGGCGCCGCTGTGGATCCTCGGCATGGGCGGGCAGCTCACCGATGAAGACGGCAAACCGACGCTGGACGACCCGAGCAACGTCGCCGGCATCGACATCCTCAAGCAGATCAACGACGCGCAGGGCGGCTACGCCTCGGTGAAGAGCTTCACGGACTCGTTCGACACGTTCGGCGAGGAGAACCAGTTCGTCAAGGACCAGGTGGGTGCGCAGGTCGACGCCCAGTGGTACCCGAACGTGCTGTCGCCGTATGTCGACCAGCTCCAGATCGAGGCCGTGCCGTTCAAGGACAGCGAGGGCAACCCCTTCTCGGTCGCCGGCGGTTCGGCGTTCGTCATCCCGGTGGGTTCGAAGAACCCCACCGCAGCGTGCGCGTGGATGATCGACCTGACCAGCGAGGATGCGTGGAACGCGGCCGGCGAGGCTCGCGCCGCGACGCGCGAGGATGACGGCGGCATCAACACCGGCCTGTTCACCGGCTCGCCCGGTCCGGACCAGTCGATCCGCGAGCAGTACGTCGTCGAGAGCGGCAACGCCGGGTTCGACCAGACCATCGCGACGTACTACGACGTGCTGGACTACGGACAGTCGTTCGGCTCGTCACCGGCCGGCCAGGACATCCAGAACGAACTGAACAATGCCGTCACGGCGGCGCTCCTCGGCGACAAGACGCCGGAAGAGGCGCTCGCCGATGCGCAGGCAGCGGCCATCCGCGCGTACGAGAACGCGACCGGGGGCTGATCCGCCGCGCGAGACTCCTTGGCGGGACGGGCGGGCCGGCTCCGGTCGGCCCGTCCCGTCCCCATCCCTGCGAGGCCGGACCTGCGCTCCGTCGCGGTTAGAGCCAGTGGCGTTTGCGGAACACCCAGTAGAGGGTGACGCTGGTCGCCGCCATGAGCGCGAGTGCCATGGGGTAGCCGAGCGGCCATTCCAGTTCGGGCATGTACACGAAGTTCATGCCGTAGATCGTGCCGACGAGTGTGGGACCGAAGAGGATCGCGGCCCAGCCGGAGATCTTCTTCACCTGTTCGTTCTGCTGCAGCGCGGTGTCGGTCTGGCGCTGCGTGACGATCGTCGCGTTGACGGTGAGGGCGTTCTCGAGGATCGAGCGGAACGCGGCGGCCTTGTCGATGATCCGCAGCGCGTGGTCGTGCACGTCGCGCAGCGACCGCTGCAACTCGAGGTCGACCTCGTACTTCGGCGCCCCGCGCTGGAGGGCGTCGAGCATCTCCGCGAGCGGCGCGACCGCGCGCTGCAGGGTGATGACCTCGCGCGACAGGTCGTAGATGCGCTTGGAGAGCGTGACCCCGCCGTTCTCGAACAGCGCGTCCTCGATTTCGTCGATGTCGTTCTCGACGCCCTCGATCACCGGCCAATACTCGTCCACCACCTCGTCGAGGATGGCGTAGAGCACGGCCTCCGGCCCGAGGGCGAGCAGCTTCGGGTCGCCCTCCATGCGGTGGCGCACCCGGCTCAGATCGGGCGACTCGGCGTGGCGGATGGTCACGATGAAGTCGGGGCCGACGAACACGTGCAGCTCGCCGAACTCGACGGTCTCGGTTTCGTCGATGTACCGGGCGGGCCGCAGCACGATGAAGAGGATGTCGCCGTACCGCTCCAGCTTCGACCGCTGGTGACCCGTCAGGGCGTCCTCGACGGCCAGCGCGTGCAGCGAGAACTCGTCGGCGACCTGGGCGATCTCCTCGGGGGTGGGGCGGAACAGCCCGATCCAGGCCATTCCGTGCTGGGCGCGCGTGTACTCGAAGGTCTCGGCCAGACTCGTCGGATTCTTGATCCGTTGTCCGGCGACGTACACGCCGTTGTCGACGATGGGCATCGGGCCATCCTCCCTCGCCGGCGGGCGACCCGGCAACGATCCTCACAGTATCCGGACGGACGGATGCCGCGGCCCTGTGCCGCGTCGGCGGTCGTCGGTACCCTGCCCTCATGTCCACGCCGCGACCCGTGCTCGACTGGCTGCTCGACGCCGACCCCGCGCTGCGCTGGCAGGTCGAGCGTGACCTCGCCGGCGCCCCGCCCGATGTCTGGGAGGCCACGCGCGCCCGGGTCGCGACCGAGGGCTTCGGCGCCCGGCTCCTCGCCGAGCAGGACGCCGACGGCCAATGGGCCGGCGGCGCCTTCTTCCCGTCGGGATTCTTCGGCAGCGCCGAGTCGGAGGCGCCGGGTCAGCCGTGGGTCGCGACGACGTGGGTGCTCAAAGACCTCCGGGAGTGGGGCGTGGATGCCGCCGTGCTCGAGGGGACCGCTGCGAGGCTCGCGACGAACAGCCGGTGGGAGTACGAGGACCTGCCGTACTGGGGCGGCGAGGTCGACGTCTGCATCAACTCATACACGCTCGCCACCGGCGCCTGGCTCGGCGCCGATGTGTCCAAGCTCGCGGCGTGGTTCCCCGAGCATCGCCTCGCCGACGGCGGGTGGAATTGCGAGGCCGAAGAGGGCGACTCCGTCCGCTCGTCGTTCCACTCGACGCTGAACGCGGTGCGGGGCATGCTCGCGTACGAGCGGATCACGAGCGACACGAGCCTGCGCGAGGCGCGCCACGGCGGGGAGGAGTACCTGCTGTCGCGGCGGTTGATGTTCCGCGCGTCGACCGGTGAGCCGGTGGGCGACTTCGTGACCCGCTTCGTGTATCCCAACCGGCACCGCTACAGCGCGCTGGCTGCCCTCGACCACTTCCGCGACGTCGCGCTGCTCGAAGGCACGCCGCCCGACCCCCGGCTGGCGGAGGCGATCGAGGTGGTGCGCGCTGCCCGACAGCGGGACGGCACGTGGCTCCAGACGACGCCCCTACCCGGGCGGACCTGGTTCGACGTCGACGCCGGCGAGGGGGAGCCGTCGCGCTGGCTCACCCTGATGGGCACCCGCGTGCTCGACTGGTGGGACTCGTCGGCCGCCTGACCGCCGATACTCGCCGCCCCGTCGCCCGCCGCGGGTGGGGCGCCTTCCGCCGTCGGCGAACGCGGGCCGCGGCATCCGTCACGGGTCGACACTTGTCGCATGGACGACAGCGAGGCGTTCGACGCCTACTCATCGACGGTGATGCGCGTCGCGCAGACCGTGCTGCCCTCGGTCGCAGCCGTGAGCGTGCGCACCCGTCAGGGGATGGGCGCGGGGAGCGCCTCGGTCATCACCGACGAGGGACACCTCCTCACCAGCGCTCATGTGGTCGAGGGCGCGGTCGGCGTCGAAGTCGCGTTCCCCGACGGCACCGTGGCGGCGGCATCCGTCGTCGGCGCCGACCCGCTCTCGGACCTGGCCGTGCTGCACGCCGACGGACCGACGCCTCCGCCCGTGAGGATGGGGGACGCCGCAGCCCTCGGAGTCGGTCAACTGGTGGTCGCACTCGGCAACCCGCGAGGCTTCTCGGGCAGCGTGACGGCCGGCATCGTGTCGGCGCTCGGACGATCGCTTCCGACGCGCTCGGGACGCGTGATCGACGAGGTCATCCAGACGGATGCCGCGCTCAACCCCGGCAACAGCGGCGGTGTCCTCGCGGACAGCTCCGGCCGGATGATCGGCGTGAACACGGCGGTCGCCGGCATCGGCCTGGGGCTCGCCGTGCCCATCAATGCCACGACCCGCGAGATCATCGACGCCCTGCGCAGGACCGGGCGCGTGCGACGCGCCTGGCTGGGCATCGCCGGTGCGACCGTGCCGCTCGGCCCCGACGTGGCGGTCAAAGCAGGAGCGAGGGTCGGGATGCAGGTGGTCTCCGTCGCGCCGAACAGCCCCGCGGCCGCGGCCGGCGCGCGCGCCGGCGACATCGTGCTGTCACTGGACGGCGTCGCGATCGCCGACCCCACCGCCTTGCAGCGGCGCATGGTGGCGGGAGCGATCGGGCGGCGGATGGAGATGACCGTCTGGCGCAACGGGGCTCTCGTCGATGTGGTGGTCGAGCCCGAGGAGCTCCGCGTCGGCTGAGCCAGGGCGAGCGGGAGCCAGCCGGTGCGCCTGCGTGTCGCCGGATCAGTCGTCGACATCTCCCTCGGCCAGGCGCCCGGTGCCGACAGACTCCGGCAGTTCACCCGGACGGAACCTCGGCAGCCGGCTCGCCGGGACGATCGCGAGCGCGCTGACGCCGGAGAGGATCAGCAGGCCGATCTTCAGCGCGCTGAGGCGCGCCTCCTCGTTGAGCGCCACGGCGGCATCGACCTGCTCAGCGGTCGCGTCCGTCTGCTCGGTCAGCGTCGCCTCGAGGCGATCGTTGCTGATGAAGTTCACGTTGTCGAGATCGACCTGCGAGACGAGCTCGGGCGACAGCTCCGGGTGCTCGACCAATGAGCCGACGACGTTGAGGCTCAGGATGCCGACGAGGAGCGCCCCCGAGACGGCCGTTCCCACCGCCGAGGCGAGGTTCTGCGTGGTGCCGCGCACCGACCCGACGTCGCCGGCCAGCTCCTTCGGCGATGCGGTGACGAGAACGTTGAAGACGAGCGTCACGAGCGCGCCCTGCCCGACGCCGAAGACGAACAGGCCCAGGATCGTCGGAAGCGTCTCCCAGTTGTTGGTGACGACGATCGAGAGCCAGATCAGGGCGATCGTCGTGAGCCCGAACGAGAACATCCCGATCGTCCGCGGCGTGAAGCGCCGGTAGAACCGCACCACCAGCATGGCGGTGAAGAAGACGGTCAGGTTGAAGGGCAGCATCGCCAGGGACGTGTCGAACGGCGTCCGGCCCTGGACGATCTGGATGTACAGCGGAATCGTGAAGTTGAGGGCCGCCTCCAGGCTCACCACGATGAACATCGCATAGACGGCGGCCCGCTCACGCGACGATCCGAAGACCGAGAGGCTCACGAGTGGAACCTTGCCGGCTTTCGTCCGCCGCCGCGTCCACAGGAAGAAGAGCTGGACGAGCACCACGCCGATGAGGATCAGCACGGGGGCGGGCGAGACGCCGGCGATGTCGAACGGGGCGGCCGGGCGCGCGAGCAGGAGCCCCCAGTTGTTGAGGTTGTTGACACCGAGCGTGAGCGAGACGATACCCAGGCCGATCAACACCGCGGCGACGACGTCGATCTTGATCGCCGGGTTCCCCGGCAGTCCGCGCAGCCAGAAGCTCAGGATGAAGACCGCCACCGCGAGCACGAGCACCACGATGAAGACCTGGCGCCACCCGACGAGCGTCGCCAGCGTGCCTCCGATGAGGAACGCGCTGACGCCGGCCAGGGCGCGCGCTGAGCCGAGGGAGCCGATCGCCGTCTCCTGCTGGCCTCCCCGGTAGTTCTCGGCGATCAGGGCCACCAGCGAGGGCACGATGATGGCTGCCGATGCGCCCGCGAGCGCTTGGGCGAAGATGACGTACCCGACGGACGGGCCGAAGATCATGACCAGGGCTGAGACGGCGAAGAGGGCGACGACGACGCGGAAGACCCTCACCCACCCCACCCGCTGGCCGATCTTGGCGCCCACCATGACGAGAGCCGCGACGACGAGCCCGTACGTCACGATCGCGGTGCTGACATCGGTCGGGGGCACGCCGAACGTCTCGACCATGCCGCCGAGGGAGACGGGCAGCGCTGCGACGTTGTACGACATCAGGATCTGAGCCAGGAAGAGGCCGATCATCGGCACCCAGGAAGCCCGAGAGGCGGTCACGCTGACGTTCTGCGTTGCGGTCATTTCGAGGATCCTCCTGAGAAGTGCGAGCTCGAGGCGAAGATGTTGAGACCGAGGGCTCGCGACAGATAAGCCGTGGCCACTTGGCCGCGAATGCTGTTCCCGGCGGAATCGAGTGGTGGCGAGTACGTTCCGATGCCGACCTTGCCGGGGGCGACGGTCACGAGCCCGCCGGCGACGCCGGACTTGCCCGGGAGCCCGATCTCGTAGAGCCACTCGCCCGACCGCTCGTAGAGGCCGGTGGCCGCGAGTACCGCCAGAAGGTCGCGACAGACCGAGGCGGACACCACCCTTTCACCGCTGAGGGGATTGACGCCGCCGTCGGCGAGCGTGGCGCCCATCACCGCGAGGTCGCGGGCGTCGACGAGCAACGAGCACTGCCGCGTATACACATCGACCACCTCGATGGGGTCGACGTGGATGCGGCCGTAGCTCTCGAGGAGCTGCGCGATCGCGCGGTTACGGTGATTGGTCGCGGCCTCCGACCGGTACACGTCTTCGTCGACGACCAGCTGACGACCCGCGAATCGCGAGAGACCGGACCGCACCGTCTCCCACTTGTCGTCGGCGGTGCGTCCGGGTACCAGTGCCGTCGTCGCGAGAGCGCCGGCGTTGACCATGGGATTCATCGGGTGGCCGTCGTTGAGCTCGATCGCGACGACAGAGTTGAAGGGCAGCCCGGTGTTGTTGACGCCGATCACGTCGAAGGCCTTCTCGTGTCCGAGCGCGTCGCAGACGAGCGCGTAGACGAATGCCTTCGATATCGACTGGATGGAGAACGGGACGCGGGTGTCACCGACTTCGTGCAGGCCACCGTCGACGTCGGCGACGCACACACCGAAGCTCTCGGGGTCCGCCTCGGCGAGGATCGGGATGTAGTCCGCCACCATGCCCTCCCGATGGGAGCTTGCGCGGCGGTGTGCGGCGACGACGACCTCGTCTATGCGATCGCTCGGCGGAAGGGACCCGGTCGCCGCGCGCTGCTCGACATCGGCTACGTCCAGATCGCTCTCCCGCACAGAGCCCACAGTAGGACCCCACCAGCTCGCATGGTCGCGGGGGCGTGCATGCGGCGAGTCGAGCGCGATGCGTCCGGTGCGTGAGACACGGCCTATCGACGGCGATTCCACGGCTGGGCTCACCACCCGGGATACTGGGACGCATGTCCTCCTCTGTCGAACGCCGCTCCAACCCGACGGCCTGGGCCGCGTTCTGGGTTGCGCTGGCCGGCCTCGTGCTCATGCCCATCCCCCTGTTCATCGGGCTGATCCTGGGTGGCGGTCTTTCCATCATCGCCGCGGTGCTCGCCGTGATCGCCCTCCTCAAGGGACTGGCCCGCAACGGCAAGGGCATCGCCCCCGTCGTGTTCGCCGCGATCTTCATCGCACTCACGTGGGGCGGCATCTCGATCGGCGGCGGCACCGTCTGGTAAGCCCCGTGCGGGCCTGACCCGGCCGCCCGGCAAACCGAAGCGCCGGGGGCCTCGAGCCGGTACAGCTCGCCGTCCTCTCCGATGCGCTCGCCGCAGTGGCGCCCGATGAGGGCAACGATGTCGAGCCGCGTTGAGCCGCTGCGGGACCGGCCTCAGGGCGTGGGGAGCTGCAGGGCGATGGCGGCCGGCATCCGCTGCACGATGGGTCTGAACAGTGGCTTGGCGAGAACTGCGGCCTCAACCGGCCCGATGATGCGTGGCGACGCCGTCGGACGCCGGACGCCCTTCCACGAGAGCTCGGCACCTCCGGCGGCGACGACGTTCCGTGCCCAGTTGGTCTTCGCGCCCCAGGGCAGACCGATCAGGACGACGCTCCGGTCTCGCGTCGGCACCACGGCGACGGGAGTCTCATAGTCGATCCCGCTCGTGCGCCCACGATGGTGCACGACAGCCCACAGCGGGAACCAGCGGTGCCCGGCGAGCGCCTTCGCGATGGGCTCGGTCGCCTTCACCAGAACCCGGGGCGGCGGGCCCGCACCGTCCGCGGCCGGACGCGGGTTCCGTATACCGCGGAGGCCGCTACCCCCCGCGAGCACGTCGCGGAAGTGGTACCACGTCAGGGCGGCCATCGCCGCGGCACCGACGGCCGCTCCGACGACTTCACCGGGCGAACGGATGCCGCGTCGCAGGAGAGCTGCACCCGCGATCGCGTTGGCCGTGCTCCAGCCGATGTTGACGCGGGGTGACGAGAGCCCGACCCCCGGCGGATCGCCGAACGGGGTCGGGAACGGCCGCCCTCGGACGCCGCTCACGCCGTGAGGGATCGCGTTGACGAGCAGCGCAGCGCCTGCGGCGCTGCGGAGCACGGTCATGATCGACACGCGCCCACACTACGACTCATCGCCGCATCGCGCTCGGGTCGGCATCATGCGGCAGCGCCCGCCCGCACTGCGGGCGGGCGCTGAGAAACGCGTTGTCAGGATGCCACGGGCTCGGGGTCCACCGCCGTCGTGGTGGTCACCTGGTGGTTTCCCTCGGCGACGCCGCGGCCGAAGGCGCGGCCCTGGATCACGGCTCCGAGGTCGAACCCGGTGGCGGCCTTGACGCTCTCGAACGTCGCGGTGAGGCTCGCCGACTGCTCGCGGGCGAGGTGGGTCGCTGCGCTGTCACCGCCGACCAGCGTGATGCTTCCCACCTTCTCGTAGCCCTTGGCGAACTCGGCCATGAGCTGCGGCAGATGACCGATGATCTCCTTGGCCAGGATCGCGTCCTGGTTCTCCCGCAGCGCGGCGGCTTCGGCGGCGACCGCCTCAGCGACGGCGTTGCCTCGGAGGCGGATGCCCTCGGCCTCGGCCTCGGCCTGCACGCGCACGGCAGCGGCCTCGGCCTCCGCCTTCATGCGGACGGCGGCCGCTTCGGCCGATGCGGAGGCCTCGCGTGCCTCGGCCTGTGCCTTCACCGCGTAGGCCTCGGCATCCGAGCGCTCCTGCGCGACCTTGCGGTCGGCCTCGGCGTTCTTCTCGCGCTTGTAGGCTTCCGCGTCGGCAGCCGCCTGCTGCTGGTAGGCCTCGGCGTCTGCCAGCGTCTGCTGCCGATACTTGTCGGCGTCGGCGACCTTCTTGACCTCGGCATCCAGTCGCGCCTGGGTGTTGTTGGCCTCCTGCAGCAGCACGCCCTGCTCGGCCTCAGCGCGGGCGAGGTTCTCGGCCTGCTCTGCCTGCGCGTTCGCCCGGCCGACCTCCGACTTCGCCGCGGCGGTGTTCTTGTCGAGCGCGGTCTGCTCGATCAGGTTCGCCTCGTCGGCGGCGAGCTGGCGCTTCTTCACCTCGCGGGTGGCGTCGATCTCTGCGACATCCGCTTCGCGCTTGACGCGCTGCACCTCTTTGGCGCCGAGCGCGGAGATGTAGTTGTTCTTGTCGGTGATGCCCTGGATCGCGAACGAGTCGAGCACCAGACCCTGTGCCAGCAGGTCGCCCGAGATCCCCTGGGCGATCTCGTCGCTGAGCTTCTGCCGGTCCTGCATGACCTGTTCGACGGTGAGCTTCGCGACCACGCCGCGCAGCGCGCCCTCGAGCTGCTCCGTCGTGAAGACCACGATGGCGTCGTCCTGTGACGCGAAGCGCTCCGCCGCGCGGCGGACCTGGTCGGGCGTCGAGCCGATCTTGACGAGGGCGACGCCGGTGAGGTCGATGGTGACGCCATTGATCGTCTGAGCGGTGGGCTCGAACTTGATCTGACGCGACCGCAGCGACACCTTGTCGGAGCGCTGGGTCAGCTTGTTGACGAATGCACCTCGACCGCTGATGACGGTCATCTTGTTGGCTTCGCCCTCGGTGCTGTCGCGGGCCTTCTTGCCGACGATGACGATGGCCTCGTCGGCCTTCGGCACCTGGTACCAGGCGCGGAAGAGGATGAAGCCGATGAGGGCTACGACGAGCACGACTCCGGCAGCCGCTGCGATGCCGATCACGCCGAACAGATCCATGTGGGGGATTCTCCAGGTCGGGCTCGCCGAGTGCGGGCCGTACACCGAATCTATTGGCAGCGCGGCGCGTCGGTGAATTCGCGCCGCAACCTGTGGATGCCGGGGCGCCTCGCGGACAGCCACCGTCCGGCGTGATCCGGGCTCAGACCTCCGCCTCGGCGGTGACCTCGCGCGCCGTGTCGGCAGGCGGCCGCTGCGCCCGGCTCAGCAGCACGAAGGGCACGGCCACCGCCGAGATCACTCCGCTCCACAGCATCGATGTGGCGTAGCCCCCGACATCTGCCGCTCGTCCCAGCAGGGGCTGGAAGACGACCCCGCCGCCCGAGCCCATCAGCGAGTCGAACGACAGCACGGTCGCCCGCTGCTTGGAGGGGATCATGTCATTGAGGTACGCGCGGTGTACCGGATCGTCGATCGCCGAGGCGATGCCCCACAGCGCCACCAGCACCACGGCGAACCAGAAGTCGCGCACCAGCCCGAGCCCGATCAGCACGATCGCGCTCGACACCGCCGCCAGCAGGATCACCGACGTGCGGCGGCGGAAGAGCTTGCGCACCCGCGGGGCCAGCAGGCCGCCCACGATCGAGGCGCCCGACAGGAGTGCGGCGGCGAGCCCGGCGATCGAGTAGGCCTCCTCGTCACCCCACAGTTCCAGCAGGTACGGCTGCATCGCATAGAAGACGTAGATGCCGACGCCCGCGGTGAACGGGCTCGTGAGCATCAGCCAGCGCACCGGCGGATCGCCGAGGCCGTAGTGGATCGACGCGCGCAGCACGGTGCGCGTGGCCCGGATGGGGCCCTCGCTGCGATCCGGCTGGAAGCCCAGGTCCCGCATCAGCAGGGCGGCGACGACGAACATCACCAGCAGGATGCCGCCGCGGATGAGGAACGGCACCCCCAGGTTCGTCAGCTGTGCGATCACGCCGCCGAGCACCGACCCGGCGAGCATCGCCACGCCGCCGACGATCTGCGCGCGGCCGAAGACCGTCTCGAGGCTCCCCTGGTACCCGGTCGCCTTCAGCGCGTCGACGAGCCAGGCGTCCACCGCGCCCGAGAAGAACGTGAAGCCGAGGCCCAGCAGGACCGACACCACCGCCCACGCCCAGAACGGCGAGTGCCAGACCCACAGCATCCAATACAGCACGGTCGTCACCGCCAGCGTGATCGTGCCGAGCAGGTACGACGCACGGCGACCGACGGTGTCGGCCACGACCCCCGTCGGGATCTCGAAGATGAGCATGCCGGCCGTGAAGAAGGCATTGGCCGAGAACGCCTCGAGGTTGGACAGCCCCGCGTCGAGCAGGAACAGCGTGTTGATGCCCCAGATGAACGACGCGGCGAGGGTGTTGCCGAGGAGAAGCGTGTAGTAGGTGCCCTGCACCCGGCGAGGCGTGGGCAGCGACGGCGCGGCCCTGTTGCTGGAGATGGCGGCACCGCCTTTCCCTCGGGGAATCGGACGACACCCGCGACAGTAGCCCTCGCCGCCGACAGCGTCTACGGGGAGGCCGGTCCGGCCAACCCGGTTGCGCGGGTGTCGGCCCCCACCGTCTGGTTCATGTGCTTGGCGATGCGCAGCACGACGGCGCGGTCTCCGATGCGCGCGCCATGCAGCGCGTTCTCGAGCGCGAGTTCGAAGCGGTTGACGTCCGCCAAGCGCCGCAGCCACACGGCGAGGATGAGGTTGTAGCGACTCGCCGCGGTGATCGCCAGCCGCACCTCCGGTACTGACGTGATGGCGGTGCGGGCGACCTCGAGCACCTGTGCGGGGGCCTCGACGAAGTACCAGGTGTAGATCGGCCAGCCGGACGCCGCGCGCGCCATGTCGGTGCGGAAGCGCAGGCTCCCCCTCGCACGCAGGGTGGCGAGCGCATCGGCCACGCGCTGCGGCGCGAATCCGGTGCGCTCGGCGATGGTCGCGACGGGTACGCGACCGTCCGCCCAGACCTCGCGCTCGATCGCCGCGCGCAGATCGTCGGGCACACGCTGCGCCGCGCGCGGCCGCGGCGGCCTCGGCGGGCGGACACCCTGCGCCTCGACAGGCTCCAGCGCGCGCAGTCGCCAGCTCGCGCCGTCGATGAGCGTCTCGTTCACGAGGTGCGTGCGCACCGATCGGACGCCGTCGAGCCGGCCCAGGCGGTGCAGCGAATAGTCCGACAGCCCCGCGATGTCGGGGGCGAAGACGATGGCCATGAGGTCACGTGAACCGGAGGTGACATCCAGGACGTAGACGGCGGGGTCTCGCTGCAGCTCCTGGATGACGGCATCCATCTTCGCCCGCTCGCAGTCGATCTCCATGATCGACACCTGCCCACCGGTGGGATGCCCCGTGACCCACGCGATGCCCTCTTCCCGCAGTCGTGCCCACCGGCGTGCGAGCGTGCTGGCATCCACGCCGATGACGGGGGACAGCTCGTTCCAGCTCGCGCGCGGCTCGATCTGCAGGGCGTGGACGAGCCGTCGATCGATCGGATCGAGAGTGATCTCCTGCACGGCAATGCCTTCCGCGATGTCGTCGACAACCCGATTCTCGCGCATTGTGTCCGTACTTTCCGCAGATATCCCGCGACTTCATCGGATCGAAACATGTCGAGGCGCACCATTACCGCATCGATCGCACCGACGAAAGGATCATCGTGAGCCTCATCACGACCGACGCCGTCACCCTCACCGAGTTGAAGCGGCATGCCGCCGACGACGTCGAGTCACGCCGTGACGAGCTCCTCGCGCTCAGCCACGCGATACACGAGAACCCCGAGCTGTCGTGGCAGGAGCACGAGGCCGCAGCCCTCGTCGCCCGCACCCTCGACGATGCCGGCTTCGACGTCGAGGTCGGGGCGTACGGCGTCGCCACCGCCGTCGAGGCGGTGTACGGCACCGGCGACCTCACCGTCGCGATCTGCGCCGAGTACGACGCCCTTCCCGGCATCGGCCACGGCTGCGGGCACAACGTCATCGCCGCCTCGGGAGTCGGCGCCGCCCTCGCCCTGGCGCCGCTCGCCGACGCGGCCGGCCTGCGGATCAAGCTGCTCGGCACGCCCGCGGAAGAGCACGGCGGCGGCAAGGTGGCGATGCTTCTCGCCGGTGCCTGGGAAGACGTCGACTTCTCGCTCATGGTGCACGGCATGACCGGCGAGGACATCTCGGCGACGGCGTTCAGCGCGACCGCCGTCGACCGGTTCGAGGTCGTCTTCCACGGCAGGACGGCGCATGCCGCGGGCATGCCGGAGCAGGGCCTCAACGCGGCCTCCGCGGCCGCCATCGCGCAGACCGCCATCGCCTTCCTCCGCCAGCAGCTCCCGAAGGACACGAATCTCAACGCCTACGTCTCGCACGGCGGTGAGGCGACGAACATCATCCCCGACCGGGCCGTCGTGCAGGTCGAGCTGCGCGCCTACGACATCGACGTGTGGCGTGACATGAAGAAGCGCGTGCTCTCGTGCTTCGAGGGGGCCGCCATCGCGACCGGATGCCGCTGGGAGTGGTCGCCCACCGAGCACCCGTACGCGCCGGTCAGGCACGACGCCTCGCTGGGTGCCCTCTGGGACCGCAACCTCGTGGCCCGCGGGCGCACGATCGGGGCGGCGCCGATGGGCGGCGGGTCCACCGACATGGGCAACGTGTCGCAGGTCGTGCCCTCGATCCACCCCACCATCGCCTTCCTCGGGCAGACGGGCCCCGCCCACAACCCCGAGTTCACCGCTGCTGCGGCCACCCCCGCAGCCGACGAGGCCGTCATCGACGCCGCCACGATCCTCGCGTGGACGGTGCTCGACGTCGCCCTGGACGACGCCCTGCGCGCCGATCTGCTCCACCGCACCGCCGAGCGCCCCGTCGGGGCGACCCGGACCACGCTCGAGGCATGACCGACCCCGCTCACACGGACGGCGCCGCCTCCCCACCTGGAGAACCCACATGACCGCTCCCACCCACGAAGGCAACGTCGCCTCGACAGGACCGCAGTCTCCCCGCCCGCTTCAGAAGACGGCATCCGCCATCGCCCTCGGATTCCGCAGTCCACGGCTCTGGATCCTCATCGCGCTGGTCGTGGCCATCTCGGCCGGTGCGCAGGCGATCGGGCCGATCGTGATCCCCCTCGGCATCGCGTCGGTGACGCTGCTGCCCATGATCTGGGGCATCACGGCCGGCGCCGTCGTGTCTGGGCAGCGCCTCAAGCCGCTGCCGATCGATCTCCAGCAGGCGGCCACGGTGATCATGGGCGTCGCGGTGCTCTTCCTCTGCGCCCGGCTCTCGTTCACGATCGGTCCCAACATCCCTCTGCTTCTGCAGGCGGGCCCCGCGCTGCTGCTGCAGGAGGTCGGCCATCTGTTCGGAACCATCGCACTGGCGCTTCCGCTGGCCGTGCTGCTGCGCATGGGGCCGGCGACGGTCGGCGCCACCTTCTCGATCGACCGCGAGGGCTCGTTCGCAATGGTCAGCGAGCGCTATGGCTCCGACTCGCCGCAGTATCGCGGAGTGCTCTCGATGTACGTCTTCGGCACCATCTTCGGCGCCATCATCGTGAGTCTCATCGCCTCGCTCGCCGCTTCGCTCGGGATCTTCGACCCTCTCGCGCTCGCCATGGGCGCGGGTGTCGGCTCCGGATCGATGATGGCGGCCGCGGCGTCCGTCATCGTGTCGGCCCACCCCGACATGCAGGACCAGGTGCTGGCGCTCGCCGCCACCTCGAACCTCATCACGGGTGTGCTCGGGGTCTACATCGGGGTGTGGGTGTCGCTGCCTCTCGCCGACCGCTTCTACAAGATCCTCACCCGCAACAAGGACGCGGCACTGCCGGGCCGCCGATCGAAGACCAAGGGCGCCATGCCGACCGCGGCGGTCAAGACCGTGGCCGAGACCGTGCTCGAGAAGCCGAACGTGCGGGTGCCGCTCTGGGTGTCCCTGCTCATCATCGGGTTCGCCGGCATCGTCGTCGCCACGATCGCGGCCAAGGGCTTCTCGTGGGAGATGGTGGTCGCGTACCTCGTGATGGGCGCGCTGGTCGCAGGCGGAATCGCGCTCGCCAGGGTGACGCGCGGCAAGGTGCCCGCGATCATCGTGGTCATGACGGTGGGCGCCTTCCTCACGTCGCCGGTCTCGCCCGTCGCCGGATGGTTCACGACGGTGTCGGACACCATCGACTTCCTGTCGCTCATCACGGTGATGCTCACGATCGCCGGGTTGAGCCTCGGCAAGGACCTGCCGATGCTCAAGAGCATCGGCTGGAAGATCATCCCCGTCGGCACGGTCGCGATCGCGGCATCGTTCATCCTCTCGGCCGTCGTCGCCGAGTTCGCGCTGGGGCTCTGGGGCTGATGACAGCCATCGCCCTCGAGGTCGAGCGCGGGGTCTACACCTCCGCGCTCGATCTCTTCTCGATCGGCATCGGCCCGTCGAGCTCGCACACCGTCGGCCCGATGCGCGCGGCCGCCGACTTCCGCGATGGTCTCGCCGACCGCGGGCTCCTGATGGAGGTGATCCGGTTCCGCTGCCGCCTCGACGGCTCCCTCGCCGCGACGGGCCTGGGTCACGGAACTCCGGATGCCGTCATCGCGGGTCTGCGCGGGCACCGCCCCGAGACGGTCGATCCGGCCGTCGTGCACGGCCGGTGGGCGGACCTCGAGGCGGGTCATGCGCTCGAGGTCGGAGGCGTGCGATTCACGCGTGACGACATGACGTTCGCGCCGCGCGAGCGTCCGCACGGGCACCCGAACTCCCTCACCCTGCGCGCCGAGCTCACCTCGGGCGACGTCGTGGAGGAGACGTATCTGTCGATCGGCGGCGGCTTCATCCGGCGTCTCGGAGAGCCGTCCGCCGCCGATGCGTCGCGGCCGCGCCCGGAGGAGCCGAACGCTCCGTCCTTCCGCAGCATGCGGGAGCTGCTCGACCTCTCGCGCGGATGCAGCATCGCCGACGTCGCCTGGGAGACGGAGGTCTCCGTTCACGGGGCGGCGGAGGCCGGGCGTGGGCTCGATGAGATCTGGACGGCGATGCGGGCCTGCATCGAACGCGGCCTCCACTCCGATGGCGTGCTGCCGGGAGGCCTGCGCGTGCCCCGCCGCGCCGCTGCGGCATGGCGTCAGCTCGCCGCTCGCGGTGAGTCGACGGATGCGGCGGAGGCCGTGTCGATCTATGCGCTCGCGGTCAACGAGGAGAACGCGGCGGGCGGACGGGTCGTGACCGCGCCGACGAACGGCGCCGCCGGGGTTCTTCCCGCCGTGCTCTACCAAGCTGTCGCAACGACCGGGTTCGATCCGGAGCTCATCCGCCGGTTCCTGCTGACGGCGACCGCCATCGGGTCGATCATCAAGGCCAACGCCTCGATCTCGGGCGCCGAGGCCGGCTGTCAGGCGGAGGTCGGCAGCGCCTGCGCGATGGCGGCCGCAGGCCTCACCGCCGTGCGCGGCGGTACGCCCGAGCAGATCGAGAACGCCGCCGAGATCGCGATCGAGCATCACCTCGGCCTCACCTGCGATCCGGTGTCGGGCCTCGTGCAGATCCCCTGCATCGAGCGGAACGCGGTGGCCGCCTCGACGGCGATGACGGCGAGCCGCCTCGCGCTCCTCGGCGACGGCAGCCACATCGTCGACCTCGACACCGCGATCGAGACGATGCGCCAGACCGGAGCCGACATGTCGTCGCGGTACAAGGAGACGAGCGCCGCAGGGCTCGCCGTCAACGTCGTGGAGTGCTGATCTCCTTCCTGAGATCCGTCCCGTTCCCGTTCACGGGGCCGCCGGTGCAGGGGGCTCGCTCTCGGCCGGCGGAGTGGCGGGCGGCTCGGCCAGGGCCGGCGGCGTCGTCGGCTCCGCGGGCGGCGTCGGCTCCGCGTGCGGCGCAGCCGGCTCTGCGACGGAGACGGATGCCTCGGCCTCGGGCTGCTCCGTCGGCTCGGCGTCGGCGGGCGCAAGGTCGGGCGTACCGGTCTCCCCCGCCGCAGCTTCTGACCCGGCAGGCTCAACCGCGGCGGGTTCGATCGGCGCCGACTCGGCCGGTGGCGGTGCGGTTGGTGCCGCGACTTCCGCTGCATCCAGGGCGGCGGCCGCTGTCGGGGCCTCGGGGGCGTCGCCCGGCGGGCGCTCCGGGAAATCGAACTCGTCGTCCGGGTCGCCCGCGAGTGTCGGACCGATCTGCCGGTTTGTTCCCGCGATGCCCGGTGCCTGGTTCCAGTGCTCTGGTGGAGTGAGGCTCTCGTCGTCATGGAACGTCAGCGGGTTGTCCCACACGATCAGATCTCCCACCGCCCCTGTCACCGGGTCCACGGTCGTGTACTTCACGTAGTGATGCAACGGCCGGAGACCGCCGGGGCACTGCAGGCTGTCGGCCGCGACACCGGTGAGTGAGAACGTCAAGGCACGGTAGAGATCGCACTCGGGTTCACGGTAGCCGCGACGCCAGGGCGCCGTGACCGCGGTGATGCCGTCCTCCGTCTTCGGGTGATCTGGGTGGTCGAGACCCTGAGTGCCCCATCGGTCCATCGCATACGAGTAGCTCGCCCTGGCCTCGTCGAACGCAGCGCGGCACATGGCGACGCCGGCGGACAGGAGGACCACGTAGCGAGGGGTCTTCATCTGGAACACGCCGAAGTCGGGCGCGTTGGTGAACCTGTCGAGCGAGATGTAGCCGGCCGCGACATCGCACTCTCCTGCCCGCAGGTAGCCGTAGGCCGGGCCATCGTTGAAGTTGTTCGGGCTCGTGTCGCTCACGGGAAGCGCCCACGCGTAGATGCTTGGCCGAGGCTGGCCGCCGTTCCCGCCTGAGCCCCCGGATCCGCCTGAGCCCCCGGATCCGCCTGAGCCCCCCGATCCGCCGCTTCCGCCCGATCCACCGCCTCCACCCTGCCGGCTCTGCGGGGCGGTGCCCCCACCGGAACCGGGCTGCTGTGCGTCGGCGCTCGGCGGCGACGCCGGGGGTGCAGCATCCGGAATCTCGTCGGGCACGTCCGGCGCGTCCGGATCCGACGGATGCACGTCGCTCCCGAAGTCGTCGTCACGCTGCGTCGCGGGCGGCTTCTCCTTGTCGGGCGCCACCGGTGAGTATTCGCCGCACCCCGAGAGCCCGAGGGCGACCGCGACCGCGAGGGCGGATCCGATCGCGAATGATCGCTTCGGAGTGATTCTTGTCGGAGACATCGCTTTCCTCCCTCGTCGAGGATCTGCAGTTGTGGAGGGCGAAATAGTGGGGCAGATACCTCAGCCCTGACCCGCCACATCCGTCGTCGCGGCCGCGCACGGACCGAACCCGCCGGCATCCGCGATCCCGTACACGTCCCGGACGAACGTGAACCGCAGGCCGTCGCCGTCGACGGGGAGCATGACGACGACGCCGTAGTCGAAGGTCCAGTCGTCGGAGATGAGGAAATAGTTGCCGCCCGTCGACTCGAGCAGGCGCAGCCCGCGATAGCGAAAGCGGAGTTCCTCGCCGGACCCGGCGCACGTGACGTCGACACCGGGCGAGACGATGTCGAGCGGCGCCGCGCTGTCGACCATCACTCCCGGCAGCGTCTCGATCTGGTGAGGGAAGTCGCGAGCGAGCTCGGTACCCTCGACCGTCGCGTAGTTCATCGCCGACCAGAACAGACCGATCGCGACGAGGATCGCGATCGCGCCGCGCAGGACTCCCTCGGTCATCGGCGCGAATCTCACCGCGTCCCGCAGCCCGCCGCGCAGCATCAGCCCGTAGAGCAGCAGGAGCATTCCGCCCGCGCAGACGAGAGGCGCCGCGATGTACGTCACGGCGTAGCCGACCAGCCCGAGGAGCAGGCCCAGCGCGAAGACGCCGATGGCGATGAGCCACATCCATCGCGCCATCCACGCGACGATGCGATCGTCGTCGCCGAACCGGGTGCGGCGGCGGCGGAGCCACTGATCGAGGCCCACCCACGCGAGACCGGCGATAGCCGCGCAGATCGGGAGCAGCACAACCGGCTGCACACTGCGGCGGACGTAATCGTCGACAGTCATCCCGAGGATCGCCTCGTCGATACCGAGCATCTTCGCCATCCGGTCGCTGCGCACCCAGCCGAAGTACACGAGCAGGGCGGTCAGCACACCGACATTGGCGACGACGGCGAGGAGCGAGCGCACGAGCGACCCGCGCGTCTCCCGATCCGTCGCCTCGACGGCCTCGGATCCCTCCTCTTCGACGTCATTGCTCACATAGGGGAGAGACGCCGCGAGGCGCCGCAGATACGCCGGCACGGCGGCATCCCCGCCCCGCGGCTACCCCTCCAGCACCGCGAGCTGCTGCGTGGCCCGGGTCATCGCGACGTAGCGGTCGACCGCGCCCTCGATGCCCTCGCCGAAATCCGACGGCTCGACGAGCAGCACGAGGTCGAACTCCAGCCCCTTGGCGAGCTCGGGGGTGAGCGACCGCACCCGTTCCTGTGGTGCGAACGACCCGTCGCCGATGACGACCGCGGTGCCCTCGGGATGCCGCGTGAGCCAGTCGTCGAGGATCGTGTCGCGCTCCGACACCGCGCGGTGAAGCACGGGGATCCCGCTCGAGCGGATCGACGTCGGCACGTTGGCATCGCGGATCGCCGCCCGGATGACGGGCTCGGCCTCGGCCATCACTTCGCTGGGCGTGCGGTAGTTGATGGTGAGCGAGGCGATCTCGACCTCCGTGAGACCGACGCGCTCGAGCCGCTCCTGCCACGACTCCCGGAAGCCGTGCCGCGCCTGAGCCCGGTCGCCGACGACCGTGAAGCTGCGCGACGGGCAGCGGGCCAGCAGCATCCGCCATTCCGCATCGGTGAGCTCCTGTGCCTCGTCGATCACGATGTGCGCGAACGGCCCCGCGAGCAGGTCGGGGTCGGCCGACTCGAGCACTGATTCGTCGACCAGGCTGTTGCGGAGGTCCTCGCCGTCCAGCCACTGCATCATCTCGTCGCCGGCCTCCTTCAGCCGCTCGACGACCTGCGACATGTACTCCCGCTCGCGGGCGAGCCGGGCATCGCGCTGCCGCTGACGCAGGGAGGCCGCGGGATCGCCGAGCCGGCGCCGGGCGGCGTCGAGCAGCGGAAGGTCCGACGTGGTCCAGGCGGCGGGAGCGCTCCGCTGCAGCGCATCGACCTCGTCGGGCGAGAGCCAGGGCGCGCACCGGCGCAGGTAGGCGGGGACGCTCCACAGATCGGAGACGACGACGGATGCCTCGACCAGCGGCCACGCCCGGGCGAAGGTCCGCGTGAGCTCCTCGTTCCGCGCGAGCGCCCGGCGCAGCTGGTGCAGCGGCACCTCTTCGCCGTCCGCCTGGTCGATGAGGATGTCGAGCACCGTATCCCATACCTGGTCGCGCGCCTCGTTGTGGGGTATGCCGGGTTCGGCCGAGGCGAAGGCCTCGGCCCAGTCCTGCGGGCTGAGCCGCAGTTCGCCCCACGGGGTCTCGACGAGGAGAGGCTTCATCGGGGGCTCCTCGTACAGCCGGACGGCAGGCTCGATCGCGTCGATCATGCGGCCGTCGGCCTTCAGCCGTGCGACGGCCGGATCAGGCTCGGCCGCGGCGACCGCACCCTCGGTGACCATGTCCCGCAGCGTGCAGGTCTGCACGCTCTCTTCGCCGAGGCTCGGAAGCACGTCCTCGACGTAGGAGAGATAGGCGGGACTCGGACCGACGAACAGCACGCCGCCGCGCCCTTCGCCGAGGTGCGGATCGGAGTACACGAGATACGCCGCGCGGTGCAGCGCGACCACGGTCTTGCCGGTGCCGGGGCCGCCATCGACCACGAGTGCGCCCCGCGACCCGGCCCGGATGATCGCGTCCTGGTCCGCCTGGATGGTGCCGAGCACGTCGCGCATGCGCGGTGAGCGGCTCGCGCCGAGGCTCGCGATGAACGCTGACTGGTCGTCGAGGGCCGCATTGCTCCGCAGCCCCTCGGGGGTGAACACCTCATCCCAGTAGTCCGTCACGCGGCGTCCGGTCCACCGGTAGCGGCGTCGACTCGCGAGTCCCATCGGCTGCGCATGGGTCGCGGCGAAGAACGGCTCGGCCGCCGGGGTGCGCCAGTCGACCAGCAGGCGCCGGCCCGCAGCATCCCTCAGTCCGAAGCGGCCGATATAGGTCGGCTGCGAGCCGTCCGCGGGGACCATCCGGCCGAGGCACGCATCGACGCTGAAGCGGCGGAGGACGCGCAGGCGGGCGGAGAGCCGGTGGATCTCAAGGTCTCGCTCGAGCCCGGCCTGGCCATGGCCGCCAGGCTGACGGCGCAGCACCTCGAGGCGATCCTCGATGCCGGCGATCGACTGGTCGAGGCTCTCGGCGATCGCGGCGAAGTGGCGTTCGTCGTCGCCGACGAGTGCAGGGTCCGACTTGGCGGTGAGACGGTCGGGCAGCTGAAAGGGGCTGGTCTGAATCGGATTCACGGCATCTGCTCCTGGCGGATTCTGCGACGCGGGTGGGGAGGGAGAACGGGCGGGAGCGCGTCGCGACCGACCAGTATGCGCCCTCAGGGGGCCCTTGCGGCAAGGCCCCCTGGCGCCGTTATCCTGGTAGTGGCAGGAAGTCGCTGCGGCCGGACGGGGAGGTCCGGATCGCGGCAGGAACCGCACGGGTCGCATTTCCGCCGGCGTCTGCGATGAGTCCGGCGTGTTGGTGGCCCGACCCACGCGCCCCTAGGATGCGGAAAGTGACGGAGACTCTCCGTGAGCCGGCCCTGGGGGGACCCGACTTGCAGGCGGTGCTGCTCAGCAGCAAGATCCAGACCCCTCCCGCTCGGCCCGGAGCCGTCAGCCGGCGCGCCCTCATCGACCGCGCACGCGACAGCGGCGCGCGCGTCGTCTCGGTCACGGCCCCGGCCGGATACGGCAAGTCCACCCTGCTGGCCGAGTGGGCAGCCAGCGATCCGCGAACCGTCGCGTGGGTCTCGCTCGACCGCACCGAGGTGGACCCCGCATCGCTGCTGTCGGTGATCGCCGCGGCATCCGTCTCGTTCTCGCCGGCAGCCGCGTCCGTCATCGCCGACATGCGCGGTGTCGGGACGGCGGCGCTCGGCCGCTCGGCGCCGATGCTGGCCGGTGTCCTCGCCGCCGCACCGGAGAGCTTCGTGCTGTTCGTCGACGACCTCCACTGGGCGGACTCGCCCGATTGCCAGGACGCGATGGAGGTGCTCTTCGCGCACGTGCCCGAGGGATCCCAGATCGTCTTGGCGAGCCGCCGGGAGCCCTCGCTCATCGCGCGCCTGCGTGCAGCCGGAGACGCCTCGGAGATCACCGCCGCGGATCTGTCGCTCGATCATGCCGGCGCCCGCGCCATCTTCGAGCACGCCGGCGCCGAGGGCGTCGACGACGCGGACCTGCACTCCATCGTGGAGCGCTGCGAAGGCTGGCCGACAGGGCTGTTCCTGTGCGCGCTGGTCGCACGATCGGGTGGGGATGCGGCATCCGTCACCGGTGAGGACCGATTCGTCGCCGACTATCTGTATCGCGAATGCGTGGCCCGACTTCCGGAGGACACGCAGTCGTTCCTGCGCCGCACCTCCGTGCTGGACCAACTCTCCGCGGCGTCCTGCAATGCGGTGCTCGGCATCGAGGACTCCCGCGCTCGGCTGCGCGAGATCGAGACGGCCAATCTCTTCCTCATCGGGATGGACCACCATCGCGGGTGGTTCCGCTTCCACCCGCTGTTCCGCGAATTCCTGGCGACGGAGCTCGAGCGGGCCGAGGGTGCGGCCGCTGTCGCCGAGCTGCACCGCCGCGCCGCCTCGTGGCATGAGATCAACGGTGCGCCCGCGCAGGCCGTCGAGCACCTGCTGCAGGCGGGCGAGATCGAGCGCGCCGCGGATCGCATCGCCGAGCTCGGCCTGCCGATGTACCAGCTCGGGCAGGTCTCCACGGTCAGACGGTGGCTCTCGCAGCTCGGCGACGACCTCGTGCGCAGCTATCCGTCGCTCGTCGTGTCGATGACGTGGACGGCGATCCTCCTCGGCGACGTGCCGGCGGGGGAACGGTGGTCGCGCATCCTCGAGGGGTTCGATGTCACCGCCCTTCCCGAGCCGGATCGCGTGCCGTTCGAATCGGCTCGCGCCATGGTCCGTGCCGCGCTGTGCGAGCACGGGCCGGAGCGCGTCATGATCGACGCTGCCTACGGCATGGAGCACGAGCCGGCGACGAGCCCCTGGCGCGATCAGGCCCTGCACCTGTGGGGATCGGCGCACCTGCTGGTCGGCGACCTCCCGGCGGCGAAGAGCGCGTTCGAAGAGGCGATCGACGTGGCGACGGCCATGGGCAACCCTGACACCGTCATCCTGTGCCGGCCCGAGCTCGCCCTGCTCGAGGTCGATGCGGGCCGCTGGGGCAGCGCCCGGGAGCACGCGGAGCGCGGCATCGAGGCCATCGACGTGAGTCACATGGACGGCTACCCGACCACCGCGCTGGCGCTGGCGGTGGCGGCGCGGGTGGCGCTGCACCACGGCGAGCGCGAACACGGCACGCGCCTTCTGGCGCGGGGGATGCGCGCGCGCATCGGCTGCACCCGCCTCCTCCCGTACGTCTCCATCCGCGCGAGGATCCAGCTCGCGAAGGCTCATGTCGCGCTGGGCGACCGTTCTGCGGCGTGGCACCTGGTCCGCGAGATCGACGACCTTCTACGCAAGCGCCCGGACGTCGGAGTCGTCGTGGGGCAGGTGGAGGAGCTGCGGGACGCCCTCGCCGCCGAGCCCGCCGCGGGCGGCTCGGTGCCGCTCACGCCGGCGGAGCTGCGCCTGCTGCCCTACCTGCAGACCCATCTGACCATCGCCGAGATCGGTCAGCGCCTGTTCATCTCACGCAACACGGTGAGCTCGGAGGTCGGGTCGATCTACCGCAAGCTCGCCGTCACCACGCGCGGCGCGGCCGTCGAGCGCGCGAGCGCACTGGGGCTGCTGGGCGGCTGACGGCGTCGTCGTGCCGGCGCGTCAGAGGAACGGGTCGGGCACGAGGTCGTCGCCGTAGCCGAGCGCTGCGGCGATCCGGGGCGCCGCGGCGACCGCGCGAGGAAGTCCGACGACGCCGACCATGCCGTCGAGCACAGCGACCATCTCGTGGATCGTCACGCCCGCGGCGACCGCTTCGTCGACGGCCGAGCGCATCGACGCGGCCGGAGCCGACGACGCGATCAGGGCGCCGATGCGGATCAGAGCGATCGTGCGGCCGTCGAGCGCCTCGGACCACGGTGCCTCCGAGCCGTCCGCGAGGGAGGCGTCGTCGACGCAGAACCGCCGGAGCCGTTCGACATCGTCCACGTGTTCTCCTCCACAGCAGCCCAGCGACGTAGAGCCAGTGCACTACGGGAGAGGGCCGCGCGCACCATTCAGATCGCATGATCACTGCGTCGCGCGCCCCGCGAAGCGTCGCGCGGGCCTGCGGATGTGGTCGGGTCGACGCCTTCCGCAGGAGAACTGCGTTCCACAGGACCTTGGAACGTTGCAACCTCCCGTGGAAGCGCGGTTGACCTGTTGGCGGGCCGGGCGCGGGGGAGGGCATGCGCGGATGGCGCCGCCCCCCCGGGCGGAGCGGGCAGGAACCGCAGGGTACTTTTGAACCTGGTTCACCAGCCGCGGACACAGGAGGGGCGACGATGCCGGACCTCGACTCCGCTCACGCGCGCGCGGCTGCGGCGCTCGGCGCGATCGCGATCGTCGGCGACGGACGGATGGGGCGATCCCTCGTAGCTGCCCTGCGCGGCGCGGGCGCCGACGTGCGGGGGCCTCTCGGCCGAGGCGCGACGGCCCACGACGCCGACCTCGTGCTGTTGGCGGTTCCGGATGCCGAGATCGCCGCAGCTGCGCATCACATCGCCGCCGGACGCCTCGTGGGGCACCTCTCGGGTGCGACGACGCTGGAGCCTCTCGCACCGCACGAGGCCCTCGGCATCCATCCCCTCATGGCGGTTGCGAGTGACGACGCCTCGTTCGCGGGCGTGCCGGCGGCCGTCGCGGGGTCGTCGCCTCGGGCGCTCGAAGCCGCAGAGGCGCTCGCGCAGGCACTCGGCATGACGCCGTTCCAGATCGACGACGTCGACCGTGCGGCGTATCACGCCGCGGCGTCGATCGCCTCGAACTTCCTGGTGACCCTCGAGGGCTTCGCGGACGGGCTCGCCGCGACGGCCGGCGTTCCGCGAACGGCCTTCGCACCGCTCGTGCGCGCCACGGTCGAGAACTGGCAGGCGCAGGGAGCGGCATCCGCGCTCACCGGTCCCATCGCGCGCGGCGACGACGCGACGGTGGCGCGCCAGCGCGCGGCGGTGGCAGAGCGGATGCCGGAGCGCCTCGCCCTGTTCGACGCCCTCGCCGCCGCGACCCGCGACCTCGCCGCGACTCGCGCATCGCGCCCGACCGGAGCGCCCGGCGCTCCCGCGACCGCGGCCACCGCCTCCACCCCCGCCACCGCCGCGGACGGCTCGGCGCCGGAGGAGGCCTCGTGGTGATCGTCGTGCGCACGGTCGCCGACCTGCGATCCGCGCTGCGCGATCGTCGTGGCGGCCGCATCGGGCTCGTGCCGACCATGGGCGCCCTCCACGAGGGACACCTGTCGCTCGTGCGCGCCGCGCGCCGAGACAACGACACGGTCGTGATGTCGATCTTCGTGAATCCGACGCAGTTCAACGAGCAGGCCGACCTCGCCGCCTACCCGCGCACCGAGGAGGCCGACGTCGCGCTCGCCGCCGAAGCGGGCGTCGACCTGGTGTTCGCGCCCGATGCCGGCGAGATGTATCCGTCCGGCTTCGCCACGACGGTGAGGGTGACCGGACCGGTCGCCGAGACGCTCGAGGGCGCGCAGCGCGGCCGGGCCCACTTCGACGGCGTCGCGACGGTCGTGACGAAGCTGCTGCTGGCTGCGCTGCCCGACGCCGCCTACTTCGGCGCCAAGGATGCGCAGCAGGTCGCGGTGCTCCGCCGCCTGGTCGCAGACCTCGACGTACCGGTCGAGCTCGTCGTGTGCCCGACGTCCCGCGACGACGACGGACTGGCGCGTTCCAGCCGCAACGCGCGGCTGTCGCCCGACGAGCGCGCCCGGGCGCTGGCCATTCCGCGCGCACTGCGGGCTGTGACGGATGCCGCGGCCTCCGGCATCCGTGAATCAAGTGCGCTGCGCGACCGCGCGCTGGACGTGCTCGCCGAGGGGATGATCGCGCTCGAGTACGTCGCGTTCGTCGACCCCGACACGTTCGAGCCGGTTGCCCGGGCGGAGCGGCCGACGCTCGTCGCGATCGCGGCGCGCGTAGGCACGACCCGGCTCATCGACAACGCTGTGATCGACGGAGGAGGTGCGTGATGCGCCCGCAGGTGACGCTTCGGCGGCTGGAAGAGATGAAAGCCGGCCACGAGCCCATCGTGATGGTGACCGCCTACGACTACCCGACGGCGCGCGTCGCCGAGCGGGCGGAGGTCGACATGGTGCTCGTCGGCGACTCGGGCGCGCAGGTGGTGCTGGGCTACGGCTCCACCGTCGCGGTCTCTGTCGACGAGATGCTCGTGCTCGCCCGTGCCGTCCGCCGCGGCGTGCGGTCGGCGTTCGTGGTGTGCGACCTGCCGTTCGGCTCGACCGAAGTGTCGGATGAGCAGGCCGTCGAGACGGCGGTGCGATTCGTGCGGGAGGCGGGCGCCGACGCCGTGAAGCTCGAGGGCGGCGGCGAGACGCGCCTGAGCCGGATCCGCGCGATCGCGGGGGCCGGCATCGCCGTCGTCGCGCACGTGGGCCTGACGCCGCAGACCGCGGTCGCGCTCGGCGGCATGCGCGCGCAGGGCCGCACGGCCGATTCCGCCGCGCGGTTCGCGCGCGAGGCGGTCGCGGTGCAGGAGGCCGGCGCCAGCCTGCTCGTGGTCGAGGCGGTGCCGGCCGAGGTCGTCGACGTCGTGCTGCCCGCGCTCGACATCCCCGTGATCGGGATCGGCGCCGGTCGTGCGGACGGCCAGGTGCTGGTGATGCACGACCTCCTCGGCATCACCGAGGGCAAGACGGCGGCCTTCGTCAAGCGTTTCGCGGCCGTCGGCGACGAGATGGTCGGGGGCGTCGCGGCGTACGCGGCGGAGGTGCGCAGCGGCGTCTTCCCCGGTGCCGAGCACGGCTACAGCGCGAACGAGGCCGCGGTCGCGGCAGCCCGCGAAGCGCTCCCGAGGTAAGTCGGCGACGGTACAGCCGTCGAGCCGACGCGAGCGCCCGACGCGACGAAAGGAACGAGATGTCCCTCACCCCGCCGACCTTCCCCGGCGCGACCTCCGTCTCGCTGCTCGATGTCTACGACGATGCCGCGCCCGACGGTCTGCGCGGCGGGAGCCCGCACCTGCACCTCGCGTCGACCGAGTGCTACGTCGTGATCGGGGGCCGTGGTGAGCTCCACACGATCGACGCCGGCGGTGCGCGGCAGACCCCGCTCGGCGAGGGCTCGGTGGTGTGGTTCACGCCGGGCACCATCCACCGTGCCGTCAACCACGGCGATCTGAAGGTGCTCGTGGTCATGGGCAACGCCGGGCTACCCGAGGCGGGCGACGCCGTCATGACCTTCCCCGCCGACATCGTCGCCGATCCCGAGCGGTATGCCGCGGCTGCCGCGCTTCCGTCCGGACCGCTGCAGGAGAGGGCGGATGCCGCGGCCCGGCGCCGCGACCTGGCCGTCGAGGGCTACCTGAGGCTGCGCGCAGCCGTCGACGCCGGCGATGCAGGACCGGTCCGTGCGTTCCAGGCGGCGGCAGCGGCCCTGGTCCGCGACAGGTCGGCCGCGTGGACCGAGATCGTGGAGCGCGGCCCGGCCGCCCAGGCCGAGCGCAGCCTCGATATCGTGCGCGCGCTCGCCCAGGGCGACGCGACCCACCTCGGTGCGGCCGCGGTATCGCAAGCGCCGGCGCTGACCGGTGAGCGGGGCTTCGGCATGTGCGGCCGGCTCCGCGCCTACGACGTGCGCGGTCCCGCAGGGAGCCGCTGACGCGGAGAGGCACGGCCTCCCGCGGCCGCTCCAGAATCCCGCCCGTCTCGCGGAGACCGATCGCAGTCTGCCGCCCTCTTAGGCGATACGAGCGAGATCGGGAGAGGTGACCTCGTCAGCGAGCTCGCCGGTCCGCACGAACCGCTGCACTTCGGCGACGACGTGGTCTCCGATGCGCCGCAGCTCGTTGCCGATCGACCCGGCGATGTGAGGGGTGAGCGTCGCGCCCGGAAGGGAGAAGAGCGGATGCCCCGGGGGAAGCGGCTCGGGATCCGTCACATCGAGGACGGCCCTGAGTCGGTCGGTGCGCAGCTCGTCCACCAGGGCGTCCGTGTCGAGGAGCGAGCCGCGCGCCGTGTTGATGAGGGTCGCTCCATCGGCCATCAGTGCGAGCTCGTCACGGCCGATCATGCGGTAGGTCTCCGGCAGCGCCGGCGCGTGGATCGTGACGACCCGCGAGCGGGTGAGGAGCTCCGGGAGCGTCACGAGCTCGGCCCCGAGCTCGGCGGCCTCGACGCTGGACAGCGACGGATCGACGAGAAGGCACTCGATGTCGAAGGGCTGGAGCAGTTCGAGCACTCGTCGGCCGATCCGCGACGCCCCGATCACGCCGACGGTGATGTCGAACGCGCCCACGTCGCCGCGTGGCCGAGCGGCGAGCATGTCCTGAGTCCGCTGGAAGTCGGACGCCGAGCGCAGCACGTCGCGCGCGCTGAGCAGGATGGTCGCGAGCGTGTACTCCGCGACGGGGACGGCGTTCGCGCCGGCCGCGCTCGAGACGCGGATGCCGCGTTCCCACACGGCCGGGGTCACGAGGCGCTTCACCGACCCTGCCGCGTGGACCACCGCCCGCAGGCGCGGCCAGTGCGAGAGCATCGTCTCGTCCAGGCGGGGAGCGCCCCAGCCGGTGATGAGGATCTCGGTGTCGGCGGTCGACGCCGGGACGGACGGCAGATCGGGAGTCAGCACGGTCTCGTGCACGGCGACGACGCGGTCGAGCTCCGCGCGTGCGCGGGCGCTGAAGAGGTCGGCCGCGAGCTGCGGCGACTCCATGGCGAGGAGTGCATTCGGGCGCGACTGCGGGTTCACGCACGCACCCCGTCGGCCGGTACGACATCGACGGCACCGTCGCTCCAGCGCACGGTGATGCGATCCGCCGCGATGTCGACCACAGGCGGCGTCTCCAGATCGAGAGTGCTCTCCGCGCCGACCGCCACGAGTGCGGCGACGACGTCGCCTTCGGCGGCGGGCACGGTGCCTCGGGCCCATGGCGTGACCGAGCCCTCGGCGAACGGGTCGCCACCGGTTCGGTGGGCGAGGCCGTGCTGCTCCAGCCCCCGAACGCCGATGACTGTCGACGCCACCCCGTCATCGCGGGTCGCTGTAGAAGCAGCTGTCGCGCGCCACCGGCCGTCATGCACCGGCAGCGCCCAGCCGCCGATGCGGAACGTCCACGGCTCTTCGGCTTCGGGCCACGCCGCATCGAGGTCGTCGATGGCCGACGGCTGCGGGTCGGACACCACGGCGTTCCACCACGCCAGCCTCACCTCCCGGACGCCGTGCACGACGGACGCGACGGTGACGCGGGGTCCGCGTCGAAGGGCCGCCCACGCTGCCATGTCGGCGACCGCGCCCGCCGTGGCGGGGGTGTCCAGCCAATGCACCCGCGAGCGCGAGATCGCGACGCGGTCGCCGAGGTGCACACGCTCGATCCGGTCGCGATGGGACGGCGCTCCGGCCGCATCGAGGAGTGCGACGTGCGATTCGAGCGGCTCGGCGGCGCCGGCCATGGACAGGTCGGGGGACGTCACGGTGGAGTAGCCCAGCCGGTGGTAGAAGGGATTGTCCGCGCGAGCCCCGCCCGCGGGGCTGCGGAACCCGTCGGAGCCGTGGTTCAGCACACGCGCGATCCCGTCGGCCTCGGAGCGGACCACCAGCCATCCCGGAGCCGTGAAGGAGCGCACGCTCACCGACTCGGGCGCATCCGGAGTCTCCGGCACAGCCGACCATTCGGGGTGCTGTTCCGGCAGGAGGAGGCCCATCATGCCCTTGCTCGCCCAGTAGGTCGAGGACGAACCGGTGTACGCCTGGCGCAGCGCGCGGAACTCGCGGTGCCAGCCGATCGAGAGCAACCCGCGCTCGTCGATCGCGCCGCCTTCTACGAAGCGGTCGAGAACCGCGTCGGCGAGCGCTCGCGTGGTGCCCGTCGGCAGCGGCGTCTCGCCGGCGATCGCGCCGGCCCAGAACGGGGCGAGCGTCGCGAACCGGTAGGTGAGCGAGCGGCCCTGGAAGAGCGGATCGCCGGTGCCGCCCACGAGGTCCCGGGCCTGGTCGAGGAATGCGCGCAGGCGCTCGCGGTGGACCGGCGCGAGCTCTGAACCGAGGATGCGCGCGTGCAGGAGCGGGTAGACGTGCCACGCCCAGCCCGCGTAGTGGTCGAAGTTCTGCTGCGATCCGTCCGGTCCGGCGCCGTCGGAGTACCAGCCGTCGCCGCGGTACAGGCTCTCCTGGATCTCGGTGTTGCGATCGAGGTCGTCCTGGCGCCACGGGCCTCCGACCGACTGCAGGAAGGCCTCGATGACGGTCTGGAACCACGTCCAGTTGTTCGTGTAGCCGCCGGTGCCCACCACGCCGGCCAGCCAGTCCACCGTGCGCTCCTGGACCGTCGGTTCCAGCTGCTCCCATAGCCACGGCCGCGTCTCCGAGAGAAGGATCGCGACGGATGCCGCCTCGGGCACCGCCTGGCGCCGCTCCGCGATGGACGGCCAGCGTTCCCCGTGGGAGGGGTCGGTTCCGGCCGTGAGACCGCGAGCGTAGCGCTCGATCAGGTGCGCCGGGTCGTCGCCGTCCGCGCCGCGGGTGCGGAAGGCGGCGAGCAGGCCGGTGCGAGCATATCCCTCGAGTCCGTCGCTCCAGCGCCCGGAGGCGCTGGCGGGACCGGGCAGCACGATGAGCGAGCCGCTCGGGGACGCGTACGGGGCGACGCTCTCGAGCAGTCGGTCCGCGAGAGCCTCCCAGCGGCCTCGTCCTGTCGTCGCCGCTGCTTCCGGTTCCCGGTACGTCATCGTCACCCGTCGATCGTGCATTACGCTCCTGTAGCCATCGGCCCTTTCGGACAATTCCGATCAGCATCGGCCAAACGAAACAGACTGCGACGGACGGACTTCGCACCATGACGGGACACAACTCGCTGCCGAGGACACGCCACGAGCATCTGCTGCGGCAGGTGGCTCTGCACGGCAGCGTGAGCGCCGCCGACGTCGCCGCAGAGCTCGGCGTCTCACAGGTCACGGTCCGTCGCGACATCGTGGAGCTGGAGAAGGCGGGCAAGCTGGCCCGGGTCCACGGCGGTGCGATCGGCGTCGGCGCCCCGGCGATCCCGCAGCCCGCCCGCACGAATGTCGGCGTGGTGGTCCCGGGTTCCGTCAGCCACTATCCCCAGATCGTGCGCGGAATGGATGCCGCATCCCACGGCGTCCGGACGCGCGTGGTGCTAGCCACATCGCAGTACCGGGAGGATCTCGAGCAACGGCAGGTCGAGCGCCTCATCGAGATCGGCGTGGCGGGTATCGTCTTCGCGCCGACGATGCGCAATCGCACCGAGGCCGAGCTGGCCGAGTGGGTCAGCACCATCCCCGTGCCGGTCGTGTTCCTGGAGCGACGGCTGGAGTCCACCTCCCTGGCCGTCTACGACAGCGCTCGTACCGACCACGAGCGCGGCGCCGAGCTCGCGGTGGAGCACCTCGCCGGGCTGGGGCACACGGCGGTGGGCCTGGCGCTGTTCGATCGCACGCCCACCGCCCCGCTGGTGCGGGAGGGATATCGCGCCGCCGTGGCGCGGCTCGGGCTCGATGAGGCGCCCTCCGTGGCGCTGCCCAAGGGAGAGGGTGACGGTGATCCGCTCGACGCCGCGCTCGTGGCGTTCCTCGAGGCCTGTCGCACGGCGGGGACGACGGCGGCGCTCGTGCACACCGACGTCCATGCCGCTCGGCTCGTGGAGCTGGCGATGGATCGCGGCATCCGGGTTCCCGACGACCTCGCCGTCGTCGCCTTCGACGACGACACCGCGGGACTCGCGATGGTTCCCCTCACCAGCGTGACGCCGCCCGGACGCGATCTCGGCCACGAGGCGATGCGGATCGTGACCGAGCGGATCGCGGCACCCGACAGGGCGTCCAGCGCCGCCCGGCACATCACGATGCTGCCGCGTCTGACCGTGCGCGACTCGTGCGGAGCGAGTGTCTGATCGGTTTTGTCCGCTTGGCACGACCGGTCGCCACGCCGACCTACATTGTCTCTGCACAGCCCCCGGTGCACTTCCGCCGGGTGGCCGACGAGAGGCAACGAGCAAGGAGGCTCCGATGACAACCCGAGCAATCACCAGTGCCGCCAGGTCCACGGCACGGCGAGGCGCACTCACCGCGGGGGCCATCCTCGCGGTCGGCAGCCTCGCCGTCCTCACCGGCTGTTCCGGCGGGGGCACCGAGCCGGCTGCTTCGGCGGACCCGGACGAGAAGGTCACGCTCAATTTCGCATGGTGGGGTGATGCGAGCCGTGCAGAGCGGTACGAGGCGGCCATCGACCTCTTCGAGGAGCAGAACCCCAACATCACCATCCAGACCAGCTTCGCGAGCTTCGGCGACTACTGGACGGCGCGCAACACCGAGGCCGCGAGTCGCACCCTTCCCGACGTGTTCCAGATGGACCTCGCCTACCTCGCCGAGTACGGCGGGTTCGGCCATGCGCTGCCCCTCGACGAGTACCTCGGCGACACCATCGCGACCGACGCCATCGAGCCGTCGCTCGTGGAGGCTGGTGCGGTCGACGACCAGATCTTCGGCCTCGCATCCTCGAGCAGCACGCTGGCGACGCTCTTCAACGGCCCGCTGCTCGAGCAGCTGGGGGTGGAGGTGCCCGAGGGGCCGCTGACATGGGATGAGTACGACGACCTCCTGGCGGAGGTGTCGGCCGCCGGCGCCTCGGGCGACCCGGTGGTGTACGGATCGCTGGACTACACCCAGTACTTCTGGCTGTTCCAGATCTGGCTCGGACAGCAGGGCCTGTCGTTCATCGAGGACGGCGAGCTCGGCTTCGAGCAGGCCGATCTGGCCGATTGGTGGTCGCGCAGCGCGACGATCCAGGAGTCGGGCGGCGCGATGCCTGCCGAGCGGCAGGCGCAGTTCGAGGGCGTCGACGCGCTCGGTGCGGCCGAGATCGCGAGCGACATCAGCTGGGCGAACTTCCTTCCCCGCTTCAGCGAGGGCCCGGCGGCGCCGGAGCTGTCGCTCGCGATGCCGCCGTACGACGACGAGGACAACACGGGCATGTTCCTCAAGCCGGGGCTCATGCTGTCCATCGGCACCAACAGCGAGCATCCTGCGCAGGCGGCCGCTTTCATCGACTTCCTGGTGAACGATCCCGAAGTCGGCGCGATCTTCGGAATGTCGCGCGGCGTGCCCGCCTCGGCGACGGCTGCCGAGGGCATCGAGGCGAGCGGGCTGGACGAGCAGATCCTCGCCTACCAGGAGGCCGTGGCCGACAAGCTCGACGGCCAGGCGCCGCCCGCCGTTCAGGGGCTGGGCACGCTCGAGCAGACGTTCGTGACGATCAGCCAGGACGTCGCCTATGGGGCGGCCACGCCCGGCGAAGCCGCTGAGCGCTGGTTCGCCGAGGCAGAGAACGCACTGAAGTGACCGCGACGCAGGCGGCGTGCACGGCTGCACGCCGTCTGCGCCACCCGGGAGAGGCAACGTCATGACCGTCGACACACTCGCTCCGCCGGCACCGCCGGAACAGCTGACACCCCCTCCGGCGCCGCGCCGACCCCGGCGGCGGTGGGAGGACATCCGCGCGGGGTACGTCTTCCTGGCGCCCTGGCTCGTCGGGTTCCTCCTGCTGACAGCGGGACCCATGGTGGCGTCGCTGTACCTCGCCTTCACCGACTACAACCTGTTCAGCCCGCCCCAGTGGGTGGGGTTCGACAACTTCGTGCGACTGTGGAGCGACCCCGACTACCTTCAGGCCTGGAAGGTCACCGCCGTCTACGTCCTCGTCGGCACGCCGCTGAAGCTGGCGGCGGCTCTCGGCGTCGCCCTCATCCTGAACGCCGCGTTCCGCGGGAGCGGCTTCTACCGGTCCGCGTTCTACCTGCCCTCGCTGGTGGGGGCATCCGTGTCGATCGCCGTCGTCTGGAAGGCCATGTTCATCGATGACGGGCCGGTCGACAGCATCCAGCAGTTCTTCGGCTTCCCGGCCGGCGGCTGGGTCGGCGATCCGGACAAGACCATGCCGATGCTCATCCTGCTCGCGGTGTGGCAGTTCGGTGCGCCCATGGTGATCTTCCTCGCCGGACTCAAGCAGGTGCCCCACGAGCTCTACGAGGCCGCATCGGTCGACGGCGCCGGACCGATCCGGAAGTTCGCGGCGATCACCATTCCGATGCTCTCGCCCGTCATCTTCTTCAACCTGCTGCTCGAGACGATCAACGCCTTCCAGGTGTTCGCCTCCGCCTTCATCATCTCGGGTGGAACGGGCGGCCCCGCACGCTCGACGCTCTTCTACACGCTGTACCTCTACTTCCGCGGGTTCCGCGACTTCCAGATGGGATACGCATCCGCCATGGCCTGGATCCTGGTGCTCGTGATCGCCTTCATCACGGTGATCTTCTTCCGCAGCTCGAGACTCTGGGTCCACTACGCAGGGGATGAAGGACGATGAGTGCGACGCAGCTGCTCGTGACCTCCGATCGCGGCCGACGCCGCTCCCGCGACCGCCGCAGGTGGACGCTCAAGGAGGTGGTGTTCCACGTCGTCGTGCTCGCGATCCTCGTCGTCATCCTGTACCCCGTGGCGTGGATGCTGCTGTCGACCTTCAAGCCCTCTTCGCAGATCGTCGGCAACGCCGAGCTCCTGCCGCGCCACGTCACGATCGAGAACTACGAGACAGCCCTCGGCGGGATCGGCGGGGTCTCGTTCTGGACCTTCTTCCAGAACTCGACGATCCTCGCCGTGCTGTCGGTGATCGGGGTCGTCCTGTCGTCCGCGCTCGCGGCCTACGCCTTCGCGCGGATCGACTTCCCGGGCCGCACCGCGTACTTCGGCATCATGATCGGGACGCTGCTCCTGCCGTTCCACGTCGTGATCATCCCGCAGTACATCATGTTCAACGCCTTCGGCATGGTGAACACGTTCACGCCGCTCCTGCTCGGGAAGTTCCTCGCGACGGAGGCGTTCTTCGTCTTCCTCATGGTGCAATTCATGAGGGGCCTCCCGCGCGAACTCGACGAGGCGGCCCGCATCGACGGCGCCGGCCACTACCGCACCTTCTGGTCGATCATGCTGCCGCTGCTGAAGCCCGCGCTGGTGACGAGCGCGATCTTCACCTTCATCTGGACGTGGAACGACTTCTTCGGCCCGCTGCTGTACCTGAAGGACCCGGATCTCTACACGCTTCCCATCGCGCTGCGGCTCTTCGTCGATCAGAGCTCGTCGGCCGACTACGGCGGCCAGATGGCGATGGCGGTCCTGGCCCTGATCCCGGTCTTCCTGTTCTTCCTCATCTTCCAGCGCTACCTGGTCGACGGGGTCGCCACGCAGGGGCTGAAGGGCTGAGCCCGATGACCACCACCAGAACGGCCCCGGCCCCGCCCGGGAGGCGGACGGCGCCCGCCGGGGCGCGGCGCATCGCCCGGGTGATGTCGGGCCGCGGCCTCGCGCTCTTCTCCGAGACGATCGTCGTCAGCCTGGCGGTCGCGGTGCTCGCGATCCCCGCCGTCACGGCGCTTCCGGCCCTGGCCGCCGGTGCGGCGCATTTCCGGCGCCACGTCGAGGGGGAGGCGGACTCGCTGGTCGAGCTCGGACGCGACTTCCTCCGGGCGCTCCGGCGCGGCTGGCTGTGGGGTCTCGTCGCGGCAGCCGGGTTCGCAGCGATCTCGGTGACGCTCACCAGCCCGATGATCTCGGCGATGCCGGGGGGCGAGGTGTTCCGCTGGGCGTCGGGTCTGCTCGGTGCAGGCGGTGCGGTCGTCCTGCTTCGTGCGACGGCAGGCTGGATGCCGTCCTCTTCGTGGAGCGCACTCATCCGCGACGCCGCCGGGGATTCCGCGCGCGACCTCACCGGCTCGGCGCTGCTGCTGCTCGCGCTCGCCCTCACGGGGGTCGTCGTCTGGATGTTCGCGCCGCTCGTCGTGCTCGTGCCCGGAATGCTCGTGCTCGCTGCCCGTGCGGTCGTCGCCCGGGCCCACTGACGATCGGCCGTCGCCGGCGGGCAGGCGAAGCGACGCTCGGGGAGGTCGCGCGCTCCGCCGGCGTGTCCCCATCGGCCGGGCCGTTGCCGCATCGGGCGGCCCGGATGCCTCATCCACCTGCGGGCGAGAACCGGTCGCTGGCAACGCTCGCGGCGCCGGCTTGACCGCTTTTGTCCGATTGATCAGCACAGCCGACGTGCGCGCCTAGTTTCGGTGTCGGTCGGGGCCAGCGACGGCTCCGCGGATTCATCGAGGAGTCATCGCCATGGACATCAGTCGTCGGACACTGCTGCAGTCGACGGTCGCCGCGGGGGCCGCCGCGGCATTCGCAACGGGATCGCCCGCCGCCGCCGGCGCCGCACCTGTCGTGCGCGGCGCGTTCGGTCAGCCCGTCGCTCAGGCGCTCACCGGACACGGCCCGATCCCGCTCCGCTGGCTGGAGGGCGGGACCCCCGCTCAGCTCGTGGCAGGCACGACGTGGGGAGTGCCCTGGCCGCGGGGCGCGCTCAGCCCGGATCAGGCCTTCGCCCTCGTCTCCGAGACCGGCGAGTCCGTGCCCGTCCAGACCTGGCCGACGGGCTGGTGGCCCGACGGGTCGGTGAAGTGGACGGCTCACGCGGTCAGCGGGGCCTCCGGCCGTTCCGCCGGCTACACGCTGCAACCGGGGACGCCCGCGGCGCCGGCATCCGCGATCACGATCGATGAGAACCCGGGCCGGGTGATCGTCGACACCGGCGTCGTCCGCGTCGAATTCCCGAAGCATGGACCGAATCTCATCTCGGCGATCCGGCGCGGCGCGTCGGTCATCGCCCAGGACGGCCGCCTGGTCGCCTCTCGCCAGGACGGCCCCGACACCGATGGTGCCGAGAAGGTCGCCCGCGAGTGGTTCAAGAGCGAGGTGTCCGAGGTGAAGGTCGAGCAGGCAGGCCCGGTGCGGGCGGTGGTGCGGGTCACCGGCAGCCACCGCAAGGGCAACCGCAGCTGGTTGCCGTTCGACGTGCGCTTCTACCTGTATGCCGGATCCGATGGAGTGCGCGTCGTGCACAGTTTCGTGTTCGACGGTGACGAGAACGCCGACTTCCTCACCGGCCTCGGCTTCCGCTTCTCCGTGCCTCTGGCGGCGCAGCTTCATGACCGGCACATCCGGTTCGCGGGCGAAGGCGCCGGTGTCCTCGGCGAGGCGGTCCGTGGCATCACCGGCCTCCGGCGCGACCCGGGCGCGGCCGCGCGGGACGCGCAGATCGCCGGCACGTGGACGCCGGATCCGGCGACCTGGGACCAGCGCGTGACGTCGCGACTCCAATGGATCCCCGCGTGGGGCGACTACAGCCTCAGCCAGCTGACGGCGCACGGCTTCGAGATCCGCAAGCGCACGTCGTCGGGCCACTCCTGGATCCGCGTCGACTCCGGGAGGCGTGCCCGCGGCCTCGCGTACGTCGGCAGCCCTGCCGGCGGCCTGGCGTTCGGCATGCGCAACTTCTGGCAGCTGCACCCGACGGAGCTCGAGATCTCGGGCGCGGGCACCGACCTCGCCACCGCGACGACCTGGATGTGGTCGCCGAAGGCGGACGCGATGGACCTGCGGTTCTACCACGACGGCATGGGGCAGGACACCTACCCCGAGCAGCTCGACGCTCTCGAGATCACCTACGAGGACTACGAGCCGGGCTTCGGGTCGCCGTACGGCACCGCGCGCACGAGCGAGTTGAGCTTCTGGGCGCTGGGCGCCACCCCGACGGCCGCCGACTTCACGGCGCTCGCCGACGCCAACGCCACGCCGCCGCTCCTGGTGAGCTCTCCGGAGCACAACCACTCCGCGGGCGTGTTCGGCGCGTGGGCGCCGGTCGACCGGTCGAACCTCGCGAAGATCGCGGTCGAGGACAAGCTCGCCTTCATGCACCAGCACTACGTCCAGCAGGTCGACCAGCGCTCCTGGTACGGCTTCTGGGACTACGGCGACGTCATCCACGAGTACGACCGCGACCGGCACGTCTGGCGCTACGACATCGGCGGGTACGCGTGGGACAACTCGGAGTTGAGCACCGACATGTGGCTCTGGTACCACTACCTGCGGACGGGGGATGCGACGGCCTTCCGCTTCGCCGAGGCGATGACGCGGCACACCGGCGAAGTCGACGTCTACCACCTGGGCAAGTACCGCGACCTGGGCACCCGTCACGGCATCATGCATTGGGGCGACAGCGCCAAGCAGCAGCGGATCAGCAACGCCGGCTATCGCCGCTTCTACTACTTCCTCACCGCCGATGAGCGCGTCGGCGACCTGATGCACGACCTCGTCGACGCCGACAAGACCTTCCTCGTGCTCGATCCCGCGCGGAAGATCCGCACCGACGCGTACACGCCGCAGCCGGAGGCGCTGGGTGTGTCGAACACCACGGACTGGGGTGCGCTCGCGCTGGCCTGGCTCGCGGAGTGGGAGCGGAACGGCGACCCGATCGCGCAGACCAAGCTCATCAACGGCGCGAAGACGATCGCGGCGATGCCGAACGGCTGGGCGCAGGGCGGCACCCTGCGCTACAACCTCGCGGACGGCTCATACGCGGAGGAGACCGAGCGGACGGTGGAGGTCGGGTCGCTGGACTCGGTCTTCGGTCTGATCGAACTCATGACCGAGCTGATCGAGCTCATCGACGACCCGGAGGTCACCGCGCAGTGGGTGACGTACTGCCGCCTCTACAACGGCACGTCCGCAGAGCAGCAGGAGGCGACCGGCGTCTCGTGGGGGAGTCAGAACCTGCGCCAGGCGTACTCGCGGGCGACGGCGTACGCGGCGCATCAGCTCGGCGACGTCACGCTCGCCCAGCGCGCGTGGCGCGAGTTCCGCACCGGGCACGCCGGCTACCCCGAGAGCCTGGCGTTCACGGCGACGCGCATCGACGGACCCGCCGTGCTCAATCCCGTCGACGAGGCGCCGTTCAGCACCAACGCCAGCGCGCAGTACGGGCTGGCCGCGATCCAGAACCTCGCCCTCGTCGGCGACCACATCTGACGGGGGAGTGACCATGTTCGCGAACATCAGCGGAATGCATCTGATCCTGCTGCTCGTCGTCATCCTGCTGATCTTCGGGGCTGCACGGCTGCCGGCGCTCGCAAAGGGCGTCGGCCAGTCGGTGCGCATTCTGAAGACCGAGACGAAGGATGTCACCGACCCGTCGTCGGACGAGACCGCTCGCCGGGAGGGGTGACAGCCGGGGGACGGATGCCGCGGGCCGCGGCATCCGTCCCTCTCGGTGTTCCCGTGACCCTCGCCCAAGCGATCGTCGAAGCGCATAACTTCCGGATGGAGGTTTCTGCTACTCTGACTGCGGGCAGAAATCGGATGCCCCGCTTCGCGTACGAAAGGAAGGTCGACGTGGCCCTGCCAGAAGCCTCGGTACAGCTCTACACACTCGCTGCGGAGTTCACCGCAGACATGAAGGGATCGCTCGACAAGCTCGCCGCGATCGGACTGCGCAACGTCGAGGCGTTCGACTTCGTGCGTCGCCCCGACGAGATCCGGGCCGCGCTCGACGCGTCGGGACTCGTCTCGCCCACCGGCCACGCTCCGCTGCTCTCGGATGAGCTCTGGACGCCCGACGGCTCGATCCCCACGCCCGCCCCCGAGGTCGTCTTCGAGGCGGCCGCGAAGGTCGGCCTGAAGACCGTCATCGACCCGTTCGTCACGCCCGAGCGCTGGTTCACGCTCGAGGGCGTCACCGACATCGCCGACCGCCTCAACGCGCTCGCCGACACGGCGGCCGGGTTCGGCCTGCAGGTCGGCTACCACAACCACGCACAGGAGTTCGTGGCGGACTTCGACGGCCAGACCGCGTACGAACGCTTCGTCTCGCTCACGGACGAGCGCGTCGCGCTCGAGCTGGACCTGTACTGGGCGCTCGTCGGCGGACAGGACGTCGTCGGCCTCGTCTCGCGTCTGGGCGACCGCCTGGTCGCCGTCCACGTCAAGGACGGCATCGCGCCCGAGACCAACCCGTTCGCTCCCGGCGCCGAGTCGTTCGGCTCCCAGACCCTCGACCAGCGTCACGCCGGCAGCGGCGATGTGCCCCTCGCGGACGCGCTGCGCGCGGCATCCGCTCTCCAGTACGCCGTGATCGAGTACGACAACGCTCCGGGCGACGTCTTCGCCGACATCGCCGCCAGCTACTCGTTCCTCATCGAAGGCGGTTTCGCTCGATGAGCGCCGTCGGAGTCGGGATCATCGGCGTCGGCGTCATCAGCGACACCTACCTCGCCAACCTGTCGTCGTTCCCCGACGTCGAGGTGCTCATCGTGGGCGACCTGCTGCTCGACCGCGCCGAGGCGCAGGCCGAGAAGTACGGCGTGCCGGCCTTCGGCTCTGCCGAGGACGTCCTCGCCCACCCCGGCGTCGACCTCGTCGTGAACCTCACCATCCCCGCCGTCCACGTCGAGGTCTCGCGCGCGGCGATCGCCGCGGGCAAGCACGTGTGGACCGAGAAGCCGCTGGGCCTGGACCGCGAGGGCGCCGCCGAGCTGCTGCGCGAGGCCGAGGCGGCAGGACTGCGCGTCGGCTCCGCCCCCGACACGCTGCTCGGCCCGGGGTTCCAGGCTGCGCGACGTGCGATCGAGAGCGGTCTGATCGGCCGTCCGCTGTTCGCGCTGACGACCTTCCAGACGCAGGGGCCCGACCTCTGGCACCCGAGCCCGGCGTTCCTGTTCGCCAACGGCGCGGGACCGCTGCTCGACATGGGGCCGTACTACTTCTCGGCGCTCGTGAGCCTGCTCGGCCCCGTCGATCGCGTCGCGGCCGTCGGCACGAAGGCGCTCGAGGAGCGGCAGATCCACACCGGCCCGAACGCGGGGACGACGTTCCCGGTGGAGGTGCCGTCGACGATCCAGATCGTCACGGCGTTCGAGCAGGGTGCGCAGGCGCAGAGCCTGCTGAGCTTCGACTCCGCGCTCGAGCGTCACGGCATCGTCGAGATCCACGGCACCGAGGGCACCATCGTGATCCCCGACCCGAACCAGTTCACGGGCCGCATCGCGTACGTCAAGCCGCTCGGCGTCATCCGCGACGGCATGTCGTTCGAGCAGGAGTGGGTCGAGATCGCGCACGACGATGTCCAGGTGGGCCGTGGCCTCGGCGCCCTCGACATGGTGCGTGCGATCGCCGAGGGGCGCCCGCATGTGGCCTCCGGCGAGCTCGGCTACCACGTGCTCGACGTCCTCCTCTCGGCCCAGGAGGCCGCCGCCTCCGGTACGACCGTCGTCGTCGAGAGCACCGTCGCGCCGGTGCCGCTCCTGCCCGAGGGCTTCGACCCCTTCGTCGCGACGCTCTGAGCATCGCTTCACCGAGACCGCGGGTCCGTCGGCCATCACGTCGACGGAGCCGCGGTCTCGCTGTATCGACTGCCGGCGCCTCAGCGAGGCGAGCCGGCCGCGCATCGGCGCGCCGACCTGCCGGGCGTCGGCGGGCCGAGCTGCTGGGGCGTCAGCGCGAGGAGCTGCCGCGCAGCAGGCGGTCCAGCATCTCCAGCGCCGCCTCGTGGTCGACCGTCGCGTCGAGCAGCCACTGGGTCTGCAGGCCGTCGGAGGCGGCGATCACGAGCGCGGCGACAAGCGTCGGGTCGAGATCTGCCCGCAGATGACCGGATGCCTGCAGCCGGCGCACCTGCTCGGCCATGTCATGGCGCAGCCGGGCGAAGCGCTCGGTCGCGAAGGCCTCCGCGGCAGGATGATTGTCTTCGAGTGCCATCGCGACCAGCGTCGAGTACAGCTGCACGAGACCGGGGATCGAGCGGTTCTCCTCGGCCGACACCCGCATCGCCATCGCGGGGCTCGAGTCGGGCGGCGCCGCCTGCTTCGTGGTGTTCGCCTTGCGCTCGGACTCGCGATAGACCGCCACCAGCAGTTCTTCGAGCGATCCGAAGTAGTGGGTGAGCGCCGCATGCGTCACCCCGACCTCCTGGGCGATCGCGCGCAGGCTCGTCTTCTGCGAACCGCGCCGTGCGAACACCTCGATCGCCTTGTCGAGGATCTCCTGGCGTCGCGCGATGCCCTTCGCGTAGCGACCCCGGCTGCGGGGTGCGTCGTCGGGCGTGGCGGTCATATGCCGATGATACCGGGGGCGGGGCTAAAAACCTCCGCGTGGAACTTCTCGGTTCCGGCGGCCCTCGCCTGCTGCATCAGGGAGCTGACCGGTCCCGCGGCACCGGTGAGGTGGATGCGCCGCGAGAGGATGGAGAGGAGAGGAGGACGGATGCCGCATCGCAGCGCCGGCCGAAGGTTCGCCGCCGAGGCCACCCACGCGCTCTCGAGCCTGTTCCATCTCGCGCCGGCTCCCAGCCCGCGCTGGGCCATCGGACTGCGAGCCGCCATCGCGATGGCGACGCCCATCGCCGTCATGTCGCTCGCCGGGCGCCCCGACCTCGGCTTCCAGGCGGCCACCGGCGCGTTCGTCGCGCTCTACGCGACCCACCTGCCGGTGACCGAGCGCCTGCGGGTGCTGCCGTTCGTGGCCGGCGCACTGCTGGCCGCGTCGGTGCTCGGCGCGCTCGCCGGCCCGTCGGCGGTGGCCGCCCTGGTGGGACTCGCGGTCGTCTCGATCGCCGCCGCGGCCGCCATGTTCGGATTCCGCGTGGGACCGCCCGGGCCGCTCTTCGTCGTGCTCGTGTTCGGCCTGTCCGCGCACATCGTGGCGTCGGGAGCGGATGCCGCCACCTACGTCGCGGCGGTGGCCTGCGGCATCCTGTTCGCCGCGCTCGTCTCACTCACGCCGCTGCTGATGCCGAGCCGGCGACGGGTGCCGGCCCGCCCGCTGCGGCAGGTGCTGCCCGGTCCGGCATGGCCCCCGGGGGAGCGCGTGCTGCTGATCCGCGTGGCGTCGGTGACGGTGGCCGGGATCGCGCTGGGTCTGGTGCTCGATCCCGACCGTGCGTACTGGATCGTCGGGGCCGCGGTGGCCGTGGTGGGGGTCGCCGCCGATCGTCGGGCCGCCTTCACGCGGGGACTGCACCGCATGATCGGCACGATCGTGGGCGCCGGGGCCTACCTGCTGCTGGCCCCGTTGCCGTTGCCGGCGCTGTGGCTGGCACTCGTGCTCGCGGCGCTGCAGTTCACGATCGAGCTCTTCGTGGTGCGCAATTACGCGCTGGCGCTGGTGTTCATCACGCCGCTGGTGCTGCTGCTCACCGGCGCGGCCACCGGCGCCGTCGACACCGTGGCCGTGGCCGCGGAGCGCGTCATCGACACGCTCGCCGGCGCGGCGCTCGGCGCGCTCAGCGGCGTGCTGCACCCCCGCGACGACGGCGCGGCGGACGACGCCCCTCACAAGGTCGCCAGAGGATAGCGACGGCGCAGCAGCACGCGCTGCACCAGCGTCCACGCGACGGTGGTCGCGAGATAGATGGCCGCGGCCAGCGGCACGAACAGCGCGACCACCGCGGTGGTGAACTGCAGCGCGCCGGCCAGCCGTGCCATGCCCGCTCCGGCGAGGGGCGAGGCCGTGGGCGAGTCGTCCATCACCGGGCGGAAGGCGCGGCGCGTGATCTCGGCGACCACCACGACCAGGGTGACGACGACCGCGAACACGCCGAAGGTGGCCGCCGTCGCGGTCCCGGCGGCGACCGAGCCGAACAGGCTCGCCCCGAGCGGCACGCCCAAGAGCTGCTCGGTCAGCAGCGCGTTGGCGTGTCCGGCGATCGTCGGGTGCAGGAACAGCGTGTACACGACCGCGACGACCGGTGCCTGCGCGAGCAGGGGCAGACACCCGGCCAGGGGCGAGCTGTTCTCGTCGGCGTAGAGCTTCATCGTCTCGCGCTGCAGTCGTTCGGGGTCGCCCTTGTGGCGCCGCTGCAGCTCCCTGAGCTTCGGCGCCAGGCGGCTGCGGGTCTGCTCGGCCTTGGCCTGGGCGACACCGGCGGGCAGCAGCACCGCCCGCACCAGCAGGGTGATCACGAGGACGGATGCTGCGGCCGCCGCCGGTCCGGCGAACGGTTCGAGGGAGCTGGCGAGCCCCATCAGCAGGGCGTAGGCCCCGTCGAGGATCGCGGCGATGGGTGGGAAGGCGGAGAGGTCCAAGGGTGAGTCCGTTCGTCGAGTGCCGGTTCGTGGCGTGCGGCCACGACGGCACCGACTTCGGCCCTCGGAGGGGCGTCGGCGACTACGCGGCCAGGGCCGCGGAACCGGGCGCTCGCGGGCGGGAGTGCCCAGGCGCGTCGGGGTGGGACTCGGTCAGACGCGTCGCATCGGCGATCGCCCGGCGGGGCAGGCGCTCGGCGGCGACGGCGCGAGCGGGGGAGACGAACAGGGCGATCGCGACAGCCAGCAGGGCGAGGGTCGCCAGCACGGCGACCGTCGTGGCCGCGGCGAACGCGAAGGCGCCGGTGCCGGGGGCGGCGATCGTGCCGAGGAGCTCGACGACGGGACGGGCGGCGAGGCCGAGGAACACGACGAGAGCGCGCAGCAGGAGGCCGATCGACTCGATCATGCGTGTCTCCTCCCGTCGCGGCTCACGGTAGCACGCAGGCCGTGGCGCGCGCGGGACGGCGGCCCTTCCTCCCCAGACGCTGCTCGCGCGGGTGCATCCCCCGGTGGCGGCCGATCGGCGCCGGGTGTCAGGAGCATGAGGCAGGGTGGAACCGTGACAGCGACGACCACGACCCGCACCGAGGCCCTCGAGGTGCTGCGCGCGCTCGTCGGGCGCGATGACGCCGACTTCCACGAGGGGCAGTACGAGGCGATCGAGGCCCTCGTCGACGACCGCCGCCGCGCGCTCGTCGTGCAGCGCACGGGGTGGGGCAAGTCCGCCGTGTACTTCGTGGCCACCCTGCTCCTGCGCCGGCGCGGAGCCGGCCCCACGGTGCTCGTGTCGCCGCTGCTCGCCCTCATGCGCGATCAGATCGCGGCGGCCGCACGGGCCGGAGTGCGTGCGGTGAAGATCGACTCCACCAACGCGCACGAGTGGACCGACGTGCTGACGCAGCTCGATCGCGACGAGGTCGACGTGCTGCTGGTATCGCCCGAGCGGCTCAACAACCCCTCTTTCCGCGACGAGCAGCTGCCGCAGCTGGTCGCACGCATCGGACTCCTCGTCGTCGACGAGGCGCACTGCATCAGCGACTGGGGCCATGACTTCCGGCCCGACTACCGGCGGCTCCGCGACCTGATCGCCCGCATGCCCGCCGGCGTCCCGGTGCTCGCCACGACCGCGACGGCCAACAGTCGTGTCGTCGCCGACGTGGCCGAGCAGCTGGATGCGGGCAGCCCTGCGCAGGAGGGAACGGATGCCGCGGCATCCGGTGTGCTCACCATCCGGGGCCCGCTCGCGCGGGCGTCGCTCCGTCTCGGGGTGCTGCGACTGCCCAACTCGCCGAGCAGGCTGGCCTGGCTGATCAGCCACCTCGGCGACCTTCCCGGCTCGGGCATCATCTACACGCTCACCGTCGCGGCGGCCAACGACACCGCCCGGCTGCTCCGCGAGCGCGGCTACGACGTGCGCGCCTACACCGGCCAGACCGACACCGACGAGCGCGAAGAGTCCGAGGCGCTTCTGAAGGACAACCGCGTCAAGGCCCTCGTGGCCACCAGCGCACTCGGCATGGGCTTCGACAAGCCCGACCTCGGCTTCGTGGTGCACCTGGGTGCACCGTCCTCACCGGTGTCGTACTACCAGCAGGTCGGCCGCGCAGGGCGCGCCACCGCGTCGGCGGACGTGCTGCTGCTCCCGGGCGTGGAGGACCGCGAGATCTGGCACTACTTCGCGACGGCCTCGATGCCCGACCGCGACCGCGCCGAGCGGGTGCTCTCGGCGCTCGCCGCGGCGGGCGCGCCGATGTCCACGCCCGCACTGGAGGCAGTGGTCGACATCCGCCGCACGCCGCTCGAACTCCTGCTGAAGGTGCTCGATGTCGACGGCGCCGTCGCCCGCGTGCGCGGGGGCTGGAGCGCGACGGGGGCGCCCTGGACCTACGACGAAGAGCGCTACGCCCGCATCGCGGCCGAGCGCCTCGCCGAGCAGCAGCACATGATCGACTACGAAGAGACGTCGGGCTGCCGCATGGAGTTCCTGCAGCGCTCGCTCGACGACGACACCGCGGTGCCGTGCGGGCGGTGCGACAACTGCGCCGGCGCCTGGTTCCCGACCGAGATCGCCGCGGCAGCGACAGATGCTGCAGCCGCCGCCCTCGACCGCGTCGGCGTGCCGATCGAACCGCGCCGGCAGTGGCCCACCGGTGCCGATCGGATGGGCGTTCCGGTCAAGGGGCGCATCGCCGCCGACGAGCAGGCGGGGGAAGGCCGCGCGCTCGCGCGTCTGACGGATCTCGGCTGGGGCGGTGTCCTGCGCGAGCTGTTCGCCGCCGGGACAGCCGATGGGCCGGTGCCTCCCAACGTGCTCGCGGCGTGCGTGCGGGTGCTGGCGGAGTGGGGCTGGCAGACCCGCCCCGTCGCCGTCGTCGCGATGCCGTCCCGGGCGAAGCCGCAGCTGGTCGACTCCCTCGCCCGGGGGATCGCAGGGATCGGCCGCCTGCCGTTCCTCGGGGCTCTCGACCCGGTCGACGGGGGACCGACGGGTCAGCCGGGCGGCAACAGCGCTTTCCGCGTGGCCGGCGTGTGGGACCGCTTCTCGGCCGCAGACCTCGACGTTCCGCCCGGGCCGGTGCTGCTGGTCGACGACAGGGTCGACAGCGGCTGGACCCTCACCGTCGCGGCGCGCGAGCTGCGACGCTCGGGTGCGACCGCCGTGCTCCCGTTCGCCTTGGCCCTCCGCGGCTGACCCTGGCAACGGTCTGGGTCGGCGACGCACCAAGGGCGCGCCGGCGAATCGGCGAGCCCGGCGAGACCACCGCGCGGCCGCCTCTCTCGGTCACTGGCCGGTCGGGGGCTTCGGTCGAGGCCGACGCACGATGAGGAACACCACCGCCGCGGCGACGAGCAGGATCAGCAGCACGACCCACGGCCACCAGTTCATTTGCACCGCGGCGTCGTCGCCCGCCTCGGCGGTGATCGAGGGGGAAGGCGTCGGCGAGGCGGTCGGGCTCGGCGAGAGGGTTGCGCTCGGCTCAGGCGTCGCCGTCGGCTCGGACGTCGCCGTCGGTTCCGGATCCACGGGGGGCTCGGGCGCCACCGTCGGCGCCGGCTCGGGCGCCGACGCCTCGGGCTCAGGCGCCTCGGGGGTGGGCTCGGTCGTCGGCTCTGGCGCCACGGTCGGCTCGGGGGCCGGCTCGGCGGTGGGCGCGGGCGTCCGCGTCGGCAGGCCCGTGGGAAGCGCGGTCGGCAGGCCGGTGGGAAGCGCCGTCGGCAGGTCCGTGGGCAGGTCCGTGGGCAGTGCCGTGGGAAGCGCCGTCGGGAGCGTGACGCCGCCTTCGCCGCAGCCCGCCAGAAGCGTGAGCACGGCGACGATGGTGAGTCCGGCGAGCACGCGTCCGGCGCGGGGGCTCCGCGGCGGCCGCGATGCGTGGGTCACAGGGGGCTGCGGCATCCGATACTCCCGTCGATGGCTCGATCGAGCGTAGGGCGCCGTGACGCGGGCGCGCATCATGCGATCCGCATGGTCCCTCCCTCACCTCATCACCGCTTATGACGTTTCATGTCGCCATGTCGCGGTGTATGTCATCACGGCATTCCGCGACTCGCGCACGCGGGCGAGCATGACCACATGCCTTCCCCACTCATCTCGCCGACGGAGCTCGCCGATCTCGTCCGTGGTGGCACCCCGCCGCGCATCCTCGACGTGCGCTGGCGGCTCGACCGGCCCGAAGGACGCCCGGACTACCTCGACGGACACCTGCCCGGCGCCGTGTACGTCGACCTCGACAACGAACTGGCCCTGCGCGGCGACCCGCGCGAGGGTCGGCATCCGCTCCCGCCCCGTGAGCAGCTGCAGGCAGCGGCCCGGCGCTGGGGAATCCGTGCGGGAGACACGGTGGTCGCGTACGACGACGTCCACTCCGTGGCGGCGGCACGGGCGTGGTGGGTGCTGACGCGCTCGGGCCTCGCGGACGTGCGCGTGCTCGACGGGGGCCTGCGCGGCTGGCTGGCCGAGCGGCTGCCGCTCGAGACCGGCGACGTGCTGCCGCGACCGCCGGGCGACGTCGTGCTCGACGAGATCACCGAGGGCCTCGCCGACATCGACGGCGTGGAGGAGTGGCCGGACCACGGCCTGCTGCTGGACGTACGCGCCCCCGAGCGGTACCGAGGAGACGCCGAGCCGCTGGACCCCGTCGGCGGTCACATCCCGGGCGCCGTGAACCTGCCCACGACGGTGCACCTGACAGCGGGCAGGTTCCGCTCGCCGGACGAGATCCGCGCGGAGTTCGCCGCCGCGGGTGTGGCGGACGGTGTCGCGGTCGCGGCCTACTGCGGCTCCGGCATCGCGGCCACCCACACCGCGCTCGCCGGCGCACTCGCCGGCATCGACGTGGTGGTGTACCCGGGATCCTGGAGCCAGTGGTCGCGCTCGCGCGGGCGACTGGCGGCCGTGGGCCCGGCGCCGTCGCTCGACGTGGTGCCGGTATGACCGAGCCGCTCATCGTCGGCGCCATGGTCCGCACGCTGGGCGCCTATCCGTCGGGGTGGCGTCACCCGCGTGCGCACGCCGACCCACGGACGGATGCGGCGATCCTGCGTCGCATCGCGCGTCTCGCCGAAGACGCCGATCTCGACTACCTGTTCTTCGGCGACTGGCTGGCGACCGGCCCCGACCTCGAATTCCGCGACCCCTACCTGCTCGCACGCATCGACCCGCTGAGCGCGGTCCTGTACCTCGCCGGCGTGACGGAACGCATCGGCCTCATCGCCACGGTGAACTCGACGTACGCCGACCCCTACGCGACCGCGCGGGCCACGGCATCCCTCGATCTGCTCACCGGCGGGCGGGCGGGTGTGAATCTCGTCACCGGTGCCGAGCCGAGGGCGGCGGCCAACCACGGCCGCGACGCGCACGCTGACAACGAGACCCGCTACGACCGCGCCGACGAGTTCGTGCGTGCCCTGCGGCTGCTGTGGGAGACATGGGATGCCGACGCCTGGGTCGCCGACACCGCCGGCGGGGTCCTCATCGACGCCGACGGCCTGCGCCCCGCCGCGTTCACCGGGTCGCAGGTGCGGGTTGAGGGCCCGCTCAATGTGGCGCGGCCGCCGCAGTCGCATCCGCCGATCGTCCACGCCGGCACGTCGCCCCGCTCGCGCACGCTCGCGGCGACCGAGGCCGACCTGGCGTTGATCGCCGCGGGCGATCCTGCGGTGGCGGCCGCCACGCGCACCGAGCTGCGCGCGGTAGCGGCCGCCGCCGGCCGCGATCCCGACGAGCTGAAGGTGATCGTTCCGGTGCTGCCGGTGGTGGCCGAGACGGATGCCGCGGCACGCGCGATCGTCGACCGGCTGCTGCTGCTCGTGCCCATCGACGACGGGGCGTCGTCGCACGCCGGGCGCGCGGCGTTCCCCGCGAACCGTTCGCTCGGGTCGTTCCTCGACGTGGCGGAGATCGCGGGCGACGATCCGGTGCGGTCGGCATCGGTCGACGACGCTGTGCGAGCAGAGACTGCCGCGCGGTTCGCAGAGGCGGCGGCGCGCACGCTCGAGACGGTCCTCTCACGGACCGGTCGCGACGTCGGGGGAGAGCACCCCGTCACCTGGCGTCACCTCATCGCCGCGCACGCCGTGCCCGCGAACTTCGTCGTCGGCGCGCCGGCGGCCATCGCCGACCACTTCGAGCTGTGGCGCGACGCGGGAGCTGCCGACGGGTTCAACGTGCTGTCGGCATTCCAGCCGGCGCAGTTCGAGGCCTTCACCGGACTCGCCGTTCCGGAGCTCCGACGCCGCGGACTCATCGGCCGTGGCGGGGCGACCCTCCGCGACCGACTGGGGCTGGGAGCGCCGCGGCTGCTTCGGGCACCCGAGCCGGCTACCACCGGCCGCTGAGCACCCCGCACGTATTACCCCGTGTGAACCACCGTGACCTCTGTTTGCGTCCGGTGAACAGCCGTGACGGCTCGGCCGGTCGTGTGCGGGTGCACCTCCCTAGCGTGGCCAGCACCTCTTCACGAACCCGAAGCCTCCAGGAGAAACCATGTCCCGTCCCGCATCGCGAATCGTCGCCGGTGCTGCAGCGGTGCTCGTCGCCGCGGCATCCCTCACGGCGTGCGCGTCACAGCAGCCCGCGACAGGCGGGTCGACGGCAGCCGCCGGCGATCCCGTCACCGGCGGGGAGCTCACCTACCTCGAGCACCAGACCTACACGAACCTCTACCCGCCGCAGGCCGGCTTCTACCCGAACGGCGGCCTCGTCAACAACATCACCGCGCGCCTGACGTGGCAGAACCCGGAGACGCTCGAGATCGAGCCCTGGGTCGCCACCGAGTGGACCGTGAACGACGACGCCACCGAGTACACGTTCGATCTGCGCGACGACGTCACCTTCTCCGACGGCACGCCGCTCGACGCCGCGGCCGTCGCGAAGAACTTCGACACCTACGGCCTCGGCAACCAGGCGCTGGGCCTGACCGTCTCGGAGGCGATCAACAACTACGCCTCGAGCGAGGTCGTCGACGCCGACACCGTCACGTTCCGCTTCGCGGCCCCCGCACCGGGCTTCCTGCAGGCGACATCGACGATCAACTCGGGGCTGCTCTCACCGGCGACCCTCGACCGTTCGCTCGAGGAGCTCGGCGCGGGCAACGCGACCGACATCGTCGGTTCGGGGCCGTTCGTCATCACGGACGAGAAGCTCGGGACCGAGCTCACCCTGGAGGCGCGCGACGACTACGACTGGGCGCCGCCGAGCTTCGAGCACCAGGGCCGCGCGTACCTCGACCAGATCCACCTCATCGTCACCCCCGAAGACAGTGTCCGCATCGGCTCGCTGCTCGCCGGGCAGGCCGACTACATCCGCTACGTGCAGGCGTTCGACGAAGCCCGCGTCGAGTCGTCGGGCTTCGATCTCTACGCCCCGCAGACCCGCGGCGTGAACAACGCGCTGAGCCTGCGGTTCACCAACCCGCTGCTGAGCGACATCAAGGTGCGCCAGGCCCTCGTCGCCGGCGTCGACAGCCAGGAGGTCGTCGACACGATCTTCACCGGGAACTACCCGCGCGCCACCTCGGCACTGAGCTCTTCGGCGCTCGGCTACAAGGACGAGTCGGAGTACTACGTGTACGACCCCGACAAGGCCGAAGAGCTGCTCGACGACGCCGGCTGGGAGCCGGGAGCCGACGGCATCCGCGAGAAGGACGGGCAGCGACTGTCGCTGGACGTCTACGAGGCCAAGCCGCAGCCGCTGTCGAAGCAGACGCTCGAGCTCGTGTCGCAGCAGCTGAAGAAGATCGGCGTCGAGCTCAACGTGAAGTCGGCGGACGCCGGCTCGTACGCCGAGGACATCAAAGACCCGCTCAAGACGCCGCTGTACCACTCGATGGTCGGGCGCGCGGACCTCGACGTGATCAAGAGCCAGTACTACACGAAGAACCGCAACACGCTCCTGTCGGACGACGCCGAGCTCGACCGGCTGCTCGAGGCGGTGGCCTCCACGGCCGACCCCGACGAGCGCATCGCGGCGTCGCAGGCCGTGCAGGACTACTTGGCCGAGCAGGCGTACGTCATCCCGTTCTTCGAGGAGCCGCAGGTGTACGGCGCCGCGCCGTACGTGCACGGAGTCGAGTTCGAGTCGGTCGCGCGTCCGCTGTTCTACGACGTGTGGCTCGAGAAGAAGTAGGACGCGGGAGCCGAACCCATGAGCTACGCGCTCCGCCGCGCCGGGCAGGCCGCGATCGTGCTGATCGCGGCCTTCACGGCCACCTTCATCCTGCTCCAGCTGCTGCCCGGCGACGCGATCCTCATCAAGTACGACAATCCGGAGCTGGGTCTCACGCCCGACCAGATCGAGTCGATCCGGGTCGCCTACGGTGCCGACTCGTCGTGGTGGGAGCAGTACTGGGTCACCCTGACCGGCTACGCCCAGGGCGACTTCGGGTATTCGACGCAGTACGGCACGGGAGTGCTCCAGCTCATCGGGGAAGCCCTCCCACCGACCGCGGCGCTGGCGACCCTGGGGTTCCTGCTCGCGGCGGTGATCGCCTTCGCGATCGCGTTCCTGTCGACGCTGTCACCGTTCGCCTGGCTTCGGCAGGCGCTCCAGGCGCTGCCCGGGGTGTTCGTGGCCGTGCCGGTGTTCTGGCTGGGCATCCTCCTCATCCAGGTGTTCTCGTTCGGCCTCGGCTGGGTGCCGATCGTGGGCGCCGACCCGGTCGCGGGGATGATCCTTCCGGTGATCACCCTGGCGGTGCCGATCTCGGCGCCGCTCGCCCAGATCCTGGTGCGCAGCATCGACGACGTGCAGCTGCAGCCGTTCGTCACCGTCGTCCGCGCGAAGGGCGCCTCGCCGTCGTGGGTGCTGTGGCGCTCGGTGGCCCGCAACGCGCTGCTGCCGACACTCACGATCGCGGGCGTGCTGTTCGGAGAACTCGTCGGCGGCGCCGTGGTCACCGAGACCGTGTTCGGGCGCCCGGGCATCGGCCGGGTGACCGAGCAGGCGGTGGCCAATCAGGACATCCCCGTGCTGCAGGGGATCGTCGTGCTCGCGGCGTTCACCTTCGTGGTCGTGAACCTCGTGGTCGACCTGCTCTACCCGGTGCTCGACCCGCGGCTGCGCAGCGCGAAGCGCAGCGCACGCACCTCGTCCACCCCCGCGCTGCAGGAGGCGACCGCATGACCCTTCCACAGGCTCACGCGCCGATCGTTGAAGACGGCACGGATGCCGCGGCCGCCGTGGGCGGGGGCGACGACGCACGTGTGCGGGGCGAGGCAAGAGACGAAGCGTCGGGCACGGTCGTCGACCCGATCGCCCGCGACGCGGGGGCGCCGGACGGACTCCCCGAGCGGCGATTCTCGGCCGCACGGCTGTTCGCCCGGGGGCGGCGCCCGTCGTGGACCCTCATTGTCGCCATCGCGGTCATCGTGATCGCGGTGCTGTGGGCCGTCGTCCCCTGGCTGTTCACGTCGTACGATCCGATCGTCGGCGTCCCGGCCGAGAAGCTGCTGCCCCCGAGCACGGCGCACTGGTTCGGCACCGATGCGATCGGGCGCGACCTCTACGCCCGCGTCGTCTACGGCGCGATCCACTCGCTCGCAGGCGCTCTCATCGCCGTCACCGTCGGCCTCGCCGCCGGTACGGTCATCGGCGTCCTCGCCGGGTCGATCGGCGGGTGGCTGGACGACGTGCTGATGCGTCTCGTCGACGTGCTGCTGTCGATCCCCGGCCTGCTGCTGATGCTGTCGGTCATCATCCTGCTGGGCTTCGGCACGGTGAACGCGGCGATCGCTGTCGGCGTCGTGAGCATCGCGTCCTTCGCCCGGCTCTCGCGGTCGGAGGTGGTGCGGGTGCGCCGCACCGACTACGTCGAGGCGGCCTTCGGCAGCGGGGGCACCTTCGCCGCAGTGCTGGGACGCCACGTGCTGCCCAACTCGCTGACCGCCGTCGTAGGACTGGCGGCCCTGCAGTTCGGCAGCGCGATCCTCGCGATCTCGACCCTCGGCTTCCTCGGCTACGGGGCGCCGCCCCCGACGCCGGAATGGGGCCTCCTCATCGCCGAAGGCCGCAACTACGTCGCGACAGCCTGGTGGCTGACGACGCTGCCCGGGCTCGTCGTGCTCGTGGTGGTGCTGAGCGCCAACCGCATCAGCCAGTCGATCGGAAGGGGAACGCGATGAGCGTGCTCGACGTGCAGGGCCTCCGCGTTTCGTACGACTCGCGTGCGGGGCGGCGGGAGGTCGTCCACGGCGTCGACGTCTCGGTCGGCGAGGGCGAGGTCGTGGCGCTCGTGGGCGAGTCCGGCTCGGGCAAGTCCACCACCGCGCACGCCCTCATCGGCCTGCTGCCCGAGGGCGGTCGCGTCGACGGCGGATCGATCGCCCTCGGCGGCGTCGACATCACGGGGTGGAGCCAGCAACGGCTGCGCGCCGTGCGCGGGGCGCAGGTGGGGCTGGTGCCGCAGGACCCGGTGTCGTCGCTCGACCCGGTGCGTCCGATCGGCGTCCAGGTGGGCGAGGTCCTGCGTCTGCACGGCGTGCGGTCCGCGGCGGTCCGCCGTGCGCGTGTGCTCGAGCTTCTGGAGCGTGTCGGCCTCGACGACCCCGCGCTGAGGGCGCGGCAGTATCCGCACGAGCTCTCGGGCGGCATGCGCCAGCGCGTCCTCATCGCCACCGCCATCGCGCTGAGACCCCGCCTGATCATCGCCGACGAGCCGACCAGCGCGCTCGACGTCACGGTGCAGCGGCGCATCCTCGATCTCATCGACGACCTGCGCCGTGAGGAGGGCACGTCGGTGCTGCTCGTCACCCACGACCTCGGGGTCGCCGCGGACCGTGCCCAGCGCATCGTCGTGCTGAACCAGGGTCGCGTCGTCGAGCAGGGGCCGAGCGCCGGCATCCTGTCGTCCCCCGCGGATGTCTACACGCGCCAGCTCCTGGCCGACGCGCCGGCCCTCGCGGTCGGCGATTTCCGGCGACCCGCACCGGCGCTGTTCCTGCGGGATGCCGCGGCCGCCGCCGCGGAGAACCCCTACGTCATCGTCGCCGACGGCCTGGTGAAGGAGTTCGCCGTGCACGGCCGGGGTCGGGAGCCGTTCCGCGCCGTGGACGACGTGTCGTTCCGGGTGCGCCGCGGCACCACGCACGCGCTCGTGGGGGAGTCGGGCTCGGGCAAGACCACGACGGCGCGTCTGGTGACGCGGTTCCTGCAGCCGGACGCGGGGCGCATCGAACTCGTCGGCTCCTCCGGTGAGCTCGCCGACATCGCGGGCCTGCGCGGCGAGGGACTTCGCCGCCTGCGCCGACGGATCCAGCTGGTGTACCAGAACCCCTTCTCGTCGCTCGACCCGCGGCAGAGCGTCGCGCAGATCGTCGCCGAGCCGCTGCACAACTTCCGTGAGGGCACGCGCGCCGAGCGCTCAGCGCGTGCGGCCGAGCTCCTCGATCGCGTCGCCCTCCCGGCAGATCTGCTCGAGCGGAGTCCGCGCGAGCTGTCGGGCGGCCAGCGTCAGCGCGTCGCGATCGCGCGGGCGCTCGCCATCCGTCCGGATGTGGTCGTGCTCGACGAAGCGGTGTCGGCGCTCGACGTCACCGTGCAGGCGCGCATCCTCGAGCTGCTGGAGTCGCTCCAGCAGGAACTCGGCCTCACCTACCTGTTCATCTCCCATGATCTCGCCGTGGTCCGCCGCATCAGCCACACCGTCTCGGTCATGCGCCGGGGCCGGGTGGTCGAAGCCGGGAGCACCGAGGACATCTTCACGTCCCCCGCCCACGAGTACACGCGCGAGCTGCTGGCAGCCGTGCCCGGACGATCGGAGGTCGCGGCATGACCGTGTCGTCTCTCGCCTTCTTCACCCGCCTGCTGGATGCCGCCACTCCCGGTCCGATCGACGACGCGCCCGCCGCCGAGCGGTACCGCCTCGCCACCGACCAGATCCGGCACGCCGAGCGGTTCGGCATCGGGCGCGCGTGGGTCGCGCAGCACCACTTCCGCGCGGCCGAGGGCGGCCTGCCCGCACCCTTCGTCTTCCTCGCGCATGTGGCCGCAGCCACGACTGAGATCCGCCTCGGCACCGGCGTCGTCACGCTGCCGCTCGAAGACCCGGTGCGTGTGGCCGAGGACGCCGTCGTCGCCGACCTCCTGTCCGGCGGACGCATCGACCTCGGTCTCGGCAGCGGCGGCACGCCGTCGTCGTTCATCCCGTTCGGTCAGGACGTGGCGGCCAAGGCCGCCGTCTACGACGAGAAGCTCGCGGTGCTGATCGACGCGCTCGCCGGGCGCGAGATCGGCGGCGGCAACACGCTGTACCCAGACGCATCGTCGACCCGGTCGTCGCGTCTGGCCGACCGCATCTGGCAGGCGACCTTCTCCGCCGGAGGAGGCGCGCGGGCGGGGGTCCACGGTCATGGCCTGCTGCTCTCGCGCACGCAGCCGCGGCCGGCAGACGCGCCCGGTGCGACGCTGGCCGATCTGCAGCATCCCATCATCGACCGGTACCTCGACACGCTTCCGGCGGGCGTCGCGCCCCGGATCACGGCATCCCGCACCGTCTTCGTCGCCGACGACCGCGCCGATGCCCTGCGGTTCGCCGAGGCCGGACTGCGCCGCGCGGCCGAAGGCTTCCGTCGCTCCGGGCAGCTCATACCGGGTGACACGCTCGACGAGCTCATCGCGGCGACCGACACCCACCTCGGCACCCCCGAAGAGGTGGCCGCGTCGCTGGCGACCGACACCACGCTCGCGCGCGCCACGGAGGTCGCCTTCCAGGTGCACTCCGTCGACGCCCCGCACGACCACGTGCTGAGGTCCATCGAGCTCTTTGCCACCGAGGTCGCGCCGGCCCTCGGCTGGGCGGCGCGCCACCGCTCCCTCGAACCATTCAGCCGTCTCGGAAAGGAGACCCCATGACCACCGCGACCATCGACGTCGTCGACCAGCTCGTCGGCGTGCAAGAAGGGGACGCGCTCGACGACCTGCGCCACCGCCGCACCGTCACCCGTGAGCAGCTGCAGGCGAGCTATGACGCGCTCTTCGCGCCGGTCGACGACACTGCGTTCCTCGTGGCGGAGCGCCTGCTCGTCGCCGCCTTCGCCACGCGTTCGACCTCCGACGACGCCACCGCCGCCTTCTATGCCGCCGCCGCGCGCCGCGCGGACGCCGCACGCGCCGAGATCGTGCTCGCCGAGGCATCCGCCGCCGCGACCGCCGGACCCTTCGGCACCTACCGCGAGGAGGGGCTGCGTGGCGAGAGCAGCGACGGCCGGCGCTACGAACCGGGTCCGGACGTGCGCGAGGCGCTGGGCGAGCGCCTCACCGCCGCGCTCGGCCATGCGCACCTGCTCACCTTCCGTCCGCGAGAGGCCGACGGCGCAGACCAGAGCCGGCTCCTCGAGTCCGGGTGGAGTGCCGACGGCATCGTCACGCTCTCGCAGTTGGTGTCCTTCCTCGCCTTCCAGCAGCGCGTGGCCGCCGGGCTCCGCGCGATCCGCTCATCCCAGGAGGTCTCGGCATGACCGATACGACGACCGCAGCCGACATCCTCGTGCATGACGAGGCCCACCCGCACGCGTTCACGCGCGCCGAGGTCGGCTGGCTGCCGTGGCTCGAGCCCCTTGCCGTCGACGAGCTCACCGACCGCCACTACGACGGGCTCGTCGACCGCCAGCGCGCGGGCAGCGACTACTTCCGGCTGCTGGCGCGCGATCCCGAGATCCTGCGCGCACGCACGCTCGTCGACAAGGACATCTTCTACAACACCGCCGAAGGGCTGCCGCGCGCCGAACGTGAGCTCGCCGCGACCGCCGCCTCGCGAGTGAACGGATGCGTCTTCTGCGCGTCGGTGCACGCGCGCTTCGCGGCGCACTACTCGAAAGACCCCGCGCGGGTGGACATCCTCCTCGCGGACGGCGTCGGCGCCGACCTCGGGGAGCGCTGGAACGCGATCGTCGCTGCTGCCGCCGCACTCACGGCGACGCCGCTCGCGTTCGACGCGAGCCACGTCGAGCGGCTGCGTGCCGTCGGCCTCGACGAGCTCGAGATCGCCGACGTCGTGCACGGCGCCGCGTTCTTCAACTGGGCGAACCGACTCATGCTGTCCATCGGGCGGCCGGTCGCGCCGCCGCACGAGGGTGAGTGATGAGCCGTTCGCTGAAGGTCGTCGGCGTCTCGGGCTCGCTGCATGAGCCCAGTCGCACGACGGCGCTCCTACGGGCCATCCTGGCCGAGGTGGGGGCGCGCATCGAGATCGAGCCGACACTGATCGAGGTCGCCGCGCTCGGGCCTGGCTTCGCCGGAGCACTGCATCGCGACCAGGTCGCGCCCGCGGTGGAGGAGGCGCTGCAGCTCATCGAGTCGGCCGACCTCCTGGTCGTCGGCTCGCCCGTGTACCGCGCCTCGTTCACCGGGCTGTTCAAGCACCTGTTCGACTTCGTCGGCCAGTACGACCTCGTCGGCACGCCCGTGCTTCTTGCGGCGACGGGCGGCGGTGAGCGGCACGCGCTGATCATCGAGCACCAGCTCCGCCCGCTGTTCGGCTTCTTCCAGGCGCTCACGCTGCCGGTGGGTGTGTATGCCTCGACCGACGACTTCGCCGACGACGAGCTGACCTCGCCCGAGGTCATCCGTCGCGTCGTGCAGGCCGTCGACGGATCGCTGCCCCTCGTCGAGCAGGCCACGCTCGTTCGCAGATCGGAGTACGTCACGACCTGGTGATGCTGGCCGGGAGGCGGCATCCGCCGCTGCGTCCCGGCGTGCTGCTCCCCAACCGCGTCCTCGACGCCGCCCCGGGTGAGCGTCTAGACTGGCGCCCGTGTTGACCTGTCGGTGTTGTCGCCCCTGCTGCTGAAGCATTCGCTTCGCGCAGACATCCGCGACCCCGACGACCCTCCGCGCACCCGCGCGGCAACACTCCAGGACTCATCGTGCGTTACGCCCAGAGCGTGGCCGACCTCGTCGGCAACACCCCCCTCGTCCGCCTGACCCGCGTCACCGACGGCATCGCGGCGACGGTGCTCGCAAAGGTCGAGTACTTCAACCCCGGCGGTTCCGCCAAGGACCGCATCGCCCGCCGCATCATCGATGCCGCCGAGCGTGACGGACTCCTCCGACCCGGCGGCACGATCGTCGAACCGACGAGCGGTAACACCGGCGTGGGCCTTGCCCTCGTGGCGATACAGCGCGGGTATCGAATGATCTTCGTCGTGCCCGACAAGTTCGCAGGCCCCAAAGTCGACGTGCTGCGGGCCTACGGCGCAGAGGTCGTCGTGACCGACACGAGCGTGCCGCCCGAAGACCCGCGCTCGTACTACAGCGTGTCGGATCGGCTGGTCCGGGAGATCCCCGGGGCCTTCAAGCCGAACCAGTTCGCCAACCCGAACGGGCCGCTCAGCCACTACGAGACGACGGGTCCCGAGATCTGGCGCGACACCGACGGACGCGTGAGTCATTTCGTCGCGGGCATCGGCACCGGCGGCACGATCACCGGCACGGGCCGCTACCTGCACGAGGTGTCGGGCGGCCGGGTGCGGGTCGTCGGCGCAGACCCGGAAGGCTCGATCTACTCCGGCGGCCCGCTCCACGGGTACCTGGTCGAGGGCGTCGGCGAGGACTTCTGGCCCGGCAGCTACGACCCCGCGGTGCCCGATGAGATCCACCGCGTCGGTGACGCCGAGACCTTCGAGATGACCCGCCGCCTCGCTCGCGAGGAGGGGCTCCTGGTGGGCGGATCGAGCGGGATGGCGGTGGTCGCAGCGCTGCGCGCCGCGCGCGAGCTTCCGGCCGAAGCCGTCGTCGTCGTGCTGCTGCCCGACCACGGTCGGGGCTACCTCAACCGGTTCTACGACGACAACTGGATGCGCGACCACGGCTTCGAGGAGCAGGCGGGCGCCGCAGGCCCCGGCCCCGAGGCTCCCGCTGCGGTCCCGGTCGTTGAGCGAGCGAGGAACGAGCGAGACGAAACGCCTGCACCCGGCGCAGACCCCGGCCCCGAGGCATCCCGAACCATCCCCGACGAAGGAGCACCCGCATGACCGAGCCCACGAGCGACCACGGTTTCGAGACCCGCGCGGTGCACGCCGGGCAGGCCTTCGACCCGACGACCGGGGCCGTGATCCCGCCGGTGCATTTCTCGACGACGTACGCGCAGGACGGGATCGGGGGCCTTCGCGAGGGGTACGAGTACGGGCGCAGCGGCAACCCGACGCGCACGGCGCTCGAGACGCAGCTCGCCGCGCTCGAAGGCGGTGCGCACGCGCTGTCGTTCGCCTCGGGGCTGGCCGCCGAGGACGCGCTGCTGCGCGCCGCGCTCAAGCCGGGCGACGAGGTGCTGCTCGGCAGCGACGTCTACGGCGGCACCTACCGCCTCATCGCGCGGGTGCTCGGGGCGTGGGGCGTCGGGGTGCGGGTGGTCGACATGAGCGACCTGGACGCCGTGCGCGCCGCCCTCGAGGAGCACCCGGCGCGCATCGTGTGGGTGGAGACGCCGAGCAATCCGCTGCTGCGCATCACCGACATCGCCGGGCTCGCACGGCTCGGGCACGACGCCGGCGCCCTCGTCGTCGTCGACAACACGTTCGCGTCGCCCGCCCTGCAGCAGCCGCTCGCCTTCGGCGCCGACGTCGTGGTGCACTCGACGACGAAGTACCTCGGCGGGCACTCCGACGTCGTCGGCGGCGCGCTCGTGCTCAACGACGAGGCGCTCTACGCCGAGGCGAAGTTCCTGCAGTTCGCCGTCGGTGCGGTCTCGGGGCCGCTCGACGCGTGGCTGACGACGCGCGGCATCAAGACTCTCGCGCTGCGCATGCAGCGGCACGGCGAGAACGCCCAGGCGGTGGCCGAGTTCCTGGCCGCCCACGATCGCGTCGCGCGGGTGTACTACCCGGGCCTTGCGTCGCATCCCGGTCACCAGCTCGCCGCCGCGCAGATGAGCGGGTTCGGCGGGATCGTCTCGGTCGCGCTGGCGGATGCCGCATCCGCTCGTCGCTTCGCAGAATCGACGCGGCTGTTCCAGCTGGCCGAGTCGCTCGGGGGCGTCGAGTCGCTCATGAACTACCCCGATGAGATGACGCACGCGTCGGTGCGCGGCACCGAGCTCGCCGTCCCGCCGGAGGTGGTGCGGCTGTCGGTCGGCATCGAGTCGGCCGCCGACCTCCTCGCCGACCTCGACCAGGCCCTGGCGCGCCTCTGAACCGCCGCCGCTGGCCCTGAGCCGCGGCCCGAAGCGCTGAGTCCCGGCCCCGGGCGCTGAGCCTGTCGAAGCGTCCCCGACAAACTCAGGGATCGGGTCAGCTCGGCGCGGTCGACTCCGCATGGTCCGCTCCCGCAAGGGCGGTGGCTACGCTGGGCGCGTGGACCCCATCACCGCAACGCTCGTCATCCTGGTGCTCGCGGTGATCGCCTTCGTCAGCAACCGCGTGCCCATCGGGATCGTTGCGATCGGCGTCGCCCTGGCCCTCTTCTTCACGGGAGTGCTCACGCTGCCGGAAGCCCTGGCGGGGTTCGGCGACCCGACCGTGCTGTTCATCGCCGCGCTGTTCGTGGTCAGCGAGTCGCTGGATGCGACGGGCGTCACCGCGTGGGCGGGGCAGAAGGTGATCGGCCGCGCCGGGACGAGGCGGACCACCCTCGTCGTCGTGGTCGCACTGCTGGTCGCCGGTTTGACGGCGCTCATCAGCATCAACGGCGCGGTCGCCGCTCTGCTCCCGTTGGTGGTCGTGGTCGCGGCGCGCGCCGGCATCGCATCGTCGAAGCTGCTCATGCCGCTCGCGTTCGCGGCATCCGCCGGCTCACTGCTCCTGCTCACCGGCACGCCGGTCAACATCATCGTGTCGGAGTTCGCTGCGGGCGCGGGCGGGCGGGAGTTCGGGTTCTTCGAGTTCGCGCTCGTCGGGGTCCCGGTGCTGCTCGGCACCGTCGTGATCCTGCTGCTCAGCGGTCGGCTGCTGCCCGAGCGGAAGAGCGCCCTCATGCCGGTCGACCTGGTGCGCCACGCGCGGATGCTGCGCCAGCAGTACTCCCTGACGCTCGACACCGGCGTGCTGCTCGGGCCGGACAGCGGGGTCACCGAGGTCGTCGTGGCGCCCCGCTCGCCCCTCATCGGCACGCGTGTGTGCGCCGGCATGACGACGCCCGACGGCGACCTCGTCGTGCTGGCGGCGCGACGCGGCGACGAGCACCTGAAGGGCACGGAGTTCATCGTGCAGTCCGGTGACGCGCTCCTGCTGCAGGGCGCCTGGGACGACCTCACGCGGCGGACGCAGGACCCGGCCGTGCTCGTCGTCGACGACCCGGCGCAGCTGCGCCGGTCGGTGCCGCTCGGGCGCGGCGCGAAGCGCGCGATCGGCATCCTCCTCGCGATGATCGTGCTGCTCGCGACCGGCCTCGTGCCGCCGGCCGTGGCCGCGCTGCTCGCGGCGTGCGCGCTCGTGCTCACCCGCACGGTCACCGGGACGGCGGCGTACCACGCGATCTCGTGGACGACCGTGGTGCTGATCGCCGGAATGATCCCGCTGTCGACGGCATTCATCAGCACCGGCACCGCCGACCTCATCGCTGACGGGATGCTGACGGTGCTGGGCGACGCCGGCCCCCACGTCGCTTTGCTCGCGCTGTGCGGGATCACGCTGGTGCTGGGCCAGCTGATCAGCAACACCGCGACCGTGCTCATCGTGGCGCCGATCGCCATCTCGGTCGCGCGCGCCCTGGACCTGTCGGTGCAGCCCTTCATGATGGCGCTCGCCGTCGTGGGCGCCGCAGCCTTCCTCACGCCGATCGCGACACCCGCGAATCTCATGGTGATGGAGCCGGCGGGCTATCGGTTCGGCGACTACTGGAAGCCCGGACTGCCGCTCGCGCTGTTCTTCCTGCTGATGGCCGTGTTCTACGTCCCGCTCGTCTGGCCGTTCTGACCCGGCTGTCGCCGTGGGCCGCGGCATCCGCTCGCATCCGGAGACCTGCCGGGATGCGGATGCCGGTGGCCGGGGCGTCCGCTCGCAGCGGGAGATCTGCCCGGACTAGCATGCCGGCGGCCGCTGCGTCCGAGTTCCGGCGGATCTCCGAATCCCGGGTGGTTCGCGGCATCCGCTCGCATCCGGCCTGCGACGAGTTCCGCCCAACTTGGCGACTCGCCAGAACTCGCCATCGAACGGGGCGGTCCTTGGCGACTCGCCAAAACCGGTCGGGCGAAGGGACGCCACGAACGTGATGCTCGGACCCGACAGTCGCCAAGAATCGCCACTTCGCGCGCCGCCTTCTGGCGACTCGCCAAAAGGCGCAGGGTGGTGCGCGGCGCCCCGGTGGCTCGGGTCCACCGGGGCGCCGCGGGCTCTTACGCGGCCGACCAGCCGCCGTCGCTGGCGAGGTTCTGGCCGTTGACGTTGACGCCGTCGTCGCTCAGCAGGAACGTGATGGACGCGGCGAGGCGGTCAGGCAGCACCGGAGGTGCCATCACGGCCATGCCGGTGCGTACGCGCTCGGCGCCGAGCGCCGAGTTGAACTTCGCCTCGATGTTGGTGATGACAGCGCCGGGAGCGACCGCGTTCACGCGGATGCCGCTCGGGCCGTACATGAACGCGCTCGACTTGGTGAGGCCGACGACGGCGTGCTTGGACGCCGTGTAGGCGGCACCGGCGCTCGAGCCGCGCAGGGATGCCTCGGACGACGTGTTCACGATCGAACCGCCGCCCTGCGCGAGCATGGCGGGGATGACGGCGCGCATCAGCTTCATGGTGCCGGTGACGTTGACGCTGAACACACGGTCCCAGACCGCGTCGGTGACATCGCCGACCGGGGTCATGTCGTCCATGATCCCGGCGATGTTGGCGAGGCCGTCGATCCGGTCGCCGGCCGCCTCGATGATGCGGGCGACGCCCTGGTCGTCGGTGATGTCGGCGGTGAGCGCGACGACGTCGGCGCCGGCGTGCGCGGCCACGAACTCGTCGAGGCGCTCCTGACTGACGTCGACGGCGATCACGCGTCCGCCTTCGCGGGCGACGCGCGACGCGGTGGCGCGGCCGATGCCGGAGCCCGCGCCCGTCACGATGACGGTCTGGCCGGTGAAGCGGCCCGCCGTGATCTTCTCGGCCCACTCGGTCTTCGGGGTCGCATCCGCGGCCTCGGCGGGCACACCGTCGGGGTTGACCTGGGCGACGAGCGCGTCGAGGGCCTCCTGCGGGAAGGCGCCGCCGCTCATGGCCACCAGGTTGTGCAGGGGGAGCGCGGCGATCGGGGCGAGTGCATCGGCGCTCTGGCCGCCCTGGGCGAGGAGGCCGCGAAGTGCGGCCCCGCCGGCCGGGTCGTCGAGCCACGACTGGATGGTGGACGCTCCGGTGAGGGGAGCGGTGGTGGTGCTCATGGCTGGTTCTTTCCCTTTCTCATGCGGTACGACAGTGCTCTATCTGGCGCGGGGCTGCGGGCGGGACGAGGATCCTTCGGGGCGGCTCCTACCGGACGACATTGTCCGGTACTAGGCTACACCCGTGCAGAGCACCGCATCCCCCCGTGCGCATCCCCGCCAGAACCGTGGCCCCGCCGCCGCTGCCGACAATCGCCGCGCCCTCATCGCCGCCGCCCGCGAGGTGTATGCCGAAGGCGGACTCAGCGCGCCGTTCAGCGCCGTCGCCAAGCGCGCCGGCGTCGGGCAGGGCAGCCTCTACCGCCATTTCCCCGACCGCACTGCGCTCGCCGTCGCCGTCTTCGAAGACAACGTCCGCGACCTCGAGGAGTACACCTCGCCGCCCGACCGCACGATCGACGATCTGTTCGACCGGCTCGTCGACCAGGCGGTCGTCTCGACGGCGTTCATCGAGCTCATCACCGCCGATCTCACCGACGCCCGCGTGGCCGTGCTCGGTGCGCGCTTCCAGACGCTCGTCGATCGCGTCGTCACCCGCGACCGCGCCTCCGGCCGTGTCGGGACCCACATCGAGACCGACGACGTGACGCTGGCGGCCGGGATGCTGGCGACCGAGCTCGCCCGCGCCGATCCTGCGCAGCGACCGGTCGTCGCCCGGCGGGCCCGCGCGCTCTTCGCCGCCGCATTCGCGCCGCGGTGATCCGGCGTTAGGCTCCTGCCATGGGAAGGTTCATCTACGACACCAACGCGAACTCGGTCGACATCGACGACCGCACGCTGGCACATCTGCGCATCGTCATGATGAACAAGCTGCGCCGCTCCGAGCCGTTCATGTTCGACGTGGAGATCGGCGACGGCAGCGGTCGGCGCAGCTTCTGGATCCACCCGGCGGTGCCGATCCAGTTCCACTTCTTCGGCAGCCGTCAGCCGCGGATCAACCGCAGCTGGGTCGAGGTGCTGATGCTCTCCGCGAGCGGGCCGAGCGGGCTCTCGATCCTCCCCGAGCCGGCCGAGGACGAAGAGCCGGCATCGCCGGAGCAGGCCTGAGCGCCGGCGCCGCGGCGACCTTCAGAAGCTGAGGCGTCGGAGGTGACGTCTAGGAGTTGACGTCCTCCGCCGTCAGCTCGGTGCCGCCGACGGTGAGGCGATCGACGTCGATGTGCTCGACGTCCACGGTGCCGAGCGAGAGGTCTGCCCCGTCTCCGAGGCCGCCTTCGGCATCCGGCACCTCCACCGGACCGGTGTCGAAGTGCTCCGCCACGAGCAGGATGCCGCCGGTAGAGCTGGCCGAGTTCGCCAGGTCTTCGATCCACTCGCGGCTGAGCTGCGCCGGCTCAGGGTCGTCGAAGACGAACCGGAGCGGGATCGACGGATGAAGCCAGATGGTGCTCCGCCCACGCGGCTGGTCGTCCGGATGCGTCCACGAGACGGTGAAGCTCTCATCGCGTCGGAGCTTGGTCGCAATGACGACCTTGAGGTGCGCGAGTGCACGGTCCTCGATATGGATCGGCATCGCGCCGCCGCCGTAGTAGATCGTTCCCACGCGCCAACAATAACCCCGGAGGGCGCAGGTTACCGCCTCAGAGCCGCGTCCACACCTCCGTGAGCACGCTCCGGAGGATCCGCTCGATCTCGTCGACTCCTCTTCGGCCCGGTCGTCAGGGGTGGCGCCAGCTGGATCACAGGGTCGCCCCGGTCGTCGGCACGACAGGAGAGACCGGCGTCGAAGAGGGCCTTGGAGAGGAAGCCGCGCAGCAGCCGCTCGGACTCGTCGTCGTCGAACGTCTCCTTCGTCGCCTTGTCTTCGACCAGCACGGCCGGGCGCCGCGGTGCCTGGAGGCGTCTGCTGCCGGCATCCGTCGCCTTCGTACGGGTTTGGGGCGCGGCAGTACCGTTCGGGGCGCACGCGGTGCGCCCCGAACGACGCTCGTGCGCCCCGAACGACGCTCATGCGCCCCAAACGGACGAGTCCCCCGAACGCTCGTGCGCCCCGAACGGGCGAGCCCGCCCGCGGCACCGCGACCACCGCTCAGGTCGAGCCGCGGACGATGAGCTGCGTGGGGAGCGCGATCGGCGCGGGCGGCAGGGCGGCCCCGGCCGCCGCCTCGGTGAGCGCGGTGACGGCGGCCGCCGCCATCTCGCGGATCGGCTGGCGCACGGTGGTGAGCGGCGGGGTGAGCCAGCGCGCGCCGCGGAGGTCGTCGAAGCCGACGACGAGCACGTCGTCGGGGATGCGGCGGCCCGTCGCGGCTGCGGCGGAGTACACGCCGGCGGCCATCTCGTCGGAGCATGCGAACACGCCGAGCCGTTCGCCCGGCTTCAGGCCGCGGAGCACCGGCAGGGCGGCCTCGCGCGCGCCCGCGGCACCCCAGTCGGCCTGCACCGCGACCAGGTCGGCGTCCGGGCGGACCAGTCGCAGCGCCTCGCGGAAGCCGGTGTTCCGCGCGCGACCGTAGCGGTACGGCGGCGACCCGAGCACCACCGCGAACCGGGTCGCGCCGCGTTCCGCCAGGTGCATCGCCGCGGCAGCGCCGCCCTCACGGTCGGTGGTGCGCACGCTCGTGAGGCCGCGCGACGTCTCGGCCTGCGGATCCATCAGCACGACGGGGATCTCGGCATCGTTCAGAGCGGCCAACTGCGATGCCGTCGGCGAGATGAGTCCGAGCACCACCCCGGCCGAGCCGCGCCGGCGGATGCGCATCGGCCAGTCGTCGTCGGGGGTGTCGCGCTCCTCGGTCAGCACGAGGTCGTAGCCCGCGGCGGCCGCGGCGCTGCGGGCGCCGGCCGTCACCTCGTCGGAGTACGCGTTGTGGAACCAGCCGAGCACGAGGTCGACCAGCCGCGCAGACCCCGGCGGCCGTCCGCCCACGGCGGGGTCACGCGCATAGCCGAGCGCGCGGGCGGTCGCCAGCACGCGGCGCCGCGTCGCGGGGGCGAGGTCGCCCCGCCCGGAGAGCGCGCGGGACGCGGTCGCCACGCTGACCCCGGCCGCCGCCGCCACCGCGGCGAGGCTCACGCGTGCAGGCACGGCACTACTGTCGCGCATGCTGGAGGTTTTGCGCAAGAACCTCGCGACGCCGGGCCGGCGGTGGCATCGTCTGTGGCTGGAAAGGGCACACCCGATGACGACGACGACATCGCCGCTGCGGATCGCACTGATCGGCACCGGCTTCATGGGCCGCATGCACACCCACGCCTGGCGCACCGCGCCGCGCTTCTTCGATCTCCCGCTGACGCCGGAGCCGACGCTGCTCGTCGGGCACCGCCCCGACGCCACAGCGGAGGCCGCGGCCCGCTGGGAGTGGCCGGAACACACGGTCGACTGGCGAGAGGCCGTCGAACGCGACGACATCGACGTGATCGACATCTGCACCCCCGGCCAGACCCACGCCGAGATCGCGCTCGCCGCCTTGGCGGCCGGCAAGCACGTGCTGTGCGAGAAGCCGCTGGCGAACTCGGTGGCCGAGGCGGAGGAGATGACGGATGCCGCATCCCGCGCGGGCTCGGTCGCCATGTGCGGCTTCAGCTACCGCCGCACCCCCGCGCTCACCCTCGCACGCGAGCTCATCGCGGCGGGCCGCGTCGGCGAGATCCGTCACGTGCGGGCGCAGTATCTGCAGGACTGGCTGAGCGACCCGGACGCGCCCCACACCTGGCGCCTGGACCGCGATCGAGCGGGCTCCGGCGCGCTGGGCGACATCGGCGCTCACAGCATCGACACGGCCCAGTGGCTCACCGGCCAGGACATCACCGGGGTCTCGGCGACCCTGCGCACCTTCGTCACGTCGCGGCCCCGCCGCGGGGAGGTCGAGGGCCTCGGCGGCGTCGCCGCCGACACGTCCGACCGGCTTCCCGTCACCGTCGACGACGCCGCCGCGTTCACCGCCCACTTCGACGGCGGCGCCCTCGGCGTCTTCGAGGCGACGCGCCTGGCGACCGGACGGCGCAACGCCAACCGCATCGAGATCAACGGCGACCGCGGCGCGATCGCGTTCGACTTCGAGCGGATGAACGAGCTCGAGGTGTACGACGCCGCCGCAGATGTCGCGCAGGGCTTCCGGCGCGTGCAGGTCACCGAGGCGCAGCATCCGTATGCCGGCGCCTGGTGGCCCGTCGGGCACGGACTCGGCTACGAGCACCTGTTCACGCACCAGGCCGTCGACTTCGTCCGCGCCGTCGCCGGTGAGATCCCGGTGTCGCCCACCTTCGCCGACGCGACCCAGGTGCAGCGCGTGCTCGCCGCGGTCGAGCAGAGCGCCGCGCACGACAGCATCCTGACGACGGTCGCCACGGCCGCCGCCCCCGAACACCCCCTGGAAGGGAACCCCTCATGACCCGCACCGCCCTCGTCGTCCGTGGCGGATGGGACGGCCATCACCCGGTCGAGGCGACCGAGCTGTTCCTGCCGTTCCTCCGTGACAGCGGCTTCGACGTCACCATCGAAGAAGACCCGCAGGTCTACGCCGATGCCGACCGCATGGCCGCGACCGACCTCGTACTGCAGTCCGTGACCATGTCGCAGGCCTCGAACGAGGCAGTGAAGGGCCTGCGCGAAGCCGTCGCCGCCGGCACGGGACTCGCCGGCTGGCACGGCGGCATCGCCGACTCGTTCCGCGCGAGCTCGGACTACCTCCAGCTCGTCGGCGGCCAGTTCGCGACCCACCCCTCGAAGCACCCTGACGAGGTGCACGGCGATCAGACCGACAACTACCTGGAGTACACGGTGGAGATCACCGACCTGGGTCGCCGGCACGAGATCACCGCCGGCATCGAGGACTTCCGGCTCACGACCGAGCAGTACTGGGTGCTCCACGACGACCTCATCGACGTGCTGGCCACGACCACCCACCCGGTGCAGCCGTACCACCCGTGGCACCGGCCCATCACCTCGCCGGCCGTGTGGACGCGGGACTGGGGCCAGGGCCGCGTCTTCGTGTCGACGCCGGGCCACAGCCTCGACGTGCTGCAGGACGCCAACGTCCGCACGATCATCGAGCGCGGCATCCTGTGGGCCGCGCGATGACCGCCGGCAGCATGACCGCCGGCACCGCGACCGACATCGGCATCGTCGGACTCGGCGTCATCTCCCGCCAGTACCTCGAGACGCTCCTCGCAGTGGACGGCGTGCGGATCGCCGCCGTGGCCGATCTCGACGCGTCGCGGGCGCAGGCCGCGGCCGACAGCATCCCCGGATGCCGTGCGCTCGGCACCGACGAACTGCTCGCCGATCCCGGCGTCGGCACCGTCCTCAACCTCACCATCCCCGCCGCGCACGCCGAGGTGGCGCTGGCCGCCATCGCGCACGGCAAGGACGTCTTCGGCGAGAAGCCCCTGGCTGCGACGCTCGCGGACGCGGCGCGGGTGATGGATGCCGCAGCCGCCGCGGGCGTCCGCGTCGGGAGTGCGCCCGACACGGTGCTCGGCACCGGCGTCCAGACGGCGCGTGCGGCGATCGACGAGGGGCGGATCGGGCGGCCGGTGTCGGCGTCCGCGATGTGGATCTCGGCGGGCCACGAGGCGTGGCATCCGCAGCCCGACTTCTACTACCGCGAGGGCGGCGGCCCGCTGCTCGACATGGGGCCCTACTACGTCACGTCGCTCGTGCAACTGCTCGGACCGGTCGAGGCGGTGTCGGGCGCCGCATCGCGGTCGCGCGACGTCCGTGTGATCGCCACCGGGCCGAGGGCCGGTGAGAGCATCGGGGTCGAGGTCGACACCCACCTGACCGGCATCCTGCACCACGCGTCCGGCGCGATCTCGACCGTGACCATGAGCTTCGACGGCGTGCGATCGACCGCGGCGCCGATCGAGGTGCACGGCGTCGAGGGATCGCTGATCGTGCCCGACCCCAACATGTTCGTGGGGGAGGTCCAGCTGCATCCGAGGGGCGGCTCGTGGGAGACCCTCGAGCCGTCGGCCGGGTACGCCGACGCCGGCCGCGGCATCGGCCTGCTGGACTTCGTCGCCGGCCACCACCGGGCGAGCGGGGCGATCGCGCTGCACGTCCTCGAGATCATGACGGCCCTGTCGGACTCGGCCGCCTCGGGCGAACGCGTCTCGTTGCGCACCACGGCCGAGCGCCCGGCCCTCGTTCCGCTGACCCCCGCATCCGAGTGGAGAAATCTGTGACCACGGCCCGCGCCGTCATCGACCTCGACGTCCCCGGCGACGTCATCAGCCGTCACCTCTACGGCCACTTCGCCGAGCACCTCGGCCGCTGCGTCTACGGCGGCTTCTGGGTCGGCGAGGACTCCGCGATCCCGAACGTGCGCGGCATCCGCTCCGACGTCGTGGAGGCGCTGAGGGCGCTCGACATCCCGAACCTCCGCTGGCCGGGCGGCTGCTTCGCCGACGAGTACCACTGGCGAGACGGCATCGGCCCCCGTGAGGACCGTCCGCAGATGATCAACTCGCACTGGGGCGACGTCGTCGAGAACAACCACTTCGGCACGCACGAGTTCATGGACCTGTGCGAGATGCTCGGCGCCGACGCGTACGTCAACGGCAACGTCGGCAGCGGCACGGTGCGCGAGATGAGCGAATGGGTCGAGTACCTGACGCGCGACGGTGACTCGCCGATGGCGCGGCTGCGGCGCGAGAACGGCCGCGACGAGCCGTGGCAGGTGCCGTTCTGGGGCATCGGCAACGAGGCATGGGGCTGCGGCGGCAACATGACCGCCGAGCAGTACGCGCTCGAGGCGCGCCGCTACGGCACCTTCTGCCGCAACCACGGCGGCAACGAGCTGTACCGCATCGCCGCCGGCGCCTCCGACGACGACATCACGTGGACGCGCGCCCTCATGGAGTCGCTCGGCTGCCTCACGTGCGGCTCGCAGCCGGCGCCGGTGTTCCAGGGCGTCTCGTTCCACTACTACTCGCATGCCGGCGCAGGCATCAACACCGAGTCGGCGACGTCGTTCGCGCCGGAGCAGTTCTACGGCACGATGCGCAAGGCGCTCGACGTCGAGCGGGTCATCCGCCGACATGAGGCCGTCATGGACTCGTACGACCCGGATCGCAAAGTGGGACTCATCCTCGACGAGTGGGGCACCTGGTGGAACGTCGAGCCCGGCACCAATCCCGGCTTCCTGTTCCAGCAGAACACCGTGCGCGACGCCCTGGTCGCCGCGGTTCACTTCGACGCCTTCCATCGCCACGCCGGGCGCCTGAAGATGGCGAACATCGCGCAGACCCTCAACGTGCTGCAGGCGATGATCCTCACCGACGACGACGGCGCGATGGTGCTCACCCCCACCTACCACGTGTTCGAGATGAACCGCGGGCACCACGATGCGACCGCGCTCGCCGCGCACGTCCTGTCGGCGCCCGCCGCCGCAGACGACGTGCCAGGGCTGTCGGTGTCGGCCTCGACACGGGACGACTCCGCGCTGGTGTCGCTCTCCAACCTGTCGCTCGACGCTCCGCTCGACGTGCGCGTCGACCTGCGGGGTCGCGGAGCGTGGGTGCGTCGCGCGCGTGTGCTGACGGGGACGGATGCCGCGGCCCACAACACTCCCGAGAGCCCCGACGCCGTGGCGCCGGCGTCGCTCGAGACGTCGATCGAAGCCGGTGTGCTGACCGTGACGCTGCCCCCGCACTCCTTCGCGACGGTGGAGCTCGACCTGGCGTAGCCGGGCGCACGACGGCACGGAGAGGGCCCCGCGGCGCGATGCCGCGGGGCCCTCTGTCGATCCGGGTCAGCGCGCGGGCAGGGCGTCCGCTCCGGTCCGGACCGTCGCGGTCGCGGCGCGGGGATCGGCCGACGTCACCACGTGCACGGCGCCGGTCAGCTCGACCTGGGCCTCCGCGTCGCGCTGCGCGCACGAGGGACCGACCCACAGGTCGATCGCGCCCGGCTCGACGATGCGGCGACCTTCGCGCCCGGTGAACGCCAGGCGCGCCGCCGGCACGGCGAAGCGCACCGACACCGACTCGCCGGGCTCCAGCGACACGCGCTGGTACGCGAGCAGCTGCGCGACCGGACGGGTGACCGACGCGACGCGGTCCCGCGCGTACAGCTGCACGACGTCGGTCCCCGGCCGGTCTCCGGTGTTGGCGACGACGACCGAGACATCCAGGATGCCGTCGGTCGCGGCATCCGTCGCCTGCAGCGATGCGCGCTCGAACGTCGTGTACGTCAGACCGTGGCCGAAGGGCAGGGCCGGCGTGTTGTCGGCGCTCGTGATCTCGGTCGGCCCGCCCAGCACCGGGTGCAGGTACGTGTAGGGCTGCGCGCCCGCCGACCGGGGGAGCGACACGGGCAGGTGCCCCGACGGCTGCGTGCGGCCGGAGAGGATCCCCGCGATGGCAGGTCCGCCCTCCTCGCCCGGGAAGAAGGCCTGCAGCACCGCGCTCGGGGCGCCCGGCCCCTCGAGCATCCAGCCGATCGCGTAGGGGCGTCCCGAGACCACCAGGACGGTGGTCGGCGTCCCGGTTGCGATGACCGCCTCGACGAGACGTCGCTGTGCCCCGGGCAGTTCGAGGTCGTCGACGTCGTTGCCCTCGCCCACGGTGCCGCGGCCGAACAAGCCGGCGCGGTCGCCGACGACGACGATCGCCACATCGGCGGCTGCCGCCGCCTCCGCGGCCGCGGCGATCCCGCTCGTATCGGGGTCCTCGACCTCGCACCCGCGCTCCACCACCACGTCGGTGCCGGCGAACTCGCCGCGCACCGCCTCGGCGATGGTCGGCATCTCGAAGCCGAGCGGCGTGCCCGGGTGATGCGCGAGCACGTGGTTCGCGAAGGAGTAGCACCCCATGAGCGACTCTGCGGAGTCCGCGTTGGGCCCGATGAGCGCGATCCGGCCCGGCGTCGCCAGCGGCAGCAGGCCGTCGTTGGTCAGCAGGACGACCGATTCCTCGGCGGTCCGGCGGGCCAGCGCACGCAGCGCGGGATCGTCCAGGTCGATGTCGGCGGGCGGCGACGCGAAGTCCGCGTCGAGCAGGCCGAGCCGCTCCTTCTGCGCGAGCACGCGGAGAACGGCGCGGTCGACGAGCTCCACCTCCTCCGGGTGCGCGGCGAGCCGGTCCCGCAGCGGCGCGGCGAACGCGTCCGCCGTGGGCAGCTCGACGTCGATCCCGGCGCGGAGGGCCAGCACGGCAGCCTCGCCGAGATCGGCCGCCACACCGTGGAGCGTGTGCAGGAACGCCACCGAGAAGTAGTCGGCGACGACCGTGCCCTCGAAGCCCCACTCATCGCGGAGCAGGTCGGTCAAGAGGGTCGGGTCCGAGGCGACGGGAACACCGTCGATCTCGGCATACGAGTTCATGACCGACCGCACGCCGCCGTCGCGGATCGCCATCTCGAAGGGCGGCAGCACCACGTCCTGCAGCCGACGCCGGCCCATGTGAACGGGCGCATGGTTGCGGCCCGCCTGCGAGGCGGAGTACCCGGCGAAGTGCTTCAGGGTCGCGTCGACTCCGGCCGACTGCAGCCCTCGCACGTACGCGGTGCCGATGGTGGCGACGACGTAGGGATCCTCGGCGATGCACTCGTCGACGCGACCCCAGCGGGGGTCGGTGACGACGTCGAGCACGGGGGCGAGGCCCTGGTGGATCCCGAGCGCGACCATGGACCGGCCGATCGCGGCGCCGAGCTCCTCGGTCAGGTCGGGATCGAAGGCCGCGCCCCATGCCAGCGGGGTCGGGAACGTCGCGGCCTTCCACGCCGCGAGACCCGTGAGGCATTCCTCGTGCACGATCGCCGGGATTCCCAGGCGGGTCTCGGTGCGCAGGCGTCGCTGCTCCGCCCAGAGCCACTCGGCACGGGCGATCGGCTCCACCGGCCGCGTGCCGTACACGCGGGTGAGGTGACCGAGCCCGTGGGCCGTCGCCTCCTCGTACGGACCGCTGTTGCCGCGTTCTCCGGCCATCGGCGCGACGACTTCGCCGCCCTTGTCGACCCAGTAGCCGACGAGCTGCGCGAGCTTCTCCTCCAGCGTCATCTGCGCGTGGAGGGACTGCACCCGCGGCGAGACCGCGGGCATCACGACGTCGCTCATCCCTTGACCGCCCCCGTCAGACCGCCGACGATCCGCCGCTCGAACAGGCTGAAGAACACCAGCGCGGGCAGCATCGACAGCGACGTGAAGGCGAGCACCTTGGCCGTGTCGACCGAGTACTGCGACGAGAACGCCTGGACCCCCAGCGGGAGGGTGAACTGCGCTTCGTCGTTCAGGATGAACAGCGGCAGCAGGTAGCCGTTCCAGCTTCCGATGAACGCGAGGATGCCGACGGTGATGACGCCGGGCACCGCGAGCGGGAGCACCATCCGCCAGAAGAACGACAGGCGACCGCATCCGTCGATGTACGCGGCCTCCTGGATCTCGTCGGGGATGGCCTTCAGGAACGGAACGAGGATGATGATCGTCGTGGGCAGTGCGAACGCGATCTGGGGCAGGATGACCCCCGGCAGCGTGTTCATGAGCCCGAGGTTCCGCACCACGATGTACAGCGGCGTGATCGCCACGGTGATCGGGAACATCAGGCCGGCGGCGAACAGCGCATACAGCGCGCCGCGGCCGACGAAGCTGTACCGGGCGATCACGTAGCTCGCCATGAGGCCGAGCACCACCGCGCCGACGGTCGTCGCAAGGGCGACCATCGTCGAGTTCAGCACTTCGGTCCAGAACAGCCCGCTGGTCAGAACGTCGATGTAGTTCTGCGGGTTCCAGCTCACCGGCATGCCCGACGGGTCGACGGTGATCTCGGAGTTCGTGCGGAAGCCGCCGATGATGATGTAGAGCACGGGCCCGAGCATCAGGGCGATGATGACCAGCGCGATGAAGTAGACCGCCGGGCTGCCCCACGGGAGCTTGTCGACGTCGCGGCGGCGTCCGGGAACGGTGTCGCGAAGCGTGATGGTGCGGGTGCTCATCGAGTCCGTGGTGCTCACTTGACGCCCCTCTCTGTGATGGCCCCCGCGGTGTCGCGGCGCAGGATCGTGCGCTGGTAGATCAGGGCGACCACCAGCGAGATGACGAAGATGACCACGGCGACGGCGCTGCCGTACCCGAAGTTCCCGGAGTTGCGTCCGGTCGCGACCATGTAGATCGCCATCGTGTTGGTGCCCGCGACGGACGACACGTACTGACCCCAGATGATGTAGACGAGGTCGAACAGCTGCAGCGCCCCGATGATCGAGAGGAACGCCCAGATGCGCAGGGTGGGTCCCAGCAGCGGCAGGGTGATGGTGCGCTGGATCTGCCAGTAGGACGCGCCGTCGATCGCGGCGGCCTCGTACAGCTCCTGGGGAATCCCCTGGAGCCCCGCGAGGAAGAGGATGACGGCGAAGCCGATGTACTTCCACGTCAGGATCGCCATCAGCGTCCAGATGGCGATGCTCGGGTCGGCGAGCCAGTCCTGTGCGAGCCAGGTCAGACCGACCTTCTCGAGGAAGCCGTTCACCGCGCCGTTGGTCGCCAGCATGAGGCTGAAGCCGGTGCCGACGATGACCTCGGCGATCACGTAGGGGACGAAGATGAGCACGCGGATCAGGGACTGGCCGCGCATCCTGCGGTTGAGCAGCAGCGCCAGCAGGATCGCGACCGGGCCCTGGAGCACCAGCGACGCGACGACGATGAAGGCGTTGTGCCCCAGCGCCTGCTGGAAGATCGGGTCGGTGAAGATCGTGACGTAGTTCTGCAGGCCGATGAAGTCGGTCGCCGGTCCGAAGCCCGACCAGCGGAAGAACCCGTAGTACGCGGCCATGATGACCGGGAAGATCACGAAGCCGACGAAGAAGATCAGGGCCGGCCCCACCAGGATCATGACCTCGAGGCGGCCGGCCCAGCCTAGGCCTCGGGGGCGCCGGCGGCCCTGCGGCACCGACGGGGGCGGCGTGATGCCGCCCCCGCCGTGCTCTGCAAGACCGCGAGCGTCAGAAGACATCTCGCGGGTAGACACGATCAGCCCTGCTTGCCTGCCGCGTTGACCGCTGCGACGAGCTTCTCGGGGTCGCTGTTGCCGGCGAGCATGTCGACGACCGCGACGTTCAGCGCGTTGCCGACGTTCTGGCCCAGCACCGTGTCGAGCCACTGCGAGACGAACGGAGCGTTGTTGTACGCCTCGAGGATCTGCTGCAGGTACGGCTCGGTGACGGCTTCCTGCGCCACGGTGTTGACCGGCGGCGAGTTGAAGGCCTTGTAGTAGGCGGTCTGCTGGTCGGAGCTGGCGACGAAGTTCAGGAAGTCCGCGCACTCCTTCGGAGCATCGACCGAGCACGAGTACCCGTCGACGCCGCCCATCATCGAGCCGGGCTCACCGTCGCCGCCCGAGATCTCGGGGAAGGGGAACCATGCGAGGTCGGGAAGCGGCTTCTCGTCGGGCGTCAGCGAGGCGATCACGCCCGGGTCCCACGCGCCCATGAGCTCCATCGCGGCCTGACGGTTGGCGATGAGGCCGGCCGAGCTGCCCGCGCCCTGCTGGGGCTCGGTGGTGAGGAAGCCGTCGTTGAACGGGTCGATCGCCGCGAAGTCCTGCAGGTCCTCGCCGGCGCGCAGCCAGCACTCGTCGCTGAAGTCCTTCGTGTCGCCGGTCTCCTCGATGACCTCGGGGCTGCACTCGCGGATCGCGAAGAAGTAGTACCAGTGCGCGGCGGGCCAGGCGGCCTTGGCGCCGAGGGCGATCGGCTCGATGCCGGTCTCCTTGAGGCTCTCCACCGCGCCCTTGAGGTCATCGATAGACGCGGGAGCCTCGGTGATCCCGGCGTTGTCGAAGGCGTCCTGGCTGTAGAAGAAGCCGCCCGGAAGCACCGAGAGCGGCATCGCCCACACCTTGTCCTGGTACGTCTCGGCGGCGAACGAGCCTTCGGGGATCTCGCTCTTGATGTCGTCCGAGATGGCGTCGGTCAGATCCATCAGCTGGCCGGCGTTGACCATCGCGGTCATCTTGCCGCCGCCGCGCTGGAGGAAGATGTCGGGGGCGTCGCCCGCGTTCAGCGCCGTCTGCAGCTTTCCGTCCATGTCCTCGTTCTGGACCGACTGCATCTTGATCGTGACGCCGGGGTTCTCGTCCTCGAACGCGGCGATCGCGTCCTTCCAGAACTGCTGGCCGGGGCCGGTCGTCGAGTTCTGCCAGAGCGTCATCTGGACGTCGCCGTCGCTGTTCTCGCCCGAGCCGCCGGCACTGCAGCCGGCGAGCGCGAGCGCGCCGACGACGAGTGCTGCGGAACCCGCGAGGATTCTCTTGCCCATCATGTGATTCCCGTTCTCTTCATCGAGGAGCACCTCTGCTCCGGGGTGCGGTTCGGCGCGATCGGGTCGCGCACTGCTCGGCGCTGCGACCGAGCAAGCAAAAGCGTGCGTGCGCAACAAATAGTTTGTCAAACGTTTTCGAAAACGGTTTCAATGCCGTTACGCTATCGAGATCATGAAGCGTCGTCCCACGATCACGGATGTCGCCGCTGCGGCCGGCGTCTCCGTCGCGACCGTGTCGAAGGCGGTGAACGGCCGCTACGGCGTGGCCAGCGAGACGGCCGACCGCGTCCTCGCCGTGGTCGCGGAACTCGGCTACGAGTCCAGTCTCATCGCCAGCAGCATGCGCTCGCGCACGACCGGCGTGATCGGCGTGCTGGTCGCCGACTTCGAGCCGTTCAGCGCCGAGATCCTGAAGGGCGTCGGACAGGCGCTGCGCGACTCCCGCTACGACCTCCTCGCGTACTCGGGGTCGCACGGCTCGGCGGAGGGCTGGGAGCGGCGATCGCTGTCGCGCCTCAGCGGCACCCTCATCGACGGCGCGATCATGGTGACCCCCACGGTGGTCAACGTCGGCGCCGAGGTGCCGGTTGTCGCCATCGATCCGCACACGGGACCGGCCGATCTGCCCACCGTCGAGTCCGACAGTTACGGCGGCGCGCTGCAGGCGACGCGTCATCTGCTCGATCTCGGTCACACCCGCATCGGCTTCATCGCCGGGCGGCCCGACCTGCGCTCGTCGATCGCGCGCGACGCCGGGTATCGGCGGTCGTTGACGGATGCCGGCATCTCGGTGGATCCCGCCCTCGTCGGTTCGGGCAGCTACCGTCAGGACGCCGTCCGTGTCGCCGCGCTCGAGATGCTCCGCCGCGGCGATCGCCCCACCGCGATCTTCGCCGCCAACGACATCTCGGCGATGGAGATCGTGAAGGTCGCGGCCGAGCTGGGGCTCGCGGTGCCGCGCGACCTCTCGGTCATCGGGTTCGACGACATCCCCGAGGCATCCAAGTCCGCACCGGCCCTGTCGACCGTGCGCCAGCCCATGCAGACCCTGGGCGCCGAGGCGGCACGCCTGCTGCTCACCCTGATGGACGGCGAGGTGCCGGCCGCGACGCACGTCACGCTGCCGACGCGGCTCATCCCTCGGGGGACGACCGCCCCGCCGTCCTGACGGCAGCCGCGGTCGCTTCGGCGCGCCTCGGGTCAGGGGCTCAGTTCAGCGCGACGCCTGCCGGGTCGCGCAGGAGCTCCGCGAAGGCCGCCTCGGCGGCGCCGATGAGCAGGCGATCCTCGGCGAGTGCCGCCGGCCGGATCTCGAGGTCTTCGCCGTTCGCGGGCATGGTCTGAGCGGTGACCGCGTCGGTGAACCCGTCCAGATCGTCGGTGGCGAGCGTCGCGAGGAACCCGCCGAGCACGACGACCCTCGGGTTCAGCACGTTGACGGCGTTGGCCAGCGCGGTGGACAGGATGCGGCGCTGCCGCGCGATCTCGTCGCGGACCTCGGGCGCACTCGCCGCGCGCAGCATCGCGGCGAGCGTGGGCTCGTCGGCGTTGTCGCGACCGAGGACCGCGAGCAGGCGTGCGCGGCTCACCTCGTCCTCGAGCACGCCGGCGCCCGCACGGCGATCGTCGCTGGAGGCGATGCCCGGGCGGTTCTGCCCGAACTCGCCGGAGTAGCCGGAGGCGCCGGCCACCGGCATCCCGTGCACGATCAAGCCGCCGCCGATGCCGCTCGCGCCACCGTTGAGGTAGACCACATCGTCGATGCCGCGGGCGGCGCCGAACAGGTGCTCGGCGAGGACGCCCAGCGCCGCGTCGTTGCCGACGACGGTGGGCAGGCCGGTCGCGGACTCGATGAGTTCACGCAGGGCGGTGTCGGTCCACCGCAGGTGCGGCGCATCGCGGACGAGGCCGTCGGAGGCCCGCACGAGTCCGGGCACGGCGACGCCGATCCCGGCGATCGCCGCGTCGGCGAGGTCGTCCTGGCGCCAGGCGTCGATGCGCTCGCCGATGAGCTGCGCGGTGCCCTCCGGGCCGAGCAGTCCGGTCATCTCGAGGCGCTCACGCCGCCGCACCGTGCGATCCAGTCCGACGGCCGCCATCGTGAGGGCATCGACCTCGGGGTTCACGGCGATCGTCACGACGCGGGGGTGCGGGGCCACGAGCGGAGACGGACGGCCGACGCGACGGCTGGGGTCGGGGGCGCGTTCCTCCACGACTCCGAGCGCGACGAGGTCGCCCACCAGGTCGGCGATCGTCGAGCGGTTGAGGCCGGTGGCTCCGGTCAGCGTCGCACGCGACACGGGTCCGTCGAGATGGGCGAGGCGCAGCAGCCGCGACAGATTCGCTTGGCGACTGCCGACCGGCTCGTTCATACCCTCACTGTAGAGGCGGATCCGGGAGGGGATCGCGCGGTGGACGCCGTAGACTTTCTGGTATAGGTTGTCGTCAGCAACATTTCTCGCAAAGGAGCGTCATGCCCACGCAGTCCACCGGACCGACCCCCACCCGCGCCGACAAGTTCTCCTTCGGTCTCTGGACCATCGGCTACAACGGCACCGACCCGTTCGGCGGACCGACCCGCCCCGCGCTCGATGTCGTCCACGCCGTCGAGAAGCTCGCCGAGCTCGGCGCCTACGGCCTCACCTTCCACGACGACGACCTGTTCGCCTTCGGCTCCACCGAGGCCGAGCGCCAGACGCAGATCGACCGCCTCAAGGGCGCGCTGGCCGACACCGGCCTCATCGTGCCGATGGTGACGACCAACCTGTTCTCGGCCCCCGTCTTCAAGGACGGAGGCTTCACCTCGAACGACCGGCAGGTGCGACGCTTCGCGCTGCGCAAGGTCTTCCGCCAGCTCGACCTCGGCGCCGAGCTGGGCGCCAAGACCTTCGTCATGTGGGGTGGCCGCGAAGGTGCCGAGTACGACTCGGCCAAGGACATCCGCGCCGCGCTCGAGCGCTACCGCGAGGCCGTGAACCTGCTCGGCGACTACGTCACCGACAAGGGCTACGACATCCGCTTCGCGATCGAGCCGAAGCCGAACGAGCCGCGCGGCGACATCCTGCTGCCCACGCTCGGACACGCCATCGCCTTCATCGACTCGCTGGAGCGCCCCGAGCTCGTGGGCCTCAACCCCGAGGTCGGCCACGAGCAGATGGCGGGCCTGAACTTCGCCGCCGGCATCGCCCAGGCGCTGTACCACGGCAAGCTCTTCCACATCGACCTCAACGGTCAGCGCGGCATCAAGTACGACCAGGACCTCGTGTTCGGCCACGGCGACCTGCACAACGCGTTCGCCCTCGTCGACCTGCTCGAGAACGGCGGCCCCGGCGGGGTCCCGTCCTACGACGGCCCGCGTCACTTCGACTACAAGCCGTCGCGCACCGAGGACGAGGCCGGCGTCTGGGACTCGGCCGCCGCGAACATGCGCACCTACCTGCTGCTCAAGGAGCGCGCCGCGGCCTTCCGCGCCGACCCCGAGGTGCAGGAGGCGCTCGAGACCGCGCGCGTCGCCGAGCTCTCGATCCCGACGCTCAACGAGGGCGAGTCGTACGACGACTTCCTCGCCGACCGCTCCGCGTACGAGGAGTTCGACGCCGACGCCTACCTCGGCGGCAAGGGCTTCGGTTTCGTCCGCCTGCAGCAGCTCGCGACCGAGCACCTGCTCGGCGCCCGCTGACCCGCTCGGGCCTCACACACGCACGCACACACGCAGTTGACTTGCCCTATATGTCCGCGACACGCCTGGCGTGTTGTACATATAGGGCAAGTCACGGTCTAGGGCAGGAGAAGCAGTGACGCTGGTCATCGGAGTCGACTCGTCGACACAGTCGTGCAAGGTGCTGGTGACGGATGCCGCGACGGGCGCCGTCGTGCGGCAGGGGCGCGCCTCGCATCCGGACGGCACCTCGGTCGATCCCGAGGCGTGGTGGACGGCGCTGCAGGCGGTGATCGCCGACGCCGGCGGCGTGGACGACGTCGAGGCGTGGGCGGTCGGCGGGCAGCAGCACGGCATGGTCGCACTGGATGCCGATGGGCGGGTGATCCGCGATGCCCTGCTGTGGAACGACACCCGCTCGGCGCAGGCGGCGGCCGACCTCACGGCGGAGTTCGGCGCCGACGAGCTCGCGCGGCGCACGGGACTCGTGCCCGTGGCATCCTTCACGATCACGAAGCTGCGCTGGCTGCGCGACCACGAGCCCGAGAACGCGGCCCACGTGGCCGCCGTCGCCCTCCCGCACGACTGGCTGACCTGGCGCCTGCGCGGCTTCGGCCCTGCCGGCGAATCGCCGCGCGGACCGGTGCTCGACGAGCTCGTCACCGACCGGTCGGACGCCTCGGGCACCGGGTATTGGAATCCCGCGACCGGCGACTACGACCACGAGCTGCTGGTCGCGGCGCTCGGTCACGATGCGCTGCTGCCGCGTGTGCTGGGGCCCGACGAGTGGGTGACGGATGCCGCGGGCCGCCGCGTCGGCGGCGGCGCGGGTGACAACGCGGGCGCGGCGCTCGGCCTCGGTGCCGGCCCCGGAGACGTCGTGGTGTCGATCGGCACGAGCGGAACCGTGTTCGCGGTGAGCGAGGAGCGCACGATCGACCCGACCGGCACGGTCGCGGGGTTCGCCGACTGCACCGGACGCTTTCTGCCCCTGGTCGCGACGTTGAACGCCGCGCGCGTGCTCGACGCGATCGCCCGGGTCCTCGGCGTCGACCACGCGGAGCTCTCACGCCTGGCCCTCGCCGCGCAGCCGGGCGCGGCCGGCCTGCAGCTGGTGCCGTACTTCGAGGGGGAGCGCACGCCGAACCTGCCCGACGCCACGGCGTCGCTCACCGGCATGACCCTCGCCTCGACGACGCGCGAGAACCTCGCCCGCGCCGCTGTCGAAGGCATGCTGTCGGGGCTCGCCGCGGGGCTCGCGGCACTGCGCGGCCTGGGCGTTCCGCTGGAGCGCGCGCTGCTCATCGGCGGCGGCGCGCAGTCCGAGGCGGTGCGCCAGATCGCGCCGCTGGTCCTGGGACTGCCCGTCGAGGTGCCCGAGCCGGGGGAGTACGTGGCGCTCGGCGCCGCGCGGCAGGCGGCATCCGTCCTCGCCGTCTGATCGCCTCGTCGAGGAGTCAGGAGAACCGGGGCGGCGGTGGCCCCGGCGGCCCCGCCCGGCGGCGTGTCTCCTGAACCCTTGACCGAGCCGGGGGCTCGGCGAGGCCCCCGCACGTCGGCCGCCGGGGCAACGCTTCGCGCGCCTCGTGCGCGGAAATCTCCCCTTTCGCGATTCCCGGGGACGAGAATGGGCGGATGCCGCAGGCCGACGCTGACGAAGAGCTCGACGCGATCGCGGCCGAGCTCTACGTCCTGCCGCCGTCGGAGTTCACCGCAAAGCGCAACGCGCGGGCCGGCATGGCGGCCGGATCCCTGGCGAAGCAGATCAAGGCGCTGCGCAAGCCCACCGTCGCCGCCTGGGCCGTGAACCTGCTGGCGCAGGACGGACAGCTCGCCGACGCGGTCGAGCTGTCGGCGGCGCTGCGTGAGGCGCAGGACGACCTCGACGCCGCCGAGCTCGGCCGCCTCGGCAAGCAGCGGCGGCAGCTCGTGGCGGCGCTCGCGAAGCAGGCCGTCGGTCTCGCCCGAGATGCAGGCGGCACCCTGAGCGCTGCCGCGCAGGAGGACGTCGCAACGACGATCAACGCCGCGGTGATGGATGCCGCGGCCGCCGCCGCGGTGCTCACCGGCCGGCTCGTCACGGCGCTCGAGGCCGGCGACATCGAGCCCGCTGCGCTCGCCGAGGCGGTCGGGGGATCGGTCCCCGGCGTCGAGGCTCCGCCACCCCGGGACGACCTCGCGGAGCGGCGTGCCCGCAAGGCGGCCGAGAAGGCCGCGCGGGAGGCGGAGCGGCTCGCCAACGAGGCCGAGCGGGAGCTCGCCCGCGTCGACGCGCGCCGCGCCAAGGCGCAGGAGCGCGTGGACCACGTGCGCGAGCGGATCGACGACCTCCGCCGCGACCTGGCCGCCCTTGAGAAGGACGAGCAGGCGGCGGCCCAGAAGCTCGACGCGATCGAGCGCGAGCGCACGGATGCGGCGGCGAAGGCCCGCGATGCCGCGAAGGAGTCCGAGCGCGCCCAGGCCGAGCTCGACGACGCCTGACCACCACACGATCGGCCGGGCGACGCAGGGCCGCGGCATCCGCGTTTCACAGGACTCTCGTAGGCCCGCCGCCTAGCGTCGAACGCATGGCGACTCCCGCACCATTGGTGCCCGCGACGGCGTCCGACGAGGGTGAGATCACGGTCTCGCCGAGCGAGTTGAGGGAGCTGCGCGACGAGCTGCAGCGCTTCATGATGGAGTACCGCTTCGGCCTGCAGGAGGTCGAGACGAAGATCGGCATCCTGCGCGACGAGTTCCTGCTCACCCACGACTACAACCCGATCGAGCACGTCTCGAGCCGCGTGAAGTCGCCCGACAGCCTGGTCGAGAAGGTGCAGCGCAAGGGCATCGACGGCGACTTCGCGTCGATCCGGAGCAGCATCACCGACATCGCGGGCATCCGCATCACGTGCAGCTTCACCGCCGACGTGTACCGCCTCTTCGACCTGCTGACCGCCCAGGACGATGTGCGGGTGCTGCAGGTCAAGGACTACATCGCCCAGCCCAAGCCCAACGGCTACAAGAGCCTGCACGCGATCCTCGAGGTGCCGGTGTTTCTCTCGACCGGCCGCATCGAGGTGCCCGTCGAAGTGCAGTTCCGCACCATCGCCATGGACTTCTGGGCGAGCCTCGAGCACAAGATCTACTACAAGTACGCCACGCAGGTTCCGGACGAGCTGCTCGAGAGCCTCAAGGACGCCGCCGACACCGCTGCCGAGCTCGACGCTCGCATGGAACGCCTGCACCGGCAGATCAAGGGCTCGAGCGCCGGGCAGGCCGCGCCGGTCGCCGTGCGCGAGATCACGGGCGCTCCCGCTGCGGCGGCGGGCGATCCGGATGCCGCGACCCGGCCCCGCGACGACCGCGGAGTGCGCGCGGTCTGACGCGCGTTTCGTCTCGCTCGTTCCTCGCTCGCCCGTAGGACCGAGACGAAACGCCTCGGTCCTACGGGCGGCGTTCGTCTCGCTCAACGAGCGGACGGAAGGTATCGGTCGTTGAGCGAGGGAGCGCCAGCGACCGAGACGAAACGTCCCGGGCCTCCGAGCGGCGTATGGTCCTGGACGCTCGTGGGTTCAGCACCCGAGGACGGCACTCGTCCCGGTGAGGTACTCATCGACGTCGCGCGGGCCGAAGACGGCGGTGTTCGCGATGTATCCCTGCGCGAGGGCCACGATCGACCGTGCCGTGTCGGCGGCGAGAGCTTCCGCCGGCCCGAGCTCCCCCGAGGAATCGGGTGCCGCGGCTGACGCATCCGGAGCCGGGACCGCGCCCCCCGTCTGTGCCCGCGCCCACGGGCCGATCGCGTGAGTGAGGGCCGCCCGCAGACGTCCGGCCGTGCGGAGCATCTCGTCGTGCAGCCCGGGCTCGACCATCGCTTCCCCCCAGAACTGCAGGACCAGCGTGGTTGACAGTCCGGCCTCGCTGAACGTCGTCAGCATGCCGCGCAGCGCCTGACGCGGAGTGACGATCTCGTCGCGGTCGCCGGCGGCCTCCAGCGCGTCCAGGCGTGGCAGGAGGAAACGCCCCACGACGTAGCGCGCGAGTTCGACCTTGTTCGAGAAGTGCGAGTAGATCGCCCCCGTCGACAGGCCCGACTCCTCGACGATGTCGGCGATCGAGGTGTCGCGGACGCCGTTGCGCTCGAGCACCCGCAGCGCGGCGCGCGCGATCTCGTCGCGGCGGGCTTCGCGGTAGGCGTCGGTGACCTTCGGCATAGAAACAGAATAGCCATTCTGTTATGGTGACAAACAGAACAACCATTCTTTTTAGCTCACCATCCATGTCAAGGAGGTCGCGATGTCCCTTCATCGCGAGGCCCGGCCGAACTCGGCCCGCCCCACCCGCTGGCCCGTCGCTGCGGCGTTCGGGCTCCTCGGCTCGGTCATCGTCGCCATCATCGTGATGGCGTTCGTGTGGCCCGCCGCCACGGCGCAGCCGCAGAATCTGCCCGTCGGCATCTCCGGGCCGGCGGAAGCGGTCAGCGCCGTCGAAGACAAGCTCGCCGCACAGGACCCCGCGCCCTTCGACCTCAGCGAGGTCGGCTCCCGCGACGACGCCGTGTCGCAGATCGAGTCCCGCGAGCTCTATGGCGCGATCCTGCTCGGCGAGGAGCCCGAGGTGCTGATCGCCACCGCCGCGAGCCCCGTCGCCGCGCAGGCTCTGCGCGGGGTCGCCACCCAGCTCCAGGCGCAGATCGACACCGCCGCGAAGACGGCGCTCACCGATCAGCTCACCGCGATCGTCGGCGCGCTGAAGTCCGGTCAGATGCCCCCGTTGCCCGAGGGCGCTGCAGGCGTCCCTCCGGCGATCCCCACGGTGACCGTGACCGACGTCGTGCCGCTCGCCGAGGGCGACAGCACGGGCGCCGGGCTCGCGGCATCCGTCTTCCCGCTCGTGCTGGGCGGCATGCTCGGCGGCATCCTGCTGACCCTGCTCGTGCAGGGCGTCGTACGGCGGCTCATCGGGCTCGTCGTCTTCGGGGTCGCCGCGGGCGCGCTGATCACCCTGGTGATGCAGACGTGGTTCGGGATGCTGGCCGGCGACTGGCTGCTGAACGCCACCGTCATCGGCCTCGGCGTGAGCGCCACGTCCGCGCTCATCATCGGCCTCGCGGCGCTGATGGGTCCTCCGGGCATCGCCGTCGGCGCCATCATCACGATGTTCATCGCCAACCCGATCGCCGGGGCTGCGATGCCGCCGCAGTTCCTGCCGGAGCCGTGGGGAGCGGTCGGCCAGTTCTTCGTGCCGGGCGCGTCGGCCACGCTGCTGCGGTCGGTGATGTACTTCCCGGATGCCGCGACCGCAGCGCAGTGGATCATCCTGGGCGCCTGGCTCGTGGCAGGTGTCGTCCTCGCGCTCATCGGGCACCAGCGCACGCGGGCCGAGTTGACGCCGCCGGAGCGCCAGCTGGAGCCTGCCGAGGACCTGGAGGCTGCCGACCAGCTCGAGCCCGCGGTGCCGCTCGCACGCTGACGAGGCGCGTGATCCGGCGCGACCGACGCCGGATCACGCGTGCGCCGCGCCGACCCGGCGGACGATGTCGCTGCGCGCGTACCCGCGCGAGACGGGCGACCCGCGTGGCGCGGCGACGCACCATCGCTAGTCTGTTCGCGTGGATGACCTCGAGCCGACACTGCTGGTGGTACCGCTGCTGGCCGTCCTCGCCCCGCTGCTGACACGAGGGCTCGGGCGGTGGATCCGCATCCCGGTGGTCGTCTTCGAGCTGCTGCTCGGCATCATCGTCGGTCCCGCCGTCCTCGGCTGGGCCGCGCCGTCCGAGTTCATCGAGGCGCTCTCGGAGTACGGGCTCGCGATGCTCTTCTTCGTCGCCGGCACCGAGATCCAGTTCGGCTCGTTCCGGGGCCGCTTGGGCCGTCGCGCGTCGCTCGGCTGGCTCATCAGCCTCGCCGCGGGCATCGCCGCCGGGTTCCTGCTGGCGCCGGGCGAGGCGGCGATCGTGATCGGCGTCGCACTCTGCTCGACCGCGCTGGGCACCCTGCTGCCCATCCTGCGGGACGCCGGCGAGCTGCCCACGCCGTTCGGGCAGGCCGTCGCGGCGATCGGGGCGGTGGGGGAGTTCGGACCCCTCATCGCCATCTCGATCTTCCTCGGCGGGCGTGAGCCCGGCGTGTCGACGGTGGTGCTGGTGCTCTTCGCGGTGGTGGCCGGCCTGGCGATCTGGCTCGCCTTCAAGATGCCCCGCGGTGCGATGCACGCCTTCGTGAGCTCGACCCTGCACACCTCGGGGCAGTTCGCGATCCGCGTCGTGTTCCTGATCCTCGCGGCCCTCGTGTCGCTCAGCATCGTGCTCGACCTCGACATGCTGCTGGGCGCCTTCACCGCCGGCATCGTCTGGCGTCTCGTCATGCGCGACGCCACCGAGGCCGATCGCGAAGCTGTCGAGAGCAAGATCGAGGGCGTCGCATTCGGGTTCCTGGTGCCGGTCTTCTTCATCTACACGGGTGTGACGTTCGATCTGCAGGCGCTCCTGGAACAGCCGCTGCTCTTCCTGCTGCTTCCCGTCGGCCTGGTCGCCCTGCTCATCGTGCGAGGACTGCCGTCGATGCTCGCCGCCCCCGTCGGGTCCACCCGGCGCGAACGTCTGTCCATCGTCCTGCTGGGCGCCACCGCCCTGCCGATCATCGTCGCGGTCACGGCGATCGGCGTGGACGAGGGCATCCTCACCACGACGCACCAGGCGGTGCTCATCGCCACGGGCATGCTCTCGGTGCTCCTGTTCCCCCTCATCGGCATGGCACTGCGCGGCGACAAGGTGAACGCGGGCTCGGCTCTGCAGGACGACATGGCGTGAGCACCGCCGCCCTCTTCGACGCCGCTCGCGCCCGCCTCGCGGCGGCGCCGCGGGAAGCGCTCGGCGAGCTCGTGGTGCCGCGGCGCATCCTCGGCGTCGCTCGGGCCCCGCGTGTCGAACGTCGGGGAGAGGCCTGGCACCTCGGCGTGCTGCTGCTGACGGATGACGCCGTGCTCGCGACGGGTGAGATCGTCCGTGCGCGGGAGGAGGCCCGTCGCGGCTACACCGCCGAGTCGCAGCGCCGGCGCGCCGAGCTCGCCGCAGCGGCGCGCCGCGGCGGCTTCGCCGAGGGCGAGACGGTGCATCTGGGCTGGCGGATGCTGCAGCCCGCCGTCGTCGACGCCGGCAGCGAGTCCGGACCCCTCGCCGTGGTCGGCGGGGTCCCGAGCGTGCGCTGGAGCTCGGCGGGCGGCCTCATGACACTGGAGGCATACCTCGCCGATCGCGTGGCCCTGCTGCTCGATCCGCCGCGGGGCGCGTAGGCCGGGAGGCGCGTGGGCCGAGGTGCCGCGCAGGCTCGCCGCTACCCGGTGGGGCCTGCCCTGTCAATACGCTCAGCCGGTCCAGGTGGGCGCCGTACGGTGTCGACATGGCCGCTCGGGATCTCACACGCCAGATCGTCGTCATCAGCGCGTTCTGCTTCATGATCATCGCCGCCATGGTGGGCACCGGCCTGTTCGGCGGCACGGCGGTGCAGGATCTGCAGAACGGCGCGCTCGATGAGGACGGCTCATATCTCGCCCCCGCCAGCCCGGCGTTCTCGATCTGGTCGGTGATCTACGTGGGCCTCTTCGCATACACGATCTGGCAGGCGCTGCCCCGGCAGAGGGGAAGCGAACGACAGCGCGCGCTCGGCTGGCTCATCGCGGGCACGATGGCGCTGAACGGCCTGTGGCTCGTGATCGCGCAGTTCGGCTCGCTCGCGATGACCGTCCTCGCCATCATCGTGCTGCTGGCCGTGCTCGGCGTCACGTTCCACCGCACGGTCATCGAGCCTCCGGACGGCTGGGTCGACAGACTGCTCGTCGACGGCGTCACGGGTCTGCACCTCGGCTGGGTGACGCTGGCGACCGTCGCGAACGCCACGGCGTGGCTGACGTCGATCGCGCCCCCCGAGTGGGGGGATGCCGCCGACCTGTGGGGCGTCCTGGTGCTCATCGTCGTCGGAGTGGTGGGGCTCGGAATCGAGGCGGCGAGCCACTGGCGGCTGGCGCCGGCGCTCGCTCTGGCGTGGGGGCTGAGCTGGCTCGCAGTGGCCAGGCTCACCGGCGAGCCGTCCAGCTCCGCGATCGGAGTGACGGCCCTCGTGGTCGCCGGGGTGATCCTCGCCGCAGGGGTCATCGGAACGATTCTGCGCGAGGTGACCGGCCTGCGAAACGCCGAAGCCTGACTCAGGAGGGCGAGTACCGCTCCGCGAACGCCCGCAGCAGGCGAGCCGGTTCCGTGACGGATGCCGCGAGCACGCGCCCCGCGATGGCGTCGTAGTCCGCCGAGTCGAAGTAGCCGTCGTCGCGGTACACCGCCATGCGCTCGGTGAACGCCTTGGCGGTCGGCTCCGGGTGGAACTGCGTGGCGTAGAGCCTGTCGCCCACCCGATACGCCTGGACGGGGCATCCGTCGTTCGATGCCAGCAGAACCGCGCCATGGGGCAGTTCCTCGGTGCCCTCCTTGTGGGCGGTGAGCGCCGTGAAGCGATGGGCAAGACCCCCGAACAGCGGGTCGGTGCGGGCGGCATCGCCGAGTTCGACGGTGACGGGGCCGGTGTCCTCGGGGAAGGCCCGGCTGACGATGCCGCCGAGGGTGCGCGTCGCGACGCCGATGCCGTAGCAGGTGAAGAGCGCGGCCGGTCCCATGCTCGATGCCGCGTGCTCGGCGATGCGCGCGAGGTCGGCCTCGAGGCGGCGCTGCGCGTCGGTCTTCGTCGACTCCGGGTCGGTGACGTTGAACGGGCTGCCGCCGATGAGGAAGCCGGCGTAGCGCTCGAAGGCGTCGTCGGGAAGCCCTTCGCGAACCAGATCGAGACGCGCGAGCCGGCTCTCGTCGAGGCGCATCGCCGCCCGGAACGACTCGTATTCGGCGGCGGCCGCGCCCAGCTGCGGGCGTACGCAGACATAGAGCAGCGGCGCGGTCGTCATGCAGGAATTCTAGGTCCCGGGTCGCAGAGCGAGCGAAAGGGGCGACATCCGCCGTCTTCGTCGAGGATTCGTGTATCAAACCCGCACTATCGCGCTCGGGCATGGTGTGGACAGAATGGGCGCTATGACGCAGGCCGGCGCCGAGGCTGGGGCCCCGCAGCCAGACGATCCGCGTGACGCAGCAGCGGCACGCGGTGAGGCGACGGGGCGCGTCGACTCTGCGGAGCCGGCGCGATGGGAACGCGCCGCCGCACTCTTCGTGCGGTGGCGTGAGGGTGACAGTCGTGCGATGGACGAACTCGTCCGCCTGATGACGCCGCCGCTGTGGCACGTCGTTCGGGCGTACGGAGTCGACCCTGCGCTGGCACAGGACGTCGTGCAGACGACCTGGCTGACGCTCGTCCGCCGTCACGAGACCATCAACGACCCGCTCGCAGTGTCGGGATGGCTCACGATGTGCGCGCGCCGTGAGGCGTGGCGTGTCGGCAAGCAGCATCGGCGCGCCGATGCGACCGAGGCCGAGACACTCGAACCCCACCTGCCTGTCCACGAATCCGCCGAGCAGACCGCCGCGCAGGACGACGAGACCCGTCGCCTCTGGACAGCGGTGGCCACGCTCAACGATCGATGCCAGCGTCTGCTGCGGATCGTCGCGTTCGAGGACCGCCCCGACTATGCCCGCATCGCAGAGGATCTTGCGATGCCCATCGGATCGATCGGACCGACCCGCCAGCGCTGCCTCGCGAAACTTCGCGCCGTCCTCGAGGGCGACGGATGGAGAGGTGACGACGATGGACACTGAGGACTTCGCGGCAGACGCCGCGCTCTTCGCACGGATGCGCCGGATGTGGCAGGACGTCGATCCGGTGCCCGCCGGGCTCGTCGACCGCATGGTCGCCGCTGTCGCCGTCGAGGACCTGTCGCGCGAGTACGCCCTGCTGACGTTGGTCGAGGGCACGCTGGCGGCCGTCCGTGGTGAGACCGACACCGCGACGCTGCAGTTCAGCGACGGCACGACCAGCGTGCTGCTGCATGTGACCGCCACGGAGGACGGCGGCAGACGCGTGGACGGATGGGTCGATGCCGCGGCTCTCGCCATCCGGCTGGTGCAGGGCGACCGCGAGTGGTCGGCCGAACCGGGCGAGCACGGACGCTTCGCCTTCGACGAGGTCACGCCTGGGGTGGCGCGACTCCGCCTGGTCGTGCGGGACGCCGACGGCGCCCTGCGCGACTTCCAGACCCCGCAGTTCGAAGTCTGACGAGACGACGGATGCCTCGGCCGAGGCATCCGTCTCGACCCCTGAGTACAGAGCCTTTCGCGAGAGGGAACGATGGCCAACCCGAATTTCAATGCCAGCCCGCCGCGCCTCGGATGGCGCGAGCGTGAAGCCCGCCACGTGCGCGGCGCGATCCTCGACCCGGGGCTCGTCGCGCCGGGCGAGGCATCGCCCACGCTGTACGAAGCCGACGTGCTGCTGATCACCGCGCAGGCGCAGACCACCCAGCGCGGCGTGGCCGCGCCGCCGACGCTCGATTCCGTCGCCGCCGGACTGGGCTGGGTCCTCACTCCCGAAGACCTGGAGGATCCCATTCCCCCGCGTGGAGCAGGCAAGGTGGTGGCGCGCTCGGCCGCGTCCGCGCGCCGTCGCGGCACCGCGACGACCCGCCGGGTGCGCATCGCGCTGGCTCAAGCGGCACCCTCGGGCAAGCCGGAGACGCCGCCCGACGCGTGGCGGCTGCTCGTGGAGGCGCGCCGCAAGGGCATCACGGGCCTCGGCCTGAACCACATCCTGACCACGGACGCGCTGGGCTCGAACCCCTTCACGGGCAATCCGTTCACCGGAAATCCGTTCACGGGGAATCCCTTCACCGGCAACCCGTTCACCGGCAATCCGTTCACAGGCAACCCCGCGGGAATGGGGGGCTATGCGTTTCCCGGCCTGGGCGGCCGCCAGCCCGTCGCGTATGTCGGTCCGGATCTGCCCCAGCCCACGCTCGCCGAGGCCGAACGGCCGGTGGTCGCGATCCTCGACACCGGATGTGGCGAGCACCCCTGGCTGAAGGAGGCGCGGATCAATCCGGCCGCGGTCTACGGCGGCGAGATCGGGATCATCGACGGCACGACGGACCCCGAGGCGTTCACGTCGCTCGACAGCCCGCTCGATGGTGTGGTCGACAGCGCGGCCGGCCATGGCACGTTCATCGCCGGCCTCGTGCTGCAGGCGTGTCCCGAGGCGCGGATCCTCCCGGTGCGAGTGGCTGACTCCCAGGGGGTGATCCTCGAGAACGACCTGCTCGCCGCTCTCGGACGGCTGGTCGCGCTCATCGACGACGGCTTCCGGCTCGATGTCGTGAACCTGTCGTTCAGCTACTACCACGAGTCTCCGAAGCGCGAATCGATCGACAGCGAGCTGTACGAGCTGCTGACGCAGCTGCGTGAGCGCGGGTGCGTCATCGTGTGCTCGGCCGGGAACGACGCCACGGACCGGCCGGCGTCGCCGGCGTCGTTGCATCACTGGGTCGGCGATGACTGCGGGATCGCGCCGGAGGGCGACATCGCCCCGCTCGTCACGGTCGGCGCCCTCAATCCGTCGGGCCGCTCGGTCGCGCTGTTCTCCAATATCGGCGAGTGGGTGCAGACGTTCGTGCGAGGGGTGTCGGTGCTCTCTACGATCCCGACGAGCTTCCAGGGCGGCGTCCAGGCCGACCTGCGCAGCGACGAGTACGACCGGCAGCGCGAGACCCTCGACCTCGACGACTTCCAGTCGGGGTTCGCGGTGTGGAGCGGAACGTCGTTCGCGGCACCGGTCATCGCCGGAAGGATCGCCGCGAAGCTCGCAGGGAAGCGGCCGAAGCCGGACCCGAAGAAGAAGCCTCTCGTGGCGACATCGCAAATCAAGGCGACGGTGAAGGCGTGCGGCGACGTCGTAGCCGACTCGGCGAAGGAGGACCGCTCGAGACTGCGCTGAACCGGCGCCTCCGCGACGGGTCGGCGCGGGGCATCCTTGCGAGCGGAACGGCTCCGGCGGTGAGGCGTCGACAGGCGAGCGCGCAACGCGCCATGCTGTGTGGATGACCCTCACCGCGGCTGAACTGTACCGTCGCGGCCGCGCACACCTGAACGCCGGACGCAACGCCGCGGCCCGACGGGAGTTCGCGCTCGCTGCCGCCCGCACCGACGATCCGGACCTGCTCGCCCGCATCGCCGGTTCCACCGCCGCTGTCGTCATCCGCCAGGGCGACCCGAGCGCCGCCGAGCGGCTGTGCCGGGAGGCGCTCGCCTATCCAGGGCTCTCACCGCACACGTCCGCGATGCTCCATGGCCAGCTCGGGCTGCTCGCGCTGGAGCGCGGAGATCTCGATGCCGCGATCGTCTGGTTGGACCAGGCGATCGAAGGAATCGGGGACGAGGCCGAGCACCGCGCGCCGATGCTGCTCAATCGCAGCCTCGCGCACATGCGGGCGGGCCGCTTCGGCGCGGCGCGCGCCGACCTCGAACGCGCCGCCCCCGACTATGCGGCCACGGGCAACGACGTCGAGCGCGCCATGGCGGTGCACAACGCCGGATATGCCGCACTGCTGGAGGGCGACCTGGTCGCTGCGCTCTCGACGATGGCCACGGCCCGTGACGCCCTCACCGCGGCCTCCGCGGTGAACGCGGCAATCTGCGACCTCGACCGCGCGGAGGTCCTCCGCGACGCGGGGCTGGTGGTGGAAGCGGAGGCCAGCCTCACGCGCGTCGCCCAGACGTTCGGTGCGCACCGCATGCCGCAGGCGCGGGCGGAGGCGGAGTTCCACCTCGCCCGTGCGCTGCTCACACATGCTCCCGCCCGCGCGGAAGTCGTCGCGCGTGGCGCCGCGCGGCGGTTCCGTCGGGTGCACGCGGACTGGTGGGCGCTCCGTGCCGACGCCATCGCAGTGCGGGCAGCACTGCTGGCCTCGATCCCCGATGGGCGATACAGCACGGGCGATCGCATCGGCGTGCCGGCACGGCACGTCGATGTCGGCGCGTCCGAGGACGTGGCCGAGGCGTTGCGGGGGTACGGGTTGGAGGCAGAGGCCGAAGCCGTCGAGCTGACCGCGCAGCTGTGGCGGGCGCGGATGGGAATCGATGACGGGGGGAACGGCCGCGTGCGCGTCCACGCGAGCGCCCCGATCCAGCTCACCCTTCTCACCCGCCAGGTGCAGGCGGCGCGCGCGCTGGGTCAGGGGCGCGAGGACCTGGTGCGTGCCCGGGCCGCCGCCGGTCTCGAGGCGCTCAGCGACTGGCAGGCATCGTTCGGAAGCCTCGATCTCGCGACGTCGCTCGCCATGTACGGGGAGGGGCTGATCTATGCGGGACTCCAGTCCGCCGTTCGGTCGATGCGGCCGGACGTGGTGTTCGAGTGGTCCGAGCGAGCCCGTTTCCTGAATCAGGAGGTCGTGCCGCTTCGTCCGCCGCCCGATCCCGAGTTGGCGGCGGATCTCTCGGAGCTGCGTGCGCTGCGCGTGGAGGGTGGCCCGGACTGGCTGGCCTCGGAGCGCGCTCGTGAGGTCGGCGAGCAGCTCCGTCAGCGCCAGTGGGCCGCCTTGGGCGCGGCGGGCAGGCGCCCTCGCGCATCGCTCGAGGAGCTGCAGGCGGGGCTCGACGACGAGACGGCATCCGTCTCCTACGTGTTCGATCGCACCGGGATGGTGGCCGTCGCGGCGCGGCGGGATCGTGCGCGGGTGGTGCAGATAGCGGCGTGGCCGGAGGTGGCGCGGAGCGTCGCCGCGCTGCGGGCGGAGGCGGACGTGAGCGCCGCCGTCCGCGCCGGCCCGATGGCCGCCGTCGTCCAGCGCTCGCTCGACGATCGTGTGGCGTCGCTATCCGCAGCGCTGCTCGATCCGGTGGCGGAGGTCGTCGGCGACCGGAGGCTGGTGCTCAGCGTTCCCGGCATCCTGGGCGGCATCCCGTGGGCGCTGCTGCCGGCTCTCCGTGGGAGGGTCTTCACCGTCGCCACCTCGGCGTCCCAGTGGCTGGCGACGAGGGAGTACTCCGCTGTTCGGCGAGTCGCCTTCGCGGCGGGGCCGCGAGTGGAGCGGGCCGGCGAGGAGGTGGCGCGGGCCGCGGAGGCGTGGCCCGATCCCATCGTCCTGCGCGATGAGGACGCGTCGGTCGTCGCACTGACCGGCGCCGCGTCGCGCGTCGACATCCTGCACGTCGCGGCGCATGGCCGCCATTCCGCGGAGCACCCGTTGTTCTCGGGTCTGCAGCTGCACGACGGAACTCTGTTCGGTTACGACGTCGACCTGATCGAGAAGGTGCCGGCCACGGTCGTACTGTCGGCGTGCGAGGTGGGCCGGTCGTCGATCCGCTGGCATGAGGAGGCCGTCGGGATGACCCGCGTCTGGCTCCATGCCGGGTCGCGCAGCGTCGTCGCGGCGCCGGTCGTGGTCGCCGACGACGCGGCCTGCGAACTTCTCGGAGCGATGCACGAGAGTCTCGCGGCGGGCGTCGCCCCGTCGATCGCACTGGCTGAGGCGTATCGGCGCACCGGCATCGTCGCCCCGTTCCAGGTCCACGGCGCCGGTTTCTGAGATTTCTCACATCCTGTGTATCAGGGTGGCAGGCGAGGACTCTTGGTCATCGGAACGGCTCGTGCACGCCGACCGGGGGGCCGGGTGCCGAGCAGAAGGCCGATTCTGGGGAACGCAGGTCGGGCTGCGGGTCTTCGCGCCGATCCATGAGGGGTGCCGCACTGGGGGCGGCGCCCCTCCTCCGTATGCCCGTCGTACTCAGGCCCGCGAGGAGTTCGCGGTGCGGCCGCGCACGATGCCCACGAACGCGTCGACGGCGGGTGTGGTGCGCTCCGCCGGCCACGCCAGCGCGACCGTGGAGGCGGGGCCGTCCAGCAGCGGCCGGTACTCGACGTCCTTGCGCTGGTGCAGCCGAGCGAGCGACATCGGCACCACGACGATCCCTACCCCCGCGGCCACGGTCGCGATCGCCTCGCCCGTGTCGGCCGGGGGAGCGAACCGGGGCTTCTCGGTGCCGGGTGCACGGATGCCGAGGACGTCGTCCTGTGGAACGATCAGCACTTCTCCGACGAGGTCGGCCGTGTCGAGCTCTGCGGCGGCCGTCAGGTGCGAGTCCTTCGCACAGACGACGACCGGCACCTCGTCGTAGAGCGGGATGACGTGAAGCCCCTCCTTGTCGATCGGCAGTCGCACCAGCGCGGCGTCGACCTCACCCTCGACGAGAGCCTGTCGCTGATCGGCGAACGCCAGGGGCACCAGCTCGAGGCTCGTGCGCGGCATCCGCTCCTTCCAGGTGTCGATCCACTTGCCCGGTGTCGCACCGGGGATCGCGCCGAGGAGGAACGTCGTCGGCATGGGCGGCTGGGCGGGAGGCGTCGGCGACGGCCCGGGCGACGGCTGCGGCCGCTGCGCGTTCCGGGGCTTCGCGGGCTTCGCCTTCGCCGCGGAGCCGGATGCGGCGCCACGGCGCGTGCCCGCGGCATCCCGTCCCCGTCCGCCTGTGCGCGACCCGCCCTTCGCCATACCGTTCAGCGTAGCCCGGGCGCTATGGTTCGCTCATGGTGGCTATCCTCGCAACGGTCTTCGCAGCACTGGCGGCGCTGCTGCACGTCTACATCTTCGTGATGGAGAGCGTGCAGTGGACGCAGCCCAAGGTCTGGAAGCGCTTCGGCGTCGCCGACCAGGCGGCGGCCGACACGACGAAGCCGATGGCGTACAACCAGGGGTTCTACAACCTCTTCCTCGCGATCGGCGTCGTGATCGGTCTGGTGCTGATGTTCGCAGGATCGGATGCCGCGCCTGTGCGCGCCGCCGGACTCGCCCTGGTGCTGTTCGGCCTCGGCTCGATGGTCGCTGCGGCGCTCGTGCTGCTGACGACGGGGATGCGCTACCTCCGGCCAGCGCTCATCCAGGGCACCCTGCCGCTCATCGGGTTCGTGCTCTTCCTCTTCGCCTGACGGTCAGCCGCACGCACCCCATCGGCCCGCGTCGGCGGCGACCGCCGCCGACTCGAGGGAGCGGAGGAGCGCCTCCTGGCTGCGGTTGGGCGAGTAGATCTCGACGCGCGCATCACCCTGCGCCACGAGTTCACCGTTGACGAACTGGCCGTCGGGCGTCCAGACGTAGAGCAGCGTCCGACCGTACTGGTCGTGCACCTCGGCGTCCGGCGCGACCCAGATCGTCGACCCCGGGGGCACGAGAGCGGTCAGCTTCGCCGTCGCCTCCGAGCCCCAGCAGTCAGGTTCCGGCGAGATCTCAGGGGTGTCGATTCCCAGCAGGCGGACGCGCGTCGACTCGACATCAGTGACGACGGCGTTCGGCGTCGCCGCCCGAGCGCGCAGCGTGTCGCCGTCGTGCACGCTCTCGACGGTCATCTCGAACGCCTCCGACGGGATCACGGGAGTCGTCGGTGCTGCGCCGGGCGTCGCGAGGCCGACCTCTGCCGAGTCGCGGTCGTGCCCGGCCCACCACCAGATCGCCGCGCCCGCGACGGCGAGCACGAGGATTCCGATGAGGACGCGCCTGAACACGCCGTGAGCCTATGCGGTGCTCCCGACGCTCCGCGATCGCGGAGTCAGGCCGCGAGCCGAAGACCCCGCTGGTCGGTGGCGACGCGCTCGCCGTCGGCGATCGTCTGGTCGTCGCCGATGAGCGAGCCCCCCGCGACACGGGCGTCGTGACCCACCTGGGTGCGCACGCCGATCTTGGCCTTCGGCCCGATCGCCGCACGCGGCCCGATGTGGGCGTGCGGCTCGATGACGGCGTCGGGGCCGATGACGGCATCCGTCTCGACCCAGACACCGCGGCCGACGTGCGCGCCCGCCGCGATCTGCACACCCGGCTCGACATACGATCCCGCTTCGACGACGGCACTCGGGTGCACCTTCGCTCCGTGCGCGATCAGACCACGGCCGTTGACATGCTTGCGGTAGCGCAGCGTCTCGCCCTGGTCGTTCTCGATGTCGATGTAGTTCTTGCCCACGGTCCCCTCCTGGAGTCAGCACATGGTGCTGAGTACAGAAATAACCGAGGGGGCGGGACATATATTCCCGCGCATCGGATCGATTCGGATGCCGCGATCGCGCGCATTCGGGAACCTCGGGTCCGAGGGGCGCAGCCGCTCAGCCCGCGACGAACTCGTCGGCCGCCGAGAGGGCATGGTCGATCACGTCGAGGCCGCGGTGGAGCTCGTCTTCGGCGATCACGAGCGGCGGGGCGACGTGCACGCGGTTGAAGTGCGTGAAGGGCCACACGCCCTCGCGCTTGCACGCCGCGGCGACGGCGACGACAGGTGCGGCATCCGCTCCGCTCGCGTTGAACGGCACCAGCTGCTCGCGGGTCTCGCGATCCTTGACGAGCTCGATCGCCCAGAACAGGCCCATGCCCCGCACATCGCCGACGGACGGATGCCGTGAGGCGATCTCGCGCAGCCGGGGCTCGACCACGCGCGCACCGAGGTCGCGGACGCGCTCGAGGATGCCGTCGCGCTCGAAGACCTCGAACGTCGCCACGCCCGCCGCGCAGGCGAGCGGATGCCCGGAGTAGGTGAGCCCGCCGGGGAACGACACGGTGTCGAAGTGCGCCGCGATGCGGTCGGAGATCACGACGCCGCCGAGCGGCACGTAACCCGAGTTCACGCCCTTGGCGAAGGTGATGAGGTCGGGCTGCACATCGAACGCCTGGAACGCGAACCACTCGCCCACGCGCCCGAAGCCCACCATCACCTCGTCGGCGATGTACACGATGCCGAAGCGGTCGCAGAGCTCCCGGACGCCGGCGAGGTACCCGGGCGGTGGCACCAGCACGCCGTTCGTGCCGACGATCGTCTCGATGAGGATCGCGGCGATCGTCGAGGCGCCCTCGAGAACGATGGTCTGCTCGAGGTGGTCGAGCGCGCGCTGCGTCTCTTCCTCGGGGCTCGAGGAGTGGAACGCCGAGCGATAGGGGTACGGGCCGAAGAACTTCGCGGTCGAGCCGTCGCCCGGCTCGTTCGGCCAGCGCCGGGGGTCGCCGGTCAGCGAGATCGCGGTCGTCGTGTTGCCGTGGTAGCTGCGGTACATCGACAGCACCTTGCGGCGCCCGGTCACGAGCCGCGCCATGCGGACGGCGTTCTCGTTGGCGTCCGCCCCGCCGTTCGTGAAGAAGACCTTCTCGAAGCCGTCGCCCGCGACCTCCGCGATGCGCCGGGCGAGGTCGCCTCGCACGTCGTTCGCCATCGACGGCTGGATGGTCGCAAGACGGCCCGCCTGTCGCTGGATGGCCTCGACGAGATCCGGATGCTGGTGGCCCAGGTTGAGGTTCACGAGCTGCGAGCTGAAGTCCAGATAGGCGTTGCCGCTGTAGTCCCAGAACATCGATCCCTCGCCGGCCGCGACGGGGAGCGGGTCGATGAGCGCCTGCGCGCTCCACGAGTGGAACACGTGTGCGCGGTCGTCCGCGCGCACGTGTGCGTCGGCCTCCAGGTCGGGGAGCGCCCGGGGGGCACCTGCCGGGTCGGCGTAGACGGCGGCGGCGAGCGTGTCGGTCATGGGGAGTCCTTGAGTCCGGTCAGTGGTTCTGGGGGAAGCCGAGGTTGATGCCGGTGTGGCCCGAATGGCTGCGCGTGGCGGGGTCGAGCCAGCGGCTGGTGATGGCCTTCTCGCGGGTGAAGAAGTCGAACCCGTGCGCGCCGTAGGCTTTCGCGTCGCCGAAGAGCGACTGCTTCCAGCCGCCGAACGAGTGGTAGGCGACCGGGACGGGAATGGGCACGTTGATGCCGATCATTCCGACCTGCACCTCGTTCTGGAACCGGCGGGCGGCTCCGCCGTCGTTGGTGAAGATCGCGGTGCCGTTGCCGAACCGGCCCGAGTTGATCAGCTCGATGCCCTCGTCGTAGGACTGCACGCGCACGACGGAGAGCACCGGTCCGAAGATCTCCTCCTGGTAGGCGCGCGAGGTGGTGGGGATGTCGTCGATCAGGGTGGGCCCGAAGAAGAAGCCGTCCTCGTGGCCCTCGACCGTGAGACCGCGGCCGTCGACGACGATCCTCGCGCCGTCGGCCTCGGCGATGTCGACGTACTCCGAGACCTTGTCGCGGTGGACGTCGGTGATGAGCGGGCCCATGTCGGGCTCGATCCCGTCCGCACCCGCGCCGTTGCCGATGCGCAGTCTCGCGATCCGCTCCTGGATCTTGCCGATGAGGTCGTCCGCAACTGGCTCGACAGCCAGCACGACCGAGATCGCCATGCACCGCTCGCCGGCGGCACCGTAGCCCGCATTGACGGCCTGGTCGGCGACGAGTTCGAGGTCGGCATCCGGAAGCACCAGCATGTGGTTCTTGGCGCCGCCGAGCGCCTGCACGCGCTTGCCGTGCTTCGACGCCGTCTCGTAGATGTACTGCGCGATCGGGGTGGAGCCGACGAACGAGATGGAGGACACGTCGGGGCTCTCGAGAAGTCCGTCCACGGCGAGCTTGTCGCCCTGCAGCACCGTGAACACGCCATCCGGCAGCCCGGCTTCGCGCCACAGCGCCGCGAGCCACAGCGCCGCCGACGGATCCTTCTCGCTGGGCTTGAGCACGACGGCGTTGCCGGCCGCGATGGCGATTGGGAAGAACCACATCGGCACCATCGCGGGGAAGTTGAACGGGCTGATGATGCCGACGACCCCGAGCGGCTGCTTCAGCGAGTACACGTCGATGCCGCTCGAGGCGTTCTCGCTGAACGCGCCCTTGAGGAAATGAGGGAAGCCGGTCGCCAGCTCGACGACCTCCTGGCCGCGCAGGATCTCGCCCATGGCGTCGGACACGACCTTGCCGTGCTCGGCCGTGATGATCTCGGCCAGTTCGCGCTTGCGGGCGTTCAGCAGCTCGCGGAAGCTGAACAGCACCGACTGCCGGCGGGCGAGGGAGAACTGCGACCACACCTCGTATCCGCGCAGGGCCGACGCGATCGCGGCGTCGATCTCGGCCTCGTCCGCCAGCGCGACCTGCGCCGACACGGCGCCGGTCGCCGGGTTGTAGACGGGGGCCGTGCGGCCGGAGGTCGACGCCCGCTCGCCGCCATCGATCCAGTGCGGGATCACCCGCACATCCGCCTCCGTGGTCGCCGTGGCGACAGCGGTCTCGGCAATGCTCATGGGTGGCCCCTTTCGGCGTCGGACAGATCGTGTGGCGATCCCTTAGGCTTGGCGCGTCCCAGCCTGTCAGAGAAGAAGAGGCCAATACGGTGCCCGACCGTCGCGAAGATCGCATGATCCAAACGGATCGTCCGGCTGATCGAACCGCCGATGAGACCCTGCCGACCGTGCGCGAGGTGATGGCGCTCGACGCGGTCGCGCACGGTGTGCCCGAAGTGCTCGTCGGCGACGAGGCCCTCGACGCGCGGGTGCGCTGGCTGCACGTCTCCGACAGCGCGGGCGTCGCCCGCCTGCTCGACGGCGGCGAGCTGCTGCTCTCCACGGGTTCGTCGTGGCCGGCCGAGCCCGCCGACCTGCGGCGGTTCATCGACGAGCTGGCCGACGCCGGTCTCTCGGGTCTCGTGCTCGAACTGGGCACGCACTACCGCTACGTGCCCGCGGTGGTCGTGGAGGCGGCCGCCTCGCGCAGGCTCGCGCTCATCGTGCTGCACCGCGAGGTGAAGTTCGTCACCGTCACCGAGGCGGTGCACAGCCGCATCATCACGGGGCAGACCGACGCGCTGCGGGCGCGGGACGAGGTGCGCGAGCGCTTCACCGCCCTCGTGCTGCGCGGCTCGCCGGCCGACTTCATCGTGTACCAGGTGGCGCAGACGCTCGGCGCCCCGATCCTGCTCGAGAACCTCGGCTACGAGGTCGTGGCGGCCGAGGTGCCGCTGGCGATGGAGGAGGAGCTCTTCACCGACTGGGAGCTGCGCTCCCGCTCCGCTCATCGACGCTCCGAGCAGCGGCGCGAGCGCGGCGCGGCGGCGGGCGCCGACGACTGGCTCATCGTTCCGGTCGAGGCGCGCGGCATCCGGTGGGGCAACCTCATCGCGCTGCCCGGTCCGGAGCATGCGGCCGGCCGCATGGCGGTGCTCGAGCAGGGCGCGATCGCCCTCGCCGTCGGGCGTCTCGCCGACGGTGACGCCGACGAGTGGGTCCGCATCGGCCGTCGCCGCCTGGTGGACGGACTGCTCGCAGGACGCTTCGCAGGTGTCGGCGGGGCGGCCGCGCGGCTGGAGGCGGCGGGCCTGCCGCTGCGCGGCGCCCAGCTGCACGGTCTCGTCGTGTCGAGTGCGCCCGTCGCGGCGGAACGAGCGGATGCCGCGGCCCGCGCCCTCCGCGGACGCGCCCTCGCCGGTTCGGCGCCGACCGGCGTCGCACCGCCGGCGGCGACGATGCTGGTGTCGCTCCCGCCGGACGCGGAGTTCGACGATGCCGCCGTGGTGGCGTTCGTGCGGGCGCTCGTCGACGCCGCAGACCTCGAGCGGGTCACCGTGTCGGTCGGTCGCCGCGCCGAAGGCATCGACGCGGCTCTCGCGTCGGTGCACGAGGCCGTCGACCTGGCAGGCGGCCGACGTCGTCGAGCAGGCCGCGGACCCCACCTCCGCCGCGCCGAGAACCGCCCGCTCGTGCAGCTGGTCGCGGCGCTGCGCGACGACCACCGGGTGCTCGAGCACGGCGAGCGCATGCTCGCACCGCTCATCGCACACGACCTGGCGCGCTCCGGTGATCTGCTCGACGTCCTCGAGGCGATGCTCGCGCACCCGGGCAATCGCACGGCGGCGGCCGGGGCATCCCATCTGTCCCGCTCGGTGTTCTACCAGCGCATCGCGCTCATCGAGGAGCTGCTGGGCGCCGACCTCGACGACGGCGAGACCCAGACCGCGCTGCACCTGGCGCTGCTGGTGCGGAGGTCTGCGGGGCGCTAGCGACGACGACGGCTCGACTCAGGGCCGGCGCGGGTCGATCATCGTCATGCCGGCGGGGGTGGCCCGCTCGAGCGCGGGCAGCAGCGATGCCGCCTCCGACAGCCCGACGACGCGCTCGATGAGCGACTCGGGGCGGAGCGTGCCGGACGCGATGAGCGCCAGCATCCCGGGATAGTCCACCGCCGCCATACCGTGACTGCCGAGCAGGTCGAGCTCCCACCCGATGACCCTCGACATCGGGACGCGCGGGTGCCCGCCGACCGGCGGAAGCAGGCCGATCTGCACGTGCCGTCCGCGTCGGCGGAGGCTGAGGATCGCGTCGCTGCAGGTCTGCTCGCTGCCCACGGCATCCACCGACACATGTGTGCCGCCCTCGCTCAGCTCGTGGACGCGCGCGGGCACGTCGTGGCCGTCGGCGAGCACCGCATGGTCTGCGCCGAGACGGGATGCCGCATCCAGCGCCGGCCGGCTGCGGTCGACCACGATCACACGGGCGCCGAGGGCCTTCGCGATCATGACGGCGCTGAGGCCGAGGCCGCCGGCGCCGACGACCGTCACCCACTCGTCGGGCGCCAGCCGGGCACGGCCGACGAGGCCGCGGTACGCGGTGGCGAAGCGGCATCCGAGCGCCGCGGCCGCTTCGAAGCTCACCGAATCCGGGATCGCCACGAGGTTCGCGTCGGCGGCGTGCAGCACGACGGATTCGGCGAACGAGCCATCGTGCGTGAAACCCGGCTGCGTCTGGTCGGGACACACCTGCGCGTCGCCCTGCCGGCACCATTCGCAGCGTCCGCAGCCGCACACGAACGGCACGGTCACGCGGTCGCCGACGTGCCAGTCCGTGACCCCATCGCCGACCTCCCCGATGACCCCCGCGAGCTCGTGGCCCGGGACGTGCGGGAGCGAGATGTCGTCGTCGTGCCCCGCCCAGCCATGCCAGTCGCTGCGGCACAGCCCGGTGGCGCGCACGTCAACGACCACGCCGCCGTCCGGAGCGGTGGGCGACGGGACATCACGGACCTCGGGCGCGACGCCGAAGGCGTCGTAGACGACTGCACGCATGCGCCCATCGTCGCACCCGTGCGGGCCGCGGATCCGGGATGCTGCGCCCCGGGGCGGCTGAGCCTAGCCGGCGACGTAGATCTTGCGAAGCGTCTCGTGCACCGTCCAGACCGTCTGCATGCCTGCCGTCAGCCGCACCACGGAACCCGGTGACAGCGCCACGGGCGCCAGCGAGGAGTCCGAGAACGACAGGGTCGCGGAGCCGGCCAGGACGACGAAGACCTCGTCCGCCTCGACGTCGGTCGAGGTTCCGCGGGTGTGCTCCCACACGCCGATCGTGTCGGTCAGCTCGACGAAGCCCGCCGAGGGGGAGCCCGACAGCACCTGGTCCGCGGGCAGCCGCTCCAGCGGAACGGCGACGGCCGCGGCATCCACTCCCACACCCGGGACGATCACGAATCGAACCCCAGCCCGACCGCGTCGAGGGTCTTCAACAGCAGGTTGCGCTTGCCCCGATTGTGGTCGGCGCGGTCCAGCGACCAGCGCGTGGCGTTGATGCCGATCGCGGCGGCCGGCTCGGGTGGGAAGGGAAGCGGGCGCTTGCGCACCATCTCGAGCGCGGTGCGCTCGTTCGAGACGCCGTCGAGCAGGTCGAGCATGACCTCGCCGGCGAAGCGCGTCGATCCGACGCCGAGTCCGGTGAATCCTGCGGCGTAGGCGACGCGGCGCTCGCGGGCGGTGCCGAAGAACGCGGTGAACTGGGTGGACGTGTCGATCGCCCCCGCCCACTGGTGCGTGAACCGCAGCCCCTCGAGCTGCGGGAACGTCGTGAAGAAGTGACCGGCGAGCTTCGCCCACGTCTCGGGGCGCTGCTCGTACGCAGGATCGACCTTCCGTCCGTAGTGGTAGACGGCGTCGTACCCGCCGAACAGGATCCGGTTGTCCTTCGTGATCCGGTAGTAGTGGAACTGGTTCGCGAGGTCGCCGATGCCCTGCCGGTCCTGCCAGCCGATCGACGCGACCTGCGCGTCGGTGAGCGGCTCGGTCATGAGCACGTAGTCGTACACCGGCACCGTCATGAGCCGGTTGCGCTTGATGAGCGAGGGGAACACGTTGGTGCCGAGCGCGGCACGGGATGCCTCGACCCGGCCGTCTGCGGTCGCCACGACGACGCCCGGACCCGTCGTGTCGAGCCCGGTCACGTGCGAGCGCTCGAAGATCTCGATCCCCCGCTCCTCGCACACGCGGGCCAGTTCGGCCGCCATGCGTGCAGGGTGCACCATGCCGCACGCGTCCTTCTCCCAGACTGCCGCGAGATACGTGGGCGAGTGGACGGATGCCTGGGCCTCCGCCTGATCGAGATAGACGACGCCCTCCTCGCCCTCGGCCGCCCATTCCTTCAGCCATTCGACCTGATGGGGTTCGACAGCCGGCGCCAGCTGGCCGGTGCGCTCGAACTGGAAGTCCATCCCGTAGCGGGCCTCGGAGGCTTCGATCGCGTCGAGGTTCTCGCGGCCCAGCCGGTCGAGGAGCGGCATCTCGTCGGGCCAGCGGGCCACGCCGTTCTCGTGGCCGTGCGTGAGGCTCGCCTCGCAGAAGCCGCCGTTGCGGCCCGAGGCTGCCCAGCCGACGCGCTGCGCCTCGAGGATCACCACCTTCGCGCCCGGGTCGCGTTCGGTGGCGAGCAGCGCGGTCCACAGGCCGGTGTAGCCGCCGCCGACGACGACCAGGTCGGCGCGGTGCGTGCCGACGAGCGAGGGCCGGTCGGGCCGCAGGCTCTCGGGAAGGTCGTCACGCCAGAAGACCGCGTGCCGGGTGCCGGCGAGGGAATGCTGGACGACGGATGCTGCCGGCCGCTGTCGTTCGAAGACGGTCGTGCCCACGGTTATCAACTCCGATGCGGGTGTCTGGTGCTCCCATCCTCGCCCGTCGACCGCCGTGGTGCAGGCCCCGCGTGTCGCAAGTTGTCCGTCGGCCGGACAGGTTGTCGCGCCGCGACGCCGATCGGTCAGAAGGCGGGAGCGAGTTCGGCGGCCAGCGCGTCGACGTCGGCCACGCGGGCGTACGTGCCGTCGAGCGCCGCCATGAACGCCAGATGCACCTGCGCGCCGGGGACGGTCCGGCCGTCGTAGCCGAGGTCGGGGGCGGCGCACGCGTCCTGCGCGACGGCCAGGCGGAACCCCAGATCGGATGCCGCGCGCACCGTCGCGTCGACGCACATGCTCGACATCATCCCGGCGACGACGATCTCGTCGGGTGCCGCGGCACGCAGCAGCGCCTCGAGCCCCGTGCCGAGGAAAGCGTTCGGCTGGTGCTTGACGATGACGTCCTCGGAGCCGTCCGGCGCCACACGCGGATCGAACTCGACGCCGGGAGTGCCGGCGGCGAAGAACGCGGCATCCGGACCGCTCGACACGTGCTGCACGTGCACGACCCGCTCACCCGCCGTGCGGAACGCGGCCAGGAGTCGCGAGGCGGCATCGGCGGCCGCATCCGGGTCGACGAGAGGATGCCTCCCTCCCGGGAAGTAGTCGCGCTGGATGTCGATGAGGAGCAGGAGTCGGGTCACCCGCAACAGCATAGAGGCGGCCGTGTCAGGCCTTCGGCGCGGCGTCGACCCGCTCGCCCTGGACGAACGGCCTGCGCGGTGCGCGTGGCCGAACCGCCGCATCGCGATCACAGCGTGCGGGAAGCAGCGTCAGTGCTGGCAGGACGGGCACCAGAAGACGATGCGCTCCCGCGTCGGGTCCGCACCGAGGCTTCCGCCGCGGATCAGGGTCCCGCAGCGCCGGCACGGCCGGCCCTCCCGGCGGTAGACCCAGGTGGACCGTCCGGGGCGCTCGTCGCCGGTGAAGGTCCGGCCCGACCGATTGCGGTTGGCGCGGATCATGCGTGCGCCGAGGTCGACGATGGCTGCCGCATCCGTCTCGCTGGCCGGTGTCGTCGGGAGGATGCCGCGGACGAACAGGATCTCGTTGGCGTATTCGTTGCCGAACCCGGCGACGTTGCGCTGGTCCTGGAGCGCGACGTGGACCGCCCGGGTGTCTGTGGCGAGCCGCCGGGCGGCTTCGACCGGGTCCCACGATTCCGAGAGCGGGTCGGGGCCGAGGTACCCGACGAGCTGGTCCTCGTCGGCGGTCGGAACCACCTTGATGTCGGCGAGGTCGAAGCCGACCGTCTCCCACTCGGCACCGTCCGGCGCGGTCGCGCCGATCACCGCCCGGGCACGGAACCCCGGCGCTCGCCACCGCTCGCCGCGCCGGTACACGTGCCACTCGCCCTCCATCTTGAGGTGGGTGTGCAGCGTCCACGCGCCGATGCGGTGCAGCAGATGCTTGCCGCGTGCCACGACGCCGTGCACCAGCTCGCCGCGCAGGTCGACCGTCGCCGCCTGCGGCACGCGCAGCTCGAACCGCGTCACGGTCGCACCGGCCAGGGCGGCGTCGAGACGCCGGGCCGTGCGGAAGACGGTGTCGCCCTCAGGCACGGGCGGCCTCACGCGCGGCGTCGCCGGCGGTGAGGCGACGCAGGGTGAGCCCGCGCGGGGACTCGACGAAGCCGGCATCGCGCAGCGCCCGGCCGACCGCCGTGCCATACACGAACGCGCCGTTCACCTGTTCGATCGTCAGCGTGTCGAGACGGCGCGCCCGCGCGGTCGCCGCCAGGTCGCGCGTGGCGGAGGCGAGCACCGCTTCGTCACCGGTGAAGGCGAGCGCCGACTTCCCGCCCCGTTCGAGGTACAGCGCGAGTGCCCCGTCGACGAGGACGACGAGCGCGCCGGCCTTGCGGCCGGGGCGGTGGGCGACGCCCTCGAGCGCGGGCCAGGCGAGCGCGGCACCGTACGCGTTCGCGGGGTCGGTCGCGGCCAGCGTGACCGCGCGCAGCGGCGGCGGGTCGGACAGCCCGGCGAACTCGCGCAGGCGGTCGACGGTGGCGGAGGCGGCGAACTGCGCCGCACCGAGCTTCTCGATGACGTAGCCGCGCCGGCAGTGCCCGGCCTCTTCGAAGCCTGCGAGCACGCGATAGGTCTGGGCGAAGCCGCCGGGAACGCCCTCGGCCTGCACGGCGCCCCGGGTGACCACGCCGTAGCGGTCGAGCAGCAGACTCGCGCTGGTCGCCGCCCGCATGGCTGCGTCGGGCTCGGCCGTGGGAAGCAGCGACCACCGTCCGCCGATCGCCGGGGGACGGGGCGGCACCGCGGCGGCGACGCTGCGCACCGCCGCGCCCCGGTACAGCCGTGCGCGAGGCGTGCGCCGGCTCACCCGGTGCGCCTGCGACCCGCCCGACACCAGCGCGCGGACCGGCGCGAAGGTGTCGTTCGTGATCCGACCCGCCCACGTCAGCCGCCACAGGGCGTCGACCACGGACTGCTCGTTCTCGGCGCCGGTGGTCTGGCGCAGCTGCGCGGCGAAGTACGCGCCGCCGCCTTCCAGCGCGGCCAGGAGCTGCGCATCGAGCGAACCAGGCGCGATCTCCTCGGCGTCGTCGGGCACCGTCAGGGTGAGCGCGGCGGAGTCGGCACTGTGCAGCGCGATCCAGCCGTCGCGGCCCGGCAGCGTGCCGTGACCCGACCAGAGCACCTCGCCGGTCGCGGTCAGCTCGTCGAGCATCCCGGGCGTGTAATCGGCGACGCGAGCCGGAAGCACGAGTGACTCCCACGCGCTCGCGGGGATGGGCACGCCAGCGAGCTGCTCGACGACGGCGGCGACGCCGTCGATGCCCTCCAGCGGTCGCGTCGCGTGCTGCCATACCGGGAGGAACCGTGCGTAGGCGTGCTGCGGCACCGGCTCGACGCTGCCGCGGATCGCGGCGAGCGAGCGCATCCGCAACCGCCGCAGCACCTCCGTGTCGCACCACTCCGCCTCGTCGCCACGCGATCCGCCGTCGCCCCCGGCGGTTCCTGAGCCTGTCGAAGGGTCCGGCAGGAAGAAGCCGCTCGTGACGCGGCCCTGGGACTCGAGCCGCTGCAGAGTGTGACGTGCGACAGCGACGCCGATGCCGAGGCGCTCGGCCGCGGCATCCGCCGTGAAGGGTCCGTGGGTGCGCGCGTATCGTGCGATCAGATCGCCCAGCGGATCGGCGACAGGCTCGAGGAAAGCGGTGGGGATGCCGACGGGCAGCGCTGCGCCGAGTCCGTCTCGCAGGCGTCCGGCGTCTTCGATCGCGGCGACACGGGTGACCCCGCCGATCGTCACCGGGATCGCGCGACGCGACGTGATCAGCGCGTCGAGGAGAGCGGATGCCGCGGCCGCCGTCGCGTGCGCATCACCGTGGCGATCGTCGGCGGCGGCGCCGTCCCCGTGGCCCGCGGCTTCGAGCCGCAGGGCTGCTTCGGTGGCGTCCAGCGGGCCGAGAAGCCGCAGCAGGTCGGCGACGCCTTCGAGGCCGCGCGCACGGCGCTCGGGATCGAGCCGCTGCGCCTCGCGCTCGAACTGGGCGATGATGTCGGGGTCGAGGAGCTCGCGCATCTCGACCTTGCCGAGCAGCTCGGACAGCAGCGCCGGGTCGACAGAGAGGGCGGCCGCCCGACGTTCGGCGAGCGGCGAATCGCCCTCGTACATGAAGGCGCCGACGTAGCCGAACAAGAGGTCGCGGGCGAACGGCGAGGGCTGGGACGGCTCCGTCTCGATCAGACGGATGCGCCGCTCGCCGATGCCGCGCATCAGGCGCAGGAGCGCCGGCACGTCGTAGACGTCCTGCAGCACCTCGCGCAGGGTCTCGAGGATGATCGGGAACGTGGGGTACCGGCGGGCCACCTCGAGCAGCTGCGCCGATCGCTGCCGCTGCTGCCACAGCGGCGTGCGCTTGCCGGGGTTGCGCCGCGGCATCAGCAGCGCGCGGGCCGCGCACTCGCGGAACCTCGACGCGAACAGGGCCGAACCGCCGACCTCCTCGGTCACGATCTGGTCGAGCTCGTCGGGGTCGAAGACGAAGAGGTCGGCGCCCGGAGGCTCGGCGGTGGCATCCGGAATCCGCGCGATGATGCCGTCGTCACTGGCGACCGCGGATCCGTCGACGCCGAGCCGCTCGCGGATGCGGGCGTTCACGGCGAGCGCCCACGGCGCGTGCACCTGCATGCCGTACGGGGAATGGAGGATGACGCGCCAGTCGCCGACCTCGTCCCGCCCGCGCTCGACGGTGAGCTGGCGATCGGTCGGCAGCGTTCCGGTGGCCTCGCGCTGCTCGGCGAGGTAGGCGAGCAGGTTGTCCTGCGCATACTCGTCGAGGCCCGCGTCGTGCAGGCGCGATTGCGCCTTCTCCGGCTTCGCCGTGGACACCTCGCGGGAGAACTTACCGAGCGCTTCACCGAGCTCGGCGGGCCGGCCGATGCCGTCGCCGTGCCAGAACGGCACCTTGCCCGGCTGCCCGAACGCGGGCACGACGTTGACGCGGTCGTGCGTGATCTCCACGATGCGCCAGCTGGTCGTGCCGAGCGTGAACACGTCGTTCACGCGGGACTCGTAGACCATCTCCTCATCGAGCTCTCCGACGCGTGCGTTCTGCGATTCGCCGGCGACGAATACGCCGAACAGTCCTCGGTCGGGGATCGTGCCGCCGCTGGTCACGGCGATGTGCTGCGTGCCCGGGCGCCCCGTCAGCACACCCAGGTCGCGGTCCCACACCACGCGCGGGCGGAGCTCGGCGAACTCGTCGGAGGGGAACCGCCCCGCGATCAGGTCGAGCGTCGCCTCGTACGCCGAGCGGGGGAGCGAGCGGAACGGCGCGCTGCGCTTGAGCGTCTCGTACCACCCCTCGACGTCGACAGGTCCGACCGCGGCGGCGGCCACCGTCTGCTGCGCGAGGATGTCGAGCGGGTTCTGCGGGATGGCGATCGCCTCGATCTGCCCGGCCAGCATCCGCTCGGTCACGATCGCGGTGTGCAGCACGTCACCGCGGTGCTTCGGGAACAGCGCGGCGCGGCTGACCTCGCCGACCTGGTGACCCGCGCGTCCGATGCGCTGCAGTCCGGATGCCGCGCTGGGCGGTGCCTCGACCTGGATCACCAGGTCGACGGCGCCCATGTCGATGCCGAGCTCGAGGCTCGATGTCGCGACGACGCACCGCAGCACGCCCGACTTGAGCTCTTCCTCGACCTGGGCCCGCTGCTCCTTCGACACCGACCCGTGGTGAGCCTTCGCGAGCACGGGATCGGCGCCGGCCGTCGCTCCCGCCTGCGCCATCATGGCGGCGGGCACTGCCTGGTCGGGAAGCTCGAGCCCGAGCCGCTCGGAGTAGATCTCGTTGAGCCGGCCCGTGAGCCGCTCGGCGAGACGCCGGGAATTGCAGAACACGATCGTCGAGCGGTGCAGCAGGATGCGATCGACGATCGCCTCTTCGACGTGCGGCCACACCGATCCGGTCATCTCGGTCTCGCCGGCACCGGCTGCGCGGCGTGGATCGCTCGACCCGGCCCCGGTCCCTGAGCTTGTCGAAGGGCCGTCGGCGAACCAGTCCTCGTCGATCGTTTCGACAGGCTCGATGACCGGTCCCTGAGCCTGTCGAAGGGCGGCATCCGGATCCGCCCACGCCTCGTCGTCGGATCGGTACGGGCTCGGCGGCGGAGGCGGATTCAGCATGTCGCCGATCGGCACGACGACCTTCATGTCGAACGCCTTGGTCGCACGGGGCGCGACGATCTCGACCGGCTCGGCACCTCCGAGGAACCGGGCGACCTCGTCGATCGGCCGGACGGTGGCCGAGAGGCCGATGCGCTGGGCGGGCGGAGCGTCCGGGGCGAAGGAGCGGCGGAGCGCGTCGAGCCGCTCGAGGCTCACCGCGAGATGCGCGCCACGTTTCGTGGCGGCGACGGCGTGCACCTCGTCCACGATCACCGTGTGCACATCGCGCAGGGTCTCGCCCGCACGGCTCGTCAGCATGAGGTACAGCGACTCGGGGGTCGTGATGAGGATGTCGGGCGGACGCTGCACGAGCTTGCGCCGGTCGCCCGCTGGCGTGTCGCCCGAGCGCACGCCCACGGTGACGTCAGGCACGGTGAGACCGAGGCGTCGCGCGGACTGGCCGATGCCCACGAGCGGCGAGCGGAGGTTGCGCTCGACGTCCACACCCAGCGCCTTGAGCGGCGAGATGTAGAGGATCCGGGTGGCGGCGGACGCGGCATCCGGGAGCTTCTTCTTCCGTCCGGCTGGCGCAGCGGATGCCGGCGCCACCGCCTTGTCGTGGAACACGCGGTCGATCGCCCAGAGGAACGCCGACAGCGTCTTGCCGGAGCCGGTCGGCGCCACCACGAGGGCGTGCTTGCCGGCTGAGATGGCCTGCCACGCGCCCTTCTGGGCGTCGGTGGGGGCCCGGAAGGCGCCACGGAACCAATCCTGCGTCGCAGGACCGAACCGCTCGAGCACGTCGCCCATCCCTCCTATCTTCGTCGTGATCGCCGACATCCGGCCAGGGCGTATCGCGAGCCGCTCGCGCAGGGTCGGATGCCGCGGTATGAGGAGCAGACGGAGGACCCGGCCGAGGCCCCGGCAACAGCGACATCGCCCGGGACGCGCGAAGGAGCCGAAGAAGCCCTGGTCCGCCGGCCGGCGGTACCTGGGGCAGCGCTACCGCCGTGTGGAGGTGGCCGACCGTCGGGAGACTCCGTCGCTCGCCGGCGTCAGCTCTCTTCCGGGAGGAGGATCCACAGCAGCAGGTACATCAGGATCGAGACGCCGAAGAACACCGTCGACGCGACAATGAGCACGCGCACCGGCACGACGCTGCAGCCGAAGCGGTCCGCGATGCCTTGGCAGACTCCGGCGATCATGCGTCCGCGTCGAGGACGGACCAGGCGGTGCATGGGTTCATCATGGCGTGCCGGACAGGTGCCCGCCAGAGGGCCGATGAACGGTTGCCGGATCTCAGTGCTCGGAGGGGACCAGGATCCAGAGCAGGATGTAGGCCCACAGCGACAGGCCGAAGAAGACGACGGCGATGACGGTGAGGATCCGGATCAGGGTCACGTTCCACCCGAAGCGGTTGGCGACGGCGGCGCAGACGCCGGCGATCCATCGGCCCTGCTGAGGTCTGACGAGTGCGTTCATGTCTTCATCATCCGCGAGCCAGGTCGGCGACGCACGGGTGCTGGCCCCCGGAGCGCGAGGGGAGCAGGCCGCAGGGCGCGGGAGGGGCTTGCCGCGGCATCCGTCCCCACACGAGAGAGACGGATGCCGCAGCCCCGCGTCAGCGCTCCGTCAGCGTGCCATCGCGGTCGAGCTCGAGCACGAGGCTGACGCCGATGCGCTCGAGGAACGCGTCGTCGTGGCTCACGACGAGCACGGCGCCCCGGTAGGCGGCGATCGCGTCGACGAGCTGGTCGACCGTGTCGAGGTCGAGGTTGTTCGTCGGCTCGTCGAAGACGAGCAGCTGCGGCGGCGGATCCGCCAGCATGAGCCGGGCGAGAGCCACGCGGAAGCGTTCGCCGCCCGAGAGTGTTCCCACCGGGCGCTCGACGGCGGCTCCTCGGATGAGGAACCTCGCCAGCCGGTTGCGCAACTCGATGATCGTCACCCCAGGCGCCGACGGGACGACGTTGGCGAGCACCGACGCCGCGTCGTCGAGCCCGTCGACACGCTGCGGCAGGTACCCGACGCGGTCGGTGTGCAGCGCGCCGCGGGCAGAACTCCTCAAGAACCCGTCGGGTTGCTCGCCCAGAGGCGATTGCTCACCGGGGCCGCCGGAATCTGAGGAGTTGGTGCTCCCGGAACCCACCAGCCGCTCGAGGAGCGTCGTCTTCCCCGCGCCGTTGGGACCGATCAGCGCCACCCGCTCGGGTCCCTGGATCACCCACGAGTGCTCGCCGTCGCCGAGCGTCGCGATGCGGCGGCCCGCGGGCACGCCGGGGTCGGGCAGGTCGATCTTCACGATGTCGTCGTCGCGGACGCGGCGCTCGGCGACATCGAGGGCTTCACGAGCGGATGCCTCGCGGTCGGCCTTCTCGCCGCGCAGCTTGCCCGCCGAGACCTGGGCCGCCATCCGGCGACCGTTCGCGATGATCTTCGGCACGCGCTTCTCGTCGTACGCCTTCTGCCCCATCGCGGCGCGGCGCGAGAGCGTCGTCTCGGCCTCGATGCGCTGGCGCTTCTCACGCTTGACGGCCTGTCGCGCCGCACGCTCGGCATCGCGGGCGGCGCCCTGCTCGGCATCCAGCCAAGCCCGCCATTGCGAGTACGGACCGCCGAACACCGACAGCTCGTTCGCGTACAGCTCGGCGGTGTCGTCCATCAGCTCGAGCAGGGCCGTGTCGTGGCTCACCACGACGAGAGCGCCCCGCCACGAGCGCACCATGTCGTACAGGCGCGCGCGGGCGTCGCGGTCGAGGTTGTTGGTCGGCTCGTCGAGCAGCGCGATCTCGGGACCGCGCAGACGGATGCCGGCGATCGCGGTGAGCACCGCCTCGCCACCCGACAGCTGCCCGACGCTGCGGTCGAGCATGTCAGGTGCGAGTCCAGCCTCGGCGAGCGCGGCGTGCGCGCGCGCCTCGATGTCCCAATCGGAGCCGACCGCGTCGAAATGACGGGGATCGGCGTCGCCGGATTCGATGGCGCGCAGCGCGCGGAGGGTGTCGCCCACGCCGAGCAGGTCGGCGACGGGGCGGTCGACCTCGAGCGTCAGCCGCTGCGGCAGGTACGCGGCCTCCGCTGTCCGCGAGATGTGCCCCGCGGAGGGCGTCAGGTCTCCGGCGATGAGGCGCAGCAGCGTGGACTTGCCGGAGCCGTTGCGCCCGACGAGGCCGGTGCGGCCGGTGCCGAACGATCCGGAGACATCGGCAAGGGCGACGGTGCCGTCGGCCCAGGTGAACGAGACCCGGTCGAGGACGATGACGGGTGTGAGGGTGTGTGCGGGCATGAGGCCTCCTGTGTCGGTCATGCGCTGACACCGAGGACCGCGGAATCCGCCCGGAATGCCGGGGCCGCAGAAGGGCCCGAGACGGCGGGGGAAGCGGTGGTCGACGTGCAGCGCGGAATCTTCAGGCGCTGCGAGACGTCGAGGGTCGACGGAGCAGCGCGATTACAGCGCGCGAGCGTCGATCAGCTTCAAGGGAGTTCCTCACCGAGGGGACAGAGGCCGAGAGACACCATAGCGGATGCCGCGGGGAGATGGGTGAGAAGATCTCCGTCGCGCGGGGGAGTGCGCCGCTCGCGCCCGCCCGTAGCGTGGAGCCATGAGCGACTCGACGCCGTCCCCCCGCATCCCTCAGTCCGCTGCACGGGCATGGGCCGTCGCCCTCGCGGGCGGCATCGGCATGGGCGTGGCATTCGGCACGTCGCTGGGAGTCGCCCTCGGGAACGTGGCGGTCGGCATCGCACTCGGGTTCGCCCTCGGTGCGGTGTTCGCGGGAGTGTTCGCCGCAGCGAGCGCCCGGCGCCGTGGCACGTCCGCGGCCGATCCGGAGCCGCCGGCCCGCGATCGCTAGCCGCGGCGGGAATCGCGCGGACGCGCCGGAATCGTTCAGACCTTGCCGGCGCCGTCCAGCGCCGTCAGCCGTTTGTCGAGGAAGGCTGCCACGTCGGCGATCTCCTGCTCCGAGACGCTGTGCGTCAGCCCCGGGTAGACCCGCCCGCTCAGCTCGACGTGCTCGGGCAGCCACTGCGTCGTGTGCGTGACGGCCACCTCTGGGATGACGTCGTCCTTCGTGCCCCTTCCCCAGAACACCGGCGGTCGCAACTCGGCGAGCTCGGCATCCTGTGGCATCTCGCCCGGGCTGGCATAGCCCGACAGGTTGACGGCATACGCGAAGCGCCGCGGGTCGAGGCGCATGGCCTGCAACGAGACGGCGCCGCCCTGCGAGAAACCGAGGAGACCCACGGATGCCGCGCCCGCCGCATGCTCGTCGATCCACGCGATCACGGCCTGCGCCGCGCGGGTCACGTGCGAGGAGTCGCGCCCGTCCAGCCCGTCGATCGGGTACCAGGAGCGCCCGGGGGCCGGCCAGGGCGGCGCGAGCGGCGCCGCGAGGCTCGCCACGGCGAACGCGTCGGGCAGGTACTGGCGGAGCGGGTAGAGGTCGTGCTCGTCGGCGCCGTAGCCGTGGAGGAGCAGCAGCAGGTGCCGACCTTCGACGGCCGACCGGTCCGTCGACCACAGCACGGCGTCGGCGTCGAGAACGAGCGCTTCCGGCATGCCCACATCCTCCCATCGGGGGCCGACACGACATAGGCGGTCGGTGCAGCTCGCCCCGTCAGATCTTGATGGGGAAGGTGAGGAGGATGCCGACTCCGACGACCATCACCACCAGCGCGAGGCTGAGGAGCACCCGGCCGATCCAGGTCCGCACATCGCGTTGCGACATCGCGGTCAGGAACAGCACGAGGGCGAACAGCACCGTGAGCAGCGAATAGTTGTCGCCGCGCTGATTGCTCTCGAGCGCCTCGGCGAACTTCGCGTCGGCCCGCTCGTTGAGTTCGACGGCCTCCACCTCGCCCGGCGGCACATACTCGTCGCGGGCGAAGGGGGCGTTCTCGATCATCCCGTCGGCCTGCCACGCGTCGAAGGCGACCGTGAACCACGGCTGGAAGCGGTCCTGGATGTACTGCGCCAACTCGGTGTCGCCCTCGCCCTCGGCCAGCACCCACTGGGCGTACACGGAAAGGTCGAACTGCTGCGCGGCCCGCGCCTCGTTCTCCGCGCTCGCGGCCTGGATGCGGGCGCCCGACGCCTCGCTGAAGGCGATCGACATCTCGCCGCCCCACTTCGACGATTCGAAGCCGCACCACGCCGTCAGCACCGCGGTGATCGACAGCACGAAGACGCCGACGATGTCCTGGATGCGGCTGATGCGGGTCTGCGGCGGGTCCACTGCCATGGCGTCCTCCCGGAAACGATGCCCTCAGACTATTGACGCCTGCGCGTCTGCGGCGAGGACGCGCGGTGGAAACGGGACGGAGCGGGTATACAGGAGGCATGTCCGTACGCACTCCCGACCCCGAACCTGCGGGCGACGAGCCGTTCGGCCCGCCGGCGGGGAACATCTCGAACCCCGCCTGGCTGAGCGACATCGAGCTCGAGGAGGCGCGCCGACGCCTGCCGATGCTCTACGTCGAGGGCGTGCCGGTGCGCACCGACGGGATGGGGCAGGTGACGCAGGTCGGGATCCTGCTGCGGGCGACGCCGATCGGCGAGATCTCGCGCACCATCGTCTCGGGCCGCGTGCGCTACGGCGAGACCGTCCGCGACGCCCTCTTCCGCCACCTCGAGAACGACCTCGGGCCGATGGCCTTCCCGATGCTCCCTCCGCAGCCGACGCCCTTCACGGTGGCCGAGTACTTCCCGCTGCCGGGCGTGAGCGCGTACCACGACGATCGCCAGCACGCGGTGTCGCTCGCCTTCGTCGTGCCCGTCACGGGCACCTGCGAGCCGCGCCAGGATGCGCTCGAGGTCACCTGGCTGACGCCTGATGAGGCGGCATCCGATGCCCTCTCGGCCGAGATGGAAGGCGGACGGGGCACTCTCGTGCGTCTCGCGCTGGCCAGCGTCGGGGCGCTGCGCTGAGCCGTCCGCTCGTCGCCGAATCACCTGGCGCGCTGTCGGAGCGCGCACATAGGCTCGCAGGGTGAGCCCGGAACCCCTGCCCTTCCCGTCCGACGCCGCCGGCTGGGCGGCCTTCGTCGACGAGCGCCCCGCCGCCCGCATCGCACGCGTGAACGAGATCGACGACCGGTTGAAGACCGGGCCGACGCTCACGACGGCCGAGCGTCTGGAGCTCTGGAACGACGCCGACCTCGCGCTGAGCGAGGCGCTGAGCGAGTCCTATCTGCTGAGTGAGGCGCACCCCGAGGCTGCGGTCCGCGACCGCGCAGAGGCGCAGGTGCAGGCCGTCGAGTCGCTGTCGGCGGCGCGGCTGCTCGACCGCGAGCTGTGGACGGCCTTCGCGGATGCCGCGACCACCGGCCTGGACGACGATCAGGCCCGCCTCCTCGAACACGTGACGCGCGACTTCCGCCGCGCCGGCGTGCAGCTCGACGACGCGGACCGCGAGCGCGCCCGGCAGCTGGCGGACCGCGACACCGAGCTCTCGCTGGCCTTCTCTCGGAACATCCGCGACGGGCGCCGCGAGATCACCGTCTCCGCCGACGGACTGGCGGGCATGCCGCAGGACTTCCTCGACTCCCACCCCGCCGACGATCACGGACGAGTGACCCTGTCGACCGACTACCCCGATCTCATGCCGGTCCGCGACTACGCGCGCGACCGTGCGACGCGGATCGCCCTGGTGAGCGCCTACAACGACCTCGCCTGGCCGGCGAACGACGTGATCCTCGCGGAGCTGCTCGAGGTCCGCGCCGAGCGCTCCCGGCTGCTCGGCTATCCCGACTGGGCCGACTACGAGACCGAGACCCGCATGATCGGGTCGGGCGCGGCGATCCCGGCCTTCCTGTCGCGGCTCGACGACGCCTCGCGCTCGGCGGCGGAGGGCGAGTACCCGCAGCTGCTCGAGCGGCTGCGACAGGACGTGCCCGACGCAGAGGTCGTGACGATCGCCGACTTCTGGTACCTGCTGGGCGCGATCAAGCGGGAGCAGTACGACGTGGATGCACAGCTCGTCCGCTCGTACTTCCCGTTCGAGCGGGTCGTGGCGGGCGTGCTCGACGTCACCGGCCGTCTGCTCGACGTCGAGTACGCGCCGGTGGACTCGCCCACCTGGCACGACGACGTGCAGTCGTTCGACGTGACGCGCGGGGGCGAGCGGCTCGGGCGCATCCATCTCGACCTGCACCCGCGAGAGGGCAAGTTCAGCCACGCCGCCTGTTTCCCGCTCGCACCGGGGGTGGCAGGCCGTGTGCTTCCTGAGGCGGCGCTGCTCTGCAACTTCTCCCGTGGCCTCCTCGAACACGACGAGGTGGTGACGTTCTTCCACGAGTTCGGCCACCTCGTGCACGACATCCTCGGCGGCCGCCAGCGTTTCGCCCGCTTCAGCGGAGTGGCGACGGAGTGGGACTTCGTCGAAGCGCCGAGCCAGCTGCTCGAGGAGTGGGCGTGGGATGCCGGCGTGCTCGCCTCGTTGAGCGGCAACGCGGAGGGCGAGCCGATCCCGGCTGACCTCGTGGCGCGCATGCGCACGGCCGACGCCTTCGGTCGCGCCCTCGAGGTGCGGCGGCAGCTGGGGCATGCGAACGTGTCCTACCACCTGCACGTCGACCGGCCGGCAGATCTGCAGGCCGAGACCGAGCGGCTCTACGCCGCGGCCAGCCCGGTCCAGCCACTGCCGGGACTGCACTCCTACGCGGGGTTCGGCCACCTCACCGGGTACGGCGCGTGCTACTACACCTACCAGTGGAGTCTCGTGATCGCGCGCGATCTGCTGAGCGGCTTCGGTGGGGGACTGATGGATGCCGCGGCCGGCCGCCGCTACCGCGTCGAGGTGCTCGAGCGCGGCGGATCGCGTGACGCGAACGACCTCGTCGAGGCCTTCCTCGGGCGTCCGTCGTCGTTCGACGCGTACCGGGAGTGGCTCGCCGGCTCCTGAGGTTTCGCCGACAGCGCGCAGGGATGTAGGGTTCAGCTACCCTGATGCGCAGTCACCTGCGACACAACCCCCCGGGTGTCGTCAAGAGGGCAGCATTCGCTTCGTGCCGTCGGCTCACATCGCCGTGCCGAAATTCGCGTCTGCAGTAGCCGCTTCTGACCGCGACACCGCGTAGTCCTGAACCGGAGACCCCGATGTCTGACCCTCAGCCTGTCCCGGCCGTGAACAACAGCGGCGAACAGACGCCGTTCGAAAGCCTGCTCGCCGCGCCGGCATCGTCAACGATGCTCCCCGGGTTCACGACTTCCTTCCGCGGATACGACCGGGAAGAGGTGGACGCGGCTATCGCCAGACTCGACAGCATGGCTCGCACAGCGAAGGATGAGGCGGCGCAGCTCAAGCAGCACCAACGCCGCGCGGGGGCAGCCGTTGCTCAGAGCCGTGCCAAGGCAGAGCGGCTGGAGGCGGAGCTGCAGGCGGCTGTCGAGGCACGTCAGGCTGAGATCGATGCGGCGATCGCTGCACACGAGGCTGAGGTGGATGCCGCGCTCGAGGCCAAGCAGGCGGAGATCGAACGGCTGGAGGCGGCACTCGCCGACGCCGAGGAGAGCCGTCGTGCGGAGGTCGAGCGCGTCGCATCCGAGGCATCCGCGGCCCGCGAAGAGGAGGGCGACGTCGTCGCGCGCCTGCGCGGCGAGCTCGAGCTCGCGAACGCCAAGATCGCCGACGCCGAGCAGCGCGTGCAGACCCTCAGCGACGAGCTCGTGGGTGCGACCACGGAGTCGCCGAACCGCCAGCAGTTCGAAGAGGTGCTGCGCGTCGCCGAGGACCAGGCCAGCCTGCTCATCCGCAACGCGAGCATCCAGGGCGACCGACTCCTCGAGGCGGCCCGCGAAGAGATCGCGAACCGCCGGTCGTCGGCGCAGGCCGAGGCCGAGGGCATCGTCTCGCAGGCGCAGCACGAGGCCCAGCAGGTGCGACTCAAGATCGACACCGAGCTGACGGCGCACGAGGCCCGTCTCGAACGCGAGGCCGCGCACGCGGCGGAGAAGGTGTCGCAGGCCGAGCGCGAGGCCGCGGCCATCCGCTCCGAGGCCGAGAAGGGCGCGGCCGTGCTCCGCTCGAGCGTCGCGCGCGAGACGGCGCGCGACAGGTCCGAGGCCGAGGAAGCGGTGCGCGAGCTGCGGCTGCGCGCACTGGAGTTCGAGGCATCCCTCACCCGTCGTCAGGACGATGCGCACCAGGAGTTCCTCGTGCTGCACAACCAGGCGGTCGCCCATGCCGAGCGCATCACTCAGGACGCCAACGACCAGGTCGCCGCGTCACTGGATCACGCGCAGCGCGTGTCGGTGAAGGCTGAGGACTTCGAGAGGCTGATGCGGGCGCAGGCCCAGCAGATCGACGCCGACGCACAGCTGCGGGCGCGCGAGCATCTCGAGCGGGCGCACGTGAAGGCGGAGCGCATCATCGACCTGGTGACGACGCACTCGCAGGCCGTGCTGCGCGACGCCGAGGACCGCACGCGCACGCTCCGCTGGCAGCAGCACCAGCTGATGAGCTTCATGGCCGAGGTGAAGGACCTGATCCGCCCCGAGACGGCCGCCACGTCCGCCGCGGCGGCGGAGGAGCAGACGCCGGTCGATGACGCCGACCAGGAGGGGACGGATGCCGCGCCCGGCGAGCCTGTAGAGCCCGAGACCGAGGATGCCGAGGTCGCCGAGGTTGACGCTGCCGAGGCCCACGAGACCGATGACGCCGAGCAGTTCGAAGAGCCGTCCGAAGATGCGGCCGACACCGAGGACGGCGAAGAGAGCGAGACCACGGTCGACGACCAGGGCGAGGACGACGCCGCCCGCGAGGAGTCGCGCGACCACTGACTCCCGGCGTTTGTCTCGCTCGTTCCTCGCTCGCTCAACGACCGGGGGTCGCCGCCGTACTCAGGCGGCCGAGGTCTCGCGGGCGATCGCCGCGACGAATGCGTCGATGTCGTTCTCGGAGGTGTCGAAGGCGCACATCCAGCGCACCTCGTTCTTCGCGGCATCCCAGTCGTAGAAGCGGAACGAGGCGCGGAGGCGATCGGCGACACCGTCGGGCAGCGTGGCGAACACGCCGTTTGCCTGCGTCGGCTGGGTGAACGCGACTCCGCGGATCGATCCGTCGGCGAGCCCTGCCTCGACGCCCGCGCGCAGGCGCTGCGCCATCGCGTTGGAGTGCGACGCGTTGCGCAGCCACAGATCGCCGTCGAGCAGTGCGATCAGCTGCGCCGACACGAAGCGCATCTTGGACGACAGCTGCATGTCGAGCTTGCGCAGGTACGTCAGGCCCCGCGATGCCTCCGGGTTCAGCACGACGATCGCCTCGCCGAGCATCGCCCCGTTCTTCGTGCCGCCGAAGCTCAGCACGTCGACGCCCACGTCGCGCGTGATCGCCCGCAGCGGAAGACCGAGGGATGCGGCGGCATTCGAGATGCGCGAACCGTCCATGTGCAGGTGCATGCCGTGGCCGTGCACGTGCTCGGCGATCGTCCGGAGCTCGTCGGGGGTATAGAGCGTGCCGAGTTCGGTGGACTGCGTGATCGACACCACGAGCGGCTGAGCGCGGTGCTCGTCGCCCCAGCCCCATGCCTCGCGGTCGATGAGCTCGGGCGTGAGCTTGCCGTCGTCCGTCGGCACGTTGAGGATCTTGATGCCGCCGACGCGCTCGGGGGCGCCGCCCTCGTCGACGTTGATGTGAGCGGTGGTCGCCGCGATCACCGCGCCCCAGCGGGGGAGCATCGACTGCAGGCCGACGACGTTCGCGCCGGTGCCGTTGAAGACCGGATACGCCTCGATCCCCTCGCCGAAGTGCTGCGCCATCACGGACTGCAGCCGCTCCGTGTACACGTCCTCGCCGTACGCGACCTGATGTCCGTCGTTGGCTGCTGCGATGGCCGCGAGCACCTCCGGGTGGATGCCGGAGTAGTTGTCCGAGGCGAAGCCCCGCAGGTTGGTGTCGTGGATCGTGGTCACGGGTGTCCAATCTAGTTCGCCGGGCGAGCCGGCTCCGCCGGGCATCGCTCAGAGCGAGGGGTCGGTGAGTTCGACGATCGTGTCGTTGGTCTCGGCGGCGGGCGTCGTCCAGAGGTCAGTGAATCGCTGTGCGAGCGCCTGCTCGAGTCCGTCGAGGCTCTGGGTGCGGAAGATGACGGATGCTGCGGCCAGCGGCTGCCCGGAATCCTTCGCGGCCTTCGCGAACCCCTGCGCGACGGCTCGCGCCCATGCTTCGCTCGCGGCCTTGACGGCGGCGTAGTTCGCTCCGCCGGCGAGGGGGCGGTTGACGGCGACCGAGGAGACGATGGCGGTGCGTGCCGACGACGACGCGCGCAGGTCGGCGTCGAACGCCCGGCTGACGTGACGCAGCGCCGTGAACGAGCGCTCGAGGAAGCGGTAGTCGTCCTCGGTCTGCCCGGCGAGGCCGCCGCCGCCGCGCCAGCCCCCGACGAGGTGGAGCAGGCCGTCGACCGGACCTTCTGCGGCGTGCACGCGCTCGGCGAGAGCGGCGACGTCGGCTTCATCGGTCAAGTCGCACACCTCCGTGCGCAGGCCATCCGTGCCGACGGCGTCCGCGAGCTCCTGGAGCTTCTCGGCATCCCGTCCCACGGCGATGACCGTCGCCCCCGCGGCCATCAGCTCGCGGGTCGCGGCGAGACCGGACGCGCTGGTGGCCCCGGCGATGACGACGACTCTGTCTGCGACGCTCATGCTTCTACCCTTCCACGTCGAGAACCCACGGTCTCGGCGGACGACCAGGTTCCCGGCAGGGCTGTGCAAGCCCTGCCGGGAGCCGCGCCGGTGCTCAGACGTCGCGGCCGGTGATCCCGGCCGTCGACTCGATGACCGGCTTCATCTTCTTGTCGAGGGCCTCGAAGAACATCGACAGCGGGAACTCGTCGTTCAGCACCGCATCGGTGTAGCCCTTCGGCGGGCCGGCGAGGATCTCGTCCGGGAGCCCGCGCGCCCAGTGCGACGCCGGATTGGGCGTCAGCGTAGCGCGCACGAGGTCGTAGGCCGCGAGCCAGTGCGCGGTCTTGGGCCGGTCGATCGAGCGCCAGTAGAGCTCGTCGATCGCCTCGCCGAGCGCGACGACGGCGGCGGGCACGTTCTCCCAGTCGAACGACAGGGCCGTGTCGGTCCAGTGCAGGACGCCTCGTTGGTGCAGCCAGGCGAACAGCAGCTGGCCGCCGAGCCCGTCGTAGTTGCGCACGCGCGAGCCGGTGATCGCGAAGCGGAAGATCCGGTCGAAGATCACGGCGTACTGCACGAGCTTCGCGTGCTCGAGCATCTCGACGTCGGTCGGTGAGAGTGCTTCGGCGGGGTCGGCAACCGATCGGGCTGCCAGGCGCTTCTCGATGGTGACGCACTCGCGGAACGCCGTGAGGTCGCACCGCAGCTCCTCCAGCGAATACAGGAAGTACGGCATCCGCTGCTTGATCATGAAGGGATCGAACGGCAGGTCGCCCCGCATGTGGGTGCGGTCGTGGATGATGTCCCACATCACGAACGTCTTCTCGGTGAGCGCCTGGTCGTCGAGCATGCGCGCCGCGTCGGCCGGCAGCTCGAGCCTCGTGATCTCGGCGGCGGCCCTCACGACCCGCCGGTAGCGCGCCGCCTCGCGGTCCTGGAAGATCGCGCCCCACGTGAACCGCGGGATCTCGCGCATCGCGACAGTCTCGGGAAAGAGCACCGCGCTGTTGGTGTCGTAGCCCGGCGTGAAGTCGAGGAAGCGCAGCGACACGAACAGCTTGTTGCTGTAGTCGCCCGCCTCGAGCCGCGCGATGAACTCGGGCCAGATCACCTCGACGAGCACCGCCTCCACGCGACGATCGCTCGAGCCGTTCTGTGTGTACATCGGGAAGACGACGAGATGACGGATGCCGTCGGCACGGTCCTGCTGCGGCTGGAACGCCTGCAGCGAGTCGAGGAAGTCCGGGATGCCGAAGCCCTCGTCGGCCCAGCGCTCGAAGTCGCGCACCGACGCGGCGAGGTAATCGGCGTCATGGGGGAAGGTGGGGGCGAGCGCGCGGATGCCGGCGATGATCGCCGACACGTGACTGCGCGCTTCGGCGTGGGATGCGGCATCCGGAATCGAGCCGTCCTGCACCTGGAGAGGCTGGATCGCTGCCGCCGCGTGCTTGAGCTGGAGCCAGGCGTCGCTCCGCTCCACCTCGCTCATCAGCACGTCGGTCGCTGAGCTTGTCGAAGCGGCGTCCTCGACGACCTCGGGTTCGCCGACGATGACCTGCGTGCTGCGGGCGGGGATGGGCATGGTGAACCTCCGATCTGCGAGTCGAGGATGATCTCGCGTCGAGTCTACGGGATATGTTCCGGCCATATGAACGTTTGACCGGAAAGCTTCCTGTCGCGGGGAAGGGCCGCTGGTAGTCTCGGGCCATGAGCGAAGACGGCCCCGGGCGCCTCGACGACGAGATCGACGCGGGCATCGTGCGCGCGGTGTCGCGTAACGCGCGCGCGACGCTCGCCGAGCTGTCGGCGGCCGTCGGGCTCTCGGTCTCGGCCGTCCAGACCCGGCTGCGCCGGCTGGAGGCTCGCGGCGTCATCACGGGCTATCGCGCGCTCGTCGATGCCGAAGCCGTCGGCAAGCCGCTCGCCGCCTTCGTCGAGATCACGCCGCTCGATCCCGGGCAGCCCGACAACGCGCCGGAGCTTCTCGAGCACCTCACCGAGATCGAGGCATGCCACTCGATCGCCGGCGACGCGAGCTACATGCTGCTCGTGCGGGTCGCATCGCCGCGTCACCTCGAGACGCTCATCCGCGACATCCGCACCGCCGCGTCGGTCAACACGCGCACCACTGTCGTGCTGCAGACCTTCTACGAGAACAGGCCGGTCTTCCCGGCCTGAGCGCGCAGGTAGCCTCAGGAGCATGCCCCTCTCATCCGAGCCGTCCGCGTTCGCCGACGGCCGGGGCGTCTTCATCGTGCGCAACGCCGCCTCCGGTACCGCCGTCGTGCGTGCGGACCCCGCCGGGACCTTCTCGGCGCGACTGCCTGCGGCCACCATCCACGAGCTCGCCGAAGGGGAGGACCTCGCCGAGGTCGTCACCCGGGCGATGCAGTCGGACGAGCCGCCCGCAGTCCTCGGGGTCTACGGCGGCGACGGCTCGGTGTCGCGGATGGCCGGGCTCGCCCGGCAGCACGAGCGCCCGCTCCTCGTGATGCCGGGCGGCACCTTCAACCACTTCGCCCGCTCGGCCGGCCTCGACGACGTCGACATCGCCATCGACGCCCTGCAGGCCGGCACGACGATCGACGTCAGCGCGATCGAGGCGCACGCCGACGACGGCGAGCCGATCCTGGCGCTCAACGCGGTGTCGGTGGGCACCTACCCCGAGTTGATCGACGAGCGCGATCGGCGTCGGGCCTCCCTCGGCAAGTGGCTGGGCGGGATCGTGGCGGCCTGGCGGACGCTCAGATCGGCGGAGTCGCTGACGGTCGTGCGCGAGGGCCGGCGCGCTCGGGTGTGGTCGGTGTTCGTCGGCATCGGACGAAACGACCCGCAGCGCGTCGCGACGATGCAGCGCGAGACGCTCGTCGAGCCGACGCTCGACGTCCGCATCCACCACGCGCGGGGCACACGGCTGCGCGCGATGGCGTCGCTCGCGTTCGGTCGGCGGACAGCCGCCGTGCTGCGGGCCGTCAGACTCATGCCGCCGCGCTCCGACGTCGAGCGTCTGGTCGTGGCGGACTTCGCAATGACGGTGCGCCTGGAGGACGGGCATCCGTCCGTCTTCGTCCATGACGGCGAGCTCGAGGAGGTGGCGCCCGGCGGCTTCACGCTGCGCTGCGTGGCCATCCCTCGCGCGGTGACGGTGTTCGCGCCACCGCGCGAGGACAGCGGCGTCCGGCGCTAGTCGTGCTGCGGGAAGCCCAGGTTGATCCCGCCGTGCGAGGGATCGAGCCAGCGTGAGGTGACGGCCTTCTCGGCGGTGAAGAACTCGAACGCGTGCGGGCCGTATGCCTTCGTGTCACCGAAGTGGGACGCCTTCCAGCCGCCGAACGAGTGGTAGGCGACGGGCACGGGGATGGGCACGTTGATGCCGATCATGCCGACCGTCGCCTCGTGCTGGAAGCGCCGCGCCGCACCGCCGTCGTTGGTGAAGATCGCCGTGCCGTTGCCGTACGGGCTGGAGTTGATGATGTCGAGGCCGTCCTCGTAGCCCTCGACGCGCACGACCGACAGCACCGGACCGAACACCTCGTCGGCGTAGACCGACGAGGTCGTCGGGACGTTGTCGATGAGGGTCGGACCGAGCCAGAAGCCGTTCGGGTCGCCGTCGATGTCGACGTCGCGACCGTCGACGACCACCGAGGCCCCGTCGGACGCGGCCACATCGATGTACGAGGTGACCTTGTCGCGATGCTGTCCCGTGATGAGCGGACCCATGTCGCACCCGCGCATGCCGTCCCCGGTGCGGAGGGTCTTCATCCGCTCCGACACCTTCGCGACGAACTCGTCGGCCACGGTGTCGACGGCGAGCACCACCGAGATCGCCATGCAGCGCTCACCCGCCGAGCCGAAGCCCGCGTTCACGGCGGCGTCCGCGGCGAGGTCGAGGTCGGCATCCGGAAGCACCAGCATGTGGTTCTTGGCGCCGCCGAACGCCTGCACGCGCTTGCCGTGCGCCGTCGCGGTCTCGTAGACGTACTTGGCGATGGGCGTCGAGCCGACGAATGAGATCCCCCGCACGTCGGGGTGCTCGAGGAGCGCGTCGACGGCCTCCTTGTCGCCGTGGACGACGTTGAAGACACCTTCCGGCAGGCCCGCCTCCGTGAGCAGCGCGGCCATCCAGTTGGCGGCGGTCGGGTCCTTCTCGCTGGGCTTGAGCACCACGGCGTTGCCGGCGGCGAGGGCTACGGAGAAGAACCACAGCGGCACCATCGCGGGGAAGTTGAAGGGGCTGATGATGCCCACGACGCCCAGCGGCTGGCGGAGCGTGTACACGTCGACGCCGGTCGAGACGTTCTCGGAGTAGGCGCCCTTGGTGAGGTGGCCGACGCCGCACGCGAACTCCACGACCTCCATGCCGCGCGCGATCTCACCCAGCGCGTCGGAGAGCACCTTGCCGTGCTCGGCGGTGAGGATCTCGGCGAGCTCCTGCTTGCGCTGGTTCAGCAGCTCGCGGAAGTTGAACAGCACCGCCTGGCGCTTCGCGATCGACGCGTCACGCCACAGCGCCCACGCCGCCGACGCGGCCTCGACCGCTTCACCCACATCGTCGCGGGATGCGAACCGCACCCGCTTCTGCACGATGCCGAGTGCCGGGTTGAACACCTGTCCGGTGCGATCGGATGACCCCGCCCAGGGGGCGCCGTTCACCCAGTGATCGAGGACGGTGGTGTCGGCATCCACCGTCTCGGTGTGCTCCATCGTGTCCGTCATTGTCGTGTTCCTCCTTTGGAATCCGCCTGAGCGATTCGTGATCGCCCAGCAGTGCGGGATGCACGCGTCAGCCCTTCGTCAGGCTCAGGGACCGTCGTCTTCGACGCTCGTCAGGGCTTCATCGTAGATCGCGATCGCCTCCTGCACCTCCCCGTCGGTGACGACGCAGGGCGGCACGACGTGGATCCGGTTGTCGGCGGCGAACGGCACCAGGCCGCGCGCGGTGAGCTCCTTCTTGAGCCGGCCGATCACGTCGGCGCCCACCGGCTCGCGCGTCCCGCGGTCCGAGACGAGCTCGAGCGCCCAGAAGACGCCTTCCCCGCGCACTTCGCCGATGAGCGGATGGCGTGTGGCGAGCTCGCGGAGTCCCGGACCGATCGCGTCCTCGCCCACGCGACGGGCGTTGTCGACGATCCCCTCGGACTCCATCGCATCGATGGAGGCGACGATGGATGCCGCGGCCAGCGGGTGCCCGGAGTACGTGAGGCCACCGGGGAAGACGCGGTCGTCGAAGGTCGCCGAGATCGCGTCCGAGATGATCACGCCGCCCACCGGGACGTAGCCCGAGTTCACGCCCTTCGCGAAGGTGATGAGGTCGGGCACCACGTCGTAGCCCTGGAATGCGAACCAGCGCCCGGTGCGGCCGAAGCCGGCCATGACCTCGTCGAGGATCAGCACGATGCCGTACTCGTCGGCGAGTGCCCGCACGCCGGCGAGGTAGCCGGGCGGCGGCAGCAGGATGCCCGCGGTGCCCGGAATCGACTCCAGCAGCAGCGCCGCGATCGTCGAGGGCCCCTCGGACTGGATGACGCGCTCCAGGTGGTGCAGCGCCCGCTCGGACTCCTCCTCGGGGGTCGTCGCCCAGAACTCGGAGCGGTACAGGTAGGGGCCGAAGAAGTGCACGTGGCCGCGGGCGTACTGGTTCGGCATCCGTCGCCAGTCGCCGGTCGCGACGATCGCCGCGCCCGTGTTGCCGTGGTACGACCGGTACGTCGACAGGACCGTGTCGCGGCCGGTGTGAAGGCGGGCCATGCGGATCGCGTTCTCGATCGCGTCGGCGCCGCCGTTGGTGAAGAACACCTTGGCGAAGCCGTCCGGAGCCTTGTCGAGGATGCGCTGCGCCGCCCGACCGCGCACGAGGTTGGCGGTGGCGGGGCCGATCGTGGCGAGCTCCTCGGCCTGCGCCCGGATGGCTGCCACGACGGCAGGATGCTGGTGCCCGATGTTGACGTTGACCAGCTGGCTCGAGAAGTCGAGCATGCGGCGGCCGGCGTGATCCCACACCACCGTCCCGGAACCGCCGGCGATGACGGGGAGGTCCAGCCCGGCCTGCGCCGACCAGGAGTGGAACACGTGCTCGCGGTCGAGCTGCTTCGCGAGGGCGTCGAGGTCTTCTGTCATGCGGCCACGCTTCCGGTTCTGCGTCGGCGGGTCAAGGGTCTCGCCTGGCCCGTGAGGTCCCGGTCCCTGAGCTTGTCGAAGGGCGCGCTTCGACAAGCTCAGCGACCGGATGCGGCTACTGGCCGCCCTCGGTGAGGGTGACGTCGATCGGCGTGTACTCGCCGGCGACCTCGACGCCCTCGTCCTTCAGCTCGGCCAGCGCCTTCTCGATGTACTCGTTCGAGTAGGCCGAGTCGGCGGGCTCGGTGGTGATGAGCTCGAGGTCGTCCTGGTTCTTGGCCGACAGCGCTCCCGCCACGGTCTTGTCCCACGCGGCCTCGTCGACGAGCCCGAAGTCGGCACCCGTCCAGATGAGCTTGTTGACCTCGTTCATCATCCACTGCTGATGCACCGGGCCGACCGGGAACGCGGCTTCCGCGTTGGACGCGATGTCGTAGACGATCGTCGCGGCCTCCTCGGGATTGTCGCGCGCGTAGATCCAGCCCTTGGTCACGGCCTTCAGGAACCGGACGGCCGCATCGGCGTAGGCCGGATCCTCCTCGAGGCGCTGCGTGTCGGCCCAGATGGCATCCTGCAGCATGGCGCCCTCGGTGTCCTCGTACGAGATGACGTCGAAGTCCTCCGGCTGGTAGAGCTCGCCCGTCTCCGGGTTCACGACCTCGAGGATCTGCGCCCACTCGTTGTACGTCATCGCCTGGGCGGCGTCGACGTCACGGTCGAGCAGGGCGTTCATCGAGAAGTCCTGCGTCGTGATCGACACGGAGGTGGAGTCGAGGTCCTCTGCGGCCATCGCGGCGAAGATCTCCCACTCGTTGCCGAAGCCCCAGGAGCCGATCCGCTTGCCCTCGAAGTCCGAGACCGACGTGATGCCGTCGCCCTTCCATGCGACCTGCAGGGTTCCGGACTTCTGGAAGACCTGCGCGATGTCGGTGAGCTCGACGCCGGTCGCCTCCAGCGTGCCGAGCACCTTCGGCACCCAGGCGATCGCGAAGTCGACGTCGCCGGCGACGAGCGCATCCTGCGGCACGATGTCACCGCCCGAGGGCACGATCTCGACGTCGTCGAAGCCCTCCTCCTCGAAGTAGCCCTTCTCCTGCGCGACGTAGTACCCCGCGAACTGCGCCTGCGGCAGCCACTGCAGCTGCAGCTTGATCTCGCTGAGGGGTTCGAAGTCTTCGCCGGTGTCGCCTCCGTTGTCGTCGCTCGCTCCGGAACAGGCGGCGAGGGCGAGAGCCGCGATGGTTGCGACGGATGCCGCTGCCAGCGCGCGTCTCATGCCTGCGCTGCGTGAGTTGCTGTGTCTCATTGCGTTCCTTTCGTGTGGTGCGTCTTCTCTGGGTGTCGAAACCCGCCGGTCAGACCGGCGACCGCCTCGTCGCCAGCCGCTCGAGCAGCGAGGTCACGAGGAAGAACACGAGGCCGATGATGATGCCCCCGAGGACGTACGCCCACGCGAGCGCGGCGCGCCCCGATTTCGCGTAGGTCGCGATGGCGGTGCCGATGCCGTCGGCCGGACCGCCGAAGTACTCGGCGACCAGCGCGGCGATCACGGCGAGCGAGCTCGCGATGCGCAGGCCCGTCATCAGGTAGGGGAGTGCGGTCGGCAGGGTGAGCACACGGAACGTCTGGAAGCCGGATGCCGCCGACGACCGCAGCAGATCGCGATGCACGGGCCGGGTCTGGCGGAGGCCGCGCAGGACGTTGACGAACACCGGGATGAACGCGGCGATCGTGGCCACAGCCTGGCGGCCGAACTGGCTGGAGGCGCCGAACATCGTGTTGAGGATCGGCGTGACGGCGACGATCGGGATGACGGCGAGTGCGGAGACCAGCGGGGCGAGCATCCCGTCGACGGGTCTGGCGGCGGCGGCGAGTCCCGCGAACAGCAGCGCGAGGACGGATCCGGCGACCAGGCCGATCAGCGCGTTCGTGGCCGTGATCTTCATGTCGTCGAGGATGATCGGGAGCCGTCGGACGAACTCCTCGGCGATCGCGACCGGACTCGGCAGCATGCGCGGCGCGGTGCCGAGCACATCGACCCAGAAGATCCAGATCGCGAGGATCAGGATGCCGACCACGACGGGCGCCACCCACCGCAGCCAGCCGGGCAGCTCGCGCTCGCCGGGCGCAGGCCCAGCCCCCGCCGGCGTCGGCGGGGCGGGAAGCATGGTGGTGGCGGCATCGGTCATGATCGCTCCACCGGTCCCTGAGCCTGTCGAAGGGCAGACGC
>NZ_JAMXMB010000015.1 GCF_024055635.1 Microbacterium yannicii
GGCTCAGCGACCGGTTCCTGGGTCCGCCGGACGACAGGCGAGCCGTGCAGGGCCTCGCGGACGGCGGTGACGCGGTCGAAGAACGTCGGCGACTCACGCAGCGCCTCGTCGCGCTGATCGCCGAGCCCCGTCTCGATCACGTCGGTGATGCGGCCGGGGCGCGGGCTCATCACCACGACGCGGTCGGACAGGAAGACCGCCTCCGGGATCGAGTGTGTGACGAACACCACGGCCGCCGAGGTCTCGGCGGCGATGCGGGTGAGCTCGGACTGCAGCCGTTCGCGCGTCATCTCGTCGAGTGCGCCGAACGGCTCGTCCATGAGCAGGAGCTTCGGCCGGGCAGCGAGCGCACGCGCGATGGCGACCCGTTGCTGCATGCCGCCGGACAGCTGGTCGGGATACCTGTCGACGAAGTCCGAGAGACCCACCAGTTCGGCGAGCTCGGCGACGCGCGCCGCGCGGGCGGCCTTGCCGGAGCCGTGCAGCTCGAGCGGCAGTGCGATGTTGGCCGCCACGGTGCGCCACGGCAGGAGCCCTGCCTGCTGGAAGGCGATGCCGTAGTCCTGGTCGATGCGGGCGCGCTTGGCGGGCTTGCCGAAGATCTCGAGCGTGCCGGAGGTCGCCTGGTCGAGGTCGGCGATCAGGCGCAGCAGCGTGGACTTGCCGCAGCCCGAGGGGCCGATGAGCGACACGAACTCGCCGGCGGCGACCTCGAGCTCGACCTCGGTGAGCGCGACGACCTCCCCGGTCTTGGTCGGGAACACCTTCCCCACTCCGGTGGCGTGCACGGCAAGGTCCGTCATGCGGTGGCCTCTCCTCTGCGGTAGTTGGCGAGTCCGAGGCCGATCAGCGCGACCGAGCCGGCGGCGATCAGGCCGAGGGCGATCGAGCCGAAGGTCGGCCCCCACGGTGCGGCGGGGTCGCTCGAGGCCTGGCCGGCGAGCTGGATGAGCATGCGGCCGATGCCCCCGCGCATGCCGATCGACACCTCGGCGACGACCGCGCCGAGCACGGCGTTCGCGGCGGCGAGCCGGAGCGCGGGCAGCAGGTGCGGCACGGCGGCGGGCAGACGCAGGCGCAGGAGCGTGGGCCAGTAGCCGGCGGCGTAACTGTTCATCAGATCGAGGTGGATCCGGTCGGGTGAGCCGAGGCCGCGGAGCACGCCGACGGCGACCGGGAAGAACGCGAGGTACGACGCGATGACGGCGACCGACAGCCACTGCGGCCACGAGCCGCCGCCGCGGTCGATCTGATTGCCGATCGCATTGACCACCGGGGCGAAGGCGATGAGCGGCACGATCTGGCTGACCACGATCCAGGGGAGCAGGCCCCACTCCAGCAGACGCCAGCGCTGCATGACGAGACCGAGGACGGCACCGACCGCGACGCCGATCAGCCAGCCGACGGCCGCGATGCCGAGTGTGACGAGAGCGGCGCCGGCGACCGAGACCCACAGCGGCGGGGTGTCGCCGCCGCTGGTGGGGGCGAAGAGCCGGCCGACCATGTCCCAGACGTGCGGCATGGCGCGGTCGTGCGTGCGGGGCAGGATCATGACGCCCGAGCCCGACTCGCCCGCCACCGCCCCGACCACGAACCCGTCGCTCGGGCCGAGGAACTTGTACCCCTCCCACAGCACGAGCACGGCGAGCACGCCGAGGGCTCCCCAGCCCGCCGCGATCCAGCCGCGGAGCTCGCCCTGCCTCCGGGCCGACCAGCCGATGGGTCTCATGCCGCTGTCCTCACTGCTTCGCGGCGACGTGGGTCTGGAGGGCGGGGATCACGGTCTCGCCGTACACGCGGAGGGTCTCCTCCTTGTTGTCGTGCTGCAGATAGCCGGCGAACTGCGTGACGCCGATCGCACGCAGCTGCTCGAGCTTGGCGATGTGCTCGTCGGCGGTACCGAGGATGCAGAAGCGCTCCACGATCTCGTCGGGCACGAAGTCGACGTGGTCGTTGTCGGCCTTGCCGTGGGTGTTGTAGTCGTAGCCCTGACGGCCCGCGATGTAGTCGGTCAGCGCCTTCGGCACCGCACCGATCCCTGAGCCTGTCGAAGGCTCGCCGTACTTGGCGACGATGTCGGCGACGTGGTTGCCCACCATCCCGCCGAACCACCGGCACTGGTCGCGCATGTGCTCGCGGTCGTCGCCGACGTACATGGGCGCCGCGACGCAGAAGGACAGCGACTCGGGGTCGCGGCCGGCGGCGGCCGCGGCATCCTTCACCGTCTTGATCATCCAGGCGGCGATGTCGACGTCCGCGAGCTGCAGGATGAAGCCGTCACCGACCTCGCCCGTCAGCTTCAGCGCGAGCGGTCCGTACGCGGCCACCCAGACGTCGAGCTGCGATCCGCGGCTCCACGGGAACTGCAGGGTCGCGCCCTTGTACTCGACCGGCCGCGAGTTCGCGAGCTCGCGGATCACGTGGATCGACTCGCGCAGCTCCGCCATCGTCACCGGCTTGCCGTTGGTGACGCGGACGGCCGAGTCGCCGCGGCCGATGCCGCAGATCGTGCGGTTGCCGTACATCTCGTTGAGGGTGGCGAAGACGGATGCCGTGACCGTCCAGTCCCGCGTCGCGGGGTTCGTGACGAACGGGCCGACGGTGACGCGCTTGGTCTCGGCGAGGATCGCGGAGTGGATGACGTAGGGCTCCTGCCACAGCAGGTGCGAGTCGAACGTCCACACGTGGCTGAATCCGTGCGCCTCGGCGAGACGCGCGAGCTGCACCGTGCGCGCGGCGGGCGGGTTGGTCTGCAGAACGACTCCGAAGTCCATGTGTGTTCCGTTCTCCGGTCACGGAGCCTGTGCTCGGTCCCTGAGCCTGTCGAAGGGTGCTCCGACGAGCTCAGCAACCGGCGCAGGCTCAGCGCCGGGTGCTGTCAGATGAGGTACTGCGAGAGGCCGCGCTTGAGGAAGCGGCCGTCGCCCTTGGAGCCGTGGTACGCGCCGCCGTCGACCACGACCTTGCCGCGCGAGATCACGGTGTCGACGTGCCCGTCGATCTCGAATCCCTCCCACGCCGAGTGGTCCATGTTCATGTGGTGGGATGCCGCGGAGATGGTGGTGTGACCGTTCGGGTCGTAGACCACGACGTCGCCGTCGGCGCCCGGCTGGATGACGCCCTTGCGGCCGTAGAGGCCGAACATGCGCGCGGGCGTGGTCGAGGTGAGCTCGACCCAGCGCTCGAGCGTGATCTCGCCGGTGACGACCCCCTGGTACATCAGGTCCATGCGGTGCTCGACCGAGCCGATGCCGTTGGGGATGGCGCGGAAGTCGTCCTTGCCCAGCTCCTTCTGGCCCTTCATGCAGAACGGGCAGTGGTCGGTCGAGACCATCTGGATGTCGTTGGTGCGCAGCGCCTGCCACATGTGGTGCTGGTGGCCGTCCTTGCTGCTGCGCAGCGGCGTCGAGCACACCCATTTGGCGCCCTCGAACTGCCCCCACTCCTCGCTGAACGCGCCGAGCTGCTCCTCGAGCGACAGGTAGAGGTACTGCGGGCACGTCTCGCCGAAGACGTTCCAGCCCTGGTCGCGCGCCCAGGCGATCTGGTCGACCGCCTGCTTGGCGCTCACGTGCACGGTGTAGAGGGGTGCCCCGGTGAGGTTCGCGAGCATGATCGCGCGGTGCGTGGCCTCCTCCTCCATCTGCCAGGCACGGGCGATGCCGTGGTAGTACGGCGCCTTCTTGCCGGCATCCGCCAGCTGCGCCGCCAGCACATCGATCGCCGGGCCGTTCTCGGCGTGCATCATCGTGAGCAGGCCGGTCTCGGCCGACACCTGCATCGCCTTCAGCACCTGGGCGTCGTCGGAGTAGAACACGCCCGGGTAGGCCATGAAGAGCTTGAAGCTCGAGATGCCCTCGTCGAGGAGCCCCCGCATCGCGGCGAGCGAGTCGTCGTCGACGCCGCCGACGATCTGGTGGAAGCCGTAGTCGATGGCGCAGTTGCCGGCGGCCTTCTCGTGCCAGGCGGCGAGGCCGTCCTGCACGCGCTCGCCGTAGCGCTGCACCGCGAAGTCGATGATCGAGGTGGTGCCGCCCCAGGCGGCAGCCCGGGTGCCGGTCTCGAACGTGTCGGACGCGTTCGTGCCGCCGAACGGCAGCTCCATGTGCGTGTGCGCGTCGATGCCGCCCGGGATCACGTACTTGCCGGCGGCGTCGATGACGGTGTCGACGGATGCCGCGACATCCGTCCCGAGAAGGTGCGAGCCCGGCGCCAGCACGGCGGCGATGGTCTCGCCGTCGATGAGCACGTCAGCTTCGCCGCGACCGGTCGCTGAGACGAGGGTTCCGCCCGTGATGAGTGTGGTGGTCATGATTCTCCGGTGATCGAGCCTGTCGGGGTCACGGCTGCGCGATCCGCGTGTACGAGTCGGGTCGCCGATCGCGGTAGAACTGCCAGTCGTCGCGCATCTCACGCACCATGTCGAGATCGAGATCGCGCACGAGCAGCTCCTCGTGCTCCCCCGAGCCGCGCTCGCCGACGAAGTTTCCCCGCGGGTCGATCACCTGGCTCGTGCCGTAGAAGTCGACCGCGAGGTCGCCGTACTCGTTGTCCTCGCGGCCGACCCGGTTGGGCTGCAGCACGAAGTAGCCGTTGGCGACGGCCGCGGCGGGTCCTTCGACCTCCCACAGCCGGTTCGAGAGCCCGGGCTTCGTGGCGTTGGGGTTGAAGACCATGTGCGCGTCGGCGAGGCCGAGCTCGCGCCATCCTTCGGGGAAGTGGCGGTCGTAGCAGATGTACATGCCGACGCGGCCGACCGCGGTCTCGAACACCGGGTAGCCGAGGTTGCCGGGACGGAAGTAGAACTTCTCCCAGAACCGGTCGAGGTGCGGCAGGTGGTGCTTGCGGTAGGTGCCGAGCGTCGTGCCGTCGGCGTCGACCAGCACCGCGGTGTTGTAGTACACCCCGGTCTCGGCCTCCTCGTAGATCGGCAGCACCATGACGATGCCGAGCTCCTTGGCGACCGCGGCGAAGCGCTGCACGATCGGGCCGTCGACCGGCTCGGCGAAACGGTAGTACTTCTTGTCCTGCGTGATCCCGAAGTAGGGGCCGTAGAACAGCTCCTGGAAGCACACCACCTGCGCGCCCTGGCTCGCGGCGTCCCGCGCGAACCCTTCGTGCTTGTCGAGCATCGACTGCTTGTCGCCCGTCCAGGTGGTCTGCGAAATCGCCGCGCGTACCGTCGTCATCGTCTCTCCGTTCGTGAACCGGCGGATGCCGTGTTCCTCGTCCCTCGGGTGGGACCGGCGGGGTCCGCTCCCGCGGTGGCCCGGCACCCCTGATCCTGTCGACCCGACGTTTCCCGTCGGTTTCGGCCTGTGACGCGACAGTAAAGCCTGGCTCGGTGCGGCGCAATGGTTGGTTCGGCAGACCTTTCGATGGATCGCGAGGCGGATGCCGCGGCATCCGCCGTACATCTCCGGACGGATGCCGCGCCACGACCCTTCCCGTAGCGTGAAACGGTGTTCCGCCGCCTGAAGACCTACCAGCTCGTCGCCGACCTGTCGGCCGCGCTGGTCTTCCTGCTGGTCGCGTGGCCCATCGAGGCCGTCCTGGCGCCCAGCGCGTTGGGCCCGGAGTTCCGGCCGGGAGACGGCGGGCCGACAGGGTTCGCCCTGCTCGTCGCCGGCATCTTCAGCGCGGCTCTCGCGGTTCGGCGGCTCTCCCCGGCGCTCGCGCTCGGGCTCGCGTGGCTGGGCGCTGTGGTCCAGATCGGGCTCGGCCGCCCGCCGAGCTTCTCGGATCTCGCGATCTTCGCCGTGCTGTACGCCACGGCGGCGTATGGCGTGCGGCTGGTGTACTGGGCCGGCTTCGCGTCGGCGATCGTCGGCGCCCTGGTGATCACGGTGTACCTGTTCGTCGGGCCGGTGTTCGCGGGCGGCGGGCTGTCGTGGGAGACACTGCCGCTGGCTCTCGTGGTGCTCGTCGCCGCCGCGTTCGCCCTGGGGCTCGCGTGGACGATCGGCGCGCTCGTGCGCACGGCGGTGCGCGCGCGGGAGAACAGCGAGGCGCAGCGGCGCGCCGAGGCCGAGACCGTCGCCGAGCAGGAGCGGGTGCGCATCGCCCGCGACATGCACGATGTCGTCGCGCATTCGCTCGCGGTCGTGATCGCGCAGGCCGACGGCGCGCGCTATGCCGCCGCCGCCGATCCGGCGGTGGCGACCGACGCGCTGGCGACCATCTCGAGCACGGCGCGTTCCGCGCTCGCCGACGTGCGCCTGCTGCTCGGACAGCTCAGGCACCAGCAGGGCGACGGGCCGCAGCCGACCATCGCCGACCTGGAGGAACTGTACGCGCAGGTGCGCGCCGCCGGCGTGGAGCTGCGCGTCGACGTCGACCCCGTTCCGCAGCGCACATCGGCCTCGGGCGAGCCGCCCGCGGCCGTCCAGCTCGCCGTCTATCGCATCCTGCAGGAGGCGCTGACCAACGCGCTGCGTCACGGTGCGCCCGGCGGGCCCGTCGACGTGCGTCTCGCCTGGCTGCCCGATCGGGTCGAGCTCGACGTGAGCAACCCCATGCTGCCGGGGACTCCGCCGGGCAGATTCGGCCACGGCCTCATCGGCATGCGCGAGCGCGCGCAGCTCGCCGGAGGCCGCCTCGACGCCGCCCACGAGTTCGGCGCGTTCACCGTGCGCGCGCACATCCCGATCGGAGACCACCCATGATCCGCGTCGCGCTCGTGGACGACCAGGCGCTGTTCCGCGCCGGCATCCGCATGCTCATCGACTCGCAGCCCGACCTCGAGGTCGTGGCCGAGGCCGCCGACGGGCAGGAGGCGCTCCGTGCGGTGCGCCAGTCCCGCCCCGACGTCGTGCTCATGGACATCCGCATGCCCGTCATGGACGGCCTCGCCGCGACGGCCGAGCTGCTCGCCGACACCGACCCGCCGCGCATCGTGATGCTCACGACGTTCGACCTCGACGAGGCGGCGGCCCGTGCCATCCGCCAGGGCGCGAGCGGCTTCCTGCTCAAGGACGCCGATCCCGAGTTCCTCCTCGCGGCGATCCGCACGGTGCATGCCGGGTCCGCCGTGATCGCGGCATCCGCCACCCGCGAGCTCTTCGAGCGCTTCACGGATGCCGCGCCCCGGCCCGTCCCGCCGGCATACGGCGACCTGACCGAACGTGAGCGGGAGATCTTCGCCCTCGCCGCGCGCGGGCTCTCCAACGCCGAGATCGCGGCGCGCGAGTTCCTCTCGGAGGCCACCGTGAAGACGCACATCAGCCGTATCCTCACGAAGCTCGGGCTCCGCGACCGCGTGCAGCTCGTCGTGTTCGCCTTCGAGCACGGCCTGGCGTAGTTCCTGCCCGAACGCGTGCGGCGTTGGGCAGAATCAGGCGCATGGAACTGCAGCTGAGCATGGTCGTCCTCGAGGTGGCGGATCTCGACGCATCGGTGCGCTTCTACCGCCGGCTCGGTCTCGACATCCCGGATCCCGACCCCGACCGGCCCGTCGTCGCACACCGCATGGGCAGCGGCGTGACGCTGCTGATCACGAGGGGCTTCGCCTCGCGCTACGACCCGACGTGGGCTCCGCCCGCCGGCGGCGGCTACTCGCAGCTGCTGGAGTTCTACGTGGGCGACGACGCGGTCGTCGACAGCACGTGGGCCGATCTGGTCGGGGCCGGATACCGCGGCCGCATGCCTCCGACCAAGACCGCCGGCCCCTACGCGGCCATCGTGGACGACCCCGACGGCAACGCGATCCTCCTCACCTCCGACGAGGCCGCCTCCCCCGACGCCTCCTGACCCCGCCCCTCGCTCCTCGTCGCCCCGGGCAAGTCATCCTTGCGGTGTGCGGGGTCAGCGGCCCTCGAGCGCGACGCGGTGCGCGGCGTACTTGCGTCGGCCGACCCAGCGCCAGGCGAGCCGGCCGGGCGCGGGCATGTGCTTGTGCAGCCACTCGTCGCCGCCGTCGGGCTGCGCGGCGAGGATCTCGCCCAGCTGCTGCCACATCTGGCCCTTGGGGATCGACTTGCGGCCGTGCTCGGAGAACCACTCGACCTCGGCCTCGGTGATGGTGTGCTCCATGACGGGCACGATGTTGGTCTCCTCGTCGGGGAGGTGCACCGCGATCGCCGCATTGACGCCGTCGAGGGCGGCCAGCACGGGCTCGGCATCCGCTGCGCTCGCCGAAGCGCGCCACGCCGGCAGTGCCCGGTCCATCGCGCTCAGGTGAACCAGCAGCTCGGCGTGCTGTGCCTTCATGCGCTCGACGTGCGCGGCGCAGGACGGCGCCCGTTCGTCGAGCGCCGGCCAGAGCCGTTCGTCCTCGCCCTCGTGGTGCGCGTGCAGTCCGAGCGACAGCGTCTCGAGCTGCGTCGCGACGACCGCTGCATGCAGGGTGTCGCCCGCGCGCACCCGTCTGACGAGATCGGGCGCCTCACCGAACCCGCGGCGGAAGAGGCGATGGATCTCCACCATCCCACTCGCGTCGCACGTCTTCGGGGCTTCGGGCAGCGCGCCGCTGGGCGGCAGGGGCGTAGCGGGCATGGCGGCTCCTCGAGACGCGGGGTCGGGCTGGACGTGACGATAGTCCTGCGAGGCGGCGCAGGGAAGATCATCCGAGAGATGTACGCGGATGCCTCGTCCGGGCGACGCGGGCGACCCCTGGCCGTCCATACCGTCGGAGGCATGGAACTTTCATCGACCGACCTGGGTCTCGCCGCCCGGGTGCAGCAGCTCAGCAAGACCTACGGCACCGGCGAGAGCACGGTGCACGCACTGGACGGGGTGAGCGTCGGCATCCGCCGCGGCGAGTTCACCGCCATCATGGGCCCGTCCGGCTCGGGCAAGTCCACGCTCATGCACATCATGGCGGGCCTGGACGCGCCCAGCTCGGGCCGTGCGTGGATCGGCGACACCGACATCACGGGCCTCTCGGACCTCGAGCTCACGATCCTGCGCCGCCGTCGTGTCGGGTTCGTGTTCCAGGCGTTCAACCTGGTGCCCACGCTCGATGCCCTGAGCAACATCCTGTTGCCGTTCGATCTCGACGGGCGCCGGCCCACGGCGCTCGAGCGGTCGCGCATCGATGGGCTCGTCGACCGGCTGGGGCTCACGAGCCGCCTCGGCCACCGTCCGCATCAGCTGTCGGGCGGCCAGCAGCAGCGCGTCGCGATCGCCCGCGCCCTCGCGACGGCACCGGATCTGGTGTTCGCCGACGAGCCGACGGGCAACCTCGACTCGCGCTCGGGGCGCGAGGTGCTCGCCCTGCTCGCTGCCGCCACGCGGGAGCACGGCCAGTCGATCGCGATGGTCACCCACGATCCGGTCGCCGCGTCGCACGCCGACCGCGTGCTGTTCCTCGGTGACGGCCGCATCGTCGCCGACAAGCCGCGCCAGAGCGCGGAGGAGATCTCGGCCTACATGCTCGCGTCCGAGCTGACGGCGGGGGCGCCGGTCGGCGCCTCGTCGGGCATCGGTCACCCGGTCGCGGAGGTGCGCTCATGAGCACCGTGACAGAAGCCCCACGGATGCCGCGGCCCGCGGCACCCGTCACCAGCTCGTCGAGCTCGAGTACGCCGCTCGCGTGGCTGCGCGAGCGCGGCATGGGCGCGAGCATCCTGGTGGCCGCCATCTCGAGCGCCTTCGGCGCGATCCTGCTGAGCGCGACCGGCTTCATCGCCGCGGTGCTCCGCGCCGACCCGTACCTCGGGCTGAGCAGCATGCTGGCCATCGTGCTCGGGATCATGAGCTTCCTGCTCATCGGCGTCGCCGTCTATGTCGCCGCGATCGTCACGGCGAACACGTTCGCCACGGTCATCGCCGGGCGCACGCGGCGCATCGCGCTGCTGCGCCTCATCGGCGCCTCGGCGCGCTCGCAGCGATCGGAGGTCGCGCGGCAGGGTCTGGTCGTCGGCGTCATCGGCGCCGTGCTGGGACTCGTCGGCGGGACGCTGCTGTCGTGGGCGGGCGTCGTGCTGGCCACGTGGGCGCTGGGCATCGAGGGCGTCGACTACACGGTCGCGCAGGCGGTGCACGTCATCCCCGCGGTGGTCGTGGCGCTGACCACCTGGGTCGCCGCGTGGGCGGGCTCGCGTCGCGTGCTGACGGTGACGCCGCTGCAGGCGCTCGGCGGCTCGGTCGAGGCATCCCACGACGCGCAGGTGCGCAAGGGCGGACGCAACGGCGTGGCGATCGCGCTGTTCGCGATCGGCGGCGCACTGCTCGCGGGCGGCATCGCGATCGGGCTGGTGTCGCCGCTCGGCGTGATCGTGGCGTTCTTCGGCGGCATCTTCTCGTTCACAGGACTGGCACTCGGCGCGACGCTCGTCATGCCGCCGATCCTGCGCCTGGTCGGCCGCCTGTTCGGCCGGTCGGCCACGGCGCGCCTGGCCGCCGAGAACGCGCTGCGGTACCCGGAGCGCTCGAGCCGCATGGCCATCGGCGTGGTCATGGGCGTCACGCTGGTCACCATGTTCGCCGTCGCCCTCGAGACGCAGAAGGCGGTGTTCGCGGCCTCCGCGGACGGACCGCTGCCCGCCGAGATGACGACGGCCATGGACACCTTCGCGGGCATCATGATGGGCCTGGTGGCGGTCTCGGCGGTCATCGCCGCGGTGGGCCTCGTGAACCTGCTGACCATCGGCGTCGTGCAGCGGCGGCGCGAGCTCGGACTGCTGCGCGCACTGGGTGTGTCGACGGGGCAGGTGCGCCGCCTGGTGCTTCTGGAGGCGGCCCACATCACCATCACGGCCACGGTGACGGGCCTCGTGCTCGGCACCGTCTACGGGTGGGCCGGGGCGCAGTCGCTCCTCGGCGCGGTGCCGATGCCGCCCTCGTTCTCGGCGCCGACGCTCGTCGCCCCTGCTGTGCCGTGGCTTCCTGTCGCGATCATCGTGGTCGCGACGGCGGTGCTCACCCTCGTCGCCGCGGTGGTGCCGACACGGCTGGCGACCCGGGTGGCTCCGGTCGAGGCGCTGGCGGACTGAGACCGCCGGATGCCCGAGTCTCTGCAGGGAACCGTCAGACCGACGGAGGGACGAGCCGGAACGGGCCCTTGCGCGCGTCCGCCACGACCTCGACGAAGTCTCCGCCCGTGGCGGTCTCGTCGGTCGAGTACACCTGGGCGACCCCGCGCAGCGCCGTGAGCAGCTGCTCCTGCGGAACGGCCGTTTCGCGCTCGCCGTGGACGTCCTGCCGGGTGGAGAGCAGCGCCGTCATCCGCGGTCGGGCGGCGGAGCGGGCCTTCCACAGGGCGTGCAGCGACCGCGGGGTGGCGTTGCGACTGCCGTGATGCCCCACCTTGTACAGGTCGACCCCCGCCAGCCGCGCGCGCAGCTTCGCGTCGCGGGGCAGCTGGTCGAGCGTGTGCTGCCAGTTCTCGATCTGCGCGTCGCCCGGGAAGAGCAGCGACAGACCGCCCACCTCGAGGAGCAGGATGACGCTCGTGTTGTTGAGCGCGTCGTCGAGGTCCCGCACCAGCCGGGCCGCGGAATGCGACCGCTGGTCGGCGAGCCGGTCGACCAGCCAGCGCACCGGGCCGGGCGGCAGGGTGACGGGCGCCGGCGCGTCGGCTCCGAGCCCCGAGCCCGCGACGCGGAGCGAGGCGTCCAGTGCGGTGAGCCAGTACTCGGCGTCGTTCTCGCGCTGCTGCGCGACGCGCGAGTCCTGGTCGACGGTGGGCGGGCCGAGCACCGTCGCCTCGAGCCCCGGGATCACGTCGGCGATCCCCGCATCCATCCCGGCGTAGAGGTAGCGCCCGCGACCGTCGCGCGAGAGCTCGTCCAGCAGTGCGACGGCATCCGCGTTCTTGAGCTGGTCCTCGACCGCGGCGCGGATGTCGTCGTCGAGGCCGACGAGCTCACTCAGGCGGGCGACATGCTCCTGTGCCTGCGCGATGAGAGCGGCGTACCTGACGGATGCCGCGCTGATCGGCCCGGTCCTGCCGTCCCGCGCCGGCCCATCGACCCCCTCGGCGCCACCGGCTCCGGTCAGTCCCGGCCGGTCATCCGGCCCGTCGGCGGTCGCCGACAGCTCCGGGTCCTCCGTCCATGACCGCAGCACGAGCTTCGGCGCGAGCCTCTTCATGATGGCGCCGGCGGCGGCGACTTCGAAGCCGCGCAGATGGTCGCGGTGCCGATGCGTCACCACGAGCACGTCCAGCTGCCCGCCGGTGTGCGTCTCGATGAGCGCGGCCACATCGGCCATCCGCCCGCGCGCCATCCCCTCGCGTGGCGAGTGGCTGGTCCCGAAGTCGATGAGCAGGTGCCGCTCGGCGCGGCCGTCGGCGAGGGGAGCGTCGTACTCGACCGAGACCAGGAAGCAGTCGCCGAAGCCCACCTGGTACATGCGGACGCGGACACGGATCGGAGTGCTCACCATGCCTCCCCCGAGCTCAGGTCGCTGCTGTGCAGCCGGGCGAACGCCTGTCCGCGAGCCGTCCCCTCGGAGAACCCCAGACGCTGCTGCGCATCACGGCGGCCCGTCTTCGCGAGGTAGTCGAGACGGCGCAGCTGGCGGTCCCAGTCGGTGAGCGGCTTGAAGATGTGCAGCTTCAGCCGTCCGAACTGGTCGAAGACGAGGGTGCCGCCACCGAACAGCTGCACCGACGTCCCGGGATCGACACCGGACGGCAGCTCCAGTCCCGACTCGTCGGTGAACTCGCGGGCGGTCATGTTCACCATCTGCAGGTACGTCGCCACCGACTCGGGAACCACGAGGCCGTCCGGTCCGATCCGCTGCGTCGGCAGTACCGACTCGATGACGGTGTAGTAGTTCGTGGGGATGTCGAGCCCCCGGGCGTTCAGCCACAGAAAACGGAACACCTCGTCACGGTCGCTGCGGAGCCCCGCGAAGTTGATTCCCAGGTAGTGCGGCGGGGGCTGGGCGGTGAGCACATCGGTGACCCGGTTCTGGGGGAGCCGAATCCCGGCGGCCTCGAACCGCTCGATGAGCAGGTCGCGATAGCCGAGGTCGTCATCGGGCACCACCTCGGCGTCGGCGAGGAGCACGGCGTTGAGCAGGTCACCGTAGTCGAACTCGACGGGCGGCAGGTAGTCGAGTCCGCGAATGAGCATGGTGAGCAGCTGGGATGCCGCCCTCGCCCCCTCCTCGGCGGCCCGGGCGCGGTCGACCGTGACGCCGCGGCCGTCACCGTCCGACGCGTTCGGTCGGGAGAGGAGCGGCTGCAGCCGCTTCCACCAGATCTCGACCAGCAGTTCGAACGTCACTGCCACAAGCACTTCGCCGCGCCGATGCGGCTCGTCGAACTCGGGCTTCTTGGCCCAGTCCGCGGGCGGCGGCTTCCTCGCCGACTCGCGCAACGCCCCGCGTCCCTGTGTGAGCACGCCGCCGATCTGCTCGGCGACCTTTGCGAGGACGTTCTGACGCAGCGCCGCGGGCTCGACGCGCGCGCGTTTGATGCGCCCGTTCTTGTCCGCCTGCCCGAGCGCCCGCTCGATGACCGGACGCATCGAGAACACCGACAGCAGTGCGACGATGTCGGCGAAGCCCTCGTGGAAGGCGGCCTGATCGGGAAGGGCCGGCTCGAGGTAGCGCCGCCGGAGTCCGTCCAGCACCGCGTGCGTCGTCTCGTGCACGACGACGTCGTGGCTCAGGCACGTGTAGACGGCCTCGCGGTCGGCATCGGCCGGCACGTAGCCGAACAGCAGGGCTCCGTCTTCGCGCGAGTAGTAGGCGTTCGCCTCGGCGAACGCATGGGGAACGAGGGCGAGCTGGTGGTTGGCGAAGCCCCAGGGCAGCCGGCGCCCGAGAGCCGTCTCGAACGCCGCGAGCGTTCGCGCGGCCGTGCCGTAGACCTGCTGCGCGTGGAACGCCCGTTCTCTCTTCAGCTGCGCGTCCGAGGCATCCGCGAACGGGTCCTCGCTGGGGATCGCGGGGTGCTTGTAGTAGCTGCCGGTCGCGGTGTCGTAGTCCACCACGTGCAGTCGGGCGCCTCGGGGACCCACCTCGGTGCGTGACCACGGCACCCTCACGTGTGCGGTCAGGATCTGCTGGTCCTCGCCGAGCACGCTGGGATCCTGTGCGATCAGCCGCAGCGTCATGTGGGTGCGCGGCTGACCGACGTCGTTGGCGAAATCGATGCCGTCGGACATGTCGGACCCCCAGCGTGGCTCGGGCGGGCGCCCGAGGCATCCGTCCCGTTGTTGATGAGGATGCTCCTGCCCAGGTGATACCGATAGGGGTCGGGCTCGCCACCTGCACCTGCTGCCGGCATCCGTCCGTCAATGGGGGTGCGTGCACCTCTGCGCCGGGTGCAGGCTGGCGTCATGCAGATCGACATCGTGGAGCACGAACCGCCTTACCGCGTCGGCGTCATCGTCGGCAGCCTGTCGCGCGAGTCCATCAACCGGCGCCTGGCCACGGCGCTGCAGCGGCTCGCCCCGCCCGAGCTCGAGTTCTTCGAGATCCGCTACGGCGACCTGCCGCTGTACAACCGCGACCTCGACGCGGACTATCCGCAGGTCGCGCTCGACTTCAAGGCGGCGGTGCGCTCGGCCGACGCGCTGCTGTTCGTGACGCCCGAGTACAACCGCTCCCTGCCGGGTCCCCTGAAGAACGCGATCGACTGGGGGAGCCGCCCGTGGGGCCAGAACGCGTGGTCCGACAAGCCGACCGCGGTCATCGGCGCCTCGGCGGGCCAGATCGGCACTGCGGTCGGCCAGCAGTCGCTGCGCAGCACGCTGAGCTTCCTCAACGCGCGGCAGATGACCACGCCCGAGGCGTACATCCACTTCACGCCCGGCCTCATCGAAGCGGACGGCGAGGTCACCGTCGCGGCGACCGAGGAGTTCCTGCGCACGTTCATGGTGAGGTTCCTCGAATACACCGCGCGGGTGCTCACCGTGATTCCGCAGGCCTGATCGCGAGCGATCGCGCGGACACCGCCGTTCAGGCGTCGGCGGGCTCGGGGTCGTGCGCCCAGCCGGGGGCGAGGGCCTTCACGCGGGCCGCACGCCACTGCCACACGCCCCACAGCACCGGCCACAGCAGCGGCGCGGTCGGACCGCCGATGACCAGACGGTCCCGCCACAGCGTCCTGCCGGGCTGTCCGGGTGCCGGCGAGACGGCCATCTGGTGATCCCACACGTCGAGGCTCGCGAGCGGTCCCGTCAGCGGGATGCCGCTGTCGCGGAAGACCCGCACGCGTCCGCCGGGCTCGGCGACGGATCGCTCGCTGACATGGATCAACTGCCGCCCCATGGGCACCGAGCCGAACGCCGACAGCTGCACCGGAACGTCGTCGCCGGGCGTCCACGCCGTCGGCAGCCCGCTGGGCACGAGCGGCGCCAGATCCATCACCGGACCGTAGAGCTCGGCCACGGCGCGCGGCGAGTGCAGGGCCCGCCAGGCCGCGTCGGGGTCGCAGTCGATCACGAACTTCAGCAGGATCCGCATGCTCCAGTGTCGCACCCGCCCCTCCGCGTGGGGCCGGGCTCGACGGCGTCGATTCCGGATGCCGCCGCCTACGCTGGACGGATGCCCGAGAGTCCTTTCGACCAGCGTCGCTACCAGGTCCGCCACGACTGGAGCGTCGAGGGCCTCCGCCGCCTCGCCCCTGCGGACGTCGTCGTGGTCGTCGATGTGCTGCGGTTCTCGACGACGGTGACGGATGCCGTCGCCCGCGGCGAACGCGTGCCGCTCGACGCCGCCGCGCACGCCGTGTCGCTCAACGGCGCCGCGGTCGCGAAGGCTGCGGGGGAGACCGAGGCAATCGTCTTGCTGGGGAGCCTGCGCAACGCGTCGGCGGTGGCGAGGACCGTGCTCGACATCCAGCGCCGGCGGGGCGAGCGGACGAGCATCGCCGTGATCGCCGCCGGCGAGCTGGCCGGCCGCGAGCCCGGCGCCCCCCTGCGGTTCGCCGTCGAGGATCAGCTCGGCGCCGGCGCGATCGTCGACGCCCTCGGCGCGCTCGGCATCGACCACACCTCGCCCGAGTCCGCCGCCGCGTGCGAGGCGTTCCGCGGCCTGCGGGGCGCTGTGCGCCACCTGCTCACCGCCAGCGGCTCGGGCCAGGAGCTGCTGGATCGCGACTCGCGCGACGAGGTGCTCGCCGCCGCCGCGGTGGACGCGGCATCCGTCGTCTCCGTGCTGCGCGACGGCTCGTTCGTCGCCTACTGACGCGCTTCGTCTCGATCGTTCCTCGCTCGCTCAGCGACCGGGGCAGAGTCCGGTCGTTCCTCGCTCGCCCCGTCGCCGAGCAGACGCCGGTCAGTCCCGCGGGGTCATCGCGGCGAGGCGCGTCGCGCGGGTGATCTCGCGCCGGGTCCACGTGAACGCGTGGCGCTCGTCGAACTGCGGTGCGCACTTGGCGCACGACGTCGGACGGGTCGCCTTGCGGTGCCGGTAGGCGACGTGCCCGGCGGGGCACACGCCGATCCACGGAGCCAGGTCGGTCGCGGTCTCGCCGTTGTGCGTCGCGCCGCCCACGTAGCCGAGCTCGCGGGCGACCGCCTTCCACCGCGCACCGTGTCCCGCCCGGGGACCCGCGAGCGCATGCGCCACCTCGTGCAGCAGCGTCTGGTGGTTGGTGTCGTCGTCGTAGCGCGCCGCCAGATACCGCGAGACGCTGATGCGCTTGTGCGTGTAGTCGCACAGCCCGGCGCGCCGCTTCGCGTTGTCGAACGCGAAGGTCCACGAGGGATCGAGGTGGGCGGCGATGAGGGCTTCGGCCCAGTGCCGTACGCGATGCAGTTCCGACATGGATGCGAGACTAGAACATATCTCCGACAGTCAGGGCGACGGCATCCGTCTCAGCTGGCGACGGATGCCGCGGCACGGCGCCGGTCGGCGGCGTCGATGGCGAGAAGGACGGACTCGAGCTGGTCCTCGCTGGCCCCGGACTCCTGACGGAGGAACAGCGCCCGCTTGAAGTCCTTGCGGGCGGCTTCGTAGTCTCCGGCGTCGAAGTGCACCTTCCCGCGGTGCTGGCACGCGAAGGCGCCGATGCCGGCCCAGCCCTGCCCCTCGGCCTCTTCGGCGCACGTCGTGAGCTCCTGCTCGGCGGCGGCGTACGCGCCGCGCGCCTGCAGCACGGTCGCGTGCAGGATGCGGGCCCGCAGGAGGTCTTTGCGGGTGCCCGCCATACGCGCGACGCGCACGGACTGCTCCGAGATCACCAGGGCGTCTTCCGGGCGATCGAGCACCTTGAGGAGCCACACCCGCTCGAGGAGCGCCGGCAGGCTGCGCTGCTCGCCGATCTCTTCGAGACGCTCCCGGCACTCGCTGGGATTCACCCGTTCGCGGAGAGTATCGGGATCGTACCCGCTGATATAGCTCACGTCTGACTCCCTTCGCCGCGCGGATGGCCCTACCAGTGTGCCTGCCGCCCGGATGGTCGCCGGCGTGCCACGCCGAGTCGTGATGGTCAGCGGCTGAAGACGGATGCCGAGGGCTTGGGCGACGGTGTCGCATCGGCGTCGGTGGCGACCCGGGCGCCCCGCGCGAAGTCCTCGAGCTCGCGCCCCTCCGCCACCTTGGCGGGGTGCGGACCGGCCGCCATGAGCCGGGGCAGCCACTCGGTCGGCAACGGCGCCGGGGACGCGGCGATCACGAGATTGCCGAAGCGCCGTCCCTTGAGCGTCTGCACCTCGGCGAGCACGATGACGTGCTCCAGCACCGCCTGTACCGTCGCGACCTCGCGGCGCGCGAACGCCAGACCCGCGCCGTCGGCGACGTTCACGAGCAGCACGCCGTCGGGGGAGAGGAAGCGGGCGGCCGCCGTGAAGAACTCGACGGTGGTGAGGTGCGCGGGCGTCTGCGCGCCCGAGTAGACGTCCGACACGATGAGGTCGGCGGCGCCGACCAGCCCGGCGGGAAGCCGCCCCAGGGCCTCACGGGCGTCTCCGATCCGCACGCGGATCGAGGCGCCCCGGGGCAGCGGAAGGTTCTCCCGCACGAGGTCCCACAGGGCCGGCTCGAGTTCGACGACCTGCTGCCGCGAGCCGGGGCGGGTCGCCTCGACGTACCGCGGAATCGTGAGGGCGCCGGCACCCAGGTGGATCGCCGTCAGCGGCTGCCCCGGCATCCGGAGACGGTCGATCACGGCACCCATGCGCGCCACGTACTCGAAGTGAAGGTGCGTCGGATCGTCGAGGTCGACGTGCGACTGCGGCGTGCCGTCGACGTCGAGCTCCCAGCCGCCGCCGAAGGCCGACGGCACGACGCGGGCGAGGGTGCCGTCCGACAGGCGCACGGAGGGGGCGGATGCTCCCACCTCCCGTGCGCGTGCCATGGTCCCACGTTAGCCCGGCCCTCGCCGCGTCGGGTCGCTCGATCGACGCTCCCGGGGGTGCGATGGACGCGGCTCGGAACGGCGCGGTTGATACTTCTGCGCTCGAAGAGCCGAACTCCACGCGCAGATCGCTCACTGCGAGGCATCCGAACACGCCGAAACAGAATCGAGACACAGGTGTAACCGACGGTGTGGCCGCGCCCGGGTAGCGTCGGACCCATCACACCCTGCTGAGGGCTGAGCGCACCCGAGCTTCACGATGACGTGCAGCGAGGCCCACACGATCTGGAAGGTGCACAGCACATGCTCCACACTGCGAGAAGGCGCTGGCTCACCGGCGTCGCCGCGGTCGCCGTCGGGGCGATCGTCCTCACCGCCTGCGCGAGCCAGCGCGACGACGGCGGCGACGGCGACGACGCATCCGGTGACGTCGACACGACTTTCGTGTTCGGCGCGTCGGGCGACCCGGCCAGCCTCGACCCGGCCTTCGCGAGCGACGGCGAGACGTTCCGCGTCGCCCGTCAGATCTTCGAGGGACTCGTCGGCACGGTCCCCGGCACCGCCGATCCGGCCCCGCTCCTGGCCAAGAGCTGGGAGCAGCCCGACGACACGACGTACGTCTTCACGCTCGAAGAGGGCGTCACGTTCCACGACGGCACGGATTTCAACGCCGAGGCCGTCTGCTTCAACTTCGACCGCCAGAACGCCTTCACCGGCGTCGCCGCCTCGCAGAGCATGGCGTACTACTGGGGCGTCATCATGCGCGGCTTCGGTGCCGACTCGATCTACGACAGCTGCACCGCCGACAGCGAGACCCAGGCGACGATCACGCTGAAGCAGCCGTTCGCCGGCTTCATCCCTGCGCTCTCGCTGCCCTCTTTCTCGATCCAGAGCCCGACCGCTCTCGAGAAGTACGGTGCCGACGACATCGGCGGCACCGAGGAGGCTCCCGTCCAGAGCGAGTACGGCCAGGGTCACCCCACCGGAACCGGCCCGTTCGTGTTCGACTCGATCTCACCCGGCGAGCAGACGGTGCTCAAGGCGAACCCCGACTACTGGGGCGAGCAGGGCGTGGTCGAAGAGGTCATCTTCCGGGTGATCGGCGACACGACGGCCCGCCGCCAGGCGCTCGAGGCCGGCAGCATCGACGGCTACGACCTCGTCGCTCCCGCCGACCTGAAGTCGCTCGAGGACGCGGGCTTCTCGCTCGTGAACCGCGACCCGTTCAACGTGCTGTATCTCGGCATGAACCAGGCCGCCCCCGGCCTCTCGGACCCGAAGGTGCGCCAGGCGATCGCGCTCGCGATCGACAAGGACGCGCTCATCACGCAGGTGCTCCCGGAGGGCACCGTGGCCGCGACGCAGTTCATGCCCGAGGCCGTGATCGGCTGGAACGAGGACGTCACGACGTACGACTACGACCCGGAGGCCGCCAAGGCCCTCCTGGCCGAGGCCGGCTACACGGACGCGAACCCGCTGACGATCACGTTCAACTATCCCGTGAACATCTCGCGGCCGTACATGCCCAACCCCGAGCAGATCTTCACCAACCTGCAGAGCCAGCTCGAGGCCGTCGGCATCGTCCTCAACCCCGTCACGAACGAGTGGGTCGAGTACCTCGACCTGATCCAGGGCGGCACGGACCACGGCATCCACCTGCTCGGCTGGACCGGCGACTACAACGACCCCGACAACTTCGTGGGCACGTTCTTCGGTCTGCCGACCAACGAGTGGGGCTTCGACAACGCCGAGCTGTTCGACGCGCTCACCGCGGCGCGCGGACTCGCGACCGAGGAGGAGCAGGAGACCGCCTACGCGGCGATCAACGAGCAGATCATGGAGTTCCTGCCGGGCGTGCCTCTCGCGCACCCGGTGCCCACCCTCGCGTTCGACGCGCGCGTCACGTCCTACCCGGCCAGCCCGGTGCAGGACGAGGTGTACAACATGGTGGAACTCAGCGAGTGACGCTGTGATCGGATGCCCCGTCCCGGCGAAGCCCGCCGGGACGGGGCATCCGGTTCCCTCCGTCCGCTCGCCCGCGACCGCCGGTCGCCGTCCCCGGAGATCCCCACGTGCTACGCACCATCGGCAGGCGTCTTCTCCTGCTCGTCCCGACCCTGTTCGGGCTGACCCTCCTCCTGTTCTTCTGGGTCCGCGCCCTCCCGGGCGGACCCGCCGTCGCCCTGCTGGGCGAACGCGCGACCCCGGAGCGGGTCGCCGAGATCAACGAGCTGTACGGCTTCAACGAGCCGCTGATCGCGCAGTACTTCACGTGGCTCGGCCAGCTGCTCCAGGGCAACTTCGGCGTGTCGATCCAGACCCAGCGGCCCGTGACCGAGGAGTTCCTGCGCCGCTTCCCCGCGACGCTCGAGCTGACCATGTTCGCGATCGTCCTCGCCGTGGGCGTGGGCATCACGATCGGCTACTGGGCCGCGCGCAGGCAGGGCAAGCCGGCCGATCACTTCGCCGTCTTCGCGAGCCTCATCGGCATCACGATCCCGGTCTTCTTCCTCGGCGTGATCCTCAAGTGGGTGTTCGCGGTGCAGCTCGGGTGGCTCCCGTCGGACGGCCGCCAGGACCCGCGGCTGGACGCCACCCACTACACGAACTTCTACGTCTTCGACGGCATCATCACAGGGGAGTGGGATGCCGCGTGGGACGCGTTCCTGCACCTCATCCTGCCCGGCATCGCGCTGGCGACGATCCCCCTCGCGATCATCACGCGCATCACCCGCGCCTCGGTGCTCGAGGTGCAGAACTCGGACTACGTCCGGACGGGCATGGCGAAGGGCATCTCGCGCGGCACCATCCGGGGCCGGTTCATCCTGCGCAACTCGCTCCTGCCGGTGGTCACCACGATCGGCCTGCAGTTCGGCCTGCTGCTGTCGGGCGCGATCCTCACCGAGTCGGTGTTCGCCTACCCCGGCATCGGATCGTTCCTGTCGCGCGCGATCTTCACGCGCGACTACCCGGTGCTGCAGGGGTTCATCCTCTTCATCGCCGTCATCTACGCGATCATCAACCTCGCGGTGGACGTCTCGTACAGCTTCATCGACCCGAGAGTGCGGGTGCAGTGATGACGCGCGCTCGGCTCATCGGACAACCCTTCGGAGGTGCGGCATGACGTCCGCGATGCTTCCCCCCGCCCCGAGCGGCGGACCCGTCGACGACACCGCGGTCGACGACAAGGAGCTGCTCGCCGCCAAGACCCGCGGCGGCGGATTCTGGCGCGACGTGTTCCGGCGGCTGCGCCGCAACCCGAGCGCCTGGGTCGGCGGCGTCATCATCGGGATCTTCGTGCTCGTCGCGATCTTCGCCCCGTGGCTGGCACCGTACGGGCCCGAGGAGCTCCCGGGCCAGCAGTACATCACCCCCGGCCACATCCCCGGTCCCGGCGAGGTCGCGGGCTTCCCCCTGGGGCTCGACCGCTTCGGCGGCGACATGCTCTCCAAGCTCATCTGGGGCGCGCGCGCCTCGCTCGTGATCGGCATCGTGTCGACGCTCGTGGGTCTGATCGGAGGCATGATCCTGGGGCTGATCGCCGCCACGTTCGGCGGCTGGGTCGACACGCTCATCATGCGCTTCGTCGACATCCTGCTGTCGGTGCCGTCCCTGCTGCTCGCGGTCTCGATCGCGGCGCTCATGGGGCAGACGCCCGTCGCGATCATGATCGCCATCGGTGCCGCCCAGGTGCCCATCTTCGCGCGCCTGCTGCGGGCGTCGATGCTGCAGCAGCGCTCGAGCGACTACGTGCTGTCGGCGGCGACGCTCGGCCTGGGTCGCGGACGCATCACGATGAGCCACGTGCTGCCGAACGCGGTGGGCCCGGTCATCGTGCAGGCGACGCTGTCGCTCGCGACGGCCGTCATCGAGGCGGCCGGGCTGTCGTACCTCGGCCTGGGCGGCGGCGTGCCGCAGACCGCCGAGTGGGGCCGCATGCTCACGTATGCGCAGCTCGAGCTGGCCGTCAACCCCTGGATCGCGATCCTTCCGGGCATCTGCATCACCGTCACCGCGCTGGGCTTCACGCTGCTGGGCGAGGCGCTCCGCGAGGCCATGGACCCCCGTACCCGCGCGCGCTGACCCTTCGACAGGCTCAGGGACCGGGTGAGCCCGGTCGCTGAACTTGTCGAAGCGCAGGGTCAGACGGCGATGTCGAGCTCGTTGCCGGGGATCGAGGCGAGGAGCCGCCGCGTGTAGGGGTCCCGCGGGTTGGTGAAGATCTCCTCGGAGGATGCCGCCTCCACGAGCTGCCCGTCCTTCATGACGCAGACGTAGTCGCTGATGAGGCGTACGACGGCGAGGTCGTGCGAGATGAAGAGGTAGCTGAGGCCGTACTCGCGCTGCAGGTCGCGCAGGAGCGTGAGCACCTGATCCTGCACCAGCACGTCGAGCGCCGACACCGGCTCGTCGCACACGATGAGGTCCGGCGAGAGTGCGAGGGCGCGCGCGATCGCCACGCGCTGCCGCTGCCCGCCCGACAGCTCCGACGGATACCGCCGCAGCATCGACTCGGGCAGCGCGACGTCGTCGAGCAGCTGCCGGACGCGCGCCGCGCGCTCCTTGGACGAGCCGCGCTTGTAGAAGTCGAGGGGCTCGGAGATGATGCGCTCGATCGAGAACATCGGGTTCAGCGACGAGTACGGGTCCTGGAAGATCGGCTGCACGCGCTGGCGGAACCGCTTGAGGGCGGCGCCCTTGAGGGACGCGACGTCCTGTCCGTCGAAGCGGATGGTGCCGGCGGTCGGCTCGACGACCTTCAGCATCATCCGCGCCGTCGTGGTCTTGCCCGAGCCGGATTCGCCCACGATCGCGACGGTCTCGCCGCGGGGGATCACGAACGACACGTCCTGCACCGCCGTGAAGTCCTCCTTGCTGCCCCGCACCTTGTAGACCTTGGTCAGCCCCTCGGCCTCCACGATGTAGTCGGGAGTGGGCTCTTCCTGCCCTGCGGGCTCCGCCCCGGCTGCCGGCCGTTCGATGACGCGCGCCGACGGGGCCGGTGCGATGTCGGGCTTCGGCGCCTCGGACGACGCGGTGCGGAACACCTCGGGCCGCAGGCGCACCGCCGCGACCGACGGCGCGGCCTTCACCAGTGCCTGGGTGTACGGATGCTGCGGATCCTCGAGGATCTGCCGCGCCGGGCCCTGCTCGACGATGCGTCCACGATTCATGACCACGACGCGCGACGCGCGTTCGGCGGCGAGGCCGAGGTCGTGCGTGATGAGCATCACGGCGGTGCCGCGTTCGCTCGTCATGCGCTCGAGCTGGTCGAGGATGGTCTTCTGCACCGTCACGTCGAGCGCGCTCGTCGGCTCGTCGGCGATGAGCAGCTTGGGGTCGCACGCGAGACCGATGGCGATGAGGGCGCGCTGGCGCATGCCGCCCGAGAACTCGTGCGGATACTGCCGGGCGCGGTCGGCGGCGTCGGGCAGGCCCGCCGCGGCGAGGGTCTCGACGACCTTGCGGTCGACGTCCCTCCGGGTGGCGAGGCCGTGGGCGAGGAGCGTCTCGGCGATCTGGCTGCCGATCCGGGCGACCGGGTTGAGGTTCGACATCGGGTCCTGCGGCACCAGCCCGATGGAGCGACCGCGGATCGTGCGCAGCACGCTCTCGGGCGCGCCCACGAGGTTCTCGCCCTCGAACAGGATGCTGCCCTGGGTCACCTTGCCGTTGCCGGGCAGGAGGCCGATGATCGCCATCGCGGTGGTGGACTTGCCCGAGCCCGACTCGCCGACAATGGCGAGCGTCTCACCGGCGGCGAGGTCGAGGTCGACGCCCTCGACGGCGTGCACCGGGCCGTCGATGGTCTGGAACTCGACGGCGATGTCGCGCACCTGGAGCAGCGGCGCCCCGGCCGCGAGACGTTCATGGGTTCGGGCCATGGGCTCCATCCTGCCCGGCGGCGCCGCGCGGCGCACCCGTTCCGCCCAGCCTTTACTCATCCGTAACGCGTGGGGCACAGTCAGGCGCAGGGCAGGCGCGGGCCGGGCCGGGCGTACCGTGGGATCCGTGACGGCGATCGACCTCAACGCGGACCTCGGTGAGACGGTGGACGGCGTGCCGACGGCCGACGACGAGGCGATGTTCGCGGTGATCTCGAGCGCGAGCATCGCGTGCGGCGGGCATGCGGGCGACGCCACTTCGATGCGCGCGTCAGTCGCGCGGGCGGAGCGGTTCGGTGTGGCAGTGGGCGCGCACCCCGCGTACCCCGATCCGGCGAACTTCGGCCGCGTGCCGGTCGCGATGGACGCGGGCGACCTCGCCGCAACGGTCCTCGAGCAGCTCGAACGCCTGCACCTCGCCGGCGCCGATCTCCGCTACGTCAAGCCGCACGGCGCGCTCTACCACGCCGTCATCGGCGACCGGGAACAGGCGGATGCCGTCGCCCGCGCTGTCGCCGGATTCTCGGAGCAGCTCGGCCGACCGATGCCCGTGCTGGGGCTGCCCGGCGAGATCGCGGCGGCTGCGGCATCCGTGGGTCTTCCCTTCGTGCGCGAGGCCTTCCTCGACCGCGGCTATCTTCCGGATGGCGGGCTGGTGCCGCGCGGGCAGCCGGGGGCGTTGCTCGACGACCCCGGGCAGGTCGCCGCGCGGGCGGTGCGGCTCGCACGCGAGGGCGTGGTCGAGGCGATCGACGGGACGCTGCTCGACGGTGCAGCCGCCTCGCTGTGCGTGCACGGCGACTCGCCGGCCGCCGTCGCCATGGCACGCGCCGTGCGGAGCGCGCTGGACGAGGCGGGCGTGGAGGTGCGGGCGCCGTGGTGACGCTTCGCCTCAGAAGGTCCACCGACGCCGGGGGGATCACCGAATCCGGGCGGATCGCGACCGGCCCGGCGGGGCGGCCGCCGTGCTGACTCCGCGGGTGCGGTCGATGGGGGAGCGGGCGTTCCTCCTCGAGGTCGAGGCGCTCGACGAGGTGCTGCCGCTGCACGCGGCGCTCGCCGCCACCTGGCCGGAGGGCGTCGTCGACCTTGTTCCCGCCGCGCGGACGGTGCTGGTCCGTGTCGATCCGAGGCGCCTGCCGCTGGCCGCTGCCCGCGCGTGGGCGCTCGCGGCGGCCGCAGACGCCGAGCCCGACGCCGACGCCGCAGGCCCGCTGGTCGAGCTCGACATCGTCTACGACGGGGCCGATCTCGCCGAGACCGCCGACCTGATCGGCACGAGCGTCGACGAGCTGGTGCGACATCACGTCACGGCCGAGTGGCGCGTCGCATTCACCGGCTTCGCGCCGGGCTTCGGCTACCTCGTCAGCGCGGGCTGGCCGTTCGACGTGCCGCGACTGGCGTCGCCCCGCACGCGAGTGCCGGCCAGGGCGGTAGGGCTCGCCGGCGCATTCTCCGGGGCGTACCCACGCGACACCCCAGGAGGTTGGCGGCTCATCGGCACGACGAACGCGGCACTGTTCGATCCGGATGCCGCGTCCCCCGCGCTCCTCGCACCGGGAACGCGGGTCCGGTTCCGACAGGTGACCGGTGCCCGTGCCGCCATCCCGCTCAGTGCGCCCGGAACAGGTGCGGCGGCGCAGCACGCACGTTCGGCGGCGGATCGAGCGGTCCCCGGCGGACGCAGCATCCGCATCCTCGAACCGGGCCTCCTCGCCACGCTGCAGGATCTCGGGCGCGAGGGCGCGGCATCCGTCGGGGTCGCCGTCTCGGGGGCGCTCGATCGCGCGGCCCTCCGCACCGCGAACCGCCTGCTCGGCAACCCCGAGGCAGCGGCCGCGATCGAGGTCACGATGGGCGGGCTGCGCGCCGTCGCCGAGGCCGATCTGTGGGTCGCCGTGACCGGCGCCTGGGGCGTCGTGCGCATCGGAGGGCGGGCGGTCGACCCCTACGAGGCGCATCGGTGGCCGGAGGGCTCCGAGCTGCACCTGGACTGGTTCTCGCACGGCGCGCGGGCGTACGTGGCGGTGCGCGGCGGGCTGGACGCGCATCCGGTGCTCGGCTCTCGGGCGACCGACCTGCTCGCGGGGCTCGGACCTGCGGCGCTCGGCGCCGGTGATGTGATCGACGTCCGCGACGACGCACGCGTACCCATCCCGGTGGCACCGCCCGCCGCCTGGGGTGCGCCGCATGACGACGAGCTCGAACTCGAACTGGCACCGGGCCCGCGCGCCGACTGGTTCGCCCCTGACGCGTTGACGACGCTGTACGACGCGGTCTGGACGGTCTCGAACCACGCCGACCGCGTCGGCGCGCGTCTCGACGGCCCCGAGCTCGCCCGCACGCGCCCCGGCGAGCTGCCGAGCGAGGGCATGGTGCCGGGGGCACTGCAGGTGCCGCCCAGCGGCCGGCCGACCATCCTCCTCGCCGACGGGCCGGTGACCGGCGGCTATCCTGTGATCGCGGTCGTGACGGATGCTGCGCTCGACCTCGTCGCGCAGGCTCGGCCGGGCACCCGCATCCGGTTCCGGCACGCCCGCGCGTCGGCGTGACGGAGCAGGAGCCCGGGGCTAATCACCGCCGGCCTCCAGCAGGTCGGCCGTCGCGCGCAGGATGGCCACGATCGCCGCGGTGCGCATCTCGGCGGGTGCGCGGTGTCCGTTCGTTTCGATGGTGGCGGATGCCGCGGCCGGAAGCCCGTCGCGCACCGAGGACAGCAGTCCTCGGGCGTTCAGGTCGCCTGCCGCTGACAGCAGCGGCCGCTGCTCGTAGGTGTCGTCGAGGATGTCGATGACCGTGCGGACGAACTCGCTGTTGCTCAGCGTGGGCGTCTGGGCGAACACCCGGAGGGCGGCCGACGTGAACACGCCGTGACCGTTGGTCTCCAGGGCGACCTGGTCGGGCTGGCACGCGCTGATCAGCACCTCCCGGCCGTCGGCCCGCTGCACGCGGGGCACCGCGGCGCGGTCGGTCTCGACGTCGACGACCCGCTTCCACGCAGCCGTACGGAAGGCGTCGGTGGGCGACGCGGCCCGCTCCTGGCGGAACGCCGCCTCCTCGTCGGCGTCGAGCACGGTCATGCGCGGGGTCGCGCCGGCGGGGATCTTCCGCGTCTCGAACTCGGCCGGCGTGATCTCTCGGTTCACCGAGCCGGAATGGCACGAGTCGAAGAAGAGCGTGACCGAGACGCCCTCGGGGATCGCGTCCCAGATGGCACCGAGGTCGTCATCGACGATGAGCTGCCCGTCCCGGAAGTCGACGGGGCAGAGGGCCTCGTCCTTCGGGCCGAACGCGTCGGTCTCGTCGCCGTCGAGGTCGGGAACGAACGTGCCGTGCCCCGAGAACTGGATCGCCACGATGTCGCCGTCTCGTGCCGACGACACTTTGTCGAGCATCGCCCGCAGGATCGCGTCGCGGGTGGCGTCCGCGTTGTGGATCGACTCCACCGTGAAGCCGGCGCCGCCCAGCGCCTCGGCCCAGGCCTCGGCGTCGGCCACGCAGCCGCTCAGCGGGTCCTTGGGGTACGCGTCGATGCCGATGCACAGCGCGAGCTTGCGCGGCGCCGCACCCCGGGCGCCGGTCGGCTCCGGGCGCGGTGCGGGCGTGAACTCGCTGACGTCGCGCGCACGGCTCGGGAAGACGGCGACGTGGTCGGCCTCGCCGCTGTCGGGAACTCCGACGACCCGGCGCGCGAGACTCATCATGGTCTCCTCGTCGTTGTCGAAGTCGCCGTGCGAGGTGGCCTGTGTGCTGCTGCGACGGCCGCGGGCGACCGGGCCGAGGACGAGACGCTCGGAGACGTCGCCGAGGTACGCCATTGTCCGCCCGGAGCGGCGCAGGTGCTCCTCGAGACCGAGGATCTCGGCATCCTTCTCCGCCTCGAACGACCGGGAGACCAGATACAGCAGCGACTTGCGATAGACCCCGGCCGTGTTGTCGCGCTTCTCCTGGTTCTCGTTCATCGTGAAGATCGACAGGTTCTCGATCTTGCCGGTCTCGGCGAGCGGCAGCAGCGTCGCCTCGAAGGTGTCGACGCGCACCGCCGGCGCGAGGAAGGTCACGCTCTTCACGCTGTCGACCTTGTCGTCGCCCTCGAACAGCCGCGGCACGAAGTGCGAATGGTAGATCGACCCCGCGCTGTGCCCCGCGATGTGCAGCTCGATGGCGCCGGCGTTGGCGGCCATGTACTCCCGGAGCGCCGCTGCGAGCACGTAGGCGCCGCCGGCCGTGCCGCCGTCGATGCTCGGCAGGCAGGCGCCGGCGGAGTCGACCTTCATGTCGTCCCAGAACTTCCGCCCGCCGAGCAGGCGGGCCGCCGCCTCCACCGCGAGATCGGTGAGGTCGGTGAACCCGCGCTTGCCCGCCTTGCCGCGGACGACGTCCTCGAGCGTCGTCTTGAACCCGCTCTCCCAGACGAGGTGGATGGGGTACACGCCGTTCTTCTTCCACCACCCGACCTGGCGCTCTGCCGTCTGCAGCCCCGCGGCCTTGTCGGTCAGCCCGCCGTGGGCCCAGATGAACACCGGCACGGGCGGCGGCGCCTCCCCGGCCGGCGTCTTCTTCGCCAGCTGGTCGACGAAGGCGGCGAGGTCGACGTCGACCATGCGCTTGACGTCGTCGGCGGTGGTCTTGAAGTCGTCGACGGTGCGCGGCCTGGCGCTCGCCGCCGTGGCGAGGCGTCCGTCCTCGGTGTGGACGACGTGCTTGCGCAGCGCCGTGAGCTGCGCCGCGCTGAGCGTCGCGCCACGGGCGGTCGCGGTGGTGTCGGGCATGATGTCACGTCCTGTCTGCTGGTGATGGATGGAGTCAGTGGTCGGCGCCGCCGGCGCGGACGGTGGGGACGAGCTTCGCGCGCGGATCGGCGAAGACCGTGAACGCGAGTGAGGTGAGGTCGCCGGATTCGCGGGCAGCTCGCCGTGCCGCGAGCACCGCCTCGCCGACGGTCGCGCGCTCACCCAGCGTCTGCGTATAGAAGGTGCGGACGAACAACGCGGTGACGTCGTCGCGCACCGCCCACGAGCACCCGATGAACACGCCGGCTCCGCCACGCAGGAACGCCTCGGCGAACCCGCCGAGTCCGGTGGCGCCCGAGCGGAGCCGGCCGACGTCGCATGCGCTGAGGAACACGAACGGAGCGGATGCCCCGGCCTGCGGCTCGTCGAGTTCGGGCAGGTCGCGCCGCGCGTCCGAGTCGGTGTACGACGCGGTGCCGTCGTCGTGGTCGGCCGAGAACGCGGCGAATGCGATCTCCTGGCCGCGCGGAGCGGCATCCCGCCAGCGGCCGTGCCCCGCGAAGTGCAGCAGGTCGAAGCCGTCCGCGATCGCCTGACGGAAAGCGGCAGGGTCGGCGGCGGAGCGCGGGGTGAGCGCCAGCAGGTCGCCGAGCGTCTGGATCTCTTCGCGGGCGCGCGGCAGGGCCAGGTTGTGATCGATGTACTCCGGAGCGACCGCCACGACCCGGCCGGTGTCGACGGGGAGGACGGTGGGATGCGTCGTCCCGTACATCCACCGCGTCAGCCCGAGGTCGCCGAGGAAGTAGCGCTCCGCATCGGGCCGCTGCCGGCGCGCGGGGACGAGGTGCACGATCTCCCAGGGGATGTCGAGCTCCCCCGACGTCTGCAGCACGAGCTGCGAGATCCTCCGGCGTCGACTCCACAGCAAGGAGTTGACGTCATCTCCCAGCAGGTCCTGTGCGATCCGGGCGCCGAGGGTGCGCACGTCGCGGCGGACCGTGTCAGCCGCTTCTTCGGCCTCGTCGGGATCATCCTCCACGGTCTGCCGATACGCCGATCTGATCGCGGCGAGGTCGGCGTAGATGCCCTCGACGTACGCGCTCTTGTCGTCGAGGTGCACCGAGTTGGTTACCACCTGTCGGCCGATCTTCGCCGTGATGAGCAGCTCGGAGCGGCCGCGCGAGATCGACTCGTCGATCACGAGCGTGGGGAGATCCGCGATGCTGCGCGGCGGCGCGGAGACGGATGCCGCCACCAGCCGTGTGTCTCCGGTGGCGTCACTGCCGTCGTCCGGGTCGATCGGCGCACTCAGCGCCAGGACGGCCAGCGGCGTGACCACGGGCCGCTGGGTGAAGGTCACCGTGATGTGGCCGCGCCCGGGGGAGTCGGGGATGAGCCGGAAGACGAGACGCCGGGGATCCTCGCCCCTCGCGGGCAGTGAGGTGGTGATGACCGGCGGGGTGCCGTCGGCGAAGGCGAGGCCGCGCAGCTGCATGGCGACGTCGATGTCGCGTGACGAGTCGAACCGCGCCCGGGCCTGCCTGCGCGCCGTACCGGCCGTCGGCGCGAGGTCCTCGAGCGAGAGCCTGACGACGGCATCGAAGGCGACGCCGGCGACGACGCGCGACGGCACCTCGGCGTCGACGACGGCGGGTACCGGCGTCGCGCCGTCCATGCCACCGGTGGGCGAGCTCGGAGCCGGCGCGGGCGGGGCCGTCGCCGGAGGTGCCGCAGGAACGGGACCGGGTGCGGCGGGAGCGGGTGCAGGCGGCGCCAGCCCGGGGGATCTGCTCCTGAACCCGCCGGTCCCGCCGATCGGTCCGTCGTCCACCGGCTCCGGAGCGAACGCCCCGTCGCCCTCGAAGTCCGGCGTCGCGGGCGGGGGAGCCGCGTCGGCGGTCGGCACCGCGGGTTCCTCGGCCACCTCGGTCGCACCGCCCATCCCCATCCCGCCGACGGCGGCCTGCGCTTCCAGCCAGGCGATGCCCGCCTCGGCCCCGCTGGCCATCACGGTCAGGTGAAGCGTCTCCCCGGACGCGAGCGCGATGCGCGCGCCGAAGCGGCGGTCCCCCTGATGCTCGAGGCGGATGAGCTCCGCGATCCCGTCGCGCACCGTGAGCGCGGCGTAGTGGAAGCCGTCGCCCGCCCGGACGAGCAGCGTCACCACGGTGTCCGCCCGAGCGTGGAGGACGACATCCGCCAGCAGTGTGACTCCATGCTCATCGGGCACGACGTCCGCCGGGGCCTGGTCGATGCGCACGTCGAGGGAGTCTCCGTCGCCTTCGACGTCGACTGTGCCGCGTGGCACGTCAGGAACCAGACCCATCTCGACCCCCCTCGCAGCGGTGCCCAGTCACCTTTGGATTCGAGGAGCGCAGTTCGGTGCACAGCATATGAGCACGCTCCTCACCGCACCAGAGCCCCTCGCGCGCGGTGCTGATACCTGAGAGCGGATGCCGGAGGCCGGCGCCTGCGGTCCGTGCGGCTACCAGGTGCGCAGGATGTCGGCGACGGTGTCCCACTCGTGTTCGGGCAGCGCGAGCTGCACCGCCTCGGCGACGGTGAGATCGGCGCCGGCGGTCTGGCCGGCATCGACGCTCTGCGGGTCGTGCCCGCGCAGGATCTCGAGGTACGGCGTGTGCACGGTGAACGCCTCGACGTCGAAGATGCCGATGCGCCGCCGGATCACGCCGGCGGCCACCGCCAGGGCTGCCGCACGCCAGGCCTCGCTGTGCGCGGCGGCGACCGCGCAGACCCCCTCCAGCCCGTACGCGACGCCCTCCTCGTAGTGCAGCCGGATCGACAGCAGCAGGGTGTGCACGAACTCGCGCTCGGCATCCTCGATGCGGCCCAGCTGGAAGTTGAGGCGTGCGCGCAGGTTGCCCGCGACAGAGGTGGTGAACAGGTCGCCGCGCGCCTCGGCGACCGAAGTGGCGCGATCGAAATGGGCGAGGGCGTCGTCGGTGGCGCCCCGCACCCACGCGAGCCGGCCGAGCGACACCTCGGTGATCGCCTCCGCCCACGTGTTGCCCCGCTCGCTCAGTGTCACGACGGCCTCGCGCAGCTCGGCCTCGGCTTTGTCGGTGTCGAGGTGGGAGAACTGCACGCGCGCCGTCGCGCGTGCGGCGAGCGCCATGGCTGCGGCATCCTCGTCGCCGCTCTCGGTGAACAGCCGGACGCACTCCCCGAGGCCGGCGATCACCTGCTCGCTGGGCCGTTGCCACATCTCGCCCCACAGGGCGAAGAACCAGGCGATCGCCCGGGTGCGCTGCGTGATCGGCTCATCGTGCTGCTTCTCGAGCAGCTCGAGCATCCAGACGCGCACCTCGGCGAAGAAGCCAGAGATCCACCAGTAGATGAGGAGGCTCCACGCGAAGTCGCCGGCGTCGTCGAGCCGGTTCGTGTAGATCAGGTGGCGGACCGCCGCGCGCAGATTCGGGAGCTCGAGCCCGAGGCGCACGACGGCCTCCGCCTGCCCGTCGCCACCCAGACCGGGGGCGAGCCGCTGCACGAGTGCGCGGTAGTAGTCGGCGTGGGCGCGGCGCACCTGCACGGCGTCGCCGCGGTCCTTCAGGCGCCCCAGTGCGTACTCGCGCACCATCGCGAGCAGCGAGAACACGCGCCGCCCGCCGACCTCGCCCTGCTTCACGAGAGAGCCGTCGATGAGCGCGGTGAGGGCGTCGATCGCGTCGTCGCCCCACGAGCGCCCCGCGCCGAGCGCCTCGACCGCATCGAGTGTGAACCGCGTCGCGAACACGCCGAGGTCCTCGAGCAGCTCGCGCTGCGTGTCGGGCAGCAGGCTCACGCTCCAGTCGATCGTCGCGCGCATCGTGCGGTGCCGCTCGGGAAGATCGCGGACGGCCGCCGTGAGCAGCGGCAGGCTGCGCTCGAGGCGCTCCGCGATACCCGCGGGGCTCAGGATGCGCACCTTCGCCGCGGCCAGTTCGATCGCGAGCGGCAGCCCCTCCAGCCTCCGGCAGATGTCGGCCAGGTCACCGGCGTTGTCGGCGGTGACGTCGAAGTCGGCGTCGATCGCGCGGGCCCGGTCGACGAACAGCGTCACCGCCGCGGACCGCGTCGCCCGATCCAGGCTCGCCGGTCCGTCGCCGGCCGGCATCGTCAGCGGTGAGACCTCGAAGACGCGCTCGCCGCGGATGCGCAGCACGATGCGGCTCGTCACCAGGAACGTGGCCGTCGGCGCCACGGTGTAGAGCCGCACCAGGACGGGTGCGGCATCCACGATCTGCTCGAAGTTGTCGAGCACGATCAGCACGCGCCGTTCGGCGAGCGCATGCGCGATGCGCTCCTCGAGGGCGGCTTCGCCGTTGTCGCGGATGCCGAGATAGTAGGCGATCGTCGGCAGCAGCAGTCCCGGCTCGAGCACGCCCTCGAGCAGCACGAAGTACACCCCGTCCGGGAACATGTCGCCGCAGGCCAGGGCGGTCTCGATGGCCAGGCGGCTCTTGCCGATGCCGCCGGGGCCGACGAGGCTCACCACGCGGTCGGTGCCGCGGGCGAGGAGCGTGCGCACGGCGTCGATGTCGGCCTCGCGGCCGATCGTCGGCGTGTAGGGGACGGGAACACGGCCGATCAGGGTCGGAGCCTCCGGCTCCAGCTCGGGCTCGGCGGTCGCTCGCGACTCGTCGAAGCGTTCGGCGAGGAGCATGGCCAGGTCGCCGGCGACCTGGTCTTCGAGGTCGGCGGCCGTGTGGAAGTGCAGGTAGGCGGCGGTGTCGTCGGCCTGGATGCGGGAGATGAGCCCGGTGAGACGTTCGTCGCGGGAGTCCGTGTCTTTGACGTAGATGAGCTTGGGCATCTCGCGGGGGGCGAGGTTGTACTCGTCTTCGAGTCCGGACACCTCCTCTTCGGGAGCGACCCACCCGTAGCTGGCGCCGTAGATGCCGACGAACACGTCGCTCTGGGCGAGGTAGGACCGGTAGAGGTCTCGAGGCGGGTGCGGGCGCGCGCCCAGCTCGAACATCACGGGCGCGAGTCGCAGGCGCTCGATGGCCGACCTCACTGCTTCACGTTCGTCGGAGAGCTCGCGCAGGGTCGAGCTCACGAACACCCGGATCCGCTGGTCGGGCGTGCGGATCACGGGGGATCGTCCCCCAGTCATGAGCACATCATGGACCCGGAGGGCCGGTCGCCGCCACGGGTTCAGAGCGTCGGTGTATCAGGAACGGCGCCCCGTCGGGCTTATACCGCAGCATCCAGAACTTTTCAAGAATCCGACTGGACACGGCGCGTCGTCCGACGTATAGTGGGTCTTTGCGCTCTTGGATTCCCCCTGCCCTCATATGGTGGTCGGCTGTGCCTGCGCCCCCCCGCGTTCACGCGAGGAGTGCCGCGCGGGTTTCGGGGAAGAGAGCACTCCACCTGACGACAAGGAAACGAGCCCTACGGGCCCACGGAGGTAATCCCCTTGGCTGCTGCGCGCAACGCATCCAACCCCACCACCCCCAAGAACGGCCGCGGAGCATCCCGCCTCTCGTTCGCCAAGATCTCCGACACGCTGACGGTCCCCGACCTTCTCGCGCTGCAGACCGAGTCGTTCGACTGGCTCGTCGGCAACGAGGCATGGAAGGCCCGCGTCGCCCAGGCGAAGGCCGACGGTCGCACCGACGTGCCCGAGATCAGCGGCCTCGAGGAGATCTTCGAGGAGATCAGCCCGATCGAGGACCTGAGCGAGACGATGCAGCTCTCGTTCACGAACCCGTACCTCGAGCCCGAGAAGTACTCCATCGAGGAGTGCAAGGAGCGCGGCAAGACGTACGCCGCCCCGCTCTACGTCGAGGCCGAGTTCATGAACCACCAGACCGGTGAGATCAAGACGCAGACGGTCTTCATGGGCGACTTCCCGCTCCAGACCGGCAAGGGCACCTTCATCATCAACGGCACCGAGCGCGTCGTCGTGTCGCAGCTCGTCCGTTCGCCCGGCGTGTACTTCGACAAGACGGCCGACAAGACGTCCGACAAGGACATCGTCTCGGCGCGCGTCATCCCCAGCCGCGGTGCGTGGCTCGAGTTCGAGATCGACAAGCGCGATCAGGTCGGCGTCCGCATCGACCGCAAGCGCAAGCAGTCGGTCACCGTCTTCCTCAAGGCGCTCGGCCTGACCAGCGAGGACATCCTCGCCGAGTTCGCCGGCTTCGACTCGATCGAGGAGACGCTGTCGAAGGACACCATCCTCACCAAGGAAGACGCCCTCCGCGACATCTACCGCAAGCTCCGTCCGGGCGAGCAGGTGGCCGCCGAGGCCGCGCGTGCGCTCCTGGACAACTTCTACTTCAACCCGAAGCGCTACGACCTCGCGAAGGTCGGCCGGTACAAGATCAACCACAAGCTCGGCCTCGACAAGCCGCTGTCGGACTCGGTGCTGACGGTCGACGACATCGTCGCCACGATCAAGTACCTCGTGCGCATCCACCGCGGCGACGCCACCTTCGACGGCGTGCGCGGCGGCAAGCCGGCCGAGATCCGTCTCGACATCGACGACATCGACAACTTCGGCAACCGTCGCATCCGCGCGGTCGGAGAGCTCATCCAGAACCAGGTCCGCACCGGTCTGTCGCGCATGGAGCGCGTCGTCCGCGAGCGCATGACCACGCAGGACATCGAGGCGATCACGCCGCAGACCCTGATCAACGTCCGCCCCGTGGTGGCCGCGATCAAGGAGTTCTTCGGAACGTCGCAGCTGTCGCAGTTCATGGACCAGAACAACCCGCTCGCGGGTCTGACGCACAAGCGCCGCCTCTCGGCCCTCGGCCCCGGCGGTCTGTCGCGTGAGCGCGCCGGCGTCGAGGTCCGCGACGTCCACCCGTCGCACTACGGCCGCATGTGCCCCATCGAGACGCCTGAAGGCCCGAACATCGGTCTGATCGGCTCGCTGGCCTCGTTCGCGCGCATCAACGCGTTCGGGTTCATCGAGACGCCGTACCGCCGCGTCGTCGACGGCAAGGTCACCGACCAGATCGACTACCTGACCGCCTCCGAGGAGAGCGACTACATCGTCGCCCAGGCCGGTGTCGAGCTCAAGGCCGACGGCCGCTTCGCCCAGGACCGCGTCCTGGCGCGCCGCGGCAACGGCGGCGAGGTCGACCTCTTCCACTCGGAGGAGATCGGCTACATGGACGTCTCGCCGCGCCAGATGGTGTCGGTCGCGACCTCGCTCATCCCGTTCCTCGAGCACGACGACGCGAACCGCGCCCTCATGGGTGCGAACATGCAGCGCCAGGCCGTGCCGCTGCTCCGCTCGGAGTCGCCGGTGGTCGGCACGGGCATGGAGGGCTTCGCCGCGATCGACGCCGGTGACGTCGTCACCGCCGACAAGGCCGGTGTCGTCGTCGAGGTCTCTGCGGACGTCGTGACGGTGCAGCTCGACGAGGGCGGCACGCAGGACTACTTCCTCCGCAAGTTCGACCGTTCGAACCAGGGCACGAGCTACAACCAGCGTGTCGTGGTCTCGGCCGGCGAGCGCGTCGAGGCCGGCGAGGTCATCGCCGACGGTCCCGCGACCGAGAACGGCGAGCTCGCGCTCGGCAAGAACCTCCTCGTCGCGTTCATGACGTGGGAGGGTCACAACTTCGAGGACGCGATCATCCTGAGCCAGGACCTGGTGAAGGACGACACCCTCTCTTCGATCCACATCGAGGAGTACGAGGTCGACGCCCGCGACACGAAGCTCGGCAAGGAGGAGATCACCCGTGATCTCCCCAACGTGAGCCCCGACCTGCTGAAGGACCTCGACGAGCGCGGCATCATCCGCATCGGCGCCGAGGTGCGTCCCGGCGACATCCTCGTCGGCAAGGTCACGCCGAAGGGCGAGACCGAGCTGTCGGCCGAGGAGCGTCTGCTGCGCGCCATCTTCAACGAGAAGAGCCGCGAAGTCCGCGACACGTCGCTGAAGGTGCCCCACGGTGAGCAGGGCACGATCATCGCGGTCAAGGAGTTCAACGCCGAGGACGGCGACGACGAGCTCGGCTCGGGCGTCAACCGCCGCGTCGTGGTCTACATCGCCCAGAAGCGCAAGATCACCGAGGGTGACAAGCTCGCCGGCCGTCACGGCAACAAGGGCGTCATCGCGAAGATCCTCCCCGTCGAAGACATGCCGTTCCTCGCGGACGGCACGCCGGTCCAGGTCATCCTGAACCCGCTCGGCATCCCGGGTCGAATGAACTTCGGCCAGGTCCTCGAGCTGCACCTCGGCTGGATCGCCCAGCAGGGCTGGAAGGTCGAGGGCACCCCGGAGTGGGCCACCTCGCTGCCCGAGCAGGCACTCGAGGCGCCGGCCGGCACCAAGGTCGCGACCCCGGTGTTCGACGGTGCCTTCGAGGCCGAGATCGCGGGTCTGCTCGACTCGACGACCCCGAACCGCGACGGCGAGCGCCTGATCGACTCGACGGGCAAGACGCAGCTGTTCGACGGCCGCTCCGGCGAGCCGTTCCCGGCTCCGATCTCGGTCGGCTACATGTACATCCTGAAGCTGCACCACCTCGTGGACGACAAGATCCACGCGCGCTCGACGGGCCCGTACTCGATGATCACCCAGCAGCCGCTCGGTGGTAAGGCGCAGTTCGGCGGTCAGCGCTTCGGTGAGATGGAGGTGTGGGCCCTCGAGGCCTACGGCGCCGCATACGCGCTGCAGGAGCTCCTCACGATCAAGTCCGACGACATCCTCGGCCGCGTCAAGGTGTACGAGGCCATCGTCAAGGGCGAGAACATCCAGGAGCCCGGCATCCCCGAGTCGTTCAAGGTGCTCATGAAGGAGATGCAGTCGCTCTGCCTGAACGTCGAGGTCCTCTCGGCCGACGGCACGGCGGTCAACCTCCGCGACACCGACGATGACGCCTTCCGCGCCGCCGAAGAGCTCGGCATCAACATCTCCAGCCGCTTCGAGTCGTCGTCGATCGACGAGATCTAAGCGCGCCAGGTAACGAACGAATTTCCGACACAGGAGAACCAGTGCTCGAATCAACCACTTTCGATCAGCTTCGCATCGGCCTGGCCACCGCTGACGACATCCGTCGTTGGTCCTACGGCGAGGTCAAGAAGCCCGAGACCATCAACTACCGCACCCTGAAGCCCGAGAAGGACGGTCTGTTCGGCGAGCAGATCTTCGGCCCCTCGCGCGACTGGGAGTGCGCGTGCGGCAAGTACAAGCGCGTCCGCTTCAAGGGCATCGTCTGCGAGCGCTGCGGCGTCGAGGTCACCAAGTCCTCGGTCCGTCGTGAGCGCATGGGCCACATCGAGCTCGCGGCGCCTGTCACGCACATCTGGTACTTCAAGGGCGTCCCGTCGCGCCTCGGGTACCTGCTCGACATGGCACCGAAGGACCTCGAGAAGGTCATCTACTTCGCCGCGTACATGGTGATCTCCGTCGACGAGGAGGCTCGCCACCGCGACCTCTCGACGCAGGAGAACAACATCCGCCTCGAGCTGAAGACGCTCGCCGACCGCCGCGACGCGCGTGTCGCCGCTCGCCTCCAGAAGCTGGAGGAGGAGCTCGCCGCGCTCGAGGAGGAAGGTGCCAAGGCCGACCAGAAGAAGAAGGTCAAGGACGCCGCCGAGAAGGAGATGGCCGGTATCCGCAAGGGCACCGACGACCAGATCACCCGTCTCGAGAAGGTGTGGGAGGACTTCCGCACGCTCGAGGTGGGCCAGCTCAAGGGTGAAGACGAGATCTTCCACGAGCTGCAGGACCGCTTCGGCCAGTACTTCGAGGCCCACATGGGCGCCGAGTCCATCAAGCGCCGCCTCGAGGCGTTCGACCTGGCCCAGGAGTCCGAGGACCTGCACCTGCAGATCTCCGAGGGCAAGGGCCAGCGCAAGATCCGCGCGATCAAGCGCCTGAAGGTCGTCAACTCGTTCCTGCAGACCGGCATGAGCCCGGCCTCGATGGTGCTCGACGTCGTCCCGGTGATCCCGCCGGAGCTGCGCCCGATGGTGCAGCTGGACGGTGGCCGCTTCGCGACCTCCGACCTGAACGACCTGTACCGTCGCGTGATCAACCGCAACAACCGCCTCCGTCGCCTGATCGACCTCGGTGCCCCCGAGATCATCGTCAACAACGAGAAGCGGATGCTGCAGGAGGCCGTCGACGCGCTGTTCGACAACGGCCGCCGTGGTCGCCCCGTCACGGGCACGGGCAACCGTGCGCTCAAGTCGCTGTCCGACATGCTCAAGGGCAAGCAGGGCCGGTTCCGTCAGAACCTGCTCGGCAAGCGCGTGGACTACTCGGGCCGTTCGGTCATCATCGTCGGCCCGCAGCTCAAGCTCCACCAGTGCGGTCTGCCCAAGCAGATGGCGCTCGAGCTGTTCAAGCCGTTCGTGATCAAGCGCCTGATCGACCTCGGTCACTCGCAGAACATCAAGGCGGCCAAGCGCGCCGTCGAGCGCACGCGTCCCGAGGTCTGGGACGTGCTCGAGGAGATCATCCGCGAGCGCCCCGTGCTGCTCAACCGCGCACCCACGCTGCACCGTCTCGGCATCCAGGCCTTCGAGCCTCAGCTCGTCGAGGGCAAGGCGATCCAGCTGCACCCGCTCGTCTGCGCCGCGTTCAACGCGGACTTCGACGGCGACCAGATGGCCGTCCACCTGCCGCTGTCGGTCGAGGCTCAGGCCGAGGCCCGCATCCTGATGCTCGCGTCGAACAACATCCTGAAGCCGTCGGACGGCCGTCCGGTCACCCTGCCCTCGCAGGACATGATCATCGGCCTGCACCACCTGACCACGGTCAAGGAGGGCGCCGCCGGTGAGGGTCGTGTGTTCGGCTCGGTCGGCGAGGCGATCCTGGCCAAGGACGAGGGCACCCTCGACCTGCAGGCCAAGGTCCGCATCCGCGTCCCCGGGCTCACGTTCCTCGAGGGCGAAGCGCCCGAGGGCTACGAGCGCCACGGTCTCGTGGACGCGTCGCTCGGCCAGGCGATCTTCAACGACACGCTCCCCAAGGGCTACCCGTTCGTCCGCGAGCAGGCCGACAAGGGCAAGCTGTCGCAGATCGTCAACAAGCTGGCCGAGGAGTACCCGAAGGTGGAGGTCGCGGCTTCGCTCGACCGCATCAAGGACGCCGGCTTCTACTGGGCCACCCGTTCGGGTGTCACGGTGGCGCTGAGCGACATCCTCACGCCCCCCAACAAGGGCGAGATCGTCGCGGGCTACGAGAAGCAGGCCGCGAAGGTCCAGGCGCAGTTCGAGAAGGGTCTCACCACCGACGCCGAGCGTCGTCAGGAGCTCATCAAGATCTGGACCGAGGCGACCGACGAGGTCCAGAAGGCGATGCGGGACAACTTCCCGGCCGACAACACCATCAACCGGATGGTCTCGTCGGGTGCTCGTGGTAACTGGCTGCAGATCCGCAACATCGCGGGTATGCGAGGCCTGGTGAACAACCCCAAGGGTGAGATCATCCCGCGTCCGATCATTTCCTCGTACCGCGAGGGTCTGTCGGTGGCGGAGTACTTCATCGCGACGCACGGTGCCCGTAAGGGTCTGGCCGACACGGCCCTCCGTACGGCCGACTCGGGATACCTGACCCGTCGTCTGGTGGACGTCTCGCAGGATGTCATCATCCGCGAGGAGGACTGCGGCACCACCAAGGGCCTCGAGTTCACCATCGCCGCCCCCGGCGCCGACGGTGCGCTCGTGCGCGACGCGAACGTCGAGAACTCGGTGTTCGCCCGCACGCTCGCGGCCGACGCCGTCGACCCGAAGGGCGAGGTCGTCGCCTCCGCCGGTGAGGACGTCGGCGACGTGCTCATCGACAAGCTCGTCGGCGCGGGTGTCGAGTCGATCAAGGTCCGCTCGGTTCTCACCTGCGACTCGGCGGTCGGCGTCTGCGCCAAGTGCTACGGCCGTTCGCTCGCGACCGGCAAGATCGTCGACATCGGCGAGGCCGTCGGCATCATCGCGGCCCAGTCGATCGGTGAGCCCGGCACGCAGCTGACGATGCGTACCTTCCACACCGGTGGTTCCGCGTCGGCCGACGACATCACGCAGGGTCTTCCCCGCGTGCAGGAGCTGTTCGAGGCCCGCACCCCGAAGGGCGCGTCGCCGATCGCCGAGGCCGATGGCCGCATCACGATCGACGAGACCGAGAAGTCGAAGAAGGTCATCCTCACGCCCGACAACGGCGACGAGCCGCACGTCTACCCGGTCCTGAAGCGCGCGACGCTCCTGGTCGAGGACGGGCAGCGCGTCACGGTCGGTCAGCCTCTCCAGGTCGGCACGCTCGACCCCAAGGAGGTCATGCGCGTGCAGGGTGCCCGCGAGGTGCAGAAGTACCTCGTCAACGGCGTCCAGGGCGTGTACCGCTCGCAGGGTGTGCCGATCCACGACAAGCACATCGAGGTCATCGTCCGTCAGATGCTGCGGAAGGTCACCGTGGTCGACCACGGCGACACGACGCTGCTGCCGGGTGAGCTGGTCGACTTCAAGAAGTACCAGAACATCAACCGCGAGACCGTGGCCGAGGGCAAGCGCCCCGCGTCGGGTCGCCCGGAGCTGATGGGTATCACGAAGGCGTCGCTCGCGACCGAGTCGTGGCTGTCGGCCGCGTCGTTCCAGGAGACCACCCGCGTCCTGACGCAGGCGGCCATGGAGGGCAAGAGCGACCCGCTCGTCGGCCTCAAGGAGAACGTCATCATCGGAAAGCTCATCCCCGCCGGAACCGGCCTCGCGAAGTACCGCGATGTCACGGTCGAGGCGACGGAGGAGGCGAAGAGCGAGCGGTACCCCAACCGCATCTTCGCCTCGGACGGCGCATACACCGATGCCGACCTGAGCTACGTCGACTTCGACAGCTTCTCCACCGACGGTTTCACGACCGACTACAACTGAGTCGACCGGGTCCCGACGGGACCCGCACGTCGCGGCG
>NZ_JAMXMB010000016.1 GCF_024055635.1 Microbacterium yannicii
CGCCAGGGCCCTTCGCCGTTCCGGGGGACGGATGCCGCGACTCAGTACTGCGTCGTCAGCCCCGTGTCCGTGGTGCCGGTCGTACCTGTGGTGCCGGCGGCGCCGGTCGTGCCGGTGGATCCGCCGCTCGGAGCCACGTTCTCCTTGACCCGCTCGGCGGTGCTCTGGGCCTCCTCCTTGACGGTCTCGGCGGAGGCGGCGGCCGAATCCTTAACCTGGTTGACGGCGTCCTTCGCCGGCTCCTTGAGGTTCTGCGCCACGTCCTGCGCGGCATCCTTCGCCTTGTCCATCGCCTTGTCGACGAGCGGCTGCGCCTGGTCGCGCAGCTGGGTGCTCCAGCGCTTCTCGGCGTCCGTCGGCGGGATGAGGCTCGCGACGAGGAAGCCGACCCCAGCGGCGAGGAGGCCGACCACGAGCGGGGTGCCCTGCGTGGTCTGCCGGGCCTTGTTCGGCAGGTCCTTGACCGCATCGCCGGCCGCGCCGAGCTTGTCGCCCACCGTGTGGCCGGCCGAGGATGCCGAGTCGCCGATGTCGTCGGCGGCTCCCATCACGCGGCCCTTGACGTCGCCGAGCACCTGCCGGACCCGCGTCTTCTGCCGTTCCATGATCTTCGGGGGCGAGACCTTGTCGGCGAGTGCGTCCACATCCCGGCCCAGTTCGTCGCGCGTCACCTCGATATCGGCGCGGATCTGATCTGCGTTGCTCATTATCGGTTCTCCTGATTTCTCTTGAGCGCGTCGGGGATCTCCTTGACGGTCTCGACCGTCTTCGGCGCCCCCTGCACGGTCTTCAGCCGGCTCCGGCCGACGGCGAAGAGGATTGCGGCGATGATGGCCCAGATGACGGCCACGATCACCGCCGACCAGCCGAGGCTGTCGATGAGGTCGCCGAGGCCCCACCAGAGCGCGATGCTGAGGAACAGCACCGCCATCGCGCCGGCGTATCCCGCGCCTCCCATGAGGCCCGCGCCCTTGCCGGCGCGCTTGGCCGACTCCGACAGCTCGGCCTTCGCGAGCTCGAGCTCCTTGCGCATGAGCTCCGACAGGTCACGCGAGACCTCGCCGACCAGGTCGCCCAGCGATGTCTCGGCCGCCTTCTGCTGAGACGGCGTGGGCATATCCGTCATCGTCGTGCCTCTCCTGTCGCAGACCACTCGTCCTGCGCTGCGCCCGTCACCTCAGGCTCTGCGCCCGCCGTCAGCGGGTCGCCCGAGAGGGCGTCGCCGATGGGCGTGTCACCCTCGTAGCCCGTCGCTCCCAGCGTGCCGGCACCGGCAGCCGTGCCACCGAGGCCGGCGGAGGTGCCGCCTGCGACCGTCGGCGAGGACGTGGCGAGGGCCGGCCGCGCGCCACCGGAGGCGCCGGACGTTCCGCCGGTGGTCCGGTTGTCGCGGGAGTCGGCGACGAGAGCGCGGGTGATGCGACCCGCGACGAGGCCTACTCCGACCGCGATGGCGAGGAAGGCGCCCGTGCGCCGACGGGCGAAGGTCCGGACCTCGTAGACCACATCGGCAGGTTCTCGCTGCTCCAGCCAGTCGGCGACGCGGCGCGTCTGCTCGCCGACGGCGCGCACGGCGTTCGTCGCCGCTCCGGAGCCGGTCGCCGTGCCGTCAGCCAGCCCGGAGAGCTCGTCGCTCGTGCTGCGCAGGGCGTCCGCGGCGCGGCGCTGCTGGGTCGAGGCCTGGTCCGACAACTGCGCGCGGGTCTCGTACAGGAAGCCGCGAGCGGCGTCCTTCGCGTCGTGGGCGACGTCCTTCGCCTCTTCGCCGGCGACGCCGGCGACATACATGGCACCTGCGTCCACCTCGGCGACGGTCTCGACCGCGCGCTCCTTGACGTCGCTCGAGCCTGTGCTCTGGCCCGTGGCCGTGCTCTGGTTCCCATACGGATCGGTGTCGTAAGTCGACATGCTCCTCCTCCACTCTCACGTGCGGCGTCGCCTGGCGTTGTGCCGGGCCTGGGGTTCCGCCGTGGTGCAGACAACCGTCCGTCAATCGGCGCAATGCAGAGAGGGGGTCGCAGTCCGCGCGGCGGGAGTGTATATTGCTCCGCCCCGAATCCCGCCCAGCACGGCGCATCTTCCGCGGCGTGTATCGAGCTCATCGAGCCGTTGCGGCTTACCGTTGATGACGGAGGTTGGGGGGCCCCATGGCGCGGATCGGCGGTCGCAACGCGTGGATCGCCGTGCCCGCAGGGATCCTGTGCGCCGCCGTCGTGGGCACGCTGGTGTGGCTGTCGCTGCCGATGCTGCCGGTGACCGTCGCGTGGGTGGGTGACACGCTGCGCAACGCCACGGCGCCGGAGCCGCGAGCGACGCCTCGAGAGACGCCCGCGCAGACGGCGGCGGACGGCGGCGCGATCGACTGCCGGACGCTCTACGCCGACGACCTGTGGAACGAGCTCACCTGGCGTGCCGGCTCGCTCCTCGGTCAGTCCCAGGTGCCGCCGGCGACGACCGCCACGTCGTTCGCCGACGCGGCGGCGCCCCAGGTGCTGGTGACCTGCACGTGGCGGTTCGAGACCGGCGGGATCGTCACGACGCTGGCGAAGGTCGACACGGCAGCCTCCTCCATCGCGGAGGCCGCCCTCTCGGGCGAAGGTTTCGCATGCGAGGTCGCCGGCGGTGCGACCGTGTGCACGCGCACGCAGGGCGGGGTGCGCGAGGAGCACACCCTTCGCGACGGACTCTGGCTCGTCAGCGTCGAGACCCAGTGGCACCCCGAGGATTACGGGTCTCGGCTCGACCGGAGCGTGTGGGGCTGATCCGACCGGCCCGGTTCAGCCGAAGATCCCTGCGACGACCGCGGCCGTGTAGCCGTTGGGCGCGAGGTTCGAGTACGCGGTGTCGATCAGGATGTCGTCGCGCCAGAACAGCGTGCGGCCGTCGGTGACGGGGTACGTCGGGTTCTGCCAGGTCTTCTCGCAGCGAGTGCCGCCGTCCGGGGTGTAGCAGGTGTAGCCCTCGTCGACGACGAGCTTGTTGAGCATCTCGAGCGCCGGCCCTCGAGACATGTAGCTGATGGTGGTGACGAGCCCTGTGGTGTCGGCGGCCGGATCGCGCCAGACGCAGATGAGGCCGCCGTCGGGCTGCGGGCCGGACGATCCGAAGGCGGGATCGTTCAGCGGCGTGCCGTCGAGCTGGGCCAGCACGTCGGCGGTCAGGATCGCGCGACAGTCGTCGGGGATGTCTGCGAGCGCGGTGGGCGACGGTGTCGGGGTGGGCGTCCCCGAGGCGTGCGCGGAGGGTGTCGGCGTGTAGGTGAACCCGTCGCCGGAGGGGGCGTCGTCGGGGGCGCACGCCGTCACGACGGCGAGTGCGAGGAGGACGGATGCCGCGGCCGCCGCCCGCCGCGTCGTGCGGGCCGGCAGGGGGACGCGTGTCGCGGGCGATGGCATGGGCCCAGGGTAGTGCGGCGGCGCGCCCCGGACCCCCGCGCAGCGCCGCGTGGCTCGGGGTCCCGGCGTCTCGCGACGTCGGCGCCGGATTATCCCGGCATGCCTGCGCGTCATGCGGGGGCGCGCGGGCTACTCTGCCACTGCAGGGACTGGCCCTGCGTGAGGAGTGCCTGCGATGAGTGACCCCAAGTCGTCCTACGGCGAACCCGTCGAAGAGCCCCACGGCGTCGACGACGTCGTCGGTCGAGCGAACGAAGGTCTCGCCGAGGCAGAGGCGGCCCGCCGTGACGCGGTCGACGCCGAGACCACCTCCGCAGATGCTCCGGCCGCCGTGGAGACGCCGCACGACGCGGCTCGTGGTCTGGCGGATCGGGCCACCGCAGACCGGTCCACCGCCGAGCCCGCAGACGTTGCGGCCGACGAGATCGTCCAGCCCGCGACCGCCGCTCCTGCCGAGGCGGAGCCCGACCCCTGGGCATCGCCGGAGGCGGCATCCCTGGACTACGCGTCGACAGCGGCACCCGTGGCCGCCGACGACGCACCCACCGTCGTGGCAGCGCCTGTCGTCGCCCCGAGCGAGCCCGTGGTCGCCGAGCCGGTCGTCGCCGAGCCCGCGGTGGTGGCCGCTGCCGCTCCGCAGCCCATCTTCGTGCAGGCGCCCGAGGCGCCCCGCCCGCGAGGCAACCGTGCGGCCGCCGGCGCCATCGGACTTCTCGCCGCGCTCGCGTTCGCGGTGCTGTACCTGGCGGTCTGGCTCGGTGTCGACGCCATCGAGGGCGACGTGACCGGCGAGAACGTCGGGACGACCGTCCTCGGCGCACTGTCGACGTGGTCGCTCTGGGTGCCCGTCGTCGTCTTCTTCTTCGCGTTCTGGCTGCTCGGGGCGATCATCAACCGCGGCCGCTGGGGCGCGTGGGTGATCCTGGGCATCCTCGTCGGCATCGCCGCCTACGGCGGGCACATCCTCGGAGCCCTCTTCCAGGCGCCCTTCTGGGAGCTCACCGCCAGCCAAGGCGGCGACCTCGCCGAGGCCGAGCTGCTCACGCCGCTGGCGATCGCCGCGTTCGTCATCGGCCGCGAATTGACCATCTGGTTCGGCGCGTGGGCCGCCGCGCGCGCGGCGCGCGTCACCGAGCTCAACATCGAGGCGCAGCGCGAGTACGAGCGCACGCTCGAGGCCGGCCCCCAGCTGGTCCGCGCCTAGCCGGACCCCGCCCGAGGAGCCGGCCGCGACGTAGGCTGGCGCCATGGCCGGTGACGGGGCGGACGCAGGGTCGGCGGGTCCGGTGCGCCCGCCGATCGCGCTGGCATTCGCGACGATCGGCTTCATCGCGTTGACGATCTGCGGCCTGGGGATCACCAGCCTGGTGACCGGCGAGGACGTGATCGCGACGCCCGGTCTCGGGCAGATCCCCGGTGCAGCCGGCGTTGTCTGCGCGACACTGGCCTTCGCCGGCGGACTCTGGGCCGCGATCGCCCGGACGGGTATCGCCTCGGGATCTGCCGGCGGCGCCGGGGCGCGGCATCCGTCGTACTGGGGCGCCGCGTGGACGACGGCCGCTGCCTTCATCGCGTACGTCGGAGGGGTGTGGTTCGCGGCGCTGTTCACGGGCACCGACCTGGCGGTCGCGACCGCGGTCGCCGGACGCCTGGCCACCTCGTGGTTCGGAGTCGTCGTCGCGGCGGCCGCCTTCGTGGCGGCGTGGAGCGGGATCGCCCTCGTGCGCACGCATGCGCATCGCCCGCGGTGGCCGTGGGAGGACGACTTCGACGAATGAGCGGCGCGCCGCCGCGGAAATCCGCGCTGATCCGGGCGTGAACGGATGCCGGGTACTAGCGTTGACCGGGTGGAGCGGTCGCTCGAGACCCAGGTCAGCCAGGCGGTGGACGCCTGGCTCGCGTGGTTGCCGCGGTGGGAGCCCGCGACACACCGGGGCCGGACGGCACCGTGCCGGCGCTGCTTCGGATCGCCGGTGCTGTCGGCCGCCGGGCTCGGCGCCGACGTCCCGCACGGGGTGCAGCACGGACTGTCGACGCGGATCAAGACGATCGTCGACCGCTCGGTGGCCGAGTACACGGCGCTGAATCTGCCGATGCTGCAGGCCGAGCTCGATCAGCAGGCGGCCCGCAACCGCGCGCGCAGCTATCGTCCGGGCGAGGGCCTCGACCCCGAGTTCGAGGGCCTGCCGCTGGATCCGGAGCCGGTGCCCGGCGCGCCGTTCCTCTTCACGATCGCGGGTCTCGCCGAGGAGGCCGACGCGCACGTCCCCGACCTGCCGCCCCTGACCGACGAGGCGAAGGCCGCTCTCCGCCAGGAGGTCGGCCTGGCCGACGACTACGCGAACATGGTCGGTCGCGAGGTGTGCACGATCCTGCTGCACCATCGCCTGCGCATCCAGGCCGCGGTGGGCGAGTTCGTCGAGCCGCAGATCGAGGCGATGCTCGCCGATCTCACGAAGTCGCTCGACGCCCCGTTCGACCCGCACGATCCCGGAGACGCCGACCGCCTCGAGTGAGCCCGGGCGGCGGGCCGACGCAGCGATTGTGCGGCGGGTTCTCAGAGGTGGTTTTGCTAGCATGGCCAGGTTTGTTGCCTTCACGAGGGCAAGGGGTCGGATCGCGGTAACGAACTCTGGGGAGGTGTGGTGGCCACACGGCTTCCCTCGGCGCCCCCGATCCTCCCCGGGCTGGCCTATATCCGCCCGCTCGGCTCCGGCGGATTCGCCGATGTCTTCCTGTACGAGCAGGACATGCCCCGTCGCAACGTGGCTGTCAAGGTCATGCCGAGCGACGTGCGCGACCCCGAGCTGCGGCGCATGTTCAACGCCGAAGCTGACGTGCTGGCGCATCTGTCGGCTCACCCCTCGATCGTCACGGTCTACCAGGCGAGCGTCTCGGCCGACGGACGACCGTACATCGTCATGGAGTACTGCCCGGATTCCCTCGCACAGCGCTATCGGGTCGAGCGCATCCCCGTCGAGGAGGTGCTCGCGATCGGCGTGCGCATGGCGAGCGCGCTCGAGTCCGCGCATCGCGCCGGGCTCATCCATCGCGACGTCAAGCCCAGCAACATCCTCATCACGACATTCGGCACCCCGGTGCTCGCCGACTTCGGCATCTCGGCCTCCTTGCAGCGCAAGAGCGGCGGCGAGGTGCTCGCCATGTCGATCCCGTGGAGCTCGCCGGAGGTCATCGCCGAGCAGACGAGCGGCACGGTCACGAGCGAGGTGTGGAGTCTCGGCGCCACCATCTACTCCCTGCTCGCGGGCCACAGTCCGTTCGAGCGGCGTGAGCGCGGGCAGAACACCAAGGACCTGCTGCGGCGGCGTATCGGCCGGGCGACCTACGTCGAGATCCCGAGGTACGACGTGCCGATGGCCCTGCAGACGGTGCTGGCCACGGCGATGAGCCGAGACCCGGCGCGCCGGTACGACTCCGCTCGGGCGTTCGGTGAGGCGCTGCGGAGCGTGCAGGCGGAGCTCGGGCTGTCGCCGACCCCCCTCGAGATCCCCAGCACGGAATGGACTCCGGCATCCGGACCCGTCGACTTCGCCGACTCCGGTCTGCGCGGTCCGGCCCGCTCCCGGGTCGAGCGCGACGTCACCCGCAAGTCACGCGCCGGCACCGGCGTCGCAGGCCTCGCCCGCGACGAGGACACCGAGATCTCGTCGCCCGTGCGTCGCCGCGGCAACGGCGGCCGGGCGCTGCCCTGGATCGTCGGCATCGGCGTCGGCCTCCTGGCGGGCGCGGGTGCGGTCGTGGTGACACTCGTCGCCGTCGGAGCGCTCTGATGCGGCGCGGGACGCTGTTCGGGCTGGTCGCCGCGGGTGCCGTGGTGGCCGCCGTCATCGGCGTGAGCGTGGTGTGGCCCGGCCTCGATGCACAGGAGACGCCGGACGTCGACACCGCGGTATGGGCGCTGCAGACCGGCGAGGGTCGCCGCTATGCCCGTGTCAACACGTCGGTGGGCGAGCTCGACACCGTCCGCAGCATCAGCAACCCCGACGAGGTGGTGCAGACCAGCGACGCCGCCTACCTGTTCAGCGACAGCTACAGCACCGTCACGCGCATCGACGAGTCGATGCCCGTCGACCTCGACGAAGCGGCCCTGCAGACCTCGCAGAAGACCCCCGCGGGCACCACCGAGGTGGTGACGGCGGGGGACTACGTCGCCTACCTCACCGACGCGGGCGCCCTGTACGCCGGGCGCCTGTCGGGTGGCTCGGCATCGAAGCTCGACCCGTTCCCGTCGGACGACGAGGACGCGCCGGGGTACACGGCCGACGCCATCGCCGTCGACGCCCGCGGCATGCTGTTCGCCTATTCGCGCGCCGACGGCTCGGTGCTGCGCTTCGACATCGGCGACGGAGACGTGCGAGGCCGCGACGCGCTCGACGCCGAGGGGCTGGCGGCGCCGGCAATCACCGCGGCCGGCGACACCTGGGCGCTGGTCGACACCGAGGACGGCGACGTCTGGCTGCGCGGGCAGGATGCCCCGTCGCAGGCGCCCACGGCGGGCACCGTGGTGGTGGGCAGCCCCGACGCGCGCGGCGCGAGCGTGTACCTCGCCGACGACACGACGCTGGTGCGCGTGCCGGCGGACGGATCCGACATGCAGGTCGAGGTGGGCGGCGCCACGGGGGCGGTCGTGGGGACACCGGCTCAGCCGGTCACCCAGGACGGCGTCACCTATGCGGCGTGGCTCGGGCAGGGCGACAGTGGCGGTCTGCTGTGGCGCTCCGACGACGGCACCGTGGCGCTCGACTACGGCGGACAGAGCATGGGCGACGGCCGCCGGCCCGCGTTCGTGGCCGGAGGCTCGGCCATGATCCTCAACGAGACGCGGTCGGGCTGGGCGTGGTCGGTTCCCGACGGCGCGCTGATCCCGTCGAGCCAGGACTGGACCCTCGATGACCGCACCGATCCCGACGCGGTGCCGAGTGACGAACAGCTGCAGGTCGTCCTCGACCCGAAGCCGCCGATCGCCGAGCCGGATGCGTTCGGGGTGCGCGCGGGCGGCCTCGCGACGCTGCCCGTGCTGCTGAACGACCACGACCCGAACGAGGACGTCCTCACGATCGATCCGGCGTCGGTCACGGGACTCGACCCGGCGTTCGGCGTGGTCTCGATCACCGACGACGGCCAGCGCTTCGCCGTGCAGGTCGCGCCCGGCGCGACCGGAACGGCGACGTTCTCGTACGCCGTGACCGACGGCACGGCCGAGAACGGCCTGAACTCCGACGCAGCGACCGTGACCCTGAGCGCCGCGGGAGCCGGGGCGGACTCCGCGCCCGAATGGTGCGGCGTCGAGCGGTGCCTCGTGCAGTGGCCGCAGCCCGAGGTCGCTCTCGGCGGCACGGTCACCGTGCCGGTGCTCAACGGCTGGGTCGACCCCGAGGGCGACCCGCTGCTGCTCCTGTCGGTCGAGAACGCCGACGGAGTGGGCAGCGTCGCCGCGACGCCCGGCGGGGACGTCGTGTACCAGCACAGCGACGACGGTCAGACCGGCGAGCAGCTGATCGAGCTCACGGTCACCGTCGCCGATACGCAGGGGCAGACGAGCACCAAGCCGCTGGTGGTGCGGGTCTCGCCACAGCCGAAGCTCGCCGTGCAGTCGTTCGCGGTGACCGATACCGTCGCGTCGGGCATCACAGTGGATGTCGCCGACCATGTGACCGGAACCGCGGGAACGCTGGCGCTCGACTCGGTGCGGGTGCTCGACGACGCCGCGGCGACGGCGACCGCCGTCGGCGGGTCGACCTCTTTCGACTTCACGTCGCAGAATCCCGGGACGTACCGGGTCGACTTCACGGTGACCGACGGCACGAGCCAGGCGACGGGCACGGCGCGCATCACGCTGCTGCCCGCGGACGCCCCCGCCCAGCTGGCGACCTCGCCGGTGGTCGCGTTCGTCCATCCGCAGGAGGACGCGACCCTCGAGGTCTTCGACGCGGTGTCCAATCCGACGCGCCGAGTGCTGCTGCTCAGCGACGTGGCCCCGCTCGCCGACGACGGGGCCACGCTGTCCGTCGACGCGGTGGGGCAGAACCATCTCCGGGTGTCGGGCACCACCGCCGACGGCAGCCCCGGCCGCCTCGGCACGGTGACCTATCTGGTCAGCGACGGCACCGAGGATTCGGGCTCGCGGGTGCAGGGCCAGGCGACCGTCTACCTGCTGCCGCCGGCCCCGGAGCTCGCGCCCATCGCGGTCGACGACACCGTCGTCGTTCGCGCCGGGGCGCAGATCGACATCCCCGTCCTCGACAACGACATCTCGCCGGCGGGTGGGCGACCGACCCTCAACGCGGCGTCGGTGGTGTCGAGCACCGACACCGCCCTCGCCTTCGCGTCCGGCGACGTGCTGCGCTATCTCGCCCCGCTCGAGCCCGGCGAGTACGGCATCGACTACTCCGTCTTCACGACCGGGGCGCCGTCGCTCGCGGACGACGCGCGGGTGCGCGTGCAGGTCATCGACGACGATGCCAACCGTGCCCCGACGGCCGACACGATGGAGGGCCGGGTCCTCAGCGGCCAGTCGGCGCAGATCGAGTTCGACGGCTTCGGGATGGACCCCGACGGCGATGTGGTGACACTCGATCGCATCGTCGAGCAGCCGCAGCGCGGTGCGGCCGCGATCGCCGCGGACGGGGCATCCATCACCTACACGAGTGTTCCGGGGGACAAGGGCCAGGTCTCGTTCCGGTATCGCGTCGTGGACTCCTTCGGCGAGACGGCCGAGGGCACGGTGCGCGTGGGCGTGCTCGACAGCGAGGCGAATCCGAGCCCCATCACGTACACCGACTATGTGCAGGTGCAGGCGGGTGAGAGCAACACGATCCGCGTGAGCCCGCTGTCCAACGACGTCGATCCGACCATGGGGACGCTCCAGCTCACCGACATCCGCCCGGACGCGCCGCCGACCCTGATGGACGGCAGCGAGAGTCCCGAGTACGCGCGCCTGAACGACCGGATCCTCGAGGTCGATGACGCGACAGTCGTCATCGCCGCGGGCGACGAGCCGGCCACCATGTCGTTCCTGTACGACGTCGAGTCGTCGTCGGGCAACACCGGCCGCGGCCTCGTCGTGGTGCGGGTCGTGCGCGAGCAGGTGCCCGACTACCCGGTCGTGGCCGACACGAACCTCACGGTCGAGACGCGAGACGACTTCCCGCGCGGGGTGGACGTGCTCGACGGCAAGGTGACGTGGTCGGGCGGCGACGTGGGCGAGCTGACGATGTCGCTCTGGGGCGAGCCTCAGGGCGTCTCCGTGCAGGGATCGAAGCTGCGCGGCGAGCTCCCCGCGAAGACGCGGCTGATCCCCTTCGGGGTGACGGGCACGAGCGCGTCCGGCGAGGAGGTCACGTCGTACGGCTTCCTCCGCGTGCCCGGCGACGACGACCTCGCCCTGACCCTGCGTGCCGGCGCCGAGAGCCCCGAGGTCACCGAGCAGGAGTCGACGTCTTTCGACATGGCCGATCTCGTCGCCCGGCCCCGGGGCGCCCGCATCGAGGTGGGTGCCGACGTCAAGGCCTCCGGCGCACGCCCGGAAGCGGTCTGCTCGGTGGAGTCGGGGACGACGGTGCGCTACGACGCGGGCACCGGCGCCCCCTGGGTGGACGCGTGTCAGGTGCCGGTGCGCCTCGACGCCACGGCGGACTGGACCTACCTCTCCGTGCCGATCACGGTGAAGCCGCGGGACCCCCAGCCCGAGCTGCGCCCCGCGTCCATCACCGTCGGCCCGGGAGAGACGGCGACGTACGATCTGCAGACGATGACGACCTGGCAGCTGCGCGCCGACTGGGAGGGCATCGCCTATGCGATCGAGCATCCCGGTGGTGCGTTCGAGGTCGTCCAGAACGGCTCGACCCTGTCGGTGACCGGCGCCGACCGGGCCGTGCCGGGTTCGGAGGAGGCCGTGATCGTCTCCGTGACGAGCCACCCCGCGGTCGCCCCCGCCCGTCTCATCCTCCGCGTCGGAGCGGCGCCGTCGACCCTCCCGCAGGGCGGGTCCGTCGTGCAGCAGTGCACGCAGGCGTCGGGTGCGTCGTGCACGTTCCCGGTGATCGGGGCGAGCGGCGAGGTCAATCCGCTGCCCGGAACGCCCCTGGAACTCGTCGGCGTGCAGTCGACGGCCGCCTGCGCGGGCGTCGCCTTCGCGGTGGCGTCGGCGACGGCTGTCACGGCGACGTGGACAGGGGATGCCCCGGGGGCGACCTGCGCCGCCACGTTCTCGGTACGCGACGCACAGGGCCGCGTGACGAGCTCGGAGCGCAACGGCCGCGTGATGCTGGATCTGCTGGGCTACCCGAAGGCGCCGGCCAGCGTGAGCCAGGCGTCGTACGGGAACGGGACGGTGACGCTGCGCGTCGATCCCGGCCAGGCGCGTCAGGCGTACCCGGCGCTGACCGGCTTCGTGATCCGGTCCAACGGGGCGGAGGTCGCGCGGTGCTCGGCTGACGGCGCCTGCCCCGCGGTGCCCGCCCCCAACGGCGAGCAGCGGACGTATGAGGCGTGGGCGGTCAACTCCGTCGGCGAGTCGAAGGCGGCCGTGCGCACGGTGGCATGGGCCTACGACGCGCCGCCCGCGCCGTCGGCCGTCACCGCGGCGCCGGTGCAGACCGGCGACGGCCAGGGCGGGATCGTCTCGCTCGTGATCGACGGGGTCGACACGAACGCGACGGGCAGCCTCGAGATCCGCAGCGACACCGGTGAGACCGTGCGCGTGCCCGTCAACGGCAATCGCCCGACCGTCGAGGTTGCGCGGTACCGGGTGGGCACCAACCGGGCGACGATCATCACCGTGACGCCGTACTCGCGCTTCGAGCTGCCGCCGGGACTCGGTGGCAGCGCGTCGGGGAGTGCGGTCACGGTGCAGGCCAACGGCGTGGGCAGCCCGCAGTCGCCGCACCTCGCGTTGAGCTCGGCGTCGAACGGCGACGGCACCTCGACGATCACCGCGAACGCGTCGGCGACACTCAACGGCGACGGGTCGAGGCTGCTCTACGGCATCGTGCCGGACGGGCAGCGCTGCGTGGCCGAGGGCGGGTCGGTCGCCACCTTCACCGTCGACGACGGCGATGAGTACTCCTACCGCATGTGCGTGGAGTCGGTCTGGGGCGACCGCTCGTACGGCCGCGCCGAAGACACCGAGAGCGTGCGGGCGCAGCAGTCCGGAAGGGCTCCGAGGGGCTGGACCTTCGTCGTGGATGCCGCACCGAACGTGGGCGATCTGCACGCCGAGTGGGTCATCCGCAGCGAGCCGACGACGACGGACAACGTCCCCAACCGCAACCACGTCGAGTTCGAGGGGTGGGGCCCCGGCACGGGAGTGATCGGCACGAACCCGGGCATCCGGGTGCGCTACGTGCACGACCTGTGGAACACCGCGACCGACTGGGCTGCGGTGACGCCGAAGGCGGGCAGCGCGCCGTATCAGGTGCAGGCGACGTGGGGGGTGACCTCCTGCGCGGGAGGCGGGACCATCGCCGCGGCCGGGCAGTCGTCCAACGCCCCGGACGGCTCGAAGGCGAACTTCGTGTTCGATTACTCCGCCGCGCGCTACTTCACGAGCAGGGGGCGCGAGATCACCGACACCGCGAACCGCACCCGCGTCCCCAACGGCGCGGCCACGGTCACCGGCATCCGCGTCACGGTCGACTGGAACGCCCAGGGCTGGGGGCTCTCGCCGGTCAGAGGCGCAGAGCTGCCTCAGGCGTCCTGCACGCCGAACGAACCTCTGCCGACCGGCGTCGTCGCCGGCTCCCCGGGCTCTTTCACGCCGGACTACGCACGCCTCCCCGGCAACCTCAACGAGCTGCGCTCGCTCGGCGCCCTGGGCCAGACGACCGCCTGGGCCGAGGGGCAGCACGTGGTGCTCGGCGACTCCTCCGACGCCTACTGGAACGGCACCACCTGGGCGAGCGGCACGGCACCGGCTCCACCACCGCCGATCCCCTGAGACCGGGGTGCACGGCAGGCGCAGGCCGCGGCATCCACTCCCCATTCACGACGCGACCGCACACGGACACCGAGGACGACAACGACATGACCATCACGCAGGAGCAGGCCGACTGGTTCGTGCAGACGTTCGGGCAGATCGCCGACAACGTGGAGCGCGCGGTGCTGGGGAAGCGGCGCGTGGTCGAGCTCGTGCTGACGGCGATGCTGAGCGACGGCCACGTGCTGCTCGAGGACGTGCCCGGCACGGGAAAGACGTCGCTCGCCCGCGCCATGGCGCAGTCCGTGCAGGGCACCAACACGCGCATCCAGTTCACGCCCGACCTGCTGCCGAGCGACATCACCGGCCTGAGCGTGTACGACCAGAAGGAGGGCGTGTTCGAGTTCCATGCGGGCCCGATCTTCGCCAACATCGTGCTGGCCGACGAGATCAACCGGGCGAGCCCCAAGACGCAGTCGGCGCTTCTGGAGGTCATGGAAGAGGGGCGCGTCACGATCGACGGCGTCTCGCGTCCGGTCGGGGTGCCGTTCCTGGTGCTCGCGACGCAGAACCCGGTGGAGCAGGCGGGCACCTATCGTCTGCCCGAAGCGCAGCTCGACCGCTTCATGATGCGCACGTCGCTCGGCTACCCCGACCACGCGGCGACCGTCCGGATCCTCGACGGCGCCGCCGTCGCGACCGCGCAGCTCACCCCGATCATCACGCCCCAGGCGCTCGTCGGCATGGCGGACCTCGCCGCGCAGGTCTACGTCGACGCGCTCGTGCTCGACTACATCGCACGCCTGGTCGACAGCACGCGGTCCGCCGACGAGGTGCGCCTGGGCGTGAGCATCCGTGGAGCGCTCGCCCTGACGCGTGCGGTGCGCACGCGCGCCGCGTCTCAGGGCCGCACCTACGCGACGCCCGACGACGTCAAGGCGCTCGCCGTGCCGGTGCTCTCGCACCGTCTGATCCTGCACCCCGAGGCCGAGTTCGACGGCGTCACGCAGGAGACCGTGATCGGGCAGGTGCTGCTCGATGTCGCACCGCCCTCCCGCCGCGAGACCGCATGACGCTCGAAGAGTCGCGGCTCACCCGCACCGTCCACTCCACCGGCGCCGCCGGTCGCACCGGCGCGACCGGACGCACGCACTCGACCTTGACGAGCACGTCCACGGCGTACGGCACCGGTCCGTCGCGCCGTGGTCGCGCCCTCGTGCGTGCCGCGGTGTGGGGAGCGAACGCGTGGCGCACCGCCGGCTCGGGCATCTCGACAGCGACGGAATGGGCGGGCGCCACCATCCGGCCCGCCGGGGCACTGGTCGCGTCGGCGGCGACAGCGGGACTGCTCCTCGGGATGCTGTTCGGCTGGGTGGAGTGGATGGTCGCCGGCGCGGCATCCCTCGTCCTGGTGGTCGCGGCGATCCCGTTCCTGTTCGGGGCGCGGTCGTACGACGTCGACCTGACCCTCACCCACGAGCGGGTCGTGGCAGGCGATGATGTCGCCGGCGAGATCGTGGTGCGCAACGACGGGCACCGGCTGTCGCTGCCGGGACGCATCGACATCCCGGTGGGAGCGGGCCTGGTGGAGTTCGGAGTGCCGCTGCTGCGCCCCGGACACTCGATCTCGCAGCCCCTCGACATCCCCGGGCTGCGCCGAGGGATCGTCACCGTGGGCCCGGCCACCACGGTGCGCAGCGACCCGATCGGCCTGCTGCGTCGCGAGCATGCGTTCGAAGACGTGCACCAGGTGTTCGTCCACCCCCGCACCACGGCGCTGCCGTCGACGAGCGCGGGCCTGATCCGCGACCTGGAGGGGAATCCGACCCGGCGCCTGGTGGACGCCGACATGTCGTTCCATGCGATCCGCGAATACGTCCCGGGCGATTCGCGCCGCCAGATCCACTGGAAGTCGACCGCCAAGACCGGTCGCCTGATGGTGCGGCAGTACGAGGAGTCGCGACGTTCGCGAATGGCCGTCGTGCTGGGGGTCGCCGAGGCGGAGTACGCGGACGCCGACGAGTTCGAACTGGCCGTCTCGTGCGCGGCATCCCTGGGCCTCCGTGCGGTGCACGACGCGCGTGACGTGCAGATCGTCGTCGGCTCCGAGATCCCGCGCGTGGTGCGCGGGCGGCTGCGGGCGATCCGGCACATCCCCGCGCCGGCGCCGCGTCCGTTGCTCGACGGCTTCAGCGGAGTCGACCTGCTGGAGAGCACCATGCCGGTCGGCGAGGTGTGCCGCCTGACCGCCGAGTCGGGGGAGCGCCTGTCGATCGCGTTCGTCGTGGTGGGCTCGCGCGTGCCGCTGACTCGACTGCAGCAGGCGGCGCTCGCCTTTCCGGGCGACACCGAGGTGGTCGGCCTCATCTGCGACGAACGGGCGCACCCGCGCATGCAGCCGGTCTCCGGCATGACGGTCCTGACGGTCGGCACCCTCGAGGACCTCGCGGGCCTGCTGCTTCGTGGAGCGACCTCATGAGCGCCGACGAGGCGCGCGAGCCGCGCCTCGCCGCCGGTGCGGCGTTCGCGCTGCTGATCGCGGTCGTGGCGGCCGTGGCGGCCTGGCCGATCTACCGCGCGGGGAGCTTCCTGCTCCTCGTCGGCGTCGCCACCCTCGTCGGCGGCGGCACCGCCGCCTTCGCGTGGTGGCGCCGATGGAACGCCGCGATCGTCGCCGGTGCGCTCGCGGTGACGGTGCTGCTGCTCGGGGTGCCGCTGGCAGTGCCGACGCGGCTGGGCGGGCCGGCGGAGCTGCTCCAGGGCCTGGTCGAGCTGGGCAGCGGGCTGGTGTTCGGCTGGAAGGACCTGGTGACGGTCGAGCTTCCGGTCGGCTCGTACCGCAACCTGCTGGTGCCCGCGCTCGTGGTGTTCCTGATCGGGACGTGCCTCCTGCTGCTGCTCTCCTGGCGCGAGGATCGCACCGCCTACCTCGCCGTGCCGGTGGCGCTCGGCATGGTGTCGTTCGGACTGTTCTTCGGGCGCACCGCCGTGAGTGCGCCGTGGCAGCTCGGCCCGGTCGCGCTCTATGCCCCCGTCGAGACCGCGATCGGCATCGCCGGGCTTCTGGTATGCCTGCTGTGGCTGGCGTGGCGCACCCACGACCAGCGCATCCGGGCGCTGCAGCGGGCCGCGGCATCCAGCGGCGTGCGCATCTCGCGGAGGCCCACGACCGCCGATCGTCGGCGCACCGCGCTCGGCACCGGCATGGTGGTGGGTGCGCTCGTCCTGGCCGTGGCGGTGGTGCCGTACGCGGCGCGCGGCGCGGAGCGCGAGGTGTTGCGATCGGCCGTCGGTCCCGACATCGACCTGTCGGCCGAGGTGAGCCCGCTCGCGCAGTACCGGTCGCTGTTCGCCGACGATCGCGCGGCCGACGTGCTGTTCACGGTCGAGGCCGCCTCGGGCACCCTGCCCGACCGCGTGCGCATCGCGACGCTCGACGCGTACGACGGCGAGATCTTCCGCTCCGGCGGCGAGGGTGCCGTGGACGAGGGGCGATTCGTCCGGGTGCCCTCGACGCTGGATGCCGGCGCCGGCGACGAGGTGGCCCTGCGCGTCGAGATCGGCACGTGGGAGGAGATCTGGATGCCGACAGCCGGCCGCCTGCGGTCGGTCGAGTTCTCGGGCGACCGCGCGGCGTCGCTCGCGGACCGGTTCTACTACAACGCGTCTGCGGACGCGGGGGTGCAGACGGCCGAGGGCGGGCTCGCCCCGGGCGATGCGTACACCGTCGACGCCGTCCAGCCGCCCGCCGTCGACCTCGAGAGCCTCGAGTCCCCCGGGAGCCAGGGCGGCGTGGCGGCGCCGGACAGCCTTCGCGCCTGGATGGACGAGCACGCCTCCGGCTCCGGCGGAGCGCAGCTCGCCGACCTGGTGAAGCTGCTGCGGGAGCGCGGGTACCTCAGCCACGGCCTCGCCGAGGGCGACGGCACCCCGGTCTGGGCGGAGTCGCTCGCCGACTACTCCTTCCAGCCCAGCGCCTCCGGGCACTCGCTGGCCCGGGTCGACGCGATGTTCGCGCGCCTACTGGAGCGCGAGGGCGATCCCCGCGCTGCGGCATCCGGCAACTACGTGGCAGCGATCGGCGACGACGAGCAGTTCGCGGTCGCGGTGGCGCTCATGGCGCGCGAGATCGGCTTCCCGTCCCGCGTCGTGCTCGGCGCCCGCCTGTCCAGCGCCGACCCCGAGCTGTCGACCTGCGAGGGCGGGGCGTGCCGGGCCGAGGATCTCACCGCGTGGACCGAGGTGCAGTCCGCCGACGGGGCGTGGGTCGCGGTCGATGTGACACCGCAGTACCGACAGGGCCCGAGCCTCGACGTCACCGAGCAGCGGGACCCCGAGAACGTGACCGAGGTGCGTCCGGACACGGTCGAGGAGGTCGTGCCCCCGGACCCGACGCAGGAGGATTCGGCGGCCGACGACCAGGAGCAGCAGCAGAGCGCGCTCGATCTCGCCTGGCTGTGGCCGATGCTGCGGATCGGCGGCATCGCGCTGCTGGTGCTGCTGCTGGCGTTCGGCCCGTTCATCGCGGTGGCGTGGGCGAAGGCGGTGCGCCGCGGCCGGCGCCGGGGCGCCGGAACGCCCGCGACGCGGATCGCCGGCGGCTGGGACGAGTACGTCGACGCGGCAGTGGACAGCGGCCGCACCGCCGTACGCACGCTGACCCGCAGCGAGCTGGCGACGTCCTTCGAGACGCCGGCGGGGGCCGTGCTGGCACGGGAGGCCGACCGGGCGGTGTTCTCGCCCGCGGAACTCTCGGCCGAAGACGCCCGCAGCTACTGGGAAGCGGTCGATGCGGAGCGCCGGGGGCTCCGCCGGGAAAGCGGGTTCTGGCGCGGGGCCCGCGCGACCGTATCGTTGAGATCGTTGCTCCGACCGCTGACGTCCGAAACCGGCGTCCGCACTCGTATCGCCGAGAGGGGGAGACGACGGGCCGAGCCCGCGCGTCCCATGCCATGAACGCCACCGATGCCACAGCCGCCGTCTTCGGCTCGCTGTTCAGCCTGCTTCTCGCCGCGGGTGTCTACATCTGGATCGCGCTCGCGCTGTCCGCCGTGTTCCGCAAGTCCGGCGTCGAGTCCTGGAAGGCGTGGGTGCCGATCCTCAATTCGATCGTGCTGCTGCAGCTGGCGGGGCTCTCGCCGTGGCTCCTGCTGCTCGCTCTCGTCCCCATCGTCCAGATCGCCGTGCTCGTGGTGCTCGTCATCGCCATCCACCGTGTCAGCACCGCGTTCGGCTTCGGCGTCGGCATGACCGTGCTGGGTGCGCTGCTGTTCCCGGTGTGGGCGTCGGTGATCGGCTGGGGGAGCTCGCGCTGGGTGGGACGAGACGCGGATGCCGCACCCCGCCGTCGCACGGACACCGCCGCCGGGCCGCCCGCGCTGCCGCCGTTCCCTACTGCGGTGTCGCGATCGGGCGAGCCCGCCGTGTCTGCGCAGGCTGCTGCGCCGAGTCAGGTCGTGAGCGACTTCGCGCCGCCTGCCCACGCGCCTGCGACGCGCAGGACGGTGCCCGCGCCGGCCCTTCCCGACGTCCCTGACGAGGCCGCTGCGGCCGGTGCACCGATCCTGGTTCCGCCGCCGGGTGGGTGGACCCCGCCGCCGCTGCCCGGCCGCCCGGTGTCGGCGATGGCGAGCAGCGCGGCTCCGAGCGAGGAGGAGCCTGCGGCAGAGGCGTCCCCTGACTCCGGCGAAGGCGACCCGTGGCAGGGCTTCGTGCTGGACACCACCGACCACAGCGCCGAGGTGACCGGGGCGTTCGCGGGGGCGGCATCGCCGATCTCCGCCGTGCCGGCGCCGACCGTCTCGCCGGTGCAGGCGGCGGCCGATGCGCCGGACGCCTATGCGCCGAGGCGATCGGCGGCAGCACCCGCCGACGACATCACGCGTCCGCCGGTGACCGACGTGCCGCTGCCGGCGGTCACGGGCGAGAACCGTGAGCCCTGGGCGCCCGCCCGATCGCCCATGGCTGAGGTGGATGCGTTCCCCGAGGCGTCCGGTCCCGTGTCTGCCGTCGCCGGAGTGGCCGGTGCCGGTGCCCCGTTCTCGGCGCGCTCGTCGGTGTCGGCACGGCACGCGCGTCCCGAGCTCCCCGACGAGGACATCCTCGACGAGACCGTCATCGTGCGCCGCAAGCGCACGGACTGGACGCTCCTGCCCCCGACCGGCGACCCTGTCGCACTCGCCTCCGAGGTCGTCATCCTCGGGCGGCGCCCGACACCCGACCCGCAGTTCCCCGGCGCGCAGCTGGTGTCGATCTCGGACGGCACGGTGTCGAAGACCCACGCGCGGCTGCAGCTGCGCGACGACCGCTGGTATGTCACCGATCTCGACTCCACGAACGGCGTCCTGTTCGCGACCGTCATGGGAACCGAGGTCGAGGCGACGCCCGGCGTCGAGATCGAGGCGGGTGACCGCTTCCTGCTCGGCGACGCCGAGGTGCGCCTGCAGCGGAGCGACGGGTGATCGCTCCCGACGCCGAGCCGACGCGGCGCGCCGCACGTCAGGACGCCTCGCTCGTGCCGGACGACGATGCAGTGCAGTCCGCGCGGCGGCGCACGGATGACGACGTCGACGACGCCACGGTGCTGACGGCGCGCCGTGCACTCGCGCCCAGGACGGACGAGATCGACGACCACACCGAGCTCGCGCCGCGTCGCGTCGCGACGCCCTCCCTTCCTGACGACCTCGACGCGACGTCGGTCGCCGGACGCCGCCCCACGGCACCTGAGCCGTTCGCCGGAACGTCGGCCCCGTCCGACACCCACACCGCGGGTGGGACGACGGTCGAGGACCGCACTGAGCAGACCCTGCTGCGCTCGGTGCGCCGTGGCGCAACGGCCGCGCCCGCCTCGACGCCCGACTCGTCGCCGGCGGTCGCCGGTCGCGCCGCCTACACGCCGGGGGACGAGGCATCCGATCGCCGGGCACCGCGGTCCGCCGGGCCCGTGATCGCGAACCGGGCTCCTGTCCTGCCACCGTCGTCCGTCACGCCGCCGCCCGCTCCCGACGCGGTCGCGTCGCGCCGCCGCCGACACCGCCGTCGGCTGCTCATCGCCGCGGCCGTGGCCGTCGTGGTGCTGGTCGCTGCCGTCGTCGCGCTCCTGCTGCTGCTCACCTGACCTCCCCGAGGACTCCGATGACCCCCTCCGCCTCCGTCCCGCACGCGCGCGTCTCCGGCCCCGATGCCGCGGCGCTCGGCGTCGTGCCCGCGGCTCCCGGCATCCGCTCGCTCGCGTTCACCATCGACGTGAGCATCTGGCTGCTGCTGGCGTCGCCCGCTGTCGCGGGCGCCGTCATGCTGGCGGCCGGCGACACGTCGTTCGTGGCCCTCATCCTCGTGGTCGCCGGCGTCGCGCTTCCGCTGCTGTTCGGCCTGCTGCAGCTCGTGCTGCACGGGCGCCGCGGGGTCACCGCGGGCAAGGCCGCGATGCGGCTCCGCTCGGTCGCCGTCGACGACCTCGGCCGTCCTGGCTTCTGGCACGTCGTGCTGCGCGTGCTCGTGCTGGGCGCGAGCGGCATCGTGCCGCTCGTCGGTCCCGCGTTCATGTTCGCGTCGGGACTGTGGGACCCGCAGTCCCGGGGTCGCAGCATCCTGGACCGTGTCGGCGGATGCTGGGTGATCGACGCCCGAGCCGGTCTCGACCCGTTCGACCCGAAGGCCCTGCGCCACGCGCGCCGCGCCGTGGCAGGGCGTCCCGAGCAGACCGAGGACCTGCCGTCGATGGCCAGCGACGCCGATGCCGCGACGGCGCTGCGGATCCCCGGCGTTCGCTCGCGCGCCGGCGTGGTCGGGCCCGGCAGCACGGGCGCGCAGTGGGAGGCGGTGAACGACGGGATGGATGCGAGCCTCATCGCCCAGGTCCCCGTCGACGCAGCGACCGCCCACGCCGCTTCCGGCCTGGTCACCGGCGCCCCCGGCGCCGCCCCCCGGGCCACGTCGCCCGCCGCCCCCGTGCCGCCGGCAGCCGCGCCGCCCCCCGCCCCGGCTCCGGTCGCGCCGGGAACCGGCCCCGTCGGATCCCGCCGCGCGCAGGCGATGATCCGGTTCGACGACGGGTCGATCGTGCGCGTCCCGCCGCGGGGGCTCATCGGCCGCGATCCCGAGCCTGCTGCGGGCGAGCTGGTCGAGGCGCTCGTGCGCCTGGAAGACCCGCAGCGGCTGATGTCGAAGACCCACGCCGCGTTCGGGCAGGACTCCGACGGACTGTGGGTCGCCGACCGCGGCTCCCGGAACGGCACCCAGCTGGTGTCGCCGGGCGGCGACGTGGTCGACGTGCCGGCCGGACAGGCCGCGCGCGTGCCGATCGGCTGGTCCGTGCAGGTGGGCGGCAGATCGTTCGAACTCGTGGCGAGAGGTGCCGATTCGTGAAGCTGAAGCTGAGCCTGCGTCGTGGCGTGGGATCGTCCGTCGACGTCCTCGTGACCGCCGACGCGACGGCGACCGTGCAGGACGTCGCGCGCACCCTCGCCGTGGGCGATGCACTGGCGTCGCCCGGCGGGGTCAATGCGAGCGAGGTGCCGACGCTGCTGGTGGCCTCGCCGGCGGGCCAGCCGGTGCACCTGAACCCCGCGATGCCGATCGCCGACGCCCCCATCGGGTCGGGTTTCGACGCGTCCATCGTCCCCGCCCTCGCGCCGGGGATGGATGCCGCGGCCACCGCTGCCGTCATGCGCATCCACTCCGGACCCGATGCCGGCCGGACGATCCCGCTGCCGGCGGGATCGAGCGTCATCGGCCGTGTCGCACCGGCGCAGGTGCTGCTGGACGACCCGCTGGTGTCGAAGCGCCATGCCCGCGTGGACGTCGACCAGGGCATCGACCTCATCGACCTCAACTCGGCGAACGGGCTCATCGTCGACGGCGGTCTCGTGCAGCGCGTGCGCGTGCAGCCGGGTCAGCGCATCACCCTCGGCGCCACCGAGGTGTCGTTCGCGCTCGCACCGCGCGTGCAGACCGACGACTCCCTCGTGCTCGAACGCGGCGGAGCGCTGATGTTCAACCGCTCGCCGCGGGTGGAGGATCGCTACACGGGCCGCGAGTTCCGGCATCCGATCATCCCCAACGAAGCCGACCCCCGCATCTTCCCCTGGCCGATGATCATGGCGCCGGTGCTGCTCGGCTTCGCGATGTTCGCCATGACGCAGCGCCCGACGTCGCTGCTCATCGTGGCGATGGCGCCGCTCATGATGCTCGGCAACTTCATCGGCCAGCGCACCCAGCAGGGCAAGAAGCTGGAGCTGGAGATCGAGACGTTCGAGTCGCAGATCGACGAGCTCGAAGAGACGCTCGAGGCCGAGGAGCGGCTGGAGCGCGAGCGCCGCCGCGCCGAGGCCCCCGCGACAGCCACCATCTACGAGAACGCGATGTCGCTCGGGCCGCTGCTGTGGACTCGGCGACCCGAGCACTGGAACTTCCTGGGCCTCCGGCTCGGCGTCGGCACCGCCGACAGCCGCAACACCGTCCAGGAGCCCAACGACCAGCGCGGCATCGCGCAGTACGCCCAGCAGGTGCGGGGCCTGCGCGAACGGTTCGCGCAGCTCGACGACGTGCCCGCGATCGAGCTGCTGCCCTCGGCGGGCGCCATCGGCATCGCCGGGCCGCGCGAGCTCGCCGCCGACGTCGTGCGCGGCCTCGGCGTGCAGCTGTTCGGCCTGCACGCCCCGAACGAGGTCGTCACCGCCGCCATCATCGACCCGGCCTGGACCGGCGACATGGAGTGGATGAAGTGGCTGCCGCACACGACCAGCCCCCGCTCGCCGTTCGCCGAGATGGCACTCGCCGACAGTCAGTCGGCGGGCACCGCCCTGCTGAACGGTCTGGAGGAGGCGATCCTCGAGCGCCTCTCGGGATCGGCGACCCGCCGCGGGCCGGTGGCCGAGAGCGAGACGTCGATGGCGATGGGCAAGACCGTCGGAGAGGGACGCGACGCGGCCGACGTGGCCGATGTGTCGCTCGTGCTGTTCGTCACCCACGACGCGCCCGTCGACCGCCCCCGCCTCACGCAGGTCATCGAACGAGGACCGGATGCCGGCGTCTACACGATCTTCGTCGCACCCACCGTGGAGTCGCTGCCCGCCGCGTGCCGCACGTTCATCGACGTGTCGGGAGGACTCGACGACGCCATGCTCGGCTGGGTGCGCGCGGGCCACCGCGCGCACACCGTGCAGATCGAGGGCGTCTCGCGCGGCTACGCGGAGATCTTCGCGAAGCGCCTCGCACCCGTCGTGGACTCCAGCTCGGTCGCGGCCGACTCGTCCGATCTGCCGGCGAGCGTGTCGATGCTGCGCCTGATCGGCACCGACATGGCAGCGGAGCCGCAGGCCGCGATCGAGCGGTGGCGGCAGAACAATTCCGTGATCGACCGCACGAGAGGCCCGAGGCCGCGGCTGAAGCGCGCCGGAACCCTCAAGGCCTATATCGGGCAGGGCAGTCCTGACGCGATGTCGCTCGACCTGCGCACGCAGGGTCCGCACGCCCTCGTGGGCGGTACCACCGGCTCCGGCAAGTCCGAGTTCCTGCAGGCGTGGGTGCTGGGCATGGCGGCCGAGTACAGTCCCGATCGGGTCACCTTCCTGTTCGTCGACTACAAGGGCGGATCCGCCTTCGCCGACTGCGTCGAGCTGCCGCACACGGTCGGCCTCGTGACCGACCTGAGCCCCCACCTCGTGCGCCGCGCGCTCACGAGCCTGCGCGCGGAGCTCCACCACCGCGAGCATCTGTTCAACCGCAAGAAGGCCAAGGACCTGCTCGAGCTCGAGAAGCGGCAGGACCCCGAGACCCCGCCGGCCCTCGTGCTCGTGATCGACGAGTTCGCGGCGCTCGCCACCGAGGTGCCCGAGTTCGTGGACGGCGTCGTCGACATCGCGCAGCGCGGCCGGTCTCTCGGCATCCACCTGATCATGGCCACGCAGCGCCCTGCCGGTGTCATCAAGGACAACCTGCGCGCGAACACCAACCTGCGCGTCGCACTGCGGATGGCGGATGCCGCGGACTCGAACGACGTCGTCGGCGACGCGGTCGCGTCGACCTTCGACCCGTCCATCCCGGGTCGCGGCATCGCCAAGACCGGCCCCGGACGGCTCGTCCCGTTCCAGTCCGGCTATGCCGGCGGCTGGACGACCGATCAGCCCGAGCACGCGCAGGTGCGCATCGCCGAGCTGCGGTTCGGCTCCGTGGCGCTCTGGGAGACCGACGGTGAGGGCGAGTCGGACACGCACGACGAGGATCTCGGGCCCAACGACCAGAAGCGCCTCGTGGCCAATCTGGTCGCCGCGGCCGCGGAGGCCGGCATCCCGGCTCCCCGTCGGCCCTGGCTCGACGACCTCGCGACGTCCATCGACCTTCGGAACCTGCCGATGACCGGCGACGACCGCATTCCGCTGGGCCTCGCAGACATCCCGCAGCGGCAGCTTCAGGAGGCCGTGTTCTTCAGCCCCGACACCGACGGACACATGCTCGTCTACGGCACGAGCGGCGCCGGCAAGTCCGCGACGCTGCGCACGATCGGCATCGCCGCGGGGGCGCGACCGGGGGCGGGGCGCGTCGCGGTGTACGGCATCGACTTCGGCACCGGCGCGCTGCGCTCGCTCGAGACGATGCCGCAGGTGGGCTCGGTGGTCTCGGGCGACGACGTCGAGCGCGTGCAGCGCCTGCTGCGCACGATCCGGCAGATGCTGGACGACCGCGGCAGGCGGTTCTCCGAGGCGGGCGCCGCGTCGCTGACGGAGTACCGTGCCATCACCGGCGACGTGGACGAGCCGCGCGTGATCGTCCTGCTCGACGGGTTCGGCGTGTTCAAGCAGGACTGGGAGACGACCTCCGCCCGCGCGGCGTACTACTCGATCTTCATGCGCATCCTCGGCGAGGGCCGCCCGCTGGGCATCCACGTCGTCGCGACCGCCGACCGCTATGGCGCCGTCCCGACCGCGGTGAGCGCCAACGTGACGAAGCGGGTCGTGCTGCGCATGTCGGACGAGGGGGCGTACTCGATCCTCGGGGTGCCGAAGGACGTGCTCAACGAGCGGAGCGTCCCCGGCCGTGCCATCGTGGACGGCCTCGAGACGCAGATCGCGGTCATCGGCGGCACCACCAACGTCGCCGAGCAGAACGCGGCCGCCGAGCAGTTCGCCGCCGCGCTGCGGGCCGCGGGTGCGGTCGAGGCCCGCAACATCGGCTCGCTTCCGACGGAATTGGATGCCGCGTCCCTCCCCGATCGCATGGACGACCTTCCGGTGCTCGGCATCGGCGACGACACGCTCGGTCCGAAGGGCTTCGAGCCGGTGGGGACGTTCGTGGTGGCGGGGCCGCCGCAGTCCGGCAAGACGACCGCCGTGCGCGGCATCGTGCGGGCGCTGGAGCGCTTCGACCCGAAGGTGGAGCTGTTCCACTTCGGCGGCCGGCGCGCGGTGCTGCGGGACGACCGGGCGTGGCGACGTTCGGCCATCGGCATCGAGGACGTCCGAGCGCTCGCCAAGGAGCTCAAGGAGATCGTCGCCGACGAGACGCTGTCCAGCCGCATCGCGATCGTCGTCGAGAACATCACCGAGTTCGGCGACACCGATGCCGAGCGCCCGCTGAAGGAGCTGTTCCAGGCCATCAACCGCAGCGACCACTTCCTGGTCGCGGACGGCGACGTGACGCAGCTGTCCGGCGGCTACGGACTGATCGGCGAGCTGAAGGCCGGCCGGCACGGCATCGCGCTGCGACCCGAGAGCTACGACGGCGAGTCCCTCTTCAAGGTGCCGTTCCCCAAGGTGCAGCGCCACGAGTTCCCGCCCGGCCGCGGCCTGTTCGTGGAGAACGGGCGCTTCGTCACCGTGCAGCTTCCACTGGTCGGATGAGTGCGAATCATCCACATGGGGAATGTTCCCCATGTGGATGACGCGGGACTGTGTCGTAGCCTGTCCGTGGGCCTGATCGGGTCCACTGGTTTCAAGAAAGGGACGGATCGTGGCTGATTTCAAGGCGTCTTACGGTGAGATGGAGGCCATGTCGGGCAAGCTCGACTCCGGTCGCGAGGAGATCGGCGACGTGCTGCGTCGCCTCAAGAGCGACGTGGACCGTCTGCTGGGCGACGACTTCAAGACGCAGCACGCGTCGGGCAAGTTCGGTGAGGGCTACAACGAGCTCACCACCGGCCTGGAGAAGGCCATCGAGGGCATCTCCGACATGGGCGAGTCGCTGCGCAAGATGCAGCAGGCGATCAAGGACACCGACCAGGCACTCGCCGGCAACTGACACTGATTCTCTGATGGATGCCGGCGGCCCTGGCCGCCGGCATCCATCTGTCCATCTCGAGAGGGGCTGCGCGCATGGCTGGTGACGGAATCGACGTCGATCTCGACGACCTGCGGACGATGGTGACGCGACTCGGGAACTTCAAGACGGAGTTCGAGGAGATCGGCGGCGACACCGATGACGTGTCGGACGCGGTCGGTCGGCCCGCAGGACGGTCGGAGCTTCGCGACAAGGTCGACGAGTTCCAGTCGGGGTGGGACGGCAACCGCGAAGTCGTCGTGGAGGATCTCGACAAGGTTTATCAGCACCTCAAGGATTTCGTCGACACCATCGGTGAACTCGACGTGGAGCTTGCGAAGGACCCGGAATGACCTACTCACCCCATCGTCACTTCCGGCTCGAGGCGCTCGACGGCGACCCGGGCGACATCCAGTCCGCCGGAGAGAGCTACACGCTCGTCGGCCAGCGGATGGAGTGGACCTCCGGAGAGCTGAAGAAGCTGTCGAGCGAGGAGCGCTACAAGGCCGAGGGGCTCGACGCGATCCGCGAGGACGCGGGGGAGCTGTCGCACCTGCTCGGCCAGGTGGCCAAGCGCTACACGGCGTCCGGACCCGTGCTCGTGACCTACGCCGGCGCCCTGCTGACCGCGCAGACGCGCACGGTGAATCCGCTCATCGACGACATCTGGGCCGCGATCGACCGGCACAACGCCGCCGTGGAGGCGCGCCAGGACGCGGAGGGGACCGCGGACGATCTGCGCAACCCGTGGCCGTGGCAGGACGAGGCGACCGACCAGCAGCTCGCGAACGCCGACGACGCCCTCTCTGACGCACGTCACGCCGAAGGGCTGCGCGAGGGGGAGCTGGACGGGCTCTGGACGTCGTTCGAGTCCGGGTACGGCGTCTGGGAGGACGCGTACGAGGCCGCCGTGCGCGACCTCGAGAGCGCGTACACGACGTCGGGCATCGACGACAACCCGTGGGAGGACGCCTTCGACTTCCTCGCGCAGGCGCTCACCGTCATCGGCACGATCCTCGTCATCGCCGCCCTCATCGCGACCGGACCGCTCGCCGCCTTCCTCCTCGTCGCGGCGACGATCGCGGCGGTGCTGACCCTGGTGATCCACATCGGGATGATGGTCGCCGGTTCGAAACGCGTCGGCGTCTGGGACCTCGTGTTCGACGTCGTCGCCGTGCTGCCGTTCGCCGGCGGCGTGGTCAAGGCGATGCGCGGCGGGGGGATGGCGTTCTTCCCGGCGCTCCGGGCAGCAGCGGGAATGGGCACGGCCACCGAGAGCGTGATCGGTGCCGGCCGGAACGCCGTCGAGGACGGGCTTCGCACGATCGCCGGCGCAGGAGGCGTCCGCGGCGGTCAGGCTGCGCGTGCCTCGCGCGCGACAGACCTCGCCGACGACTTCCTGCGGTCCAGCATCGGCAACTGGGGTCAGGGGGCGTGGAACGCCATCCGCGCCGGCGGCGCCAGGCTCGACGGGCAGGCGCTGAGCCTCTCGGAGCGGATCTTCACCGCCTGGCCGACCAGCGGGGTGCCGCGGGTCGCGGCGACGACGTGGGTGGAGACCGTGGACGCGGCGGGGCGGATCGCGCAGGGCGTGAACGTGCTCAACTTCGTCAACGGCGTCGAGCAGTCGACGAGCGCCGTGGCAGGCTGGTTCGGCGGAGAGCTGCCGACGGTGTCGGACCTCCCGCTGCTCGACTTCAACCCGTTCGCCCGATAGGAGCCCACGTGACGGATCTCGAAGGCGGTGTGCGCGCCGACATCGGGCGCCGTTCCCCAGAACTGGAGCGGATGAAGCCGCTCGGGGCCGTGGTGGACGCGTCTCGTGGTGCGTTCGTCGTGGCGGTTCCCCGTCTGAAGGGTGAGTTGGATCGCGCCGAGGGCGCGCGTGCCGCACTGCCGCAGCTGAAGGACGCGGGCGGGCTGCCTCGGTGGCGAGAGGTCGTGCTGGTGGTGGCGTTCCTGGTGGGCGTCGTCGCGGTGTCGTTCATCCTGCCGTCCCCGCGCAACGGCCGCGTCGCCATCGATGTCGACGCGGGGGCGCTGTGGGTCGGCGTGCTCGCCGTCGTCAGCCTGGTCGGCCTCGTGAGCCAGGAACGGACGCGACCGCGCTCGAAGTACTTCGGCTCCCGCACGCGCAACGGGTTCCGCATGTACCTCTTCCTCGCCGTGCTCTGGGCCGTGGCGCTGGCGTTCATCGTGATCAACTGGGACGAGGTCGACGACTACGAGCCGTGGGGTCCGATCGCGGGAGTGTGCCTGCTCGCGGCAGCCATCCTCGGCGCCATCGCACTGGCCGTCTACGCGCGACGCGCGGACCGCGACGCGCTGGGATCGCCGGAATTCATCCACGCGACCGAGCCGGTCGTGGATCCGGTGGAGCAGTGGTGGGCCGGTGTGGCTCTGAAGCTGAGCCCCGCCGAGCGCGGCAGCGCCGACAAGTCCTACGACGTGGTGCTGACGGTTCTGGAGGAGAAGCGCATCATCCGTCCTCAGGACGCGCGCCGCCTGCGGCGCAAGAAGCCGCCGGTCGTCTGGGCGGGTGACGCGTCGTGACGCTCGTCGACGTCGAGTACGACTCGAACCGCTGGATCCGTGTGCCGCTCGACTACGTGGACACCCGATGGACCGATGCGGCATCGTGGGCCGACTGGCTCGCCGACGAGACGACGAAGGGTCGCCCGGACGCGGATGTCGTCGCACCGGTCGTCCGTGCCGCCGCCCAGGCGGTGGCGCTCTTTCCGGCCGCACACGTCTGGGGCCGGTTCTGGCACTATCCGATCGACGGTGTGCCGACCGGATTCGTCGACGTCTACCTCGAGACGCGCACGCCGGACGGCACGGATGCCGCCGACCTGCTGCCCGATACCGGGTTCACCGCGGTGACCCCCGTGCTGGACCGGCTCGACGTTCCCGGCTTCGTCTCGGCGGTGCGCCGGCGCACCCTCGTGCTGGTGCTGCGGGAGGAGTCGGACGAGGACCCGGTGCCCATGCCGCGGATCGAATGGCTCGGGGTCGCGCCGGCGTGGGTCTGCTACATCGTCACCAACGACCATGACCCGGCCGCCGCGAACGCGCGCGCCGTCGACACCGAGGTCCTGTTCGCCGCCATCGCGGACGCCGCGCTCTCGGAGTCGTCGTCCGCCGGATCCGAAGGCGGGCGCTGATGTCGCTGCGAGATGAGCTGCTCGGCGTCGAGAAGCCGGCGCCCACCGCGCCCACCCCGTATCGCCTGCTGTGCCCGGCCGGCTGGCGCCGAGTGCCGACCTCGGTGCTGGCGGACGAGATGGCAGAGGCGGCGGTAGCGCGCTTCAAGGAAGCAGGTCGTCCCGACCTCGTGCTGCAGATGAGAGGCATGATCTCGCAGCTGCGGTCGGCCCTGCGGGCTTCACGCGCGTTCGACGCCTACCTCCCTCCGCTGATTCGTGGCAACCCGCTGCCGGCGGTGCTGACCGTGGCGCCGTTCGTCCGCCCGGCAGACGTCTCGTGGGATGCCGCGATCCGCCGTCTCGCCCGCAACGCACCGGTCGACGTGCCCGCGTTCACCGAGACGACGATGTGGCGGTGGACCCGCGATGAGCAGATGGACGGCGAACCGGGGGAGCCGGCGCTGCGGACCCGGGTGCGCCACTATGTCGTGCCGGTCGAGGGCGAGGCCGACACCCGCCGCGCGCTGCACTTCGTCTTCACCGTGATGAACCTCGACGGGGTGTCGCTGCCCGGCGAACCCGCCGCGCCGGACGCGGCCGCGGTCACGGAGGTCCTGCTCGAGACGGGTGACGTGATCCTCAGCACCATGCGCTGGATGCCTCCAAAGGCGTGACCGGCCGACACGAGGGGCCACTGAGCGCCCGGCATACGACCCGCGTTTGCCCGACCTCCGAATCCCGCGTATCATAGAGCGGGTGTGCGCTCACGCGCGCCGTCCGACGTGCCTCGGCGTGTCGGCGGCCGGACGGGTGCCGCATCTCAGGGAACGGCCTGCGAACAGGCCACCCCCACGGCATATCCACCACGAAACGCCCGACAGCACGCTGTCGCGCCGGTGGATTTGTGGTGAAACCACGACGCTGTCACCGTGCAGCAGCTGCGCGTCGCAACCGCGCAGATCGACAAGGAGAGAACGTGCCAACCATTCAGCAGTTGGTTCGCAAGGGTCGCTCGCCCAAGGTCACCAAGACCAAGGCGCCGGCGCTCAAGGCGAACCCGCAGCAGGCGGGTGTCTGCACCCGCGTGTACACCACCACCCCGAAGAAGCCGAACTCGGCGATGCGCAAGGTCGCCCGTGTCAAGCTCCGCAACGGCACCGAGGTCACCGCGTACATCCCCGGCGAGGGTCACAACCTGCAGGAGCACTCGCTCGTGCTCGTCCGTGGCGGTCGTGTGAAGGACCTCCCCGGTGTGCGTTACAAGATCGTCCGTGGCGCTCTGGACACCCAGGCAGTCAAGAACCGTAAGCAGGCTCGCAGCCGCTACGGCGCGAAGAAGGGCTGAGAAAGATGCCTCGTAAGGGACCCGCCCCGAAGCGCCCCGTCGTCAACGACCCGGTATACGGCGCACCCATCGTCAGCCAGCTGGTGAACAAGATCCTCGTCGACGGCAAGAAGTCGATCGCCGAGTCGATCGTCTACACCGCCCTCAAGGGCGTGGAGGCGAAGAACGGCCAGGACGCCGTCGCCACGCTCAAGAAGGCGCTCGACAACGTGCGCCCGACCCTCGAGGTCAAGAGCCGCCGTGTCGGTGGCTCGACCTACCAGGTGCCGGTCGAGGTCAAGCCTCACCGCGCCAACACGCTGGCGCTGCGCTGGCTCGTGAGCTACGCGAAGGGTCGTCGTGAGAAGACGATGACCGAGCGTCTGCAGAACGAGATCCTCGACGCGTCGAACGGCCTGGGTGCCGCGGTCAAGCGCCGCGAGGACACCCACAAGATGGCCGAGTCGAACCGCGCCTTCGCGCACTACCGCTGGTAACAGCCTTCTCGCCGCTCCCGTGGAACCCACGGGAGCGGCGGGTCCGCGACATCCGTCACCACAAGTAAGGACAGACCCCCGTGGCACAAGAAGTGCTCACCGACCTCAACAAGGTCCGCAACATCGGCATCATGGCGCACATCGATGCCGGCAAGACGACGACGACCGAGCGCATCCTGTTCTACACGGGCGTCAACCACAAGATCGGCGAGACGCACGACGGCGCTGCCACCACCGACTGGATGGAGCAGGAGCAGGAGCGCGGCATCACGATCACGTCCGCCGCCGTGACGTGCTTCTGGGACAAGAACCAGATCAACATCATCGACACCCCCGGTCACGTGGACTTCACGGTCGAGGTGGAGCGCTCGCTCCGCGTCCTCGACGGTGCCGTCGCCGTCTTCGACGGCAAGGAGGGCGTCGAGCCCCAGTCCGAGACCGTGTGGCGTCAGGCCGACAAGTACGACGTGCCCCGCATCTGCTTCGTCAACAAGATGGACAAGCTCGGCGCCGACTTCTACTTCACGGTCGACACCATCGTCAACCGCCTGAAGGCCAAGCCGCTCGTCATCCAGCTGCCCATCGGCGCCGAGAACGACTTCGTGGGCGTCATCGACCTCGTCGAGATGCGCGCGCTGGTGTGGCCCGGCGACGCCAAGGGCGACGTGACCATGGGTGCGAAGTACGAGATCCAGGAGATCCCGGCCGAGCTCGCCGACAAGGCGGCCGAGTACCGCGAGAAGCTGCTCGAGACGGTCGCCGAGTCCGACGAGCACCTGCTCGAGAAGTACTTCGGTGGCGAAGGCCTCACGGTCGCCGAGATCAAGGGCGCGATCCGCAAGCTCACCATCGCCTCGGAGCTCTACCCCGTGCTCTGCGGCTCGGCGTTCAAGAACCGCGGCGTGCAGCCCATGCTGGACGCGGTCGTCGACTACCTCCCGTCGCCCCTCGACGTCCCCGCCATCGAGGCGAAGGACCCGAAGAACGAAGAGATCATCATCGAGCGTCACGCCGACCGTGACGAGCCGTTCGCGGCGCTCGCGTTCAAGATCGTGACGCACCCGTTCTTCGGTCGCCTCACGTACATCCGCGTGTACTCGGGTCACCTCGACTCCGGCGCCCAGGTCGTCAACGCGACCAAGGGCAAGAAGGAGCGCATCGGGAAGATCTTCCAGATGCACGCCAACAAGGAGATGCCGGTCGACTCCGTCACCGCCGGTCACATCTACGCCGTCATCGGTCTGAAGGACACCACCACGGGTGACACGCTGTCCGACAGCACCAACCAGGTCGTCCTCGAGTCGATGACGTTCCCGGAGCCGGTCATCGAGGTCGCGATCGAGCCCAAGACGAAGGCCGACCAGGAGAAGCTGGGTCTCGCGATCCAGAAGCTCGCCGAGGAGGACCCGACGTTCCGCGTCGAGCAGAACTCCGAGACCGGTCAGACCGTCATCAAGGGCATGGGCGAGCTGCACCTCGACATCCTGGTCGACCGCATGAAGCGGGAGTTCAAGGTCGAGGCCAACGTCGGCAAGCCGCAGGTGGCGTACCGCGAGACGATCCGCAAGGTCGTCGAGCGTCACGACTACACGCACAAGAAGCAGACCGGTGGTTCGGGTCAGTTCGCGAAGATCCAGTTCGCGCTCGAGCCGCTCGAGGTCACGGCCGACAAGACGTACGAGTTCGAGAACAAGGTCACCGGTGGCCGCATCCCGCGCGAGTACATCGAGCCGACCAACCAGGGCTTCCAGGACGCGATGGCCGTCGGCGTGCTCGCCGGCTACCCCATGGTGGGCGTGAAGGCGATCCTCACGGACGGCGCGTCGCACGACGTCGACTCGTCCGAGATGGCGTTCAAGATCGCCGGCTCGATGGGCTTCAAGGAGGCCGTCCGCAAGGCGAACCCCGTCATCCTCGAGCCGCTCATGGCGGTCGAGGTGCGTACTCCCGAGGAGTACATGGGCGACGTCATCGGCGACCTGAACTCGCGCCGTGGCCAGATCCAGTCCATGGAGGACGCCCAGGGCGTCAAGGTCGTCCGCGCGCTGGTCCCGCTGTCCGAGATGTTCGGCTACATCGGCGACCTGCGCTCGAAGACCTCGGGCCGCGCCGTGTACTCGATGGAGTTCGACAGCTACGCCGAGGTTCCTCGCGCCGTGGCCGACGAGATCATCCAGAAGGTCAAGGGCGAGTAAGCCCTTTTCTCCCGGGATGCCTCGGTGACGAGGCATCCCGGGGGCACAACTTCACACAGAATCACCAGAACCGTCTCCACTAAGGTGGAGATATCCCCGTAGGCGACCGGCGCACACCAGCGTCCGGAAGTTCTACACGAACGTCCTGAGGAGGACCCAGTGGCTAAGGCCAAGTTCGAGCGCACCAAGCCGCACGTGAACATCGGAACGATCGGTCACGTCGACCACGGCAAGACCACGCTCACCGCAGCGATCTCGAAGGTGCTCGCCGACAAGTACCCGTCGGCCACCAACGTGCAGCGCGACTTCGCGTCGATCGACTCCGCTCCCGAGGAGCGCCAGCGCGGCATCACGATCAACATCTCGCACGTCGAGTACGAGACCCCCAAGCGTCACTACGCTCACGTCGACGCCCCGGGTCACGCCGACTACATCAAGAACATGATCACCGGTGCTGCTCAGATGGACGGCGCGATCCTCGTGGTCGCCGCCACCGACGGCCCGATGGCGCAGACGCGCGAGCACGTGCTGCTCGCCAAGCAGGTCGGCGTGCCGTACCTGCTGGTCGCGCTGAACAAGTCGGACATGGTCGACGACGAGGAGATCCTGGAGCTCGTCGAGCTCGAGGTCCGCGAGCTGCTGTCGTCGCAGGACTTCGACGGCGACAACGCTCCGGTCGTGCGCGTCTCGGGCCTGAAGGCTCTCGAGGGCGACGCCGAGTGGACCGAGAAGATCCTCGAGCTCATGGAGGCGGTCGACGAGTCGATCCCCGACCCGGTGCGCGACAAGGACAAGCCGTTCCTCATGCCGATCGAGGACGTCTTCACCATCACCGGCCGTGGCACGGTCGTCACGGGCCGCGCCGAGCGTGGCACGCTGGCCATCAACTCCGAGGTCGAGATCGTGGGTCTGCGCCCGACGCAGAAGACGATCGTCACCGGTATCGAGATGTTCCACAAGCAGCTCGACGAGGCCTGGGCCGGCGAGAACTGTGGTCTGCTCCTGCGCGGCACCAAGCGTGACGACGTCGAGCGCGGCCAGGTCGTCGTGAAGCCCGGTTCGGTCACCCCGCACACCAACTTCGAGGGCACGGCGTACATCCTGTCCAAGGAGGAGGGCGGCCGTCACAACCCGTTCTTCACGAACTACCGTCCGCAGTTCTACTTCCGCACCACCGACGTCACCGGCGTCATCACGCTGCCCGAGGGCACCGAGATGGTCATGCCCGGCGACACCACCGACATGACGGTCGAGCTGATCCAGCCGATCGCCATGGAGGAGGGCCTCGGCTACGCGATCCGTGAGGGTGGCCGCACCGTCGGCGCCGGCACGGTCACGAAGATCATCAAGTAACTTCTTTCGAAGTTCCTTCGACGGATGCCGCGGCATCCGTCACCGACAGGGGTCGGGCCTTCGGGCCCGGCCCCTTCGTCGTGCCGGGGTGTTGCACGGTGCTTCGCCCCGGCCAGAATGGGCTCGAAGCGCCTCAGCGGGGGGCCGAGAAGGAGCGGAAATGGGCATCGACGATCTCGTGAACCAGGGCAAGGAGTTCCTGGAGCAGAACAAGGACAAGATCGACGACGCGATCAAGTCCGAGCAGGCGGAAGGCGTGAGCGACAACGTGCTCGACGCCGCCGCCGACTTCGTGAAGAAGGTGGCGCCGGACAGCGTCGACCAGCACGTCGACGGCGTTCGCGACAGCATCGACAAGTCCATCGGTCACGAGTAGACGCTCCCACGTCTCGACGCCGAAGCGGCCCGGATATTCCGGGCCGCTTCTGCGTCGGCGCGTCGAGTGGCGCGCTGTCGCGGGAGGGCGATAGCGTTCAGCGAGCGACGGCTCGTCAGCCAGCAGTGTGGCGAACGGCTGCCGCTCGTGGTCAAAGGCAACCCCCCCTGTCAGTGATCCAAGGCCCTCCTTTCGGGCCTCATCGGTGTGCTCCCCCCGCTCATCGAAGGAAGGGGCGGTGCCGCGCGCCGCCGAGCTGCAAGACGGTGCGTCCCCCCGCGCGCCGATGGGACGGCGCGTGCGCGCGCCGCTGAAACACGGCGCTCTGCGCCGGGAGGAATGGGTGTGCCTGCAGTGCGCATGAAATCTCTGAAAATCGTCGCGGGCGCATTGGTCGCCGCGGCACTCGTCGTGGCTCCGCTGGTCACCGCCGGCGCCACCGCCGATGGACCGACAGCGCCGCCCACGGCAGCTGTGGCGGACGGCGTACCGCAGCTCGTGAAGTGGGTCCCGAAGTCGAACGGCGCGGCCTACTGGGAGGATCTCTACTCCGCCCACATGGTCAAGTGCTACAAGGTCGATGGGCCGAACAGCTCGGGCCATGGCTCCGTGAGCACCGACGGCAAGACGGTGACGCTCAATCGGTTCGATCAGTCCTGGCCGGGCGATCACTGGGAGCTGCTCGTCATCAAGGCGGGCGATCTTTGGAACAGCGTCATCGTCCACCCCGCGGCGGGCGTCGCCTACGACTCCCCGGTCAACAACGGCGGCCAGCAGGCGCAGGTCTCGCATTGGATCGTCTGCAAGGGGCAGACGCCCGAAGACCAGCCGCGTGCTGTGACCCCGACGCTCACCTGGACGCTCCCGTCGTGCGAGGGGGAGGGTGAGCTCTTCCAGACCGCCGGCGTGACGTGGCTGTCGGCTCCGGGAGCGAACGGGTCGACCATCTGGATGGCGACGCCCGCTCCGGGGAACGTCTTCCCGCAGGGCGTGCCTACGCAGTGGACCGTGCCGGATCTGTCGAAGCTCACGGAGAACTGCGGTTCCGACGAGCCCGAACAGCAGCCTCGACCCCAGACGAGCGAGTCCAGCAGGACGACGGTCGACTGCACCAGCGCCACGGCAACGGTCAGGACGACGACGACGACCGCCGAGTTCGTGTGGGACGAGACGGCGGAGACCTGGCAGCCCGGTGAGCCGTCGTCTTCTGAGGTCGAGACCGACAGGCCCCTCACGCAGGCCGAGCTCGGCACGTGCCCCCTCGTGCCCGGTGAGATCCAGTCCGTGTGCGTCGGCGACGTGCCGTACCTGGGCTATGCCGTGTCTCTGCCCGAGGGCCTCGTGGTCGACAGCTCCACCCCCGTCACCATCACCTTCGTGAACCCGGATGGCGAGGACTACGTCGTCGCGAACCAGCCTCTCAGCGGCAAGCTGCTCTGGCCCGGGGCATCCGACGGCAACCCGAAGATGTGGCCCGGCTGGGACCTCGTCGACGGCGAGTACGTGCAGACCGACGGCAACTTCGCGTGGACCCGTGCGGGCGTCACGGTCGAGTTCGAGGTGAACCCAACCTACGCGACGGAGGTCGAGTACCCGCAGGCCACCGTACTCTGCGCCAACCCGCCCGTGGGCAGCGGCGACGAGCCGGCCGGCACCCCGACGTCGACCGACGCGGAGGCGCTGGCAGTGACCGGTGGCGGGGTCAGCCCGATCATCGTCGCGGCGGGCGGAACGGCACTCCTCGCCGGCGTCGCGGTCGTCGCGATCGCGGCCTACCGTCGCCGTCACGCGCGCGCGGAGTAACGCCGACAGACGGTAAAGAGGGCGGTCGCG
>NZ_JAMXMB010000017.1 GCF_024055635.1 Microbacterium yannicii
GCACAGCGCGACCGCCCTCTCGTCTGCCCGCGTCTGGGAAACGGCCGAGCATACTCGCGTCGCGACACGCCCGAGTTTGCGACACGCCCGGGCTGCACGTAGACTAGTGAGGTTCCACATTCCGACGCCCCTCTTGGCGTGCGTCGGATCACTGCCAGGGCAGTGCATAGGCAGGCGCAACGCGCAGAGTCCTAGGCCGCGGGCAGCAGAACCACCACATCTCGAATCCACCCACAGCGGAGCCATGCTTCGCGCGCAAGCGGAGAACGGATGCCGGGAGCAGCGCATCGGCGCGGCACCCGGATTGACAGCAGAACAGCGGTGCGCAAGTGCCAGGCGCAGAGCGCCACGTGCGTCCAATGCCACTGGGGTATGACGCGAGAAAGAGAGTGAGCAGACAATGGCGGGACAGAAGATCCGCATTCGCCTGAAGTCGTACGACCATGAGGTCATCGACTCGTCGGCACGAAAGATCGTCGACACCGTGACCCGTGCGGGCGCGACGGTCGTGGGCCCCGTGCCCCTCCCGACGGAGAAGAACGTGATCGCAGTGATCCGTTCTCCCCACAAGTACAAGGACAGCCGCGAGCACTTCGAGATGCGCACCCACAAGCGTCTGATCGACATCGTCGACCCGACGCCCAAGGCTGTCGACTCGCTGATGCGTCTCGACCTCCCGGCCGATGTCAACATCGAAATCAAGCTCTGAGGTTCGACATGGCTGACATCAACAACAAGGTTTCCAAGGGACTGCTGGGCACCAAGCTCGGCATGACCCAGGTGTGGGACGAGAACGGCAAGCTCGTTCCCGTCACCGTCATCGAGATCGCACCGAACGTGGTCACGCAGGTGCGTACGCCCGAGAAGGACGGCTACAAGGCTGTCCAGATCGCGTACGGCCAGATCGACCCCCGCAAGGTGAACCAGCCCCTCACGGCCCACTTCGAGGCCGCGGGTGTCACCCCGCGCCGTCACCTCACCGAGGTCCGCACCGCGGACGCTGCTGACTACTCACTCGGTCAGGAGCTCACGGTGGACGGCACGTTCGAGGCCGGCCAGCTGGTCGACGTCGTCGGCACCAGCAAGGGCAAGGGCACCGCGGGTGTCATGAAGCGCCACAACTTCAAGGGCGTCTCCGCTTCGCACGGTGCGCACCGCAACCACCGCAAGCCCGGCTCGATCGGCGCCTCGTCGACGCCGAGCCGCGTCTTCAAGGGCATGCGCATGGCCGGCCGTATGGGTGGCGAGCGCGTGACCGTCCTCAACCTCAAGGTGCACGCCGTCGACGCCGAGAAGGGTCTGCTGCTCGTCAAGGGCGCCGTCCCCGGTGCTCGTGGCCGCATCGTCTACGTCCGCAACGCAGTGAAGGGTGCCTGATCTCATGGCTGACTCGACTCTCGCGCTCGACGTCCTGAAGGCAGACGGCACGACGGCTGGTTCCGTCGAACTGCCGGCTTCGATCTTCGACGTCAAGACGAACATCCCGCTCATCCACCAGGTCGTCGTCGCGCAGCTCGCGGCGGCTCGCCAGGGCACCCACTCGACCAAGCGTCGCGGTGAGGTCTCGGGCGCCGGCCGCAAGCCCTTCAAGCAGAAGGGCACGGGTAACGCCCGCCAGGGCTCGATCCGCGCGCCTCAGATGACCGGCGGTGGCATCGTGCACGGCCCGAAGCCGCGCGACTACTCGCAGCGCACCCCCAAGAAGATGATCGCCGCCGCCCTCCTGGGCGCGCTCAGCGACCGTGCTCGTGGTGAGCGTCTGCACGTCGTCGAGACGTTCGGCATCGAGGGCGCGCCCTCGACCAAGACCGCAGCAGCGGTCTTCGCCAGCGTCAACGCGACCAAGAACGTGCTCGTCGTCGTCGACCGCGAGGACGACGTCACCGTGCTGAGCGTTCGCAACATCTCGTTCGCCCACGTGCTGCCGTTCGACCAGCTGAACGCGTACGACGTCCTCGTCTCGGACGACATCGTCTTCACCAAGGCCGCCCTCGACGCGTTCGTCGCTTCGAAGACCGCCGCCACCGAGGAGGTCTCGGCATGACCGCCGTCAACAAGGACCCGCGCGACATCATCCTGAAGCCGGTCGTCTCCGAGAAGAGCTACGGGCTCATCGACGAGGGCAAGTACACCTTCCTGGTGGACCCCCGCGCTTCGAAGACCGAGATCAAGCTCGCGATCGAGAAGATCTTCGGCGTCAAGGTCGCAGCGGTCAACACGCTCAACCGCACGGGCAAGGCCCGTCGCACCCGCTTCGGCACCGGCAAGCGCAAGGACACCAAGCGCGCCATCGTGACCCTGAAGTCGGGCACCATCGACATCTTCACGGCAGTCGGCTGACGGTCGGGATAGAGGACTAGAGATATGGCTATTCGCAAGTACAAGCCCACGACCCCGGGTCGCCGCGGCTCGTCGGTGGCCGACTTCGCCGAGATCACCCGATCGACGCCTGAGAAGTCGCTCCTCCGCCCGCTCAGCAAGACCGGTGGCCGCAACAACCAGGGCCGCATCACCACGCGTCACATCGGTGGTGGCCACAAGCGCCAGTACCGCGTCATCGACTTCCGTCGCAATGACAAGGACGGCGTCAACGCCAAGGTCGCTCACATCGAGTACGACCCCAACCGCACCGCGCGCATCGCGCTCCTGCACTACTTCGACGGCGAGAAGCGCTACATCCTCGCGCCGAACAAGCTGGCGCAGGGCGACATCGTCGAGTCGGGGGCGTCGGCTGACATCAAGCCGGGCAACAACCTGCCGCTGAAGAACATCCCCACCGGTACCGTGATCCACGCCATCGAGCTCCGCCCCGGCGGCGGCGCGAAGCTGGCGCGCTCGGCCGGCACGTCGGTTCGCCTCGTGGCGAAGGACGGCCCCTACGCCCAGCTGCGTCTGCCCTCGGGCGAGATCCGCAACGTCGACGCGCGCTGCCGCGCGACCGTCGGCGAGGTCGGCAACGCCGAGCAGTCGAACATCAACTGGGGCAAGGCCGGTCGCAACCGCTGGAAGGGCATCCGCCCGACCGTCCGCGGTGTCGCGATGAACCCCGTCGACCACCCGCACGGTGGTGGTGAGGGTAAGACCTCCGGTGGTCGTCACCCGGTTTCGCCGTGGGGTCAGGCCGAAGGCCGCACCCGCCACGCGAACAAGGAAAGCGACAAGTACATCGTCCGTCGTCGCAACGCCGGCAAGAAGCGGAAGTAGGAGTAGAGGAAGATGCCTCGCAGCCTTAAGAAGGGCCCCTTCGTCGACGAGCACCTGCTTCGCAAGGTCGTCGTCCAGAACGAAGCCGGCACCAAGAACGTCATCAAGACCTGGTCGCGCCGTTCGATGATCATCCCGGCCATGCTGGGTCACACCATCGCCGTGCACGACGGACGCAAGCACATCCCCGTGTTCGTGTCCGAGACCATGGTCGGCCACAAACTGGGCGAGTTCGCGCCCACCCGCACCTTCCGCGGCCACGTGAAGGACGACAAGAAGGGCCGCCGCCGCTGACGCGGGGGCAGAGGAGAGAGAAATGGTGGAGTCCATCGCACGCGTGCGACACATCCGCGTGACCCCTCAGAAGGCTCGTCGTGTCGTCGCGCTCATCAAGGGCAAGCAGGCCGAGGAGGCCCTGGCCATCCTCAAGTTCGCGCCGCAGAGCGCGAGCGAGCCGATCTACAAGCTCGTCGCCGCCGGCATCGCGAACGCTCGCGTGAAGGCAGACAAGGACGGCGAGTACCTGGACGAGCAGGACCTGTACGTGGCCAACGCGTACGTCGACGAGGGCACGACGCTCAAGCGTTTCCGCCCCCGCGCGCAGGGTCGTGCCTTCCAGATCAAGAAGCGCACCAGCCACATCACCGTCGTGCTGTCGACCCCCGAGGTCACCGACACGGCGCCGGCTGCCAAGAGCAAGAAGGCGAGCAAGTAATGGGACAGAAAGTCCACCCCTACGGCTTCCGCCTCGGCATCACGACCGACCACGTGTCGCGCTGGTTCTCGGACTCGACGAAGCCGGGTCAGCGTTACGCCGACTACGTCGCCGAGGACATCCGGATCCGCAAGCTCCTGCAGACCCAGCTCGACCGGGCCGGCGTGAGCAACATCGAGATCGAGCGCACCCGTGACCGCGTCCGCGTCGACATCCACACCGCCCGCCCGGGCATCGTGATCGGACGTCGCGGCGCCGAGGCCGAGCGCATCCGCGCCGACCTCGAGAAGCTCACCGGCAAGCAGATCCAGCTGAACATCCTCGAGGTCAAGAACCCCGAGGCCGACGCTCAGCTCGTCGCGCAGGGCATCGCCGAGCAGCTCACCGCTCGCGTGGCGTTCCGCCGCGCGATGCGCAAGGGCCTGCAGGGCGCGCAGCGCGCCGGCGCCAAGGGCGTCCGCATCCAGGTCTCCGGCCGCCTCGGCGGCGCCGAGATGAGCCGTTCGGAGTTCTACCGCGAGGGTCGTGTGCCGCTGCACACGCTGCGCGCGAACATCGACTACGGGTTCTACGAGGCGAAGACCACCTTCGGCCGCATCGGCGTGAAGGTCTGGATCTACAAGGGCGACCTCACCAACAAGGAGCTCGCTCGCGAGCAGGCCAACCAGAAGCCGGCGCGCGATCGCGGCGACCGTCGCGGCCCCCGCGGCGACCGCGGTGACCGTGGTGACCGTCGCAACGAGGCCCCCGTCGCAGAAGGAGCATCGGCGTAATGCTTATTCCCCGCAAGGTCAAGTACCGCAAGCAGCACCACCCGGGTCGCTCCGGCCAGGCCACCGGCGGCACGAAGGTCTCCTTCGGCGAGTTCGGCATCCAGGCTCTGACGCCCGCGTATGTGACCAACCGTCAGATCGAGTCCGCTCGTATCGCGATGACGCGTCACATCAAGCGTGGCGGCAAGGTGTGGATCAACATCTACCCCGACCGTCCGCTCACCAAGAAGCCGGCCGAGACCCGCATGGGTTCCGGTAAGGGCTCGCCCGAGTGGTGGGTCGCAAACGTCAAGCCGGGTCGCGTCCTCTTCGAGGTCGCCGGCGTCAACGAGGAACTCGCTCGTGAGGCCCTGACCCGCGCAATCCACAAGCTGCCCCTGAAGGCACGCATCATCAAGCGCGAGGAGGGCGACGCGTAATGGCGATCGGCACCAAGACGCTCGCTCCGAGCGAGCTCGACACGTTCGAAGACCAGCGCCTCGTCGAGGAGCTGCGCAAGGCCAAGGAAGAGCTGTTCAACCTGCGCTTCCAGTCGGCCACCGGCCAGCTCGAGAGCCACGGCCGCATCCGTGCGGTCAAGCGCGACATCGCGCGGCTCTACACCGTGATCCGTGAGCGCGAGCTCGGCATCCGTGCCACGCCCGCACCGCTGGAGACGGCGACGAAGGCGAAGAAGACGAAGGCCAAGAAGGCGGATGCCGCTGACCAGGCCGCGAAGGAAGAGGCCGAGTAATGGCTGACACGAAGAAGGCCGCCGACGCGGTCGAGACCAAGGGTCACGAGTCGTCCGAGCACGATGTGCGCGACGTCCACGCCCGCGGCTACCGCAAGGCCCGCCGCGGCTACGTCGTCAGCGACAAGATGGACAAGACCATCGTCGTCGAGGTCGAGGACCGCGTGAAGCACCCGCTGTACGGCAAGGTCATCCGCCGCACCTCCAAGGTGAAGGCGCACGACGAGGGCAACTCGGCGGGTATCGGTGACCTCGTGCTCATCAACGAGACCCGCCCGCTGAGCGCCACGAAGCGCTGGCGTCTGGTCGAGATCCTGGAGAAGGCCAAGTGATTCAGAACGAGTCCCGCCTCAAGGTCGCCGACAACACGGGCGCCAAGGAGCTGCTCACCATCCGCGTTCTCGGCGGCTCGAACCGCCGGTACGCCGGCGTGGGTGACATCATCGTGGCCACCGTCAAGGACGCGATCCCGGGCGGCAACGTCAAGAAGGGCGATGTGGTCAAGGCCGTCATCGTCCGCACCGTCAAGCAGACCCGTCGTTCCGACGGCTCTTACATCAAGTTCGACGAGAACGCCGCCGTCATCCTGAAGAGCGACGGGGAGCCCCGCGGCACCCGCATCTTCGGACCGGTCGGTCGTGAGCTTCGCGACAAGAAGTTCATGAAGATCGTCTCGCTCGCTCCGGAGGTGATCTGACCCCATGGCCAAGATCAAGAAGGGTGACCTGGTTCAGGTCCTCACTGGCAAGAAGCAGGACAAGGGCGGCGACCGCGGCAAGCAGGGCAAGGTCCTCGAGGTCCTCGCCGACCAGAACCGCGTCATCGTCGAGGGTGTGAACTTCGTCACGAAGCACAACCGCGTCGGCCAGTCGCAGCGCGGCACCAAGACGGGCGGCATCGAGACGATGGAAGCCCCGATCCACATCTCCAACGTCGCAGTCGTCGACCCCTCGAGCAAGAAGCCGACCCGTGTCGGCCACCGCGTCGAGGAGCAGACGAAGGACGGCGTGAAGCGCACCGTCCGCGTGCGCTACGCGAAGAAGTCAGGCAAGGACCTCTGATGAGCACCACCACTGCCGTGGAGGCTGGCAAGATCCAGCCCCGCCTGAAGCAGAAGTACAACGGCGAGATCAAGAAGGCTCTGCAGGACGAGTTCGGCTACGCCAACGTCATGCAGACGCCCGGCCTGGTCAAGGTCGTCGTGAACACCGGTGTCGGCGAGGCAGCTCGCGACAGCAAGGTGATCGATGGCGCGGTCGACGACCTCACCAAGATCACCGGCCAGAAGCCGGTCGTGACCAAGGCCCGCAAGTCCATCGCGCAGTTCAAGCTGCGCGAGGGTCAGGCCATCGGCGCGCACGTCACCCTCCGGGGCGACCGCGCGTGGGAGTTCATCGACCGTCTCGTCAACCTGGCCCTGCCCCGCATCCGCGACTTCCGCGGTCTGTCGGGCGCGCAGTTCGACGGCAACGGCAACTACACGTTCGGTCTCCAGGAGCAGTCCGTGTTCCACGAGATCAACCAGGACAAGATCGACCGCGTCCGCGGCTTCGACATCACCATCGTGACGTCGGCGAAGACGGATGCCGAGGGCCGCGCACTCCTGCGCCACCTGGGCTTCCCGTTCAAGTCGGACGACGCGCAGGCGTAACGCTTCGACAGGCTCAGCGACCATTCAGCCGCTGAGCCTGTCGACACCCCGGTCCCTGAGCTCGTCGAAGGGCACACAACTGAATATGGCAATCATGGAAGGTCGTCTGGCGTGTAACGGCAGCCGATACCTCGTGAACAAAGGAATCAACAAATGACAATGACAGACCCGGTCGCAGATATGCTGACCCGTCTGCGCAACGCGAACTCGGCGCACCACGACTCTGTGTCGCTGCCGAGCTCCAAGCTCAAGACCCACATCGCCGAGATCCTCAAGCGCGAGGGCTACATCTCCGCGTGGGAGATCAGCGACGCCCGCGTCGGCCAGACCCTCACGCTGACGCTCAAGTACGGCCCGAACCGCGAGCGGTCGATCGCCGGCATCAAGCGCGTCTCGAAGCCCGGTCTCCGCGTGTACGCGAAGTCGACCGAGATCCCCCGCGTCCTCGGCGGCCTCGGCGTCGCGATCCTGTCCACCTCCTCTGGCCTCCTCACGGACCGCCAGGCCGAGCAGAAGGGCGTGGGTGGGGAAGTCCTCGCCTACGTGTGGTGATCTGACATGTCGCGAATCGGTCGTCTTCCGATCGACATCCCCGCCGGCGTGACCGTTTCGGTCGATGGCCAGGATGTCGCCGTCAAGGGCCCCAAGGGCGAGCTGACGCTCACCGTGGCCAGCCCCATCGAAGTCAAGGTCGAAGAGGCACAGGTCGTCGTGACCCGTCCCGACGACGAGCGCGCCTCGCGTTCGCTCCACGGCCTGACCCGCACGCTCATCAACAACAACATCATCGGTGTCACCCAGGGCTACACCAAGGGCCTCGAGGTCGTCGGCACGGGTTACCGCGTCGCGCAGAAGGGCACGGCGGTCGAGTTCGCTCTCGGCTTCTCGCACCCCGTCCTGGTCGACCCGCCCGCTGGTATCACCCTGACCGTCGAGGGCAACAACAAGCTCACGGTCTCGGGCATCGACAAGCAGGCCGTCGGCGAGGCCGCCGCGAACATCCGCAAGATCCGCAAGCCCGAGCCGTACAAGGGCAAGGGTGTGCGGTACGCCGGCGAGGTCGTTCGTCGCAAGGCCGGAAAGAGTGGTAAGTAACCATGGCTGTCAAGACAAAGACTCAGGCGCGTTCGCGTCGTCATGCCCGCCTGCGCAAGAAGGTCGTCGGCACCGAGCTGCGTCCGCGCCTCGTCGTCACCCGTTCGGCCCGCCACGTCTTCGTGCAGGTCGTCGACGACAGCAAGGGCCACACCGTGGCCTCGGCCTCGACCCTCGAGACCGATCTGCGCACCTTCGACGGTGACAAGACCGCCAAGGCACGCAAGGTCGGCGAGCTCCTCGCGGAGCGCGCCAAGGCCGCCGGTGTCTCGGACGTCGTGTTCGACCGTGGCGGCAACCGCTATGCGGGCCGTGTCGCGGCGATCGCCGACGGCGCCCGCGAGGGAGGTCTGAACCTGTGAGTGACAACAAGGAGAACATCGTGACCGAGCAGGCAGCTGCCGAGGCTCCGGCCGAGGCTGCCGCGACGGCGCCCGCCGAGCGCGAGCGCGAGCCGCGCCGCGGTGGACGCGAACGCAACCAGACCCGCGGTGACCGCGGTGGCCGCGACCGCAACGAGAGCCAGTTCCTCGAGCGCGTCGTCACCATCAACCGTGTGTCGAAGGTCGTCAAGGGTGGTCGTCGCTTCAGCTTCACCGCGCTCGTCGTCGTCGGCGACGGCAACGGTGTGGTCGGCGTCGGCTACGGCAAGGCCCGTGAGGTGCCGCTGGCGATCTCGAAGGGTGTCGAAGAGGCCAAGCGCAACTTCTTCCGCGTTCCCCGCGTCGGCTCGACCATCCCGCACCCGGTGCAGGGTGAGGCCGCTGCCGGTGTGGTGCTGCTTCGTCCGGCCGCTGCCGGTACCGGTGTCATCGCCGGTGGTCCGGTGCGTGCCGTGCTCGAGTGCGCCGGCATCCACGACGTGCTGTCGAAGTCGCTGGGCTCGTCGAACACGATCAACATCGTCCACGCGACGGTGGAGGCCCTGAAGCAGCTCGAGGAGCCTCGTGCGGTCGCCGCGCGTCGTGGCCTCGACTTCGACCAGGTCGCCCCCGCCCGTCTCGTCCGTGCCGAGGCTGAGGCCGCGGCCGCTGCGAAGGCAGGTGTCTGATGGCTGCGCGTCTGAAGGTCACGCAGGTCAAGTCCAAGGTGAGTGAGAAGCAGAACCAGCGCGACACGCTGCGTTCGCTCGGTCTCAAGCGGATCGGCGACTCGGTCGTCCGTCCCGACGACGCGCAGACGCGCGGTTACGTCCGGACCGTCGCTCACCTCGTCAAGGTTGAGGAGATCGACTGATGGCTGAAAAGGCCGAGAAGAACGAAGCCGTCGAGGCTGAGAAGGCGCCCAAGAAGGCTCCTGCGAAGAAGGCTGCGCCGGCGAAGAAGGCTGCCGCTCCCAAGAAGGACGCTCCCAAGAAGGATGCCCCCGTTGCACGCCCCGGCGTGCTGAAGGTGCACCACCTGCGTCCGGTCCCCGGCTCCAACACCCCGAAGACCCGCGTGGGTCGTGGTGAGGGCTCGAAGGGCAAGACCGCCGGCCGTGGCACCAAGGGTCAGAAGGCCCGCTACCAGGTCAAGGTGGGCTTCGAGGGTGGCCAGATGCCGCTGCACATGCGCACCCCGAAGCTGCGCGGCTTCAAGAACCCGTTCCGCGTCGAGTACCAGGTCGTGAACCTGGACAAGCTCGCGGAGCTGTACCCGGCCGGTGGCGACGTCACCGTCGGCGACCTGGTCGCCAAGGGTGCAGTGCGCAAGAACGAGAAGGTCAAGGTGCTCGGCACCGGCGACATCTCGGTGAAGCTCACCGTGTCGGTCGACAAGGTCTCGGGTTCCGCCGAGGAGAAGATCGTCGCCGCGGGCGGCACCGTCAAGTAGTACGCACGCAGTGGGGGCCGGAGCTTGC
>NZ_JAMXMB010000018.1 GCF_024055635.1 Microbacterium yannicii
ACGTCTGCGTGCCGACGCCCCCCTCTGGAGGAATCCTCTTGTTCAGCGCCATCGCGCGGATCTTCCGCACACCCGACCTTCGTCGGAAGATCGCATTCACCCTGGCGATCATCGCCCTGTACCGCTTCGGCGCGCACATCCCGGCGCCCTTCGTCGACTTCCCGAACGTCCAGACGTGTCTCGAGGCGTCCTCGGGCACCGAGGGGCTGCTGTCGCTGGTCAACCTCTTCTCGGGCGGTGCACTGCTGCAGCTGTCCATCTTCGCGCTGGGCGTCATGCCGTACATCACGGCGACGATCATCGTCCAGCTGCTGCGCGTGGTCATCCCGCACTTCGAGACCCTCTACAAGGAGGGCCAGTCGGGCCAGGCGCGTCTCACGCAGTACACGCGTTACCTGACGATCGCGCTGGCGCTCCTGCAGTCGACCACCCTTGTCACCGTGGCCCGCAGCGGCCAGCTCTTCGGGACGACGAACGTCCCCGAGTGCGAGCAGCTCCTCACCAACGACGTGTGGTGGGCACAGCTCCTGATGATCATCACGATGACCGCCGGCACCGGCCTCATCATGTGGTTCGCCGAGCTCGTCACCGAGCGCGGCATCGGCAACGGCATGTCGCTGCTGATCTTCACCTCGATCGCCGCGGCGTTCCCCGTCTCGATGTGGGCGATCGCGCAGTCCAAGGGCTTCGAGGTGTTCCTGCTCGTCCTCGCGGTCGGCATCGTCGTCGTCGCGCTCGTGGTCTACGTCGAGCAGTCCCAGCGCCGCATCCCGGTGCAGTACGCCAAGCGCATGGTGGGTCGCCGCACGTACGGCGGCACCAACACCTACATCCCGATCAAGGTGAACATGGCCGGCGTCGTGCCCGTCATCTTCGCCTCATCGCTGCTGTACATCCCGGCCCTCATCGCACAGTTCAACCAGCCGCAGGCCGGTGAAGAGGTCCCGGCGTGGGTGGCCTGGATCCAGCTCTACCTGGTGCGCGGCGACCACCCGCTGTACATGGCGCTGTACTTCCTGCTCATCGTCGGGTTCACCTACTTCTACGTCGCGATCACGTTCAACCCGGTCGAGGTCGCCGACAACATGAAGAAGTACGGCGGCTTCATCCCCGGCATCCGTGCCGGCCGGCCGACCGCGGAGTACCTCGACTACGTGCTGACGCGCATCACGCTCCCGGGCTCGATCTACCTCGGTCTGATCGCGCTCCTGCCGCTGATCGCCCTCGCCACGGTCGGCGCCAACCAGAACTTCCCGTTCGGCGGTGCGTCGATCCTGATCATCGTCGGCGTCGGACTCGAGACGGTGAAGCAGATCGACGCGCAGCTGCAGCAGCGCCACTACGAAGGGCTTCTCCGATGACCCGTCTCCTCATCGTCGGACCGCAGGGCTCGGGCAAGGGCACGCAGGGCATCCGCATCGCGCAGGCGTTCGGCATCCTTCCCCTCTCGACCGGCGACGTCTTCCGCGGCGCCGTGGCGGCGGGCACCGAGCTCGGCGAACAGGTGAAGGCCATCATCGAGGCCGGGGATCTCGTGCCCGACGAGCTGACGAGCGCGGTCGTGCGCGACCGCCTGTCGCAGCAGGATGCCGCGGCCGGCTTCCTCCTGGACGGCTACCCGCGCAACGTGGCCCAGGTCATGCACCTGGACGAGTTCCTCGAGGGCCGCGACGAGGAGCTGGACGCCGTGATCGAACTCGACGTGCCGCGTGACGAGAGCATCGCGCGGATCTCGCTGCGCGCCGCCGAGCAGGGCCGCAGCGACGACACCGAAGATGTCATCGCCAACCGGCTCGCGATCTACGAACGCGAGACGGCGCCGATCCTCGACATCTACCGCACGCGCGGCATCGTCGACCGGATCGACGGCGTGGGCTCGCTCGACGAGATCACCGACCGCATCATCGCGGCGCTGGAAGCGCGCGGCCTCGACCGCGCCGCTGCCGCCTGAGCCCGTGTCGCTGCGCCGCTCGATCTACAAGTCGCCCGCCCAGCTGCGGGCGATGGTCGAGCCCGGACTGATCACGGCCGCCGCACTCGACGCCGCGCGCGCCCTGATCGCTCCGGGTGTGACGACGGGGGAGCTGGATGCCGCGGCATCCGCTCTCATCACCGCTCGAGGTGCGAAGTCCAACTTCCAGATGGTGCGCGGCTACCGCCACACCATCTGCGCCTCGGTCAACGAAGAGGTCGTGCACGGCATCCCCGGCGATCGGGTGCTCGCCCCCGGCGACATCCTGTCGATCGATGCGGGCGCCGAGTACAAGGGCTGGAACGGCGACTCCGCGTTCACCTTCGTGCTCCCCGACGACGCGCGGCCGGAGATCGTCGCGGAGCGTCAGCGGCTGTCGGACGTGACCGAGCGGTCGCTGTGGGCCGGCATCGCCGCACTCGCGTCCGCGAAGCACATCGGCGAGATCGGCACGGCCGTGCAACAGTACATCGAGGCGAACTCTCCGGAGTCGGGAACCTTCGGCATCCTGCGCGAGTACGTCGGCCACGGCATCGGCCGCAAGATGCACGAGTCGCCCTCGGTCTTCAACTACCGCGTGCCGGACCCGGGACCGGAGGTGCGGCCGGGGCTCGTGCTCGCGATCGAGCCGATGGTCGTGATCGGGGACCAGGCCACCTTCGTCGAAGAGGACGGCTGGACGGTCTCGACGCTCGACGGCACGGCGGGCTCCCACTGGGAGCACAGCGTGGCCGTGCACGAAGACGGAATCTGGGTGCTCACCGCACCCGACGGCGGTGCCGCGGGCCTGGCGCCCTTCGGCGTGACCCCGCGCGAGATCGCCTAGGAGGCACGACATGGCACAGGCAGCACGCAAGACCAACTGGTTCGCGATCTGGGTGACGGTCGGCGTCGTCGTCGCACTGGCGCTCGTCGTCGTGCTCGTGGTGACGCTCAACAACGCCGCGACGCCCAAGCCGCTGCCGACCGAGGTCAACACCCCCTCCGCGTCGAACATCGACAGCGAGACCGGCGCGATCCTCGTGGGCGACGGCGAGGACCGCCTCGACACGTACGTCGATTTCATGTGCCCCATCTGCAACCAGTTCGAGCAGGTGTACGGCGCCGAGATCGAGGGCATGGTCGACGACGGCAGCATCACCCTCGGCATCCACCCGATCTCGATCCTCGACAAGCAGTCGAGCGGCACGCAGTACTCCACGCGGTCCGCCAACGCCGCGTACTGCGTGGCCGTCGAAGACGCCGACGCTTCGCTGCCGTTCCTGCAGGCGATGTTCGAGAACCAGCCCTCCGAGGGGTCCAAGGGCCTCACGAACAGCGAGATCCTCGACATCGCCGCGGGGGTGGGCGTGACCGGCATCGACTCGTGCGTCAACGACGGCACCTACGCCGGCTTCGTCAGCGCGATGACGGAGGAGACGCCCATCCAGCCCGGCTCGCAGGGCATCGGCACACCGACCATCGCGGTCAACGGCGAGGTCATCGCGAACTCCTCGCTGCCGCCCGCGGGTCAGCTCGCGACGCTGTTCGAGTAAGCATCACGACGGCGGGATGCCGCCGCCCGCGGCATCCCGTCGGTGATTTGCCGAGGCATCCACTATCACGTATGATTGATCTTTGGTGCGTTGCGCCTTCATTGGCGTGTCGTAGCACCGAATCCCATCCACCGCAGACCGACCGGTCTGCAGAACTGTTAGCGAGCGTATGGCGAAGAAAGACGGTGTCATCGAAATCGAGGGCGTGATCTCCGAGGCGCTGCCCAACGCGATGTTCCGCGTTGAGCTGAGCAACGGACACAAGGTCCTCGCTACGATCTCCGGCAAGATGCGGCAGAACTACATCCGCATCATCCCCGAGGACCGTGTCGTCGTGGAGCTCTCGCCCTACGACCTCACCCGCGGGCGCATCGTCTACCGCTACCGCTAGACCGGTCGAGAAGTAACGCCCCACGTGCGCCCGGAAGGTCGCGCGTGCCCGGCGAAGACAGCGAAACAGGAAACAACATGAAGGTCAAGCCCTCCGTCAAGCCCATCTGCGACCACTGCAAGGTCATCCGTCGCCACGGTCGCGTCATGGTGATCTGCAAGTCGAACCCGCGTCACAAGCAGCGCCAGGGCTGATGGGCTGCTGCGCTTCGCGCAGCCCCGGCACGCACAACTGAACACATCACAGGCAGGGTCAGAACCTCTTCGGAGGGGACACCTCGGGCGGAGGCCCGGGCACCGATCCTGCTCCACACCTCCACTCACTCCACAGGAGAAACCGCATGGCACGTCTTGCCGGCGTTGACATCCCGCGCGACAAGCGCGTGGTGATCGCCCTCACGTACATCTACGGCGTGGGCCGTACCCGTTCCAACGAGATCCTCGCTGCGACGGAGATCGACGAGAACATCCGCGTCAAGGACCTCAGCGACGACCAGCTGATCGCCCTTCGCGACCACATCGAAGGCAACTACAAGGTCGAGGGTGATCTGCGGCGCGAGGTCGCCGCCGACATCCGCCGCAAGGTCGAGATCGGCTCCTACGAGGGCATCCGCCACCGTCGCGGCCTCCCGGTGCGCGGTCAGCGCACGAAGACGAACGCTCGCACCCGCAAGGGCCCGAAGCGCACCGTCGCCGGCAAGAAGAAGGCGCGCTAGGCCTCCGCCGGCGCCCCAAGGATTCAGGGAGAGAACGCACATGGCACAGGCCAAGTCCGCCGCGCGCAAGCCGCGCCGCAAGGAGAAGAAGAACATCGCGCTGGGCCAGGCCCACATCAAGTCGACGTTCAACAACACGATCGTGTCGATCACCGACCCGTCCGGCGCTGTCATCAGCTGGGCGTCGTCGGGTGGCGTGGGCTTCAAGGGCTCGCGCAAGTCGACGCCGTACGCCGCCGGCATGGCCGCGGAGTCCGCTGCCCGCCAGGCGCAGGAGCACGGCGTCAAGAAGGTCGACGTCTTCGTGAAGGGTCCGGGTTCGGGTCGCGAGACCGCGATCCGCTCGCTCACGGCCGCCGGCCTCGAGGTCGGCTCGATCCAGGACGTGACGCCGCAGGCGCACAACGGCTGCCGCCCGCCGAAGCGCCGCCGCGTCTGACGCTTCGCCCTTCGACAGGCTCGGGGACCGCTCCCTGAGCCTGTCGAAGGGCCAGCCTTCGTTTTCGGATGCCTCGGCACGAGGCATCCTGATCAAAACTCAACACCTCACCCACCGCACGTGTCATATAGCGGGCACGTGATCGAAAGGAACACATAGTGCTCATCGCACAGCGTCCCACTCTGACCGAGGAGAAGATCGGGGAGTTCCGCAGCCGTTTCGTCATCGAGCCGCTGGAGCCCGGCTTCGGTTACACGATCGGCAACGCGCTGCGTCGCAGCCTCCTGTCGTCCATCCCCGGTGCCGCAGTGACGTCGATCCGCATCGACGGCGTCCTCCACGAGTTCAGCACCATCCCGGGTGTGAAGGAGGATGTCACCGAGATCATCCTCAACATCAAGCAGCTGGTCGTCTCCAGCGAGCGCGACGAGCCCATCACCGCGTACCTGCGCAAGACCGGCGCCGGTGAGGTCACCGCCGCCGACATCTCCGCGCCGGCCGGTGTCGAGGTGCACAACCCCGAGCTCGTCATCGCGACGCTCAACGACACCGCCAAGTTCGAGCTCGAGCTCACGATCGAGCGTGGCCGTGGCTACGTCTCGGCGACGCAGAACCGCAACGAGTACGCCGAGGCCGGTCAGATCCCGATCGACTCGATCTACTCGCCCGTTCTCAAGGTCTCGTACCGCGTCGACGCGACGCGTGCCGGTGAGCGCACCGACTTCGACAAGCTCGTGCTGGACGTCGAGTCGAAGTCGTCGATCGCCCCGCGCGACGCCGTCGCCTCGGCCGGTCGCACCCTGACGGAGCTCTTCGGCCTGGCCCGCGAGCTCAACGTCGAGGCCGAGGGCATCGAGATCGGCCCCGCGCCGGTGGAGACCGTCCTGTCGAACGAGCTGTCGATGCCGATCGAGGACCTCGACCTGTCGGTGCGTTCGTACAACTGCCTCAAGCGTGAGGGCATCAACACCGTGTCGGAGCTCGTAGCCCTCTCGGAGACGCAGCTCATGAACATCCGCAACTTCGGGCAGAAGTCGGTGGACGAGGTGCGCGACAAGCTCGTCTCGCTCGGCCTGTCGCTGAAGGACTCGGTCCCCGGGTTCGACGGCGCGCACTTCTACGGCGGCTACGACGACGAGACCGTCTGAGTTCCGGACCCCCCGAAACTGATCCTGGAGTAACAAAGAATGCCCAAGCCCACGAAGGGTCCCCGCCTCGGAGGCGGACCCGCCCACGAGCGCCTGCTGCTTGCCAACCTGGCCGCTGCGCTGTTCACCCACAAGTCGATCAAGACGACCGAGACCAAGGCCAAGCGCCTGCGTCCGCTCGCCGAGCGCCTGATCACGTTCGCCAAGCGCGGCGACCTGCACGCGCGTCGTCGCGTGCTGTCGGTCATCGGCGACAAGTCGGTCGTGCACGAGCTCTTCACCGAGATCGCGCCGCTGGTCGCCGACCGTGAGGGCGGCTACACCCGCATCACGAAGGTCGGAAACCGCAAGGGTGACAACGCGCCCATGGCCGTCATCGAGCTCGTCCTCGAGCCCGTGACCAAGAAGCCGTCGGCCAAGAAGGCCGCTGCCGCCAAGGCTGCGCCGGCCGAAGAGGCACCGGTTGCGGACGAGGCCCCCGCCGCGGACGAGGCCCCCGCCGCCGACGAGGCCGCCGCTGCCGGCGCCGAGTCGCAGGAGGAGGGCGCGGCCGCCGAGGCTGCAGCCGCGGACGCCGTCGAGGCTCCCGCCGAGGAGAAGTCCGAGTAATCGGACCCCTTCGCACCGCGAGACCCGCCACCCCTTGTGGGTGGCGGGTCTCGCTGTCTGTTGCCGCCGAATAGGGTGGTCAGGTGCGCATCCGCCTCGACATCGCCTACGACGGCACGCACTTCCGCGGCTGGGCCCGCCAGCCGGGCCTGCGTACGGTGCAGGAGACGCTCGAGGCCTCGCTCGCCCGTGTGCTGGGCGGCGACCCGAGGCTCGTCGTCGCCGGTCGCACCGACGCGGGGGTGCACGCCACCGGCCAGGTCGCGCACGTGGACCTCGCTGACGCCCAGGTGCAGCGCCTGCTCGCGCGGCACGCGCGCCCCAGTGCCGGAACGCCGACGCTCGACGACCGCGCCGCCGCGCTCGCCGCGCGCATGACGGGCGTCCTCGGCGCGTACTCCGATGTGGCGGTCCTCGCATCCCGCCTCGCGCCGGAGGGCTTCGACGCCCGGTTCTCGGCGGTGTGGCGGCGCTACGAGTACCGCGTGGGTGACACGGTGACGGGCTACGACCCGCTCGAGCGCCACCGCACCACCACAGTGCGCGCACCCCTCGATGCGGAGGCGATGGATGCCGCGGCCCGCGCCCTCATCGGGCTGCACGACTTCGCCGCCTACTGCAAGCCGCGCGAAGAGGCCACAACGATCCGCACGCTGCTCGAGTTCGACTGGCACCGCGACGAGGCCGGCGTGCTGGTGGCCAACGTCAAGGCCGATGCGTTCTGCCACAGCATGGTGCGCGCGCTTGTCGGAGCGTGCGTGGCCGTGGGGGATGGGCGGCTCGATGCGGATGATGTCGTCGAGATCCGCGACGCGCAGGAGCGCGTCCCCGAGGTCAAGGTGCTCGCCGCCCGCGGGCTCACGCTGACCGAGGTCGGCTATCCGGCCGACGAGCTGCTGGCGCAGCGGGCCGAGCAGACGCGCGCGCGGCGCGATCGCGAGTAGCCGCCCCCCGCTAGACTGACCGGACGTTTCGGCGGTCGACTCGGGGGTCTTATGCATAGGCGAAGCCGGTGTGCCGGGGTGGTCTTGATCAGCGCACTGGCGGTGGCCGCGCTCGCCGGCTGCGGGCCCGCGCCCTGGGATCCTGCCGGCGGTGGCACGCCGACGGCATCGTCGACCGCGGTGCCGACTCCGGTGCCCAACGACCTTTCGGGCGGGGCCACCCAGCGCACGCTCACCGCCGGCGCCGTCACCGCCACCATCGACTACTGGTCCACGCTCGCGATGGACCAATGGACCGCGGACGCGGTGAAGCCGGTCAGCATCTCGCTGATCACGACCGTCCAGCCCGACGACGGGCAGAAGGTCTACCTCCAGCGGGCATCGATGACCGCTGTGCCGTCCACCCCGACGGGAGCACTCGAGGCGCTGCCGCCGCAGCTCGACGCGTCGACCGTGAGCCCCGGCTACCTGGTGCTCGATCCGTACAGCTACTCGCAGACGTTCAACGTCGGCCCGGTGCCCCCCGAGGCGACGTTCGTCACGCTGCAGTTCAGCTACGACTTCCTCGTGCAGACCACTCCGACGTCGAGCGAGTACGCCAAGCAGACGGCCACCGACACGCTCACGGTAGCTCTGACCGACTGATCAGGCGTTCGACGATGGCGGAGCCCACGCGCTCCCACCTGTCGCCGCCCTTCTCGCTCGCGACGCGCGCGGCCTCCCGGCCGGTGTACACGAGCGTGTCGAGGTCGTACCCCAGCACCGACGCCGGCGCCCACCCTGCGCTCGCGGTCGGGCGGATCGGCAGGGCGCCGTGCACGTCCAGGCGCGTGATCCGGTCGAGGATGGTCCGCAGCAGGTCGCGGACCGCGGCATCCGGCCTCGGCACCAGCACCACGACGTCACCCGGTGCGGGCGAGCCGACATCGGACTCGGCGGGGAACGCGGCGCGCACTTCTTCCTGGAGGCGCTCCGACAGTCGTGCGAAGGCCGCCGCGCCCGCGGTCTGGCGGATGTCGGGGGCGTCGTCGAGGCCCAGGTAGACCACCGCCCACTGCTCCGGTGTCCTCTCGGCGCGCAGCAGCCGCTCGCCGGCGATGCGCTCGAACTGATGCCACCCCGTCGACACCGCCGCGGGGCGGCCCAGGCCGCTGTCGCGCGCCGTCGTCCCGACGACGGCCACCACCGCGCAGGCGACGTAGACCAGCATCCCGACCGACGAGACGAGCCGCAGCAGCATGAAGTCGTCGCCGCCCGACGGCGGATAGACGAAGCCCGCGACGAACGTGGCGAGCCCCATCACGAAGAAGGCGATCGATACGATCACCAGGGGCAGCACGAGCCGATCGCTGCGACGACTCGCCGACCGCGCCCAGTCGAGCACGAAGAGACCCGCGAAGACGGATGCCGCGAAGAAGGCGGTGCGGTACGCCATCGTGAACCACGCCAGATCGTCGATGCTCGCGAGCACCACGGCGCACGCGCCGGCGACGACCGCACCGACCCACACGTACGGACGCAGGCCCCACGCCGCCCGGAAACCCGACCACAGGAACGCCGGCGCGCCCAGGAGCGCACCCAGTGACGCACGCCGGAGCCCCTCCATGTCGGTGATCTGCCCGGCGACGACGCCGAAGGTGGCGAGCATCGCAAGGGTGAACGCGAAGCTCCAGTACAGCGTCGGCGGCCCGGGTCGCAGCAGGAAGGCGACGCCGATCGCCAACATGGTGGCGAGCGTCGTGATCACCGCCTGAGCGATGCCGAGATCGACGCCGAGACCGGCGATGAGGTCGGTCATGCTCGTCCTTCCGTCACTGCCGGGGCGAGCGGCAGGCGGACCGTGACGGTCGTGCCTGCCCCCGCCTCGCTGTCGATCTCGAGGGTGCCGCCGTGTGCGAGCACGATGTCGTTGCTGATACCGAGGCCGAGCCCCGTGCCGCCGGATTTCTGCTTCGCCTCCTCGGTACGGAAGTACGGGGTGAGCACGCGGGGCAGATCCTCCGCGCCGATGCCGATCCCGCTGTCCGCCACCGTCAGCACGACCCTGCCGCCGTCGACCGCTCCCACGATGCGCACCCGCCCGTCGCGCGGGGTGTACTTGATGCCGTTGCTCACCACGTTGTCGACCACCTGACGCAGCCGGAAGCCGTCGGCGGTGATCGGCAGCGCCTCGTCGGCGCGCACATCGACCGAGATGTCGTTGGCGGCCGCCGTGGGCCGGAACGAGGCGACGGACTCGAGAAGGATCTGCCGCAGATCGATGTCGGCGACCTCGTCCCGGCCGGAGAACCCGCGCCGGGAGGTGGTGACCAGGCTCTCGGTCATGGTGAGCATGCGATCGCTCGCGGCAACGATCGACTCGAAGCGCTCGCGCGTGCGAGGGGTGAGCTCGTCGAGCTCGAGGGCCAGCTCGGCGTTGCCGATCATGACCGTGAGCGGATGCTTCAGCTCGTGCGAGGCCATCGCGGTGAAGCGCTCGCGCTCCCGCTGGGCGTAGGTGAGCGCCGTGACGTCGTGCACGAGGAGCAGGATGCTGGACTCCTCGTCGCCCCGCGCCGACAGCCGCTTCGCGGTGACCGACAGTGCGCGCCACTCGCCCTCCGCGGTGAACAGCCACACCGAGGCATCCGTGAAGGTCTCACCGCGGGCGGCGCGCGAGAACGGCCGCTCCGAATAGGGCACCGGCATCCCTCGCAGGCCGGTGTATTCGACGGACTGCGCGGGCAGTGTGGGATCGAGCGCGTCCAGCCCGTACAGCCGCGCGTACGCGTCGTTGACGGCAAGGACCGTGCCGTCCTCCGAGATCCGCGCGATGCCGGTGTCGATGCCGTTGAGGATCTCCATCGTCCGGCGCTCCTGGTCGGACCGGCGGGAGAGGGTGGCGGTGAGCCGGTCGGCCTGCCGCCGCAGAAGGCGGCGCAGCGAGCGGGTCCTGCGCAGCGAGAGATGCGCGGTGATCCCGATGAAGGTGAGGGTGAGGAGCACCACGAAGACGCGCAGCGCCCCCAGCGGCCCTGGGGTCATCGCCGAGTCGAGCAGCAGGATGAGCCCGATCAGCGCGAGCATGATCGCCAGCGCGGTGGTGCGGAAATGCATGGCCACCCACATGACCGGGAATGCCCACAGGTAGCCCAGGCGCAGGTCGCTGCCGCTCGACACGAGGCCGATCGCGATCGCGTCGGCGAACGGGACGGCCAGCACCGCGGATGCCGGAAGCCGCGACCACGGCGCCGTCAGCGTCGCGAGCGTCAGAGTGACGATCAAGAGGGTGCCCAGCAGGAAGTTCCAGTGACCGAACACCGCGGGCTGCAGCACCATGACCAGGATCGCCGTGATGAGCAGGCTCGCCGCGAGGACGAGCTGTGTGAGCCAGATCGACCGCGTCCGGCCGTCGGGCGCGCCCACCACGGGCATCGTCCGTGCTGCCCCGATAGCCATGGTGCGATTCTATTGGCCCGGCCATCCGGCATTTCGGGCCGCGCCGCACCCGCGCGCAGAAGGTTCGTTGCGGATGCCTTGCGCAAACCTTGCGGGAGCCCTCGCGTTCCCTCGGCGGAGCGTTGCGGTGGGCGGGAGAGGCTGTACTCGTGCCGGAGACCCCGGTGCCCTGATCTTGAAAGCGACGAACGTGACACAACTGGTCCCGCTCTCCGTCTCGGCCCACGGCTTCGCCGATGACTTCGAGGCTGTGCTCGACGACACCTCGGTGCACCGTTCGACCATCGGCTGCGTCATCCCGGCCTACAACGAGGAGGAGTCGATCGCTCAGGTGATCGAGTCGCTGCTGAGCCAGACCCGCGTGCCGGACGTGATCCACGTCGTCGTCAACAACACGTCCGACCGCACCGTCAGCATCGCCTCGGCGTTCGCGGGAGCCCACGAGATCACCACCGAGCTCGGCGAGCAGTTCACCGAGGTGTTCGTCCACGACATCGGCAAGAACCCCGACAAGAAGGTCGGCGCGCTCAACTACGGCTACACGCTCGTGGAGGGCTACGACTACCTGCTCGGCGTCGACGGCGACACGGTCGCCGACGCGAAGGCGGTCGAGTACCTCGAGTCGGAGGCGACGTCCGACACCCGTATCGGCGGCATCTCGGCGATCTACTCGATCGACGAGAAGCCCATCAAGGGCGGCATCGCGAAGTTCCTGATCACGGGCCAGCGCGCGCAGTTCGCGGCCTTCAACCTGCACAACCTGCTGCGGGGCCGCAACATGGCGGTGCTCGGCGGCCAGTTCTCGATCTTCTCGACGCAGGCCCTGCGAGACGTCATGAAGGAGAACCACCAGTCCACGCCGTGGGTCAAGGACTCCGAGGTCGAGGACTCGCTGCTGTCGCTGCAGATCAAGAGCGCCGGCTACCTGACCAAGATCAGCCCCTTCGCGCGCGCCGATGTCGGCGGGATGACCACGCTGCGGGGCCTCGACGCCCAGCAGGTGAAGTGGACCTACGGCGCCATCGAGCTCATGTGGCCGGGACAGCGCGGCGATACCAAGGGGCAGCCGTTCCACCCGAACCTGCGCGTGCGGTGGCTCGAGAACTTCGGCATGCTCACGAACCTGTTCGTGCGCGTCGCGTTCGTCGCCCTGCTGGCCGGCTCGCTCTCGCTCGGCGCCTTCGTGTTCTCGCCGTGGTGGCTGCTGGCGCCCGCGGTCGCGATCGCACTGAACACCCGCATGGCGCTCACCATGGGCAACCGCACCGCGCGCGACATCGTGTTCGCCGTCACTCTCGTGCCCGCCGAGGTGTACATGTGGCTGCGGCTCAGCTACTTCGCCCGGTCATGGACGCGCTTCCTGTCGCGCAAGAAGGTCGACAACTGGGCCATGCAGGCCAAGGCCGAGCGCGGTGCGGGCCTCGGCCACTGGACGCCGCTCGTCGTGGTGATCGCGGTCATCATCGCCATGGCCGTCATCTGGTCGATGCTCGGCCCGACGGTGCAGTCGACCATCCTGTGGATCGGCTGGCCCATCGTCGGCGTCGTCACGGTGCTGCAGACACTGTCGATGTTCTTCAAGCTCATCCGTCGTCAGCACGGATACAAGGTCTGACCCGCACCCGAAGCGAGTCGGAACTGGGGAAGAGCGCCGCGGCTGGGGAGCACGGCGCGGGGGAGGAGGTGAGGATGCCCACCTTGGGGAAGGCGGGCATCCTCCCGGATCTGTGAAAGGCATCTGCTCGTCTGGGGCGAGCGGATGCCTTTCACGTCTGCCTGGGTCAGACGGCGTCGGAGGTCAGACGGTAGCCCACGCCGCGAACGGTCTCGATGTACCGCGGGTTGGCCGCGCTCTCACCGAGCTTTCGGCGCAGATTCGTCATGTGCGCCTCGACGGCGCGCTTGTCGGCATCCCCGACGAAGTAGCTGGTGACGTACGATTCGCCGCGCAGGACGAGCGTGAGGTCTGCCTTGCTGCGGACGCGTCGCTTCGACTCGAGCAGCGTCGCGAGCAGGTCGAACTCCGTCCGCGTGAGATCGAGTTCGGCGCCGCCGACCAGCACGATGCGGTTCTCGGGATGAAGCCGCAGGTCGCGGTGGACGAGCCAGTCGCCGGCAGCATCGTCCTGGCCATCGACGAGGGCGGGAGCGGATGCCGCGGGCACCGGAATCACCAGGGCGGCGGATGACGAGGACGCCGGGGTCTCGACCTCGTCCGCGATCGGACTGATCGGGATGGATGTCGTCGAGGGCCGGCCACCCGGGAAGGAGGGACCGACGCGGTCCTGAGACGGAGCCACGACGGGCGCGGCAGCACTGTCGCCGGCCCGGGAACGGCGCAGGAGCGCCTCGACGCGAGCACGCAGTTCGCGCGGGCGGAAGGGCTTCAGCAGATAGTCGTCGGCACCGGCACCCAGGCCGGCGATCACGTCGGCCTCGTCGTTCAGGCCCGTCAGCATGATGATGAACGTGTCGGACTGGGCGCGGATGCGCTTCGCGGCCTCGATGCCGTCGATACCCGGCATGTTCACATCGATGGTGGTGAGCACCGGTTTGTATGTCAGCACGGCGCGCACGCCGTCGATCCCATTGCCGACCGACACCGTCGAGAATCCCGACGACTCGAGGACCTCAGCGAGGACGTGCCGGATCTCGGCGTCGTCTTCGATGATGACGGCCGTCTTCAACTCGTCGGACGGATTGCTCATGCTGGGGATGAGTCCTCTCTTGCACAGTCGACACTCCCGCGTCGTAGACCGGCCCCAGCCGCGACCCCCGACGCATGCGGAGAGTACTCACGATGCTACACACCCCGGTATTGCCTGGTCCGGGGTCAATCCCCCACGATCACCTCGCGGGTGAGCCCGATCGCCGCCTCGGGCCACCACCGACCGGCGGCCGGACCGCCGTTGCACTCGCCGTCGCTCTCACCCGGCGGCTTGATCCACAGGTTGGTGTCCACGACGTCGTCGCCGATGGTGCCGCCCGGCTCCCCGACGAGGCGGCCGGGCGGGTTGCACCATTCGCCGTTCGAACCGGCGCCGTTGCGCGAGGTGTCGATGACCGCGTGCAGCCCGTCGAGGCGCGCGGCCACGTCGTGGGCGTACGCCACCTCGTCGTCGGTCGGCTGGAAGTTCGACACGTTGGTCGCGAAGCCCCGGATGCCGCGGCCGTCGTCCGACGCCCGGTCGATCTGCTCGATAAGGCCGGCCATCTCCCCGGCCGGCAGCCAGTCGGAGTGGCCGCCGTCCACGTAGATCCACGTGCTGTCGGAGGCGATCGCGTCGACCGCGGACGCCAGCTGCGAGACGCGCTCCGAGACGTTGCCGCATTCCGGGGCGAGGGCGAGGCTGTCGGGCTCGAGCATCACGAGGGGCGAGGTGTCGGCGGCGGCGCGCAGCGCGTCGCCGATCGCACCGGTCCACGCGGCGTAGCCGTCGTCGTCCAGGCCGCCGGCGGACTGCCCGCCGCAGTCTCGTTCCGGAAGGCCATAGACGACGAGCGCGAGACGGGCGGACTGCGCCCTCGCCTCCTCCGCCAGGTCGGCGATGCGCTCGCCGACGACGTCGGTGGGATCGCCCTCGGGCGTGAGCCAGATCGCGGTCGGCTGTTCGCTCAGGTACTGTGCCGCGTCGTACTCAGGGCTTCCCGCTGCGGCGCGGGACGCGGCATCCGTCGCCTTGGACTGAGCGGATGCCAGCACCCGGGTTCCGGGGCCCGGCGGCTCGGGAGACCGCGCGTTCAGGGCGACCGCGGCGATGGCGATCCCGACGACCACGACCACGCCTGCGGCGACGAGGATCGTGATCGTCCGTCGCGAGATAGCCACGAAGGCGACTCTACGAGAACATCGCCCCGCTGCACGCGGTCAGGCCGCTGCGCGGCGTGGCCGCGCCCTCTTGGTGCGCGAGCCGACGAGCGCGAGCAGCGCGGCCGCCAGCGGGCTGGCCGAGGTCGCCTCGGTCTCGAACGCGTCGGCGACGATGGCCGCGGCGCGCTCGAACTGGCGCGCCTTCTCGACCGCGGCACGCTGTTCGGCGACGACGCGGTCGGCGGCGGCGTACTCGCCACGCAGGCGCACGCGCTCGGACTCTTCGATTCCGCGCCGTTCGGCGGTGCGCTCGAGCGTCTCGGCCGCACGCGAACGCACCGCGATGCTGCGGTGCAGCTCGCGCTCGGCGGCCTCGCGCGCGAGGCGGCTGGCGTCGAGGGCACCGGCGAGCTCGGCGCGGACGGCGGAAGTGGATGCGGCGGCCATGGGGTCCTCCTGGGTTCTCGGAACACCACTCCAGAGGCGCTCGCCGGCGTTTTCGTACATCCCGCCGGGACAGGGGGTCGACACTTCCTGAGAGGTCCCGATGTGGACATGTCAAGGTCACCCGCCGGCAACGCCGGCGGCATAGGCTGGCGTCGACATGAAGGTCATCTCGTACAACCTGCGCAAGCACCGGGCGGCGGGCGAGCTCGCCCACCTGGTGGAACGCCACGGCGCGGACGTGCTGTGCCTCCAAGAGGCCGACACCACCGACATCCCTGACGAGATCTCGGGTCTGCGGCTGGCCGATTCCACGCAGCGCAACCGGCTGGGCCTCGCGCTCTACTACCGCGAGAACACGTTCCGCGCGGTCGACGTGCGGGCCATCGCCCTCAAGAAGTCGCTCCACGACCGCGTGCTGAAGCCGGCGGAGGAGCGGATGCTGGGGGTCAGGCTTCACGACATCGACGAGAACATCGACGTCATCGTCGCCTCGTTCCATGCCGCGCCGCTCACGGCGCTCAACTCGCTGCGGCGCCACCAGATCCGCACCGCGCTGGGTGAGCTGCAGCAGCTGGGCGAGGGACTGCCGGCGCTCATGGTGGGCGACTACAACTATCCGGTGTTCAAGGAGCGGCTCGGCCAGCACGTGCGCGAGCAGGGGTACGAGCTCAATCTCAGCGACTCGCGCACCTACACGCGCTACCGCTTCTTCCGCGGGCACTACGACTTTGCGACGTCGGTCGGCTTCGAGATCGACCGCGTGCGCACCCTCCCGCAGGGCCTCAGCGACCACCTGCCCATCCTGGTCACCGCTCACCCCGCTCCGGGCGTGAAGCGCGTCGTCGAGATCGCCGAAGCCGAGACCGGCGCCGCCTGACGCCGCGCCGCGCTGAGACCGGTCAGGCCGCCAGGATCGTCGGGTCGGGCTCGGGCCACTTCTCGATGCCCTGCACCACCCAGAACGCGAAGAACAGCGCGAGGGCGATCGCTTCGACGATGAGGACGACCGGGATGCCGGAGCTGTCCGCTCCCGGCAGCAGCACCACGTACGCGATCAGGGTGACGACCAGACCCACCGCGATGCCGATGTAGAGCCCGCGGAACAGCGGCGTCGGCTGCGGGCCGCGCCGGGGGAAGGCGTTGCGCACGGCGACCGCCGCGAACAGTGCGAAGAAAGCCGTCGTCGCCACGAAGTGCGCCTGCTGCAGGAACGCGTCCCGCGCGAATGCCCACGTCAGGCCCGTCGCCACGAGCACGATGGCCGCGACGAGCAGCGACGGCCACACCACCGCGAGCGACACCTGGCCGAGTGCGGCCAGCACCAGCGCGACCAGGAGGGTGAGCGCGCCCAGCACGAGGTAGACGGCGACGCCGTTGGCTACATCCGCTTCGTATGCCGGCGGAAAGCAGCGACCTTCGCACGGGACCGTGACGCCGGGCACGGCATCGGGCGAGAGCGTCGTCGGTACGAGCGCCACGAGGGGTGCGAAGAGTGCGGCCGCGTCGAGCAGTGCACGTTCGGCGCCCCGGCCCGACAGTGCGAAGAGCGCGAGGGATGCCGCGATCAGCGCCCCGACGAACACGTCGCGCGCCGGCGTGTAGAAGTAGTCGCTCACCGAGGTGAGCCATCCGTAGGTCGTCGCGGCTTGGGCGATCGCCACGAAGATCGCGACGACGGTGCCGGCTATGCCGATCCGCAGGTACCGATAGGTGCGCTCGAGAGAGGTCGAGACGGCAGTGGCCATGACGCCACCCTAGCGAGGGGCGGGGTCAGCGCAGATCACAGGGCGCGAGCGGCGACCATGAGCTTCTCGGCGGCGCTGCGAGCGGTGCTCACACGCTGCGCCGACATGGAGCTGACGCTGTAGCCCGCCGCCGTCTTCATACCCACGAGCCGCGCGAGGGAGGGGGCGAGCGAGGAGTCGGCCTTCTCGAGCAGGGCGATCGCGTCGCTGTGGTTCGCGGAGTTGGAGTATTCACCGAGCTTCGCGCAGCAGACGACGTCGGCGGCCGCGATGCCGGCATGCACATACAACGTCACGAGGCTGTTCGGGCTGGCTTCGCCCAGCTCCTGCAGGTCTTCGGCGTCGCTCCAGAAGCCCTCGGCCTGCTGCAGGCGCCCGGCTCGCTCGGTCGCGCTGCAGCTCTTCGTGCGCTGGTTCTTCGGTGTCATCGGCGTCCGTTCTTCCTCAGGGTGCGGCGCAGCCAGTCGGCGTCGCTCGTGAATGCGATCCCCTCGGCGACGACACCGCGCAGCAGTGGCTCGGTCGAGGCATCCGCCAGGTCTTCGATCGCGAGATCCACGATGCGTGCATCGTTGCCTGTCCACGCGGTCGCCGCTCGGGTGAGGCCGACCAGGTTGCGTCCCCAGTCGTCGTCCGAAGTGTCGTCACGCCGGACAAGCAGGATGTCGAGGTCACTGTCAGGGCGCATCTCGCCGCGAGCGGCCGAGCCGAAGATCGCGCCGAACACCGGCGGCTCGGTCCAGCCGTCGACGTGTCGGCCCAGGCGCGAGAGCAATGCCGACTTGAGGTCGGCGAGCTCTCTGATCGCATGTGCTGCGAGGTGCTCATCATTGAGGGCGTATGCGTGGCGTCGGCCGACCGTGCGTCTCTGGACGATCCCCTGCTCGGTCAGCCTCTCGACAGACCCGCGGATGCCGACGATCGAGCGCTCGGGAATGAGCTCGTGCAGTCGCGGCACGCTGTACTCCGCGGCAGTCGAGGCCAGGACGCGCAGCACGTCACCGTCGACACCATTGGTGACGACGGCAAGCGGGCGCTGGATCTCCACAGAAGAAATTGTATCCCTAGAGGTGGTTTTCCGTCTATAGAGACGGAATTGTGTCTCCCGCGCACGGCGCCGCTCGCTAGTAGGTAGACGCGGCGCACTGCGCGGCGGCGCCCACGGCGGCCGGCGGGCTGGTCGCGCCGCTCGCACTGCTCACGACCCTCGCGATCGAGTCAGGCCAGGCGCTGTTCCTCGCCCAGCGCACCCCGAGTCTGCGCGACATCGTCGCGAACGTGGCGGGTGCGGCGATCGACCTCGCCATCGTCCACCTCGTCGAACGGCGCCCGACACCGGATTGACGGATGCCGGGGACCGCCGTCGTCGGGGTCAGAACGGTGCCGCGGAGTCGTCGCCGGGGACGAAGACGACGCGTCGCGGGGGATCGTCGAGGTAGGGCCGCCCGGCGGGACTGGTCCACTCGAGGGTGCCGCCCGGGAGCTGCCGCACCTTCCAGTCGGTGGCGTGCTTCAACGTGTGGTGGCGTGCACACAGGCAGGCGAGATTGGTGACGTCGGTGGGTCCGCCGCGCGCATGGTCGTGGGTGTGATCGTGGTGACATCGCCGGGCTGGTCGGCGGCATCCGGGAAAGCGGCAGTGCTGATCGCGGGCATTCAGGAATCGCTGCTGCGCTGCGGTGGGTTGATAGCGGTCGACCGCGAGGACCATGCCCGTGACCGGGTGAGTCATGACGCGGTCCCATCCCGGCGCCGCGCCGGCCAGGCGGCGAGCGGTCTCAGGATCGACGGGCGCCACTCCGTCGAGCTCGGCGCCACTGCTCGTGACCCCGGTGAGTGTCGTGACCGGAATCGTGATCTGCACCGTGGCCCGGATCGCACCGAGCCCGCCGGTGGTCGCGTCGAGCGTGGGATCGATGCCCGGTGTGCCGGTGAGGAGCATGTCGGCGACGAGATCGGCGCGGATCTGGTCGATGGTCCGCTCGTCGAACCAGACGTCTTCGTCGTGCACGGTGCCGGCGCCGCTGCCGGCGTCGGAGCCAGAGCCCACGGCGGAATCGCCGTACGAGCGGCCACCGAGCGCCGCCTCGTCACGCACCGAGTCACCGACCTCGGCGCGAGGGATGCCCGCCTCGCCGCTGGCCGCGTCACCATCGGTCGCACCACCGGTGCCTGAGCAGGCAACAGCAGGGTCGCCGAGTCCGGAGTCGCCGGAGGTGGATGCGGCGGTGGCCGCGGCATCCGTCCCGTCCTGCGGCCCGAGAACCGCACGGCGCCGAGCGGCGTCCGTGCGCTTGATGAGGTCGGCCTGGCGTGTCGTGCGGTCGAGGATGCCGTGGGCGATGACGGTGGGCAGAAGCTGGCTCAGCACCGACATGCTGTCGTCGACGTCGGTGACCCAGATGCGCCGACCCTGCACGGCGAGGTCGTGACGTTGCTGCAGGGTGAGCGGGTTGTGGATGTCTGCCTGCTGCTTCGCGAACGCGCGCGTGCGCGCGGGTGTCGTGGTCTCGGCGTAGTCGAGCACGGTCTCTTCGAACGCGGCGCGAGTCATGGGGTCGTCGAGCGCAGCGCCGGTGTCGAGGATCGCGCTGACGTGGCCGCGCGAGATGCGGCCCTCGTCGAGGGCGACGACCGTGGCCGCGAACGATGTCGTCAGGCGATGGGCGTCCCACATGTTCGACTGCATCGTGCGGTCGTTCGTCCTGACGGCGAGCCCGAGCTCCGCCGCCAGTGCTCGCAGCGGCATGTCGCGTTCCTTCGACCGCTTCGACGGGATGCGAGCCTTCTGCTCCTCAGCGAGCGCGAATGCCTCGGCCAGCAGGCGGAGCTTGCGGGCCTGGAGCGTCGCCTCTTCGTCGTGAATCCGGCGCAACTCGTCGGCCAGGTCGCCGGCGCGTTGCGCCTCGACCTCGTCGCGTCGTGCATCGTCCACGATGTGCCCTTCCGCCGCGCAGCGCGCGTGCGTCGTCCCCGAAGGGAGCCTCACCGCGACACGCGGGGCACTCGCGTATCGCATCGTCCGACGCCACCGGATCACCGGTCGCTTCGACTACTTCCATCTTGCCGAGGGCCTCCGACATCGCCGCGGCGATCAGGTGACCCTTCGACTGGAGTGGTTCCATCATGTCGGGGGCTTCCGACATCGCGCGATCCGCTCCGCCTAGCCCCGGCGTCACGACCGCGGCACCGCCGAACCCGCCCCATGCGCACCGCGCCGACACGCCGGCACGCGCCGACCCCGCACGGCGGAGTCTATGCCGCAGCTGCGGGCTGCGGCATCCGTCCTACGATCCGAAGTACTGCCGCGCCGAACGCGTGTAGAGCAGGATCAGGCCGATGATCGACAGGATGCTGCCGCCGATGGCCGACCAGAGCGTCTCACCCGTGAAGATGCCGAGCAGCTCGAGCACGATGTTGGCGATGAAGACGATCGCCGCGACGGTGCGCGCCGTCGGGTTGCCACGCCACAGGCCGACGCCGACCATGAGGGTGATGATGCCGATGACGAGGCTCAGCCATCCCACGATCGCGGCCGGCGTGAGGAACACCCCGGCGATGATCACGAAGATCGAGCCGATGATCTGCAGGAACCCCGACAGCCACGCAATGATCGCGACGAGGGTGACACCGAGCGGGCGCTGAGCCATGGAGACGTTTCCCTTCACGTGGCGCCGCGGCCGGCACCGTTGCGTTCACCCTAGCGAGGGGGACGGATGCCGCAGCACGGCCCGCTGCGGACCGTCACAGCTGCTCAGCGCGAGGCGGCATCAACTGAGAGGCTTCTCTCCGCGTCGCGGCCCCTGCTCAGAACGAGGCAGGCCCGGCTTGACGGGAGGACTACGACACGAGCGTCGGTGGCGATGCGACTCGGAAGGACGTGAGCCGGCTCGCGTCAGCGAGAGTTGCGCGAGCGACGGACGCCCGCGGCGATGGCCAGGGCTGCGCCGGCGACGAGCAGCGCGCCGCCGCCGATCCACAGACCGAGCGTGGTGCCGCTGTCGAGGCCAGTCGACGGGAGTCCGTCAGCGCCGGTCACAGTGATCGCGGCGGTTCCGCCGGCAGAAGTCGCCGAGACCGCGGCGACGTTGTACGTGCCGGTCGCGTCGGACGGGAGCGTGATGTCGACCGCGGTGAGCGAGCCGTCCGCCTCGGACTCGGCGGCACCGGTCGCGGTGGTGATCGCGAAGCGCACCATCCCGATCTCGGCGGCAGCGCCGTTCTCGCCGGTCACCGTGATGGTCACCGCTTCCTCGCTCGAGAACGTCTCGGCCGCGCACTCGAACGAGACGGTGCCGCCCGCCTGCGTCGTGGTCGGGGAGGTCGTGCAGGATCCGGACGGCGGATAGATGGTGGATGCCGAAGCCGCGGGCGCTGCGACGGCGCCGGCGAACACGAGACCGAGCGCGAGCGCCGAGGCAGCGGCAAGTCGCGATGTGCGGGGAAGGGGAGACGACATCGGGACGAGTCTACGAACCATTGCACGTACCGGCAACCGCGGACCCGCCCGTCGTAGTGGGCGTCGAACGCACCTGCAGCGTCGGAGCCGTTCCCACGGTGCGCGCGGTGACCGTCGCGGTCGTCGACTGACCCGGGGCGAGGTCGGTGCTGAAGCTCAGCACCCGTCGGCCCTCATGGGTGCCTCCGCCGAAGCCGGAACCGTCCGAGAGTGCCGCGTCGAGCAGCTCGAAGCCTTCAGGGAGATAGACGTAGCCGACGGTGCGAGCGGTCCCGGGTGGCACGTCATACGTGCCGCCGCCGGTGATGTACCTCGGCAGCGTGGCGGCGTCCGCGGGGGCGGTGTTCGTCACCGTGACGGTGAGCACCGCGTCGCCGCTGGCTTCGCCCGAAGCGCCGAGGTCGCACGTCGCCCAGGCGACCGTGCTGGACGCGGTCTGGTAGAAGTCCATCTTCGAACCCGTGCCGTCGTTGAGGTACACGCCGAAACGTGAGGCCGCGGCATCCGACCGGGGCAGTCCTCCCGCGAGGGTCGTGTCAGCGAGCACCTGCTGGTCGTCTTCGTGCGCGCTCCACAGCAGAAGGCGGTTCTCGTCGCCTGCCCGCGTGAGGGCGCCGACGAGCGTCGCGGGGTCGATGTCACCTCGCGTCAGAGCGTCGAAGACGGCTGCCGCCGCTGCGGCGAAGAAGGCGTCCTGATCGGCCGGGCGCGGGTAGCGCTTGTACACCTCGTTGAGCAGGAGCGGGACCGCCGACTCCGGGGTGAGCACGTCGCCCGTGGGCAGCGTGACGGGTCCGGTGGCCTCGAGCAGGTACGACAACGTCACGGGGTCGATCGCGATGACGCCGTCGACCTGCTGTCCGCCGTGCTCGCGCGCCCACATCTCTCGGGCGAGCGCCGCGGAGACCGCGAAGTCGGGGACCTGCGTGACGTTCTGGAGCCAGCGGCCCGGCCGCTCTCCGTAGATCGCCTCGACCTCTTCGCCGAGCGGCAGGACCGAGGTGTCGTAGCGCGGGTAGTCGGTGGACGACTCCTGCGCGGTCATGCTGATGGTGCCGTTGTCGGTGTGTACGAGGGCGATCGCACCAGGGATGCCGCCGAGCGAGCGCCACTCGGCGTTGTTCTGGAACAGCACCAGATAATTGCGGGGGCCTTCGGCGCCGAGCATCGACGGCAGGAGAGCTGTCGCGTTCGCGAGGGCGTCGGTCGCGGTGCGGGCGTCGCCGAGCAGGGCATCCACCTCGTCGACGGCTTCTCGCACAGGGGCTAGGAGCGCCGTGCGATCGATGGCGGAGACGGATGCCGCTGCTGCCGCGATCCCGTCGGCCGTGGTGTCGGCGGCACCGGCGATCTGCGCGAAGGAGGTCGGATCGATGCGGCCGTCCTGAGGCTTCAGGGCATCGACGCTGAAGCCCGAGGCGACATCGGCGAGCGGTGTGAGCGCGGTGCCCGCGACCTGGTCGATGGACGCCGCGACGGCTGACACGGCGCTGAGCTGCGGCCCGATCCACGGCATGCCTTCCGCGAGGTTCCACAGCGGATCGGAGGTCAGCTCGCGGGCGGCCGCTGTGTCGGCCGAGATGCCGGCGATCGCACTCGACGCGGCGGCGGGATCGGCGATGCTCGCACGCACCGCGGCGGCCGAGGCCTGCGCGTCGCGCAGGTGCGAGTAGGCCAGCACGCCTCGAACCGCGACCCACGCCGTGACGACGACGGCGCCGATGAGAAGGGCTCCCAGCACCCAGGCGACGACGACTCCCGCTGTACGTGCGGCCGGGGGCAGAGGGGACTCGGTCACCCGACCCACCCTAAGCGACAGGCCCGGGTGTTCTCCGAGTGGTTGTCATGGGCGGCCACGCGCGAGAATCCCACGCTGCTGTTCTGCGGGTTGATCTGGGTAGACTCGCCGCATTGCGCGGCAGCGTGGCGGCGTCCGAACGAGGGGAGCGCGCCATGACCGATGCGACCACTCTTGCGCCCGCCGGTCCGACGACCGCAGCCGTGGCGGCTGTGCGGGGGCGGCGCAGTCAGAGGCGCGGCATCCGTCTGCTCTTCGTGTACGGGCTGGTGCTCGCGCTCATCGCATTCTGGCCCGTGCCGGTGGACCGGGGGGCGGCCGGGCTGCTGCGCACGATCTCGCGCACGGTGCCGTGGCTCACCTACGACCTCATCGAGACGACCGCGAACGTCGCGCTGTTCGTGCCGCTGGGTGTTCTGCTGGCGCTCGCCCTGCGGTTGCATCGGGGGCTCGTCGTGCCGCTGGCGCTCGTCACGACGCTGATCATCGAGACCGGGCAGGCGCTGTTCCTGACGCAGCGCACACCGAGCATGCGGGACATCGTCGCAAACGTGCTCGGCGCGGTGATCGGACTCGCGATCGTCCTGCTCGTCGAACGGCGCACGGCGGCCCGCTGAGCCTGGGTGGACGCGAGGCCGTCCGGTGTTGCCCCGCCGCGTGGGCGAGATCGCGATGGTCAGGGGCGGCCCATGCCGTAGTAGGTCCAGCCGGCGGCGCGCCAGGCGGCGGCGTCCAGGCCGTTGCGCCCGTCCACGACGATGCGACCGGTGGTGAGGCTGGAGGCGTGCTCGGGGTCGAGTTCGCGACGGTATTCGTCCCACTCTGTGACGAGTATGACGGCGTCGGCGTCGCGGATGGCGTCGTCGCGGTCTTCGATGTAGGTCAGCTGCGGATGCAGGCGACGGGCGTTCTCGATCGCGGCTGGGTCGGTGACGATCACGTCCGCCCCGAGTCCGCGCAGGCGCACAGCGACGTCGAGCGCGGGGGAGTCGCGGATGTCGTCGCTGAAGGGCTTGAAGGCCGCGCCGAGCACGGCGACACGCTTCTCGAACACCGAACCGTCGAAGGCCTGCAGGACGAGATCCACCGCGCGGTCGCGCCGGCGCAGGTTGATCGCGTCGACTTCGCGGAGGAAGGCGACGGATTCACCGCGGCCCAGCTCTTCGGCACGAGCCGAGAAGGCGCGGATGTCTTTCGGGAGGCAACCCCCGCCGAAGCCGATGCCGGCGCCGAGGAAGCGGCGGCCGATACGCGCGTCATGGCCGATGGCGTCGGCGAGCTGGGTGACGTCGGCGCCGGTGACCTCGGCGATCTCCGCCATCGCGTTGATGAACGAGATCTTGGTCGCGAGGAACGCGTTGGCTGCGACCTTGACGAGTTCGGCAGTCGCCCAGTCGGTGACGATGAAGGGCGTACCGGCGGCGACGGCGGGGTGGTACACCTCGCGGAGCACCTGGGCGGGATCGGTCGCCTGGCCGCTGTCGGTCGGGGCGCCGCTTCCGGTCGCTGAGCCGCTTCCGGTCGCTGAGCCGCTTCCGGTCGCTGAGCCTGTCGAAGCGCCGACACCGACCACGAGCCGGTCGGGTTCGATGGTGTCTTTCACCGCCCATCCCTCGCGCAGGAACTCGGGGTTCCAGACGAGGATCGCGCCGGTCGCTTCGATCCGAGGCGCGAGCTCTGCCGCGGTGCCGACGGGAACCGTCGACTTGCCGGCGACGATGTCGCCGGGCCGCAGATACGGCAGGAGTGAGTCGACCGCACCGTTGACATACGTGAGGTCTGCCGCGTAGCCGCCCTGCTGCTGCGGGGTGCCGACGGCGACGAAGTGCACTGCGGAACCGGCAGCCGCCGCCATATCGGTCGTGAACGTGAGGCGCCCTGACTCGACGCCGGCGGCGAGCAGTTCTTCGAGGTCGGGCTCGAAGAACGGCGCCTCACCGCGGGACAGCGCCTCGATCTTGCGCGGGTCGACGTCGATGCCCACGACCTCGTGCCCGATAGATGCCATCGCGGCCGCGTGGACCGCACCCAGGTATCCGCATCCGATGACGGTCAGGCGCATTGTTCCTCCGAAGTCTGTCGCGACGATGATCGCGCTCCTTCCTATCAGAGTCGCGTTGCACCAGTTCGCCTGCGTCGTTACACGACCGACCACACTGCGCTCAGCGACGGATGCGGTGTTGCTCGCGTGGCCATCCGGCGAGAGGGCGGGTGGGCTGCTCGCCGCTACGCGAACCGGAGGGCGAGCACCGCCAGCGCGCCGACCGCGAGGACGCCGAGCACGAGCAACAGGTAGCCCCACCATCTCATGCCCGGCGCTGTGACCTTGCGACTGCGCTTGCGCTTTCTCGATCCGCTCGCCATGCGGCCACGATAGGCATGCCTCTGTTTCGCGCAGGTGAACTTCGCAGAACTCACGGCACTTTCATCACGCACCATCGCCTCGCTAGCCTCGAGAGGTCGGAGGAGGAGCCATGGTGGGGGATGCGATCGTCGTCGGCGTGACGGATCGGCCGGTGTCGCAGCGGGCTACGGATTGGGCCGCGGACCGAGCGGCCGCCACGGGCCGCGGGCTGGAGCTGCTGTCGGTGGTGGGGGGCGCGACGGGCGCCGTCGGCGAGGACGAGGTCCTGCAACGCGCAAAGGCGAGTGCTCAGGCGTTGGCCGATGCCGAGGTCGTGCGTCTGAGCGGCAAGGGCCTCACCGTGCGCGCGAGCGTCTCACACGGCAATCCCACTGAGGTTCTGATCGAGCAGTCGAAGGATGCCGCACTGCTCGTCATCGGCAGCGACATCCGTGGCGACGATCATGAGAAGAAGCGTGGCCCGCACGGCCGACGCATCGTCGCAGGAGCGCACTGTCCCGTGGTCGTGGTGCCCGACATCGACACGTCGGACCGCCGTGGGGTCGTGGTGGGCGTGGACGGGTCGGATGTCTCGCAACGCGCGCTGGAGTTCGCCGCCGCCGAGGCTGCGGCGTCGGGCGACACGCTGACGGCAGTGTCGGCGTGGATCCCGGTGAGCGTCGGTACCGACTACGCGATAGGAGGAGTGTCGGACTACCCCGACCTCTACCTGACGGACCTCCAGCAACAGACCGAGCGCGCGCTCGACGAACTCCTGACCGATGTGCGGGCCGCCCATCCGGAACTGCCTATCGGGACGTACGTCGCGGAGGGGGATCCGGGCTACGTCATCAACGAGGCAGCCGCTACTGCGCGGCTTGCGGTCGTCGGCACTCATGGACGCACCGGGATCGCGCGGTTGCTTCTCGGCTCGGTGAGCGAGCATGTGCTGGCGGAGTTGGTGACCGTGACCGCCGTCACGCGGTGAAACCTCGCGTTTCCCCGACGAGTGGTGCGGGGTAGGATCTGTCGAAAATGCGCATCAATGTCGCGGCGCCCTACCGACCATCGAATGGTGGGATCTGCCGATAGATGTGCGACCGATTTCGGTCGCTTGTTCAGACGAGGATGATGCGAGTGGTCGATCTGCGTGGCGTTGATCTGTTCAATTGGAACCCGAGCCGCCCGATCATGCGGGGGCCAGTCGGCCGGCTATTGCCCTTTCGGCGGCCAGTCAACAACTTCGGCGACATGCTCGGGCCCGTCGTTGCCACAGAGCTCGCCCCGAGCCACCGCGTAGCCGCGCAACCGATCCGACTTCTTTCGGTCGGAAGCGTGCTCCACTTCGCTCGCGATGGCGACGTGGTGTGGGGCTCGGGGATCAACGGCAAGGTCAACGAGCCACTAGCGGCGAGCGTCCTGGATGTGAGGGCGGTGCGCGGGCCGCTCACGGCACGCGTGCTCACGCAACGAGGCATATCGGTGCCGAGCGATGCGTTTGGCGACCCCGGAGCTCTCGCGCCGGCACTTTTCGGCGTTGAGCGGTCACCACAGCCGCGCCTCGAGCTGACGAGCCTGCCCAATCTCCACGACTATCGACTCTGGGCGGATGCGCCCGGTCTCATTAGCCCGCGACTGGACTACCTCACTGTGTTGCGGACCATTGCGGATTCGAAGCGGATCGTGACTTCGTCGCTCCACGGCATCATCATCGCCGATGCGCTCGGCATCGACGTGTCGCTCGTCCGCCCAACCGCGGAGTCGATGTTCAAGTACGAGGACTACTACGAGGGGACCGGTCGACGTCTGCCGAGCTTCAGTACGGACCGTGAGCGATCGCTCGAGTCGATCGCGCCGAAATCGGCTTGGGACCCGACGGACCTGGTCAACTCTTTCCCACGTGATCTGTGGTCACTGGATCCCTCGGAAGAAGCGGCGCGGTCGGGTGTGACATGAGGGCATGCCCTAGAGTGAATCCGGGCTTCGGGCAACGTCGGCATAGCCGTCCGGCGTTGCCTGACTGCGCTCGACCTGGGGAGCTCGTGTTGGCAACCGCCGTCAGGAAGGGCAACCGTGCTGTCTCCGGAAGATAATGAGCATCTGCAGGCGCTACGCACCACGACGTTGAGTGTGCTGGAGCGAGTTTTGGCGGGGGCGACCGATATTGCGCTCATCGACGCGCCGAATCAGCGCAATGTCGGCGATTCCCTCATCTGGGCGGGCGAGATCGCGTACTTCCAGAAGCTGGGACTCCGTATCCGCTACATTTGCGATCTTTGGTCATACGATCCCGCAGGCCTCCGGCGAGCGATGCCGGAGGGCGTGGTCCTGTTCCACGGTGGCGGCAACTTCGGAGACCTCTGGCCGGGGCATCAGATTCTCCGCGAGAAGGTGGCGCGCGACTTGACGGACTACCGGGTCGTGCAGCTTCCGCAATCGATTTATTTCGCGGACGATGCTCGCGCTGCCGAAGCGAACGCGATCCTGGGGGGCCATCCCGACTTCCATGTGCTCATCCGTGACTCTCTGTCGATCACTCGCGCCGCGGAGCAGCTCCCGGACGTGACGATCTCGTTCTGCCCTGACATGGCGCTTGGATGGACTGCCCCCGCCAGCACCTCCGACGCGGCGGCAGCCTCCGACCGGGTGGTCGTGATCGCGCGCGCAGACAAAGAAGCATCGTCGGGCTTGGACACGGTAGATGCCGCTTGGCTCCCCGGGCGGGAGACCCACGTCACGGACTGGGCGGAACTGAGCGCTGTATCGCGTAGATGGCGGTTCTATCGAAATCTGTCGCTCTGCACACGGTTCTACGCGAAGGTTCGTAAGAGGATCCGCTTCCTCCCGGTCCGCTTGCCGAATCGGTTCGCACAGTGGGTGATCACCGGTATCAACGATGTGAACGTATCCAACGCGGTCCACTTGTATGACGGCTCGCGCGCCGTCGTGACGGATCGACTGCACGCGCACATCCTCGCGGTCCTCATGGGAATCCCCCACGTCGTGCTCGACAACAACTACCAGAAGGTAAGTCAGATCATGCGCGACTATTCTGGCGGCTTCTCGACCGTCGGCTACGCGGATGATCTGACCGAGGCGCGGTCGCTGGCGATGGCGGTGAAGGTGTGATCGCGTTCGTAACTTCGCTGCGACACCCGCAGAACTCGGCAGACTATGACCGCGTCGAGTCGCTGCTGCAAGAGACTCTGGCCTCGGTGACGAACCAGGACCTCGATGACTATGTCGTCATCGTCGTCGGGAACAAGCGACCCGTCTTCGCTTTGCCACCTCGCGTCTATTTCGTCGAAGTGGACTTTCCCGCTCCTGCCCCACCGAGTGGGCCGCAGACCGACCTCAACTCATTTGTCTGGGACAAGGGGACGAAGATCGGCGCGGGGCTATTGCGGGCGCGTGACTTCACTCCTGACTATGTGATGATCTTCGACGCCGATGACTACGTGAGTCGCCGAATCGCCGACCATGCGGCACTCCATGACGGCCAGCCGGGGTGGGTTGTCGAGCGCGGCTGGATCTACTCACATGCGACCGGCGTGTATCGCGCGGTCGGGGACTTCCATCGCACGTGCGGTACGTGTCACATCGTTCGATGGGACGCGTACGAAGTCCCGGAAGGTCTCGCTGTTAGCGCGACCCAGTCAGAGATCGCTGACGCATTCGGCGATCGACTGAGTCGCATTCTGGGAGCGCATCGTAACGCGCGCACATGGTTGGCGGAGCAGGGATGGCAACTGGAGCCGCTCCCGTTCAAGGGTGCGGTGTACAACGTCGACACGGGCGAGAACCACTCCGGAAAAGGGCTGTCGGGCCTATCGTGGCCTGCCAGCGCGCGGTTCACCCATGAGTTCGGAGTTGTGCCGCCACGCCGCATGCGCGATCGGGTGATCGCTGCCGTTGGCCCTACTGCAATCGCGGCCACCGCGCGACGTGTGCTCGGGAGGATCGTGCGTCGTCCGGAAATCGCCAGTGCTCAGCAGCCGTAGCGGTCGGCAGCAGACTGCGAAGACGAGGAGAGGCCCGGGATGAGTGACGGACTTCGAGCGCGCGCAACACGCTCGATCGGCTGGGTTGTGGTCGAACGCTGGTCTGTCCGTTTGATCTCCCTCCTGGTCCTCGTCGTCCTCTCCCGGCTACTCACACCGGCGGACTTCGGTGTCGTGGCGCTCGCGATGTCGGTTACGGCCGTGCTGCAGGTGTTCGCCGACTCAGGCTTCAGCCGGGCGCTCGTTCAGCGCAAGACACTTGGACCAGCCGATGCCTCGACGGCGTTCTGGATGTCGCTATCGGTCTCCTTGGTTCTTGCGGTCGCGTTGGTAGCCACCGCTCCGGTGATCGCTTCGGCCCTTGGTACTCCGGACCTGACACCGATCCTCCAGGTGCTGAGCGTGGCGCTACCGCTCAATGCTCTATCGCAGACTCCAGCTGCCTTGCTCGAGCGTGAACTCGACTTCAAGCCGCTTTCCGTCCGCCAGCTCGTCGGCGCCCTCTGCGGGGCGCTGGTCTCGATCCCGCTCGCTTTGATCGGATGGGGTGTCTGGGCGCTCGTGGCTCAGACGGTGGTGTCCGCGGCCGCTGCGGTCATCACGCTCTGGTCGTCCACGCCGTGGCGCCCCCGCTGGGAGTTCTCACGGAAGTCGTTCCGTGAACTCTGGTCGATCGGTGGAGCCATCCTCGGCGTCGACCTTATGGATGCGGTTCAGGCCAACATCGACAAGATCGTGATCGGCGCCCTCTTCTCCCCGACAGAGTTGGGTTACTACTTCCTGGCTCAGCGCCTCGGGACGATACTCATCGAGCTCGTGACCTCTGTGGTGGCTCGAGTTTCGCTGACGACGTTCTCGCGTGTGCAGGACGATCCGGTGCGCCTCAACCGCATCTTCCGTCAGTTGACCTTCGCGGCGTCGGCGGTGAGCGTCGGCGTCTTCGGACTCGTTGCCGCGCTTGCTCCGCAGATCATCCCCGCACTGTTCGGCCCGGGCTGGGACGCGGCGATTCCGATTCTCTGGGTGCTCGCCCCAGGGTGGGCCCTGGGGGCGGTGATGTACTTCGACCGCAGTGCCCTCCTGGCCACGGGCCATGCGGCGTCTGCTCTGTGGCTTGCGATGCTGACCAACATTGTCAGCGTCGTGATGGTCTTCCTCTTTGCTCCCTTCGGCGTCCTCGGCATCGCATTCTCGCGCCTGGCTCGGTTCATTGTGTGGCCTGTTCGCCTTGTCGTTCTTCGCCGCACGATCGGACTCCGAGTCTGGCGTTACCTTGCTCAGATCGGCCGTTGCGTACTGGCGTCCGTCATTCCGCTTGGCGCGGCTTTGCTCCTCCAGCTCACGGGCTGGGCGCACGTCCCTGCGGCTCTATGGACGTTTGCGCTACCCGTCGCCATCCTCGCGGCCACGACCTATGGTGCTCTCTTGTATCTGTTGGCTGGCGACGAGAACAGGGCGGTCATTCGTCCGTTGCTGTCTGCGCTAGTTAATCGCGTGACACGTCGGTCGTAGTCGCGCTCCTGCGTCACTTGACTGATCTTGCCACTCGATCAGCGATGCTGAGAATGTCCTTCGCGGACTGCTCCCACGAGTATTGTGCTGCGTTTGCAAAGCCGGCTTGTCTCAGTCGTGCGCGCAGCGCCGCGTCGGAATCGAGCACGGTCAATGCTTCGGCAATTTTCGAAACGTCGAGCGGATCGAAATACAGGACCGAGTCGTGCAGGACTTCCGGCAGCGACGCCGCGTGCGAGGACGCCACGGGAACTCCGCACTGTTGCGCTTCGAGTGGCGGAATGCCGAACCCCTCATATACCGAAGGAAAGATGAAGGCGCGCGCATCCTGGTACAACCGGACGAGTTCGTCGTCATCGACGCGTCCTGTGAATTGCACGCGCGTCGTGGCCGGTAGGTCGTACTTCTGAGCTACGAAACTTGAAGTCTGCTCGCCGATGATGATCAGATCCGACTCGACGGAGTCTTGGGCAACGGAGTACGCCGCCAATAGCCGCCGGAAGTTCTTGTGTTCGTTCGGCGACGATACAGCCAGGAAGTAGGGTCGCTCCGGATCCCCTGTCCCCGGGCGGAAACGATCATCGGCAGCATTCGACACCACCGAGATCTTTTCGGCGTCGATCCCATAGTGCGAAGCGATCTCCTGCCGCGAGAACTCACTCACGGTGATGACCGCCTGGCTGGACGCGAGCATACGAGGGACTATCACTCGGTAGAGAAGTCGAAACGATCGGGAGAAGCTTGTCGGGAATCGGACATAAGTGATGTCGTGGTGCGTGCTTACCTGACGTCGATACCGCATCGGCGACGTGCTGGCGAGGTTGAGCAGAAGTGGACTGCCCTGCTGAGCCAGATATCGCGGAAGCTCAATCTGCTCCCATGCATGGCCACGCAGTCGGCCCACCCGGATTACATGGTCCTCGTCCAGCCACTTCGGAACCGTCGCATCGACGGGGACGACCACCGTGACGCCGTCACGGAGACCCGCGATTTGGCGGAGAGATTGCTCGGCGAACCGCTGGACACCGGTTGCCGGCTGAGAGAAGAAGCGGCCGTTGACGACGAGTTGGCTGGCGGCGGTCGCGGTCAACGTCTGCCTGCTTTCGCCAAAGACACTGCCTCGTGGTACATCTGTTCGAGCAACCGTGCGAGGGTCCCCCATTCGCGCGAAGCCATGTCGACTTCGGGCTCTCGCTTAGCGCCCCGTACGCGCTCCAGAGCAGATCGAAGAGCCTCGCCGGTCAGCTGACCGGCGTAAGTCACGACCCACTGAGGCCCGAACTCCTGGACAAGGAGCGCTGTGGCTTCTGACAGCGGCACGATGATTGGGCGATTAAGCGACAAGGCCAGGAGCGCTGCGCCAGAGTTGTGCATCGACCGGTAGGGAAGCACGACGGTTTCGGACGCAGCTATCTCGTCCACCAGTTCGGCGTCATCAAGAAATCGAAGATCGAGATGAATGTCAGCGCTCTCTTGTGCGGCCTGGCTGATCTCGATGCGGTCCTGTGCCGTCGCGGGCTTGCCGCACACGTGCAGTTGAAAGTCGGGTTGCGGCAGTTGTCCGAAGGCCTCGATCAATGTGTTGGTGCCCTTGTATGCACGTTGAAGGCCGAACGTCAGAAGCCTGCCTCGCGTACTTGCCCCGACGCGGGGAGCGTCATACCAGTCGCGGTAGTGCCCGTGGGGCAGGAGGCGAGTGCGTGAGGGGACCGGCGTTTGGGTCGCCGAATTGAGGACAATCCAGAGCGTGGTCGCGGAATCCAGCGCAGCCAGAACGCGTCGCTCCAAGGCCGGGCCTGATTCGTGAGGAGCAACGTTGTGGACGGTCCGCACCAGCGCCGAACGTGACGCCCGCACGCGGAGAATGAAGAGCCACAGCAGCAAACACTTGATTGTGCTGACGAGAGCTGACCGATGCCGAGCCATGTATTCCGGCCAGTGAAAGTGGACAACATCGAAAGGGCGCCAGAATGCCGTGGTCCATCGGAAGTACTCGGTCCGAATTGCCGTACCATCCAACGAATCGACGAGCAGAGATGTGTAGGGATTCTCAACGGGGCCCGGGTATCGAGCCGGGTCCGGCAAGACCTGCAGCACGGTGAGCTTTCGCGTTGAGACCGGCATATCCGCCTTCGCTAGGGGTGAATCTGATGTGTTCGTCGGCTGCTGTGTCATCGCGCGCGCAGGCCATCTCTGGTGGGCCGTGGCCGTGCTCCGACGCGGGTTCCGACCCGCCGAGAACGAGTTGCTCGGCGAGGGTATGTGAGCCACAGAACACCGAGCCCGAGCACGATCACCAGGAATCGTGTGGAACTGAAGTAGTAGATCCTTGTCAATTCCAGAATCCCGACCGCGATTACGCAGTAGATCAGCATGCCCGGAATACCTCCCCGGCGAACCTGACCGGCGATGACGACGACGGTGACCGCGAGCACGCAGAGGAACACCGCGCCGCCCCATACCCCTAGTGAAGCGAGCGGAACGGCCAGCCCGGAGATGTTGTTGAACTCGGGGTTCGATGACTGTTCGAGCAGCTGCTCATATTGACGGAACCTACTCGAACCCGAGACGAGCGGCAGCTCACTGATGCCGGGGATCAGCGATGCGAAGTTCAGGTCGGGCGGCGCTGCTTCACCAAACAGGACGCCATTGTTCACTGCCGTCGCGTAGTAACCGAGCAGTCGATTCCAGGAGAAGCTGACGATGTCTCCATCTCCGCGTGCGGCGTAATAGTTCGCCCAGGAACGGTTGTACTCGAGAATCGCGAAGAAGATCAGCAGGGCGCCCCATGCGAGCACGAACGTCGCGATGGTTCTAGGAACGGTGGCCACCAGGCGTGGGGCGCGGTCCCGCAGGATGAGCGAAGCGATGAGGGTGCTTGCGACGAGTTCAACGATCGCGAGCCGCTCGCTGAAAAAGAATGCTCGAAAAACCGCCAGGGCGAACAGCGCAGTCAGAAGCGGATAACCCGATCGAGCCGATGTGCGCCTACGCAGGATGATCAATGGTCCGAGGAGAACTCCGAGATGCATCCAAGTCGTGATCCCCGACACCGGTGCAAGTAGACGATTCTTGATGGTGCTCATGACACCGAACTCACCGTTGAGCGCGCTGATCAAAACGCTCGGAGTCAGCCCTCGAGCGACTCCCAAGAGAATCCAGGCTCCGTATGCGGCGAAGGTGATGGTGGCGATGATGATGACCGCGTGATTGATCCAACTCACCTGAGCGCTAGTCAGCGTGACTCGCGTGCTGCCGACATACAGCGGGGCCGCAAGCGCGAACACCAAGGCGATGACGAGCGTCACGAGGACGATCGCCAGGGCGAAGTCGCTCGTCAAGAACGACGGTTGGCCCCACATTTGTCGAAAGTCCTGGTCGGGGATCGCCAGCGATCCCACCAATGCCGGGACGGGAATCATCAAGAGAAGTCCAAGCGGAGACCACGCCCAGTGCATCAGCATGCTGATGCTGGTGCTCGAATGTTCTCCGCCGGTCGCTTCGATCGAGCTGAGGGGTGCGGCCACGCCCGCGCGTCGCCCCGGGCGATACCGCACTGCAGTCCTCATGCTCTTAGCATCTCTTCCGACAGCTGGGTAATGGCGGTATCGAACGCGGATGCCAACACCCGATCGTTCATGGACTCACCGAAGGTGCCGGCATGGGCCGCGAGGCGCGCGGCCTCTTCCGGGTCGTGGATGCACCGTTCGAGCGTGGCGGCAAGAGAAGCGGCATCGCCGGGTTCGAATGTGAGCCCGTTCACACCGTCGGTCACCTGCTCAATCGCACCACCGTGATTGGAGATGATGGTGACGCATCCGTGCGTGATCGCTTGCGCGACGACCTGCCCGAAGGGCTCCGGGTGGCGAGATGGGACCACGACGATGTCCGTGGTCCGAAGCCGGGTTGGCACGTCGTCGATGTGTCCGTGGAACGTGGTGGGCACGCGGCCTTGGGCAGCCTTCGCCTCGAGTTCGTCCGCGAACGCCGCATCCGCGAAAAACTGCCCGCCGTAGATGTCCAGCCTCAGATCTGTTCCCGGGTTGGCTTTCGCGACCAACTCGACGGCGTCGATCAGCGTGTCGATGCCCTTCCATCGATCCAGCCTGCTGAAAGACGCGATCCTGATGGCGTGCTGACCGCTCAGAGGGGCGACCCGTCCCTGCGAATCGGACGTATCCACCCCAGAAAGCGGGTACGCGACTCGTGCGGGCCTGGAGGCGAGAATGGGGGGGAGCGTTCCTCGAGTCCATTCGCTGTTAGCCAAGTAGCCGGCAAACCGGCGGAGGACGACGTTGGTGTCGAACCAGCGCTTGAGGCGCGTCGAGTCAGGTGGTGCGGCTTCGGTTCGCAGGTAATTGACCATCCCTCGACTCGGCACTCCACTGAGGGCGAGGGCAAGGGCCGCGTAACCGCTGTTCGCAATCACGATGGTGTTGCTGTCGTGACTCTTCAGGATGGCGCGGAGACGTGGGATCGAACGAAGGAGAAGACGGCGAGAGTAAGGTTCGTTCGGAAACACGACTGTGGTCTCCACGCCCTTGTCTTGCAGCTGACCCGTGACAGGACCGCCAGCGACGAAGACCACCTTGCGTTTGTGCGAGCTGGGCTGTCCAAGATAGCGCTGCAAGCCCAGCTGTCCGCCTCCGGGTTGCCCACTGTGGTCGACGAAGACGAGGTTGAGGCTGGGTGCAGCCTGCTGGTCCTGGCTGTGAGTCATGTTTCTACTGCCTCTGCACCTCTAGCGGCGGACACATCTCGCCCACGATCGCTCAACCAGCGTCCGGATCCCGGCTCCCCAGAGAACCGCTCGAGCAGCGAACGCATCGCGGAGACCTGCGACTGGCGATTCATGGACGCGCGCAATGCTCGGGTCCCCCGCACCGCGAGGTCGTACACAGGTCCGCGATCCAATACCGACAAGATCATCTCGGCGGCCTCGCCGGCGGACCCTGCCGCAACGAGGCCGATTCCGTCGAACGGAGAAATCGCGCGGACGACAATGGGATGCTCGAACGAACCTGCATCGAGGACGCTGAGCGGGAAACCCTCATAGATGGCGGAGTGATAGTACACCGAGGCTTGGCTGAGAAGATCGATGAGAGCATCGCGGGAGAGCCAGCCGGTGACGGCGATCTGAGCTTGCTGCAGCCGCCTTGTGAGCTCGGGATCACCCTCACCGGCCCAGACGAATTCCACATCCGGCCGAGACTGCCGGACAAGATGCGACACTTCGATGAAGTGCCCCGGGTCCTTCTGAGGCGAGATGCGGCCGATCATCAGAACGCGTCGGCCCGGATCGAAACCGGTCGTGTTGCCGCCGTCGTCGGGGGTGACCGTGGGTGAGTTCGGGACGATGTGGGTCACTGCCGCCGAGTCGAGCGACCGGGCGAGTGATTCTTCATGGGGCGTGAGCGCGAGTGTCACCCTGGAGCGCTGCGTCAATCTGGCTTCTGCAAACCGATAGATCGCTCGTCGGATGCGCGACTCACTCGTGTCCTCAAACTTGTACGCGTGCGGTGCGTATGCGACGGGAGCGTCAAGGCGCCGCGCACGGGCATAAACGCCCGCCCAACTCGAGTGCGCAATGACAAGGTCTGGTCGCAGATTCTCGACCTGAGCGTCAACGGCCTTTGCGCGGCGGAAGAGCCCGGTAGGCATTCGCGAAGCGGATGCGAAAGCATGCTCCCCTGTAGGCGACTCTTCCCCCTCCCAGAGCAGGTGATGCTCATGCTCCGGGGTCAGCTTCGCCCACAACTGCACCGCCCGTCCGACGCCGGCGCCATAGCACTCCACAACGTGCAGAATCTTCGTCATCGGTATTCCCCGGTCAGTGAGCGGTTGTTCCGGGTGCAAGGACAGCGCGCACTGTCTTCGCCAGAATCGCGATGTCGCCGACGAGCGACCAGTTCTCGACGTAGTAGAGGTCCAGGCGGACCGTCTGGTCCCAGTCGAGTGCGCTGCGTCCGCTGACTTGCCAGAGCCCGGTGATGCCGGGACGGGCGAGGAGGCGCCGACGGGCGGCATCCGAGTACAGCTCAACTTCCGCAGCCACCTGTGGACGCGGGCCGACCAGGCTCATCGATCCGGTCAGGACATCGAAGAGCTGGGGGAGCTCATCGAGCGAATACTTGCGGATGAACCGGCCGATCGGGGTGATCCGAGGATCGTTCTGGACCTTGAAGAGTGGTTGGGTCGACGTTCCCTGTTCCTCGAGCAGCGCCGCAAGCTCGGCATCGGCGCCGACTCGCATCGAGCGGAACTTGTGCATGCGGAAGGGACGTCCCTTGAGACCGATGCGCTCTTGGCTGAACAGGAGCGGACCCGGACTGGATGCCATCACCGCGATGGCGACGACCAGGAGGACCGGCAAGAGAAGGATTATTAGAACAGTGGAGCTGAAGATATCGAACGCGCGCTTGGCGAATCGCTGCCCGGCGGAGAAGCGCGGTGTCTCCACATGGATGAGCGGAAGGCCCGCGACAGGACGGGTATGAATGCGTGGCCCCGCGATGTCCACGATGCTAGGCGCGAGCACGAGATGCTGCCGCCCCGCTTCGAGCGACCACGAGATCTGCTTCACCTTCGAGGGGGGAAGATCGTCGGTGCTCGTGACGGCGACGGTGTCGGCCTTGGTGGCCGCGATGGCTCGCTCGACCGCATTGACGTTGCCCATGATCGGGATATCGGTGTCGGGTATGAACCCCGCGATTCGCCCGGTCGGCACGCATGCCCCCACCACCTGATAGCCGGCGGCCGGTGAACGCCGCAGCTCGTGAGCGATCTGGCCGACCGACTCTTCCGATCCGACCAGCAGCACTCGTGCGGAGTATTCGCCGACGGAGCGCTTGGCGGCGAGCCATTGCCGCCACAGCCACCGCTCGAGAATCAGCGTGGCGATGCCGAGAGGGAGAGAGATCAGGAGGAAGCCGCGTGCGACGTCGACCCGCAAGAGGAATGCCACGATCGCGATCAGTCCGAACAGCCGCAGGCTCGCATCCGTGACGCGCACGTATTCGGTGTTCCCGATGCCGATGACTCGGTAGTTGCGGGTGTCATGCAGAGCCAACGCCAGCATCCAACCTACGACGACCACCGCAGAGAAGATCCAGTACGACAGTTCGCCGAGCCCCGCGACCTCAGCGGGCTCCAACCCGAACCACAAGATCTGCGTACCGTAGACGACCCAGACGACGACGAGCAGGTCACTGATGAGCAAGCGGCGCGCATAGCTCCGTCGCCAGTTGGCGTGGCCGTCGCGAAGTGGCCATCCGGGGGAGCTGGCGGGTTCGGTCGAAGGCGTCCTTTCGGAAGCCCGGATATCCACTGTCACACATGCACCTTTCGTGGGCGGGGAGTCCTCGCCGACTCGAAAACGTACGCGCTTGCGGGTGTCGTGGATATCTCGGGTGCAACTCACAACATCGATCGCTGTTTCCACGGTACCAGGGGAATCGGAACCATGCGCCAGAGCGAGCGAGCCTGTAACGAGATGTTTCCATCGCCGTGCGCGGATATGTCATTTACCGCGGGAGAGACCGATTCCGCGAGCCGCACCGGTGCTCGACCAGCGTGATTCTTTGGCAACACTTCTCGCTGAAGGTGGCAACAATGTCACAGGCGCATGCCCAAATCCCTACTGCACAAAGACGAGCTCGTCGCCACTCCACACCACGACATCGGCGCCCGTGACATCAATCGCGAGGGCAGCATCGGCGTCCACGGCGGCGGCGCAGCCGATCGCTACTGGTTTAGCAGCACCAGCCGGAGCGACCCGAGACAGCGCCACACCGGCGCACTCATGCTCAGCGTGCGCGACGACGACCTCCCCTCCATCGATCGCGACTGCGATCGCGCTCTCGGGCGCGAGCTGTTCCCATACCGTTCCTGTCCACGACCACGCGCGACCATCGCACACCAGCGCGATCACGTCGCCCTGGGCGTGAAGGCCCGAAGAAGCGCCGCACGGTGCAGGAACTGTCGCGGTGGCGAGATGTATGGACGCGGCATCCTTCGGATCTACGAAGCGCGACGCAGTCAAGACGTCCGGGTAGGACTCCCAGAACTGGCCGCGCGTGTATGTCCGCAGTGCCTGGGCGTTGCAGCCCGCGACGCCTGCAACGACTTCGGCATCGGCTCCCGTGAAGGCATTGAGCGTAAGCACCCTCTCGATCCCGAGATAGTTCGGAGTCACCGCTATCCAGGTCGCCCCGGCGTCTGACGACCGTTCGATGACGGGCGCGCGACCGCCGCAGGCCCCCGCCGTCGCCCGCCACCATTGGGTCTCGCCGATGGCCAGGAAGCGCTGCTGGTCTGTCGGCAAGGCCGCCTCGCCGGTCGGAGTGGGCGTCGGCGTTCTCACCCCCAGCGTGAATGTCGGTGCCGGGGCCATCTGGCCGGTCGGCGTTGCCGTGTGCACACGCTCATACGCCGTCATGGCGACCACGCCGACCAGCACCGCCAGCACGCTGACGGCGCCGATCGCGATCCACCTCGCGAGTCCACCGCCACGCATCATGTCGTCCGCGCGTCAGCGGACCTGGTCCGAGCCGTCCTGCCAGCTCGGAGACACCCCGGACTGGCGGATAAGGTCATCAATGGTGAGCGGGCCGCTCTCAGGACCGGGCTCTGCTGGCACCGATCGCGGCGTCGGGGCCGAGGTCGGGTCGATGGTCGTCATCCGACGCTCCGCGCGAGATGCGGCGCTTTCGGCCTCCGTCGGCATGGAGCGAGACGGGCGAGGCACAGTCGCGTCCGACACCGGCTCCGCCGCGGCATCAGGAGCGCGCCGCGGGCGTGCGTCTGGCGTAGGGACGGGCTGCGCTTGCGGTGTGGGTGTCGCCGGCGCCTTCGTCGCGGGCGCGGCCTGAGAAACGGTCTGCACCCCGGGAACGACTGGCGTGGCTGTTGCCTGCGTAGCCGGTGTCGCAACAGACGGAGCTGCGCTCTTCGACGCGGCAGCCGACTTCTTGGTCTCCCTCGCCTTTGCGGCGTCCGCGGCTTTCGCTCGCTTCTTGGCCTTCGCCGGCTTTTCGTCGACGTAGCCGTAGGCACCGTACCCGTACCCGTACCCGTAGCCGTACGCGTAGGAGTCCGGCCCGCGCGTGGGAACCATCGTGAGCGCTACGCCTGCGATGTGCGCCCCGACGGTCTCGAGAGTGTCTACGGCGCCCGAGAGCTGGTGCCGGTTCGTGCGTCCCGCCGAGACCACGACGATGGCGCCGCTCGTCGCCTTGGCGAGGATGGCGGCGTCCGTCACCGGAAGCAGCGGGGGAGCATCACAGAGCACGACGTCGAAGTCACGCTCGAGCACTTCGAGGAGCGTGTGCATGTTCTTCGAGCCGAGCAGCTCGCTCGGGTTCGGCGGGATCTTGCCGGCGGGCAGCACGTAGAGGCTGCGGTTGCCCCAAGGCAGCATGACGTCCGTGATGCGCGCGCGGCCGATGAGCACATCGGTCAGGCCTGCTCCGCCTTCGATTCCGAGGTATTCCGCGACCTTCGGCTTGCGCAGGTCGGTGTCGAGCAGCGCGACGCGGTTGCCGGCGTCGGCGAGCGCGATCGCCAGGTTGATGGTCGAGGTCGACTTGCCCTCACTCGGCACGCTGGAGGTGACGACGAACGACGAGCGCCCACCCACGTCGAGGAACTGCAGGTTGGTCCGCATCGCGCGGAACGACTCGGCGCGGGGGCTGAGAGGGTCGTCATGGACGATGAGCGGACGCTCTTTCGCCTTCGGGTCGAAGGCGATCGCGCCGATGATGGGCCGGTCCGTCACCTGCTCCACGTCGCGCGGCGTGCGGATGCGCGTGTCGAGTACGGACCGCAGCACCGCGACTCCCACGCCGAGAGCGAGACCGATGAGCGCACCCAGTGCGAGGTTCAGCGGGACGTTGGGACTCGACGGCGTGAGCGGCGGAAGCGCGTCTTTGACCCGGGACAGTCGCACCGGGCTGCTTGATGTGCCGTCGGCGTTCTGCACGGACTCGATCGACTCCACGGCCGCCGAAAGCGAAGCCGCCAGAGCATTCGCTGTCTCAGCCGCTTGGAGTGGATCGGCGTCTGTCACGGTGATCGAGATCAGGGTCGTGTTGGCGGTCGTCGACGCCTCTACTCGCCCCGCGAGGCCCGCTGCCGTCGTCCCCAGACCGAGTTCGGCGATGACCGGGTTCATGACGATGGGAGTCGATACGAGGTTGGCGTAGGTCGCAACGCGGGACTGCGTGAAGCTGGACCCCTGCTGCAGTTCGCCGATCGACGAGCTGGCCTGCGTCGAGACGAAAACGGTGCTCTGCGCTTCGTATTGGGGCGTGCGGGTGAGCGACCATCCCGCGGCCAGACCGATCCCGAGCAAGGTGGCCACGATGATGATCAGCCAGTTCTTGCGCAGGATCCGGATGTAGTCGGTGAGCTCCATGTCGCCTCTCGCGCGTTCCGTATGCTTCCGGTCATTGTTCCACAGGGGAATTCCGGCACTGTTTCGGGGATGTCACACAGCGACGGCGCGCACGGTCGCCGCGACGGCAGTAATTGCCGGCTCCAACTGCGATGCCGACAGAAGATATGTCTCCCACGGCTGCCGGTACGGGTCGACGACATCGTCGTCGTTCGGGTCGCCGAGCGGGGTGACCAGGCCGCGGTAAGAGGCGACAACCGACGCGACAGCGCGCAGCCGAGCCGACGCTTCCGTCCCAGCCTCGTCGGCGGCGGCCCGCAGGTCGGCTTCTGGAACGGCGGCCGCGATGCGGCCGAATTCCCGGATCGTGAACGTCGACCTCAGCCGCGATGGGGCCAGTTCGGCGACGGCCCGCCGGTGCTCGCGAGTCATGGTGAGGATGAGATCGGGGGAGGTGAGGTGCTTCTCAGTGAGGAAGCGGGAGCGGTGGGCCGCTGCGTCCTGTTCGAGGACGCCGAGCGCGACCGCGATGTGCGCAGCCTCCGGCGTCATCGGCGCAGCGGCGAGCCCACGTGTCCCCGCGCTCGCCACCTGTGGCGAGAGGTCGGCGAGCCTCGCGCGGAGCAGGAGTTCCGCGAGCGGTGAGCGGCAGATGTTGCCCGTGCACACCGTCAGGATCTCGAACAACGGGTGTCCTCCGCGGGGCAGGGTAACGTGGGCGGGTGCCTGACAAGCCTAGCGATGCCTCCTCCGGCGGGGCGCCGCCGGTCTTCGAGCCGGTCGACGTGTGGGCGATAGAAGCCCCGAACGCGATGGCACAGGCCGACTTCGAAGCGGCCGCCGATGCCCAGCGTGGGCAAGACGCGGCAGGGTCGCTCGAACCCTCAGCTGAGGAAAAGCGCCGGGGGCGCAGCCGGAGTCGCGCCCCACGCACGGATTGGCGCCTCGGTGGGCGTACCGTGCTGCGGTGGCGCGAGGGCCTTCTCGCAGTTGCTCTCATATCGCTCGGATTGGGCGTCGTCGCCGCCACCGTCGTCAGTCAGTTCTGGCTCTCTCCGTGGGCCGCGGCATCCGCCACGATCCTCATCGGGATCGGGATGCTGGTGCCTGTCGTGTGGGCCTTCTCGAGGTCACGGCCCGTCGGCCTGCTGCGCTTCCGCGCGATCGATCTGCTGTACGGGCTCGTTCTCGGAGCACTCCTTCGGACGACCCAGGGGTGGTTGCAGGGCATGGGCGGATCGCCTGCACCGTTGCCATCGTTCTCCCGTGTTGACGGTGCGATCTCGGTGACGACAGTGCTCGGCGACATCCTCGCGCCGGTACTCGTTGCACCTCTGCTCGAGGAGCTGTTCTTCCGTGGCGTCGTGCTGGTCGCCCTCTACACCGTGCTGCGTCGGCCGTTCGGCAAGGTCGCCGCGGGAGTAGGCGCGGTCGCCGGCTCGGCGGCGCTGTTCGTGGTCGCGCACGCGATGCTCGGATCGACGAGCGTCGACGGCATCGTGGTGCTGACGCTGCTCGCGAGCGTGTGCGGGTTGCTGGTGATCCTCACCGGTCGCATCTGGGGCGCGGTTCTCACGCACGCCGTTTTCAACGCAACTTTCGTCGTGCTCGCACTCGCAGGAACATTCTGGAACTGATGCACGGATTCTCGGGGCGATTGCAGAATTGTGTCCCCCTTTCGGGGGACACGATTGAAAAATGGTGTCCCCCTTTCGGGGGACAAGTGTTGCAAGGTGTTACCTGCCGGTAACGAATCGGCGTAGAAATCGTCTCGCTTTCTGCGCTACCGTCGAAAAACGGGGAAGCCCTTGCCAGCGTTGCCGCCCCCTTAATCCCACTGCACATTCGTTACCAATAGAGGACTGACATGCTGAAGAAGACGCTCGCGGCCGCCGGAATCGCCGGCGCCCTCATCCTTGGAAGCTCTGCTGCGGCTTTCGCCGATTACCCCGCGACGGCGCCCGTCACCGCAGGCGACACCACTCTCACCGTGGGGCAGTCGACCACCATCACCGCCAACGACCTGGGCGACTACACGTCGGTCGACTTCTCGGTCAACCCGACCTCGGGCTCCACGCTTTCGTCGATCGTCGTCGCTGCTGCTGCCGGCGGCGTCACGAAGCCGGTTGCCAACGGAACCGCATCCGCGACCTTCACCGCCAACGCTGCAGGCACGTACACGGTCACCGTGGCGGCGACTGACGGCGCACTCGGCTCGGTCACCATCAGCGTCGCCGCGGCGGGCTCGACCCCCGCACCGGGCGCACTGCCCGCGACCGGTGGGACCATCCCCGCTGCGGCCATCTGGGTCGGCGTCGGAGCAGTCGGTCTCGGCGGCATCGCCGTCGCAGCCGTCGCAGCGCGTCGCCGCACGCAGAAGAACTGAACGATTCACTGACGACGACCCCGGGCGCGAGCCCGGGGTCGTCGTCGTTGTACCGGCGGCCCGATATCGCGCTGGTGATCGCGCTGGCGGGTTTCGCGGCATCCTGGGCCGTCCTCTCTGTCTACGGCGGCATCACCGCTGCGCCGTGGCTGCAGCAGACCATCGACCTGGTCGTCATCTCGGCGCCCGCGGTCGCCGCGGTCTTCGTCGCGGTCGTCGTCGCCGGGAGGCCGGGCTTCTGGCGCCGAGTCCTTGTGGTCCGGGGGAGCGACCTCCTGTTGGGTCTCGGCGTTGGTCTGACAGCCAGGGCGCTGGTCGAGGTCGTCAGTCCCACGACAGGAAGCCTCCTCGCGGGATTCGGCGGCGCGTCACTCGGCGGCATCGCCGTACTCATCGTCGGCGCAGCGATCGTCACTCCGATCGTGGAGGAGCTCTACTTCCGCGGCCTCATCGTGCCCGCCGTCGCCGAAGCGAGCGCGGGTGCGGGACGCATCGTGGCGGCGGTCACGTCGGTCGTCGTGTCGACGGTGGCATTCGTCGCCCTCCACTACATCGCCTCGAATGGCGCGGCCAGCTGGCCGGCGCTCATCGGGCCGGCCGCTGTCAGCGTCGGATGCGGCATCCTCTTCCTCCTCACCGGCCGGCTCGGCGGCCCGATCGTCGCGCACGTGGTCTTCAATGCGATCGGCGTGGCGCTCCTGATCTGGTAACCCAGGCGGTAGAGCACGGTTTGGCTGCGGCATCCGTCTGGCGTACTATTGATCTTTGGTGCCTGCTCTGCTGACCGGGCATCGACGAACGTGAGCCCTCCACTGGCGTGTTCCGGCCCTTCGACTAGCTCAGGGACCAACCCGGAACCACCCCGGAGTGGGATTCACGAACCTCTCCGTTCGAATCAAGAAAGCAGCACTACTGTGACGCGCACTTACACCCCCAAGGCTGGCGAAGTCCAGCGCGAGTGGCTGGTCATCGACGCGACTGACGTCGTCCTCGGCCGCCTCGCCTCGCACGCCGCCATCCTTCTCCGTGGCAAGCACAAGCCGACGTTCGCACCGCACGTCGACCAGGGCGACTTCGTCATCATCATCAACGCCGAGAAGGTCGCCCTCACGGGCCAGAAGCTCGAGCAGAAGAAGGCTTACCGTCACTCGGGCTACCCGGGCGGCCTGAAGTCGGTCACCTACTCGGAGCTCCTCGAGAAGAACCCCGTCCGCGCCGTCGAGAAGGCCGTCCGCGGCATGCTCCCGAAGAACTCGCTCGGCCGCGACCAGCTGTCGAAGCTCAAGGTGTACCGCGGTGCCGAGCACCCGCACGCCGCGCAGAAGCCCTCCGCGTACGTTTTCGACCAGGTCGCCCAGTAAGCGCCGGACAGACAAGGACAGACTGATGGCGAACATCGAAGAAGAAACCACCAACTACTCGACCGAGACCCCGCTCGACGAGACCGTGACGACCGTCGAGCGCCCCGTGCTCTCCGTGTCGGGCGCGGCTGTCGGCCGTCGCAAGCAGGCCATCGCCCGCGTGCGCGTCATCCCCGGCTCGGGCACCATCACCGTCAACGGCCGTGCGTTCGAGGACTACTTCCCGAACAAGCTGCACCAGCAGCTCATCACCGACCCGTTCACGGTGCTCAACCTCACCGACGCGTACGACGTCATCGTGCGCATCTCGGGTGGTGGCCCCTCGGGTCAGGCCGGCGCGCTGCGCCTCGGCATCGCCCGTGCGCTGAACCAGATCGACGAAGAGAACAACCGCCCGACCCTCAAGAAGGCCGGCTTCCTCTCGCGTGACGCCCGCGTCATCGAGCGCAAGAAGGCCGGTCTCAAGAAGGCCCGCAAGGCTCCGCAGTACTCGAAGCGCTGATCGGCTTCACCACCGCATGCCGATCTTTGGCACGGACGGGGTGAGGGGGCTGGCCAACGGCCCCCTCACCGCCGATCTCGCACTCTCCCTGGCCCAGGCGACCGCCGTCGTCCTGGGCCAGGGGCGTACTGCCGAGGCGCGACGCGCCGCCGGCAAGCGCCTCAGCGCCGTCGTCGCCCGCGACCCCCGCGTCTCGGGCGAGTTCCTCTCGGCCGCCGTCGAGGCAGGGCTCGCCTCCTCGGGCGTCGACGTCTATGACGCCGGCGTGCTGCCGACTCCCGCCGCGGCGTTCCTGATCGCCGACATCGACGCCGACTTCGGCGTCATGGTGTCGGCATCCCACAATCCCGCCCCCGACAACGGCATCAAGATCTTCGCGACCGGCGGCGTCAAGCTGCCCGACGTGGTCGAACAGCGCATCGAGCGCGCCATGGACGGCCCGAAGCTGCTGCCCACCGGCGCTGCCGTCGGCCGCATCCGCCGGTTCGCCGACGCCGAAGACCGCTACGTCGTGCACCTGCTCGGTTCGCTGCCGCATCGCCTGGACGGGCTGCACGTGGTGCTCGACTGCGCGCACGGCGCGGCATCCGGAGTCTCTCCCGAGACCTTCAAGGACGCCGGCGCCCGCGTGACCGTCATCGGCGCCGACCCCGATGGGGTCAACATCAACGACGGCGTCGGCTCGACGCACCTCGACGTGCTCGCGAAGGCAGTCGTCGAGTACGGGGCCGACGTGGGCATCGCGCACGACGGCGACGCCGACCGCTGCCTCGCGGTCGACGCGAACGGCACGATCGTCGACGGCGACCAGATCATGGCGATCCTTGCCGTGTCGATGAAGAGCCGCGGCCGCCTCGCGGACGACACGCTCGTCGCGACCGTGATGAGCAACCTCGGCCTGCACCGCGCCATGTCGGACCACGGCATCCGCGTCGAGACCACCGGCGTCGGTGACCGCTACGTGCTCGAACGCATGAACGAGGGCGGCTTCTCGCTCGGCGGCGAGCAGTCGGGCCACGTGATCATGAGCGAGTTCGCCACGACCGGCGACGGCGTGCTCACCGGCCTGCACCTTGTGGCCGAGATGGCCCGCACCGGCAAGACACTCGCCGAGCTCGCCTCGATCATGACCGTGTACCCGCAGGTGCTCGTGAACGTCCGCGGCGTCGATCGCACCCGTGCCGGCTCCGACGAGGTGGTTCAGGATGCCGTCGCCCGCGCCTCCGCCGAGCTCGGCCTGTCGGGGCGCGTGCTGCTGCGCCCGTCCGGCACCGAGGAGATGGTGCGCGTGATGGTCGAAGCGGGCTCCGAGGACGACGCGCGCCGGCACGCGGACGTGCTCGCCGATGTCGTGCGGGAGCGGCTCGCCCTCTAGGCGCCAGCGCGGTTGCGGCGGGGCGGCGGCGATGCCGCACGCCCCGGCCGCCGGCATCCGGGATACTGGATAGCGTTATCTGCACGCGCACGCCCGGGGAGACGAATGTCGAAGAGCGCCAAACCTGCCACCCTCGCCGACGTCGCGCGACTGGCGGGAGTGTCGGTTCCGGCGGCGTCGCGGGCGCTCAACGGCGGTGTGCGCGGCAAGCAGAGCGGATCGCCCGAGCTCCGCAGCCGCGTCGAAGAGGCGGCGCGGGCGCTCGGCTACTCGGTGAGCCCGGCGGCGCAGGCCATCAAGGGCGGCCGGGCCCGCACCGTCGCGTTCATCGTCGGCGACATCGACGACTTCGGCTCGGCGACCATGATCGCCGGCATCATGCACGCAGCCGAAGAGCGCGGCGTCTCGGTCGCCGTGCGCACGACGCGCGACGACTCGGCGCGTGAGATCGACCTCCTCGCGCAACTGCGCGGCGAACGCCACCTCGCCGTCGTCATGGCGACCAGCCGCACGACCGACGCGGCGCGTGAGGCGGCCGTCAAGGAACAGCTGATGGTGCTGAACGACCACGGCGCGCGGATCGTGGTGATCGGCGACAACGACCTGGGCTTCCCGACCGTGACCGTGGACAACCGTCACGCCGCACGGCTCCTTGCGGAGGGACTTGCGGATGCCGGCAACCGGCGCTTCGCGATGGTCTCGGGCCCCGACATCGAGGTGACCGCACTGGAGCGCGTCGGCGGATTCGCCGAGGGCCTGGCTGCGCGCGACATCGGAGTGGACGAGCGTGACATCGTGCACACCGAGTTCTCACGCGACGGGGGATACCGCGCGGTCGAGCAGCTTCGGGATCGCCTGGCGGAGCTCGACGTCATCGCGGCGATGAGCGACGCGATGGCGGTCGGCGTGATCGCGCGCCTGCGAGAGCTGGGCGTGCCGGTGCCGGCCGACATCGAGGTGACCGGGTTCGACCACGTGCCCATGCTCGGCGACGTGCTGCCCGGCTTCAGCACCGTCGAGGTGCCGCTGGAGGAGTTCGGAGGCGCCGCGCTCGCGCTCGCGCTGGATGAGAGCGCGGACGCGGCGGAGACGATCGCCCTCACCGCGACCCCGATCCTCCACGGCACTCCGCTCGTGCCCGCGTAGGCGGCATCCCACCGTCGTCCAGGGTTGCCTCGCGCTCGTCGGTCATCGGTGGAAAGCGCTTTACGAATTCGAGTGGCAAACGTTGTCCACTTTGAGGTACTCTCTCGGAGACGGAATGGTTCCGGCACGAATCAAGGGAGATCACATGCATGACGCGATGACGCGGGCAGGGATGCGTGCCCGTATGGGCCGCCGCTCGCCCTGGATCGCCGGCGCAGCAGGCATCGCTGTCGCGGCACTCGCGCTGACGGGGTGCAGCAGCCCCGCGGACGACGGCGACGAGAGTGGCGCGCCGACCGAGAAGACCACGATCCGCTTCCTCTACGCCACCGGCGACGAGACCTGGAACTCGGTGGTCGACAACGTGGTCGAAGCCTTCAACGACCAGAGCGACACGACGACCGTGCAGCTCGACCCGCTTCCGGCCGGGAGCGACTACGCCACCGCGCTGAAGACAATGGATGCCACGGGCAACTGGCCCGCCGTCGTCGACATGCGCGACACCCTCACCTACGTCAACGCCGGCAAGCTCGCACCGATCCCCGATTCGGTGACCGAGCTGATCCAGCCCGAGGCGTTCGGCACCGCGGAGGACGGCAACGTCTACACCGTGCCGTACAGCGCGCTCAACGGCGAGATCGGCCTGAACATCGTCTACAACAAGGACTACTTCACGGACAACGACCTCGAGGTGCCCGAGACGTACGACGACTTCCTCGACCTGCTCGACGACATCAAGGCGAACGGCGACGCGCCGCTGGCGACCGCCGCGGCCGAGGTCTGGCCGAGCGACCAGCTGTGGAAGCCGCTCGCCGCGCCCTACTTCGCGGAGTACGGCGACGAGGGCGGATTCTGGACCGCCGCGCAGAACGGCGACGCCAGCATCGAGGACCTGCGCGAGCCGCTGCAGGAGCTGCTCGACATCACCAACGACTACGTGCTCGAGGGCTGGCAGTCCACCGCCGACGCGCAGACCACGACGCTGCTCGTGAACGACATGGCGGTCATGGCGACGTCTTCGGCCGGCATCGGGCGTCTCAACGACATCCACAAGGTCGACCCGGACTTCAACGCAGGCCTGTTCATCATCCCGGCAGAGGACGGCACCATCAACGTGCTCAAGAACGCGGTCAACGGCGACACCGCCGGCGGCCTCGCGATCTCGGCCCAGGCGGCCGAGGACGACGCCCAGTACGCCTCGGCGACGGAGTTCCTGGAGTACTTCTACCAGGTCGACACCGCCAACTTGATGGAGTCGCAGGGCTGGCTGGCGCCGAACATCGTCACCGCGGACGAGATCGAGCGCAACACCTCGATCCCGGGCTCGAAGGACTACTTCGCCCTTCTCGAGAACCCGAACCTGACGTGGTACGAGAACGTGTCGAACCTGTCGACGTTCAGCGCGTTCAACACCTTCTTCCGCCAGGCGCGCATCGAGATGCAGGACGGCCAGTCGTCGATCGACGACACCATCGCCAAGGTGCAGGCGGAGTTCGACAAGACGGTCGCAGCGGGCTGAGACCACACGTGACACGGTGCCCGGGCAGCGGCCCGGGCACCGTGGAACGGAGGCGAGGAGGTCTCCATGACTGATCAGAGTGCCCTGCAGGGGCAGACCGCGGTGGTCGGCGCCGCCGTTCGACTCACCGGTGAGGGGCCGCTCGACGGCGCGCCGGAGGGCGCGGCCGACGACGTCTCGTTCGTGCCGGCCGGACCGCCGATCCAGCAGCGCCGTACGCGCCGCTTCCGTTCCACACGGTGGGTGATGCTGGGCTTCATCGCCCCCGCGCTGGTGGTGTACCTGCTGATGGTGATCGTGCCGTCGCTGCAGTCGCTGCAGCTGAGCTTCACGAACTGGGACGGCATCAGCCCCGACTACGACTACGTCGGCGTCGCCAACTACGACGAGATCCTCACGAGCGGCCGGTTCTGGAACGCCGTCAAGAACACCCTCATCCTGGGGCTCGGGTCCGCCGTCATCATCAACGCCATCTCGCTGGGCGTCGCTCTGATGCTCGACCATGTGGGGCGCTGGCAGGGGCTCTTCCGCACCGCGGTGTACCTTCCATCGCTTGTGAGCGCGTTCATCCTCGCCACGATCTGGAAGTACCTGCTCAACTACAACTTCGGCGCCGTGAACGTCTTCCTGCGTGACATCGGGCTGCCGGACTGGGCGCGGGACTGGCTGGGCGACAGCTCGATCGTGGTGTGGGTCATCCTCTTCATCACGTGCTTCACCCTCGGCGGCAACACCACGCTCATCTACCTCGCCAACCTGCAGTCCGTGCCGCAGGACCTCGTCGAGGCGGCCCGGATCGACGGCGCGAACAGCCGTCAGGTGTTCCGCCACGTCACGTGGCCGATGCTCGCGGGTGCGGTCACCGTCAACATGACGCTCGCCATGATCGCGGGGTGGACCATCTTCGACCAGGTCATGGTGCTCACCTCGGGCGGACCCGGGTTCGTCAGCGAGACCATGGCGTTCTTCATCTACAAGGTCGGCTTCGGCGAGTACCGCGCCGGCTTCGGCAGCGCGGCGGCGATCGTGCTGTTCCTCGTGGTGATCGTCAGCACCGTGGCGGCGAACGCCTACATGCGCAAGAGGGAGATCCAGGCATGAGCACCGAGACGCAACTGCTCGTCGCACCCGAGCGCACCCGCCGCCGTCGCCCGCGGAGCCGCAAGAGGCTCACCGCCGGCCAGGTCGTCGTGATGGTCGTCCTCGCGGTACTGGTCCTGATCATCGCGAGTCCTGTGCTCTACGCGCTGCTGAACTCGTTCCGGTCGTACGGCGAGATCACGGTGGACCCGATGGGCCTGCCGACGACGTTCACCCTCGACAACTACGTGCAGCTGTTCCAGGAGACGGACTACGGCGAGGCGCTCGTCAACACGCTCATCATCACGCTCTCCACCGTCGTGCTGCTGATCGCGATCGTGCCCATGGCCGCCTACGGCATCGAGCGCGTCGGGGGCCGCACCTCTCGGTTCGTCTACATCCTCTTCATCGCGGGCCTGATGATCCCGTTCCAGGTGCGCATGATCCCGCTCGTGAAGGGATTCGACGAGGTCGGCCTGTACAGCACCCTCACGAGCGTGATCCTGGTGCATCTCGGCGGGGCGGCGAGCTTCGGCATCCTTCTCTATTGCAGCTTCCTCAAGGGCATCCCCATCGAGGTCGAGGAGGCGGCGTCCATCGACGGCGCCGGACGCCTGCGCACGTTCTGGTCGATCGTGTTCCCCATGCTGCTGCCGGTGACGTCGGCGTTCGTGATCATCCAGGCGCTCGGGCTCTGGAACGACTTCTTCATCCCGCTCGTGTTCCTCGACTCGTCGTCGGCGGGCACGATCAACGTCGCGATCAACCGGATGGTCGGCCTGCTCACCTCGCAGTGGCAGCTGATCTACACCGGCGCCATCCTCGCGATCGTCCCGTCGGTGGCGATCTTCGCCGCGTTCCAGCGCTACTTCATCAAGGGCATGTCGGTCGGGGCGGTGAAGGGATGAGCGCCGCCCCCACGACCTCGCAGCGCGGTGGCCCGGCGGCCCGCGTGCGGGCCCTGCTCGCCCTCGACGGCGCGCTTGCGGGAACCGTCCTGGCCGTCTTCCGCGCCTTCGTGGTCTCGGTCTCGTTCATCGGATGCCTCGTCCCGGTGCTCGCCTTCACCGCTCTGGTCGGCTGGCAGGCAACGCATCTCGCCGTATGGCTGGGCGCGGCGGCGCTGCTGCCGCTGGCGCCGGCGACCTATGCACTGCTGCGCGGAGTGCGCACGGTGCTGGCCGAGCGGGCCGACGCGCGAGCCGGCCGGGAGTTCTGGACGTCATTCGCACGCGGATGCCGCGACCTGTGGTGGGCCGCGCTCGGCCTGAGCGCGATCGTGGTCGTGCTCGAATACGACCTCGCGCTCTTCGGCGGCGCCGACGCGGTCGTGCTGCTGGCCGCGGTCGCGGCGGCGGTGGCCGTCGTGCTGCTCATCGGCGTGTGCGTCGTCGCGGCGGCGCAGCCCATGGGGACGGAGCGGACCCTGCCCGGGGCCGTGGAGACGGTGACCGCAGCGGTCCGCGCGATCGTCCGCCGCCCGCACATCGCGCTGAGCTGGCTGCTCCTCACCGGGCTCGGCCTGGCGGCCACCGCGCTGCCGCTGGTCGGCCCCGCGATCGCCCTGTTCCTGCCCGCCGCCGTCGGCGCCGGCATCCATATCTGCAACGACGCCCTGCGTCTTCCCCTGAACGACGAGACGAGACGGACTCCGTGACCGAAGCCGCCCATCATCCTGCCGCCCTGATCCCGCGCGAGAGCGCGCCTGCCGTACCGGTCACGGTCACCTCCCCGGACTCCGCGCCGGTCACGAGCCGCGCGCGCGTCGGAGCGTTCGAGCTGCGCTGGCGGGACGACGCACCGGCCGCGCTGGTGGTGCCCTCCTCGACGCACAGCGGCCGGCCGGGGATCGGCCTCATCGAGGTGTTCACCGCGGTCGAGCAGCGGGCCCGTACCAGCCAGGCGTACTGGCGGTCGGCCGTCGGCGAGCGGCTGCGCGTGCAGGGCTCCCAGGTCATCGCCGAGCCTGATGCCGTGCGCGCCGTCATCGTGCAGAGCGACGCGATCAGCGGGATCGAGGTGCGGACCACGGTGACCGCGCCCACCGGCACCGCGTCGGTGCGCGTGGAGAGCGAGATCCGCAATGCGGGGCGCGAGACCGTCGTAGTCACCGCGATCTCGTCGGCGACGATCGGGTTCGGTGGCTCGGCGAGCGACCTGGACGCGATGATGTGGGGCTCGGCCGCGAGCGAGTGGCTCGCCGAGAACAGGTGGAGCGAGGTGCCGCTGCGCACGCTGCTGCCCGACATCGCACTTGCGCTCCACGACCAGGACGCGCGCGGGCACGCCGGACTCACCAGCCATGGAGCCTGGTCGAGCGGCGAGCACGTGCCCTGCGGCTACATCTCGCGCGAGGACGGCGAGACGCTGGCGTGGCAGATCGAGACGAGCGCAGGCTGGCGTGCCGACCTCTGCCAGACACAGGAGGGCGGCGTGCTGTCGCTGCTCGGCCCGACCGATCTCGAGCACCAGTTCGCGCACGAACTGCTGCCCGGTGAGGCGTTCACCGCCGTGCCCGTCGCGCTGGCGGTGACGACGGCGCGCACGCGAGCGCCGGGCAACGCGCTCGCCGAGCTCACGCGGTACCGGCGCTGGCTGCGCGGTGCCGCCGTGGGCGGGCAGCACCTGCCGGTCGTCTACAACGACTTCATGAACACGCTGATGGGGCAGCCGACCACCGACAAGCTGCTGCCGCTGGTCCGCCGTGCGGCAGAGGCGGGCGTCGAGGTGTTCTGCATCGACGCCGGATGGTTCGCGGATCCTGCGATCGGCGACTGGTGGTCGACCGTGGGCGAATGGCGTGAGGCGCCGACACGGTTCCCCGACGGCGGACTGCGGCGCGTGATCGATGCGATCCGCGATGCCGGCATGGCGCCCGGCCTGTGGCTCGAGCCCGAGGTGGTGGGCATCGACAGCCCCGCCTCCTCGCGGCTTCCCGACGACGCGTTCTTCCAGCGGTTCGGGCAACGCGTGCAGGAGGACCGCCGCTACCACCTCGATTTCCGGCATCCGGCCGCTCGCGCCCATCTCGATGCGACGGTCGACCACCTCGTCGAGGAGCTCGGCATCCGCTATCTGAAGCTCGACTACAACATCAATCCCGGCGCGGGTACGGAGCACCACGCCACGGCGGCAGGCGATGGGCTTCTCGGCCACACGCGCGCATTCCGTGACTGGCTGGTGCGGGTGCAGCAGCGCCACCCGTCGCTGCTGGTCGAGAACTGCAGCTCCGGCGCGATGCGCGCCGACTACGCGCTGCTGGCCGTGACGCACCTGCAGTCGACGAGCGACCAGCAGGACTTCCGGCTGTACCCGCCGATCGCGGCGTCGGCTCCGGCATCCGTCCTCCCCGAGCAGTGCGGCAACTGGGCCTACCCCGCGCGCGACATGAGCGACGAGGAGACCGCGTTCACGCTCGTGACCGGGCTGAGCGGTCGGCTGTACGTGTCGGGGTTCCTCGATGACCTGCGGCCGGCCCAACGTGCGCGGATCGCCGAGGCGATCGCGCTGCACAAGGAGCTGCGCGAGTCACTCCGAACGGCGTTGCCGTTCTGGCCGCTGGGGCTTCCGGCATGGGACGACGAAGCGATATGCCTCGGACTGCATACGCCGGACGGCGACCTGCTGTTCGTGTGGGATCGGGATGCCGCCCCCGCCGCGTTCACGATCCCCGGGGTGTCGAGCGCCGAGGTGCTGTTCCCCGCCGATGCGGCCGACTGGCGCCTCGGCGCCGGCACCGCGGGGCTGGAGGTGTCGACGCCGGCCGGGATCGGCGCGCGCGTGCTGCGGGTGACCCGTGGCTGAGCGCGGCACGATCCGGCCGGGACGCGTGTTCACGGACGACCGCGGGCGGACGGCGCAGCTGCACGGTATCGGCCTGCAGCGCGTCGGCGACCGGTGGCTCGCGTGGGGCGAGGACAAGGCGGCGGGGGACCGGTTCACGGCCGTCGCCTGCTACTCGTCCCGCGATCTCGCCGACTGGCGCTACGAGGGCGACGCACTGACGGCCGCCGACGGCGACCTCGCACCCGACCGCGTCGTCGAGCGCCCCAAGGTGCTGCAGCGACCCGACGGACGCTGGGTGATGCTGGTGCACGTCGACGGCCCAGTCGACGGCGAGCCCGGGGACTACGCCTTCGCGCGCGTCGGCTACGCGATCGCCGATCGCCCCGAGGGGCCGTACGCGTACGTGCGCAGCGAGCGTCCGCTCGGCAACCTGAGCCGCGACATCGGCGTCTACCAGGAGGGCGGTGTCGGCTACTTGCTGTCGGAGGACCGCGACCACGGGCTGCACATCTACCGCCTGCGCGACGACCATCTCGGCGTCGAGTCGGTCGTCGCGACGCTTCGCCAGCAGGCGAATCCGGCGATCGGCTACGAGTCCCCGACCCTGGTGCGCCACGACGGCCGCTACTACCTGTTCGGCTCCGACCTCACCGGCTGGAGCATGAACGACAACATGTACACGAGCGCCCCGGCGCTCGAGGGGCCATGGGACCCGTGGCGCCCCATCGCGACGCCCGGCACCCGCACCTTCGAGTCGCAGGTGAGCGTGGTCGCCCCGGTCGGTGACGGGTACGTCTACGTCGGCGACCGCTGGGACCCGGAGCGCCTCGCCGAATCGCCTGCGGTGTGGCTGCCGCTGCGCATCGACGACGGCCGCGTGCAGCTGGAGTGGCGCGACCATTGGAGCGTCGAGGAACTCGGCGCATGAGGGCGGCACTGCTGATGGACCCCGCGCTCGTGCCGTTCGTGTTCGGCGAGCGGGAACGCGCCCGCCTGGGGGAGATCCTCGAGATCGACACGACGGTCGCCGCGACCTCCCTCGCGAGCGTCCCGGACCCGTCCGGCGTCAACCTGCTGATCGCCGGCTGGGGGGCCAAGATCGGCCCCGGCGACCTGGACGCCCTGCCCGGCGTGCGGGGGATCGTGCACTGGAGCGGCGGAAACGGCGTGCTCGACGCGGATGCCGCGGCCCGCGGCATCCGCATCTCCACCGCGAAGGCGGCCAACGCGATCCCGGTCGCAGAGTTCACCCTCGCGATGATCACTCTCGCCGCGAAGGACGCCTTCTGGGCGTCGCGTCGCTACACCTCCGAGCAGCGGTTCGTCGACCGCGAGGCCGAACTGCCCGACACCGGGCTGTACGGCACGACTGTCGGGATCGTCGGCGCCTCGACCATCGGCCGGCTCGTCATGCAGCGGCTGCGAGACACCGACGTGCGCGTGCTGCTGTACGACCCGTACGCGACGACGGCCGACGCAGAGGCCTTCGGAGCCGAGTTCGTCGACGACCTCGGCGCGCTCGCCGCCCGCACCGATCTGCTGTCGATCCACGCGCCTGAGATGCCGTCGACCATCGGCATGGTCTCGTCCGACGTGCTCGCCGCTCTGCCCGACGGTGCGACAGTGATCAACACCGCCCGGGGCGCGCTGGTGGATCAGGACGCCCTCGTCGCCGAGCTGCAGCGCGGCCGGCTGCGGGCGATCCTCGACGTCACCGAGCCCGACCCGCTGCCCGCCGGGCATCCGCTGTACGAGCTGCCGAACGCGTTCCTCACTCCGCACCTGGCGGGCTCGATGGGCAATGAGCTGCGCCGGCTGGGTGAGGTCGCGCTCGCCGAGATCGAGTGCTTCGTCGCCGGCGAGCCCTTCGCGCACCCGGTGCTGTGACCATCCCTGGAGCAACCGTGCCCGTGATCCACAACCCGATCCTCCGCGGGTTCAACCCCGACCCGTCGATCCTGCGCGTCGGCGACGACTACTACATCGCCACCAGCACGTTCGAGTTCCACCCGGCGGTGCGCCTGCACCACTCGCGCGATCTCGTGACCTGGACGACGATCGGTCACGCCCTGGACGACGGCTTCGCGCTGCGCGGCATCCCGGACTCCGGCGGGGTGTGGGCGCCGAGTCTGACGCACGCCGACGGCAGGTTCTGGCTCGCCTACTCGATCGTGCGGACGATGGACGGCGACGACAAGGACATCGACAACTACCTCGTCACCGCCGACGCCATCACCGGGCCGTGGAGCGAGCCGGTGCATCTGGGATCGCGCGGGTTCGACTTCTCGTTCTTCCACGACACCGACGGCACGCACTGGGTCGTCGGCGTGCAGTGGGACCAGCGCCCCGAGCATCCATCCTTCTCCGGGCTGGTGGTGGAGCAGTATCTGCCCGCGGAGCGCCGCACGAGCGGGGAGGCCGTCCGCATCTACCGGGAGGACGGCCTCGTCGAGGGTCCCAACCTCTACCGCATCGGCGATTGGTACCACCTCCTCATCGCCGCCGGAGGCACGGGGTGGAACCACGGGATCACCCTGGCGCGGTCCCGCAGCCTGCTCGGGCCGTACGAGCGCGACCCGCGTGAGGCAGTGCTGACGACCCGCGATGCACCGGGGCATCCGCTCCAGAAGGCCGGCCACGGCGAGCTCGTGCAGGCGCCCGACGGCCGGTGGTGGCTGGCGCACCTGGCCAGCCGGCCCACACTGCACCTGGGCGAGCGCTACAGCACGCTGGGACGCGAGACGTGCCTGCAACGGGTCGTGTTCGACGACGAGGGCTGGCTGCGGCCCGCCGACGGCGGCCACCACGCGAGCGTGGAGGTCGCGGTTGCCGGCGAGTGGGAGGGGACGGATGCCGCACCCGGCCCCCGCGGCTGGACCGACGACTTCGACACCGACGTGCTCGACAGCCGACGATGGTCCACGCTCCGCGCGGCGCTGCCGGTCGAGGTCGCGGATCTCGACACGCGGCCGGGATGGCTGCGGCTCCGAGGGGGGCACTCCGCGGCATCCGTCTTCGACCAGTCCATGATCCTGACGCGCGTCGAGGAGCATCGCGCCTCGTTCGAGGTGCTGCTGGACGCCGCGCCGCGCAGCCCGCGGGAGGCCGCCGGGCCGATCGCCTGGTACGACCGGTCGGGCTGGATCTGGCTGCAGGTCACCCACGACGAGGACGACGGCCGGCACCTGCGCGTGGTGCGCCGAGACGGCGGGGTCACGACGAGGTCCGCGCCGGTCGCCGTGCCTTCGGGTCCGCTGAGGCTGCGGCTGGAGCTCGACGGCCCGGACCTGCGGTGCGCGTGGACCGATCCCGGCGAGGGGGAGTGGATGCCGCTCCCCGGTGTTCAGCCTGCCTGGACGCTGTCGGACGACCACGGGCCGCGACTGCGGTTCACCGGCCTGTTCTTCGGCCTGCGCGCGGACGACCTCGACGGCCGTGGCTGGACGGTCGACGTCGATCGCGTCGACGTGCGATTCGTGCCCGACGCGGGCTGAATCACCCCTTGACGTCGGCCGTCGCGGACGTCATGGTTAAGCGGCAAACGTTATCCAACAAGGAGAGATCGATGAAGATCGACCACAGACGCCGGACGCGTCGCAGCCTCGGCGCCCTCACCGCGGCGGCGCTGACCCTCGCCGGGCTCACCGCCCTGCAGCCGGCAGCCGCCGAAGAACCGGCGGCCGCGGCATCCATCCCCGCGATCGTCCGCACGGTCAGCGATGCCGGCTTCACCCACCCCGGGATCGGCTTCACCGCGGACCACCTCGAGAACATGCGCACCCAGGTGCTCGCCGGGGTAGACCCCTGGGCCAGCTACTACGAAGCCATGACCCAGACGAAGTACGCGGCGCGCACCTTCTGGGCCGAGAACGCGAAGCCCGGCACGGATATCCCGAAGAACGACGCGTATGCGGATGCCGGCATGCGCTCGAGCGCGCTGCGCGACAGCCTCGGCGCGATGGCGCAGGCGCTCGAATACGTCGTGACGGGAGACGAGCAGTACCGCGCGAACGCCCTGCACATCCTGCGCACGTGGAGCAGCCTCGACCCGGCGAAGTACGCCTACTTCGCCGACGCACACATCCACACCGGCGTGCCGCTGTACTACATGCTGATCGCGGCCGAGGTCGTGCGTGGCACCGCACCGGCGAACACCTCCCTCGACGGGTACGACCTGCGCTGGACCGACGAGGACCAGCAGCGCATCGAAGACAACCTCGTGCGTCCGGTGCTCGACACGTTCCTGTCCTCGCAGAACCGACTGTGGAACCAGCATCTGTACGGCGTCATCGGCATGGTCGCCGCCGCCATCTTCCTCGACGACGCAGACCTCTACGCCCAGCGCGTGGAGTGGTTCACGGTCAACGCGGGCTACCAGAGCGAGCACGACCTGTACGGCGGGAACGTCAACGGCGCGCTCGCCTCCCTCTTCCGCGAGATCCCGGCCGATGCTCCCGGCAACACCACCGGCGCACCCTTCGTGCAGCACATGGAGATGCTGCGGGACCAGGCTCACGGGCAGGGCGACGTCGACATCTTCGTCGCCCTGGCGCGCCTCGTCGACAATCAGGGCACGACCCTCGACCCGGTCGCGGGCACCGTCTCGACCGCACCCGACGCGGTGTCGCCCTACCGGTTCCTCGACAACCGCATCCTCGCCGGCGCCGACACCTTCGACGCCTTCATGATGGGCGAAGAGGTGCCCTACATCCCGGCCAACGAGGGTGGCGCCATCTCGCAGGCGTACCGCGGCCGCCTTCAGGATCCGATGAGCGAGGCGTATCTGCAGTACCGCTACGTCGCCGGTGTCGACGTCGAGACCGAGGCGCCGCACGTGGCCGAGCTCTACGCGCACCGGGACGGGCCGCTGTACTACTACGGCACCGGCGTGCAGAACTTCTGGAACGACCGCGGCTCGGACTACACCGCTGCCGAGTACTGGGTGGCGTTCCCGGAACAGCTCGCCGAGGTGCCGGGCGCGGCCGCGCCGCTGGCCGACGGTCCCGAGCTCTCGACGGCGAGCTTCGGCACGCCGCTGGGCGGGGGAGCGCAGCGCGAGACGGACGGGGACGGCACCGAATTCATCCGGCTCGACGCGGCGGCGGACGACGCGCAGCTCGCCGTGCGGCGCGCGGTGTGGTCGGACAGGACCAAGACCGCCCTCGTCGGGATCAAGGTCCGCAGCGACGGAGTCGCCCGGCTCCAGGTCGCGCGCACGTCGGCGGAGCAGCAGTTCGCGGAGGTCGTCGTGCCCGACACCGGTGGCCAGTGGCGCTCCGTCTGGCTCGACGTGAACGCCGACAAGGCGCCCGCAGCCGTCGGCGACAACATCGTCTTCCTGAAGGCCACCGGGTCGGATGCCACGGTCGACGTCGCGGGCGTGCTCGCGCAGGCGAACGGCGTGCTGACGCCGCCCATGTTCGCCGACGCCCCGGCCGTCGACGTCATGGCAGTCGCCGGCGAGCCGTGGGCGCGGGCCTTCCCGACGACGGACACCGGCGGCGGGGTTCAGCTGGAGCTGCAGAACGCGCCCGCGGGCGCGGGACTGGCCGGTGACACCGTCAGCTGGACGCCCACGCGGAAGGGTGCGACCGACATGATCGTCGCCGCATCCGACGGGACCACCGTGACGGCGCTTCCCCTCGCGATCACCGTCGCCCCGAACCGCGCGTCGGCGATCGGCAAGCTGGTCGATTGCATCGACGGCGGTGCCGAGCTGTACACGACGACGAGCTGGCAGCAGGTGGAGACGCTGCAGGCGCAGGCGCGTGAGGCGCGCAAGACGGCGAGCTCCGCCGAGTTCGCCGACCTGCTCGCCCGGTTGGGTGACGCGATCGACGGTCTGCAGCGGCTCAACCCGCAGCTGCCGGACGGCTCGCTCGACTACACCGGCATCGTGAGCGCGCCCGCGCTCACCTCGTCGCAGCTGCGGGCGCTGGCCGACGGCGACAACCAGACGTCGTGGGGTGACCAGCGGGTGCCGGCCGTCGTCTTCGACTTCGGCCCCGGGTTCCGCCTCACCGCGGAGGCGTTCGGCTTCCAGGCCCGGGACACCTTCCCGAACCGGGCCGAAGGGACCAACGTGTACGGCTCCGATGACGGCGCGACGTGGACGCTGCTGACCGAACACCCCAACGCCGGGCAGGATGCCGCGATCGAATGGATCGCTGTGCGGGAGGACGTCCGCGACCAGCGGTTCCGGTTCGTGAAGTTCCAGGTCGACGAGCCGGGCGTCCCCTCGGATCCCGCCTTCCCGGGCATCTGGAGCATCGCCGACATACGGATCGACGGCGTGCGCAGCGAGGCGACGGGCACCATGGACACGGTCACCATGACCTCGCCCGACGGCGTGGCCGGCCGGGTGGTCGCCGGCGACCGCGTCGAGATCGCGATGACCGGTCCCGCGGGCAACACGGATGTGGCGGTGAGCGTGCTCGGTGAGCAGGCACAGGTCACCGCGTCCGCTCCCGGCGAATGGCTGGCCACCGCGGCGCTTCCTGCCGGTGCCCCGGCGGGCGCCGGCGTCACGTTCCAGATCACGTTCACCACCCCCGACGGCAGGCCGGCCGACCCGGTGGCGGCGACCACGGACGGGTCGAAGCTGTTCCTGTCGACCGACGTCGGTCTCGTCGACGACGCATTCCGTGCGGCCACCGTGCGGCGTCCGGACGGTGTCGTCGACGCCGCGTGGACCCAGTACACGGCGAAGATGTTCGACGGCGACGCCACGACCCACTCCGACACGCGCCTCAACGCGGGCACGTACGGCAACATCTGGGACTTCGGCGCCGGCACCCGCGTGACGCTCACCGGCGCCGAGCTGCTCGTCCGGCAGGACGGCTACGGCACGTCGCGGATCGCCGACATGCGGCTGGAGGGGTCCAACGACCTGATCTCCTGGGCGCGGCTGACTCCCGCGGTGCCGGCCAAGACGCTGGAATGGCAGCGCTGGGCGGTGGCGGGGAGCACGGCCTACCGCTACATCCGCATCGCGAACGGACAGATCCTCGGGGTCGCCGAGCTTCACCTGTTCGGGACGGTCGACAGGGGCACCGCAGGGTAGGCCGGTGCGGGGAGCACTTCAGCTTTCTGAGCGACGAACGTCATCGATTTGAGACATGAGACTCCCAGTCCTTAGAGTGTCGAGGGTGCTCGCACCTGGGGGACGAGCACGGCGATCCGTGCGAAGGCCCCATGCCGTCGCGCGGAGGACCGGGTCGGTGCCGGGTTCTGGGGACCCGGCACCGGATCTCGGCCCCGGTTCGTCGACGGTCTGCGCCACCCGGGATCCCGCGGGATAATCGGAGGATGCCGGAGCCAGGACCTCGATCGCGCAGACCCGCCGGGCAGACCCGTGCGCTCATGCTCGAGGTCGCCGTCGAGCGGGTGAAGGCCGAAGGGCTGCAGCTCGACTACGCGAACATCGAGCTGGAAGACCTGATCCGCGCGGCCGGCGTGCCGCGCTCCACCGTCTTCCGCATCTGGCCCGACCGGGCGGCGTTCGTCGCAGACCTGGTGCGTGCCCTGTTCGAGGCCGATCCCGGATTCGAGACCGGCTTCGACGACGAGACCCTCGGCTTCGTCGAGCAGGCCCTCGCCGGAAGCGCCGACGTGGCCAGCTCTCCCGAGGAGAAGGAGGCGGCCCTCCGCGAGGTCCTGCGTGCGGCGGTCGCGCACAACATGGCCGCTGTCGAGGACACCGTCGCCTGGCGCGTGTACCGCACGATGTCGGCGGCGGTCTCGAGCGGCGATGCCGTGCCGGGCGGCGAGGAGATCCGCGCGCTGCTGTCGGAGATCGTCGGCCGGTACCTGGACCGGATGGCGGAGCTCTACCGTGTGCTCAACGCCGCCTTCGGGCTGCGCATGAGGCCAGGGGTGAGCGAGCGTGATCTCGCGGTCGCCGTCATGGCCACGATCGACGGCATGGGCGACCACCGGCGGATCAACCCCGAGCTGATCGACGGTCCGCGGACGGTCGCCCTGGGCGTGGAGGGTGAACGGGAATGGCACCTGGCCGGAATCGCCATCTCCGGCATCCACACGGCGTTCACCGAGCGCATCGCGGCGTAGACGACGGCGTAGACCGGCAGCGCTGACCCTGGATCAGGCGGCCGGGGCGCTCCAGCTGAGCGACTCGATGTAGCGCAGCAGCACGCCCTCGCGCAGCGCCCACGGCGACACCTCGAGCTCGTCGACGTCGAGCGCGCGCATCGCCTCGTGCAGCACGACGGCGCCGGCCACGATCTGGAACGTCCGGTCAGGCGTGATCCCGGGCAGCTCTTGGCGCGCCGACGCGGGGATGCGCGCGAGCCGCGGAATCCACGAGCTCAGCGAAGCGCGGGGCAGCAGCATCCGTTCGATCCCCGACCAGCCCGGCACCGGATAGCCGACCAGCTTCGCCAGTGAGCGGATCGCCTTCGACGAGCCGACGACGTGATCCGGTCGGGCGAGGGTGCCGAACGACGCGGCGACGGGCGCGAGCGTCGCGCGTGCATGCTCGCGCAGCTTCTCGACCGCCGCCTCGCCGGGCGGGTCGTCGGGAAGGAATTGGATCGTCATGCGGCCGGCACCGAGGGGGACGGATGCCGCGGCCTCGGGCAGCTCGTCGGGCCCCGCCGCGATCTCGAGCGAGCCGCCGCCGATGTCGAACAGCAGGATCTGCCCGGCCGCCCAGCCGAACCAGCGGCGCACGGCGAGGAACGTGTACCGCGCCTCGGTCTCGCCGCCCAGCACCTGGAGCGGCTCGCCGAGTGCCGCCTCGATCAGCGCGATGACCTCGGGGCCGTTCTTCGCCTCGCGGACGGCCGAGGTCGCGGTCGCGAGCAGCTCGTCCACGCGCTCGGACGCCGCGACCGCGCGCGCCTCGGTGACCGCAGCGACGAGCGCGGCCACCCCTTCTTCCGTGATCGAGCCGTCGGGCGCGAGATAGCGCATCAGCCGCAGCACGGTGCGCTGGCTCGTCGTCGCGAGCGGCCGGCCGCCGGGGCTGACGTCGGCGACCAGCAGATGGACGGTGTTCGAGCCGATATCGAGGACTCCGAGGCGCACGCGTTCAGAGTAGCGGCAGGGTTCCCGCCTCGAGTCACACGCACGAAACATGAGCGCCGCCTCTGGCGAAACGGCCGATCCATAGTGTCGGCACCGCTCGCATTCGCGAGTCCCATCGTCCAGGAGGCCCCATGCAGTCACCACCGAAGAGCCTGCAATCACCACCGAGCGGTACCGGCAAGAAGAGCAGAGCGCCCTTCGTGATCGTCGGCGGCGCGATCGTCGCTGCGGCCGCCATCGTCGGCGGCGTCATCGCGATCCCCGCGGTCAGCGGCGCGTCCGACGCTGTCGCTTCGGGCACCGACGAGGTGCCGTCCGTCACGGGAAAGCCCGCCCTCGGCTCGCCGCGCGACCCGCTCAGCGCCGACGAGCTCGGCTACGCGCTGCATCTCGCCACCGCGGACGCCAGCGTGCCCGGCGACGTCACGTCGGTCGACGGCTCCGAGGCGCCACAGGTGCTCTCGGTCGACGTCTCGACCCGCGACGTCGACCACGCTGAGCGCATCGTCGACGTCGTGCTGTACGACTACACGTCGAACCGCACGATCCTGCAGGCGGTGAACCTCACCACCGGTGGCGTGGAAAGCTCCGCGAGCGCGGGCGTCCAGCCGCCCCCGAGCCCCGACGAGGTCGACTACGCGTTCGGCCTCTTTCTCGACGACGCCGCGGCGAGCGCTGCCGTGCGCGACGAGTTCGCGGCGATCACCGGCACCGCGCTGGAGTCGATCGATCAGCTCGGCGTCAGCGGCGGGACCTTCCTGCCCGACGCCAGCACCATCGGCGGCGAGGCGTGCGCACTCGACCGCTGCGTCGAGATGCAGTTCCGGGTTCCCGGGGGCGGCTACCTCGACACGACGGCCTTCGTCGTCGACCTGTCCGCACACACCGTGATCGGCATCCGATGAGAGGCGCGACCCCCGTGAAGAAGCTCACCCGCACCCTCGCCGTCGCCGCTGCGGCTCTTGCCGTCGCGGCGGGGCTGGCCGTGGTGCCCGCGACCGCAGCCACCGCCGCGGCGCCGACCGTCAACTGCTCGGGCGACGCCCTCATCGAGAAGTCCTTCGACAACGGCACGCAGTGGCAGATGTGCTGGCGTGTCGACAGCAAGAAGGGACTCGTGCTCGAAGGCGTCAACGTGAAGGCGCCGGGCGAAGACGGCTTCCGCCGCGTCATGGACTCGGTCTACCTCGGGCAGCTGCACGTGCCCTACGACACCGGCAAGAACCTGTGGAACGACATCACGTCGTACGGCTTCGGCAACCAGTACCTGCAGAAGCTCAGCGCCGCCGAGTGCGGCGATGGATCCCTCCGCGACGTCGCCCAGACCTGGACGACCACGCGGCGCGGCGAGACCACGACGTGGATGCGCACCATTCCGGCACTGTGCATCACCGACACGACCAGTCCGATGGCGTACCGCTCGCACGAGCAGTCCTGGGGCTCCATCGAGGACGCCCCGCTGTTCACCGCCGACGGACAGGGTTTCAGCCTGCAGATCATCTCGAAGGTCGACTGGTACGAGTATGCGACCAAGGTCGAATTCTCCGATCAGGGCGCGATCTCGTTCGACCTCGGCGCGACGGGCGACGTCTCGTACGAGGACTTCGACGCGGACGCCACCACCGGGTGGCCCATCGGGACGGGAGACACCGCGTTCGCGGCATCCCACTGGCACAACGCCATCTGGCGACTGGACTTCGGTCTCGATGCGCAACAGCAGATGGCCGTGGAACAGTACGACTCGGAGCTGGGCGAGATGGGGGAGAAGGTGCATGTGATGCATACGGCGCCCACCGCGATCACCAGTCCTGCCAGCCTCACCCCGGTCACCGACCTCACCTGGTGGCGGGTGCTCGCGCCGGACAGCCTGAACGCCGACGGCCACGAGCGCTCGTACGAGTTCGTGTTCCCCGGATCGCAGCTCTACCAGGGCGACCCGGTGACGCAGCCGCTGATCTCGTTCACCAACTACAACGCCTGCCAGGAGTACGCGACCAACAACCTCAACACCGCGTGCGCCGAGAAGAACGTGGTCGACTACGTCACGACGGGCGCCGGCCAGACCCTCACCGACCCGGTCGCGTGGGTCAACAGCGGGTTCCACCACGTCGTGCGCGACGAGGACCAGAGCCCGATGCAGACGCACTGGCAGTCGTTCTCGATCATCCCGCGCGACTGGACGAGCCAGTCGATGGGCACCCCCGACGGCCGGTCGTGCATCGACGGCGACCCGGGAGGCGAGATCCATACCGACGAGACGCCCTGCGAGGTCGTCGAGCCCGAGCCGACCGAGACGCCCGACCCGGGTACCACGCCCGACCCGGGTGCGACGCCTGACCCCGGTGCCACCCCCGGCCCGGGCACCACACCCGCTCCGGGGACCGATCCGGGGCAGGGCGGGGAGCCGCCCGCCGGCACCGCGACGGTGAAGCTGTCGACCAAGAGCGTGGCGCCCGGCGGATCGATCGACCTGACCGGCGCGGGCTTCGCGCCGGGCGAGGACATGAAGATCTCGCTGCACTCGGATCCGATCGACCTGGTGACCCTCGTCGCCGACGAGGCGGGCGCCGTAACGGCGACCGTCGAGATCCCGTCGTCGGCAGCTCCGGGAGCCCACCGGATCGTGGCCGTGGGGCAGGAATCGGGCCTCGAGGCATCCGCCGACCTCACTGTCACCGGCACACCGGCGGCGGCCGGACTGGCGTCCACCGGTGGCGTGATCGCCGGGGGAGTCGTGGCGGCCGGACTGCTGCTGGTCGCCGCAGGCGGGGTGCTCCTCGCCCGCCGCCGGCGCACCGCCCACGAGGCACTCGCCTCGTAGTCCCGTGATGACCCGGCCCGCACCCGTGCGGGCCGGGTCATCGCTTCCGACACCCCTCAACGGAGGTCTTCATGCGTCGTCCGGTCGCGGCATCCGTCGCCCTCGCCCTTGCCATCGTCACCGCCGCCCTCGTCGGCGCCCCGGTCGCGATCGCCGCCACCGGTGCGGCGGAGGCGGACGCCGCCGCTGCCGTGAGTGCCGACACGTCGTCGTCGCGGGCGGCTGCCGTGGTGGCCGCCGCGCAACAGGAGGACGACCCCGGCAACGAGCCGAACGAGGCCGACATGGTGTTCGCGGCGATGATGATCCCGCACCACGCCCAGGCCGTCGAGCTCTCGCGCATCCTCGCCGCGACGACCGGCATCGACGACACCTCCGTCGCGCTCGCCGCCTTCATCGAGCGCGATCAGAGCCTGGAGATCGAGCGCATGCAGGCGTGGCTCGACGCCTGGCATGGTGCGGGTGTGCTCGACCACGCGCACACCGGCACGATGGCCGGCATGGCGACGGCGGAGCAGATCGCGCGACTGGACGCCCTCGACGGGGTCGCGGCGGAGCGGCTCTTCCTCGAGCTGATGATCGCCCACCACGAAGGCGCGCTCGCGATGACGCGGGATGTGATCGACGCCGGAGTCAACACCTGGATCCGTGTGCTCGCCAAGCACGTCGCGGCCGAGCAGCAGCGTGAGATCGAGGCGATGACCGCCCGGCTCGGCACGCTGTGACGTCGCTGCGCCGCACCACGGCGGCGGTCCTCGCGGCGGTCCTGGTCGCGGCCGGCGTCGCCGGGGGAGCCGCGGTGTCCGGTCGCACCACCGTGTTCCGGGCCGAGTCCGGCTCGATGGCGCCGGAGATCTCCGAGGGCGACATCGTCGTCGCCGTACGCGCTGACGGCGCCGTCCCCGACCGCGGCGACGTCGTGCTCTTCGACGATCCGGGGGAGTGGGCGCGCGTCGCGGCGCGTCTCACGGGTGTCGATCGCGTCGCACCCACGTTCGTCAAGCGGGTCGTCGGCCTTCCCGGCGAGCGGGTCTCGTGCTGCGACGGCGACGGTCGCGTCATGATCGACGGCGAACCGCTCGCGGAGCCGTACCTCCCCGCGGGCACGACGCTGGCGAGCGTGCTGGCGTTCGATGTCATCGTGCCGCCCGACGCGGTCTTCGTGATGGGCGACAGTCGGTCGGCCTCGATCGACTCTCGCGACCTCGGGCCCGTCCCGCTGCACGATGTCTTCGCGGTGCAGCAGTGGGTGCTCAGGATGCCGTGATCTCGGCGCTCGCCGCGGCGCTCAGGTCGGCCGCCGCGGCGCGCAGCCGATCGAGGTGGCGCGTCGCCGCTTCGAGGCGGCCCGTGGCCGTCGACAGGGCAAGACCGCCGACCAGGCGACCCTCCGCCGAACGCAGTGGCACGGCGACGCATGCGCGCCCGTGTCCGCTGCGTTCGACGTACCAGGAGTAGCCGGCCTCGCCCACCTCGGCTGCGATACGCAGGTGCTCCTTCGGCGCGATGCCCGACGTGCGCGCCGTTGTGACGACTTCACGCACACGCTCGTGATCCGCGGGCGGAGCGGTGGTCGGCACGAATCCGGCGAGCAGCAGTCGTCCGATCGCGGTCGACGCGAGCTGACGGCGGGTGCGCTCGGCGGAGGCGAGGGGCAAGATCGGATCCTCGTCGACGATCACGACCCGGCCGTGTCCGTAGTTCACGAGGTGGATCGCCTCGCCGGTGTCTGCGCGCAGCCCTCCGACGATGTCGGGGACGACCGGGGCATGACTCGGCGCCACCAGGTGCGCGAGCTCGACCACCCGCACTCCGAGCACGAAGCCGTCGAGTTCCGGATGCCGCAGCAGATACTCCTCACTCACCAGCGAGTTGATGAGGCGATACGCGCTGGATCGCGGCATCCCGAGTGCACGGGCGATCCCGTTCGCCGACAGGGACGGGCCCGACCGTGCGACCTCCTCGAGGACCGCGAGCGCCTGCCCGACGCCCGTGCTCGGACCGCTCATGAGTGCGGCAGTCGTTCGCCCGCCGTGGCCAGGGCGTCGGCCGCGACGGGGGTGTCGTAGGCGCCCGCACGGGCCAGCGCGATGCCGCCGGCTCGCAGCCGCACGGTATGTGCGATCGCGGCGGCCGTCGCGATGGCGGTGAGGATGGCCAAAGCGGCGGCGCGATCGCCGTCGATGCCGGCGACCTCCACCGCGGCGACGCCGGCCAGCGCCGCGGCGCCGGCGATCGCGGGCCACGCCTCGCGCAGCGAGAACTCGCCGATGCGCACGAGGTAGGGCACCGCTGCCGCGCAGACGAGGAGGTAGGCCACGACGAACGCCATGCTCGTCGCGAACGCGACCGTGTGATGAAGCAGCGACTGGCGGCCGGCGAGCGTCTGCGCGATCGTTCCTGCGGCCAGCAGCACCCCGACTGCCAGAGCGGCGAGATGCGGCGTCGCGAATCTGCGGGAGGTGCGGCCGAGCCAGCGCGGCACCACGCCTTCGCGCGCCATGGTGAAGAGGAGTCTCACGAGGGCGTTCGAGCACGCCAGCGTGCAGGCGATCCACGACATCGCCACCACAGCGTCGACGGTCGGAGCCATCCACGGCGCTGCGTCGATCGCGATGCCGGAGATGAGCGGCGATGTGCGCCCGCCCGCGCCGCGCGAGATCGCGGTCAGCTGGGCCGCGACGCCGAGAAGGTAAACGACCGCGAGGGCGGCAGCGGTCCACACCAGTGCGCGCGGCACGCTCGCCAGCGGTCGCCGCGCTTCGGGGCCGAGCGCGGCCCCGCTCTCGAAGCCGACGAAGCACACCAGCGCTATGCCGATGCCGGTCGCGAAGGACGAGAGTGACGGGAGCGAGCCCGGATCGGGGAGCAGGGGCGACAGGTCCCAGCCGCTGGCGCTGAGGACGGCGACGGACGCGGCCAGGATGGCGGCCACCGAAACGACCTCGACGACGAGCATCGTTCGGGTCGAGACGCGGGCGCCCCACACGATGGGCGTCACGATGACCGCGACGCACGCGAGCGTGAGCGCGACCGTGGTGGCAGCATCCGTTCCCGTACCCGCCGGCACGGCCTGCGCCGGCCCGGAAACCGCCTGAGCGGACAGGTCGGCGCCCGCCGCGTCGAGCAGCGACGAGATCCGTCGCACACCGCTGCGCAGGGTGTCGATCGCGACGCTGGCATAGCCCAGCGCCATAGCGACTCCGGCGACGATGCCGACGACGGGGCCGAGCCCGCGTGTCACGAACGTGTAGATGCCGCCCGCTGCCGCGATGCGGCGCGTGAACACCGAGATGGACAGTGCCACGAGCATGATGACGCCCGCCGCCACCAGCAGCGCGACGTACGCGAACGACCCGACCGAACCGACGAGCCCACCGGCGGCCGTCAGCAGGATACCCGCCGGTGCCACCGCCGCGACGGACTGGGCGACGAGGTCGAGGGTGGTCACCGATCCCCGGCGCAGACCATGCAGCGGGGATCGGGCGGTGAGGCTGGTCGCCGGCCGAGCCTGCGCGATCGCGTCGCCGAGTGCACTCATCTTCCCTCCGAGGGACACCGTACGAGCGAGAGATTTCTCCCGGAGCACACCTTTGTTTCGCGGCGGTGTCGCGGAGTGGGAAGCGTGAGCTGGCGCGCGAGGACGGACATGGCCGAGGCTACGATCCGCGGGGGTCGACGGACGCCGGGGGTCGCGGCATCCGTCATCTCCGCCGTAGCGGCTACGATGGGCGCGATGTCCGCCGATGAAGCGACCACCTACGAGACAGGTGCGATCACCCCAGTCCTCTCGCTGTACCGCGAGATCGATCGCGCCGACTGGGCGCGTCTGGCCGCCGGGCTGACTCAGCCCCTGAGCGAGACCGAGATCGTCCAGATCCGCGGTCTCGGCGACCGCCTCGACATGGCCGAGGTCGCGCAGGTCTACGTGCCGCTGTCGCGGCTGCTGTCGCTGTACGCGGAGTCGACGAAGCGGCTCGGTGCCGAGGAGTCGGGGTTCCTCGGCGAGGCGGACTCGACGACGCCGTTCATCGTCGGCGTGGCGGGGTCGGTCGCGGTCGGCAAGTCCACGATCGCGCGTCTACTCCGCGAACTCACCTCGCGCTGGCCCGGGACGCCGCGCGTCGAGCTGATCACGACCGACGGCTTCCTCTACCCGAACGCCGAGCTCGAGCGGCGCGGCCTCATGGATCGCAAGGGCTTTCCCGAGTCGTACGACCGCCGGGCGCTGGTGTCGTTCCTCACCGAGGTGAAGAGCGGCGCCCCCGAGGTGCGCGCGCCCTTCTACTCGCACATGCGCTACGACATCGTGCCCGACGCGGTCGTCACGGTGCGCCGCCCCGACATCGTCATCGTCGAGGGCCTCAACGTGCTGCAGCCGCCGCCCACGCCGAACGACGTGGCGGTCAGCGACCTGTTCGACTTCTCGATCTTCGTCGACGCGGATGCCGCGCACATCGCCCAGTGGTACGTGGACCGCTTCCTCGCCCTGCGTCGCGCCGCGTTCAGCAACCCGAACTCGTTCTTCAACGTCTTCGCGCAGCTCTCGGACGAAGAGGCCGTGGAGCGGGCGCTCGGCTACTGGAACACGATCAACCTCCCCAACCTCGAGGAGAACGTGCTGCCGACCCGGCACCGCGCCAACCTCGTGCTGCAGAAGGCCGCCGACCACAAGGTCAAGACGGTCCTGCTCCGGAAGCTGTAGCGCCTAGCCGCGGCGCAGGCGGCGGCCCGCGGCATCCGTCCCGTTCTTGGCGAGTCGCCAAGGAGTGCACCTTGAGCGCGTCGTTGTTGGCGAGTCGCCGGGTTTGGCTGCCGGGTGCCCTGGCCCGCGGCATCGGTCCCGTTCTTGGCGAGTCGCCAAGTTGTGCACCCTGAGTGCGTCGTTGTTGGCGAGTCGCCGGGTTTGGCTGCCGGGTGCCCTGGCCCGCGGCATCGGTCCCGTTCTTGGCGAGTCGCCAAGTTGTGCACCTTGAGTGCGTCATTGTTGGCGAGTCGCCGGGTTCGGGCGATCGGGTGCCACTGGCCCGCGGCATCGGTCCCGTTCTTGGCGAGTCGCCAGGTTGTGCACCTTGAGTGCGTCGTTGTTGGCGAGTCGCCAGATTTGGCGACCGGATGCCCGGGCCCCCGGCATCCGCTATTCGTAAGGGAGCCGCGCAAAACCCCGCCCTTAGCATGGACCGCATGTGTGGAATCGTCGGATACGTGGGCCCGCGGCAGAGCCAGGCCGTCTTGATCTCGGGGCTCTCCCGGCTCGAGTACCGCGGCTATGACTCCGCCGGAATCGCCGTGATCGACGGCGACGGGGGTCTGGGCATGCGCAAGCGTGCCGGCAAGCTGCAGGTGCTGCGCGACGACCTCGCGGCCCGCCCGCTCGCGGACGGCACCACCGGCATCGGCCACACCCGCTGGGCGACCCACGGCGGCCCCACCGACGGCAACGCGCATCCGCACCTCGCGGACGACGACAAGCTCGCCGTCATCCACAACGGCATCATCGAGAACTTCTCCGAGCTCAAGGAAGAGCTGCTCGCCGGCGGCTTCACCTTCCGCAGCGAGACCGACACCGAGGTGGCGGCCGTGCTGCTGGGTCGCGAGTACGAGCGCACCGGGGATCTGGTCGAGGCCTTCCGCGCCGTGGTCACGCGCCTCGAGGGTGCGTTCACGCTGCTCGCGATGCACCAGGACCAGCCCGGGCTCGTCGTCGGCGCGCGCCGCAACTCGCCGCTCGTCATCGGGCTGGGCGAGGGAGAGAACTTCCTGGGCTCGGACGTCGCCGCCTTCGTCGAGCACACGCGCAACGCCCTCGCGATCGGCCAGGACCAGATCGTCGCGATCACGCCCGCGGGCGTCGAGGTCACCGACTTCGCGGGCAACGCGGTCGAGGTCGAGCCGTTCGAGGTGACCTGGGATGCCGCCGCCGCCGAGAAGGGCGGCTGGTCGTCGTTCATGGCGAAGGAGGTGTCCGAAGAGCCGGACGCCGTCGCCAACACGCTCCGCGGCCGCATCCGCGACGGCCAGGTCGTCATCCCCGAGCTCGACGGCCTCGACGAGCTGTTCGCCGGCATCTCGCGCATCATCGTCATCGCCTGCGGCACCGCTGCCTACGCGGGCCAGGTCGGCAAGTACGCGATCGAGCAGTGGACCCGCATCCCGGTCGACGTCGAGCTCGCGCACGAGTTCCGCTACCGCGACCCGGTGATCGGGCCCGACACCCTCGTGGTGTCGATCAGCCAGTCCGGCGAGACCATGGACACGCTCATGGCCGTGAAGTACGCCCGGGAGCGCGGCGCGAAGACGCTGTCGATCTGCAACACCCAGGGCGCCACGATTCCGCGCGAGTCCGACGCGATCGTCTACACGCACGCCGGCCCCGAAGTGGCTGTCGCTTCGACCAAGGCGTTCGTCGCGCAGATCACCGCCCTGTACCTGATGGGCCTGCACATCGGTCGCATCCGCGGGTCGGTCGCCGCTGCGGATGCCGCCGAGCACGTGCGCGAGCTCGAGGCGATCCCGGGCAAGATCGCGCAGATCCTCGAGCGCGAGCAGCCCCGCATCGAGCAGTTCGCCTCGTGGATGGCGGACACGCGGTCGGTGCTGTTCCTCGGGCGCCACGTCGGCTACCCGATCGCCCTCGAAGGCGCGCTCAAGCTCAAGGAACTCGCATACATCCACGCTGAAGGTTTCGCCGCCGGCGAGCTCAAGCACGGACCCATCGCCCTCATCGAGCCCGGCCAGCCGGTGTTCGTGATCGTGCCCTCGCCGCGCAAGTCGGCTGAGATGCACAAGAAGGTGATCTCGAGCATCGAGGAGATCCGCGCCCGCGGCGCCCGCGTCATCGCGATCGCCGAAGAGGGCGACGCGGCAGTGCTCCCCAAGGCCGACGAGGTGCTGCGCATCCCGCTCGCGGACCCGTTCTTCGAGCCCCTGCTCGCCGTCGTTCCGCTGCACATCTTCGCGATGGGCCTCGCGACCGCCAAGGGCCTCGACGTCGACCAGCCCCGCAACCTGGCCAAGTCCGTCACCGTCGAGTAGGCGCGTCTCCGGCGAGTGACCGCGCTGCGCCCGTGCTGGGGCCGAGCTGCGCCCGCGGTGCGCCGTGACTTGGCGTATATGTACGCGACACCCTGGCGTGTCGCGTACATATACGCCAAGTCATCGAGGCGGGGCGGGAGACGGGGGGCGGGCTCCCTGACGCGGCGCGATAGGGTGACGGATGCCGCGCACCGGCGCGGCAGGAGGTGCATGTGATCGTCGGAATCGGCGTCGACCTCGTCGACATCCCGCGGTTCGAACGGACCATCGAGCGGACGCCGAAGCTGCTCGACCGACTGTTCTCGGAGGCAGAGCGTGCGCTGAAGCCGCACTCGCTCGCCGCGCGCTACGCGGCCAAGGAAGCGCTCATCAAGGCGCTGGGCGGCTCGGACGGGGTGCACTGGACCGAGATCGAGGTCGTGTCCGAGGCATCCGGTCGGCCCGTGTTCTCGCTCTGCGGGTCGACCGCCCGCGTCGTCGCGGACCGCGGCATCGTCGCGGTGCACCTGTCGCTCTCGCACGACGCCGGCCTCGCGACCGCGTACGTGATCGCCGAGTCCGCCGAGCCCTCGGTGGTGCCGCCCGGCCCTTCGGACTCGCCGAACCAGGGGATCCGCGCCGAGACCGGGCGCGGCGCCACCGGTCTCGACGAGAATCCCCTGTCTCGACGCCCGTCGGGCGCCCCGGACCATGCCCCGACCCCGACCCCGACCCTTGCCCCGACCCCGGCCCCGAACCCGGAGGAACCCGCATGAGCCGCCTGCCCGCTGGGGCGCTGCGCGAGGCCGTCGTCGACGTCGGCGCCATCGAGGACAACGTGCGGCACCTCCGCCGGCTCACCGCCTCGGAGATCATCGCCGTCGTCAAGGCCGACGGCTACGGCCACGGCGCGGTCCGCTCGGCGTTCGCGGCCCTCGCCGGCGGTGCAACGCGCCTGGGCGTCTCCGACATCACGGAGGCGATCGCGCTGCGCCGTGCGGGCATCGACGCACCGATCGTCGCGTGGCTGCACGCGCCGGGAGCCGACTTCGCCGAGGCGGCCGCCCTCGGGATCGAGCTCGGCATCTCGAGCCTCGCGCAGCTGCAGCAGGCGGCGGCCGCGGCATCCGCAGATCGTCCCGTCGGGGTGCACCTCAAGCTCGAGACGGGCCTCTCACGCAACGGCATCGCGCCCGATGCCTACCGCGTGGTGTTCGCCGAGGCCGCCCGGCTCGAGCGGATCGGGCGGGTGCGCGTCATCGCGCTGTTCAGCCACCTCTCCAACGCCTCGGTCGACGACGACCGGGCCGCGCTGCGGGCCTTCGAGGAGGGCGTCGGCGTCGCCGCCTCGCTCGGACTCGCCCCGCCGCTCCGCCACCTCGCCGCGACACATGCGGCCATCGACCTGCCCGAGTCGCGGCTCGGCTGCGTGCGGATAGGCATCGGACTGTATGGGCTGTCGCCGTTCGACGACCGATCCTCGGCCGACCTGGGCCTTCGGCCCGCGATGACACTGCACGGCGCGGTGGCGGCGGTGCGCCGCGTGCCCGCCGGCAAGGGCGTCTCGTACGGCTACGACTACCGCACCGAGCGCGACACGACGCTCGCGCTCGTGCCGCTCGGCTATGCCGACGGCGTGCCGCGACAGGCGTCGGGCGCGGGACCCGTGGTGATCGGCGGTCGGCGCTTCACGGTCGCGGGCCGCGTCGCGATGGACCAGTTCGTCGTCGACGTCGGCGACTCGCCCGTCGCCGTCGGCGACGAGGTCGTGCTGTTCGGCGATCCCACACTGGGCGCGCCCGCCGCGACGGAATGGGCGGATGCCGCGGGCACCATCAACTACGAGATCGTCACGCGCGTCGGACCCCGCGTGCCGCGTCGGCGGGTGTCGGAATGAGCGCGCTCGGCGTTCCGTTCTCAGGAGGGATGCAGCGGCCCCGGCCGGGCGCCCGCGTGATTCCGCGGCCCGCGCAACGGTCGGGGACCAGAGGTCTTGAGAACGGTACGAGGGAGGCGCGATGAGCGGGGGAATCGACGCGCTCGTGGGCACACGCGAGATCACCTCGCCGGACGCCATGGAGGCGCTCGGCGAGGAGATGGGACGGATGCTGCGCCCCGGCGACATGGTGGTGCTCACCGGTCCGCTCGGGGCGGGGAAGACGACGCTCACCCGTGGCATCGGGCGCGGGCTGGGCGTGCGGGGACCGATCCAGAGTCCCACCTTCGTCCTCGCGCGGACCCACCCCTCGCTGGTCGGCGGCACGCCGCTGGTGCACGTCGACGCGTACCGGCTGGGGTCGGCGGCCGAGCTGGACGACCTCGACATCGACTTCGACGGCTCGGTGGTCATCGTGGAGTGGGGCCGCGGACTGGTCGACGGCATCCGCGACCACTGGTGGGAGGTCGAACTGGACCGCGAGTGGCACGGGCGCGGGCAGGACGACGCCTGCTACGGCGTCGCGCACGAAGCGGACCTCGACGCCGACGCGCCCCGGCTCGTGCACATCGCCCGGCACGAAGCATCCGGTCGATCCGCTCGCTGAGCGCGGACCGCAGTGACGAGACGAGGCGTCGTCGCTCGCTCAACGACCGGTGCTGACACGCCGACTACCCTGGGAGGGTGATCCTCGGCATCGACACGTCGCTCGGCTCCGCAGTGGCGGTGGTCGAGCCCGACGGCGTCATCCGCTCCGAGGCGCGCAGCCTCGACCCGCGCGGCCACGCCGAGGCCATCGGCACGCTGCTCGAACGGGCGATGGCGGAGGCATCCGTCACTCCCTCCGACATCACGCACATCGCTGCCGGAATGGGACCCGGGCCGTTCACCGGGCTGCGCGTCGGCGTCGCGGCCGCCCGTGCGTTCGCCCTCGGGCGCGGCCTGCCGGTCGTACCGGTCGTGAGCCACGACGCCGTCGCGCTCGAGCTGCTCCTCCACAGCGCCCTGACCGCCGACTGGGGCTTCGTCGGCGACGTCGAGGACGGGGCGGCCGAGACGTTCGCGGTCGTGACCGACGCGCGCCGGCGCGAGTTCGCCTACACGCTCTATCGCGGCATCGACGATGACGGCCTGCCCATCCGGGTGGCCGAGCCCGCCCTCGTTCCGCGTGACGAGCTCGATGCCGTGCTCGCGGCCGCGGGGGCCAAGCGTCGTGAGGCCGACCGGATCCCCGCCGCGATGCTCGCGCTGGCCGCGGCCCGCGCCCTGTCGGCCGGCCGGACCGTCGGCCCCGACGACGCGCTCTACCTCCGCTCGCCCGACGTCACGCTGCCTCACGCTCCGAAACGCGTGAACCTGCCGGCCGCGAGCGGGCGGGCCGCGAACGGGCGGTCCGCCGCCGCCGCACCGCCGGCTCCGGCCGTGCGAGGGCAGGACCCGGCATGACCCTGCGCGCGGCCACGCCCGCCGACCTCGCCGCGATCATGAAGCTCGAGCGGGCATCGTTTCCGACCGATGCGTGGTCCGAGGCGATGATGCGCGAGGAGCTGACTTCGCCCCACGGGTGGTATGTCGTCGACGAGGAGGCCGGCCGGCTCGTCGGGTACGCGGGGCTGCGTGCTGTGAAGAGTGCGACGGATGCCGACATCCAGACCATCGCGATCGCCGAGGGTGCGCGTGGGCGAGGCCGCGGGCGCACGATGCTGCGGGCACTGCTCGCGGAGGCGGCCCGCCGCGGCGCCGCACACGTCTTCCTCGAGGTGCGCGACGACAATCCGGTGGCTCAGGGACTGTACGCGTCGGAGGGTTTCGCCGAGATCGGCCGGAAGCCCCGCTACTACCAGCCCGACGACGTCGACGCCGTCGTCATGAAGCTGGACGTGCGAGGGTGGCGCAGCGCTTCGGCCCCGGACGATGACGGCGTGGTGACGAGTGGGGGCTCGGCGACCCGCGGGGCTCCGGGCGCTGCGGACGGAGGGGTGTGCACGTGAACCGGGCCGAACCGCTGGTGCTCGGCATCGAGACGAGTTGCGACGAGACCGGCATCGGCATCGTCCGCGGCCGCACGCTCCTGTCGAACACGATCGCGAGCTCGATGGACGAGCACGCCCGCTACGGCGGCGTCGTGCCGGAAGTCGCCGCCCGTGCGCACCTCGAAGCGCTGCAGCCGTCGATCGAGGCGGCGCTCGCCGAGTCGGGGGTCGCGCTCGCGGACCTCGACGCCGTCGCGGTGACGAGCGGTCCCGGCCTCGCGGGAGCACTGATGGTCGGCGTCGGCGCCGCCAAGGCGCTCGCCGTGTCGCTCGAGAAGCCCCTCTACGCCGTCAACCACCTCGTCGGCCACATCGCGGCCGACATCCTCGATGACCAGGCACCGCCGTTGGAGTACCCCACCGTGGCGCTGCTGGTCAGCGGCGGGCACACCTCGCTGCTCCTCGTGCGCGATCTCACCACCGACGTGGAGCTCCTCGGCGAGACGATGGACGACGCCGCCGGCGAGGCGTTCGACAAGGTCGCGCGGCTGCTCGGACTGCCGTACCCCGGAGGGCCCGAGATCGATCGGGCCGCGGCATCCGGGGACAACACGGCGATCCCGTTCCCCCGTGGACTGTCGCGGGCGTCCGACATGGCGGGACACCGCTACGACTTCTCGTTCTCGGGGCTGAAGACGGCGGTCGCCCGTTGGGTCGAGCTACGGGAGGCGGCGGGGGAGCAGGTTCCGATCGCGGACGTCGCGGCGAGCTTCCGCGAGGCCGTCGTCGACGTGCTCGTCACCAAGGCTCTGGCCGCGTGCCGCGACTACGGCGTACCGCGGCTGCTGCTCGGCGGCGGCGTCATCGCCAACCGACGTCTGCGAGAGGTGGCGCTGGAACGCGCCGCGGCCGAAGGCGTCACCGTGCGCATTCCGCCGCTGTCGCTCTGCACCGATAACGGGGCCATGATCGCCGCGCTCACCTCCGAGCTGATCATGGCGGGCCGCGCGCCGTCGACGTTGGAGTTCGGGGCCGACTCGACGCTGCCGGTCACCGAGATCCAGGTGGCGGAATCGGCATGACGGACGAACGGATGCCGCGGCCTGCCGCCGCCGCCCCTCCCGAGCCTGTGGAATCAGGCGTGGGGGAGTCCGAGCGCCCGGTGGACGACCCGACTGTGACGCCCGTCGTGCCGGAGCCTGCCCCGGCGCCCGCCGAGGCGCAGGCTGCGCCGGAGGCAGCCCCGGAAGCGCTGGCCCCGGCCGCGCCCGCCGCGGCCGAGCCCGCTCCTGAGACCGCGGAACCCGCTGAGGCGACCGAGCCGGCCACACCGCCCGCGCCTCGGCCCGAACGTGCGGAGCCGTTCGTGTCGTCGGTGTCGCCCGACGTGGATCTCGCGCAGGACGCCTCGCCGCTGCCCGGGGCGCATCGGGGAGGATTCCAGCGACTGCCCACGGCGCCGGTCGCCGTCACCGTCGAGACGGCGCCTGCTGAACCGGGCGGTGAGTTCACGCCCGATGACTCGTCGTGGCAGGCGACGGACTCGGCGTTCCACAGCGGTCTGGCGGGCTGGGCTCTCGCCTTCGCGGTCGTCGGTCTCATCGTGTCGATGTTCGTGGGCTGGGGTTTCCCCATCGGGTTGGTGGCCGTGGTCTCGGCCATCATCGCGCTGCGGCGCCCGCTCGAGAACCGCGCCGTCGCGGTATGGGCGATCGCCCTCGGCACCCTGTCGATCCTGTACAGCGCGGGCTGGCTGCTCTACACCGCCCTGCGCGCGAACCTCCTCGGCTGACGCGGTTTCGGGTTTGGGGCGCATCCCGTGCGTTCGGGGCGTGCGGCGTGCGCCCCCGATCGACGCGATGCGCCCCGAACCCCTGTCGATGACGCCGAACGCGCCGGGAGGCAGGTCAGACGCGGTCGGCGAGGATCGCGGTTCGCCGGTTCCCGATGCGGGTGAGCAGCAGGGTCGCCGACTCGGATCCGCGAAGCTTCAGGCGCGGGCGCAGGACGGCGGGGTCGACATCCACCCCGCGCTTCTTGATCTCCAGGCGCCCGATGTCACGCTCCCGCAGAGCCTTCGAGAGCGCCTTCACGTCCGCCGGCAGCACCTCGCGCACGCGGAAGGTCGAGACGAACGGCGACGTGAGGGCGGCATCCGACGTGAGGTAGGCGATGTGCTCGTCGAGCATTCCGGCCTCGAGGCTTCGGGCGACATCGCCGATGAGACGGGCACGGATGACCGCCCCGTCGGGCTCGTGCAGGTAGGCGCCGAGCTCGCGAGCGGGCTCGTCCGCGGCATCCGTGTCGGCCGTCAGCTCGTGCGCCCGCGCGCCCTCACCGCCGTCACTGCGGATCACGAGGGCCGCTCGGCGCACGCCCTCGCGCGCCAGCGCGCCCGACCACAGCACCAGTTCGACGGTCGACCCGTCGGCGCTCACCCACTGCGCCTCGACGTCGTCGGGGATGAGCTCGCGATCGAGCCCGGGGCCGAGCTTCACGCCGGTCGGGAGGCGTCGCGCCACCTCGAGGACCCAATCCAACGACGGTGACCAGTCGTCGGGACGGGTGCGGCTGGTCTCCGTGTGGCCGGCGGTCCGTCGTGCGGGGTCGAGCCAGACGGCGTCGATGCCGGCGAGGTCGGTGTCCTGGGCGCTGCCGTGTCGCACCTCGACATCGGTGCCGAACGGGGCGAGGTTGTACGCGGCGATCCCCGCCGTCACCTCGTCGGCATCGACGGCGGTGACACGCAGTCCGAGTCCGGCGAGCCCCAGCGCATCGCCGCCGATCCCGCAGCCGAGGTCGGCGACGTGAACGAAGCCGGCGTCGCGGAAGCGGGCCGCGTGACGGGCGGCGATCGACAGCCGCGTCGCCTGCTCGAGCCCGGCGCGGGTGAAGAGCATCCGGTCGGCGAAGTCGCCGAACTTCGCCCTGGCGCGCGTGCGGAGGCGGGCCTGCCCCACGACGGCAGACACGAGCTCGGGGGAGTGGCCGTCACGGCGCAGGCGCGTCACGGCGCGCGCGACGTCGTCGGACGAGTCGACCGGCGCCATCGCGTCGAGGAGCCGGAGCCCCTCTGGCGTCAGGAGCGCTTCGAGTTCGGAGAGTTCCACCCGCCGAGCCTACGGCCCGTCGCCGGTGCGCAGGGAACCCCGTCGGAACCCCGTACGCCCCCGTGCGGAGTGCGGGGTTTGCTCCCGATGCCGGGGGGAGCGGCGGTCAGCAGACTCTGATCAAGAGCCGACTGGCACCTGTCAAGAGAGAAGATCATCATGGCCGACGACAACACCAACCTGCTGGGTCTTCAGACCAACGTGGATCTGGCGGACTCGCTCAACGACAACTCGGATAACTCGGACAACTCGGACAACTCCGACAACTCCGACAACTCGAACAACTCGACGAACGACTCGATGAACGACAACTCCGACAACTCGGACAACTCCGACAACTCGGACAACTCCGACAACTCGGACAACTCCGACAACTCGGACAACTCCGACAACTCCGACAACTCCGACAACTCCGACAACTCCGACAACTCGGTCGATCTCGATGTCGAGGACTCGGGGAACACGGAGGACTCGTACAACGACAACTCCGACAACTCGGACAACTCCGACAACTCGGACAACTCCGACAACTCCGACAACTCGGACAACTCGACGAACGACTCGTACAACGACAACTCGACCGACGTGGACGTCGCGATCACCGACTCGTTCAACGACGACCACTCCAACAACTGGGACACCGATGTCGACATCACCGACTCGTTCAACCAGCAGACCCTCAACGACCACTCGATCACGACGGGCGTGAGGCAGTACTCGACCGGTTTCCGTGACCTGAACCTCGGCGGCGGCGCCGGCGGCGCGGGCCTGGCAGCGGGTGCGGGAGCGATGACCGTCGACAACCGGTCTGCGATCTTCGACCAGTCGGTCAACCAGAACATCTGGGCGAACGACTCGGGCGGGGTGTTCCAGGTCTTCGGACAGCAGGGTGGCATGGCTTCGGGCGACCACGCCGTCGCTGCGGGCGATGACGCCGACGTCGACAACTCGACGAACTGGGACATCGACGTCGACATCGAGGACTCGTTCAACCCTGTCGACGTGGCGATCTCCGACTCGTTCCAGGACAACTCGGACAACTCCGACAACTCGGACAACTCGGATAACTCGGACAACTCCGACAACTCCGACAACTCGGACAATTCGGACAACTCCACGAACTGGGACGTCGACACCGAGATCAACGACGCGTTCAACGACAACTCGACGAACACCGACATGGACGTCGACCTCGACGACTCGTTCAACCAGGACAGCTCGACGAACACCGACATCGACGACTCGTTCCAGGACAACTCGCTGGACGCCGATCTGACGGTGGACGACTCGTTCAACGAGTACGACACCGAGATCGACGTCGAACTCGACAACGACGGCATCGTGAACAGCCCCGACGCCGCTCAGACAGAGTTCGACCTGTAGGAGCCCTGGGGAGGGTGGCGTG
>NZ_JAMXMB010000019.1 GCF_024055635.1 Microbacterium yannicii
CACGCCAGCGCCGCCGCCGATCCGTCGACCGCTACCGGTGGCGGGCCGGCGGAGAGATACTGAGGAACGGGGACCGGGGAGGTGAGCGCAATGGCAGATCGCGCCGACTGGGAAGACGTCGACGGCGTCCTGGCCGGAGAGGACGCGCCCGCCGATGTCGACGCCGATGTCGATGTCGATGAGCCCGACTTCGCCGACGCATCGGCCTACGGCATGGTCGACGACGATCCGTTCATGAACTCGTTCACCGACGAGATCATGAACGTCACCGCTTCCGACTGGGATGTCGACGCCGACAGCCTGTGGGGGGTTGAACCCGCACTCGATCCCGGCACCGATCCGAGCCCGAGCGCCTTCGATCTTCCGGTGTGACGGCCGACCTGACGCATTGATACCAAGGGGAACCGAGCTGTTGGCTGACGAGATCCAGAAGGCGCAACGCGGCGCCGACATCCAGGAGACGGGGCCCGCATCCGCGGGCCGCGATGTCGCGCTCTTCGACCTTGTGGACAAGGTGGGGACGGCAGCGGCGCGAGCGGGGCGGCGGGACCTGGTCAAACGGCTGGTGAATACCCGCGATCGACTACGCGACCCGCACGTCCGGGTGATCGTCGTCGGCGAGTTCAAGCAGGGCAAGAGCAAGCTCGTCAATGCGCTCGTCAACGCTCCGGCGTGCCCCGTCGACGACGACATCGCGACCACTGTCCCGACAACGGTCGGCTACGCCAGCGCGCCGTCGGCGACCGTGCTCGTGCAACCGGAAGGTGAGGGACGCAGCGCACCGCACCGGGAAAGCATCCCACTGACGGAGCTCGCCGAGTACGTGTCGGCGAAGGGCAACCCCGACAACGTGCGACGGATCGTCTCGGCAGAGGTGCTGCTGCCTCGCGAGATCCTGCGGGGAGGGCTGCGACTCGTCGACTCGCCGGGCGTGGGCGGGCTCGACTCGCGCAGCGCCCTTCTCACCCTGTCCGCGCTGTCGAGCGCCCACGCCGTGATCCTCGTTTCGGACGCATCCCAGGAGTACACGGAGCCGGAGATGCAGTTCCTGCGCCACGCGATGCGCGTGTCGCCGAACGTGGCCGCCGTTCTCGCCAAGACCGACCTGTATCCCCAGTGGCGCGAGATCGAGCAGATCGATCGCGGCCACCTGACCAAGATCGGCGACATCCCGATCTTCGCCGTCTCGAGCGATCTGCGACTGCTGGCGGCGGAGGAACGGGATGCCGAGCTCAACGACGAGTCCGGCTTCCCGGCACTCGTGACCCATCTGCGTCAGAACATCCTGGAGCGAGCCGAGCTGATCCACGAGCGCAGTGCCGTCCATGATCTCGCATCGGTGGTCGATCAGCTGACGATGGCTTTCCGTTCAGAGCTGAGCGCACTCGTCGATCCGGCGGACACACCACAGCTCCTCGTGCAGCTCGAGGAGGCGAAGAGCCGAGCCGACGAGTTCCGCAGCCGCTCCGCGCGGTGGCAGGTGACGCTGACCGACGGCGTCGCCGACCTCATCTCCGACATGGAGCACGACCTCCGCGATCGCCTGCGGAAGGTGCAGCGCGAGGCGGAGGCATCCATCGACGACGGCGATCCCGGCCCGATCTGGGATCAGATCACCGAATGGCTCGACCAGCGGATCTCGGCGGCGGTATCGGAGACCTTCGTGTGGACCGACGAACGAGCACGCTGGCTGTCGGAGCAGGTCGCGGAGCTGTTCCTCGAGGGCGAGGAGAGCATCCCGGCCATCGACGTGGCCGACGCTGCGGGAGTGCTCGATCCGGTCGACGCGATCGCGGGGCTGGACGAGGGCCGCATGGGCGCCGCGGAGAAGATCTTCATCGGAGTGCGCGGATCCTACGGCGGCGTGCTCATGGTGGGTCTGGCGACCGGCCTGATCGGGCTGCCGCTGATCAACCCGCTCTCACTCATCGCCGGAGTCATCGTCGGCCGACGGGCATACCGCGAGGACATGAACACGCGACTGACCCGCCGGCAGGTCGAGGCGAAGAACATCGTGCGCCGCCACATCGACGAGGTGATCTTCCAGGCCGGCAAGCAGCTGAAGGACCGCCTCCGACTGGTCCAGCGGGCTGCACGCGATCACTTCGGGCCGATGGCGGACGAACTGCACCGATCGTTCACCGAGGCGGTCACGGCGGCGAAGCAGGCCGCGGGAGTCGACAGCGGCAAGCGCGAGGAGCGCATCAAGCAGCTGCGTGGTCAGCTGCGCCAGCTGGAAGCGCTCAGGGCCGAGATCTCACCGTCGCGGACATCGCAGCCCGCGGTCTCCGGTCGGGCGAAGGCAGTGACGCGGTGAGGAGCGGCGGAGCATGAGAGAGCCGGCGCTCGCAGACGCGCGGCAGGTGGCACAGCGCGCGCTCGCCCTCTATGCCGACGATGCGGCCGCCACCGAAGCCGTCTCGGCCTACGACCGCCGGCTTCAGGGTCCGTTGCGCATCGCGGTGGCCGGTATGGTCAAGGCCGGCAAGTCCACCCTCCTCAACGCGCTCCTGGGCGAGGCGATCGCCGCGACCGACGCGGGCGAATGCACCCGGGTGGTCACGTGGTACCGTCGAGCCGATTCGCCCACGATCACGATGCATCCTCGCGAAGGGGCACCACGCAGGCTGCGATTCCAGCGGGACCGCGGGCGCATGGTGCTCGACCTGGGTGCGACCACCGCCGACGAGGTGGCGTGGATCGACGTCGGCTGGCCGTCGGAGAGTCTGCGGTCGCTGATCGTCATCGACACCCCGGGCATCGCCTCGTTGTCGGCTGACGTGTCGGCCCGCGCGCACGGATTCCTCACCCAGCGAGGCAGCGCCTCAGCGGCCGACGCCGTCATCTACCTCATGCGACACCTGCATGCCTCTGATCGGGGCTTCCTCGAGGCGTTCCGCGATGTCTCGGTGGGCGGCTCACTGACGGTGAACGCGGTCGCGGTGCTTTCGCGTGCGGACGAGGTGGGATCGGCTCGCATCGATTCGCTCGTGTCGGCCGGTCAGGTCGCGCGCCGCTACGCCGACGACACCGAGCTGCGCTCGCTCGTGCTCGACGTCGTTCCTGTGGCGGGGCTGCTTGCGGAGACCGCGCGCACCCTGCGAGAGGACGAGTTCCGTGCGCTCACCGAGATCGCCGCGCTCGAGCGGGCATCCCGTGAGCGCCTCCTCGTCTCGGCCGACCGCTTCTGCCGGCTCGCCGATGTCACCGCGCTCACTGCGACCACACGCCGCGACCTGCTCGAGCGGTTCGGCTTGTTCGGCATCCGGCTCTCGGCTGCCCTCATCCGGGGTGGTGCGACCACATCCACCGCGCTCGCCGAGGGGCTCGTGCAGCAGAGCGGCCTGAACACTCTGCAGGCGCTGGTGCGCGATCACTTCCGCGCACGAGCAGACACCCTGAAGGTGTACGGGGTGCTGCCGGGACTGGAAGAGGTCATCCGTGAACGGCCGCGGCCCGGATCCGAGGTGCTCCTCGCGGAGATCGAGCGGATCTTCGCCACCACGCACTCGCTCCGAGAGCTCGCAGCCCTCTCGCGCACCCGAGCGGGTGGTTATCCGCTCCCCGCGGCGCGCATCGCTGAAGCAGAGCGGATCCTCGGCGGCGCCGGCGGAGGGGCCGGCGTTCGCGTGGGGCTCGAGGAGGATGCCGACTCTGCCGCGGTGCGAGACCGCACCGAGGACCTGCTCGCGCAGTGGCGGGGCATCGCGGAGTCCCCGCTCACCGAGCGCGCCGCCGTGGGGCTCTGCCGGGTCGTCATCCGCAGCTTGGAGCAGGTGGCGACACAACCGGCCGCGCGCGGCTCATTCGGCGGAGACGCTCCCCTGCTGGTGCCGGACCACATCGTGCTTCCGCGCTGACCAGGCGAGGGCCTTCGGCATCACGCTCGCCAGCAGCGCCAGAAGCACCATGCCGCACTGCGCCGCCAGGATCAGGCGCAAGGGCACGGCCCTCTCACCCGTCAGCGCGAGCTCGAGCGACAGCCCGAGAGTGACCACCTGCACCACCCAGGTCAGCAGCTGCCACCACCGCATCTGCGGCCGGCGTGCCATGAAGGACACCAGCAGCGTGACCTGGATCAGCAGCACGCCCACCAGCACGCCGAACACCGACCAGAAGATGATGTCGGCGGCGGTCGTATAGGTCTGCTCGTTGCGCGCATCCTCCACCCCGCGCACGATGTCGGAGATGAGGGGCAGCTGCTCCTTGCGGATGATGAAGTAGTACACGATCCCGAAGCCGCCGACGAAGAAGCTCAGGATCCAGAACAGCTCGGCGACCCGCACCGAGAACGGCGGGGTCAGCTTGGCGAGGACCGGGGCGGCGTTCGGGTTCGCGAGGGGAGGGCGCTGCGGCGGCGCCTTCGGAGCGCCCGCAGTCGACGGGGTCGGCGAAACGGGGGCGGGCTGCGCTGCCCGCGACATCGGATCGGTCACCGCGGCCTACTGCTCCTCGCCCAATTCGTCCGGGTAGACGGCCTCTTCGACCTCGAGGGTGTCCACCGGCTCGCTCCAGACCGCCTCGTCGACCTCGGCGACCGGCGCGTCGTACACCGGATCCGCGGCGGGCGGCTCCGAGTACACCGAGGCATCCTGAGCTGCCGTGACGGCCTCCTGCGGCACGCCGGCGTCCTCTGCAGCCGAGAGCTGCTCGGCGGGCTGCGTCGCAATCGGCTGCGGAGGCGGTGCATCGTCGGCCACGGCATCCGTCCCGTCCGTCGCAGGAGTCTCCAGACCCTCTTCCGCCTGGTCGAGACCGGCATCGAGCTGGTCGAGGCCATCGCCGAGCCCGTCGACGACGTCCTGCAGGCCCGGCAGGTCGGATGGCGTCAGATCGTCGTCTGTGTCGTCGTCGGGCTGCGGCCCGTTGACGACATCGTCGCCCGCCGCCGTGGACCCGTCGCCGGAGGCCACGCCCGCCGTCTGGTCGAAGATCTGGGTCACGTCCCCGCCCTCGGTCCAGATGTTCTGGTTGACCGACTGGTCCACGATGGTCGTGCGGGAGTCGATGGTCGTCCAGTTGTTGGTGATGCGCGTGATCTCGTTCAGCACGTCGTTGTTGTGCTGGACCGGAGTCGGCGTCGAGGGCATGGGTGTGCTGCTGACTCTGGGCACCACATCCGGGTGGTCGTAGATGATCGGTGCGACCGCGCGAACGTCCTCGGCGCAGATGCCGGCGACTTTGCTCTTGGCCAGGGCTGCGTCCGGATCCTCTTTCAACTCGGCGAGCGCTGCGGGATCGCGCAGCAGGCTCAGGATGAACTCGATGATCGAGTTGGCGACTGTCACCAATGGCGTGGTCATGTGACGACACCTCCGCATTGAAGGTCGATGGCTGATTCAGGGTAAGTCGTGGACGCCGCGATGGCATCGGGGTTTCGACCGATGCCGTGGGGGCACTGATGCGGGGTCATCGTTCGGACCCCCGACGTTCCGGGTCGGCGGGCCCGGTACCGGCGCCCTCCAAGGCGAGTCGCAGCTTGGACAGCAGGTCCGAGCGGGAGGTGGCGTCCAGTCGACGCCGCATGTGCGCGATGTGATGCTCGGCCGTCCGCGGCGAGATGAAGATGGCTGCGCCGATCTCGGCATACGTCTTCCCCTGGAGGACGAGTTCGGCGACCTCGCGCTCGCGTTCGCTGAGCACGCCGTCACTCACGGTCTCCGGGGCGGCCGCAGTCTGACCCTCGTCCGCCGTCCGCGCGGTCTCGCGTGGATGCAGCTCCCTCGCACACGCGAGCAGGCGCGCGATGACCTTGCGATCCTCCGACCGACCCGCTCCGTGTCCGGCGAGCCGGGCGCCGTCCCAGGCCAGTCCGACGGTGGCGAGGCCGCGGGCGGCTCTCTCGACGGCATCCGGATCCACCGTGCCGGCCAGCACCGACGTCCACACCTTGCCCGCGTGCGCCATGCGTGCGGCGAGGCGGTTGCGCGACGCCGCCGTGACGAGCGCCCGCGCGTGGGGGGCGAGGGTGTCCGGTTGATTGAGAAGGATGCCGCGCTGGATGCCCGCCCAGTGCAGCGACGCCGACCAGATCGGTGGGTCGCCGAGGCTCGAGACGATCGACAGGGCGCGGTCGAAGGCCGGCTGCATTGCGACGGCATCGCCGAGGCGGGCGGCGGCGATGACCAGTTCGCCGAGGGCGAGGAGCGAGAACAGATCCGGCTCCGTGCGCGCGAGGCGAGGTTGGGCGCAATCCCACGTCGCTGCGAGTCCCGCGACGTCGTCGTAGCGCCGAGCGAGGCCGATCGCGATGGTCGCGGCGAAGGCGTCGTCACGCGGCGTGAGCGCCTTCGCCGAGGCGGCGCGGGCCAGCGCGGCGCGAGCGTCGGCGGGTCGCTCGCGCTGCAGCGCGATCCATGACGACCACAGTTCCAGCCGGCCGCGCCGGTGCGCGCCGCCCTGGTCGCCTTCCAGCGCATCGTCGATGACCGTCTGAGCGCTCTTCAGATCGCCGACGCCGATCGCCGCGATGGCGGCGATCACCGCCGGCAGCTCGACGGAGGGGGCGTGGTCGGCGGACGCGGTGTACAGCTCGGACGCGCGCTGAAGCATCGCGGGCGCCGTGTCGCAGTCGCCGTTGAGAGTCGCCGTGAGCCCCTGCTCGAGGAGGTCGTTCGCGACGCCCAGGGTCGAAGGGGGCCTGACCGGATCGTCCGGAGCGGCGTCGCCTCGAATCGTGCTGTCGGCTGCCGGACGACCAGCCCCGACGGCGGCGATCCGTGCACGGACGGCAGTGGCGGCGTCGCCGGGCCGCTCTGCGCGATAGGTGTCGTCGGCGAGCGACATCATGCCGCGTTCCGCCCAGACGGCCGCTGCCAGATCCACCACCGGCCCGGATGTCGGCAGGTCTGGCCGCGCCAGCATCCCATCCAGCAGAGCCGCCGCCTCATCGAGGCGCCCTCGGATCCATGCGGCGAGTGCGCGGTCGTGTGCCACAGCAGCCGGGTCGGCGCCGCACGCCACGGCGCGATCGAGCAGTTCGCCGGCGAGCGCCGGGTCACCGCTGAGCTCCTGCCGTGCGCGTGCGACGAGTGCGTCGACGGTGTCGGCATCCCGGACGTTCGCCAACCCGTCGATCAGACCCTCGTCGTGGAGCATCGAGGGCGGGGCGCTGTGGATGAGCTCATTCAGACGCGTCACCGGGGTGACCGCGCGGACACTCGCGACGACCGCCGGCGCCGGGCGGCCGTCGGCGGTCAGGAGCCCTTCGGCGTAGCCCTCGGCGAGCAGCGCCCGGACATCGCTCTCAGCGGCCTCCGTCGTCGGCGAGAACCCCAGCGAGAGGTCGTCGATCAGCTGCCGCACGCGCGGCGACACGGACATCAGCCGATGCAGGATGCGCGGTCTGATCTCGTGCTGCAGCGCGTGGTGCTCAGGGTCGTCCCGGCACGCGTCGACGTCGTGCGCGGCGACGCATTCATGCACGAGCCATGCGATGCCGCCGGTCAGCCGAAGGATGACGTCACCGCAGGCACCGAGACCGAGACGAGGGTCGTCACGGACCTGCGCACGGGTCACCTCGCCGAGCAGCATCGCGGGTCGGCTGCGCTCCAGCAGTCGGCCGAGCGCGACGATGTCGGGACGCGACGGCCAGCTCCGCATCGCGACGATGAGTCCGGCATCCGGGTCTTCGGCCCGCTTCGTCACATCCGCGATACGTGCCTCTGGCAGCAGCTGCGCGTCGTCGACGAGGAGCAGCACACCGCTCGGGATCGCCGCGAGATCTGTTCCTGTGCGCAGGGTCGTCGCCGAGAGGCCCTCCTCGGCGACGAGCTCGGCGAGGCGGTGCAGGAGAGTCGTCTTGCCCGACCCCGCGCCTCCGGTGATCAGGGCACGTGGTGCGTCGCCGGGGAACCTGAACGCGTCGAGCTCGGGCGAAGACGCCGCGGTGGAGCGGCGTCCCGCGGTCGAGGCGGGTGAGGCGGGGCCGGCCGGCGGGTCGATCCGCACGAAGTTCGATATTGCGGACATCACTCAGGCTCCGGGACCGACGTCGCGATCGGCGACGGCTCGGGGTCGGGTGTCGGAGGGTCAGGCTCGGGAGCCGGGGGCACCGGAGTCTGCTCGGGTGCCGGCGGCTCGGGTACGGGCTCGGGTACAGGGTCGGGCTCGGGCGTCGGCTCGGGCGTCGGCTCGGGCGTCGGGTCGGGCTCCGGTTCAGTGGTCGGCTCCGGCTCGGTGGTCGGCACCGGGACGGTGGTCGGGCCGGTCGCCGGGTCCGATTGCGGCGAAGTCGACGCATCGTCGGCGGCACTGGTATCACGAGTGTTGCCCGGCGCGCTCGATCTCGTGTCCGGAGTCGTCGACTGCGACCCGTTTCCACTCCGCGCCGCAGGTTCCTGCCGGCGACCGTCCGTCACGGGCTTGGCCATACGCAGACGAGGATTCGGAGCGGACGACGCGGGAGGTGTGGTCCCGTCCGTCGGCGGCGCCGGCGAGGCCGATGGCTTGTCGGCCTCGGCGGCATCCGGTTCCGCAGCGGCGGCCGAATCGTGACCAAGGGTGAAACCGAGCCATTCGGAGAACGAGGCCGACTCGGTCCCCTCCGACGGACGCGTCCCATCGGCCAGACCGGTGGCGCTGACCAGCACGATCCCGCCGGCCAGGACGAGAGAACCGCCGGCGAGCGCCGCCGTCGTGGACAGCCGACCGAACGGTCGCAGCCAGGAGGGGCGGTCGGTGCGCCGACTGCGTCGCGACGGGGGTGGGTCTACTGTGTCGTCGGTCGTACCTTCCGGCGAGCCGACCGCCTGCGCCACGGCGACCGCGCCGAATGCGCTCATGCCGGGTGCGGTCGGCTCTGTGCCGCGCGCCAGTCGGTCGGCCATGATGCGCGCCGCGCCGAGCGCGACGATCGCCTTGGGGTCGGCGTCGACCGCGATGGGCGCGTCGAAACGCTCGGACAGGAGCTGCGCGACGCGGGGGATCCGCGACGACCCGCCCGTCAGCAGGACAGCATCCAGCCGGGCGCCCACATCGTTCGTCTCGAGAGTGGAGTGCAGTACGTCGACCGTGCGTTCGACACCCTGCTCGATCAGGCTCTCGAACTCGGCCCGCGTGAGACGCACGGTCGTGGCCGCGCCTCCGAGAAAGACGGGGATCGCCGCCTCGGAGTCGAACGACAGCGCCTCCTTCGCCTCCACGCACTCGCGGCGCAGGGCCGAGAGGGCGACGCGTGCGTCGACATCGGTGGCGAGGTCATCCGTCGAAAGTCCGGCCGCGGCGATGGCGTGGCGGACGACGAGGTCATCGAAATCCGCACCCCCGAAGTCGGCGATGCCGGTCGGCGACCCGATGATCTGCAGCGACCCGTCGGCGGCACCGCCGACGAGCGCGACGTCGAATGTCCCGCCCCCGAGGTCGTACACCGCCAGAACGCGATCCTCCGCCAAAGGCGACGTGCCCTTGTAGTGCCACGCTGCGGCCACCGGCTCGGCGACGAGCTCCACCGGACACGACACAGCTGCCGAGAGTGCTCCCCTGACGACGCTGCGCCGATAGTCGCCCCAGGTCACCGGGACGGTGACGACGATGGCATCCGGATGACGGCCCTCACGTTCGGCAACAGCATCCAGGACCCATGACGCCATGCGTGCGAACAGATCCTCTGACGCGAAGGAGCGTCCTGCGACGACAACGGGCACGTCGTCGCCGACGCGTCTCTTGAACTCACGGACCAGCCGCTCCGGCTGAGCGAGGCCGCGCCTCTCGGCCGCCTCGCCGAAGAGCAGGTCATCGTCGGAGACGAAGATCGCGCTCGGGGCGCTGTCCGCTTGCCGACCCAGCGCGAAACGCGCTGTTTCAACTGATCCTTCAGAATCGACTCTCGCGATGGACGCCGCTGTCCTACTTGTGCCAACATCCACAGCGAGCACAAAAGCGCTCGTCATTGTCCGAATTTCCCCAGTTTCTGGACACTCCCACCGATCACAGGTCTACCACTGGAGGGGGGCGAGTGCGAGGCCTTGAGCAGAAACTTGGGCATATTGGTCCGAGGTCCCGGGGTGCGCGTCTGATACGCGGCGATCGGAGGCATTGTCCGGTTCGGGCGCGCCTGCGCGACGCTGCGTGACGAGGCGATTGGCACTCACGTTGCATGAGTGCCAGACCGTTGCCTAGACTGTCATCAGCACTCTCAACGTCAGAGTGCTAACGAGTCTTAGTCTCAAGAAAGAAGAGGTAGACCGTGTCGGTTTCCATCAAGCCGCTCGAGGACCGGATCGTCATCAAGCAGGTCGAGGCCGAGCAGACCACGTCCAGCGGTCTGGTCATCCCCGACACCGCCAAGGAGAAGCCCCAGGAGGGCGAGGTCGTGGCGGTCGGGCCGGGTCGTATCGACGACAACGGCAACCGCATCCCGCTCGACGTCGCCGTCGGCGACCGCGTGATCTACAGCAAGTACGGCGGCACCGAGGTGAAGTTCGGCGGTGACGACCTGCTCGTCCTGTCGGCTCGCGACGTGCTCGCCGTCGTCGTTCGCTGAGTTCCGCTCACAGCGCGTACCGAGAGGGTCGGATGCTTCGGCATCCGGCCCTCTCGTCGTGTCCGGGGCTCTTCCGGTCCGGGGCGGGGTGGCAGGATTCCGCGCACGGTCGGCAGGGAACGGATGCCGGCGGCCCGGCCCCGCGGCCGGCACCGCGCAGCGCGGGCGTAGGCTGACTCGGTGAGTCGCGAGCAGTCCTCCCCGTCGGAACGTGGCACCGTGGACGGGCTCGACCCCTCGACCGCACTCGATCTCGGTGTGACGACGGGGAGCCGTCGGGTCGCGGATGCCGCCGCGGAAGCGCGGGAGCGCACACTCGGGGGCGTCTACGCGTTCAGCGCGTACCTGCTCTGGGGCTTCCTGCCGCTGTACTTCCTGCTGCTGGCGCCGACGGGCCCGTGGGAGATCGTCGCATGGCGCATCCTGCTGTCCCTGGTCTTCTGCGCACTGCTGCTCACGGTGACCCGCACGTGGCCGCGGCTGGCGGCGATCTTCCGGCAGCCGCGCGTGCTCGGGCTGACCGTGATCGCCGGCCTGCTGATCTACGTCAACTGGCAGGTCTTCATCTACGGCGCCCTGAGCGACCAGGTCATCGAGACGAGCCTCGGCTACTTCATCAATCCGATCGCGACCGTGCTGCTCGCCGTCCTGGTGCTGCACGAGCGTCTGCGCCCGACGCAGTGGGTGGCGATCGGCATCGCCGCGGCGGCGGTGGCGGTGATCGTCATCGGGTACGGCGCCTTCCCCTGGATCGCGCTCACGCTCGCGGCGTCGTTCGGCGTCTACGGCCTGGTGAAGAAGAAGGTGGGCCCGTCGGTCGACGCCGTGAGCGGTCTCACCCTGGAGACGATGTGGCTGACGCCGATCGCGGTCGTCGTGCTGGCGATCGTGGGCTCGACAGAGGGCCTCACGATGGGATCGAGCGGATGGCAGCACACGGTGCTGCTGAGCCTGACCGGCGTCATCACCGCCGTGCCACTGTTGCTGTTCGCGTCGGGCGCCCGCCGCGTATCGCTGACGACGATCGGGCTGCTGCAGTTCGTGGCGCCGATCCTGCAGTTCCTCATCGGGTGGCTCGTGCTCGGCGAGCCGATGCCCCTGGAGCGCTGGATCGGCTTCGGGCTCGTGTGGGTGGCCCTGATGGTGCTCACCGTCGACTCTGTGCTGCACGCCCGGCGTTCGCGCGCCGGCGCCTGACGCCGCCGCGGCGCCGCGGGAGCGCCGCGACGCTTCCCGCCGGCACGCCGCGGCCCTGCACCGCCGAAACCGGGGATTCCGGCCGAGACAGGGGGCGACGCGCCCGGTCTCGGCGAGGATCCCCGGTCTCGGTGAGCCGGGGCCGGTCCGGGGGCCGGCGCCGGGAACCGGTCGCGCCGCCACGCAGCGGTCCTGCGCCGCCGAAACCGGGGATTCCGGCCGAGACAGGGGGCGACGTGCTCGGTCTCGGCGAGACTCCCCGGTCTCGGCGAGCTTGGGCCGGGCCGCGCTGCCGCCTGCGACGCTCGGACGCCGCGAGCGAGGCCGCTTCGACGGCGAAACCGGGGGTTCTGGCAACGAGACAGGGGGCGACGCGCTCGGCCTCGGCGAGAGTCCCCGGTCTCGGTGAGCTTGCGCCGCTCCGCGCTGCCGCCGGACGTTCGGCGCTGGGACGCGCGGAACGTTCGCGTTGCGACGCTCGGACGCCGTGAACCCTCGGCGAGCTTGGGCCGGGACCCGGAGCGGTCAGCGCACGAGGCGGGCGATCGCCTGGGTGGCCTCGGTGATCTTGGCGTCTGCCTCCGCGCCGCCCAGGCGTGCGGCATCCACCACGCAATGGCGGAGGTGATCGTCGAGCAGCCCCACGGCGACCGCCTCGAGCGCAGACGTCAGTGCACTGATCTGCGTCAGGATGTCGATGCAGTACTTCTCGTCTTCGACCATCTTGTGGATGCCGCGGGCCTGGCCCTCGATGCGCTTGAGGCGGTTGAGGTACTTGTCCTTGTCGGTGATGTAGCCGTGGTGGCCGTGGTCGTGGTCGAGCGGCTCGACCGCGGTCTCGCCGTGGGTGTCGATCGTCATGTCGAATCCTTCATTGTGAACGATGTTCATTATGTATAGGGGCCGAGAACCGGATGCCGAGCCTCCGGCTACGCGGCGGCAATCGCCTCGGCCACCGCAGGCTCGTCCCGGCGGGGCAGGCCGGGTGAGCCGGGCCGGCCACCGGACAGGCTCCGGAACCTCCGCAGCCGGAGGCTGTTGCCCACCACGAACGCGCTCGAGAACGCCATCGCCGCTCCCGCGATCATAGGGTTCAGCAGGCCGAGCGCGGCCAGGGGGATCGCGGCCACGTTGTACGCGAAGGCCCAGAACAGGTTGACCTTGATCGTGCCGAGGGTGGCGCGCGACAGGCGGATGGCGTCGGCAGCGCTCCGCAGATCGCCCCGCACCAGCGTGATGTCGGATGCCTCGATCGCGGCATCCGTCCCCGTTCCCATGGCGAGACCGAGGTCGGCCTGCGCGAGGGCGGCCGCATCGTTCACGCCGTCGCCGACCATGGCGACGACGCGCCCCTCGGACTGCAGCTGCGTGATGACCGCAACCTTGTCCTGCGGCAGGACCTCGGCGATCACCCGGTCGATGCCCACCTCGTCGGCGATCGCGCGCGCCGCGGCGGCGTTGTCGCCGGTGAGCAGCACGGGCGTGAGGCCGAGCGCTCGCAGCTGGCCCACCGCCTCGGCGCTCGTGGGCTTGACCTGGTCGGCCACCACGAACATGCCCCGGACCTCGCCGTCCCATGCCGCCAGCACCGCCGTGCGCCCGAGCGCTTCGGCCGACGCCTTCGCGGCGGCCAGGTCCGCGGGAAGCGTAAGGGCCCAGTCGGCCAGCAGCGACTCGCGACCGACGAGCACGGCGCGCCCCTCGACGACGCCCGACACGCCCTTGCCCGGAACATTCTGGAACGAGTCCACCGGCGGCAGAGCCCCGGCCTCGACGGCCGCGCCGCGCGCGATCGCCTGTGCGATCGGGTGCTCCGAGGCGTGTTCGAGGGCTCCCGCGAGACGCAGCAGCTCGCTGCGGGCGGCGGCCGCGGCATCCGTCCCCACGATCGCGCCGTCGCGCGCGGCGATCACGACATCGATGAGCGTCATGCGGCCCGTGGTGACGGTGCCGGTCTTGTCGAGCACGACCGTGTCCACGGTGCGCGTGGATTCGAGCACCTCAGGACCCTTGATCAGGATGCCGAGCTGGGCGCCGCGGCCGGTGCCGACGAGCAGCGCGGTCGGGGTGGCGAGGCCGAGCGCGCAGGGACACGCGATGATCAGCACCGCGACCGCGGCCGTGAAGGCCATGGAGGCGGACGCCCCGGTGAGCAGCCAGCCGGCGAGTGTGCCGAGCGCGATCAGCAGCACGATCGGCACGAACACGCCCGAGATGCGATCCGCCAGGCGCTGCACGTCCGCCTTGCCCGACTGAGCCTCCTCGACGAGTCGCGCCATCTGCGCCAGCTGGGTGTCGTCGCCGACGCGCGTCGCACGCACGACGAGACGACCGCCCACGTTGACGGTGGCGCCGACGACGGCATCGCCCGGCGCCACTTCGACCGACACGGACTCGCCGGTCACCATCGAGGCGTCGACCGCCGAGGTGCCCGAGGCCACGACGCCGTCCGTCGCGATCTTCTCCCCAGGACGGACGACGAACCGGTCGCCGACGTGGAGGTCGGCGATGGGCACCCGCACCTCGTCACCCGACGGCCGAAGCACCGCCACATCCTTCGCGCCGATCTCGAGGAGCGCGCGCAGCGCGGCGCCCGCGCGGCGCTTGGACCGCTGCTCGAAGTACCGTCCGGCGAGCACGAACGTCGTGACCCCGGCCGCCACCTCGAGGTAGATGTCGCCCGCGCCGTCGCTCGGAGTCACCGACCATTCGAAAGCGTGCGTCATGCCGGGCATGCCGGCGTGACCGAGGAACAGGGCGTACAGCGACCACAGGAAGGCGGCCGAGACGCCCAGCGAGATGAGCGTGTCCATCGTGGCGGCGGCGTGGCGCAGGTTGATCCACGCGGCGCGGTGGAACGGCCAGGCGCCCCACACCACGACCGGCGCGGCGAGCGCCAGTGATGCCCACTGCCAGTACGTGAACTGCAGCGCCGGGATCATCGCCAGCAGGATGACCGGCGTCGAGAGCACGATCGACCCGATCAGCCGATGGCGCAGGCTCGTGAGTTCGGGGTCGACGGTGTCGGCCGCGGACGGCTCGGCAGCCGGCGGCGCGGGCAGCGCCGCGGTGTACCCCGTCTTCACGACCTCATCGATGAGCGTCTGCGGGTCGAGACCCGCCGGCCCGCTCACGAAAGCCTTCTCCGTGGCGTAGTTGACGGATGCCTCGACCCCCTCCATCCGGTTCAGGCGCTTCTCGATCCGCGCGGCGCACGACGCACACGTCATCCCGCCGATCTCGAGCTCTACCCGGGCGGGGGTCGAGGCCGCGGCCATCAGGCGCGGACCGCGCTGTAGCCGGCCTCGTCGACCGCGGCGATAACGGCGTCGTCGGCGAGCTCGCCGGAGGCCACGATCGTGAGCGTTCCCGCGGCAGCACTCACGCGGACGTCTTCGACACCGGCGAGCTTCGACACCTCGCCGCGCACGGACGCCTCACAGTGCCCGCAGCTCATCCCGGTGACCTTGTAGTCGGCCTGAACCATGTCTTCTCCTCGGGTTGTCGAGTCGCGTTGTCGAGTCGCATTCTCGAGTCGTGTCGGCGGATACCCCTGAGGGGTACCGTCGGACTCCAGTGTATACCCGCAAGGGGTATGCGGCGTCGTCGGCAGCGCGCCTCGGGTGCGGTCGGGGATGTCACTCGCCGAAGCGCCTCGCGGGAGCCGGGACAGCGCTCCGAGAACCCCGTGGTTTTGCGCGCCGATCACGGATTCAAGCTGTTACAGATCGTTAACGAAAGGCAACATTGCAGGAGCCCGGCGGCGATTAGGTTTAGGGGACTGGGAAGGCGCCCGAGCCGTTCCCGTGGTAATCACACAGCAAGGAGCAACATGAGCGTCTTCACCCGCTCGCGCAAGTCCACCGTTCTCGGTGGCCTCGCGCTCATCGGCGCCAGCGCCCTCGTCCTGGCCGGCTGTGCCGGCGGAGGCACCGGCGGCGACGAACCCAGTGAGAGCGCCGCACCCGGCGAGGAACTGAGCCTCAAGATCGGCACCGCGCTGCCGCAGACCGGCAACCTGGCGTTCCTCGGCCCGCCCGAGGAGGCAGGCGTCGCCTACGCGCAGTCGCTAATCCAGGAGTACGCAGACACCACTGGTCTCAGCGTCGACGTGGTCTGGGGCGACTCGGGCGACCTCGACAACAAGGCCTATGAGACCGAGGTGCCCCGCATCCTCGCCGAAGACCCGTCGGCGATCATCGGCGCCGCATCGTCGGGCGTCTCGCTGCAGTTCATCGACCAGGTCATCGGCGAGGGCAAGATCCTCTTCTCGCCGGCCAACACCTCCGACCAGTTCACGACGTACGACGACAACGGCCTGTACTTCCGCACCGCGCCGTCCGACGTGCTGCAGGGTGAGGTGCACGGCAACTTCGTCGCCGAGGAGGGGCACCAGACCCTCGGCCTGATCGTCCTGAACGACGCCTACGGCACCGGCCTGGCCAAGTACATCACGGAGGCGTTCGAGGGCGCGGGCGGCGAAGTCGTCGCAGCACCGACCTACAACCAGGGCGACACGTCGTTCGATGCGCAGATCTCCGAGGTGCTCGCCGCCGACCCCGACGCGATCTCGGTCATCAGCTTCGACGAGGCGAAGACCATCCTTCCGGCGCTGATCGACCGCGGCTTCGACCCGAACAACCTGTACCTCGTCGATGGCAACATGGCGTCGTACAAGGACGACTTCCCCGCGGGCCTGCTCGAGGGCGCCAAGGGCACCTACCCCGGCCCGACGCCGGCTCAGGTGCAGGACTTCATCGACGGCCTCGACGGCTTCGTCGAGGAGTCGGGCGACGAGGCGCTGAAGGACTACACCTACGCGCCCGAGTCGTTCGACGCGCTCACCCTGCTCGCGCTCGCTTCGCTCGCCGCGCAGTCGACCGACCCGGCCGACATCGCGGACAAGCTGATCGAGGTCTCCGGTGGATCGGGTGACGGCAAGAAGTGCGAGTCGTTCGCCGAGTGCGCCGACATCATCCTCGCCGGCGACGTCGCGGACTACGACGGCGTCTCCAGCCCGGTGACGTTCGACGAGGTGGGTGACCCGACCGAGGGCTTCATCAACATCTACCAGTACGGCGCTGACAACACGTACACGCCTTACGAGGGCTGAGAAACCCTCCACGGAACGCCCCCGGGTCCTCGGACCCGGGGGCGTTCCTCGTTCCCGGCCGCCCGCCTGGGGGTCGCCGCTCCCGGGACTTCGGCCCCAGCGGGTGTCGCCGTTCCGCGAGTGGGTGCAGACGGGCATGAAGAAGGGGGACGGATGCCGCGGCATCCGTCCCCCTTCTCGAAGGTGTGCGGCTCAGGTCCCCAGCGTGCCGAGGTACAGCTCAGTGACCTTGGGGTCGTTCAGCAGTTCACGGCCCGACCCGGTGTAGGCGTCGCGGCCCTGGTCGAGTACGTAGCCACGGTCGCAGATCTGCAGGCAGCGCCGTGCGTTCTGCTCGACCATGATGCACGTGACGCCGGCCTTGTTGATCTCGGAGACGCGGATGAAGGCCTCGTCCTGGCGGACGGGGGAGAGCCCCGCCGATGGCTCGTCCAGCAGCAGGACCTTCGGATCCATCATGAGCGCGCGACTCATCGCCACCATCTGGCGCTCGCCGCCCGAGAGCGACCCCGCGCGCTGCTTGAGGCGCGTGCCGAGCTCGGAGAAGATGCCGGTGACGAACTCCAGTCGCTCCTTGTACGCGCTCGGGCGCTGGTAGAGACCCATCTGGAGGTTCTCTTCGATGGTGAGGCTCGGGAACACATTGTTGTTCTGCGGGATGAAGCCGACGCCGCGCGCGACGAGCTTGTTGGCGCGCAGCCCGGTGATGTCGTCGCCCTCGAGGGTGACGGTACCGCTGCGCACATTGACCTGGCCGAAGATGGCCTTCAGCAGCGTCGACTTGCCGGCGCCATTGGGGCCGATGATGCCGATGAGTTCACCTTGATGGGCGACGAGGCTGCAGCCGTGGAGGATGTTGACCCCGGGCAGGTAGCCGGCGTGGACATCGTCGACGACGACGACGGGCGTGCCCGTCGCGACGGGAGCGGTCATCGGCCGTCCTCCTCTTCTTCTGACTGTTCCTCCGCGATGCCCTGATCGACGAGCGTGGTGGCGTTTGCAGCCGCGGACGCCGAGGCATCCGTCGTCGGGTCAGCCTCGACCACATCGATGCGGCCGGTCACCACGCCGAGGTCGAGCTCCTGGTGGGCTCCGAGGTAGGCGTCGATCACCGCGGGGTTCTTCATGACTGTCGTGGGGTCGCCCTCGGCCACGATCCGGCCTTCGGCCATGACGATGACCCAGTCGGCGATGTGGCGCACCATGTGCATATCGTGCTCGACGAACAGCACCGTCATCCCGAGGTCCTTGAGATCGAGGATGTGGTCGAGCAAGGACTGCGTGAGGGCGGGGTTGACGCCTGCCATCGGCTCGTCGAGCATGACGAGCGTGGGTTCGGTCATGAGCGACCGTGCCATCTCGAGCAGCTTGCGCTGGCCGCCCGACAGGCTGGCGGCGAAGTCGTCAGCCTTCCCGTCGAGCTTGAACTTCTCGAGCAACACCATCGCGCGGTCTTCGATCGCGGCATCCTGCGAGCGCCAGAGGGCGGGAATCAGGCCTGCCCAGAACTTCTCGCCGCGCTGGTTCTTGGCGCCCAGCTTCATGTTCTCCATGACGGTGAGCAATCCCAGAGCCTTCGTAAGCTGGAACGTGCGGACCAGCCCCATGCGCGAGACCTTGTACGCGGGGACACCGGAGAGCGATTTGCCGTCGAACGTCCATGTGCCGTGGTCGGGCTTGTCGAACCCGGTCAGCAGGTTGAAGAGGGTCGTCTTGCCTGCGCCGTTCGGCCCGATGAGGGCCGTGATGACTCCCCGGGGGATCTCGACGTGTTCGACGTCGACCGCGGTGACACCGCCGAAGCTGCGGTGCACCCCGTCGGCGATGATGATCGGGTCGACCTTCGCCACACCGGGCACGGCCTCACCGACATGGAGACCGGTGGTCTTGGGGCGGGCGATCGGCGCGGAGCCGGTGGCCGGAGCGCTTTCACTTGACAAAGGTCAGCTCCTTCTTGTTGCCGAGGAGGCCCTGCGGCATGAAGATCACGAGCAGCATCAGGGCGACTCCCACGAGGATGAACCGCAGCGTGCCTGCCTGGATCTGGTTCAGGCCGAGCAGCCAGCCGGCCTCCGCCATCGCCGGGAGCACGTTCGACAGGAAGGTCTGCAGCGCCCAGAAGATGACGGAACCGAGGATCGGCCCGAACACCGTGGCGGCGCCACCCAGCAGGAGGGCGGTCCACACGAAGAACGTGAGCGACGTGACGTACACACCCGGGCTCACCGCGGACGGCAGGGCGTAGACGACGCCGCCGGCGGCGGCGAGCACACCACCCAGGACGAGCGCCTGCATCTTGTAGGCGAACACGTTCTTGCCCAGCGAGCGGACCGCGTCCTCGTCTTCGCGGATGCCCTTGAGCGCACGCCCCCACGGGCTCCGCGTGATCATCCATACCACGAGCGCGGCGATGGCGAGCGTGATGAGGCCCATGATGCGCACCCACCACTGGGTCTCGTTGTAGACCCATGGGCCGAAGCCGTACTCGCCCGGGGGGATCGGGTTCGATGCGCGGAAACTGCCGTGATAGCCGCTCAACCCGTCAGCGGATCCCGTGATGTCGTCGAACGCCGTGGTGAGGAACATCAGCCGCACGACCTCCGCGGCCGCGATCGTCACGATGGCGAGGTAGTCGCCGCGCAGCCGCAGAGTCGGGATGCCGAGGATCAGCGCGAAGATGGCTGCTCCTCCGAGCCCGACCAGTGCGCCGGCCCACCAGGGGAAGTCGAACGAGAGGATCGAGATCGCGTAGCCGTACGCGCCGATCGCCATGAAGCCGGCGATGCCCATGTTGATCAGGCCGGCGTAACCGAAGTGCACGGCGAGACCCAGGGCGGCCAGCGCGTAGCCGATCGTCGCGGGGCTGAGGATCGACGACGCCGTGTTGGAGAGGATCTGAAGCAAGTCCATGAGTGTGTCCCTATCCGATTCGCTCGCGTCGACCGAGGATGCCCTGTGGTCGGAACAGCAGGATCACGATCAGGATGAACAGGGCGCTCGCATACTTGAGGTCTGAGGGAATCCAGAGGCTCGAGACCTCCACCAAGAGGCCGACGATCAGCGCACCGACCAGGGCGCCGTAGGCGGTGCCGAGACCGCCCAGCACGACCGCGGCGAACATGAGCAGAAGGATCTGCGCTCCCATGTCCCACTTGATGCCCGGGCGGTAGTAGGCGTAGAGGATGCCCGCGAGGCCGGCGAGCCCGCCCGCCACCACCCAGACGACCCGCACGACGGTGTCGACGTCGATGCCGGAGGCCGCGGCCAGTGAGGGGTTGTCGGAGATCGCGCGTGTCGCCTTGCCGATGCGGGACCGTGTCAGCCAGAGCGCGAAGGCGACGATGACCAGGATCGAGATGACGAGCGAGATCATGTCGACGACGCTCATCTGGACGGCGCCGAACAGCGGGATCTGTGCTTCCGCGGACCCCGGCAGCTGGAGGGTGCCGCCTCCGATGAACAGCTGGAAGATGTAGCGAAGTGCGAGCGAGAGCCCGATGCTGACGATCATCAGCTGTACGACGCCGACGCGGCGCCGCCGCAGAGGTCTCCACAGGATCATGTCCAGCAAGAGTCCGAAGCCGGCACTCAGGACGACGGCGACGGGATACCCCAGCCAGAGCGGCAGCGCGAGGCTCGCGGGGCCGACCAGGAGGAACGCCGCGATGGCGCCGAACGTCACCATCTCGCCGTGCGCGAAGTTCGAGATGCCCGTCGTCCCGTAGACGAGGGTGAGGCCGATGGCGGCGAGGGCGAGCATCAGGCCGAAGCTGATGCCCTGGATGATGCGCTGTACGAACTGGTCGAAGAAGCTCGTGACGTTGCGCTCGCCTTCCCCGATGAAGAAGTTGACGGTCGCGCGGCCGCCCTGCCCGAGTTCGACCTCTTTGACGTTCGGGGTGTCGTCTTCGGCGTCGACGACGGCGATGCCCTCGGGGAGGGTGTCCTCGTCGAGGGTCACGACGTAGGTCTCGCCCCGCTCGGGGACGCCCACCCGCCATTGACCCTTCGCGTCGGTCTCGACCTCCTGCTTGCCGCCCGGGCCGTCGACGGTGAGCGCCACTCCCTCGAGAGGCTCGCCATCGAGTTGGACATTGCCGCTGATCCGGTAGGGATCATCCTCCGCGGCCTGCGCAGGGCTCGCACCGGCGAACAGCCCCAGCGCGACGAGCAGCAATCCGAACAGCGCGGCTGTGACTCGCGCTCCTGCAACACGTCTCGTGGTCAGAGTCGTAGGACCCACAGAACCTCCAGTACGGCACCACGTCGACACCGAGGCTCGGGTCGCATCGGCTGTGATGTTCGACGGTACGAGCGTAATGTGTCGCGGTTGTTTCGCCTACGACACCATGTGGATAAGTGATGCGATCGAAATCGGCCAACATGCACGCTGCGTCGATATCCCCGCTCTCCCGGGTGGGGACGCGCGAGCGCCCGCGCGTGCCCTTACCGCGGGAACAAACGGCACGCCCCGGCGCTTAGAATCGAGTACGGAGCGTCACGAGCGCACCGGCCGTCGTCGTCCACACCGAAACAACGCGCCGCGCGCGAGGAGACCCCCATGGAGCACAACGACCCCTTCGGCTTCGTCGGACTGACCTACGACGACATCCTGCTGCTGCCGGGCCACACGGACGTCATCCCCAGTGAGGCCGACACGTCGTCCCGCGTCACGCGTCGCATCACGGTCGCGACGCCTCTCCTCAGCGCCGCGATGGACACCGTCACCGAAGCGCGACTCGCGATCGCCATCGCCCGCGAAGGCGGCCTGGGCATCATCCACCGCAATCTGTCGATCGAGGAGCAGGCCTCGATGGTGGATCGCGTCAAGCGCAGCGAGTCGGGCATGATCACCGACCCGATCACCACCACCCCCGACACCACGATCGACGAAGTCGACGCGCTGTGCGCGCAGTACCGCATCTCGGGCCTTCCGGTCGTCGACGACGACAACCGCCTCGTGGGCATCGTGACCAACCGCGACATGCGCTTCGTGTCGGGCTTCGAGCGCCAGACCACCAAGGTGCGCGACATCATGACGAGCGAGGGGCTCGTCACCGGCAAGGTCGGCATCAGCGCCGGTGAGGTCATCGCGCTGTTCGCGCACCACCGTGTCGAGAAGCTGCCGCTCCTCGACGACGACGGCAAGCTCGCCGGTCTCATCACCATCAAGGACTTCGACAAGAGCGAGAAGTACCCGCTCGCCACCAAGGACGAGCAGGGCCGCCTGCGGGTCGGCGCAGCCATCGGCTTCTTCGGCGACGCCTGGCAGCGGGCCGAGGCGCTGCGCGACGCCGGGGTCGACGTGATCGTCGTCGACACCGCGAACGGCCAGTCCGCCGGTGTCATCGACATGGTGCGCCGCCTCAAGGCCGATGCGTCGTTCGCCGCGATCGACGTGATCGGCGGCAATGTCGCCACCCGTGAGGGTGCTCAGGCGCTCATCGAGGCCGGCGTGGACGCGGTCAAGGTCGGCGTCGGCCCGGGCTCCATCTGCACCACGCGCATCGTCGCGGGCGTCGGCGTGCCCCAGGTGACCGCGATCTACGAGGCGTCGCTCGCGGCCCGCGAGGCCGGCATCCCGATCATCGCCGACGGCGGCCTGCAGTACTCGGGCGACATCGCCAAGGCGCTCGTCGCGGGCGCCGACACGGTCATGCTCGGATCGCTCCTGGCCGGCACCGACGAGTCGCCGGGCGAGATCGTCTTCCAGGGCGGCAAGCAGTTCAAGCTGTACCGCGGCATGGGCTCGCTCGGAGCCCTTCAGACGCGCGGCAAGAAGACCTCGTACTCCAAGGACCGCTACTTCCAGGCCGACGTGCCCAGTGACGACAAGCTGATCCCCGAGGGCATCGAGGGCCAGGTCGCCTACCGCGGCCCGGTCTCGGCGGTCGCGTACCAGCTCGTCGGCGGCCTGCGTCAGTCGATGTTCTACGTCGGCGCCCGCACCGTCGAGGAGCTCAAGGCCAAGGGCAAGTTCGTGCGCATCACCCCCGCCGGCCTCAAGGAGTCGCACCCCCACGACGTGCAGATCGTCGTCGAGGCGCCCAACTACAAGCGCTGAGCCGTCCTCCGAGGCCCCTGCGCGGGCGACGGGCGCAGGCACACGTGGCGTATCGGTGACGGATGCCGCGGCCCGCTGTCGCGCGCCGTTCCGGCCGCCGCTCCCGCCGCCGTCAGTCCGGCAGCCGGAACGCCTCGGCGGCTCGTGCGCGGTCGTCGGTCGCCAGGTCGGCGAGCACCGCACCGACGGCGGGCGTGAACTTGAAGCCGTGGCCGGAGAACCCCGCGCCCACGACGACCCGACCTCGGCGGTCGAGCACGAAGTCCTCGGAGTCCGTCGACGTGTAGGTGCAGCTGATCGGAGCGGCGCTGTCGGCGTCGAGCCCCGGCATCCACTCGTCGACGTAGTCCCGCAGTCGTGCCGCGAGCTCCGGCACCGGCCGGAGGGTCCGACGGTCGGGGTCGACGACCGGCCCGACGTGATGGAACCCCACTTTGACGCCCTCGCCGGGCGTCGGCATGCCGTACACGTTTCCGGGGTACGACGGGCGCGGCAGCAGGTGGTTGAACGACGGCCACGCCTGCGCGGCGCCGCGCGCGGCGAAGTGCGCGGGGCTCTCTTCGGTGACCGTCAGCCGGGGGAGCGGGAACCCGGGCAGCACCTTCGAGGTCCACGCGCCCGCGGTCACGACGACGACATCAGCGGTGATGTCATAGCGGCTGCCGTCGGCCACCACCGCGGCCGACACATGGTCGGCGTGCTCCTCGAGAGCGACGACGGCGTGCCCGAATCGAAGGTCGGCGCCGCGGACGCGCGCATCCCGTTCCAGCGCCGCGAGCGCGGCCTCGGCGCGCACCACTCCGGCGTCGGGGGTGAACAGCACGTCGCCCGCGAACCGCATGCCGCTCCAGCGGCGGGATGCCTCCGCCGGGTCGAGGACGGTCGCCCGTTCGCCGCGAGCGGTCAGCGCCGCATGCGTCTCGGCGACGCGCGCGTCATCTCCGTGCGTCACCAGGCCGTGCAGTCGCAGCAGCGGCTCGCCCGTCACACGTGCGAGCTCGTCCCACTCCGCGCGGGCGAGACCCAAGAGGTCGAGGTAGTGCTCCTCGGCGTAGGCGTTGTTGAAGTTCCGCGTCGCCCCGTGCGAGGCGCCGAGCTCGTGGCCCCGTTCAAATCGCTCGAGGGCCAGGACCGTGTGCCCCCGCCGGGCCAGCTGCCACGTCGTCGCGAGTCCCATGGCGCCGCCGCCGACGACGAGATGCGAGACGTGCTCGGTCACGGGTCCTCCACGGGTCTCGGGCGGTCGGGCGGCGCCCACGCGGAACGCCGCACGGGCGCCGTCGCAGCCGCAGGCGCGGGCTGCGGCATCCGTCATCCATCCTCGCGCAATGCACGTGAGCCGTCGGCGCGGAGTCGCCGTATGACGTCCGGCGCTCCGCGCACCGATGACGGAGTGTCGCTACCCTGGCGCCATGATCAGGCAGCGGCAGCACCCCGCGGCGACACAGCGCACCACCCGTCTCGAAGCGTTCACCGACGGCGTGTTCGCGATCGCGGCGACCCTCCTGGTGCTCGACCTCACGGCGCACTCCCTCGGCAGAGTCGATTCCGACGCCGACATGTGGGCGGCCCTCGGCGGCATGTCCGAGCTGTTCGTCAACTTCGTGATCAGCTTCGCGCTGCTCTGCATCCTCTGGATGGTGCATGTGCAGCAGTTCGAGCACATCGCCCGGGTCGACGCGACGATGCTGTGGCTCAACAACGCACGGCTGCTGTTCATCGTGCTGGTGCCGTTCGCGACCGGGCTGATGACGGAGTACGAAGAGTTCTACGCGGGCCGGCTCGCGATGCCGGTCACCTTCTTCCTCGCCATCCTGTTCAGCTGGGTGCAGTGGCAGTGGGCGGTTCGCCATCGCGAGGTCATTCTGCCCGGCATGAGTGCAGCGGATGCCGCGGCCTACGGCCGCGGTTCGCTCAGCGCCCTCCTGATCAGCGGCGCGGTCGTCGTGCTGTCGCCGTGGATCGGGTCCTTCGCGTTCCTGCTGTTCCTGCTCGACGGCGTCTTCACCCGGCTGCTGCGCGGCAAAGGCGCCTGACCGGGCGGACGGCGTCGCTCGAGACACCGCCGGCGGAGGCGCCCACGGCCGCGGTAGCGATCGTGTGCTCTCGCCGAGCGCACATGTCCGCGACGTGCGGAGCGTGCGGTTTCGGCGAGAGCACACGATGTGGACGGGTGCGTCGGTTCAGCGCACGGCAACCGGCTCGAGCACGGCGACGTCCGGCTCGACGGCGTCGGCGCCCACGGCATCCGTCCCCTTGCCCGACGGGAGCCACAGCGCCACGACGGCCGCCGCGAGCAGCACCGCCGCCCCGGTGAACACGGCGGGGCGCGCCGCCTCGACGTAGAGGTCGGGGAGGAGCTCCCCGCCGGCGCTCACGAAGATCGCGGTCATCACGGCGGTGCCCAGCGCGACGCCCAGTTCGCGGACCGTCGAGTTCACGCCGGACGCTTTCGCGTGGTCGATGAGCCCGAGGGTCGCCAGCAGGGCGGTCGCCGACGGGGCGAACACGAGCGCCATGCCGACGCCGGCCATCACGAACGGGGCGATGAGCACCGGGTAGTCGAGGTCGGTCGACATGATCGCCGCGATCCAGCTCAGCGCGGCGCCCTGCAGGACGAGGCCGAGCACGAGCAGCACGCGCGTGCCGACCCGCGGGGCCAGGATGCCGGCGATCGGGGCGACGATCATCGGCGCGAGGGTCCAGGGCGTGGTCTGCACGGCGGCCTCGAACGGGGTGGAGCCCTGCACGACCTGCAGGTACTGGATGAGGATGAACACGGAGCCGAAGGTCCCGAAGCTGAAGGCGAAGCCGACGATGTTCGTGATCGAGAACGAGCGGTCGCGGAACAGTCGCAACGGCATCAACGGGGCCTTCGCCCGCGCCTGCCACACGAGGAACGCGGCGATCAGCAGCGCGCCGAGGACGATCTCGATGACCACGCCCGGCGAACCCCACCCGTCGTCGTTGCCACGGACGATCGCGTGGACCACCGCCAGCACGCCGGCTGCGGCGAGCACCGCTCCTGGCACGTCGATGCGGGCCCGTGCGCCGAAGTCGTTGTTCAGCACGATCAGCGCGAGGGGGATCGCGATGAGGGCAACGGGCACGTTGATCCAGAAGATGGCCTGCCAGTTCCAGCCCTCCATGATCGCGCCGCCGATGAGCGGCCCGACCGCGACGCCGAGACCGGACACGCCGCCCCAGATGCCGATCGCGAGGGCGCGTCGCGCGGGTGGCACGGCGCCGGTCAGCAGCGCCAGTGACAGCGGCATGACCCCCGCGGCCCCGAGGCCCTGGAGTGCGCGTGCCCCGATGAGCTGGCCGGGGTCGGTGCTGAGCGCCGCGAGCACCGAGCCCGCTCCGAAGACGGCGATGCCGATGACGAACAGCGTGCGTCGGCCGAAGCGATCGCCGAGCGCCGACGCGATGAGGATCGCACCGGCGAACGCGAGCGTGTAGGCGTTGACGAACCACTGCAGCTCCTCGACGCTGGCGCCCATGTCGCGGTGCAGCACCGGCAGCGCGTTGGTCATGACGAGGTTGTCGAGCGTGGCCATGAACATCGGGAGGGATGCCGCGGCCACCACGAGCGCGAACGGTCGAGGCCGTCGCGTCCGTGGGGCGAGAGAGGTGTCGGTCATGAGGATCTCCGGTTGTAATCGAATGATTACCACAATGTAGTAATCGACTGATTACAAAGTCAAGTCATCCGCTGATAACCTTTTCGCATGACATCTGTGCAGCGGAACGGCAGCGGCGCCACCGCGCTCGATGAACCGAACGAGACGGGCAAGCGCCTGTCGTCGGACGAGCGGCGCCGCCAGATCCTCATCGCCGCGATGGCCGTCTTCGGCACCCGCGGGTACGAGGGCGCGACGACCGACGAGGTGGCCCGCGCCGCGGGCGTCAGCCAGCCCTACGTCGTGCGCCTGTTCGGTACCAAGGAGAACCTGTTCCTCGCGACCATCGACGAAGCCCTGACCCGACTGCTCGCGGCATTCCGCGCCGCGCTCGCTGCGGACGACGACGCCGACCGCGACCCCGGGATCACCGAAGGCAAGGCGGCCGGCAAACGGATCGGCCAGGCGTACGTCGACCTCATCGAGGTGCGCGGCCTGCACCAGACCCTCGCGCACGCCTATCTCCTGGGCAGCAACCCGGTGATCGGCGCCGCCGCCCGGCGCGGGTTCGCCTCCGTGTGGCGCTTCTTCCGCGAGGAGATGGGACTCGATGCCGACGAGGCCCGCGCCTTCATGGCCGAGGGCATGCTCATCAGCACGATGATCGGGCTGCGCATCGTCGACGACTACGGCTCCGACCCGCAGATCACCGAGCTCTTCCGCTCGTGCTTCCCGACCGAGCTGCCCCACGTGCTCGACGTCCTCCCGCGCGGCACCGAGCGCTGGTAGCGGCCGCGGGTCGCAGCATCCGTCGAGGTCGTGCGATCTCGTCCAGAGCACCGGGCATTCCGCGCGCGCGACGTGCGGTCTCGGCGAGGTCGTGCGATCTCGCCGCCCGTTCTCGACGGATGCCGGCCCTTGGCCGCCGTCGGAGGTGCGGCGTATCGTCGGGGGCATGTGCCGGAACATCCACACGCTCCACAACTTCGAGCCCGCGGCCAGCTCCGACGAGGTGCACGCGGCTGCTCTCCAGTACGTGCGCAAGATCGCGGGCACCACGAAGCCCTCGAAGGCGAATCAGGAGGCGTTCGACCGCGCCGTCCACGACATCGCGCACATCACGCAGCACCTGCTGGACGACCTCGTCGCGGTGGCTCCGCCGAAGAACCGCGAGGAAGAAGCCGCCAAGGCGCGCGAGCGCGCGATCAAGTCCGGCCGCTACGCCGCCGCCTGAGCCGCGACGGGTCCGGAGCCCCGTCGTTGAGCGAGCGAGACGAACCGGCCTTGCCCGGCGCCGTCGGTCGGCTCGAGGCGTTTCGTCTCGGTCGCTGGCGCTCCCTCGCTCAACGACCGGCGCCGCTCGCTCGGTCGTTGTGCGAGCGAGGAACCTCTCGCTCGGTCGGTGAGCGAGCGAGACGAACCGGACTTGCCTGGCGCCGTCGGTCGGCTCGAGGCGTTTCGTCTCGGTCGCTGGCGCTCCCTCGCTCAACGACCGGCGCCTCTCCCTCGGTCGTTGAGCGAGCGAGGAACGAGCGAGACGAAACGCGCCGGGGTGACGCGACGCCCCCGGCTCGGATAGTCTGGTCGGCTCCCTCGGTGACGGACGCTTCGGAGCAGACAGGGACCATCGTGGGCTACATCGACATCGCCGCCATCTCGTATGCGCTGCCCGACGGTCGGCCGCTGCTCGACGAGGTCTCGTTCCGGGTGGGCGAGGGGTCGACCACGGCTCTCATCGGTCAGAACGGCGCAGGCAAGACGACACTGCTGCGGATCATCCGCGACGAGATTCCCGCGCTGTCGGGCGTCGTCTCGATCGACGGCGGCCTCGGAGTGATGGACCAGTTCGTCGGCCACGGCGGGCCGGGGCAGACCGTCCACGATCTGCTCATCGCCGTCGCCCCCGACCGTGTGCGCCGCGCCGCCCGCGAACTCGAGGATTCCGAGGCCGCGATCATCGAGCACGACGACCTCGACACGCAGATGCGGTACGCCGGCGCGCTCGCCGACTACGCCGAGGCGGGCGGCTACGAGTACGAGACCGTCTGGGACACCTGCACGACCGCGGCCCTCGGCATCCCGTTCTCGAGGGCACGGTTCCGCGAGCTCACGACGCTGTCGGGCGGCGAGCAGAAGCGGCTCGCGCTCGAAGCACTGCTGCGAGGACCCGACCAGGTGCTGCTGCTGGACGAGCCCGACAACTACCTCGACGTTCCAGGCAAGCGATGGCTCGAGGAGCGCCTGCGCGAGACGGCGAAGACGGTGCTGCTGGTGTCGCACGACCGGGAGCTGCTGGCACGGGCCGCCGACCGCATCGTGACGCTCGAGGTCGGCGGCGCCGGCAGCACGGCGTGGGTGCACGGCGGCGGGTTCGGCACCTACCACCGGGCGCGCGACGACCGGATGGCCCGACTCGACGAGCTGCGGCGCCGCTGGGACGAGCAGCACGTCAAGCTCAAGGAGCTCGTCGCGACGCTCAAGGTGAAGGCCACCGCGAACGACGCCTTCACGTCGCGCTACCGCGCCGCCCAGACGCGCCTGCGCAAGTTCGAGGAGGCAGGACCTCCGCAGGAGCGTCCGAAGGAGCAGGATCTCGACGTGCGGCTGCGCGGTGCGCGCACCGGGCGACGGGCCGTCGTCGCCGAGCAGCTCGAGCTCACCGGCCTCATGAAGCCGTTCGACCTCGAGGTGTGGTTCGGCGACCGGGTGGCGGTGCTGGGCTCGAACGGGTCGGGCAAGTCGCACTTCCTCCGGCTGCTGGCCCGCGGCGGCAGCGATCCCGACGGTCGGCTGGGGCACCTCACGAGCACCGGCGCGGCGCTCGATCCCGTCGCGCACACCGGGCGGGCGATCCTCGGCGCCCGCGTCGTGCCCGGCTGGTTCGCGCAGACCCACCGCCACCCCGAGTTCGACGGCAAGACGCTGCTCGACATCCTGCACCGCGGGGAGGACGCCCGCGGCGGGCTGCCCCGCGATGCGGCGAGCAGCGCCCTGGATCGCTACGGCCTCGTCGGCCAGGCCGAGCAGACGTTCGACAGCCTGTCGGGCGGGCAGCAGGCGCGGTTCCAGATCCTTCTGCTCGAGCTGTCGGGCGCGACGCTGCTGCTGCTCGACGAGCCGACCGACAACCTCGACCTGGTGTCGGCCGAGGCGCTGCAGGACGCGCTCGCACGGTTCGAGGGCACCGTTCTCGCCGTCACGCACGACCGCTGGCTCGCGAAGTCGTTCGACCGCTTCCTGGTCTTCGGTTCCGACGGCCAGGTGTTCGAGTCCGACCAGCCGGTCTGGGACGAGACGCGCGTCGCGCGCGCCCGGTGAGGGGTGCGGTCCCCACGCCCCACGCAGCGCTGGCGCCTCGCGCGCGCACGCTGAGGGGTG
>NZ_JAMXMB010000020.1 GCF_024055635.1 Microbacterium yannicii
CACCCTCCGTCCTCGGCTCTGCGCGGGGTTCGGGGCGCATCACGGACGTGTGGGGCGCACCGTGCGCGCCCCATATGCGCACGGTGCGCCCCGAACCCCGGGGGGCGGCGGGATCCGGCCGCGCGAAGCCCGGCGGGTAGGCTGGGCGGGTGAGCATGGACATCGAGCTCGGCCGGGCCAAGCGCGCGCGTCGCGCCTACACGTTCGACGACATCGCGGTGGTGCCCTCGCGGCGCACGCGCAACCCCGAAGACGTCTCGACGACGTGGACGATCGACGCGTTCAGCTTCGACATCCCGGTGCTGGGCGCACCCATGGACTCGGTCGTCAGCCCGCGCACGGCGATCATGCTGGGCCAGCTCGGCGGCCTCGGCGTGCTCGACCTCGAGGGACTCTGGACCCGATACGACGACCCGACGCCGCTCCTCGCGGAGATCGCCGGCCTCGACAAGACCGCCGCGACCCGCCGCATGCAGGAGGTCTACGCCGAGCCGATCAAGCCCGAGCTCGTGCGCGACCGCCTCGCCGAGATCCGCGCCGCCGGCGTCACCGTCGCCGGTGCCCTCACGCCGCAGCGCACGCAGGAGCTGTACGAGACCGTCGTCGCCGCAGGCGTCGACCTGTTCGTCATCCGCGGCACGACGGTGTCGGCCGAGCACGTCTCGAGCGTCGACCAGCCGCTCAACCTCAAGAAGTTCATCTACGACCTCGACGTTCCGGTGATCGTCGGCGGAGCCTCGACCTACACGGCCGCGCTGCACCTGATGCGCACCGGTGCCGCCGGTGTGCTGGTCGGCTTCGGCGGGGGAGCGGCGTCGACGACGCGCGCCACCCTGGGCCTGCACGCCCCCATGGCCACCGCCGTGGCAGACGTGGCCGGTGCTCGCCGCGACTACCTCGACGAGTCCGGCGGACGGTACGTGCATGTCATCGCCGACGGCGGCGTGGGCACGTCGGGCGACATCGTCAAGGCGATCGCCATGGGCGCCGACGCCGTCATGCTCGGTGTCGCGCTCGCGCGGGCGACGGATGCCCCGGGCAAGGGCTTCCATTGGGGTCCGGAGGCGCACCACTCCAAGCTGCCGCGCGGCCGCCGCGTGAAGGTCGATCAGGTCGCCTCGCTGGAAGAGGTCCTGTACGGCCCGGCGCCGGTCGCCGACGGCACCGCGAACCTCATCGGGGCACTGCGCAAGTCGATGGCCACGACCGGATACTCCGACCTCAAGGAGTTCCAGCGCGTCGAGGTCGTCGTCGCGCCGTACGCCGCGGGATGACGGATGCCATGACCGACGCCCGCCCGGACGGTGGGGCGGACCTCGTTCCCGAGGCGTTCCCGCCCACGCTCCGCGAGGTGATGCTGCGACCCCGCTGGATCGGGATGCTGCTGCTCTGCCTCGTCGTGGCGGGCGTGTTCGCGTGGCTGGGGCAGTGGCAGCTGGGCCGTGCGGTGCAGACGAATCCGCTGCCGCCCGGCGCCACGGAAGAGGTGCAGGAGCTCGCGACCGTCGCTGCTCCCGGTGAGTATCTTCCCGAGCCGCTCGTGGGTCAGCGCGTCGAGACCGCCGGCCGATGGGTGCCCGGCGACTTCATCGTCGTGCAGTCGCGCTTCAACGACGACGTCGAGGGCTACTGGGTCACCGGTCAGCTGCGCATCGACCCCGCTCGCACCGAGACATCCGCACCGACCTCGGTCGCGGTCGCAGTGGGCTGGGCCGCAACCGAGGAGGACGCGCGCGCCGCGATCGCGGAGCTGGAGGAAGCGGCATCCGCGTCCTCATCCGACGCCGACGCCGTCGAGGTGACGGGGCGCCTCATCTCGGACGAGGGCCCGCTGCTGCCGCCGCGCGGCAGTGACCCGCAGACGTTGACCCGCATGTCGCCGGCCGCGCTGCTGGGTCAATGGCACGACGTCGACGGGCTCTTCGTCTACCGCCCCTACGTGGCGTCGGTGGACCCGTTAGCCGGGCTCGAAGCCATCTCCTCGCCGGCCCCCGCGGAAGGGTCGGGCATCAACTGGCTCAACATCTTCTACGCGCTGGAGTGGGCGATCTTCGCCGGCTTCGCCTTCTACCTCTGGTACCGCCTCGCGAAGGATGCCTGGGAGAAGGAGACCGAGGACTTCGAGGATGCGCGACGCGAACCCGACGGCGGACCGGAGCCTGCGGCATCCTGACTCCGCAACCGCGCGTCGGGCGCAGCTCGTGAGGTCTCGACGCCCGACGATCGCGGCGGAATCCCGCGGGTAGACTGGGGGCCATGCCCCGCGCCCCGAAGCTCGCTTCCTTTCCGGCGATCCGCGGAGCCCTGAAGTTCTACCAGGTCTGCTCCATCATCACCGGCACGATGCTGCTCCTGCTGGTCGCCGAGATGATCGTCAAGTACGCGCTCGGGTACGAGCTGTTCCTCGGTGGCTCCGGCGGGTTCCTGTGGTTCGCGCCGGTCGTGGAGACCGCCTCGGGTCTCGAGTCGACGGGCGACGGGTTCAACCTCTCGCTCGGCATCCTCGTCGGCCACGGCTGGTTCTACGTCGTCTACCTCATCTCGTGCTTCCGTGTGTGGAGCCTCATGCGCTGGAACCTCGGACGCCTGGCCATGCTCGCCGCCGGCGGCATCGTTCCGCTGCTGTCGTTCTTCATGGAGGCGCGCGTCGCGCGCGACGTGAAGACCTACCTGTCCGAGCGCGAGGCCGCCGAGCTGCACTCGCGCGCCGAGCACTCGTCCCTCACTCAAGCGATCCCGACGGAGAACAAGCGTTGACCGAACTGCCCACCTCTGCCGCGGCGCAGGCCGAGACCCCCGTCGAGCCGGCGGCCGCCACCGAGCAGCGCCCGGTGCTCGTCGTCGACTTCGGCGCCCAGTACGCGCAGCTGATCGCACGGCGCGTGCGTGAGGCCGGCGTGTACAGCGAGATCGTGCCCCACACCGCGAGCGCCTCCGACATCGCCGCCAAGAACCCGGTCGGCATCATCCTGTCGGGCGGTCCGTCGTCGGTGTACGAAGAAGGCGCTCCGGCGCTCGACACGGGCGTCTTCGACCTCGGCGTTCCGACGCTCGGCATCTGCTACGGCTTCCAGGTGATGGCCCAGGCGCTCGGCGGCGAGGTGGCGCACACCGGACTCCGCGAGTACGGAGCGACGGATGCCGCGGTCACGGGTGACGGCGGCGTGCTGCTGGGCGGGCAGCCGGTGGAGCAGAACGTCTGGATGAGCCACGGCGACCAGGTCGCCAAGGCCCCCGAGGGCTTCGCGGTGCTCGCTTCGACCGGTGCGACGCCGGTGGCCGCGTTCGGCAGCGATGAGCGCCGGTTCTACGGCGTGCAGTGGCACCCCGAGGTGAAGCACTCCGACTACGGGCAGAACGTCATCGAGAACTTCCTGCACAAGGCCGCGGGGCTGCCCGCCGACTGGAACAGCGGCAACGTCATCGCCGAGCAGGTCGAGCGCATCCGCGCGCAGATCGGCTCCGGCCGCGTGATCTCTGCCCTCTCGGGCGGCGTCGATTCGGCCGTCTCCACTGCGCTCGTGCACGAGGCCGTCGGCGACCAGCTGACGGCGATCTTCGTCGACCACGGGCTGCTGCGGAAGGGCGAGCGCGAGCAGGTCGAGAACGACTACGTCGCATCGACCGGCGTGCGCCTCGTCACGATCGACGCGCGCGAGCAGTTCCTGTCGGCGCTCGAGGGCGTCAGCGACCCCGAGCAGAAGCGCAAGATCATCGGCCGCGAGTTCATCCGCTCGTTCGAGGCCGCCGAGCGCGAGCTGGTCGCCGAGGCTGCGGCCGACGGCGAGCCCATCCGCTTCCTCGTGCAGGGCACGCTGTACCCCGACGTGGTCGAGTCCGGCGGCGGAACCGGCACCGCGAACATCAAGTCGCACCACAACGTCGGAGGCCTCCCCGAAGACCTGCAGTTCGAGCTCGTCGAGCCGCTGCGCACCCTGTTCAAGGACGAGGTGCGGGCCATCGGCCGCGAGCTCGGCCTTCCGGAGGCGATCGTCGCCCGCCAGCCGTTTCCGGGCCCCGGCCTCGGCATCCGGATCGTGGGTGAGGTCACCGCTGACCGTCTCGAGATTCTGCGCGATGCCGACGCCATCGCCCGCGAGGAGCTGACCAAGGCCGGCCTCGACGGCGAGATCTGGCAGTGCCCCGTCGTGCTGCTCGCCGACGTGCGCTCGGTGGGTGTGCAAGGCGACGGCCGCACCTACGGCCACCCGATCGTGCTGCGTCCTGTCTCGTCCGAGGACGCGATGACCGCTGACTGGACGCGCCTGCCCTACGACGTGCTCTCGAAGATCTCGAACCGCATCACCAACGAGGTGCGCGAGGTCAACCGCGTCGTCCTCGACGTGACCTCCAAGCCGCCGGGGACCATCGAGTGGGAGTGATTCCGCAGACGCCTCGGACCTTCGGGTCCGGGGCGTCACTGCTTTCGCCCGGGCGGCCGGTCACGGGCGCTGCCGAGACGTGCGGGAGGATGGACGCGTGAGCCGTGCCCGCGACGACGACATGCTGCCCGATGCCGACTACGTGCTGCTGGGCAGCCGTGTGGCCCTCGGGCTGGACGGCGGGTTCGCCGTCGCGGTGCCCACCCGGCTGCGGCTGCTGGCATCCGCCGGTGCGCCCGACCCGCTGCAGCTCAGCGTCGACGGGGCAACCCCGGAGGTGCACGCTGCTCAGCGGCAGGCGTTCGTGGACGCCGGACTGCTCGAGCGCACGACGTCGGCCCGCAACCTCTTCGACGACATCGTGGCCGATCCCTCCTGGCTCTTCGCAGCCGGGGAGCCGGTGCGCGACGATCCCCGCGAGCTGGGCGTCGAGTATCGAGAGGTGACGGCACCCTCGGGCGCGCCGATCGTTTCGCTCCCGGTGTTCCACGACGACCCGACCTGGCACCTCTCGGATGCCGCCCTCATCGTGCACGCGCCGGACGGCGACCGGGTGCTCCGCGGGTTCCGCGGCCTCTACGCCGCGTGGCTCACGCACCTCGCCGACGAACGGCGGGCTGCCGCGGGCGATCCCGAGCGGATGCTCGTCGTGATCTTCGAGTCGCGGCAGATCGGCGAGGCGATGACGGAGTGGGACGACCCGCGCGTCCGGCTCGTGCACACCGTCCACAACTCGCACCTGCCGGCGCCCCACGATGATCCGGATGCGCCGGTGACGGGCATGTGGCAGCGGTGGCTGTCGACGGTCGACCGCTACGACGCGGTGCTGTTCCCGACGGCAGCCCAACGCGACGAGGTCGCCGCGCGGTTCGGCGACCCGGGCACCTTCCACGTCGTCCCGAACACCATCGAGCTCGGCGCGGAGCCTCCGGCTGCGGCATCCCGCGACCCGCACCGGGTGGTGATGCTGAACCGCCTGGCGCCGCAGAAGCGCGTCGACCTCGCGATCCGCGCGTGGGCACGGGTGGCGGCGGTGCTGCCCGACGCGCGCCTCGACATCTACGGCGACGGCCCGCTGCGGGACGAGCTGCAAGCGCTCGTCGACGACCTTGGCCTGTCGGCATCCGTCACGCTCCACGGCGCGACCGACGACCGCGACGCGATCTTCGACCGCGCGGCGCTGTTCGTCACGTCGACGGCGTTCGAAGGGCAGGGCCTCTCGATCGCCGAGGCACTGGCCCGAGGCCTTCCGGTGGTGGCGACCGACGTGCGCTACGGGCCGCGCGACGCGATCGGCGACGCCGGCGTGCTGGTGACCCCCGGCGACGTCGACGGCCTCGCTGCGGCGATCATCGAGCTGCTCCGCGATGACGCCCACCGCGCCGCGCTGTCGCTGCGCGCGCGCCGCGCCGCCGCCGCCTTCACCGCCGACGCCGTGCGGCCCGCGCTCGTCGCCGCACTGCGATCCGCGGTGCACCGCCCTTCCCGCCGCACGCCGCCTCCCTCACCCGCCCCCCACGGTTGACTTGCCGTGTATGTACGACACGCCAGGCGTGTCGCGTACATATACGGCAAGTCAACGATGGGGGCGAGGGTGTCGGCTCCGCTGACGGCAGAGCCGCCGGGAGCGGAAACGGATGCCGCGACCGCCGTGCCCGCGCAGGCTGGGGTCATGGCAGACGAAGGCAAGATTCCCCAGTTCGGGGCCGAGGCGCGTCGCGAGCTGTTCCAGCAGCGCGTGCTCGTGCTCGATGGCCCGCTCGACGACGACAACGGCACCCTGATCGCGACACAGCTGCTCGCTCTCGCGGCCGAGGATGAGGCATCCGACATCGCCCTGTGGATCCACTCGCCCGGCGGCTCGGTGCCGTCGATGCTCGCGATCCGCGACGTCATCAACCTCATTCCCAACGACGTCGCGACCCTGGCACTGGGACTCGCGTGCAGCGCGGGCCAGTTCCTGCTGTCGGCGGGCACGAAGGGCAAGCGGCGCGCCCTGCCTCATGCACGCATCCTGATGCACCAGGGGTCCGCGGGCATCGGCGGCTCCGCCGTCGAGGTCGAGGTGCAGGCCGATGACCTGCGGCACATGCGCGACACGGTGCTCGGCATCATCGCCCACGACACCGGACAGAGCCTTGACCGCATCTTCGAGGACTCGCTGCACGACCGGTGGTACACGGCGGCCCAGGCGCAGGACTACGGGTTCATCGACGGGATCGTCGAGGACTTCGCGCAGGTGGTGCCCCGGCGGCGCCGGCCCGCGGGTCTCGGCGTGGGCGCAGAAGTGACGGCGAAGCGGGAGGTGGCGGCATGACCTCGTACACGATCCCCAACGTGGTCGCGCAGCATCCGCGCGGTGACCGCATCATGGACGTCTACTCGCAGCTGCTGACCGAGCGCGTGGTCTACCTCGGTACCGGAATCGACGCCGGAGTCGCGAACGCCCTCATCGCACAGCTGCTGCACCTCGACGCCGACAGCCCCGAGCGCGACATCCAGCTGTACATCAACTGCGAGGGCGGGGACCCCGCTGCCATGCTCGCCGTCTACGACACGATGCAGCACGTGCGGCCGGATGTCGCGACCACGGTCGTCGGGCAGGCGATCGGCGTGGGCGCGGTGATGCTGGCGGCCGGTGCACCAGGGAAGCGCTCGGTGCTGCCGCATGCGCGCGTCGTGCTGCACCAGCCGGCGGGGCAGGGGAGAGGCGCGATCCCCGACCTGATCCTCCAGGCCGACGAGCTCGTCCGCGTGCGCGGCGAGGTCGAGGAGATCCTCGCGCGCCATACCGGACGGGATGCCGCGAAGCTGCGCGTCGACACGGATCGCGACCGCGTCTTCACGGCGACGGATGCCGTCGCCTACGGCCTCGCCGACCAGGTGCTGGAGCGGGTGCCCCGGTGAACGCGGAGATCCGGTCGTTGAGCGAGCGTTGGCGAGACGAAACGCGGTCAGGCGTTGCGCGGTGACCACCCGGCTGCTGAGCGAGCGCCAGCGAGACGAAGCGCGGCGAGGCGCTGCGCGGTGACCACCCGGCCGCTGAGCGAGCGCCAGCGAGACGAAGCGCGGCGAGGCGCTGCGCGATCCTTCGGCGCGTTTCGTCTCGCTCGTTCCTCGCTCGCTCAACGACCGGGTGAGGGCTCGTTGGCTCAACGACCCGCTAGCCGGGCGAGCCGGGCCAGACCTTGCCCTCCCAGGGGTCGTAGTCGGCGATCAGGTCTTCCTGCGGCGGACGCTCGGCCTCGGTGACGTGCTGCAGGTTGACGCGCACGCGGTACCAGAGCGAGCTCGAGCCGCGCATCCCGTCGATGAGCACGTCGGCGGGATGCAGCTGGGCATTCGCGGCCGGGTACCGCCGCGTCCATTCCTCCAGCGCGGCGATGGACTCGGACTTGGTCTTCGTGCGGGCGATCTCGATGAGCGGCATCGTGGACTGGCGGCGGCCCGAGCCGTCACCGCCGCGCGGCGGCTTCTCGGCCGGGCCGAGCTCGTCGGCCAGGCGCAGCAGCCCATCGAGCGTGCCGACGGCGTCGTCGATCCCGGCGTGCGGGTCGCCGAGCTCGGCGAACCGTTCGGGCACCGTCAGCACGGTGAACTCGGCCGGGCGGCGCTCGCGCACCTCGTCCCAGTCGAGCGGTGTCGACACCCGGGCGTCCGGCAGGGGACGGATCGAGTACGCGGAGGCGACCGTACGGTCCTTGGCGTTCTGGTTGAAGTCCACGAACACGCTCTCGCCGCGCTCCTCCTTCCACCAGCGGGCGGTCGCGAGACCCGGTGCCCGGTTCTCGACCTCGCGGGCGAGCGTCTCGGCGGCGGTCCGCACCTGCTTGTAGTCCCACTGCGGCGCGATGCGCACCAGGATGTGCATGCCACGCGACCCGCTCGTCTTCGGCCAGCCCACGAGGCCGACATCGTCCAGCACCTCGCGGGCGACGAAGGCGACGTCGACGATCTGCGACCAGTCCACGCCGGGCATGGGGTCGAGGTCGATGCGCAGCTCATCGGGGTGGTCGAGGTCCTCGGCGCGGATCGGGTGCGGGTTCAGGTCGAGGCACCCGAGGTTGATCACCCACGCCAGGCCCGCGGCATCGCGGATCACGGCCTCCTCCGCGGACGTGCCGCGGGCGTACTGGAGGGTTGCGGTGTCGATGAAGTCGGGATGGTTCTCGGGGACGCGCTTCTGGAAGAACGGCTCGGCGTCGATCCCCTTGGGGAAGCGCTTGAGCACCATCGGCCGGCCGCCGGCACCGCGGAGGGCGCCGTCCGCCACTGCGAGGTAGTACCGGACGATGTCGAGCTTGGTGATGCCGGGCTCGGGGAAGACGATCTTGGACGGGCTCGAGATGCGCACGTCGTGACCGTCGATCTCGAGGATCTCGGCTTCGGACTTCGCGGGCGTCACCCGGCCAGGCTAGCGGCGGCCCGCGACATCGGCCAGGGCGAGAGCCCGCTCAAGCGGCGAGAGCGAACGTGGTGCGGCATCCGACCGCGGCACGCTCGGCGACGCGCGTGCGGAGATCGTCGACGACACCCGCGGTGAGCTCGATCAGTGTCACCTCGAGCGCACCCGCGACGGCGGCGATCATCTCGCTCGACGGCTCCTTGAGCCCGCGCTCCATCTCGGACAGGTACTGCGGCGAGACCCCGGCACGGTCGGCGGTGTCGGCGAGGCGCTCGCCGCGCTCATGTCTGAGCCTCCGGAGGCGGTCGCCCAGCGCATCGCGCCAGAGCGGCTCGGGCTCACGAGAGGGGCGCGGCTCGGGCTCACGAGAGGGACGCATCTTCGTCGGCAGCGGGATGATCTCGGCCATGCGCTCACGATAGAACGCGCGCGCGAAGCGCTCGACGTTGTTCCGCTCAGAGCAGAACGTCGGGCACTTCCGCGGCGTCGCGTGCGCCATGTGGACCCGCCGCCCAACGGTGCGTGATGGGCTGTTTCGCCGTCGCGAGGCCGCGGTGACTGCGCGGTCTGCTCAGCCTGGGAGATTCCTGTTGACCTTTTGAGAATTCGCACATAGCGTCGCGCCCATACCGCGATGTTCTCGTGCATGTAGAAAGTAGGCTCCCCCTTGATCCGACGTTCTCTGGCGGTTGTCGGCGCGCTCGCGCTTGCGATCGCCACACCCACCGCAGCGATGGCTGCCACTCCTGACGACGATCCGTCGTCGAAATTCGAGAAGTCCGACACGAAGGGCGCGGTCGGCACGACCGTCCGTCCCCTGAGCGTCGGCGCCGACGGCCGTGTCACGGTCATCGTCGAGATGGCGGGCGATCCCGTCGCCGTCGCTGAGGCGAAGAAGGGGAGCGACCTCTCCGCCGCCGAGCGCAAGGCGATCAAGAAGTCGCTCAAGTCCGCGCAGGATGCGGTCGTCGGATCCATCGAGAGCAAGGACGGCGACGTCGCGGCGACGATGCAGTCCGCCTACAACGGCATCCAGGCCACCCTTCCCGCCGATCAGGTCGACGCCGTGGCGGCCCTGCCGAACGTCGTCGCGGTCCACGCCGTCAAGACCTACACGCTCGACAACGCCGTCTCGGTGCCGTTCCTCGGCGTGCCGCAGGTGTGGCAGGACACCGGATACACCGGCGAGAACATCAAGGTCGCGGTGATCGACACCGGTGTCGACTACACCCACGCCAACTTCGGCGGCGTCGGAACGACCGAGGCCTACGAGGCGGCGAACGCGGCAGAGACCCAGCCCGCCGACCCGGCACAGTTCGGTCCCGACGCCCCCCGCGTCAAGGGCGGCTACGACTTCGTCGGTGACTCGTACAACGCCGATCCCGCGTCGGAGAGCTACCAGCCGGTCCCGATGCCGGACGCCAACCCGCTCGACTGCAACGGCCATGGAAGCCACGTCGCCGGCACTGCAGCCGGCAGCGGCGTGACGGCCGACGGCGAGACCTACACCGGTCCGTACGACGCGTCGACGGCTTCGGCCGAGTGGACGATCGGTCCGGGCGTCGCGCCGCAGGCCGACGTCTACGCGCTCCGCGTCTTCGGCTGCGAAGGCTCGACCGACGTGGTCGTGCCCGCCATCGACTGGGCCGTCGAGAACGGCATGGACGTCATCAACATGTCGCTCGGCTCGCCGTTCGGCCGCGCTGACGACCCCGATGAGGTCGCGGTCTCCAACGCGGTCGGTGCGGGTGTGGTCGTCGTCAAGTCCGCCGGCAACGAAGGCCCGAGCCCGTACCTGGCCGGCAACGGCGACGGTGTGATCTCGGTCTCGGCCGTGGACAGCACGGAGTCGTTCCCCGGCGCCGAGATCACGGTGGACGGTGTCGCCATCCCCGCGATCAACGCCAACGGCGCGGTGCTCACGGGACTGCCGGAGATGACCGTGGTGCGTCTGACCGACAACCCCGCCACCGCCGACGAGAACGAGGCGCTGGGCTGCTCGGTCGAGGCGTATCAATACGCCGGTGTGACCTCGGGCGGCAACCAGCTCGCCGTCTCGACACGCGGCGTCTGCGCCCGCGTCGCCAAGGCGATCTTCGCTCAGCAGGCCGGGGCGGCTGCTGCCGTCATGATCAACACGACGAACGACTACCCGCCGTTCGAGGGAGCGATCACCGCCAACCCCGACACCGGCGAGGACTACGTCGTCACCATCCCGTTCCTCGGCGTGCGGTCGTCGGACGGCCCGAAGCTCGTCGACGACACGCCCGCCACGGTCACCCCGGCGGACCTCGCCAACCCGGGCTTCCGCGGGTATGCGTCGTTCAGCTCGAGCGGTCCGCGCAGCGGTGACAGCGCCCTCGGCGTGGACGTCGCAGCCCCGGGCGTCTCGATCGTCTCGACCGGCGTCGGCACCGGCAACGGTCCCGCGACGATCTCGGGAACGTCCATGGCGGCGCCGCATGTCGCAGGCGTCGCGGCGCTCGCGGTGCAGGCGCACCCGACCTGGACGGCCGGCGAGGTCGCTTCGGTGATCGTGTCGACGGCCGACCCCGAGGAGGTCGTCGGTCAGAACCTCGTTCGCGGCGGCGTGGGCCTCGTGGACCCGGCGCAGGCCGTGAACCAGCAGGTCACAGCCACCGGTGACGCGTTCAAGACCGAGAACGGACGACTGCGTGAGGCCGCGCTCAGCTTCGGCTTCCAGGAGAGCTCGAAGTCGTTCGAGGGCAAGAAGACGGTGTTGCTGACCAACTACGGCACGCAGCCCGTGACGTACAACGTCGGCGTCGAGGCGTCCGCGCAGTCGGAAGCCGCCACCGTGAACGTCAGCCCGAGCTCAGTGACGGTCCCGGCCGGTCGCAGCGCCAAGGTGACGGTCTCGCTGAAGGCCCCGGCCACCGCCGTCGGCAGCTCGACGGCGGGCGGCTTCGCCTTCTACGAGTTCTCGGGCGACGTGGTCTTCACGTCGGCTGCGGACAAGCTGCGGGTTCCGTACCTGCTCGTGCCTCGCGCGACGAGCGACGTCTCGGCGTCGGGCGATCTCAAGGTGACGAAGAAGGGAAAGCCCGTCGACGGCCAGGTGCAGGTCACGCTCAAGAACAGGGCCGGTGCCTTCGCGGCCGACGCCGACTTCTACACGTGGGGCCTGGAAGACAAGAAGGACGCACCGAAGTCGTTCACCGACACCGGCTACGACCTTCGCGCCGCCGGCGCGCAGTCGTTCGACATCGGCGGCGACCAGCTGCTGGTGTTCGCGGTCAGCACGCACAACCGGTGGTCGAACGCGGCGGCGAACGAGTTCGACGTCGTCATCGACACGAACCGTGACGGCGAGCCGGAGTGGATCGTCTTCTCGGCGGACGGCGGTCTCGTCACGGCGGGCGACGCCAACGGCATCTCGCAGGTGTTCGCCTACGAGGTGGCGACCGGCGACACGCTCGCCACGGGATTCAACGCCTCGGCGCCGACCGACAGCAGCACCATCCTGCTTCCGGTGGTCGCGAGCGACCTCGGCCTCACGGCCGGTGCGTTCGACTACACGGTGCAGAGCTTCTCGTCGGTCAACGACGGGTCGGACACCATCGACGGCACCGCGACCTACAACCCGTGGGCTCCGGCTCTCACCAACGGGCAGTTCGTGTCGGTGCCCGTCGGCGGAACCGTCCCGGTGCCGGTCGACGTGAGCGCTGCGGCGTTCGCCGAGCAGAACCCGCTGGGCGTCATGGTCGTCGCGACCGACAACGCCGCCGGCAAGGAAGAGGCGATCCTGGTCAAGGCCAAGTAACAGCCGCAGGATACCGAGGTGGCGTCCCGTCGAAAGGCGGGGCGCCACCTCGTGCGTGAAGGCGGAACGGATGCCGGCGGCCGATGCCCGCAGCATCCCGCTGCCGTCGCGGTCAGCTGCCGCGGCGACCTCTGCGATCAGCGTTCGCAGAGCCGCGGGGTGTCGGAGGTTCCGAAGTGGTAGTCGTAGGCCGTGCCGTCGACCGAGACGACGACGCGCATGCCGTCGACGAGCGCCTGCGTGTACGACATTCCCGGCTGCGGGCAGCCGAGCGCGCCGTTGCGCCAGGTCACCGCGTGGGCGGAGACGAGCTCCGGCGTCCCCGTGACCCCGCGAGCGGCGAGATCAGCGACGATCGCATCCCAGCGGGCCGGCGGGACGTTGGCGGGTTCGCCGGTGGGTTCGATCGGTCCGCGCGGGGTCGTCGCAAAAGGCGGGCGGGTGTGCGCCGAGGGCGTGGGCTCGGAGGTACTCGGCGCGGAGGACGTGGGCTCGGAAGGTGTGGGCTCGGTCATCGATCCTCCTGCGCAGCCGGTGAGGCAGAGCACCACGGAGACGGCGCAGACCGCAAGACGCCGAGCCATGACATGCCACTCCTCGAATCGGCTTCAGCCTAGGCGCGGTCCATCGACCCCGGAAGCGTGCCGAAGAGATGCACGGCAGGCTCCCGGCTGCCGTGGACGCGACCTGAGACGCCGAACGGCCGCCCGGAGAACCGGACGGCCGTTCGTGAGCGCTGCGCGCGGAGCGTCAGTTACTACTGCGTGCGATCGCGATGATGCGGAGGATCTCGATGTACAGCCAGACGACCGTGACCATGATGCCGAAGCCGCCGAGCCAGCCGTACTGGCGGGGAGCGCCGTTGCGCACGCCCTGCTGGATGTTGTCGAAGTCGAGCACCAGCGAGTACGCCGCCATGATGACGACGAAGACGCCGATCAGGACGCCCCACGGAATGCCGAGCGGGCCCTTCTGGCTCAGCAGGCCGAACGCGCCGCCCGCGATCGGGGCGTTGAAGATCATCAGGCCGATGTTGATGAGCGAGAACACCAGGTAGCCGACCATCGCGATGAGGAAGACCTTGGTGGCCTTCTTCGACGCGCGGATCTTGCCGCTGGCGAACAGGGCGAGGGTGACGCCGACGACCGAGAGGGTCGCGAGCGTCGCCTGGAGGACGATGCCCTCGAACATCATCTCGAAGAAGGCCGAGATGCCTCCCACGAAGAGACCCTCGAACGCGGCGTAGCCGAAGATGAGCGCGGGGCGGATCTTCTTGCGCGACGTGAAGATGACGACGAGCGAGAGCACGAAGCCACCGAGGGCACCGATCGCCCACGGGGCGATCGACGGGTCGGGGTTCGCCGGGGTGACGCCCGCCATGGTCCAGATCCAGCCGGCGACTGCGCCGACGAGGAGGACGGCGAACAGTCCAAGGGTCTTCCACACCGTGTCTTCGACGGACATGCGTCCGGTCTCGACGGCGCCGGCGGGGGGAGCGGCGTACATGCCCTCGAGACGCGCCTGGGCTGCGGCATCCGTTCCGGCACTCTGAGCCGTCGCGAACTGCGTCTGTGCCCCCAGGTTCGCCGCCTGAGGACCGCCGGGGTAGGTCTGCACGGCCTTCGGGTCCTGGAAGGCCGGGTTGTTGAACGCGGGGTTGTTGAGGGCCACTGCTCTCTCACACTCCAATGTCAAGGGAATCCCAGCAGGATGCTGTTGATCAACACTATCCGACGGGTGCGCGGGCGGCACGGGTGGGCGCTGTGAGAGGGCTATGAACGGATGCCGCAACCGCCCGAGGGAGTGCACCGCGCTGACTACGCTGGAACGGTGCCTCGTCGCAAGCCGCTCGTCATCGGTCATCGAGGTGCGCCAGGCTATCGCCCCGAGCACTCGCCTTCGTCGTACGCCCTGGCGTTCGCGATGGGGGTCGATGCGGTCGAGCCGGACGTCGTCGTCTCGCGCGACGGCGTGCTCGTCGTGCGGCACGAGAACGAGATCTCGGGCACGACGGATGTCGCCGACCGGCCGGAGTACGCGGACCGCCGCACCACCAAGACGGTCGACGGCGCCGAGCAGACCGGCTGGTTCACCGAGGACTTCACGTGGGACGAGCTGGCGACGCTGCGCTGTCGTGAGCGCCTCCCCGAGCTGCGACCCTCGAGCGCGAGCTTCGACGACGAGCAGCCGGTGCTGCGGCTGCGCGATGTGCTCGACATGGTCCGCGCCGCGTCGCTCGAACAGGGCCGCGAGATCGGCGTCGTGCTGGAGATCAAGCACGCGACCTACTTCGCGACGTGCTTCGGCGCCGCAGACGGATGGGACATCGCCGCGCTGGTGGATGCCGAGCTGCGCGAGGCCGGCTGGGCCGGCGGCGAGCTGCCGCTGACCATCGAGTCGTTCGAGTCCACCGTGCTGCTCTCGCTCCGGGAACGCGGCATCCGTGCGGCGTACGTGTATCTGCTCGAGGCATCGGGCCGGCCGTTCGACCTGTTCGTCGCCCACGGCAAGTCCGCGCCGACCTATCGGCAGACTGCCGCACCCGCCGGACTCGACGCGCTGGTCGGGCGGGTGGACGGGATCAGCGTCGACAAGCGGGCGATCCTCGCCCCCGACAAGCTCGGACGCGCCGGCGGGCCGTCGCCCGTCGTCGCCGACGCGCACGAGCGCGGCCTGCAGGTCTTCACGTGGACCTGCCGGCCGGAGAACCGCTTTCTGATCGGCCAGTTCCGCGGGCGCGGCGGCCCGTCGGCGTTCGGCGACTGGGAGGCCGAGTGGGGCATGATCCGCGACAGCGGCGTCGACGGAGTGTTCGTCGACCACCCCGATCTCGGCGTCGCGTTCTTCCGAGGCTGATCCTCGGCGGCTGATCCGCGCGTGGTGGGCCTAGGCGTAGAAGCCGTCGCGCAGGTTGATCCCGTGCTCGACCCAGACCTTGAGCGCGGCGAGCATGCCGGTCCAGCCCTCGCAGTTGCCGAACGCGTGCTTCGCGCCGTCCGCGGTGGCCTCCCACGCCGACTCGGTGATCGTCACGAGGGTGCGGGCGCCGTCGTCGATCGGCTCGAACTCGAAGGTGGTCGTGGTCTCCGACGCGACGCCGGCGCGGGCCTCCCACCGGATGACGAGCTTCTGCGGCGGGTCGGCTTCGACCACGGTCACCGGGAACCGCCCGGGGAAGTCCGCGAAGTCCCAGGTGACGTCGGCACCCTGTTCGAGCCTTCCGCGGGCACCCCCGGTCGTGAAGTAGTGCGAGAGCTGCTCCGGGTCGGCGACGGCCTCGTACACCTCGGCGGCGGGCCGGGCCACTCGTCCCGACACGGTGAACGACAGTTCTGAGAGTTGGTGAGACATGTTATAGTTTTATAACATGATGGATGCCGAGCGCAAGGGATCAGACGACGATATGGTGTTCAAAGCGCTCGCCGCACCGCTTCGCCGACGCATGCTCGATGCCCTGAAGGCCGAGCCGCTCACCACCGGGGCGCTCTGCGCACGCTTCCCGGAGGTGGATCGCACGACGGTGCTCCAGCATCTGCGCGTCCTCGAGCGGGCGGAGCTCGTCACCGGCCGCAGGATCGGCCGCGAGCGCCACCTCGCGCTCGCGCCGCTGCCGATCAAACGCATCCACGATCGCTGGATCGGGGACTACGCGCGGGCGGCCGTCGACCTCTTGGACCGCCTCAACGACTGACGTGGCCTACGCCAGCCGCTCCTTGATGACGCGGGCCGTCGCCGCGGGGTCGGGGCGATGCATCACCGACTCGGGCACGACGACGAGTTCCGCGGCGTCCATGGCGTCGGCCAGGCGGTCGGCGGCGGTCAGCAGGATCGGGAACGTCTGCTCGCCACGCAGGATCGTGACCGGAGCCCGGACGGCGAGCATCTCGTCCGTCGGGATCGACGCTTCACGCACGAGGTTGGTGTCGTACACCGTGGACTGGGCGAGCGGCAGCAGGGCGGCGAACTGGTCGCTCGCGCGGATGCCCTCGACCATCTCGCGCGGCAGGCCGACGCTTTCGAGCTGGAAGGTGACGATCGCGTCGTCCGGGCGGTCCTCGTCGACGTACCGCTGCAGGCGGTCGGCAAGGTCGTCGGCGGGCTCGTCGACCCCGAACCGGAAGGGCGGCTCCGAGAGGAACAGCGCGCGGACGGGGACGCCGCGGGATGCCGCGACCAGGGCGAGCACCGCTCCGGAGGAGTGCCCGAGCACGGCCGCGTCGCCGCCCACCGCGTCGATCACGGCGGCGAGGTCCTCGACCTCGCGGTCGGGCGTCGAGCCACGGGCGTCGCCGCTCCCGCCGCGGGCGCGGCGGTCCCACGTGACCGCACGGAAGCCGGCATTCGTCAGGGCTTCCGCCAATCCGCCCGCGTCGGCGGCGGTCGACATGGCGCCGTTCACGATGACGACGACGGGGCCGTCGCCGGTGACGTCGTACGCGATGGGAGTGCCGTCAGCAGAGGTCGCGGTGCGCATGGCGCCAGCAAACCACGGGCCCCCGACATCCGCACCCCCTCCCAGGTGCATGCCGGTTCCGCGCTCGCGAGCGCGGAACCGGCACCCCTGGCTGTTCTCATGGCGGGCGAGGGTCGGATCCCCTGGCATACAGTAGGCACCCTCCACACTCGCTCTCCGTCGAAAGGTGCTCTGCATGGCGAACGACGTTCCGCTCGGCCTCGCCGACCAGTCGCTGTCCGTCAAGATCTACGAGGAGCTGCGGGAGCGGATCATCGAGGGCGCCCTCGCCGCGGGCGAGCGCATACGCGAGCGGGAGCTCGCAGCGGAGTTCAACGTCTCCCGCATCCCGATCCGAGAGGCGATGCCGAGGCTGGAGGCCGAGGGCTTCATCAAGACCCTGCCGCGCCGGGGCGCGGTGGTGACCGAGATGACACTCAACGACGTCGAGGAGCTGTTCGTGGTGCGCTCGAGCCTCGAGGTGCTCGCCGCCAAGCTCGCCGCACAGGCGTGCGCGGCCGGCGCCTCGTCCGATGAGCTCTTCGCCCGACTGGCGAGAGCAGAGGCCGCACTGGACGCCGGCGACGACCGCGACATCGCGGGCGCCAATTCTGCGCTCCACGAGGAGATCCTCGACCTCTCAGGCAACACGCTCCTGATCGGACTGATGGGCCCGATCAACGGCCGCGTCCGCCGCCTCTTCCGGCTGGAGAGCGAGCGGGACCAGCGCGTGCTCTGCGCCGAGCACCGGGAGCTGTGCCACGCGATCGCCGACGGCAACGTCGAGTGGGCCGGAGCGCTGGCATACGCGCACGTCGAGCACAGCCGGGTCGACTCGCTGCGGCTCATGCGGCAGCGCCTCGAGCACTGACGACACGGTTGGCCTACCAAGCAGATCGAAACATGCAGTTTACGTAGCGCCTGATCGAGCGAAACACGGGAATGGAATCTTGTATACCAAGTTCCTCGTCTTCCCGAAGGGTCCTCGGTGCCACGTTCGCTCCTCCTCCTCAACGGCTCGCTGCCGGACGGCTCCCGCGCCGACCTGACGATCAGCGACGGGTGCATCGCATCGGTGTCACCGGCATCCGTCGTGACGATCGACGCACCCGGAGTGTCGTCGCCGCGATTCGCCGCGGCACTGCAGGAGGGGACGGCGAGCGAGCTCGCGGCCATCGATCTCGAGGGACGCCTCGTGCTGCCCGCGCTCGTGAACGGCCACGCACATCTGGACAAGACGTTCGCCGGCTCGCCGTGGCAGCCGCACCGCCCCGGTGCGACCGTCCGTGAGCGGGTCGCCGCCGAACGTGCCATCCGCGACGAGCTCACGGACTCCGTCGCCGAACGGGCGGCTGCACTCGCCGCGGCGATGATCGAGTTCGGCACGGGCACGGTGCGCACCCACGTCGACATCGACACGGCGGTCGGCCTGTCGTCGCTGGACGCGCTGCTCGAGCTGCGCGAGGAGCTGCGCGACGTTCTGCGCGTGCAGATCGTCGCGTTCCCTCAGAGCGGCATCCTCGCATCGCCCGGCGTCGGACGCCTTCTCGCCGAGGCCCTCGCGGCCGGCGCCGACGTCGTCGGGGGGCTCGACCCGGCGGGGTTCGACGACGATGCCGAACGCCACCTCGGGATCGTGTTCGCGTTGGCGGCCGACCACGGCGTCGGTGTCGACATCCATCTGCACGATCTGGGTGAGAGCGCGGTGCGCCAGTACGCGCTCATCGCCGCGAAGACGCGCGAGATCGGGCTCCACGGACGCGTCACCGTCAGCCACGCGTACGGGCTCGGCTCCATCTCGACCGAGGCGGCGCGCCACGTCGGAGCAGACTTCGCCGACGCCGGCGTCGCCATCATGACCAACGGCCCGGCGGGCCCGATGCCTCCCGTGCTGGCCCTGCGCGAGGAAGGCGCGATCGTCTTCTCGGGGTCCGACAACATCCGTGACGCGTGGTGGCCCTTCGGAGACGGCGACATGCTCGCGGTGGCCCGCCAGGTCGCCTACCAGTCGAACTTCCGCACCGACGACGAGCTTGCCGTTGCGCTCGACATGGTCACCGGCGCCGCCGCTCAGGCGCTCGGGGTCGGTCCGTACGGCGTCGCGCCCGGTGCCCCCGCCGACCTCCTCGTGGTCGACAGCCCTTCGACGGCTGCCGTCGTCGCCGCGAACCCGAGCGACCGCCTGGTGCTGCACGCCGGCCGCGTGGTCGCCGCCCAGACCTCCGCCTCCCACAGACTCGCGCCCCGCACTCTCGGCGCGTTGGCCGCCCGGCCGTGATCCATCCGTTCCTGCAGCACCCGACCCCGAACCCGGAGTGAACATGAGAACCACCAGGACCCGCCTCGCCACCGCCCTCATCGCCACGCTCGCCGTCGGTGCGCTCACCACCGCCTGCGCAGGCGGCTCGGGGACCGCGCCCACCACGGCCGCTCGTGATGAGACGGTCATCATCGGCACCGGAGCGACGCCCCAGACGCTCGACCCGGTGCTCGCGTCGGACGTGCAGACGGACTTCACCGTCGGCGGCGCCTACGACAAGCTCATCGACTACGACGAGGACGGTGCGATCGTGCCGATGCTCGCGACCGAGTGGGTCTACAACGACGACGCGACGGCCGTCACGGTCACCCTCCGCGACGACGCGACCTTCCACAGCGGAAACCCGGTCACCGCAGCCGACGTCGTGTATACGCTCGACCGCATCAAGGCGCTCGGCGTGGGCGTCGCCTCGTTCCTGTCGTCGTACGCCTCCAGTACGGCCGTCGACGACACGACCGTGGAGATCACACTGTCGGGCACCAACACGACGTTCGTGGGCGCGCTGAGCAAGGTCTACATCCTGGACTCGGCACTCGTGTCGGAGCACGAGGGCGACGACCACGCCCAGGCCTGGCTCGCCACCAACGACGCCGGCTCCGGGCCGTACGTCATCACGGACTACACCGCGAACCAGCAGGCGACGCTGGAGCGCTACGACGACTCGTGGCGCTTCGACGAGGCGCGACCCGCGAGTCTCGTCTACCGCTACATCACCGAGAGCTCGACCCTGCGCGACGAGCTCAAGTCGGGCGGGGTGGATGTCGCCACCGGCATCGTCGGCACCGACCTCGACGCGCTCGCCTCGGTCGACGGCCTGGAGGCGCAGGAGCTGCCGAGCCCGCTCCAGCTGTTCGTCATGATGAACACGCAGGAGGGCATCACCGCCGACCCCCGAGTGCGCGAGGCGATCAAGCTCGCCTACGACTACGACGGACACATCACCTCGATCCTGAGCGGTCGCGGGTCGGTCGCCTCGGGCCTGGTGGCACCGACCGTGGCCTGCCGTGTCGACGCGGGACCGACGGAACAGGATGTCGACGAAGCCAAGGCACTGCTCGAAGAGGCGGGCGCCGTCGGCGCGACCGTCACCATGGCCTATCAGGCGCAGATCCCCGAGCACCAGAAGGCCGCCACGCTCCTGCAGTCGAACCTCAAGGACATCGGGCTGACGCTGGAGCTGCAGACCGTGACCTATCCCGAGTACGTCGCGATGATCGAGTCTCCCGAGACGACGCCGGACCTCGGCCTGCTCTGGGACTTCCCGTACTACCCCGAGATCGGACCGATGCTCTTCCGGGTCTACGACTCGCAGTTCATCGGCCAGACGAACTACGCGCTCTACTCGAACCCCGAGGTGGACGCGCTGCTGGAGGAGGGCATCTCGACCGTCGACCCCGACGCCGCCTGCGACCTCTTCACACAGGCGCAGGAGCAGATCCTCGCCGACGACGTCAGTGTCAACGTCTCGAACCCGGTCACCACGATCATGCTCCGCGACGGCGTCGGCGGCATCCGCTACTCGCCGACCTACCAGCTGTTCGACCCGACGATGCTCGTCGTCACCGAATGACGCCGCGGTGGCCCCGCCGCACGGCGGGGCCACCGACCACCCCCCGACCGACCCGAAACGAGGAGGCCCGAATGGCGACCTATATCGCCAAGCGGCTGGGACTCGCGCTCCTGAGCGTGTGGGGCATCATCACCATCGTCTTCTTCATGACGAAGCTGATCCCCGGCGACGCGGCGCGCGTTGCCGCTGGACGCACCGCCACCGCCGAGCAGATCGCGCAGGCCCGCGAAAGACTCGGTCTCGACCTGCCGGTGGTCGAGCAGTACCTGGTGTTCCTCGGTCGGGCACTGCGCGGCGACCTGGGCCAGTCCGCGTCGACGCACCAGAGCGTCGTGAGCGATCTGTCCGCGACCGTCCCCACGACACTGCAGCTGGTCGTGGTCACCATGATCCTCACCGTCATCATCGCCGTGCCCCTCGGCGCGGTGTCCGCCGCGCTCCGCGATCGCGCCCCGGATGTGTCGGCGCGCATCCTGTTCGTCCTCGCGGGGGGCGTGCCCGTGTTCTGGCTCGCGATCCTCTTCCAGTGGGGCTTCGCATCCACCCTGGGGTGGCTTCCCATCTCGGGAGCCAACTCCTTCGGCATGGCACCGCCGCCGGTCACCGGGTTCACGCTCGTCGACTCGCTGCTCGCCGGCAGCCCGCCGATGTTCGCCGACTCGCTGTCGCACCTCATCCTTCCGGCCCTGGCGCTGAGCGCTCCTTTCATGTCGACCATCGCCCGCAACGTGCGCTCGAACATGATCGGCGCCCTCGACTCGGACTACGTCTCGTTCGCCGTCTCGAAGGGCGCGGGACCGTATCGCGTCGTGCTGCACCACGGGTTGCGGTCGACCATGGGGTCGACTCTCACGCTGCTCGGCATGCAGTTCGGCTGGATGATGGGCGCCGCCCTCCTCGTCGAGAGCGTGTTCGCCCTGCCGGGCATCGGGACCTACCTGAATCAGGCCGTCCTCAATCAGGACACCTTCGCCGTGCTGGGCTGCGTCCTGGTCATCGGCGTCGTCTTCACCGTCGCGAGCCTCATCGTCGACGTCGTGCAGATCTGGACTGACCCGCGCGTGCGCGAGTCGCATCTGACGGGAGCTCGCGCATGACGCTGACCACCGATCCCCCCGGACTCGACGAGGAGACCTCCTCGTCCGACGACCCGCGTCCGCGCCCGCCCCGCACGGCGGAGTGGCTCACGCCGGCCGGCCTCGGCGGCGGGATCTCGAAGGGGCTGCGCGGTCTGTTCGGCACGCACGCCGGAGCGCTGGACCGCATCGCCATCGTCGTCTCGGCGATGCTGGTGGTGGTCGCGATCTTCGGGCCGCTGCTCGCTCCCTACGACCCCTACCTCGCCGTCCCGTCCGACGCGCTGCTACCGCCCAGCGCGGCGCACTGGATGGGAACCGACGACGCCGGGCGCGACGTGCTCTCGCGGCTCCTCGCCGGTGCCGGCATGACGCTGCTCGCGGCGATCGCGGTGGTCGCCCTGTCCACGCTCGTCGGCGTCGTCGTCGCCTGCGCGGCGGTGCTGTCGCCGCGCGGCGTCGACGCCACCATCATGCGGATCTGCGACATGTTCATGGCGCTGCCGTCGATGGTGCTCGCCCTCGGCATCGCCGCGGCTCTCGGCCCGTCGCTCGGCTCCGTCGTGCTGGCCATGGTCATCGCGATGTGGCCCGGCACGACCCGGCTCGTCCGCGGCATCCTGCGGGTGTCGATGAACTCGGCCTACGTCGAGTCGGCGAGGGTGAACGGCATCCGCCGCATCCCGACCCTCGTGCGCCACGTGCTGCCCAACTCGATGGATTCGGTGTATGTCCAGGCGAGCATGGAGATCTCCGGCGCCGTCGTGCTCATGGCGGGTCTCGCGTTCCTCGGCGTCGGCGCACCGCCGCCCAGCGCCGACTGGGGCGCCATGGTCGCCCAGGGCCGCGAGTACATCACCACGGCGTGGTGGGTCACCACGTTCCCGGGACTGGCCATCACGATCGCGGCGATCGCCTTCGGGCTGCTCGGTGATGCGCTGCGCGTACGTCTCGACCCGAGCCTGCGGAGGAAGCGATGACCGACGTCCCCGTCCTGAAGATCACGGATCTCACGGTGCGCGTGCCCGCGGCGACCCGCACCGACTCCGGTCGCGGCGACCTCACGCTGGTCGACAGGGTCAGCCTGACGATCGCGCGCGGCGAGCGCGTCGCGCTCGTCGGCGAGTCCGGCTCGGGCAAGTCCATGACCGCGAAGGCCGTGCTGCGGCTGGACCCCACCGTCGAGCTGTCCGGCTCCGTGCGCGTTGCCGGTCAGGAGGTCGTGGGTGCACCGGAGCGCCGACTGCGGCAGCTGCGGGGATCGACGGTCTCGATGGTGTTCCAGGACCCGATGACCGCCCTCAACCCCGTCCTCACGATCGGCGACCAGGTCGCCGAGCCGCTCGTGATCCGCGGCGTCGGTCGCCGGACGGCGCGGCGGCAGGCCGTCGAGATGCTCGACCGGCTCGGTGTGCCCTCCGCGGCCACACGCCTAGGCGCGTACCCCCACGAGTTCTCCGGAGGCATGCGCCAGCGGGTGGTGATGGCCGCGGCGCTGATCGCCGGACCGCAGCTGCTCATCGCCGACGAGCCGACCACCGCTCTGGACGTGCGCGTGCAGGAGCAGGTGCTCGACCTCCTCGAGGAGCAGTCCCGCGAGCTCGGGCTCGCCGTGCTGCTGATCACCCACGACCTGGCGATCGTCGCGGGACTCGCCCATCGCGTCGCGGTGATGCGCCACGGTCGCATCGTCGAGGACCGCCCGGTCGACGACCTGTTCCGGTCGCCCGAGCACCCCTACACGCGCGGGCTGCTGGCGTCCATTCCGAGTGTCGACGCGGATCCGGACGTCAGGCTGCAGACCGTCGAGGACGTGATGCGAGCGGATGCCGCGGCATCCGTCGCACCCGCACTCCTGAGCGACACCCTTCTCGAGGAGGCACGGCCATGAACATGCTGACCACGGATGGCGTCGACCTCCGCGTCGAAGACCTCGTCAAGCGCTTCGGGCGGGGATCGCGGGAGTTCACCGCCGTCGATCACGTCTCCTTCCGCCTGGGCGCGGGGGAGACGGTGGGACTGGTGGGCGAGTCGGGCTCGGGCAAGTCGACCACCGTCCGCTGTCTGATGGGACTCGAGCGGCCACAGGCCGGGTCCCTGGTCTACAACGGTCTCAATCTGCGACGCATGACCTATCGCGCCGAGCGCGTGTTCCGCTCCCAGGTGCAGATGGTGTTCCAGGACCCGTACTCGAGCCTGGATCCCCGCATGACGATCGGGCAGATCGTGTCGGAGCCGCTCCGCGTGCACACCGACCTCGACGCCGCCGGCCGTCGCGCCCGCACCGTCGAGATGCTCGAGCGGGTCGGCCTCGATTCCGCGCACGTCAAGCGGTACCCGCGCAGCTTCTCGGGAGGCCAGCGACAGCGCATCGCGATCGCGCGGGCGCTCGTCGTGAGGCCGCGCGTGCTCGTGTGCGACGAACCGGTCTCGGCGCTCGATGTGTCGGTGCAGGCGCAGGTGCTCAACCTGATCAAGGACATGCAGGCCGAGTTCGGCCTCTCGGTGCTGTTCATCGCGCACGACCTCGCCGTCGTCCGGTACCTGTGCGACCGCCTCGTCATCCTCGAGAAGGGCCGCGTCGTCGAGCAGGGGACGCGCGCGCAGGTCTACGAGCATCCCACCCACCCCTACACGCGGTCGCTGCTGGAGGCCGTGCCACGGGCGGATCCCATCACGGAGCGCCAGCGACGCGAGGCCCGCCGCCGAGCGGCAGCCGCCCTCACCCCGCACATCGACAAGGAGATCGCCGCATGACCCGCGTGGGAACCGACGTCAAGTTCACCGATGGCAGGAGCGGATGGGGCGACCCCCTCCAGACTCTCCGCGCCGTCGCCGCCATGGGGCTCGAGGGCGTCAACGTGCGCACCCTCGACGAGATCGCGCCGACCCTCGACCCGGGGTTCCTCCGCGACTTCGCGCAGCTCGCCGACGAGCTCGGCCTCTACGTCGAGATGGGAGTCGGCAAGGTCAACCCGTACATGACCTCGGAGCTGCCGCGGGTGCGGGACCTCGGGGAGGGGAGCTACCTCGCGGGCATGGAGCGGATGATCCGCACGTGCGCCGAGTTCGGCTGGACCGAGACCTGGACGGCGGTCGGCGGCTACAAGCCCTACCCCGGCATCTTCTTCACCGACCGCTTCCGCACCGACGCCGACTGGGCCGACCAGCTGGCCGCGACGGAGCGATTCCTGCAGCGACTGGCGCCGGTGCTCCGTGAGACGGGGGTGCGACTCAACCTCGAGACGCACGAGGAGATCACCACGTTCGAGCTGCTGCGGCTCATCGACGCGGTCGGCGAGGACGTGCTCGGCGTGTGCCTCGATCCTGCCAACCTCGCTGTGCGGGCCGAGGTCCCGCTCGAGGGGATCGCCCGCATCGCTCCCCACGTGCGCACGACCCAACTCCGCGACGCCGCGCTCTGGCGCACCGCGGAGGGGCTGTCGCGCTTCATCGCCCCCTGCGGTGAGGGGGTCATCGACTGGGATGCCGCGCTCGACCTCGTCCTCGCGGAGAACCCGTCGATCAACCTCACGATCGAGCCGATCGGCGTCGTCCGCGCCGAGATGAAGCTGCACGTGGCCGACCCGACGTGGCGGGCGGGGCATCCCGACCTCACCGACGAAGCGCTGCAGAGCCTCGATGCGCTGGCCGTCGCTTACGAGGCGCGCGCCGCCGCCGGCGACGCAGAGTCGCTCGCGCAGCTGCGGGCGCTGCGGCCCGACAGCGAGCTCGAGCAGTTCCTGCTGCGCTGCGCCGCCCACCTGCGCGCGACCCTCGCCGCACGCACGACCCCCGCCATGTCCGCGGCTGCCGCGCGATCCGCGGCCGTCCCCGTGCCGACCCGATGACCGAAGGAGCCCACATGACCCTCACCCATGCCACTGCCGCGCTCTCCGAACTGGCTGCCGCCGTTTCGTGCGAGGTCGTGTATCCCGACCACCCCGACTACGACCTCCTGCGCCGCGTCTGGAACGCCGACATCGACCGGCTCCCCGCCGCCATCGTGCGATGCCGCGATGCGCAGGACGTGTCGGACGCGCTGCGCTGGTGCGTCGGCAACGAGGTGCCCGTCACCGTGCGCGGCGGCGGCCACAACCTCGCCGGCACCGCGGTCGCCGACGGCGCGGTGCTCATCGACACGGCGCTGCTCGACGGGATCGCGTTCGACCTCGGGGCAGGCACGGCCACGGTCGGGGCGGGATGCCGGTGGGGCGACGTCGACCGCGCCGCCCAGCCGTACGACCTCGCCGTTCCCGCCGGCGTCGTCTCGCACACCGGTGTCGCCGGGCTCACGCTCGGCGGCGGCTTCGGCTACCTGGCGCGGATGCACGGCGCGACCGTCGATCACGTCGTCGAGATCGAGGTGGTCGTCGCGGACGGCCGCATCCTGACCGCGAACGCCGACGAGAATCCCGACCTGTTCTGGGCGCTCAAGGGCGCGGGTCACAACTTCGGGATCGCGACGCGGTTCACCTTCCGCACGGTCCCGCTCCCGGGGCTCGCGACGGTGCGTCAGGCGCTCTTCCCCGCATCCGACCGCGCCGCGATCATGCGGCATTTCCGGGAGTGGGGTCTCGACGCCCCCGCCAACATCGGCACCTACCTGCGGCTGCTCCGGGCCCCCGAGTACTGGTCGCAGATCCCCGCAGAGCACCGCGGGCGGCCGATCCTGTCGCTGGCGACCGTCTTCTACGGCGACCCGGCCGACGAGCCGGCGGCCACGGCGGGGATGTTCGCGCTCGGCGCCCCGATCTACGAGAGCCTGCGCACGATGCCGCACGTGACGCTGCAGCACGCGACCGACGACGAGTTCCGCTACGGCATCTCGCACTACTGGAAGCATCTGTTCCTGCAGGACTTCTCGGATGCCGCGATCGACACCGTGATCGAGATGAGCGACGCCTACACGGGGCGCGCCCTCAACTCGAGCGCGCACATCGCCCATCAGGTGATGTGCCCCTTCGAGATCATCGCCGGCAGGCGCACGCCGCGGGACTCGTCGAACGATTCGACGGCCGGCGTCGGCGCCCCGTTCGGCGCCAACATCGGGGCGGACTGGGAGTATCCCGGCGAGAAGGCGCCGCTCGTCGCGTGGGCCAAGCGGTTCGACGAGGCGCTCGCGCCCTACAAGGCCGGGACGTACATCAACTTCACCTCGGTCGCCGGCGATGAGGCGGTCGCGAGGGCCGTGTACGGCGCCAAGTACGAGCGTCTCGTGGCAGTCAAGCGCGCCTACGACCCGGCGAATGTCTTCTCGCGCGGTCTTGTCGACCTGAGCCCGACCGCGGGGGAGCTCGGATGATCCGCCGCGTCGGCACCGACACCAGCAAGTTCCCGGGGGCTGCCGATCTCGGCGCCATCGGCACCCTCGAGCAGGTCGCCGCGCTCGGGCTCGAGGGCGCGTTCTTCCGCTCGGCGTTCGCGCTGAGCCCGACGCTCGATGCCGGCGAGCTGTCGGAGGTGACGGATGCCGCCGCCGACCTCGGACTGTACCTCGAGGTCGGCGTCGCCAAGGTCAACCCGTTCGCGACGCCGGAGGCGCCTGAGATCCGCCGCCTGGGCGAGGGGGACTACCTGCTCGGCATGGAGCGGATCATCCGCGCCGTGACCGCGGCGGGCATCACGGAGCTCTGGACCGCGACCGCGAACTACCAGTTCCGCATCCGCGGCCTCTACGCCTGCGACCGGTTCCGCACGGACGTGGACTGGGCCGATCAGCTGGCCGCCACGGCCAAGGTGCTCGAGCGGCTTGCTCCGCTGCTGCGCGAGACCGGCGCCCACCTCAACATCGAGACCCACGAGGAGATCAGCTCGTTCGAGGTGGTGCGCCTGGTCGAGACGGCGGGACCCGACGCCTTCGGCATCACGTTCGACACCGCCAACGTCCTGGTGCGCGGCGAGGACCCTGTGGCCGCCGCGCGCCGCGTCGCGCCCTACACACGCTCGACGCACGTGCGCGACGTCGCCCTGCATCGCACCGACGACGGCATCGGCCGCTTCCTCGCCCCGGTGGGCAAGGGAGTCATCGACTGGGGAGCGCTCCTCGACGAGCTCGACCGGGGCGGCGCGACGGCCAACCTGTCGATCGAAGGCGTCATCGGGATGAACGCGGAGATGCCGCTGTACGTCGACGACCCGCGCTGGTGGGCGGGGCATCCCGATCTCACGGCCGACGAGTTCGCGGTCGTCGAAGGCCACACCGCCCGCTATGAGGAGCGCGCGCGGGCCGGCACGGCTCCCGGGCTCGATGACCTCCGTGCCCGCGTCGATTCCGACGAGGCGCTCGCCTTCATCACCGACAGTGCGGCCGCGCTGCGTGCCGCGCTCGCCGCCCGCGTCCCGACATCCACCGCGGCCTGAGCCGCATCCGACCACTCCGAGGAGCCGAACATGACCCTGACCATCGTCCCCAACTCCGTCGCCGTAGACAGCGACTACTTTCCCACCCTGACCCTCGCCGAACGCGACCGCCGCTGGGCGAACGTGCGTGCGTTCCTGTCCACACAGGGGATCGACGCCCTCGTGATCTTCGGCCAGGGGCGCAACGCCAATGACTCGTATCTGACCAACGAGGAGTCCCACGCGACGGTGCTCTTCACCCCCACCGAAGAGCCGCTCATGCTGGTCGGTGACGTGCCGATCAACCGCTACGACGGCGCCGGCGCGCGCTACGAGCGCTGGACCGACAGCTGGCTGCACGGCAACCCGATCGGCAACCTCACCGCAGTGCTCAAGGAGCGGTCGCTGGATGCGGCCACGATCGGCGTCGTGGGGCTCACCAGCCGAGCTGTCGGGCAATGGAACGGCGTCATCCCGTTCCGCACGTGGACGAACGTGCTGGCCGCCCTTCCGAAGGTCACCTGGGTGGACGTGGCCGACGCGTTCGAGACGCTCACGCAGTTCAAGAGCGCCGAGGAGCAGGAGATGATCCGCAAGGCCGCCGCCATCGGCGAGGCCGCCTGCGCCGCCTACGTCGAGGCCACCCGGGTCGGCGTGCGCGAGAGCGTCGTGACGGCTGCGGCGATCAACGCCATCGTCGCGGCCGGGGGATGGATGCGCGCGCCTTTCATCCTCGAGCGTGCCGGCTCGCATCGCTTCGGCTGGGGACAGCCGGAGTGGTTCGGCATGGGCGGAGCCCCGTACATCCTGGAGGCGGGCGACAGCATCGCCTCCGAGATCTTCGCGTACTACGGCGGATTCGAGTCGCAGCAGCAGATCGACGTCGTCCTGGGCGAGCCGGACCGCCTGCTGCGTGAACTCGAGGACGTGTGCCTGGAGTCGTACCACGCCGGCATCGCGGCGCTGCGTCCCGGCATGCGCTTCGCGGAACTCGCCGAGATCATGGACGAGCCGCTCAAGCGCTCGAAGACGTGGAACACCGGGCCGATGGTTCAGACGGTGTCGGGCGTGCTCTACAACTCCGCGACGCGCATCGATCCGAGCGTCGACCCGGCGCTCGGGCACCTGCCCAAACTCCCGTCGGGTGTGGCGCTGGACGGCGACTTCGAGATCGGCGAGGGCGTTGCGTTCGCCTTCGAGCCGAACGCCCTCCGCGACGGAAAGCGCGTCTGCATCGGCGGCACCGTCATGCTGACCGACCGTGGCATCGAAGAGCTCAACACCATCCCCAACCGTCTCGTGTCGGTCGACGCATGAGCGCCGTCGTCCCTTCGACGGAGGCGGCCGCGGCCACCGGCGCCCTCCGCGTCGGGCCGGCGATGCTCGCACAGGGTGCGGCGACCGGCCCGCTCGCCGGCACGGTCACCGTCACCAAGGATCTGTTCGAGATCGCCGGCCAGCGCATCGCTGCGGGAAACCCCGACTGGCTCGCCGATGCGGAGGTGGCGACGAGCAACGCGGCTGCCGTGCAGCGCTGGGTCGACGCCGGGGCGAGTGTCGTCGGCATCTCGCACAGCGACGAGCTCGCGTTCAGCCTGTCGGGCACCAACGTGCACTACGGCACCCCGCGCAACCCGCACGATCCGGACCGCATCCCCGGCGGCTCGTCCAGCGGCTCGGCGGCCGCGGTCGCCGCGGGGCTCGTCGACTACGCGCTGGCGACCGACACCGGCGGATCGACCCGCGTGCCCGCCTCGTACTGCGGCATCTTCGGCATCCGCACGACGCACGGCCGCGTGCCCACCGCGGGCCTGGTGCCGCTCGTGCCCCGCTTCGACACCGTCGGGGTGCTCGCCGCCACCGGCGACGACCTCGAGCGTGCGACGCGGGTGCTGCTGGGCTCCGCACCTGTGCCCGAGGCCGCGCCCGCGGTGACGCGCATCGTGCTCGCACAGGACGTGCTGGCCCTCGCCGACCCCGACGCGGCCGACGCCGTCGTGGCGGCCGTCGATCGGCTTGCGGCGCAGCTGGGGGCGGAGCGCACCGTCGTCGACCTCGCCGGCCCGGAGACCCTGGGTCGCTGGCGCGGGGCGTTCATGGCGCGTCAGCTCCCCGAGATCTGGCGTACCCACGGCGAGTGGGTCACGGCGCGGGAGCCGGCCTTCGGCCCCGGCATCACCGCGCGTATGAACGACGCTCGTAGCGCCCCGACCGACGCGATGCATCTCGCGGACGAGGCGCGCGACGAGATCCGCGCGCGCCTCGCGGAGATCCTCCCGGAAGGTGCGGTCCTCGCGTTCGCCGCGGCATCCGGTCCGGCGCCTCTCATCGAGCTGGATGCCGCGGCGAAGGGATCGCTCCGCGGTCGGACGATCGCCATGACGTGCATCGCGGGGCTGGCGGGTCTGCCCGCCGTCTCGCTGCCGCTCGCCGAGCTCGATGGGCTCCCGGTGGGCGTCTGCCTCGTCGGCCGCCCCGGCGACGACGAGCTGCTGCTGGCGGCCGCACGCTCCGCCGATGCGCTGACCGGCGCGCGCGCATCGAGCGCGGTGCCGGCGACGACGGCATGAGCACCGACGCGCGCACCGGCGCACTCGTGCTGTCGCGCGCGTCGGTGCGCGACGCGGACGGGCTCGTCGACATCCTGCTGGAGGACGGTCGCATCTCCGGCATCGCGCCCGCGGGCCAGGGGATGGTTCCGCCCTCCGCCGAGATCGTGGACGTCGGCGGGTGCGTCGTCGCGCCGGCGTTCTCGGAGCCCCACCTCCATCTCGACAAGGCGCTGCTCGGCGGCCCGTCCCGCGGCGGCGCGCTCGATGCGGCGATCGCCTACACCGCCGGGCGCAAGCGCGACTTCACCCACGCGGATGTCGAGGGGCGGGCCGAGCGCGTCCTGGGGGCGGCGCTGCGAGCGGGTACCACCGCGATCCGGGCGCAGACGGAGGTCGACCCGACCGTCGGCCTCCTGAGCGTGGAGGTCATGCACGACCTCGCCGCGCGGCACCGGGACTGGCTCGACCTGCAGATCGCCGTGTTCCCGCAGGAGGGCATCCGGTCCCGCCCCGGCACCCTCGCGCTCATGCACGAGGCGCTGCAGCTGCCGGGCACGGTCGTCGGCGGCTGTCCGTACACGGAGGCCGATGTCGCGGATGCGCGGGCGCACGTCGACACCGTGCTCGACCTCGCGGTCGAGTTCGGGACGCTCGCCGACCTTCATCTCGACCTCGCAGACGACGCGACCGATGAGCGCTTCGCGCTCGCCGAATACGTGGCCCGGGCGACGGCGGCCCGGGGACTGCACGGGCGGGTCGCGATCGGCCACGTCACGACGCTGGGCGCGCTCGAGCCCGACCGGCGCGCGCGCACGCTCGACGCGCTGGCCGGCGCCGGCGTGGCAGTGGTGGTGCTTCCGGCCACCGACTTGTACCTCGTCGGCCGCAACGATCGGAGGTCGGTCCGCCGTGGCGTCGCGCCTATCGGGGAGCTGCGGCGACACGGCGTGCGCACGGCCGTGTCGTCCAACAACATCCGCAACGCCTTCACCCCGACGGGGACCGCGGATCCGCTGGACATGGCCTTGCTCCTCGGGCGCGTGACGTTCGCCTCGGATCCGTCCGACTTCGCGGCCCTCCACCGTGCCGTGACCACGGATGCCGCAGGGGTCATGGGATCCGAGCGGGCGCGTGGCCTGGCCGTCGGCGCGCCCGCCGAGCTCGTGGTGCTCGACACGCACGATGCGGAGTCCGTGGTGGTCGACCAGCCGGCGCGCCGGCTCGTCATCGCTCGGGGGCGCATCGTCTACACCTCGGCGGTATCGGAGCGATTCCACGGGACGGCCGCCGATCACTTCGACGCTCAGACGGCAAAGGGCTTCGGCGAGGCGCGGCGCGCGGAGCACGTCCACGGCGTCTGATCGGGATCTGCGCCGCCCCGGACCGATGGGTGGGGCCGGCGCGCCCCTCACCGATCGGCGAGCTGCCCGCTCACGAACCCGCCGCGCTGCGACGGCTCCGACGACGCGGACGCGGGCGGCTCGTCGTTGCGGTCGATGCGCAGGGGCCGGTCGTATCGGCGCTCCAGATCGCCCACGTCGACCTCCTCCACCATCCAGCCCGCGGCGCGGAGCACCGCAGCGGGATCGGGCGGATCGGTGCGCGCGAGCAGTTCGTCGAAGGGGATGCCGGTGGCCAGCGAGAACGTCTCGAGCCGTTCCCGCGTCTCGGGGGTGTCGGTCAGTGCCGGTGCCCGCTCGATCACGGCTCGGGAGCCGGGGGCGGACAGCGCGATGATGTCGTCGAGGAGCGCCGACTGATCGTGCGCGCTGAGGTAGGGGAGGAGTCCCTCGAGCACCCAGTGCGTCGGATGATCGGGGCGGAGACCGGCTCGGACGATCGCCGACGCCCAGGGCGCGGTGACGTCGGCGGCCAGAGCCGTGCGGTCCGCGGTCGGCGTCGCACCCGCGGCATCCATCGTCCTGTCGAGGAACTCGACCACGGCGGGGGAGTCGAGCTCGAACACGCGGGTGCCGACCGGCCAGTCCAGCCGCCACGACCTGGTGTCGAGGCCGCTGCCGAGGACGACGACCTGCGACACCCCGCCGGCGCGCAACTCGTCGTCGATGAACCGCGTGCGCAGGCCGATGTACATCGCGCCCAGCAGCATCGAGTGCTCCACGGCAGGCGCGTCCCCCAGGTCGACCGGCCAGCGCTCGGGAAACGGCACCGCGACGCCTGACTCCCGCACGAGCGTGGCCGCCCACGGGTCTTGGACGAGCGCGTCGGGGCGATCGGACTCGAGCGCACGGGCTGCGGCGACCGCGACGGCGGTCACTCCTACTCCTTCTACGGACACGCGGTCCATCCTCATACCGGCGGAAGGGGCAGACCCGCCGGATTCGCTGACGGCGCAACCCGGGCGATACCGGGCCGTCGCGCTGATTGCAAGGCCTTCGCGAGCCCCGCGGCCTACCCGCAGACTGGCCGTATGCCTCACAGCTCGGGTTTCGACGTCTCGCCGTGGGGGATCGGCCGGTCGGGGTGGGATCCGCACCGCCAGGCCCGACGCGAGTCCGTGTTCTCGCTCTCCAACGGCCACATCGGCTGGCGCGGCACGATCGACGAAGGCGACCCGTGCGAAGTTCCCGGCGCCTATCTGAACGGGCTCTTCGAAGAGCACCCGATGCCGTACGCCGAGGACGGATACGCCTATCCCGAGCACGGCGAGGCGCTGATCAATGCCCCGGACGGCAAGGTGATCCGGCTGCTGGTCGGAGATGAGCCGCTCGACATCCGTGAGGGGCGGCTCGCGCACCACGAGCAGCGCCTCGACTTCCGCGCCGGGACGCTGCGGCGGGAACTGCGGTGGACGTCGCCCGCCGGGGACACGGTGCACGTCGAATCGACCCGCCTGGTGTCGCTCACGCACCGCCCGGTCGCCGCGATCGAGTACCGGGTGACCGCCGTCGGCGGGCCGATCGACCTCACCGTGCTCTCGGAGATCGTGGCAGATGAGCCGCCGCCCCGCGTGCATCCGGACGACCGCGTGATGGAGCCCCTGAAGCACCCGTTCGAGCCCATCGAGCAGCTCGCCGGCACCTCCGGGGCCACGCTCCTGCTCCGCACTCGACGCAGCGGGATCGGTGTCGCGGTGGCGATGGACCACGTGCTGGAGGGCGCCGACTGCACCGTCGGCACCGCGGCATCCGACGACGTGGCCCGCACGACGGTGACGACCCGGCTCGCCGCGGGCGACAGCATCCGTCTGGTGAAGATCGTGGCCCACGAATGGTCGGATGCGCTCACGGATGCTGCACTCCGCGACCGCGTGCAGGCCGCCGTGGCGGCCGCGACGGGGCTCGGCTGGGAAGGGCTGGCGCGCGAGCAGCGCGATTACCTCGACCGCTTCTGGGACTCCGCTGACATCGTGCTCGAGGGCGACGCGCGCCTGCAGCAGGCGGTGAGGTTCGCGCTCTTCCAGGTGCTGCAGTCGGCCGCGCGCACCGAGGTCCGCTCGATCCCCGGAAAGGGGCTCACCGGCCCGGGGTACGAGGGGCACACCTTCTGGGACGCGGAGGCATTCCTGCTGCCCGTGCTCACGTACACGATTCCGGATGCCGCGGCCCACGCCCTGCGCTGGCGGCACTCCACGCTCGACCTGGCGCGGGAGCGGGCGGAGAAGCTGCATCTGGCCGGCGCGGCGTTCCCCTGGCGGACGGTCAGCGGACGGGAGTGCTCGGGCTACTGGCCCGCCGGCACGATCGCGTTCCACATCAACGCCGACATCGCGGTCGCGCTCCTGCGGCATGTGCGTGTCACCGGCGACGCGGACTTCGAGCGCGAGGTGGCGCTCGAGATCCTCGTCGAGACGGCGCGACTGTGGGTGTCGCTCGGGTATCGCGGTCGCGACGGCGTGTTCCACATCGACGGCATCACCGGGCCGGACGAGTACTCGGCGCTCGTGGACGACAACACGTTCACGAACCTCGCCGCCCGGCGGAACCTGCGGGGCGCCGCCGAGGCCGCGCGCCGGCATCCCGCGGACGCCCGCCGGTTCGGCGTCACGGACGACGAGATCGGCGCGTGGGAGGGCATCGCCGCCGCGATCGCCGTCCCGGTCGACGAGGAACGGGGCGTGCATCAGCAGTCGGCGGGCTTCACCGACCTCGAGCGGTGGGACTTCGCCGCCACGTCGCACGACCAGTACCCGCTGCAGGACCACTTCCCCTACTTCGACCTCTACCGCAAGCAGGTGGTGAAGCAGGCCGACCTCGTGCTGGCGCTCCAGTTCTTCCCCGAGGAGTTCTCGGCCGACGAGACGGCGCGCGCCTTCGCCTACTACGAGGAGCTCACCGTCCGGGATTCGTCGCTCTCGGCGTCGTCGCAGTCGGTCGTCGCGGCGCGGGTCGGACACCTCGATCTCGCGATCGAGTACCTCCGCGAGGCCGCCACGATCGACCTCGACGATCTGCGCGACGATGTCGACGACGGCCTGCATGTGGCAGCGCTCGCGGGCGTCTGGTCCGCGGTCGTGTCGGGACTCGGCGGGATGCGGGACGGATGCCGCGACCTGGCGTTCGCGCCTCGCCTGGCGGCTCCGCTCACGCGGCTGGCCTTCGGCGTCCGCGTGGCCGGATCCGTGCTCCGCGTGGACGTCGGCGCCGACGCGACGACCTACGAGCTCGTCGGGGAGGGGACGCTGCGCATCCGTCACTTCGGCGACGTCGTGGACCTCGAACCCGGGACGCCGGTGAGGCTGAACACCCCGCCGCAGAGCGAACCCGGCCCGCGCCCTTCGCAGCCTCCGGGGCGGTCGCCGCGCGAGGTGCGTGCGGCGTGGGGCGATTAGCCGTCACGTCGCCGGCGGCGCTCTGCTGCGCGCTTCAGGCTGTCATGGGTTCGGATCGGGCTGGGGCGCCTCGACCATGACGTCCCAGCGCAGATGGGAGACCGGCGGACCGGCCACGGGCAGCGCGCTGCGCTCGACCCAGAGGACGGGAGCCCCGTTCGTGTCGCGGGCGAGTCGGGCGCGGCGCCGGACCCGCACGCCCGCGCTCGGGATGGCCCGGATGTCGAGTTCATGACCGGTGCCGGCGCCCATGCCGGAGGGGCCGCCGATGAGCCGTGACACCGGTCCCGGTCGGGGCTGCGGCACCGGTCCGGTCAGATCGGCGAGGATCGCCTGCCGCCAGTCCTGCGACCGGGTGTAAGGATGCCAATGAGACGGCAGTGTCGTCATCGGCTCGTAGCGGAACCGCCGCGTGCCGGTGCGCGTCGTCTCGGCGATGGCCTCCGCCGTCGACGTGTCAGCGAGCAGCTCGGCGCCGTCCGCCCGCAGCTCGGCCGCCCAAGCCATGTTGGCGTCCTCATCGACGCCGATCACGATGTCGTCGAGGGGTGGACCGCTGTGCGACGCGACGGCGACCGGCCACACCACGAGGTCGGTCGCGGCGAGGCCTCGGACGAAGTACAGCGACCACCCGCCGGGTCCTTCGGTCGGCGGGGCGGCGAGATCGTGCGTCTCACCGAACGAATCGGTCACCCGTACGACGGCTCCGAGACGCGCGAGCACCCCTGCCGTCGGGGGCGCCGTGCCGCCGACCGGGTCGGATCCGGCCGGCACGGGGAACACGAACCAGTCCTCCGCGTCCGAGACCGCGAGATCCGACAGCAGCATGGTCGCCAGATGCGAGCGATCTGGGGCGAACGCTCCGAGGTCGACGGCGGCGTCCTCGATCTGCCACCAGCGCGGATGGGGCGCACCGGGGAAGGTGAGACGTGTGGGAACGACCTCCGCCTCCAACGGCGCGTCGCCGACAGGGACGCCTGCGGCCTCAGCGGTGTCGACGCTGAACCAGTCGACGTCGCCGCCGCGGTGCTCGCGCACCTCGAGACCCATGTCGCCGGCCGCGAAGGTGGCGCTGTACGACAGGTCGCGTCGCGAGAAGCGGTCGGGCGGCGGCGAGGGCACGCCGAGCTCATCCCAGATGGCGTCACCGGCGAGGAGTCCCGCTTCGAAGACCGCCTGGCCGTCGACCGCATCCGCGAGGGCCTCGTACGGTGCCGGGAGCGGTCCGAAGCGGACGCCGTCGAGATCCTCCGGCGGCAGCAGCGGAGCGGCAGCGCGCCCGGCCCGTGCCCGTCTTCCGATCGTCCACCACTCGCCGGGTTCGGCCTCGATGAGGGCCTCGCCGGGGATCACGGTGGGATCGAGGTGCGGACGCGCGGCGTCGTAGCGGAGCGGGATCTGCTGCGGGGTGAGCGTCACCCGGACGGGGGAGGAGGCATCCTCGCCCTGGAACTCGCCGAGCTCCCACTGCCGCGCGAGGAACCACACCGGGTCGGCGACCTCGGCGCGCAGCCCGAGCTCGGGGTCGGTGCGGCCGGGCTCGAACCAGGCTCGCCGGAGATTCGTCATGTCGGCCATCCCTGCCTGATGTCGACCGGCGGATCTGCCTGCACGATCGGCGACGGCGTCGCCCACGGAAGTCCCTCGCGATCGGTGGGACGTGCGGCGCGCGCCAGCGCGAGCCGTCGCACCTGCATGACGACGCGCAGCAGCGCCTCGCCTTCGAGCGGACGATCAGGGTCGGGCGGCACCGCCACCAGCACGGCGTTCGGAGCGCGGGTCTTGGGGGCGTTGAAGCCGAAGGCCGCCTGCGTGACGTGGTGCTGCGACGGCACCGAGTCGACCCAGCGATCCAGGAGCGCGAGACCGACGCGTGCCGAGGCTCCGGCCACCTCGGGGCCGTACGCGATGCGCACGGGGCCGGTCCTGCTCCACGGCTCGGCTGCGGGAGCGTCGATCGCCGCGGGCCACGGCTGCGCGGCGGTGAGCTGGTGCGCCTCGAGCGCCGCGACCCGGGGCCGGACGGCTGCGACGATCTCGAGCCACTCGGCGTCGAGCCTGCCGTCGGCCACCGCGACCCACGGCGGCAGCAGTCCGCGATCGACCACGGGGACGACGGGCAGATGCCGCCGCCCCACGAGGGTGCGCAGCTGATCCTGCAGCGCCGGGATCGACGCGGGCTCGTCGTCCGTCTCGTCGATTCGTGCGGCGAAGGCCGCCGCGGCCTCCGCCCGCCGGTCGCCGGCGGTCCAGTCCTCCGTCACCTCGTGCAGCTCCAGCTTCCACCGCTCGGCGAGATCCGTGACCGTGGCATCCGTCACGACATCGACTTCATCGGTGAGCGCCGCCCGCAGCGTCTCGGCGCGGGCCAGAAGCTGGGCCCGCCGATCCTTCAGGCTCTGCATCATCGCGGGCACGATGGCGGGGTGATCGTCCATTCCGTCCGGCGCCGCTTCCGACCCGCCCAGGAGCCGGAGCGCACCGGAGACGACGGGATCGGCGAGATCGTCGATCGCGTCCCCCGCGAGGGCGTGGAAGACCGGGTCGGCGACGGCGACGGGGTCCGCCCCGGGTGCCGCGGGCTGACCGGCCGGCAGCACGAGCCAGCACGAGACCGGGACGGTGGTCGCCTCGCGCGGGGTGCGGATGCCGAGCAGCTCCACCGGCGTCGCCAGTCCGGCGGCCGCCTCCATGGCGGCGCCGCCGGCTTCGGGGCTGCGCGTGACGAGAGCATGCACGCCATCGACGAGAAGCAGATCGGCGTAGGCGTCGAGGACGTCATCCAGCGGCGCGAGCCGGTCTCCGAGGTCGGCCGGCAGGCCGGGCGGGAGCTTGTTCGCCCGCACGGCGTCCAGCACTGCAGCGCCGTCGCACACGCGACGGGTCACGTCGTCGGTCCCGGCCGTCTCGCCGGTCGTCGGGAACGCACGCCGCAGCATCCTCACGTCGTTCGGGTCCCCCGCCACCGCCTCGACCTCCAGACCGAGCGCCTCGAACGGATGCACGCCGAGCCGCACGCGCTCATTGAGTCGGATGGCGGCGCGCACCTTGTCGGCGGTCAACGTCAGGTCCCAGCGGCCCTCGTCTCTCGTGCGCACCGCGGCATCGCGCAGCACCGCGGCCACCTGCGCCTGGGCGAACGAGGGGGCGTGCAGCAGACCGGCCTCGGTCGGGCCCGGCGGAAGACCCGGGCGTGCCGGAGACCACGGCTGCGGGCGATCCACCCAGCCGTATGCGCCGAGGAGGAACGGCGCGCCCGCGTTCGCCATGAGCCCGGCACGCCGTGCGGCCATGCCCATCAGCCACGGATCGGCGCGGAAAGAGGCGGCGTCGAGCGCGGCCTTGATGCCGCGGAGCGTGTCGGCGGGGTTGTTGCGGTACTCCTCGATGAGTTCCTTCAGCGCTTCGCGCACCGCATCGAACCGGCGGACGATGAGCTCGCCCTCCCGACCCGACCCTGCAACGAAACCGATCGCGTCGTCCGACCCGCGCATGACCGTGTTCGGATAGTCGTCGTCCAGCGGAATCCGCCGACCGGGATCGGGAGTGATTCCGGCGTCGAGGTCCAGCGCCGCGCGCCCCACCGTGGCGCGCGCGATGATGAGCGCCTCGCGCAGGAGGTGACCCAACAGCCCGAACTCGACGTGCTCGCCGAAGTAGAGCGGTTCGGGGTGCTCGTCGAGCATCTCGAAGAGGCGATCGGGGTCGGGCTCCTCGTCGCGCGGCGGACCGGGAAGGTGCCGCCGTGCGCCCGCGGCGGTGAGAGCCGAGAACGCGAACGGCGAACCGTGCCACGCACGTGCCGTCGACCGGTCATAGCCGGTCGCGTGGCTCACGACCAGGCCCTGCGCGATCTGCTGGGCCTGCACGGTCGGCAGGTCGTCCACGCGGCGGACCCGCCAGAACATCGACGGTGCGTGCCGTCCGTGCAGGGCGAGGAGTGTGGCGGAATCCGCGCCGACGACGGGCGAGGCATCCGGAACCGTCGTCGCCGCTGCGGCGGCGCGGGCCGCTCCGTCGCGCCAGGGCACCGCCCACTGCACGAGCGACCGCTCGACATCGCTCGCCATGGGATCGTCGCCCGGAGCATCCTGCCAGCGCACGTCGAGATCGCCGGGCCCGGGCAGGTCGGCGTCGCCGAAGTCCGACGTCGGCAGCAGCCCGTACGGCTGATCGCCGACGCGGACCGCCGGCCACGGGCCCTGCACGGCGAGCGTGCGCGCAGCCCATTCGGCCAGGTCGGGCTCGGCTGTCGAGCCCGCGATCGTCCCGACGACGTCGCGGATCGTGCGGCCCCAGAGCACGGGCCAGAGCCCCCGCACCGCGAGAGCGGCCGCCCGGCCATGCCCGGACTCACCACCGGGAAGGGGCAGCATGGGTGTGCCGGCTCCCGTGTCCGCACCGAAAGCGCGGAGCACGTCGACCGTGCCCGGCTGCTCGGTCCCGTCGACGTCGAGCAGCGGGAGCCAGGTCTCCGGGTCGTCGGCGAGCGGCGCCGCGTCCCGACCCGCGACCGTGTTCGTCGGTGTGCCCTGCGCCACCACTCCGAGTCGACCGGCCGCGGCGTGCGACGCGAGCAGATCGGCAGCGGGCGTGTCGCCTGCGCCCACGACGACGAGGGCTCTCAGCGTGTCGACCTCGCTCTGGGTCAGGGCGAGTTCGGTCGCGAGCCCGACATCCCTGGCGCGCTCGTAGTCGAGCCACCACAGGCGGGGCAGCGTGCGGTCGTGAGGCTCGAGGGGCCCGAAGCCCAGCTCCGCCGCGATCTGCGCGCGGTCCACCGCGAGGGTGTCGGCCAGCCGCGTGCCGCCGTCGAGCACCAGCCACACGTCCAGCGCCTCGGGCAGCCCGAGCGGCGTCCTGACCTCGGCCGTCCTCGCCGCCGCCTGGGCGGAGCGATCGGCGACGCGGCGCGGCATCCCGTTCGGCCCCGCCTCGACCGTCGTCGCGGTTCGCCACAACCACCAGGCACGCCGCCCGCCCAGCGAGGCCGCGACGGATCGGAAGGCCGCGTCGGCGGCGGGCGCCGGGTCGGCAGCCGGGTCGATGGCGGCGAGCGCGTCTTCGAGGATGTCGAGCTCCTCGCCGAGAGGCGCCGCCGGCGGACGTGCGAGGGCGACGTCATCGGGATACGCCCGCAGCCGCAGGATCCAGCCGCCGGCGCCGTCTGCCTGGAAACGGGTCTCGAGGCGCAGTGGGGTGAGGACTTCGACGCGCGTCATGCGAGAGGTCCGATCAGCACGCGCACCGGGAGAGCGAAGCGTCGGTGGGCGAAGTCGCCGCTGTGGTCCTCCGTCGCGGCGATGCCCGCGGCGGGGGCGTGGGCGAATCGATAGCCGGCGGGCGGTTCTTCGAGCACGACCCAGTGGTGGGCGAGCTCGGCGATGGGCACGGGGAACCCGAAGAATGTGACCTCGGGCCCGATCGTGCCGGTGAACGTGAAGTCGACGCGGCGCGGCCGTGCGAGTGCGACGTTCTCATCAGGGGGATCGTCCCAGTCGGGTGCACCGCCCGGTGCCGTGCGGGCGTCGTAGAGATAGACGACCGTCGTCGGGTACCGCGTGAAGATCGGCGAGCGGAAGACCACCACCGCCTCGCTGCTGCGCCCGCTCGGAGTCAGTCCCGGATCCCCGAGCGCCGACCCGTCGGGCCACTGGCGGATGGGACGGATGTCGTGCACGGCGTCCGGGTCGCCACCCGGCGTGCGATCCGTGCGCTGCCAGAAGCGCCGCAGCGGCGAGCTCCGGGCCCGCATCGGAACGTTGCGCCACCGCAGCTCCGCCGCGGCCTGGCGGTTCGCGCCGACGAGGAGGGCCTCGACGAACAGCGGGTTCGTCTCGACGGCGATCACCTCGTGCGTCGCGAGGTCGCCGACGCCCGGCAGCATCCAGTCCGGCGAGGCCGTCGAGAGGAAGCTCCACAGCGGGATGTCGAGCTCCGGCTCCACCTCGAGCGGGCGCATCGATCGCACGCCGGGGAGGGTGGCGTAGACCCTGACAGCGGCCGGCGGCTCGGGCACCGTGGGATCGATCGCGCCGGAGACCAGTCCTCCCAGCCGGCCCACGTCGACGGGTTCGCACCGGGGCGCGAACTCGTCGGGCGTCTCCTCCCACGCTGCATCAGGCTCCGGCAACGCCGGGAAGTCACGGGAGTCGAGCAGCCGATTCAGCAGCTCTTCGTCGACCCGGCCGTCAGGCCCGGGTTGCATCGCCGACAGGACGGCGGCGAGGCCCGCGGGATCGACCGCCCCGTCGCTGAGCAGCCGGTCGGTGACGCTCTCGGCCAAACCGGGATCGTCGGTCGCCGCATGGACCGCCTCCTTCGCACGGCGCAGCGGATCAGGTTCGGGATCCGGATGCTGCCGCCCGAGCACGTCCTCTGGATCCGTCGGGTCGGGGCAGCCGGCAGCGACGGAGACGAGTGCGGCGACGCCCGACTGGCCGGGCGCGGCGAGCGAGGACCGTGCGGTGCCCGGCCGCAGCGCGCGCCGTGCGGCCGACGAGAACAGCGCGGGCGCGAGCTGCGGCGAAGTGGGACCACCCGGGTCGTCGATGTGGCGCACCCCCACGGCGCCGAGAACCGTCGTGCTGCCGACGCCCCCGGCCGGGAGGCGGCCGAGCGCCGGCGCGAGCACGGCGAGGGCCTGCGCGGGGTCGGCGGGCACACGTCGACGCCACAGCGATCGACTCGCCCACACGCCGAGTGCGAGCGCGCGGATGCGCTCGGCCGCCGAGGTCGTGTCGCCGAGCCTCACCGCGGCGGCGTCCGCGATACGGTCCTGCCAGGCGATCGCGGTCCACGCGCCGAGTCCCGCGGCGCCGCGCAGCCGCGGATCATCGGTCAGCTGCGCCGGCCAGCTCCCGGCGGCGGCCGGCGCGGCTTCGAGTGGTCGGAACGCCCCGGGATAGTCCGGCGCGGTGATGACGTCCCGTCCGTCCGGCGAGACGATCGGGGTCTGCAGCGCGGCCACGTCGGCGGCGACCTCGGCCGGAGGAGGCGCGTCGGCGGGGTCGGGCGGAGGGTCGGCGGGCACGCGGAGGGCACCGGCGGCCGACAGGACAACAGCGGGGTCGCCGGTGCGCGGACGGTACTCGACGTCGGCTCGTCCGAACGGGCGGCCGCCGCGGAGGGCCAGCTCAGCCAGATCTGCCTTGCGGAGCTTCTTCGCCAGCCCGGGGAAGTCGCCCTCCGCGCCGGTGCGGAACTCCCACCGGTCGTAGCACGGCAGCGTGACGGCCGCTGCGCCCGACCAGGCGGCCGATCCGTCGGCGGTGAAAGCGGGCACCACGACCGCGAGGTAGGACGTGTCGGGTGAGAGCTGCGCCGGGCTCACCAGGCGCGAGCGCTCGAACGCGCCCACGGTGTGCACGTGCGCCCACGCCCACGAGCCGTCGAGCCCGTGCGTGGCCTGGATGGCGGGCGAGAGCCGCACCGAGCCGTCGGGGCGGGTGGAGATGCCCTCAGCTCCCTGCACTCCCACGATCAGGGCCAGCCAGGGGGCCAGCCGCTCGCCGGACGGATGCTGCGGCGTGTAGCGCCAGGGCAGGTCGCTCTCTGCGAACTCCACGTGGGCGAGCTTCTCGGACTCGGCGTCGTCGGCGCCGGGAGAGGGGTAGCGCCTGACGATGGCTCCCGGGGTGAGCCGGGCGACGTCCCCGGGTCCCATGAGCTGGAACTCCGCCTGGACGGTGCGCGGGTCCGACCCGTCGAGGTTCGCGATCCCGATGTCGACCTTCGCCGACAGCCGGCCGCCCTCCGCCGCTCCCGCCTTCACCCGCAGCGGCCGATCGAACCTGCCGAAGTACTGGCCCGTGATCGCCATCGCTACAGCACCCCCGCCAGTGGAACAGCGGCGGCGAGGTCGGCGCTCGGCACCGCGACGGTGCCGATAGCCCGCGCCCATTCGTGGGCCTCTGTCGCAGATTCGTGCACCTGCCCGACGCCCATCACGGTCCACTGCTCGGCGACGGCCGAGATCACCGGAGTGCGGTCGGACAGCGCCGGCTCGGAGCGCGCCGCCGAGACCATCGCGAAGGCGGCGAGCAGGTCGATGGGCGGCGATGCGGTGATCGTCCGCTTCCCGCCGGTCCGGGTGTCGATCACGATCTGTTCGAGCGTGCGCTCCTCGTCGGCGTGCGGGAACGTGCTCAGCGCGGGCTGCGGGGGCGTGAGCACCTTGCCGGCCGGAAGCACGTCGAACGGCGGGCGGTTCACCAGCTCGGCATCGTTCAGCGTGAGGAAGACGGCGGGCGCGAAGGAATCGCGGACGTCCGGCCCGGTGCCCGTGATGCGTGCGCCGGCGGTCGCTGTCAGCGGCACGCCCTTGAGGCGCGAGATCGGGATGCCGAGCGGCAGGATCTTCTGCTGCACCAGCAGCGTCCCGGTCGGCGGGACCAGCGCCTTGCCCGGCACCGGCTTGCGGGGCGTCAGCGCCACGAGCCGATCCGCGGTGCTCTCGGCGTGGAGGTTCTCCTTCTTCGCCACTTCCGCTGCGAGGACGTCGAGAATCGGCTCTGCGACGGGGAGCGCATCGGCCGGGCCGCTGCCCAGCGTGAAGGTCTGGTCGAACTCCACCTCGAACAGGAACACGGACACCGAGAGCGATCCCTGCACGACGACCGGCCCGGGTCCCGAGATCTGCCCGGACAGCTGCACCGAGGCGAAGTCGAAGCCGCCGGCCGAGACCGAGAACCCGGCTGCGACGCGTGCCTGGAACCGGAATGGGCGCAGCTGCAGGATCGCGTCCGTCTCGATGAAACCGTGCGCGGCCAGCACCGAGACGTCGATGCCCGCTTCGATGCGGCCACCGAGCTGCACCGTGTTGGCGGTGACGGCGAAGTAGCCTTCGACGCGCAGCGTGATGCCGCTGCCGGGCACGGATTGCGACATCCCGACCCGCCGCAGCGCCGGCAGCTTCGCCGGCTTCGGGTCGAAGCCCGGGAAGAACCCTCCGATCGACACGACGACGTAGGCCTCGCTGCCCCAGCTGAGTCGGAGGGCGGCGTCGCCGTAGATCTCGAATACACCCAGCACGTGGCTGTCGACGAGGCTGGCGTCGATCGACACGAGCTTCTCGACCGGGTCGATGAGTCCCAGCATGTCGACGCGGAGGTTCAGGACCTGGGGGAGGCTGGGGATGCCGATGCGCGCGACACCGAGGATCGCCACCCGGCCGTCCGGGACCTGCACCACCACGGCGAGATCGAGCGACACCATGCTGCCTGCCGGGCCCAGTGACAGCCACGTCAACCGGAGCGACGGCCCGAAGACATGCATCCCGGTGCGCCGCGGGAAAATGCGGTCGAGCGTGGTGGCGACGGCGAGCGGGTCGTCCGGTGGTCGCACCTGCAGGAGGGCGTCGCCCGCGGCGCCCGTGCGCACGGCCACTCGCAGTGCGTCGGTGTCCATGCCGCGATTGACGCCGACGATGCCGCCGACCCGGTCGAGCGCGAAGCCGAACGACAGCTGGATCGGCGGGATGAACTGGATGCCGAGCACGGCGAGGAAGCTCGGGTCGGCGCCGTCCACCGCGAGGATCGCCGAGGCGGTCACGAGCACGGGTGGCACCGGCACCGAGATCGATCCTCCCCAGCCGCGCTCGAGCGCACCGCCCGCGTTGGGCGGCAGGCGCACCAGCGAGCCGCCGCCCGGGAGAGAGGCGCCTCCCCCCGAACTCGGCGGGGTGAGGGACGCCTCGACAGCACCGAGTGCGAAGGGGCCGATCGGGACCGGCGGAAGGTCGATCCCGGGGATCACGGGAGGATCCACGTACAGCACGGCGGTGCGCACGGCGACGTGGACAGGACCGATGTCGAGATCCGCGTTGATGCCGTTCGTCGCGAGGGACGCGGCATCCGTCAGCTCATTCAGGAGGGGGATCTCGGCCAGCGTGCCCAGCGTGGCCCGGCGGAGCCCGTCGAGCACCGCCCCACGGGCGTTCTCCCACTGGGTGACCGCGGTGCGCCAGGCCGCCTCGGTGGCGGTCTCGGGGTGATCGATCAGTTCGGCGATGCGCTGCGCGGCGTCGGCGAGCGTGGTCAGGGACCCGGCATCGACGCCGAGGGCCGTCAGGGTGCCCCGCAGCCGATCCGCATACGCGCGCAACTCGTCGGACGCCATGCTGCGCCCCCGTCCGTTCCCCGATTCCCCCGATCGCGCGATCACGCGCACGACACCCCACAGATACTCCCCGCGGGCGGGACCCGCAAGAGGGGAAGCGATCGGCGGCACGGGAAATGCCCGCCGCCTCCCCGGCGTTGGTCTCCCGCATGCGATCGATCGTCTACTCCCGCCCTGGCACGTCGTCCGTCCTCTCGCTCGCGGAGCGGGAACCCGCGCAGCCCGGCCCGGGAGAGGTGCGGGTGAAGGTCGCGGTGTCGGGCGTCAACCCGACGGACTGGAAGGCGCGCGTGGGATCCAGCGGAGCGCTGGCGTTCGACGAGATCGTGCCGAATCAGGACGGGGCAGGAGTGGTGGACGCCCTCGGCGACGGGGTGACAGAACTCTCCGTCGGCGATCGCGTCTGGCTCTACCTCGCTCAGCATCAGCGCCCGACCGGGACGGCGCAGGAGTACACCGTCGTGCCCGCCGCGCGGGCGGTGAGGCTTCCCGAGGGTGTCGGCTTCGACGTCGCGGCCAGCCTCGGGGTTCCCGCCATGACCGCGCACCGGGCGCTCACCGTGCACGAGGCCGGGCCGGCGCGGCTGTCGCCGGGCGCCCTCCAGGGCCGCGTGGTGCTCGTCGCCGGGGGAGCGGGTGCCGTCGGCCACGCCGCCATCCAGCTCGCGGTCTGGGCCGGCGCGACGGTGATCGCCACCATCTCGAGCGACGAGAAGGCCGCGCTCGCGCTCGCTGCGGGGGCCCACCACGTCGTGAACTACCGGGAGGGCGACACTGCCGAACAGATCGCCGCGTTCGCCCCCGCCGGCGTCGACCACATCGTCGAGGTGTCTCTTGCGCAGAACGCCGCGCTCGACGGCCAGGTCGTCGCGAACCACGGATCCATCGCGTACTACGCCGACAACGGCGGCGACCAGGCCACCCTCCCGGTGCGGCCGACCTTCGCGAAGAACGTGCGGACCCAGGGTCTCCTGCTGTACACGGTCGGTGACCTCGCCCTGACCGCCGCCGCTGAAGACATCACCGCGGCGCTGGGCGACGGCGCCCTCCCCGTCGGCGAGCAGGCAGGCCTGCCTCTGACGTGGTTCACCCTGGAGGAGACGGCCGCCGCTCACGACGCCGTCGAGCACGGCGCGGTGGGCAAGGTGCTCATCGACGTCGCGGGCGACAACCGCTGACGCCGGCGGCGCCCCCGCGCGGCGGCGCCGCCGACTACATCTCGCGACTCGATGCCTCGGCGAGGCTCTCGGCCAGCCGGGCGAACGTCTCCTGTGCGCCTCCGCCGCCGAGACGGGCAGCGAGCGAGGCGAAGGCCACGGCGCCGGCAAGCTGCGCCGCCGCGACATCCCACGGATCCGGCTGTGGGCCGTCGGCGCGCGGACCGGGCAGCGGAATGGGCAGCCTCCTCGGCCAGCCGGTGCCGCACCAGTCGTCGACCACCTCGCTCACCCACCCGGGGCGATCCTCACCCCGCAGATCGGCGTCGAGCACAGCCTCGGCGATATGGCCCGACAGTTCAGAGGCCGCCACGAGCCATCTGGGCGGGAGCGGCTGCGGATTGAGCGCGACCGCGTCGAATCTGCTCTGCAGGTGCGCCCGGTGGCTGTGCGGCGGGTAGACGTCGAAGATCTCGGGCCTGATGCGCCCCAGCAGGGACAGCATGCGGACAGTGCTGCTGATCTCGTTCCAACTCATGGGTGGTTCCCTTTCGGATCGGTGGACGGCATGTCCACGTTCCTGTGCGCCGTTGCCGAACCAGGCAGCGGGCGACGTGATCACCTGGGGCGACGACTGAGCGTGACCGCGACCGGGTCGCCGAGGGAGCCGTCAGGCAGCTGCGGCTGGTAGGTCAGCGTCACGTCGTCGAACCCGAAGGTGACCTGCACCGCGGGTTCATCGCCCGAGAGCGCGGTGGTCGCCGAGGTCACGACGGCGTGCTGCATCCGCACCGTGAGATAGTCGCCGATCATGCCCGCGCGGCGTGCCGACAGCAATGCGTCATCCATACGGATGCCGCGCGCACAGGCGTCGAAGAGGCGCGGCGTCGCAGCATCGAAGCGCAGCGACACGACGATATCCGAGAGCGTGGGCCTGCCCACCCTGCCTCCCGCGCCACCGGCGGCGGGCGTGGGGTTCGACACCGTCCAGCTCCAGCTCAGCACCTCTATGGCACCCGGATGACGGTCGTCCGCGGCCTCACCAGGAATGGACGCGATGGTGAGGAACTGGTCTTCGGCCATGGCAGGCTCGCCCCCGTCCGTATCCGCGGTCCCCCGGCCGCGCGATCGCTCGCACGACCACCTCAGGGATACTCCCCGCCGACACCACTTTCAAGAGGTGCGTCTGCGCAAGGGGGTGGATCAGCCGTCGGCGCGCCGGCGCGGCTCGAACGACGCAGCGAGCGCCGCGAGCGTGGCGGTGCGCTCCTTCTTCGCGATCCTCCGCAGAAAGGGAGTCGCCAGCCGGTACAGGCCGTAGGTGCGCACCTCCGCGTGGTGGCGAACGAGCGTCGTCCCGTCGGGGGTGGCCTCGAGCTGGTACGCGGGCCAGCCTTCCACCGTGAGCCTGCCCGCCTTCGTCCTGTTCCACCAGTGGTAGACGAGCGTGTGCGGCGGCTCGAACTCCGTGATCTCACCTGGGGTGGGACCGAACGATGTGTCATCGAGATAGGTCGTGCCGAGCGCCGGGGCGCCGGGCGAGGTCAGCGTGGTGCCTCGCAGCATGCTTCCCGCGCCGGGCATCCACTCGTTGTATCCCTCGATGTCGGCCAGGCGGGCGAACACGTCGTCTATGCCCGCAGGGATCGTGCGGGTCAGTTGGAACTCGATGACACCCATGCGCTCAGAGTACGACCGGGGGGCCGCCCGCGTGTGGCGGTGCGTGCGGGGCGGGGACGGCGCCGAGCGGACCACCGGTTGACGGCGGCCCGGTGGGCGATCCGTGGGTGCGCGAAAACGCCGCTCGTCAAGGGGGTCGAGCCGCGGCATCCGTCGTCTCACCATGGTGCCCATGGAGGAGACCTTGCGTGCAGAGCCGGCGGAGCGGGTCAAAGACATCTGGGGGGCGCGCACTCCGCATGCGCCCGGAGAAGCATGGCCGACGCGGGTCGACCAGCAGCTGGCGGACGGCATCGCCGAGGGGGATGTCGACACGTGGGTGCGCTCGGCGTGCGTGCTGTGCAGCAACGGATGCGGCTGCGACATCGCCGTCAAGGACGGCCGGATGGTCGGCATCCGCGGCCGTGCCGACGACGCGATCAACCGCGGCCGGCTGGGGCCGAAGGGGCTGTACGCGAGCTGGCAGGGTGTGCAGAACGACGAGCGGCTGACGACTCCGCTCGTCCGCCGGGACGGCGAGCTGGTGGCCGTGAGCTGGGAGGAGGCGATGGAGCTCGTCGTCGAGCGCAGCTCGCGCCTGCTGCGCGAGAAGGGACCGCTGAGTCACGCGTTCTATACGAGCGGGCAGCTCTTCCTCGAGGAGTACTACGCACTCGCCGTCATCGGCAAGGCCGGCATCGGCACCCCGCACATGGACGGCAACACGCGGCTGTGCACGGCGACGGCCGCCGCGTCGCTCAAGGAGTCCTTCGGTGCGGACGGTCAGCCCGGCTGCTATGAGGACATCGACGAATGCGACGCGCTGTTCCTGTTCGGGCACAACGCGGCCGCGACCCAGACGGTGCTGTGGGCCCGCGTGCTCGACCGGCTGGACGGCGCGCAGCCGCCCGCCGTCGTCGTGGTCGATCCTCGCGAGACCCCGGTCGCGGCCCGGGCCGACGTGCACCTCGCCGTGCGCCCAGGCACCAACCTCGCGCTCATGCACAGCCTCGTGCGCGAGCTGTTCGTCAACGGCTGGGTCGACGAGGAGTGGATGACGGCGCACACGCTGGGCGCCGAGGAGCTGCGGGCGCAGGTGGCGGAGTGGACGGCAGAGCGTGCCGCCGAGGTCTGCGGTGTCGACGCCGACGACATCCGCCGCGCCGCCCGCATCTTCGGCACTTCGCAGCGCGTGGTGTCGACGGTGCTGCAGGGCTTCTACCAGTCGGCGCAGGCGACGGCGTCGTCGTGCCAGGTGAACAATCTGCATCTGCTGCGCGGCATGATCGGCCGGCCGGGATGCGGCATCCTTCAGATGAACGGTCAGCCGACGGCGCAGAACAACCGCGAATGCGGGGCCGACGGCGACCTGCCCGGCTTCCGCAACTGGGAGAACCCCGACCACATCCGCCGGCTCGCCGAGCTGTGGGGCGTGCATGCCGACGTCATCCCGCACTGGGCGGAGTCCACGCATGCCATGCAGCTGTTCCGCTACGTGGAGCTGGGAACGATCGGCTTCCTCTGGATCTCGGCGACCAATCCCGCGGTCTCACTGCCGCAGCTGCCTCGCATCCGCGACATCCTCGCCAAGCCGGAGACCTTCGTCGTCGTGCAGGACCTCTACCTCACCGAGACGGCCGCGCTCGCCGACGTCGTCCTGCCCGCGGCCGCGTGGGGCGAGAAGACCGGCACATTCACCAACGCGACGCGCACGGTGCACCTGGCGGAGAAGGCGATCGACCCGCCCGGGCAGGCGCGCTCGGATCTCGACATCTTCCTCGACTACGCGCGACGCATGGACTTCCGTCGCGACGACGGCCGACCGCTCCTGGAGTGGACGACGCCCGAGGACGCCTATCGGGCGTGGCAGGAGTGCTCGCGCGGGCGCCCCTGCGACTACACCGGCATCTCGTACGACGACCTGCGACGTGAGAGCGGCATCCGCTGGCCGCGCCGCGAGGGAGAGTCCGCCAGCACGGACCGGCTCTACGCCGACGCGGTGTTCGCGACGCAGCCCGACTACTGCGAGACCTTCGGGCACGACCTCGCGACGGGCGGCGCCGTGACCGCGGAGTCCTTCAAGGCCCAGCGGCCCGACGGGAAGGCGCTGCTCAAGACCACCGCCTACACCGGTCCGCACGAGCCGCCCGACGCCGAGTACCCGCTGACCTTCACGACGGGGCGCTCGGTGTACCACTTCCACACGCGCACCAAGACGGGCCGCACCCCCGAACTCGTCGCTGCCGCGCCCTCGGTGTGGGTGGAGACGGATGCCGCGACCGCGGCTGCCCGCGGCCTCTACGAGGGCGACGTGGTCGAGGTCCGCTCCCGCCGTGGCCGCATCGTCGCGCCGCTGCGCATCACGCGCATCCGCGAGGGCGCCGTCTTCGCGCCGTTCCACTACGGCTACTGGGATGCCCCGGAGGGCGCCGAGGAGCGGCATCCGACCGCCGCCAACGAGCTCACGATCACCGAGTGGGACCCGGTCTCCAAGCAGCCGGTGTACAAGGTCGCGGCGGTCCAGCTGTCGCGGATCGAGGACGCGTCATGAGACTGCCGATCTACCTCTCGCTGCTCGGCCATGCCGAGACGACGCTCGCTGAGGCCTACCTCGACGTCGCCGAGGCGCACGGCCACGAGCCCGACATCCATTTCCTCTGCCTCAGCTTCGCCCGCCAGTGCGTCGATCACGCGCAGCAGCTGGTGCCGGTCGTGCATCGCCTCGGCGCCGCACCGGTCGACGACGAGCCCGAGCGCCTCCACGCCCGCGGGCTGGGCGAGCCCCGCTCCGGGCCGCTCGGCATGCTGCGCGACCTCCATGACGTCTACGTGCTGGCCGGCTTCGTCGACATGACGTGGACCGTCGTCGGCCAGTCCGCCCACGCTCTGCGCGACAGCGAGCTGATCGGCGTCGTCGACGCCTGCGAGCAGCAGACCGCCGCGCAGCTCGTCTGGCTGCAGACGCGCATGAAGCAGTCCGCGCCGCAGGTGCTCGTCGGGCCGTGAACCGTCGCGCGGGCTCACCTCGCCCGCGCAGAGAGCTCGAGGAATTTCGCCGATCCGGCCCTCACGGCTGCGCAGGCAGCGTAGCCTCCCGGCATGACACCATCGCCCACCGGAATCGCCACCGCCGGACAGCTGCGCGCGTCGGGTCACACCTACCGGCCGGTGCGGGTCGAACTGCGCGAGAACCTCCTCGACGCGCTCGCGAACGGCCGCGACCCCTGGCCCGGCATCCACGGGTTCGACGACACCGTGATCCCGCAGCTCGAGCGCGCCCTCCTCGCCGGCCACGACATCGTGCTGCTGGGCGAGCGCGGGCAGGGCAAGACCCGGCTGCTGCGCAGCCTGGTGGGACTGCTCGACGAATGGTCGCCGGTGATCGAGGGGTCGGAGCTCGGCGAGCATCCGTTCCACCCGATCGCCCCGGCATCCGTCCGTCGCGCCGGCGAACGGGGCGACGACCTGCCCGTCGTGTGGCGCCATCGCAGTGAGCGATACGCCGAGAAGCTCGCCACGCCTGACACATCGGTAGCCGACCTCATCGGCGATGTCGACCCGATCAAGGTGGCCGAGGGCCGTTCCCTCGGCGACCCTGAGACGATCCACTACGGGCTCGTGCCGCGCAGCAACGGCGGCATCGTCGCGATCAACGAGCTGCCCGACCTCGCCGAGCGCATCCAGGTGTCGCTGCTGAACGTCATGGAGGAGCGCGACATCCAGATCCGCGGCTACGTGCTGCGCCTCGACCTCGACGTGCTCGTGGTCGCCACCGCGAACCCCGAGGACTACACGAACCGCGGCCGCATCATCACGCCGCTGCAGGACCGCTTCGGTGCCGAGATCCGCACCCACTACCCCCAGACGGTCGACGAGGAGATCGCCGTCATCCGCCAGGAGGCGGACCTGGTGGCCGAGGTTCCCGCGCACCTCCTCGAGATCCTCGCGCGCTTCACGCGGAACCTTCGGGAATCGGATGCCGTCGACCAGCGTGCAGGCGTGTCCGCGAGGTTCGCGATCGCCGGCGCCGAGACGATCGCGGCTGCGGCCCTGCATCGCGCGACGCGGCAGCACGAAGAGGTCGCCGTCGCGCGCCCGGTGGACCTCGAGACCGCCGTCGACGTGCTCGGCGGCAAGATCGAGTTCGAGACGGGGGAGGAGGGTCGTGAGCGCGCGATCCTCGAGCATCTGCTCCGCACCGCCGTGGCCGAGACCGCCCGCGCTCATCTGCGCGGGCTCGACGCCCGCGTGCTCGCCGATGCGCTGCACGACGGCGCGACGGTCATGACCGGCGAACAGGTGACCGCCGCCGACGTGCTCGCGGCGATGCCGGTGCTCGGTGAGTCCGACCTCTACGAGCAGGTGGCCGAGCGCCTCGAGGCCCGCACCGCGGGCGAGCGTGCCGGCGCGCTCGAGCTGCTGCTCGAATCGCTCTACCTCGAGAAGCGCATCGGCAAGGACACCGCGGGCGGTGAGACGGTCTATGGCTGAGACACGGTCCTCGGGCGGGCGGGCGCGCTTCGTCTCGCTGGCGCTCGCTCAGCGACCGACTCATTACTGGTCGCTGAGCCAGTCGAAGCGCCTTGGCTTCCGGTCGTTGAGCGAGCGAGGACGCTTCGTCTCGCTGGCGCTCGCTAAGCGACCGACTCGCGAGACGCGCAACCGCGGCCCCCGGCATCCGTCGCTCTTCTTCAGCCCGGGAGGAGGCGCCCCGTAATGCCTCGCAGCTTCCACCGCACGCCCGGCCACGCCGCGCGGTACGGGCGCTACACGGGTGGCGATCCGCTCGCGCCGCCGGTCGAGGTGCAGACGGCGCTCGAGGCGATCGGGCAGGACGTGATGGCCGGAACCTCCGCCGAACGGGCGATGCGCGAGTACCTGCGGCGCGGAGACCGTGACCGGGAGGGCCTCGACGACCTCGCCCGGCGGGTGCGCGAGCGCCGGGCCGAGCTGGTGCGGCGGCACCGGCTCGACGGCACGCTCGAGGAGGTCCGCCAGCTGCTGGACCGCGCCGTGCTCGAGGAGCGCAAGCACCTCGTGCGCGACGTGCAGCTCGACGACGACGTCCGCGCCTTCGCCGAGATGCGCCTCGAGAACCTGCCCACCAGCACCGCCGCGGCCGTGAACGAGCTCGCCGACTACGACTGGCAGAGCCCGAGCGCGCGGGCGGACTACGACCGCATCCGCGAACTGCTCGGCCGTGAGCTCCTCGACCAGCGCTTCGCCGGCATGAAGAACGCGCTCGAGAACGCGACGGATGCCGACCGCCAGGCCGTGCGCGACATGCTGAACGACCTCAACGACCTGCTCGAGAAGCGCCGGCTGGGCGACGACACGCAGGAGGACTTCGACGACTTCATGGAGAAGCACGGGGATCAGTTCCCCGAGAATCCGCAGAACCTCGACGAGCTCCTCGATACGCTCGCGGAGCGTTCCGCCGCGGCGCAGCGGATGCTCAACTCCATGACCCCCGAGCAGCGCGACGAGCTCATGAACCTCGCGGCTCAGGCCTTCGGCTCACCTGACCTCATGCAGTCGCTGTCGCGCCTCGACGACAATCTGCGCTCGCTCCGTCCCGGCGAGGACTGGACGGGTTCGGCATCCTTCTCGGGAGACGAGCCGACGGGGCTCGGCGAAGCGACCGGCATCATGCAGGACCTCTCCGACCTCGATTCGCTGACCGATCAGCTGGGCCAGTCGTATCCCGGCGCGCGGATGGACGACATCGACCTCGACGCCATCGAGCGGCTGATCGGCGAGGACGCCGCGGTCAGCGCACGCACGCTTCGCGACCTCGAGCGTGAGTTGAAGGACACCGGGATGCTGCAGCGGGCCTCCGACGGACAGCTCAGGCTCACGCCACGGGCCATGCGGCAGCTGGGGCGGGCGCTCCTCCGCGATATCGCGACCCGGCAGTCGGCTCGCACGGGCGGCCGCGAGACGCGGCATGCGGGTGCGGCCGGCGACCGCACCGGCTCGACGCGCGAGTGGGCGTTCGGCGACACCGAGCCGTGGGACATCCCTCGCACGGTGTCGAACGCCGTCCTCCGGACCGTGCTCGAAGGGGGAGATGCCTCAGCCGGCGTGCGCCTCGAGACGCAGGATGTCGAGGTCGTCGAGACCGAGCAGCGCACGCAGGCCGCCGTCGCCCTGCTCGTCGACACCTCATTCTCGATGGCGCTCGACGGCCGGTGGGTTCCGATGAAGCGCACGGCGCTGGCTCTGCATCACCTCATCTCGTCGCGGTTCCGCGGCGACCAGCTGCAGCTCATCGCGTTCGCGCGCTATGCGGAGGTCATGGACATCGAGCAGCTGACGGCCAAGGACTCCGTCTGGGACAAGGGCACCAATCTGCAGCACGCGCTCATGCTGGCACAGCGGCACTTCCGTCGCCATCCCACGGCGCAGCCGGTGCTGCTCATCGTCACGGATGGCGAGCCGACGGCGCACCTGCGCCCCGACGGTCACGTGCACTTCGCGTATCCGCCCGACCCGCGCACGGTGGCGGCCACCGTGCGCGAGCTCGACACGGTGCACCGGCTCGGCGCGCAGACGACGTTCTTCCGGCTCGGCGACGACCCCGGCCTCGCCCGGTTCGTGGACGCTCTGGCGCGGCGTGCCGAAGCACACGTCGTCGCCCCCGAACTCGACGACCTCGGGCGGGCGGTCGTCGACAGTTACCTGGGCTCGCGGCAGACGGGTCGCGGCTCGCCCGAAGACTTCGGCGACATGCTGCACGGCCGATCCTGGTGGTGGTAGACCGGTTCAGCGATGCGGGTCGCCGCTCGGGTGGCTCAGGTGCTTTCGGATGCCGCGATCGGGGTCATTGCGAGAGCCGGTGGTCAGCGATCACCGCGTCGATCGTTGCCCGCGCCTTGCGTGCGCGTCTTGATCTCAGCGTGGCATCGGGCGCCGACAACGCCGTCCCCTCCGGAACTCCGCGGGCCTTCGGGGCCCTGACAGAATGCCTTCATGCCGCTGGTGCCAGGTGAGGAGCCGTTGGAGTCGGATCGCCTCATCCTGCGGCGCGCGCGTGCGGAGGATGCCGTGGTCTATCGCCGGCTCTGGACCGAGCGTGATCCGCGGGTGCCTCCGCATCGGCGGATCGATGCGGAGGGGCGACCGACCGTCGAGGACATCTCCGCTCAGATCGGTGCTGAGAGCGACGACGCGGGTGTGAGGCTCCTGACGGTGGAGCTGAAAGACACGGCTGAGGTCATCGGCTATTGCGGACTGATCGCCCGCGGGAACGGATCCGCCGACGAGCCCGAGCTGGCCTACGAGCTGGTTCAGGCCGCGCACGATCACGGGTACGCCACGGAGGCCGGGGAAGCTGTCGTCGCCTGGGCGAGGACGGCGGGCTACCGGCGATTGTGGGCCGGCGTCTGGGACTGGAACGCCGCGTCACGCCGAGTCCTGCAGAAGCTCGGGTTCCGTGAGGTCGGCCGGGTGGAACCCGAGTCCGCCCACGGCTACAGCCTGTTGACGGTCAAGGACCTCTGAGGATCCGACGGGCCCGCCGCCGACGAGTCGGGCCGCCCCGTCAGTCGTCGGCCTCGATCTCCAGGACGTCGGCGTCGAGCTCGTCGCGCGAGCGCAGGCCGAGCTTGCGGAGCGCGTTGGACATGTGGGTCTCGACCGTGCGGGGCGACAGGAACATCTCTGCGGCGATCTCGCGATTCGTCCGTCCGGCGGCCGCTCGTCCGACGACCTCGCGCTCGCGTCGCGACAGGTCGTTGCCGTGGGCCGGGCGCCCGCCGCGCCACGGGTAAGGCACCGCAACACCGTGGCGGCGCATCGTCCGGGTGACCCGGGCGATGTCCTGCCGCGCCGCCAGTCGGCCGTAGATGGTCAGTGCCTCGGTCAGGAGGCCCGGGCCGTCGGCGGCCCCGCGGGTGCACCGCCAGTCGCCCAGGCGCTCGGTCGCCTGCGCCGTCACCTGGACCAGGCCTGCCGCGTGGGCCATGCTCCGCGCGCGGGACATCAGCTCCTCGGCGGTGTCACCGCCGCCGTCGAGCTGTGCGATCAGCGCGTCGCACATGGTCACCGCCACCGAGATCGCCGGTGCTTCGACCTGACGGGCGTGCGCGCCGATCGCCTCCACTCTGGCTCGTACGTCGTCGGTCCGGTCCAGTGCGGCCGCGGCATCCACCAGACAGACGAGAGCATCGGCTGCCCAGGTCCACATCCCTTTGCGCTGGATCTGGTCCAGGGCGGCCGCGGCCTCGTCGAAGCCGCCGCCGGCATCGCCCAGGATCAGCCGAACACGGGCCAGTGCGGCGCGCGCCGGGATCAGGGGCCACGCCGTGCCCACCTCTTCGCAGTCGCGGATGAGGTCGGCGAGGCGATCGGCGGCCTCCACGGTGCTGCCGAGCGAGCCGAGCATGAGGCAGTCGAGGTACCGCGCCTCGATGGATGCCGCACCGAATCCGAACGCGCGCGAGGCCAGGTCGTGGGTGCGTTCGGCGAGACCGTCCCAGCGGCCGGCGGCATGGTCCACCATGGCGCAGACGAGTTCGTACACCTCCAGCAGCCGAGGTGAACCCGACCGCTCGGCGATCGACCGCCCCTCGCCCAGCAGCTCGTCGGCCCGCTTCACGTCGCCGATGTGGAGCGCCCCCTGTGCCCAGTTGATCGCGGCTCTCGCGTGCTCCCGAGGCTGAGTGAGCAGGACGATGTCGTGACGGGCCGACTCGATCAGCTCCCACGCGGACGGATCGCCCTGCTCCAGAAGGAGCGATGCCCGCGCGATGCGCACACCGAGCTCGACCTCCGGCGATCCGGCTCGCCTCGCCGCCTCTTCCGCCTGAACGGATCGGGCGAGATGCACCTCGAGGGGCACGTCTACCACGGTCTCGGGAGCCGCCAGCACGGCCAGCGCGCGCGCCTGGAGGTCGGGCCGGTCGTAGAGGTCGTCGACCGCACGCTCGATCTCGCCGTAGCCGTCGCGGGCGAAGCCCTGCTGTCGGTACAGCCGGCCGAGCGCGAACCGCAGTTCGCCTCGAGCCGCCTGCGTCAGCTGCTGACTGTCGAGCAGTCGGGTGATGATCGGCGCGGCCTCGGCGTGGGCCAACCCGTCGACCGCCACACGCCCGAGTTTCGTCGCGATGCGCACCCGGTCGTCGAGCGAGAGGGCCGCCATGTCGACGGTGGCCTCGCGCAGGAACTCGGCGGCCGCCGCCTCGTTCCCGTGACGCACCGCCTCGTCCGCCGCGGCCTCGGCCCACTGCACGAACTCCCTGATCCGGCCGGCGCGCTGGTAGTGGTGTGCGATCCTCGCCGAGTACATCGGGTCGTTCCGCTCCTCGAGCACCAGCGCGACGCGGGCGTGCCACCACTGGCGGATCGGCAGGGGCGTCGCCTCGTAGACGATCTGCTGGGCGAGGACGTGGCGGAAGCGGATGCGCCCCTCGTGTTCGTGCAGGAGGCCGGCCGCGTGGGCCGACGTGAGAGCCGCCGCCACCTGCCGCCCGTCGTACTCGGTGACCTCCGCGAGGAGCGCGGGATCGATCGCGAGATCGATCACGGCCGCGGCGTCGATCATCTCCCGCGCACTCGCGTCCAGGGTGGTCAGCCGCTGGACGACGACATCGCGAAGCGCGGTGGAGACGGACAGCGCCGCCAGCGCGTCGGGGTGACTGGGGATCTCCGCGGCGGGGAGCCGCGCCAGCAAGGTCCGGAGGACCTCTTCGACGACGAAGGGCACGCCGCCGGTGACCTCGTACAGTCCGGCCGCGATCGCATCGGGCACGTCGACGCCCAGCAGATGGCGGGAGAGCTCGCCGACTTCGGCGACGTCGAGGGGTGCGAGCCGGACGCTCTTGGTGCGGCCGGCGGGTGCCCGCGCGAACGCCTCGCCGACGGGAGTGGTCCCGAGATCCGTGCGACTGGTGACGATGACGGTGAGGTTCGCGGGCTGGTGCGCGATGAGATACGCGAGGAAGTCGAATGTCACCGTGTCGGCCCAGTGCAGATCCTCGAGGACCAGGACCGCGGGGGAAACGTGCTCGAGCAGCTCCGTCGCCGCACGGAAGATCTGGTGCCGCGCCTCACGCTGATCCGCCGGCCGCTCCGGCGGAGCCGGCAGACGATCGGCGATCTCCGGCACCAGGGGAGCGAGGCTTCCCACGACGGGGCTGAGGCGGTCGGTCTCGATGAGGTCGCCATGGTGCTGGAACGCGTCGAGCACCGGCCCCAAGGGGAACGGGTCATGGAGCTGCTGACAATGACCGATGAGTAACGCGGAGGTGTCGGGCACGGCGGCCAGAAGCTCGCGGACCAGGCGGCTCTTGCCGATTCCGGCTTCACCTTGGATGACGATGAGGGCCGGAGGAGCGGAAACAGCAGCGGTCAGGGCAGTGAACTCCGCGTGACGACCGACCAGCACAGGCGACACCCCGCCTGCGGGTGGAGCGGATTGCTGGGGCATGACTGCCATTCCCTCGGGTGGGGCGGAAGCAAAAGTCAGTGTAGGTCACGGATGCCGGCACCATTCACCCGTCCGTAACCTGCAACGCAAGGTGTGAATCGAATCATCCGTGCGCGAGGAGCGACAGTGACCAGACTTCTGAGACAACGAGAGCGGCGATTCACGCCGCAGCGACTGACGATCGCCCTGGCAACCGTCGTCGCGTTGACGGCGACGGCGGCCCCTGCCGGCGCCTTCGCGGCTCCGCCGGCTGCGGCCCCCGTGGAGGAGCCGGGCGGGCGCAGCGGCGGCGTGGAGGTGACCACGGCCGAGGATGCGGCGGCCGCCACCGCACCTGCGGGTGAACCTCAGACGTATGTGGTCCAGATGTCCCTCGCGCCCGTCATCGCGTACGACGGCGGCCAGGCAGGGCTGAAGGCGACGAAACCCCACGGTGGCGCGAAGGTCGATCCGGCCGACCCCGCGGTGGAGGCGTACAGCAAGCACCTCAAGGGCAAGCAGCGTGCAGCTCTCGCGAAGGTGAAGGCGGGTGACCCGTCGTACGACTACGTCTACAGCTTCAACGGATTCGCGGCCGAGCTCACCCCCGCGCAGGCTGTCGAACTCGAGGCCCAGCCCGACGTGGTGTCGGTGCATCCGGATGAGAAGGTCGAGGCGGACACGTCGTCGACGCCGAGCTTCCTGGGACTGGACGGCGAAGACGGCCTGTGGGGCCAGCTCGGCGGACCCACCGGAGGCAAGAAGTCACCGGGAGCCGGCGAGGACATCGTCATCGGCGTCATCGACAGCGGCATCTGGCCCGAGGTTCGCAGCTTCTCCGACCGGGACGAGTCGAAGAAGCTCATGTACCAGGGCCAGCCGAAGGGCTTCCGCGGCACGTGCGCGTCGGCCAAGACGGTCGGCGACGACTCGTGGGACGCCAACCTGTGCAACAAAAAGCTGGTCACCGCCCAGTACTTCAACGCCGCATGGGGCGGGAACGACGGCGTGAAGCAGCAGCTGCCGTGGGAGTTCCTCTCGCCTCGCGACTACAACGGGCACGGCACCCACACCGCGTCGACGGCCGGCGGCAACTACGGCGTCGACGTGACCGGACCGGCCGCACCGTTCGGGGAGATCTCCGGCATCGCACCGCGGGCGCGCATCGCGTCGTACAAGGCGCTGTGGTCCGCCGAGGACGGCTCGACCGCGAACGGCTACACCTCCGACATGGTCGCCGCCATCGACAAGGCCGTGGCCGACGGCGTCGACGTCATCAACTACTCCGTGTCGGGATCCAGCACGGACTTCCTCGAGCCCACCGAGGCGGCGTTCCTGAACGCGGCGGCGGCGGGCATCTTCGTTTCGGCATCGGCCGGCAACGACGGCCCCGACGCGGCCACGGTCGCACACCCCGGCCCGTGGCTGACCACCGTCGCGGCGGGAACCCACGACCGCACGACGACGGGTGCCGTGGTCCTGGGCAACGGCGCGCGCTATGAGGGCGTCTCGCTCAGCGGTTCGGTCGTCGGCCCCGTCCCGCTGATCACGGGAGCCGCTGCACGCGCTGCCGGCGCCTCGGCCGTCTCGGCTCTGCGCTGCTATCCGGCGAGTGCCAACAACGGCAAGCCGGGCCTGGACCCTGCCAAGGTCGCCGGCAAGATCGTCGTGTGCGAGCGCGGCGGCGACATCGCCCGCGTCGATTCTTCGCGCGCGGTGGCCGAAGCGGGCGGCGTCGGCATGGTGTTCGTGAACGCGTACGAGAACTCGCTCAACGCCGACTTCCACTCGGTGCCCACGGTGCATCTGCAGGACGCTGTCGCGGGCCCGATCAACGCCTACGCGGCGACCGCCGGAGCGACCGCGACCATCGAGAAGGCCGTCATCGCGAACGGGGCGCCCGCGCCTTACACGGCGGAGTTCTCGTCTCGCGGTCCGCTCGTCGCCGGCAACGGCGATGTGCTGAAGCCGGATGTGATCGCTCCGGGACAGGACATCCTGGCGGCGGTGGCCCCTCCGGGTCAGGGCGGCAAGGAGTTCAACCTGATGAGCGGCACGTCGATGGCGGCGCCGCACGTCACGGGACTGGCCGCCCTGCTGCTGGACCTGCACCCCGATTGGTCGCCGATGGCGATCAAGTCGGCGCTGATGACCTCCGGGTCGGACGTGCGGGACGGCGAGTCGTCGGACGACCCGAACCTGATCTTCAAGCAGGGAGCGGGACACGTGCAGCCCACGAGCGCGGCCGATCCGGGCCTCGTCTACGACAGCGGGGTCAACGACTGGATGGCGTTCCTCTGCGGCTCCACCCCGAGCGTGGCGGACGACGTCTGCGACGGCCTCGAGGCGGACGGTCGCTCGCTCGACCCGAGCGACCTGAACACGCCGTCGATCGGCATCGGTCTCCTGGACGGTGAGCAGACCGTCACTCGCACGGTGACCAACGTCGACGACCAGCCGGCGACGTACACGGCGTCGGTCAGCGGCCTCGCCGGAGTGGCTGTCACGGTCGAGCCGAGCACACTCACCGTCGCACCGGGAGAGAGCGCGTCGTACACCGTCACCTTCGCGGTCGGCGATGACACCGCCATGTTCGACTACCTTGCGGGCCAGCTCTCGTGGACCGACGGCAGCCACACGGTGAGGTCTCCGATCGTGCTGCGCGCGAAGCAGCCGGGTGACGAGGACTGGTCTGCGCGTTACGACGGCGCCGCCGGCCAGTTCGGCAACTCGACGGATGTCGGCAACGAGGTTCTCGTGCACCCCGACGGCTCGCGCGTCTACATGAGCGGATTCAGCCGGCCCGGGTCGGCAGGCGGGCTGGTGAGCGACTTCCTCACCGCTGCGTACGACCCCGAGACGGGCAAGGTGCTCTGGCAGGAGCAGTGGGATGCCTCGAACAACGGCGGGAGCGACGAACCGGCGGGCTTCGGAATGAGCCCTGACGGGGACACCCTGTATGTCGCCGGAACCAGCGGCGGCGACTACCTGACCGTGGCGTACGACGGCGCGACGGGGAAGCGGCTGTGGGAGACGCGTCTGGACGGTCCGGGCGCGGCCGGTGATTCGCTCAACGACCTCGTCGTGAGCCCTGACGGTGCGACCGTCTATGTCACCGGGTACCAGAACATGGGCGGGCCCGACCTCGACTACGCCACCGTGGCCTACGACGCCGGGACCGGTGAGCAGCGGTGGCTGACTCGCTTCGACGACCCCGTGGCCGGCACGGACGATCCGCGTGCCATCGCGGTGAGCGAGGACGGTTCGACGGTGGTGGTCACCGGGCAGAGCCGCGGCGAAGGCACCGGTCTCACGGATTGGGGCACCGTCGCGTACGATGCCGCGACCGGTGAAGAGCGGTGGCAGGTGCTGCGCAACGGCTCGGCCAACGAGATCGACATCTCGAACAACGTCGTCATCGCCGGTGACACGGTGATCGTCGCGGGCTCCGTGGGCAACACCGACCGCCAGGCCGATTGGGAGACCGTGGCCTACGACCTGGCGACCGGTGAGGAGCGCTGGGCGAAGGGCAATGGCGAGGCGCTCACGGACGTGCCGCAGGCGCTCGCCCTGACGCCGGACGGCGGCACGGTGGTGGTCGCGGGCAATGTGGAAGGCAGCGCCGACATGGACTACTCCACGATCGCCTACAACGTGGCCGACGGTGAGCAGCTGTGGGCCACGCGGTACGACGGCACCGCGCACGGCAGCGACGTCGCCTACGACGTCGCGCTCACCGCCGACGGCACCCGCGCCGTCGTGACGGGCGAGTCGAGGAACGCCGACACCGGCTGGGACTACGTCACCATCGCGTACGACATGAGCACCGGTGAGCAGATCTGGTCGGCAGGGTACGACGCGGTAGGCGCGAGCGACGGGGGCAACGGCGTGGCGGTCGACCAGACGGCCGACGGCAAGCGACGTGTGTTCGTCACCGGAGCCAGCACCATCGCGTTCAGCTCCGTCGGGGTCGACAGCAACATCGACGCCGCGACGGTGGCCTACCTCGACGCGTTCGAGTAGGCGACCGCAGCCCGACCATGGCGCGGCCGCCGGGAGAGGATCCGTTCCTCGCCCGGCGGTCGCGCCGTTTCGGCGTCACCCCGGGATGGCGTCCAACGCGGCACGGACCTCGTCGAGCCACGCGGCGGAGCGCGCCCCGGCTCCCAGCGCGAGCGCGGTCGCCAGGTCGGCGCGCGCCTCGTCCACGCGACCCAGCCCGAGCTGCGCCAGACCACGGTGCCGGTGTGCCGAGGCGTGCCCGCTCTGGAACTCCGCCGACGAACCGATCGCCAGAGCAGCGGATGCCGCGGCGAGAGCCTCCTCGTGCCGATCGAGCTGCAGCAGCCCGTAGGCGATGACCGCGTGGGCGTTGGCCTCCGTCAGACCACGGATGCTGGCCGGCAGTTCGTCGCCGACGCGCTGCACGAACTCGAGCAGCTCGCGGTGCTCGCCGATGGCCGCTTCGGGCTCGTAGCGGCTGCGGATGCTCGCCCCGATCGAACGCGCCTGCAGCTCGCCTTCGACATCGCCGGCGGCGGCGAAGTCGTGCACCGCGGCATCCGCATATCCGTGGGCCACATCGAACTCGCGCACGTTCAGCATGCTCCAAGCGAGGTAGAAGTTCGCCCAGCCGCTCTGCTGCACATCGCCGGCACGCCGCGCGGCGCGCAGGGCCGCATCGGCCGTGGTGCGCGCCTGCGCGGGATCGAAGGTCTCGACGAGCTGCGCCCATGCGAGGTACCCGAGATGCCGCGCCTGCTGCGCCGGGTCGTCGAGCGCCGCGGCCGCTGCCGCAGACGTGGCGAAGACCTCGTGCCAGCGTCCCCAGGCACGCCAGAGGTCCGAGAACCAGTGCAGCGAGTCGGCGACCGTCAGCACCGTGGCGTGGTCCCCGCGGGCGGCCGCCGCCTGGTACGCCGCGAACCAGTGCTCCGCCTCGGTGATCAGCCAGGCCCGCGCTTCGTCGTTCGACGAAAACGTGAGCCGGCCGTCCACCGGCGGCGCATCGGGCGGCCGCGGCTCGAATCGCGAGCCGGCGGTGAGCGCCGTGGCGAGCAGCCAGCCCCGCAGCCGGCGCCGTTCCGCCGAGATCGCGTCTGAGGTCTCCTCCGCGCGGAGCCGGGATGCCGCGTACAGGCGCAGCAGATCGTGCAGGCGGTAGCGGTCGCCGCGGAGCGTCTCCACCAGCCCGAGACCGGCGAGTCCGTCGAGCAGGTCCTCGGCCTCGTCCACATCCAGGTCGCCGACCGCGCCCGCGAGCCGGGCGTCGAACGAGGGACCGTCGACGAGCGACAGCCGGCGGAACAGGGTTCGGGCGGGTGCCGAGAGGTGCTCGTACGAGAGCGCGAACGTCGACTCCATGGCGAGGTCGCCGGCGGCCAGGGCGCTCAGGCGTCGCTCTTCCCTGCGCAGCCGTCGCAGGAAGTCCTCGACCGTCCACGACGGCTGGGTCGCCAGGCGGTTGCCCGCGATGCGGAGGGCGAGCGGGATGTCGTCGCAGAATCGGGCCAGCTCGTCGAGGTCGCCGGTCTCCGCCTGCGCGGCGGGGATGATCCGCCGGAGGAACGCGATGCCCTCCTGCCGGGGCAGCGGACCGATCGTGAGCCGCCGGGCCGACTCGAGTCCGGCGAGTGCGCGACGCGACGTGACCACGACGGCGCCCTGGCCCGCCGAGGTCAGCACGGGCCGCACCTGCGCTTCGTTCGCGGCATCGTCGAGCAGGATGGCGACAGCGGACGCCTCGGCCGCCGTACGCCAAGCCGCCGCTGCCTCGCCCAGCTTCTTGGGCACATCGGGATCACCTGTCAGCTGCCGGAGCAGCGCCTGCAGCACCTGCAGCGGCGTCAGAGGCACGGCATCGAGCCCGCCGAGGTCGACGAACAGCCGTATGGGCGCAAGCGTCGCGCAGCGGTGGAGCGCCTCGATCGCGATGGAGGTCTTTCCCACTCCGGGGGCGCCGTGCAGCACGACGGGCGCCGCGGGACCGCCGGCCGCACCGGTGGGGTCCAGCTGCGCGACGACGCTGAGGATCTCGGACTCCCGGCCCGTGAAGTCCGCGAGGCGGTGCGGTTCGATGTCGACGGAGCGAGCGTCGGGCGTGGCCGGCTTTCTGCCGGCCCGGGCAGATGCGAGAAACCGCTCGCGTTCGCCGGCCTGCAGCTTCAGCGCATCGGCAAGGGCGAGCATCGTGCCGCGGCGCGGACCGAGGCTGATGCCGCGTTCGATGTCGCTGATGGTGCGGTCGCTCACGCCAGATCGTTCGGCGAGTCCTTCGAGCGTGAGGTCGGCGTCACGGCGGTGCTGTCGGAGCAGTTCTTGCAGAGGTACCGCTGAGTTCATCGGCGGGAAAGCTGCGGATTCGAATCTGCGTGAAAACTTCGTGGTGCCCAGCGGGGCGATGGACTCGAATTGCACGTACTGACCACAGTCCGAGGGTCTCAGCGTTGCGCCTCTCTGCAAAATCCCCGCCGGACGGTTCTCCTATCCCGCCGCCCGGCACCACAGAGAAAGAGAGAACCCATGTCGGATTCCCCCACCATCGTGCTCGTCCACGGCGCCTTCGCCGACGCCGCCAGCTGGGCGCCCGTCACGCGTCGCCTCCTCGACGACGGCTACACCGTCCTCGTGCCGCCCGTCTTCAACCGCAGCCTCTCGGGCGACTCGGCGTACCTCAAGTCGTTCGTCGAGCAGATCGACGGCCCGGTGCTGCTGGCCGGCCACTCCTACGGCGGTGCCGTGATCACGGTCGCCGGCGTCGCCGAGAACGTCGTCGGTCTGGTCTACGTGTCGGGCTACGCGCTCGACGAGGGCGAGAGCCTGGGGCAGCTGCAGGGCGGCTTCCCCGACTCCGAGCTCGCCGCCAACCTGGTGTACGCGCCCTACCCCGTCGACGGCGGAGAGCCCGGCACCGACGTTTCGGTCAAGATCGACGCCTTCCCGCAGGTCTTCGCCGCCGGTGTCGACCCCGAGACGGCTCGCGTTCTCGCCGTCTCGCAGCGCCCGCTCTCGGCGGTCGCATTCGGCGAGCCGGCTCCGGTCGCCGCATGGAAGACGAAGCCCTCGTGGGGCATCGTCTCGAGCGCCGACCACACCATCAACCCCGATGTCGAGCGCTTCGGCTACCAGCGCGCCGGCGTGCGCAAGGTCGTCGAGATCGATGCGCCGCACCTCGTGATGCAGACCCATCCCGCCGAGGTCGCGGCCGTCATCACCGACGCCATCGCCGAGCTGGCGTGACCCCGCACCCGACCCATCCACTCATCACAACAGACGGAGCACACTGATGCCGTACATCACCACCGCAGACGGAACGCAGATCTACTACACCGACCAGGGCTCGGGACAGCCGGTCATCCTGAGCCACGGCTGGCCGCTGAGCTCGGACGCCTGGCAGGTCGAGCTGAAGCTGCTCGCCGACCACGGCTACCGCGCCATCGCGCACGACCGCCGCGGTCATGGCCGATCGTCGCAGCCCTGGCAGGGCAACGACATGGACACCTACGCGCGTGACCTCGCCGAGCTCGTCGAGCAGCTCGACCTGCACGACATCGTGCTCATCGGCCACTCCACCGGTGGCGGCGAGGTCGTGCGGTACGCCGCGCAGCACGGCGTCGGCCGGGTGGCGAAGATCGTGACGGCCGGCGCGGTGCCGCCCGTCATGGTGAAGTCGGAGTCGAACCCCGACGGCCTGCCGATCGAGGCGTTCGACGCGATTCGCGAGGGCGTGCTGAAGGACCGCTCGCAGTTCTACCAGGACCTCTCCGTGCCGTTCTTCGGCGCGAACCGCGAAGGCTCGAAGGTGTCGCAGGGCGCGCGCGACGACTTCTGGCGCCAGGGCATGCTCGTGGGCCTCAAGGCTGCCTACGACTGCGTCGCCGCGTTCTCCGAGACGGACTTCACCGAAGACCTGAAGGCGCTCGACGTGCCGATCCTCCTCGCGCACGGCGACGACGACCAGATCGTGCCGATCGCGGATGCCGCGGTCAAGAGCATCGAGCTCGTCAAGCACGGCGAGCTGAAGGTCTACGCCGGCGCTCCCCACGGCATCGCGGGGGAGTACCAGGAGCAGCTGGACGCCGACATCCTGGCGTTCCTCGTGAAGTGACCTCGCACAGCGCGACCGCGTGGTGACCGGCGGGCCGCGCTGCGAGAAGCGATGACGGATGCCGCAGCCCAGGGCTGCGGCATCCGTCATCGTCCTTCGATTCGGGCGACGATGTCGAGGGTCGGCGATACGATTCGTCGCATGGCCGAGGAGCCCGCGTCATCCATCACCGTCTATCACCACTTCGATGCCGGCCAGAGCGCCGTGTGGCGGGCGTGGACGGATCCGGCGATCGTCAGTCGCTGGTGGGGCTCCGATCCCGACGGCGTCGTGACGTCCGCAGCGCTCGACGTGCGACCGGGCGGCCGTTTCGCCATCTCGTTCCAGGACTCCAGCGGCGACGTGCACACCAGCACGGGGGAGTACCTCCGCGTCGAGGAACCGACCGAGTTGGAGTTCACGTGGTCGTGGCTCAGCGAGACCAACCCCCCGTCACGGGTGAGCGTGGTCTTCGCGACGGATGACACCGGGACGCGGATGCGCTTCGTTCACGGCGAGCTTCGGGGCGGCTCGGATCACGATTACGCCGATGGCTGGCGACGCACGTTCGCGAAGCTGGACCGCGTGCTCGCGGAGTAGCCGTAGGGCGTCCCGAGCGTGCGCGGGCCCATCGCAACGAGGTGCCCGCGTCGTTCGTCAACCGGACGCGCCCTTGCGTGGTTTGACGAACGCCCGTGACTCCTGGGCCGAGCGCTTCTCGGCGCGCTTCTCCTTGAGCGATGACTGGGCGACCTTCTTCCCGGCGTGTGCTCGCGGTGATCTTCCTGACATGATGACTCGCTTCCCCTGGTTGGCTGGCGGGTGAACCCCCGACCATAGCCGTCTTCCAGCGGAAGTCAATTCCGTGCACTGAGGCATGGAAATCCCGCTGACTTGCCTTTTTCTGGAACCGGGCTATGGTGATGGCCATGATCACGATCGTCCACGAGCACCGTACGGAGCGTCTCACCGACGCCTCCGTGGTGACGGCAGTGGTCGACATCGCGGGTGCCCGACACGAGGTCCTGCCGCCCCGGCGGACCGGCGCGGATGGACTGTTCGTGCAGTCCACCCGTCGCGTCGCGCCCCCGTAGGACCGATTCCATCCATCGGTCCAACCGGACAACAGCGCGTCGCACATGCGGCGCTTTTTTTGTACCCGAGGAGCACAACCATGAAGATCCCCACCACCGACTCCATCGCCCTCGGCGGCGTCCAGCGCGAGCTCGAGCGGCAGCTCGAGGAACGGCTCGCCGTCCTCGAGGAGCTCCAGCCGTTCGCCCTGCCGAGCGTCGATCCCGTCGCCTACCAGACGTCGGCATCCCACCGCGTTGCGATCGGGCAGATCACCGCGGCGCTGAACCGGATCGCTGCCGGTACCTACGGGCTGTGCACCCGGTGCGGTCGGCCGATCGCGGCCGCGCGGCTCGAGGTCCTCCCATACGCGGCGGCGTGCATCGAGTGCCAGAGCCATGCCGAAGCCGCGTAGCCGCAAGCCCTTCGCCATCCCGTCGCTGGCACCGGTCGGCCACGTCCGGACCGTCGACAGTCATCGGGGAGCGGCATCCATGACGTCGCTCCCTGCTCGGGTTCTTGTGGGAATGGGCCATCTCCTTCGTCCGCGGTGACGCGTTCGACCCGGCGCCGCGAGACCGATGCCCCTTCACGGGGCGAAGGGCTCGTAGCAGTCGAAGGTCTCCTGCGCCACGATCGCGCCGTCACGGATGGTGAGAATCGCCGCGACGTGCGCGGTGAGTTCCTGACCCGCCGAGAACGGGCCGGCCGAGGCGCCGACCACTCCGCGCCAGGTCACCCGCGCGGCCGCCCGGTCCCCGTCGACGATGACGTCATGAACGGTGAACGTCTGTTCCCGCAAGAGCGCTTTGCCGCGCTGGAACCCCCGCAGAGTTTGGGCCAGGTCACGCTGCGCACCGCGGGGGACCAGGGCGTTCGGGTGTTCGGTGATGGTGACATCGTCCGCGAGCAGTCGGCGAAGATCGTCGTCGCGGGAGGACAGATCCGAGACGACCCGGTAGTAGTCGCGCACAAGCTGTTCGACGTCGTCACGCGCTGTCGTCGGGTTCGTTCCGCTCATGCGAGGAGTATTACACAACCATGGTTGTGTAATCTAGGCGTCGTGACGGAGGAAGACGGCATGGACAGCGACTCAGGTCTCTCGTCGCCCGTGGTCGCCGGCGATCTGGATACCGCGACGCTGCTGTCGCTCGCCGGTTCGCTGGCGAACCGCGCCGTCGTCACGGCGCTGGCAGCACACGGGTACAACGTCACCCGTGCACACGGCTTCATCTTCCAGCGCTTGCTGGCCGGTGATCAGACGGTCACGGCGCTGGCCGCCGATCTGCGCATCACGCAGCAGGGAGCATCGAAGCACGTGGCGGAGCTGGAGCGCCTCGGGCTCGTCACGAGGCAGGTCGCGCCAGATGACCGGCGCGCTCGCACGGTGGCACTCACCGAACGAGGGCGAGAAGTGATCCGCTTGGCCAGGGGTGCCCGCCTCCAGTTCGAGGAGCACCTGCAGTCGCTCGTCGGAGCGGAGATGCTCGCCAACACCCGCCGTGTCCTGGCCCGGCTCCTCGATGATGCGGGAACGTCCGCGCACATCGCCGATCGGAGCATCCCTTGGGAGGGGTGATCACGGGTGGTATCGCCACCCCGCCCGACGAGTCGATGCACCGCCTGTTGATGTTCACCCCGAACTCGCATCAGCCGCCGAACAGGCCGTGCAGCTCTTGGCTTGAGAACTCGACCAACCCTTGACGCCCGCCACATGGCGACCAATGGCCAGCGGCGCGCTGTGGTGCCCGCGGGCTCATAGCGGTCAGGCAAAGCCGCTCCGCACCGCTCGCTGCCGGGCGGAGCACTGACTCGGCCTTCCCTGCTGCGCGGCGCTCGCCGATAGGTCTTCGAAGAAAGAGTTGCGCCCAGCCGCTAACTCGCGTTAGTCTCCAATCACCCCGAACTCACGCGCGTTAGTTCGCCGCGCATCCAATGGAGGAAGACGAGATGTCAGAGACGACCCGACGGGCGGTGACGATGGCGGATGTCGCGCGTCACGCCGGTGTCTCGCGTTCGGCAGTCTCGTTCGTGCTCAATGATCGACGCTCGGTCAGCATCGCGGAGGACACCCGCGATCGCGTGTTGGCCGCCGCGGCCGAACTCGGTTATCGGCCGAACGCGGGCGCGCGCGCACTCGCCAAGAAGCAGAGCGACTGGTACGGCCTCGTCACGGAGATCGTGACGGCGCCGTTCGCCGTGGACATCATCAAGGGCGCGCAGGATCGCGCCCTCGTCGATGAGAAGTACCTGCTGATCGCGTCCATCGAGTCCGACCCCGCCGCAGAGACGGCTGCCATCGAACGGCTGCTCGAGCAGCGCGTCGAAGGACTCCTGTACGCCGCGACCTGGCATCGAGCAGTCGAGCTTCCCGAGATCGCACGCGAAGTGCCGACCGTTCTCGTCAACTGCTTCGATGTCGAGGGCCGGTATCCGGCCATCGTCCCCGACGAGCGCACGGGTGGCCGTCGGGCGACCGAGCGCCTCCTCGCATCCGGGCACCGCCGGATCGGGTTCATCAACCTCGATCCCGACATCCCGGCCGCCGTCGGCCGGCGGGTCGGCCATCACGAGGCGCTGCGCGAGGCCGGGATCGCGCTAGACGAGAACCTGGAGATCTCGGGGCACGCGACCGCCGACGGCGGATATGCGGCAGCATCCGTTCTCCTGGATCTCACCGATCCGCCGACCGCCATCTTCTGCGCCAATGACCGGATGGCGATGGGTGCATACGACGCGATCAAAGAACGCGGCCTGCGCATTCCCCAGGACATCGCCGTCATCGGGTTCGACAATCAGGAGCTCATCGCGGCCTACCTGAGACCGGGCCTGACGACGGTGGCACTGCCCTTCGAACAGATGGGCGCACGCGGCGTGGACCTCCTCGCCGCGATCATCGCGGGTCAGTCGACCGGCACGGGAACCGTGACGGTCGACTGCCCGCTCCTAGAACGCGCGTCGGTGTGACTGGACATCTCGTCCGACGCGCAGCCCCTTCGGCTTCAACGAAGAAGAAAGGAACACCCTCATCATGACAGTTCACCGCAAAGCGGCGCTCATCGCCGTCACGGTGGCGGCGACCGCCGCGCTCGCGCTCTCGGGCTGCAGCGCCGGCGGAAGCGAGTCCGCGGACTCGCTGGACGGTACCCAGCTGCTGACGATCCCCCGTGAAGACATGGGGACGTTCGACCGCAATTTCAACCCGTTCGCCAACCCCGAGTTCCCGATGACGCAGCAGGCGATCTACGAGTCGATGCTCGTCTACAACCCCGCCGACGGATCGACCACCCCGTGGCTGGCGACGGAATGGGAGGTCGCGCCCGACAGCACCGGCATCACCTACCACCTGCGCGACGGAGTCAAGTGGTCAGACGGTGAGCCGTTCGTCGCCGACGACGTCGTGGTGTCGTTCGACCTGCAGCGGGAGGTCCGCGGCGGATTCGACTACATCGAGTCCGTGACAGCGGTCGACCCGCTGACGGTTCAGTTCGACTTCAACGAGCCGTTCTCTCCTGCGCTGCTCGATATCGGCCAGCAGGTGATCGCTCCCGCCCACATCTGGAACGACGTCGACGACCCCACCAAGTTCGCCAACGAAGAACCCGTGGGGACGGGGCCGTACACAGAGGTCACCAACTTCCAGGCGCAGTCCTTCGACCTCGGTAAGAACCCGAACTACTGGCAGCCCGAGAAGCAGCAGATCGAGGGCATCCGTATGCTCGCGTTCTCCGGCAACGACGGCGCGAACCTCGCCGCCGCGAACGGCGACGTCGACTGGGCTCCCCAGTTCATTCCGAACATCGACGAGGCCTACGTCGCGAAGGACCCCGACCACCGGTTCTTCTGGTTCCCGCCGACCGGATCGATGATCAACTGGCAGTTCAACACCGCCAAGGCGCCGTTCGACGATGCCAACGTGCGCAAGGCGCTGTCGATGGCTGTCGACCGCAAGCAGGTCACCGAGATCGGCATGCAGGGCTACACCTTCCCTGCCGACTGCACGGGGCTGACCGGATCCTACGACGCCTGGCGCGACGAGGCCGTCGTGGACTCGTGCACGTGGACGGAGCGCGATCTCGAAGGCGCGGGAGAGCTCCTGGATGCCGCGGGCATCACCCTCGGCGCAGACGGCGAGCGCCTCCTTCCCGACGGATCGCCGTTCGCCTTCGACTTCTCGGTCGGCTCCACCTCGAGCGACTGGGTGTCGGTGGGCAACGTCATCGCGCAGAACCTCGCCGAGCTCGGCGTGACGGTCACGGTCGCCGCGAAGGACTGGGGCGATGTCGTTGCGGGGTATGAGAACGGCACCTTCGAGTCCGGCATCGTCTGGAGCGCGAACGCGCCGACGCCGTACCAGTTCTACCGCGGCGTCATGTCGACCGAGACGGTCAAGCCCGTCGGCGAGCAGACGTTCGACAACTACCACCGCTTCGGCAGCGAAGAGGCCGACGCTCTCCTCGCGCAGTTCGCCGCGGCATCCGACGAACCCACGCAGCACGAGATCATGAACGAGCTGCAGGCCCTCTTCGCCGACGTCGCACCTGTTGCGCCGCTCTTCCCCGGCCCGGAGTGGGGTGCGGCGAGCACCGCACGGTTCACCGGCTGGCCCACCGAAGACGACCCGTACGCGACGCTCTCGACGCGCTCGCGGACGACGGTGCTGGTTCTCACCAGCCTCGAACCTGTCGTCACGGACTGACACACCGCGTCGTCCTGC
>NZ_JAMXMB010000021.1 GCF_024055635.1 Microbacterium yannicii
GGCGCAGCAGGACGACCGAGGAGACACATCATGAGCTATATGCTGCGGCGCTTCGGGTTCTATCTCGTGGCGTTCTGGGTGTCGATCACCCTCAATTTCTTCCTCCCGCGTTTCATGCCGGGTGACCCGGTCTCGCGCATGGTCGCGCGACTGCAGGGGCAGATCCGTCCCGACCAGATCGAGGCGCTCAAAGACTCCTTCGGGCTCAGCGACGCTCCGCTGTGGGAGCAGTACCTCCGCTACCTCGGCCAGATCTTCAGCGGCAACCTCGGATTCTCCATCTCGAGGTTTCCGACCCCCGTCATCGATGTGATCTCGAGCGTCATCGGCTGGACCTTCCTGCTGGGCTTCGTGTCTCTGATCATCGCCGTCCTCATCGGCAACGTGCTCGGCATCCTCGCTGCCTGGCGGCGCGGGGGCGTGCTCGACTCCTTCGTTCCGCCCCTGCTCATCTTCATCGGCTCGTTCCCGTACTTCTGGCTGGCGATGGGACTGCTGTACCTCTTCGGCGTCACGCTCGGGTGGTTCCCCCTGCGACACGCGTACGAGGTGGGGACCACACCGGAGTTCTCCTTAGCGTTCCTCGGCGACGTCGCGTACCACCTGATCCTCCCTGCCACGTCGATCGTGCTCGTCTCGGTCGGCGGCTGGATGCTGGGCATGCGCAACACCATGATCGCCACCAACGCCGAGGACTACATCGTGATGGCCGAAGCGAAGGGGCTGCGCGCTAACCGGGTCATGATGCAGTACGCGGCCCGCAACGCCCTTCTCCCGTCGGTCACCGCATTCGGCATGTCTCTGGGCTTCCTCGTCGGCGGCGCCCTTCTCACAGAGGTCGTCTTCGCCTATCCGGGCATCGGCTACACACTCCTCGCCGCGGTGCAGAACCTCGACTACCCCCTTATGCAGGGGCTCTTCCTCACGATCACCACGGCCGTGCTGATCGCCAACTTCCTCGTCGACATCGTGTACGTGCGCCTCGATCCGCGCGTGCGCGTGAGCTGAACGGAGGCTGTGATGTCACTCGCGCAAGATCCCCGCGCCATGGCCGAGCTCGAGCTCGGCACCCCACCCGGTCCTGACGGGCAGGTTCGAACTGCACCCCAGCCGCCTCGCCGGCGACGCGGAGGCAACGGCCTCGTGCGGGGTCTGTTCGGAAATGCCAAGGCGGCTTCGGGACTCGTCATCCTCGTTCTTTTCGCGCTGATGGCGGTCTTCGCTCCGGTCCTCGCTCCAGGCGACCCGACGCTTATCCAGGGCATCGGCTCGCAGCCGCCCTCGCCGGAGCACTGGCTGGGAACGACGGCCAAGGGGCAGGACGTGCTGGCGCTGAACATCTGGGGTTCTCGTTCGTCGCTGTTCGTCGGATTCACCGTCGGCATCCTCGCGACGTTCGTCGGACTTCTCGTCGGCCTCGCATCGGCGTACCTCGGACGCACCATCGACAACGTCCTGTCGCTCGTCACGAACGTGTTCCTCCTGCTGCCCGGGCTGCCGCTTCTGGTGATCCTCGCCGCGTTCCTGCCTCAGGGACTCGGCACCGTCGTCCTGGTGCTGGTCATCACCGGCTGGGCCGGATCGGCGCGCGTCTTGCGTTCGCAGGCGATGTCGATCCGCGGCAAGGACTTCGTCGCCGCCTCGCAGGTCACTGGTGAGGGCGGCTTGCGCATCATGTTCCGGGAGATGCTGCCCAACATGGCGTCGATCGTGATGAGCACATTCCTCGCCTGCGTGATCTTCGGCATCGGCGCTCAGGCGGGGCTGGAGTTCCTCGGCCTCGGCGACATCAGCACCGTCAGCTGGGGCACCAACCTGTACTGGGCCAGCAACGACGGTGCCCTGCTGACTGGGGCTTGGTGGGTGTTCGTCCCTCCCGGCGTGTGTATCGCTCTCGTCGCGTTCGCGCTCGCGCTCGTCAACTACGGAGTCGATGAGACGACCAACCCCCGCCTGCGACGTCCGCGCCGTCGGACCACGCCCGACGCGCCGACGCGCGTTGCTGCCGACACGCGGAAGGAGATGGTGCGATGAGCGCTCCGCTGCTGGAAATCCAGGATCTCTCCGTCGAGTACGTCACCGAGGCCCGCACCGTGCGCGCCGTCGACCGCGTGTCGTTCTCGATCGCGGAGCGCGAAGTGTTCGGCCTCGCGGGCGAGTCCGGCTGCGGCAAGTCGACGATCGCCAACGCGATCCTGCGGCTGCTTCGCGACCCTGCCGTCATCTCCGGCGGCTCCGTCCGGTTCGCCGGCACGGACGTGCTGGCGCTGAACGCCGAGCAGCTCCGCGAATTCCGCTGGCGCCAGGTGGCGATGGTGTTCCAGAGCGCCATGAACTCGCTGAACCCCGTGATGACCATCGGCGACCAGATCGTCGACATCTTCACCACCCACGATGGCGTGTCGAAGAAGAACGCGCTCGCCCGCGCCGGTGACCTCCTCGATCTCGTGGGCATCCCGCGAGACCGACTGCGCTCGTACCCGCACCAGCTGTCGGGTGGGATGCGGCAGAGGGTCGTCATCGCCATGGCGACGGCGCTTCGGCCCCCCTTGCTCATCATGGACGAGCCCACCACGGCTCTCGACGTCGTGGTGCAGCAGGAGATCATGGCGCAGATCAAGGACCTGCAGCGCGAACTCGGCTTCGCGATCCTGTTCATCACGCACGACATGTCGCTCATGGTCGAGCTCTCGGACCGGATGGCGGTCATGTACGCGGGGCGCTTCGTCGAAACCGCGCGATCAGACGAGATCTTCGATACGCCGGAGCACCCGTACACCCGCGCCCTGATGAACGCGTTCCCGCCCATGTCGGGACCCCGCACCCGGCTGCAGGGCCTCGGCGAAGGTGTGAGGTTCCGTGACATCCCCGATCTCGAACGACTCACGCCCACCCACTGGGTGGCGCCCAGTGATGACGACTCTCTGACCATGGAAGCAATCGCATGAACGCACAAGAGACCCCCGTGCTCTCGACCCGGGGACTGGAGAAGACGTTCACCATCGGCGGGGCATTCTCCCGCAAGCGCGTCCGTGCCCTCGGCGGCGTCGACCTCGACATCGCCCACGGTGAGGTCGTTGCGCTCGTCGGCGAGTCCGGCAGCGGAAAGTCGACCCTCGCGCGCTGCATCGCGCGCCTCGAGCAACCCTCGGCAGGTACCTTCCTCTTCGAGGGCGAAGACGTCATCGCCACATCGAAGAGGCGAGCGACGCGCGAGTACCGCTCGGCCGTGCAGATGATCTTCCAGGACCCCTTCGGGTCGCTGAACCCCGTGCACCGTATCGGGCATTTCCTCGAACGCCCGCTGCGCATCCACGGTGCCGCATCCGGCCGCGCGGAGATGGAGCGCGCGAAGCAGCGGCTGATGGCGAAGGTCGGGCTTCCCGACGAGATGCTGGACCGCTACCCGCACGAACTCTCCGGTGGCCAGCGTCAGCGCATCGCGATCGCCCGCGCGCTGGCGGTCAACCCACGGCTGATCCTGGCAGACGAGCCGACGTCCATGCTCGATGTCTCGGTGCGGATCGGGGTGCTCAACCTCATGCGCACGCTGTGCGAGGAACAGGGCATCTCGATGCTCTACATCACGCACGACCTCGCCTCAGCGCGCTACCTCGCCGATCGCATCGTGGTGATGTTCGCCGGCGAGTTCGTCGAGGGCGGCGAGGCGATGGAGCTGCTGGCCAACCCGGCACATCCCTACACCCGCCTGCTCATCTCGGCGGTGCCCGACCCGAAGCGCACCGAACCGTTCGACCCCGTCGAACGTGCGCGACTTCGTCGCGAGGTGCTGCACCCGACCGGCTGTCAGTGGACCGGAAAGACGAGCGAGCCCTGCTCGACGGAGACAGCTGTGTTCCACCGGCTGAACGAGAAGCCCGAGCACTGGGTGCGCTGCGGACTGTACGCACCGCCGTCCGATGCCCCGGGAACCGCGTTGGAACAGCCCGCACGCGATCAGGAGAACGACGCCGCATGACCACGCACCCGACGACCAGCGAGAACCGGACGTCACCCGGTCTGGTGGAGCTCGCCGCCGCGGACCCGCACCGGCCGGCGTTTCACTTCGTCTCGCCTGCCGGATGGCTCAACGACCCCAACGGGCTCACGCAGAGGGGCGGCCAGTACCACCTCTTCTACCAGTACAACCCCTTCGCGCCGGTACACGATCGCATCCACTGGGGCCATGCGCGCAGCACCGACCTGGTGCGCTGGGAGCACCTGCCGATCGCGCTGGAGCCGACCCCGGGTCCGGACGTCGACGGATGTTGGTCCGGCGTCTTCGTCGACGACGGGGGAGTGCCCACGCTGGTGTACTCGGGGCGCCACGGCGGCGTCGAACTGCCCTGCCTCGCCACGGGGTCGGACGACCTCGTGGAATGGACGAAGGAACCAGGGAACCCGGTCATCGCCGCACCCCCCGAGGATCTCGACATCGTCGCCTTTCGGGACCACTGCGTGTGGAGTGAGCCGTCCGCGGATGGGACCGGCCGATGGCGGCAGATCATCGGCGCCGGCATCCGAGGCGTCGGCGGCACGGCACTGCTCTACGAATCGGACGACCTGCGTTCGTGGCGATATGTCGGCCCGCTCCTCGTCGGCGACGCGGCCGACCGACCGCAGACGGCTCCCGACTGGACTGGGACCATGTGGGAATGCGTCGACCTGTTCACCGCGGACGGGGCCGACGTCCTCGTGTTCTCCGCGTGGGACGACGGTGTGACCCATCACCCCCTGTACTGGTCAGGGCGGTACCACGGCGACCGTTTCGAGCCCCGGGCACTGCACCGGCTCGACCTGGGCGGGCGCTTCTTCTATGCTCCGCAGTCGATGCGCGACGAGACCGGCCGACGGCTCATGTTCGGGTGGATGCAGGAAGGGCGGACGGATGCCGCGGCCGTCGCCGCCGGCTGGTCCGGGGTGATGTCGCTGCCGCGCGTCGTCACTGGCCGCCCGGACGGATCTCTTCATCAGGCACCGGCGCCCGAGGTCGACCGGCTGCGCACCGAGTTGCTGTACGACGGCCCCGCCGCCGAGGTCGGCGCGGCGGGTGTCAGCGGCGATCAGCTCGACATCGAGTTCGACGCCACGCTTCGTCCAGGCGCCTCGGTCGAGCTCGCCGTGCGCGCGACGGCGGACGGAGCGGAGTGCACCGTATACCGCCTCCGCCGTGTCGGGGGGGAGGTCGAGTTCTCACTCGATCGGAGCCGGTCGAGCCTCGATGACAGCGTCGATGCGAAGCCGCTCACAGGCATGGTCGGCCTCGAGGGCGACACCGTGCGGCTGCGCGTCGTGGTGGATCACTCCGCTCTGGAGGCATTCGCGAACGGCATCCCGCTCGCCGCGCGTGCGTATCCGACGCGGGATGACGCGCTGCGCGTCTGCGCTGATGTCGGTGGCGCCTCCGCGACGCTGCGTGTGTGGCGCATGGCGCCCGCCGGCTGACCTCACGCACACAACCACCACCCCAGGGGCAGCGCCGACGCTGCCCCCGACGAAAGGCATCTCCATGGAGGAATCGACTGCGGTCTCGCGCCGCGCACTCTTCGCCGGCGCCGGCGTCAGCGCGCTGGCGGGCACTCTGGCCCTCGCCGGCGAGGGAGCGCCCGCCGCCGCCGCGGATGCGGCATCCGTCCTCGCCACGAACTCGAAAGGACGCAGCCGAATGCGGCCCGCCTACCACGTCAGCGTTCCCGACAACTGGAAGAACGACCCTCAGCGACCCGTCTATATCGACGGCGAGTACCACTACTACTACCTCTACAACGCGGACTACAACGAGGGCGGCGGGGGCACCGCGTGGCGGCGTGCGACGACCAGTGACCACGTGTCGTTCCGTGATCGTGGGGTTGCCATCCCGAAGTTCAGCAATGGGAACGGCGACTGCTGGTCCGGATCCCTCGTCGTCGACGAGCGGAACACGGCAGGCTACGGTGAGGACGCCGTCATCGCCCTGGTGACGCAGGCGCCTGACGGCAGGCAGGCGCAGTACCTCTGGTACTCCACGGATCGCGGGCGGACGTTCCAGCCCGGCGGCGACGCGCCGGTCCTGCAGAACCCTGGCGTGCATGACTTCCGCGATCCCAAGGTCATCTGGGACGCCGACCGCGGGCGCTGGTTCATGGCGAACGCGGAAGGACAGCGGGTCGGGTTCTATGTCTCCGCCGACCTTCGCTCGTGGCGGCGCGTCGGCGAGTTCGTGCGCACCGACCTGGGACTGATCGAGTGTCCCGACATCTTCCGCATGACGGCCGACGACGGCACGACGCACTGGATCCTCGGGATCAGCGCCAACGGCAAGGGCCGCGGGCTGCCGGCGACGTACGCGTACTGGACGGGCGCGTTCGACGGCGCGTCGTTCGTCCCCGATCACGGCGAGCCGCGCTGGCTCGACTACGGGTTCGACTTCTACGGTGCCGTGACCTACCCGAATCACGATGCATCGGGCGCAGAAGACCCGACGCTGCGCCGCGCCATCGGCTGGGCGAACTTCTGGGACTACCCCCACAACACGCCCACGCTCGCCACCGACGGCTACAACGGCGACGACATGATCGTGCGCGATGTGCGGCTCACCGCGGGCGACGGCGGCTACTACCTCGCCTCCACGCCGACAGCGGCGCTCGCGCAGTACGCCAAGAAGACGCACCGTCTGGGCGACGTCGCCGTCTCGGGCGTGCGCGACCTGGAGGTGCGCTCGCTCGCCTACGACCTTTCGTGCGAATTGGTCTGGGATCCGGCGGCGGCACCCTCCAACATCGGCTTCGAGGTGTGCCGCGCTCCGGGCGGAGGCCGTCACGTCGCCGCCGGGGCGTTCCTGAACGGCCCATTCACCTACGTCAACCGCCGCCCGACGATCAATCCCACCGGGGGAGAGTCGCAGACGCCGATCGACCCCTCGACGGGTCGGCTCGCGGTCCGCATCCTCGTCGATCGCACGAGCGTGGAGCTGTTCGTGGGAGACGGCCGCGTGGTCCACTCGCACCGCGTCTTCCCCTTGGAGGGCGACGACCGCATCCGGCTGTACGCCAACGACGGATCGGCGACCTTCCGAGGTCTCACCATTCGCGAGCTGGCCATCTGACGAACGCCGTCGACCAGTCCATGCACCGAGAGGAATGACAGCATGACCGCGCTCGTGATCGGCGAGGCACTCATCGACGTGGTGTCCGAACCGGGGCGTCCGGAGAGGCGGACGCCGGGCGGTGGGCCGTTCAACGTGGCGATCGGCCTGGCGAGACTGCAGATTCCGACGGCGCTCCTTGCCCATGTGGGAACGGATGCCGACGGTCAACTGCTGCTGGATGCACTCGAGGACGCCGGAGCGACGTTCGTCGGAGAGCGCGTGGGCGTGACCTCGACGGCTCACGCTCACCTCGCGGAGGACGGATCGGCAACCTACCGGTTCGCGCTCGACTGGGACCCGCACCTGGCCGGAGAGTTCTCGACCGATCGGCTGTGGGGTGCCGTGCATGTCGGCTCCCTGGGCGCCTTCCTCCGGCCGGGCCGCGAGCTGGTCGATCGGCTCCTCGAGCACGAACCGGCACGCCTGCGGTCGTTCGACCCCAACATCCGGCCGGGACTCGTCGGCCCGCCAGACGAGGCACGGTCGCGGGTGGAGGCGATCGCCGGGCGGATCGACGTGCTCAAGCTCAGCGACGAAGACGCCGCGTGGCTGTACCCCGGTGTCGACATCGCCGACGTCATCGCCATGCTGCTCGCTTCGGGTCCCAGTCTCATCGCCGTGACCCGAGGGGGCGACGGCTCTGTGATCGCCACACACGAGCACACCGTCGAGATCGCCGCCCCTCGCACACAGGTCGTCGACACGATCGGAGCCGGCGACGCCTACATGAGCGCGATGCTCGGTGCACTCATCCTGAACGACGCGGTCGCTGTCGGCATCGAGAACCTGTCGGCCGACGTGCTGCTCGACATCGGCGGGATGGCGTCGCGCGCCGCGGCCTTCGTCGTCGCTCACGCTGGTTCGAACCCTCCGACCTTCGAACAACTCCGCGGCTGAAACCGTGTTCAACCGACCCGGTGTGAAACCGAGGCGCCTGCCGACCCGGCGGTCTCCCGGCGCCACCTACGGGCAACGCTTGTGTCCACCTGGCGTCCATGGGAAGTGCGCCGCGGAGCGACCGTCGTCAGCCGTTAAGTGTGGGTCCCGGGGGCTCGTCTGTGCTGCGCAGATGCTGGATCTCCGCTTCCTCAATCCACTCCCGCGCGAGTGAGGCCTAACGCCATCGATCCTTCTGGTTGAGCCCGGCAAGCTCGGGAAAAAGCTCAAACCGTGTCCGCACGCGGTCGGGGATGTCGTGCGCGGCCACCCGTCGAGTCGAGGAGAGCCTTGACTGCGCCGGGTTGGTGCCACCGCTGTCAATCAGTGCAACGAGCTCACGGGCATTTGCCTGGCCACGCTCGCGGTGGGCGATTGCGCTACTACCGGCCGAACCCGCCGCCGCCCGGCGCGGGAGCCGCGGGAGCCGCGGACTTCGGGTCGCCCAGGATGATGGGGATCTCCCCGCTCTCCTTCGCCCGGGGCACCTCGATGACGAGGCGGAGGATGAGGAAAACGGCCATTCCGATGAGCAGGCCGATCGCGTACCAGGCGAACTGCTCGCCCTTCGAGTCGAAGAGCACCGTCACCGCACCGCCGCCGATCGCGGCGAACACGGCGGCGAGGTCCGAGACCGCCGTCTCCTTCGTCCGCACCAGCGTGCGGTAGGTGATATAACCGGCGACGACTCCGAAGCAGACTGCGCCCACCATCAGTATCGACATGTCATCTCCCTGTTCTCACGATGCCGTGGATTGTGGTTGTGCGAGTTGGTCGGCGACGACATCAGCGTTGCCGAAGCACGTGAACGCGAGTCCCAGCGGGTTCTGCTCCGACATGCGCTGTGCGCGCCACGAGCGCAGTCCCTCGCCGGGTCCAGTGGCCGACAGCCCGCCGACGACGGCGACGGCGACATCCCGTGCCAGCCGTGTGTCGATCACCTGTTCGGTCGCGATGACCGACACCGCGCCGACCGAGGTGAAGCCCTGCACGAGGTTGTGCGCCTGCGCGAGGTCACCCCGATTCGTCTCGCAGCCGAGGAGAAGCACGATCGGCCGGCGGGGTTGCACCCAGCGACCCCGTTTGTGCTGCAACCGCGCCCTCACGAGCGCGTCGACCGTGAGGTAGCGCTCCGAGGCGCGGACGTACATACGGGGAGCGCTCGATTCCTCACCACGCTCGTCGGGCTTCGTCGTGACGTGCCCGACCGCCACGAGAACAGCGGGTCGGCGTTGCTCATCCCACAGCAGATCCAGCAGGGACGCGTCATCCGCGAAGTCGTCGACGAGGTCGCCGAATGCGCCGCTCAGGGTCGTGGCGATGTCGTCGCTCCACTTGTCGCTGGTGCCGTTCGTGCACACGACGAGGTGACCCTCGGCGCCTCCGCGCGCGGCGGTGAGACGTTCGTTGCTGCCTTCGCCGATCATCTCTTCGATGACGAACCGGATGCCCCAGAATCCGCGCACGCAGAGGCCCGGGCCATCGGGTCCGCACGTGCACAGGGCGCCGTCGACGATCCCCCGGCACACGGTTGCGGCGGCGAGGGCGTTGCTGGACTCCGGGAGGTCCCAGTCGTACAGCATCGACCAGGGGAAGCAGAACGCGGGTTCGAACCGGGTGAGCTGGACAGTCCCCTTCGCGGACTCTCTCACCCGCTCCAGCTCGCCTTCCGTGGACTCACCGAGTTCCGTGAACAGCTTCAGCCAGAGATCGTGACCGGTGGTTGCGAGGTTGCGTACGGCGGTGTCGAACTCGGCGGACCCCATGGCGCCCTGGCCGCCGAGCTGCGATCCCACGTCGCCGAGGAAGTCGGTGAACGCATCCCGGGCCCGCGACGTCAGGGTCTCGGTGAGGTGGATGCCCCGCCCGGTCTCGAACATGAAGCTGTGCGTCGCCGCGCGCAGATCCTCATTGGTCGCGAGCGCCAGAAGGCGTTTGGGCGTGGTGTCGAGGTCGGCGAACGCGGTGGAGCGGCTGAATTGCACCCGTGTCTTGACCCCGCGACGCCGACTCCGCTCGTGCGCGGTCAGCGCGGCGTCGATCGTGAGCGCCTGAAGCAGGTGGCTGCGGAAGTAGATGAGTACGCGAAGACGCGTGGACTCACCCTCGGCGGGTGTGTCGATACGGAAGGCGACCGGTTCGCTGGGCCCGTGGCGGGGGAGTGCGAGCTCCCGTGACGCCTCGCCGACGATCTCGGACGAGTCCGAGAACACCGCGACCCGTAGTTGGTGCTCCTCCTGCTGCTGCAGGGGAAGCAGCGGGTCGATCGCCGGTGCGTCCTCAGGAACGAGATCGGTCGGCCAATGGATGCCGATCCCCACGTTCAGCACGTACGAGGAGTCGTGCGCGAGCGTCGTGTTCTTGTCCAGTTCCCGCATCCGTGTGTGCGGGTCGCGTCCGGACGGATCGTGCTCGAACCACATCGCGACCCGCCGCGGCTCGACCGTGTCGTCTTCGGACGGGGTCGCGATGGACCGGGCTCTGGTCTGCAGCTCGATGATCGCCTTCTCGGCCCGTTCTCGCGCCACGCGCGCGCGGGCAAGCTGCCATAGTCCGGTCGACTCCCGACGGAAGTCGACGGATGCCTCGGTGGCGAGCCTGATCGCCTCGTCGATGTGCTCCGCCGGTGTTCGCGGGGCACGGCCGACGGCATGCGACACCGCACCGCTGATGCCGTTGAGCCGGAACATCGGCCGTGTCTGGTCCATGAACTGGTTGTAGGCGGTCGACATGCGCAGCGCGTCCAGCCCCGATGCGGACGACCAGATCCTGACGTCGGGCCTGGCGGCAGGCCCCAGGGTGACGTCGATCGCGTTGAGCGCGGCCTCTTGGAGCGGCAGATCGTGGATGAGCCCCAGCAGCAGTTCGCGTGACCAGTGGGCCGTGGCGGCGGGGCCGACGGGGAGGACGACCGCCGAGGTTCCGGACGGGAGCCAGGTCGAGGGAAGCTCACCCGCTCGCCGCTCCGGGTCGGACGCGATGAGCAGGCGCGTGCCCGGGAGGTCCGACAGGATTCCGGCGAGGTTGTGCAGTTCATCGATGACGATGTCGGGCGGCTCGTCGTGCGCCGAGCCGGCGCGTACGCGGCGCAGGCGGATCGCGCTGTTGCGCTCCTCGATCGAGAGCCCGCTCAGGATGTGGTTCGACAGCTCGCTCACTTGGGCGAAGGCGGCGCCGGACGCGGCGACCGTGAAGGGGAGCGCGAACGGTGCGTGAGCGGACGCAGCCGCTTCGAAGACCACCACGTACCGGTCGGCTCGCACGCGGCTCGCCCTCATCAGGGCGTGGAAGAGCGTCTCGGGTGGTGGCGGCCCGCCGAACGTGTCGGCAACGAGGACCGCGATCGGCAGTCGGCGAGGCCGGCCCGAGGCATCCCTCATCGGTTGCGAGCCGGCGTCGAGCAGTTCCCGCAGGTGCTCGTGGGCGCGCTCTGGCCAGCGCACCGAGGTCGCGAGGAGCGGGATGTCCAGTGGCCGGAACCCGCGTGAACGGGCCGTGTACTCCACCCAGCCGTCGGCGGCTGAGTCGCCGGCCGCGGGCGCGGCGTTGCCTCGGCTGTCGGCGTAACCGATCTCCATCACGTCGCCGTGCCATCGCGGAGTGAGCCGAACCCAGTCGGTCGTGTAACTCCTCGCCATCGCGTCCCCAAACGCTCACAACGGCATCAGGTTATCGCTGCGCCGGCACAGGGGGGAAGGGGCGGCGCGTCCTCACGCGCTGGTCGGCAGAGGCGTCCAGAATTTCGACCGCGAGGGCGACGGGCTCGCCTGCAAGCCGCTGTCGGGCGGAGGCGGCAGGGATTGAGTCAGTCGTTGCTGGAACTGGACGCGACGGCGGGAGTCGAACCCGCAACGCTGCCGGGTATGAACCGGAGCCCGGGACCGCCCGGATCGCCGCGATGACTCCACGCTAGGCGTGCGGGCCGCGAACCGCGCGAGGGTGACGGAGCGTGTCGGGTCATGACGAGATGTGACGGCGGACGGCGCTCATCGAGAAACTTCGGCCCAGCTGCATCCGAACTATCCCTCCCACAGGAATCACTCTTCAACAGGCGGCGATCGGCCGCTCGAAGAAGGAGGAAGACTGTGCGAAAGAAGGTTCTCGCGGGAATCGCCGCCGGCATCGTCGCCGCGCTCAGCGTGGGCATCCCCGCAACCGCGGCAACGAACGGCAACGCCGTGCTCTCGGTCCTGCACGGCATACCCGACGCGCCCGTCGACGTGTACGTCAACGGCGCACTCACGCTCGACGACTTCCAGCCGGGAGACTTGGCCGGCCCCCTCGATCTGCCCGCCGGCGCCTACGAGGTCGCCCTCACCGCGACGGACGCCACCGACGACAGTGCGCCCGTGCTCGGCCCGGTGACGTTGACGCTCGAGGCCGGCAAGAACTACACGGCCGTCGCGCATCTCAACGCCTCCGGCTCGCCGACGGTGACTCCGTACGTCAACGACACGTCGCCCACGGCGGCGGGGGAGGGACGACTCACCGTGCGGCACGACGCGGCCGCACCCGCGGTGGATGTGCTCGCGGGCGGCACGGCGGTCATCAGTGACCTTGCCAATCCCGAGGAGGCGACCCTGAACCTGCCCGCCGGCACCATCCAGGCCTCCGTGGCCGCGGCCGGCACCACCGATCCCGTGGTCGGCCCGGCGCCTGTCGATGTGCAGGAGGGCGTCCTCACCATCGCGTATGCGTGGGGGAGCCTCGAGGACGACAACCTCGAGCTCGCGGTGCAGACGATCACCGGCCTCCACTCGGCGCCGGACGGCGTGAACTCCGGGACGGGTGGCCAGCTCGCGCAGCGCGACCTGTTCCAGCAGTCGATGTGGGCGATCGGCGGTCTCGTCGTCGCGGCGGCGGTCGCGGCATCCGCCCTCGTCGTCGTGCGCAGCCGAGCACGCCGCTGAAGTCCCGAGACATGAGCAGGGCGATCGCAGGAGTCGGAGCATCTCTTGCGATCGCCCTTGCGCTGACGGCGTGCGGCTCGTCCCCAGGGGCCGCCCCGTCAGCGCCGGCACCGACGGCGACACCGCTCCCGACGCCCGCCATCGAGGTGCCGATCGCGGCGGCCACCCCACCACCCGCGCGGCTTCCCGTGCCGCCGGTCAGGGTGGTCGCCGCCTCCATCGACGTCGACATGCCGGTGGTGCCCGTCGGCGTGGAGGCCGGGGGGTTCATGGAGCTCCCGGTCGACCCCGCGATCGGCGGGTGGTACCGGTTCGGCGCCGACCCGGCGACATCCGACGGCAATGTCGTCATCTCGGCCCACGTCGATGCGCCGCAGTATCCGATCGGCCCGCTCAGCCGGCTGCGCGATCTGCCCGCGGGCGAGACCGTGGAGGTGACGGATGCCGCGGGCGAGGTGCGTCGGTACCAGGTGCAGAGCGTCACGTACTACCCGAAGGCGGACCTCCCCGTCGACGAGCTGTTCGCCCGATCGGGCACCCGAAACCTCGTGCTGATCACGTGCGGCGGGCAGTTCGACTCCCGCACCGGCCGATACGCGGATAACGTGGTCGCCATCGCGACCCCGATCATGTGAGCCGGCGATGGCGCCGGACGACCAGAGGGGAACGAGCGTGGACGACGAGGAAGAGCGCGAGCTGTGCGGCCGTTTCGCCGCCGGCGACGAGCGCGCCCTCGAGCAGATCTACCGGCGATGGTCGCCGATCGTCTTCACCCTCGCGCTGCGAGTGCTGGGCGACAGAGGGGATGCGGAGGACGTGACGCAGAAGACGTTCGTGTCGGCGTGGACCTCCCGGGCCTCGTACGACCCGGCCAAGGGCCGGCTGTCGACCTGGCTCGTCACGATCGCCCGCCGCCGCATCGCCGACACCCTGGAGACGCGCCGGCGTGTGCGCGAGCTGCAGGAGAAGCTGCAGCGCTTCGCCGTCACCGATGACGACACGATCTCGTCCGACATCGATCTCGGAGACCGGCTCCTTCTCGCCGATGAGCTCGACCAACTCGAGCCCGACGCGCAGCGGGTGGTGAGGCTCGCGTTCTACGACGATCTCACCCACCAGCAGATCGCGACGCGCCTCGACATGCCGCTGGGTACCGTGAAGAGTCACATCCGCCGAAGCCTCACCCGCTTGCGCGACCGATTGGAGGTGTCGTATGTCGCACCTTGACCCTGAGCGCCTGGCGCTGATCGCCGTCGGAGAAGCGGTGACGGATGCCGAGCACGAACACCTTGCGACGTGCGACGCCTGCTCCCTCGAGCTGGCTGAGCTCGAGCACGCCGTGGCGGTCGGCCGCTCCACGGTGACTCTCGGCGAGCTCGAGACGCCGCCCGAGCGGGTGTGGGATCGCGTCCTCGCGGAGGTCAGGTCGCAGCCGTCAGCTGCCTCCGAGCCGAGCCGGGCGTCCGAGCCGTCCGCGGCCTCCGAACGCCCCGCGACCTCCGACCCGAGCGCGGCGTCCGAGCCGAGCGCGGCGTCCGAGCCGAGCGCGGTCGGTCCTGCCGTCTCCGCACCGCCGGTCGCGGACGAGCCGTCGAAGCGTCGCCGCGGGCTGCGAGGCGGACGGATGCTGTTCGCCCTGGCCGCGAGCATCGCCGCGGTCTTGGCGATCGTCGGGATCTGGAGCTTCGTCCGGGCGCCGCAGTCGGTCGAGATCGCGTCGGCCAGCCTGGACGCCTTCCCCGATCACCCGGGTGCCGCCGGTACGGCCGAGGTGACGGAGCTCGCGGACGGCGAGCGCACGATCACGGTGCGTCTCAAGGACTCCGATGACGGCGACGGCTTCCGGGAGGTGTGGCTCATCACGGCGGACGCCTCGGCGCTGGTGAGCCTCGGCGAGCTCGACGGGAGGAAGGGGACCTTCGTGGTCCCCGCTGACGTCGACCTGCGCGACTACGTGCTCGTGGACGTCTCGCAAGAGCCGCTCGACGGCGATCCCACGCACTCCGGCGACTCGATCGTGCGCGGGCAGCTCGAGTTCAGCTGACGCGGGGCGTCGCTGACCCCGCGTGCTGCCTACCTGGGGCGCGTGATCTCCGAAGACGTCTCCGCCCCTGCATCCGTTTCGGCCACGTCGGGCGAATACCTCTACGGCACCCTCCGTTCGGACCGTGCCGGGCATCGCATCGAAGGAGATCGAACCATGAAGAAGTCTCGCCTGGCCGTCGCGGCGGTCGCCGCTCTGGCCCTCGTGTTCACGTCCACGCCCGCTCAGGCATACGGCGGCGGGGCGCCCGCGGGCACGATCGTGGACGTCGCGGTCGCGGCATCCGGCGGCGGCACCCCTGACGACAACCCCTGGGACTACGACATCCTCGTGCAGGCTGTCGTCGCCACGGGGCTCAGCGGCGCGCTCGCCGATGCGGGCCAGACCTACACGGTCTTCGCGCCGAACGACCGCGCGTTCCTGCGACTCGTGACCGACCTCACCGGCACGGCGCCGGCGAACGAGGCTGCCGCCTTGGCGACCATCACCTCGACGTTCACCGGCGCGCAGATCTCGAACATCCTGCTGTACCACGTGGTCGCGGGCCAGAAGCTCGGGCCCCTGAAGGTGCTGACGGCCGGTTCCCTCACGATGGCCAACGGTGGCATCGTCAAGCCTCGCGGCATCACGCTGCGCGACGAGACCCCTGCCCTCAGCGACCCGCGGCTGGTGTTCTGGGCGATCAACATCCAGGCGACCAACGGCGTGATCCACACGATCGACCGCGTCCTCGTGCCCGCGACCTATTGACGGACGACGGGCAGCCGTAGACCTCGATCGACGGGGAGAGCCACCACGATCTCTTTCGAGATCGTGGTGGCTCCGGCATCCGTCCGTCAGTGTCCGTGCGTGACGACCGGGAGCACAGTCCCATCGGCGTCGAGAAGCGCGGCGCCCTGGCACGTGCCGAGTGCCGGCACCACCGCGATCGTGACGACGGCGGCCGCGGCGATGAGGCTCCAGAGGCTCGTGCTTCTCGAGGGGTGGCGGCGCCCGCGAAGGATGCCGCAGGCGACCACGACACCGAGCCCGACCAGCAGAGCGATCGCTAGGACGCTTGCCCGGCCGGGCTCGGTGGTGAGCAGAGTCAGCCCCACGATGACTCCTGCAGACACGCCGGCAACCGCCCCCCGCGGTGCCGGCGTGCGATCGAGGGTGAGGGCGGCCGCGCCCCAGGCCAGCGCGGCCAGCCCCACCACGACAGAGAGGGCGCCGATCACCCGTGAGAGGGTGTCGGCCTGGAGCGCGACGATCGCCGCGGCTCCGAGTGCCGCGCTGACCAGGCCGAAGCCCCACGCGGCGATCGGCACCCACAACGGGGCGCGCATGACGGCGCGTTCCGTCGCGGGTGCCTCGCGTCGCCCGGTCACGCCGTCGCGACCCGTGTCGTCCGCTCGGCCGCCAGTCCGACACCGAGCAGCACGATGGCGCTCGCGAGGTGCAGGAAGTGGTCGGGCGTGTTCAGCGCGAGGATGTTGGCCGCGGTGCCGACCAGGAAGAAGCCCACGACACCCAGCAGCAGGTACGCGGCACCCACCGTGATGTTCACGATCTTGGCCGGCCGCGCGCCGCGCAGGCCGGCGATCAGCAGCGCTGCCCCGATCAGGAGGTGCGCGATGTTGTGCAGCGGGTTCACCTCGAAGATCCCCAAGAGCAGCCCGCCCTCGGTCGCGATGAAGCTGACGCCTCCCGTGAACGCGAAGCCCAGGAGGCCGACGAGCAGGTAGACGGCGCCGAAGACGGTGGCGACGATGCGATTCGGTGACGAGCCCATGGGAGACCTCTCTTTCTCAGCGGCGATCTGCCGTGCTGTGAAAGGTCTTCGGTGTCCTCCGGAAATCGGATGGGATGCCGCGTGGTGGCGTAGTCGACGGGATCCGGGTTTCGCCGACTCGGCGGGCTTCACACTGGTTCCGCGTGAGCCGAGGTATCCGACCGGGCGATCCTCGTCTGCGACCGCTGCAGAGCGGACTCTAGCCGATCACCGACCGTCGGATCACGGGTTTGCACCGGCACCGCCGGACGGGGTGAACTTGACCAGTGCCTCCGACTGAAGAGCTCGCGGACGAGCTTGCGATCGCCGTCCACGGCGCCGACATCTTCGCCGTCTATCAGCCGCAGGTGTCGTTGGAGAGCGGTTCGATCGTGGCCGCCGAGGCACTATGCCGCTGGCGGCATCCGCGACTCGGAGACATCGATCCCGCGACGATGATCGAGGTCGCGGAACGCAGCGGTGTGATCCACCCGCTGGGACGGCGGATGCTCGACGAGTGCCTCGACACGCTCGCCCGATGGCGCGAGACGGGTCGCCAGTGGGCCGTCGCGGTCAACGTCTCACCGGTGCAGTTCGACGACGACGCTTTCGCCGAGCATGTCGCCGCCGAGGTCGAGCGACGTGCGTTGCCGGCCGGATCCGTCGTCCTCGAACTGACGCAGGACGGGCAGCCGGTCGACGAGCGCGTCGTGCTGCCGCAGCTGCAGATGCTCCGCGAGATCGGCGTGGAGATCTCGCTGGCGGGCTACGGCGCCGGCGCGCCCTCCCTGGACCGACTTCGGAGTGTGCCGCTCACCGAGGTGAAGCTCCGGGGCGACCTGGTGCGGTCCGCGACGGGAGACGCATCAGCCGTGCTGCGGGAGAGGGTCGAGATCGCGCACGCACACGGACTGCGCGTGGTCGCCGAAGGAGTCGAGACCCTCACCCATCTCGACATCGCCGTGCAGCTGGGCTGTGATCGCGCTCAGGGCTTCCTGATCCGGCATCCGGATTCGGAGATCGTCTTCCCGTAGCCCCTCGCGCTCGCTCGACGACCGGGTGCTGCATCCGTACGTGCCTCTCCGCCGGAATACATCCTCGAGGCCAGTGCGGGCCTCGAGGAGAACTGGAGGAGGCACCGCCATGCGCGCACCGACCGAGGCATTCGCCTACCGCTACGCCGACTACGGCGAGGCCGACGTTCTCCATCGGCATCAATACCCGCTGCCTGCTCCCGGACCGGGCGAGGTGCTGGTCGAGGTGATCTCGACGGCGATCAATCACATGGATGCCTTCCTGCGCAACGGCAAAGAGGAGACCTGGCGCGAGGACCCGTGGCCGCGGTTGTCGGGCAGTGACTTCGCCGGGATCGTCCGCGGCTGTGGCCCGGGAGTGACCACGCTGCGGATCGGCGCGAGCGTCGTCGGGCACACCAGGACCGGGGCACACGCGAGCCACATCGTCGTGCCGGCCGACCAGCTCGTGAGCAAGCACCGGAGCATCGAATGGGAGGTCGCCGGCGGTCTCTTCCTCGCTGGTACGACCGCGTTGGAGACGCTCGACGACCTTCGCATCAGCGCCTCCGACACGGTGGTCATCTCCGCAGCGGCGGGTGGTGTCGGCAGCATCGAGGCGCAGGTGGCGAAGCACCGCGGCGCGCGCGTCATCGGCACGTGCGGCGAGCGCAACTTCGACTACCTGCGGCAGCTGCACATCACGCCCGTGAAGTACGGCGACGGGATGGCGGAGCGGATCCGGCGGGTCGCGGGCGGACCGATCACCGCGTACATCGACAACTACGGCAAGGACGGCCGTGAGGTCGCGGACGCCCTCGAGGTTCCTCCCGAGCGCTATCGCTCCAGCGCGGACCGGCGCGAGGTCGAGCTGCGGATGCTCCGAGACGACCCGGAATCCGTTTCGCATGCGACGGAGGTGCTGCAACGTGTGGTGGACCTGGCCGGCGGGGGAGCGTTCCGCCTTCTGGTGTCGGGCCTGTACCCCATCGAGGACATCGTGGACGCCTTCGAAGACCTCGCCCACCTGCACGCGCGCGGGAAGATCGTCCTCGCCACCCACCCGGTCACGCGGACGCGCTCGCTGCGCGCTCGGGAGATCTTCGAGCGGATGCCGTAACCCGGGCTTTACGGCCTCGGCACAGGGTTGTCCAGTCCCTGCTTCGTGTCGTACAGCCCTGGCAGGCTGAACCCATGCGACAAGGAGATGCGATGAAGCAGCGCACGCTGGCGGGACGACAGGTATCGGCGATCGGGCTGGGAGCCATGCCGCTGTCGATGAACAACGACAAGGAGTATCCGTCGTTCGAGGATGCGGTCGCGACCGTGCATGCCGCGCTCGACGCCGGCGTCACGCTCATCGACACGGCCGACATCTACGCCCCGGACGGCGAGGAGATGGGGCACAACGAGCGCATCATCGCCGAGGCGCTGCGCACGTGGGACGGCGACGCGTCGAGCGTGTTCGTCGCGACGAAGGGCGGCATCACGCACGGCGAAGGGGGCGCCAAGGTACGTGACGGCTCGGCGGCGTACCTGCGCTCGGCGGTCGAGAAGTCGCTCGACATCTTCGGCGTCGACCAGATCGCGCTGTACCAGTACCACCGCCCCGACCGCTCGCGCGTGTACGCCGACATCATGTCGGGACTCAAGGCATTGCAGGACGACGGCCTCGTCCGCGCGATCGGCATATCGAACGCGAGCGTCGAGGAGATCCAGATCGCGATCGACGTGCTCGGCGAGGGCAACCTCGCCAGCGTGCAGAACGAGTTCTCGCCCAAGCATCCCGGAAGCGTCGACGAGCTGCGCTTCTGCGGAGAGCGCGGGATCGCGTTCCTGCCGTGGAGCCCGCTGGGCGGCACCGGCGGGGGAGCGCGCCGGGTCGGCGACCGGTTCTCGACGTTCCGGGAAGTGGGCGAGGCGCACGGCGTCAGCCCGCAGCAGGCGGTGCTCGCGTGGGAGCTGGCGCTGGGCTCGCACGTCATTCCGATTCCGGGGGCGCGGCGCGCGGCATCCATCATCGACTCGGCTCAGGCAGCAGACCTCGAGCTCACCGCCGACGAGGTCACCCGCCTGTCGGAGTCGGTGGGGATCTTCGACGACTGAGTGGGCGACGGCTCGGGGTCGGCGACGGCTCGTCGTCCGTCGACCCGGGTCGCGTCGGAAGGGTTGCAGGAGGGGTGAAGGTCGGGCGCATGGCCGAGGCATCCGAGCACTGGCGTGACGCCGGCATCATCATGGGCTGGAATCCGAGCCTGTGGGACGAATGGCCCGGCACATACGCGGGGGTCGTGGCGAGCGTCGCGGACGGTGCCCCGTACGTGACGCAGTGGTCGGTCGGCGCCCGCAAGGAGGTGGAGCCGGGGACCGACGCGTGGCTGCTGCGGCAAGGCGGGTCCTACGGGCTCATCGGGCACGGCAGGGTGCTGACGCATCCGTACGCGGACGTGCACTTCGCCGATCCGCGCCGCACCGCGAGCTTCGTCGACGTCGCGTTCGACGAGCTCGTCGTCGAGGACGACCGCGTGCCACGGGACGTGCTCGAGGTCATCGTGCCGGAGGTGGCGTGGCGGTTCCAGTTCCGATCGGGAAACCGCGTTGCGCCCGAGCCGAACCGGCGGCTGCGCGAGCTGTGGCGCGAGGCGATGTCGGCGCTCGGGTGAGCGCGGGCGGGTAGGACTGTCGGGTGCGCGAGCCGAAGCTCTCCCCGCGGCTCACCGACCGCTACGACGCGTCGTTCGTCGAGGACGACAATGGGATCCGCATCGAGTTCATGCAACCCACCGAAGGAGGGGCTGGCTCGACGGAGTATCAGGGGCTGCGCCGCTGCGCTCTTCGCTGCATCCACGCCGATCGGTGAAGGGACGCGCGATGTCCACGCAGGGACTGGAGAACCTTCAGGCGATCGTCGCGATCACCGGCGATCTGATCACCGCCATCGCAGTGGTCGTCGGCGGACTGTGGGCCTACTTCAAACTCGTCAAGAATCGCACCTACCGGCCTCGGGTCGATGTGGCGATTGCCGGCGCGTGGGTGGACGCGGGCGGTGCGCGGCGATTGCACGTGACCACGTCTCTGAGGAACATCGGCGCGTCGATGGTCGAACTCATCCAGGAAAGCACGGGCCTCGGCGTCGATGGCATGCAGGCCGGGGCCGGGCGCCATGTCGAATGGGTGCCCGGGCCCGTGGTGAGCATCTTCGAGTCCCACGCCTGGATCGAACCGGGCGAGACGGTCACCGACGACCTCATCGCGCCCGTCGTCTTCGTCGAGCTGCCGGTGCGCATCGAAGTGCGACTCATCTGGAGGTGGGCGGGCGGAAGGCGCAACATCCAAGTCGTCGCTCGCAAGATCATCTGGCCGCACGATGTCGAGCTCGGTCGAACGTCCGCGCAGGTATAAGTCGAGAACGAAGAGAAGGAGCACCGAATGAACACGCAGAGCCCGGACGGGCACCAGCAGCAGCAACAACCGCAGCAGCAGGAGCAGCAGCAACAGGAACAGCAGCAGGACATGGCGGCGTCGCGAGCCTTCGAGGAGCGCAAACGGCTGGAAGCGCTCCGTCGCGCGGAAGAGGCGGGGAACGCCGAGCAGTCCTGAGCGAGGGGCGTGCGGCGTGCGCGTCTCGCGCGCACACGACCGCTCCGGCGGTACTGCGCGGGGCGAGCGCTGCAGTTCGCTGCGAGCGCCACCTTCCTTGACGCAGCGCTCGCAGGAAACTGCAGCGCTCGATGCCAGTGGGCGAGGTTGCTCCTTGGTCGCCCGCAACAGTGTTCCGGTCGTTGAGCGAGCGAGGAACGAGCGAGACGAAACGCGCCGCGGCCGGAATCACGCCGAGGGGAGCGCCCGCTCCTTCGCGCGCTGCGGCGGCACCTCAGGCGGGGGAGCGTCCAGCGCGCGCAGCATCCGCCCCAGCGTCTCGCGTAGCTCCTCCCGCGCGGGCGAGCGCAGGTCGGTGGTGTACTCGACGCCCTCCGGGATCCAGGAGAGTCCGTACATCGTCTCGCGGAAGTCGCCGCCGCCGACCGGCCACCGCGTCCGGCCATCGCCCGCGTCCGACGCACCCTGGCCCCACTGCCCGAAGTACTCGCGCATCGCCTCGATCGGCAGCTCCATCACCGCGTCCGCCTCGACCGCCTGGCGCACCCACGACCGCGCCACGAGGATGAACTCCTCCACCTCGCCCGGTGTGAGCGGCTTCGGCTCGAACAGCACACGCGTGTGCTCCACCGAAGCCAGCCGGTCGACACGGAACGTGCGCCAGTCCTCCTTCTCGAGATCCCAGCAGAGCAGGTACCAGTGCCGGTCGGCAGGCGCGAGAGCGTGAGGTTCGACGCGGCGGTGGGTGACCTCGCCGGATGCCGCGGTGTACGTGAAGCGCACGCGCTCGTGGTCGCGCGTGGCCAGGGCGAGCTCGCCGAGCACCTCGCCGGAGACCGCGGCGCCGGCGTTGAGGCCTGCGGGCTGCACCGCGTCCGCCAGGGCTGCGACCCGTCGGCGCAGGGGAGCGGGCAGCACCTGCTCGAGCTTCGCGAGGGCCGTGATCGTCGTCTCGGGACCGCTGACCAGTCGCTGGGATGCCGCGACCCGCAGCCCGATCGCCATGGCCACCGCCTCCTCATCGGTGAGCAGCAGCGGGGGCACCGCGCTGCCGGCCTCGAGGCGATAGCCGCCCGCGGCACCCGGCGACGACTCGATGCGATAGCCGAGGTCGCGCAGCCGCTCGACGTCGCGCCGGACCGTGCGCTCGGTCACACCCAGGCGATCCGCCAGCTCGGAGCCCGGCCAGTGGCGGTGCGTCTGCAGGAGATTGAGCAGCGAGAGCGCTCGAGTCGTCGTATCGGACATGACTCAACATTGCCGCACATTGCGGACCGAAACTGTCCGCATCGCTTTCTAGCCTGAGGCCATGGCGAACGAATCGATCATCCAAGCGCAGGGACTCACCAAGCGCTTCACCGTGAAAGGCAAGACCGTCGAGGCCGTCACCGACCTCGCATTCGAGGTGGCGCGCGGCGAGCTCGTCGCGTTCCTCGGACCCAACGGCGCCGGCAAGTCGACGAGCCTGCGCATGCTCACCACCCTGATTCCGCCGACCGCGGGCACGGCGAAGGTCGTCGGCTTCGACATCCTGAAGCAGCCCGCCGACGTGCGCGCCCGCATCGGGTACGTCGGCCAGCTCACGAGCGGCAGCTTCTCGCAGCGCGCCCGCGACGAGCTGCTGAGCCAGGGCGCGTTCTACGGCATGTCGAAGGCCGCCGCGCGCACGCGGGCCGACGAGCTCATCGAGTCGCTGGACCTCGCCGGCTTCGCGACGCGGTCGGTGCAGCAGCTGTCGGGCGGGCAGAAGCGCCGGCTCGACATCGCCCTCGGGCTGATGCATGCGCCGCCGCTGCTGTTCCTCGACGAGCCGTCGACCGGACTCGACCCCCAGAGCCGCGCCAACCTCTGGCAGCACATCATCGATCTGCGGGCGCAGCACGGCACGACCGTCTTCCTCACGACGCACTACCTCGAGGAGGCCGACCGCTACGCCGAACGCGTCATGGTCATGGACCGCGGCCGCGTCATCGCCGACGACACGGCCGTGCGCCTCAAGGCCGATCTTGCGGGCGACGTTCTCACGTTCGGCTTCGCGACGGAGACGGATGCCGCAGCCGCCGTCGCGGTCGTGCAGAGACTCACCGATCGCGAGGTGCGCCGGGCCGCGGCATCCGTCGTCCTCACCGCACCCGAGGGAGACGCACTGCTGCCGGCCGCCGTCCGCGCTCTCGACGCCGCCGACCTCACTGTCCGCACCGCGACCGGGGTGCCGCCGACGCTCGACGACGTCTTCCTCGCGCTCACCGGCCGCACCCTGCGCGAGGCGGGCGAGGGCGAAAGCGAGTCCGACGACGACCCCGACAAGAGCGCAGACGCCGTGGACGCGGCATCCGGAACCGCCGAACCGGCGCCCGAGAAGACAGGAGCGAACCGATGACCGCCCAGACGCAGATCCGGCCCGACACCGCGGTGCGGGCGAACCCGGCCCGTGACACGTGGAACGTGCTCACGCGCGAACTGAGGCCCGTCGTGCGCGACCCGTTCACGCTGATCTTCAGCCTGGTGCAGCCGCTGGTGTTCCTCGGGCTGTTCGCGCCGCTGCTGGTCGGCTCGTCCGGCCAGCCGGTGGGGGAGACCTTGCAGTGGTTCGTGCCCGGCGTGCTCGTGATGATCGTGCTGTTCGGCACCGGAGCGACCGGCTCGAACCTGCAGTACGAGATGATGACGGGCTCGCACGAGCGCACGCTGGTCGCGCCGCTCGCGCGGTCGTCGCTGCTGGTCGGTCGTGCGCTGAAGGAGATCGCGCCGATCGTCGTGCAGGCGCTGATCATCGTCCTCATCGCGTGGCCGTTCGGCTTCACGATCAACGTGCCGGGACTGGTGGTCGGGCTCGCGCTGCTCGCGGTGTTCGGCATCGGGCTCGGGGCGCTGTCGTACACGCTGGCGCTCAAGACCAAGGACCGCGAGTGGCTGTTCTGGGGTGTGCAGCAGACACTGATCTTCCCGCTGCTGATCCTGTCGGGCATGCTGCTGCCGCTCGACGAGGCTCCTGCCTGGATGCGCGCGATCTCCACCGTCAATCCGATCAACTGGGTCGTGCAGGCCGAGCGGGCGCTGTTCGCCGGCGACCTCGGCGACATCACGGTGCTGTGGGGCTGGATCGCCGCGATCGTGCTGGCGGTGGTGGGTCTGGCGGTCGGCATCAGGGCGATGCGCAAGAGCAGCTGAGCCGGCGCAGTCGGTCGCTGAGCTTGTCGAAGCGCCCTTCGACAAGCTCAGGGACCGGGGGAGGATGCCTCGTGCCGCGGCCCGGGCCTGCGGCATCCGTCGTGCGTGCGCCGAGCGGTTCACAACGCCTGTACAACGTGTTTGGCCGACGGTCGGGAGCGCAGGGAGCGCGGTCCTAGGATCAGAGGATGACGACGGCGCGACGGCGAGGCATCCTCGCTGCCGTCACCGCCATCGTGCTCCTCGCGATGGGCACGGGCATCGCGTTCGCCGCCGGCGACGCGCTCGGCATCCGCACCGAACCCGCCACGCAGATGCAGCCGGCCGCGCCGGTGGTCGCGGTTGCGGCGGAGGCCGTCGCTCCGCCCGAGATCACCGCGGTCGACGTGCCCGACACCGTCCGTGTGAACGTCGCGATGGATGAGCTGCTCGGCGCCGTGGCCGATGCGTCCGAACGTGCGGGCGCGGCAGCCCTCACCGTCGCCCTCGCCGATGACGGCCCCGGTGAGACAGCCGACGGCTACACGCTGGAGGGGGATGCCGCGGCCCTGACCATCCGCGCCGACACCGAGGCCGGCGCGACTCGCGGGATCTACGACCTCGCGGCCCAGGTGCGCGCGGCGCAGCCCGTCACCGAACTGGTGGGTGAGCACGCGGCATCCCGCCTGCCGCTGCGGATGAGCGACCTCGGAGCCGTGGGAGTCATCCCCGACCCGGCCGAGTGGGAGAGCGGCGACAACTACTCGCACGCCTCCGACGCGTTCGCCGCCGTCGTGCAGCCCGAGCCGCCGTACATCGACAAGACCGCGCTCGCCGCGGCCTACGAGGACTTCGACGGGTTCCTGCGCCACTCGCTCGCCAACGGCATCAACGCCGTCGCGTTTCCCGGGTTCGTGGAGTACGTCACGTTCGACGACGTGCCGGGCGGCGCCGTCTACGCCGAAGGCGACGACCACCGGGACAAAGCCCTGGCCTTGCGAGAGGCGTTCGCGCCGTTCTGGGAGCGCGCCGACGAACTCGGCGTGAAGGTGTTCCTCCGCACCGACATGCTCGCCCTCACCGGGCCGCTCGAGCGCTACCTCGTCGACCGGTTCGGCTCGCTCGACACCGAGAACCCCGACTTCTGGAACGTCTACGCCGCCGGCCTCGACGAGCTGTACGACGCGGTTCCCGCGCTCGACGGCGTGCTCATCCGCATCGGCGAGGCCGGTCCCGTCTATGACGTCGGCGGCTGGGACTACTACTCCGCGCTCGAGGTGACCACCGTCGACGCCGTGCGGACGATGCTCGAGGCGTTGACGGCGCAGGCCGAGGCATCCGATCGCGAGGTCATCTTCCGCACCTGGAGCGTCGGCGTCGGCGCCGTCGGCGACATGCACACGAACGACGCGTCGTACGAGGCGGTGCTCGACGGCATCGACTCGCCCGCGCTCATCGTGTCGACCAAGTACACGCTCGGGGACTTCTACACGTGGCTGCCGCTGAACCACACCCTCGAGCAGGGCGCGCAGCGGCGCATCGTCGAGTTCCAGAGCCGCCGCGAGTTCGAGAACTTCGGCGCCTTCCCGAACGACCTCGGGCCGCAGTATCAGGCAGCGCTGCAACAGCTGCTGGCCGCGAACGACCGCATCGAGGGCGTGTGGGTGTGGACGCAGGACGGCGGTCCCTGGCGTGCCGGGCCGATGTCGCTGTACCTCAAGTCGGGCTTCTGGCAGCTGTACGAGCTGAACACCCAGCTGGCCGCCGCGCTCGCGCAAGACCCCGAGACCGATGTCGCCGAGGTGACCACCGACTGGGCGCGGCAGTGGTTCTCGGACGATCCCGCGACCGTGCAGGCCATCGCCGAGGCGATGACCCTGTCGCGCGACGCGATCGCGCAGGGGATGTACATCGAGCAGTTCGCCGACCAGCGCGTCTTCGCGATCGGGCTCGAGCCGCCGCCCATGATGTGGATCTTCGAGTGGGACATCCTCACCGGCGACTCCGCCGTCCTCGACGTGCTGTACGCGATCGTGCGCGACAGCGCCATCGAGGCGGGTACTGACGGAGTGGACGCCGCGATCGCCGACGGCGCGCAGGCCGTCGCCGCGGTCGAGAAGATGCAAGAGCTGGTGACCGGGACGGATGCCGCGACCTGGCACTCCGCCGACATGCGCGACGCCTTCGTGGGGACGCTCGAGTACGAGCTCGACACGCTGCGGCTGCTCGAGGCGTACCGGGCGATGATCCTGCACCAGGGCGAGTGGCACGACACGCTCTCGCCCGAGTCGCACGCCGCGTGGGATGCCGATCGCGCCGCCTACGAGACGCTCGCCGCCACGCACCTCGAGCGATACGAGGGCAACCTCGACTACCCGGCGTTCAACCTCACGGCCGCCCAGCTGGGCGTCGACCGCGCCACGCGCGACCTGACGATGGCGTGGCTCGCCCGCGGACTGCTGGTGCTGGCGATCGCGTGGGTCGTGATCGGCATGGTCGCCGCGCGCACGCGCCTGGTCGCGAGGCCCGGAGCCGCCGCCGCCCGGGCGACGTGGATCGCGTCGACCCGCCCGTGGCGGGCGCGGGAATCGACACTGGGCATGCTCGAGCTCGACCGCTGGCTGCTCCTCGTCGTGCCGGCCGCGCTGCTGGTCGCGACACGGGCGGTGCAGACCTCGTTCCTGTCGTGGACGCATCTCGCCGTCACGATCGGCGCCTGGGTGCTGTTCGCCCTCGTGCTGCGGCTGTTCCTCTGGCGCCGGTCGCCATGGCCGGTCATCGCCGCGGTCGGCGGCGTCGTGATGCTGCGCTGCATCCTCACGTTGTTCGCTCTGTCGTTCACGGGCCCCGGCGGGTACTGGTTCGCCTTCTGGACCGAGCCGGTGCTCCGCACGATCTACATCGCGGTCGCCTTCGCGCTCTTCGTCTGGGTCTTCGTCGCCGCCGGGTGGGCGCTCGCCGCCCAGGTGCGCGCGCGCCGCGCGACCGGGTTCGTGCTGGCCGCCGTGGGTGCCGGGCTGCTGGTGCCGGCCGCCGCCGTCGGCGCGCTCGGCCTCGAGGCGGCACTGACTGTCTGGAACGACGAGATGGGCCTGCTGCCGTGGGGGCTCGCGCGGATCCTGGGCATCACGACCTACCTCGAGATCCCGGATGCCACGGCCTGGGCCGCCGCCGGGTTCGGCGCTCTGCTGCTCGTTGTGGGCGTCGCGCTGGCGCTGCCGTGGTCGCGCCGGCGGGCCCACCGGGCCGCGGAGACCGCGCCCGCGGACGCGGCGCGCTGAGCCCTCGGCACTCGCCCATCGCGGCACACCCGAAGGAGCTCGGGTGATCTCTTGTATCCCAATAGTTTGTATGCAAAGCTTTCGCCATGACCACGACCGCAGCGCCGCTCGAATCGTCGGTCTGCTTCGCGCTGTACACCTCGATGCAGGCGACGCTGCAGCTCTACCGCGACCTGCTGGAGCCGTGGGGGCTGACGTATCAGCAGCTCATGGTGCTCGCGGTGGTGTGGGAGCGCGACGAGGTGTCGCCGGGCGAACTCGCGGAGGCTCTCTGCCTCGACGCCAGCAGCGTGTCGGGACTCGTCGGGCGGCTCGAGCGCATGGGCTATCTCCAGCGCGAGCACCGGTCCACCGACCGCCGCTCGGTGCGGATCACCGCCACCGCCCACGCGCTGGCGGTGCGCGGCGAACTCGGCCACATCGAGCGCTGCGTCGCCGAGGCCATGCAGGTCACGCCCGCCGACGCCGAGTCCGTCATCGGAACGCTTCGCGCGCTGCGCACCTCGATGCGCGGCTACGACGCGCGCGCGGCATCCATAGCCTCATGAACGCCAAGGAAGGAAACGCATGACCCTCCAAGAGATCCCCGTCACCACGATTCACGGAGAGAGCACCACGTTCGGCGAGATCGCCGACGGGCGGCTCGCCCTCGTCGTCAACGTCGCGTCGCGCTGCGGACTGGCGCCCCAGTACGAACAGCTCGAGGCGCTGCAGAAGGCCTATGCCGACCGTGGCTTCACCGTGATCGGCTTCCCGAGCAACCAGTTCCTCCAGGAGCTGTCGACCGAAGAGGCCGTCGCCGAGTACTGCTCGACCACGTGGGGAGTGACCTTCCCGATGGCCGAGAAGGTGAAGGTCAACGGCCGCCACGCCCATCCGCTGTACCAGGAGCTGACCGGAACGCCCGACGTCGATGGGAAGAAGGGCCGCATCACGTGGAACTTCGAGAAGTTCCTGGTGAGCCCGTCGGGTGAGATCAAGCGGTTCGCGCCGCAGACCAAGCCTGATGCGCCCGAGGTCGTCGAGGCGATCGAGGCTTGGCTGCCGGCGGAGTAGTCCTCGCCAAGCACGCCGCGGTGGCGGGCCGAAGCCGAAGGATCCGTTATCCGGTCTCGGTTCCGGGATCAGGCTGGTCGGCCGGTGACTGTTCCCCGCCGTGCGGAAGTCAGGTTCGGGGCGGGAGTGGATGCCGCAGCGCCGCGGCCGATGCTGCGCTGGGCGGTGGGCGACGAGGCGGGCGGTGTCATGGCCCCGCCTGTGCAGGCTGCGCAGAGTGCGCTGACACCAGGAGGGCAGCCAGCGCGAGGTCCTGCAGGCCGCTGCCGAGGGAGTTGAAGAGGGTGATCTCCTCAGGATCGCGACGGCCGGGGGCCGCGCCGACGAGAACCTCGCCCAGCTCCGGCCCCAAGTGGCTCTCGTCGATCGAGCCCTCGCGCAGCGGAATCAGGACATCACCGGATTCGGCGAGGGCAGCCGAGCGGGTGTCGAGGATGACCCGGGATCGTCGGACGGCTTCACTGTCGACCTCGCGGTGATCGGCACGCGGGGGAGCTCCCACCGCATTGACGTGATGGCCCGGGTGCAGCCACGCGCCCTCGAGTACCGGTTCTCGGGACGGGGTCAGGGTGCAGACGATGTCGGCTTGCCCGACGACCTCGCGTGCTGACGCCGCTGTCGTGGCGGGGATGCCGCGATCCGACAGCGTTGCAGCGAGCGACCTGGCGCGTTCGGTCGTGCGACTCCAGACGACGACGCGGCTGATCGGCCGCACCAGCATGAGTGCTTCCACGTGCCCCTCCGCCAACGCTCCGGCCCCGATGAGGCCGAGTACTCGCGCGTCAGGACGGGCGAGCGCATCCGTCGCGACGGCTGTGGCCGCGGCAGTGCGGATGCGCGTCACAGCGGCGCCGTCGATCAGCGCCAGAGGGGTGCCGTGCAGGGAGGAGACGATGATCATGGAGCGCTGGGCGGGCAGCGCTCTGTCACGGTTGGAGGGGATGTCCGCCAGGAACTTCATGCTCGCCAGTCCGCTCACCGAATCGATGGCGCTCATGCCGAGGAACTGTGCGTCGGACCCCGGCACCGGCATGGAGGACGGTGCGGGCGCGATGGCGGTGCCCGCCGCGAGCCGGCGATGCGCGGTGGCCACCGCCGCAATGGCGTCAGACATCGCGACCCGCTCGATGACTTCGGACGAGGGGATCAGCCTGATCATCGAATCGGTCCGATTCGGGGGCACGCTAACGGACGGCGGGGGTTGAAGAACCACGGGCATCCTTTGGTCATTTGGTATACAACCTACCAGGGCTACACGCAGTATTTCTACGCTGTGAGGCGGGAACCGCGGGGCTGTTGCTGCGCCACGCGCGGTTGCGCGTTGTACGATCTACCGACGGATCGGAGTCTGATTCATGCAGGAACTCGCGCATCGCTCGATCCCGGAACTCGTCTACCAAGAGATTCGCCAGCAGATCGTCAGCGGTCAGCTACCGCCGGGCACACGCCTCAAGGAGCGGGAGATCTCGGAACTTCTCAACGTCTCTCGGGTGCCGGTGCGGGAGGCGTTTCCGTTTCTGGAAGCCGATGGGTTCATCCGAAGCCTCCCCCGGCGCGGGGCGATCGTCAACGAGCTCGCGGTGCGCGATGTCGAAGAGCTGTTCGACGTCCGTGAGTCGCTGGAAGTGCTCGCGACCCGCCTGGCAGCGAAGAACGCCGACTCGGCCCCGTTCGACCGCATGGAACAGGTGCTCGCGGCGGCACGCGAAGCCGTCGCCTCCGGTGATGAGCGCGCACTCGTGCAATCAAACGTCGCGTTCCACGAGGCGATGGCCGAGTTGTCTGGAAACTCGCTGCTCATCGGTGTCGTCCGCGGGATACTAGGCCGGATGGAGTGGCTTTTCCGCTTCACGGTGGACCGCGACATGCGCGCGCAGTGCGAAGAGCATGAGGAGCTCTTCCGAGCGGTGAAGGCAGGCCATGTCGAGCTCGCCGGATCCCTGGCCTTCGCCCATGTCGCCAGTGGCAGGCAGCCCTCGCTCGAGAAGCTCCGGCTCGCGAAGGAGTTGTCCCACGCGCCTGAGGTGGACGGCGACGACGCCGCGTTCGACCGCGCCGACGCCGCAGGCTCCGTCTAGGCGCCGAGCCCGACGGGCTCCGTCGACTCCGCTCCGACGGGGCACTGCGCCCCGTTCAGGCGCCGGTACTGCGTTCGGAGCGCGGCCCGCATGCAAGCCTCCTTCCATCGCGGGAATATCGTATACCGCCGCTCCTCAGGACCCGCTCGTGGATGTTTCGGCCTCGTGACTGTGGGTCACGACCGTGTTAAACATGGGCAGGACATCACGATCGCCTGAAAACACGGGAGACGCTCGCGATCAGGCGAATGGCGGCGGCGCGCCCGAGTCGGCCGCGATTGAGCTTGGCCAGGGCGCCGGACTCGGGGTTGACGTGCCGCGCACGGTCCGTTTGTATACCAAACGGAAGTACGGGTCGTATCTGACCGGGACCGAGCGCCGCGAGGCAGCGGCGGAGAAGATGCACCTCGCCTTACGACCTCCGCTGCCGTCGCGCCGCTGTACTCAAGCGCTCCGGCCGACCTCGACGGGAGCCCGACGCGATGATCGACACCAGCAATCTGGATCCTCCGGCGATCCGCACGCAGTCCGAATCGCCGGGGCGGCGCGGTGAAGCCGAAGCGGAGCCCTCCGCCGGGCCGAAGACATTCAGGAGGCGCCCGGGTCGCGCCGGCGGGCTCGTGTTCGGCTACTGGTGGTGGGCGCTTCCGGGGATCGTCCTCGTCGTCGCGGTGCACTACGTTGCGACCGCGGTGGGTGGGGCCTTCGCGTTCACGAACTGGAGTGGGATCGGCGGGTTCGAGTGGACCGGGCTCGACAACTTCGCACGTGTCCTGCGCGATCCAGGGAGCGCGCGGGCGATCGGCAACACACTGCTGCTCGCGTTTGGGTCCGTCATCCTGTCCAATGTCGCCGGCCTCCTGCTCGCACTCGGCGCGAACCGCATCGTGAAGACGCGTCACGTGCTGCGACTGCTGTTCTTCATGCCGGTGGTGCTCAGCCCGCTCGCCGTCGCCTACATCTGGAAGTTCGTCTTCGACTACGCCGGTCCGGTGAACACTGTGCTCGACGCGGTGGGGTTGGGTTCTTTGGCGCGCGCGTGGCTGGGCGATCCCGCGACCGCCATCTGGGCGATCCTGGTAGTCCTCGTGTGGCAGAACACCGGGTTCGCGATGGTGATCTACATGGCCGGCCTCGCCGCGGTTCCGGTGGAGATCGAGGAGGCGGCGGCGCTGGACGGAGCCGGCCTGTGGCAGCGCTTCCGGCACGTGGTTCTGCCGTCGATCATGCCTGCTGTTGCGATCTCCACGACGCTCGGGCTGGTCAACGGCCTCCGAGTGTTCGATCAGATCCTGGCGCTGACGGGCGGTGGGCCCGCAGGCGTCACTGAGACGCTGGCGACCGAGGTCTACAAGCAGGCCTTCTCGCTGGGCGATTTCGGATACGGAGCTGCTCTGGCGCTCATCCTCACCCTCATCATCCTGGCGTTCGCCATCACTCAGCAGCGTCTGACCGGCGCCCGCCCCGGAGAGGACTGACATGTTCCGGTACACCAAGCTCACCCTCATGCGCGAGATCGTTCTGTGGATCGTCGCGCTCGTCTTCCTGCTGCCCTTCTACGTCCTTCTCACCACGGCGTTCAAGGCCGACGGCGAGGTCTTCTCGTCGTCGCCCCTCGCGCTCCCTCAGGCCCCCACCTTCGCCGCGTTCCTCCAGGTGCTCACCGCGGGGGACGGCGCGGTGCTGCGCGGGCTGGCCAGCAGCGTGCTGATCACTGCCGCAAGCATCGGCGGACTGGTGCTGCTCGGCTCGCTCACCGGGTACGTCATCGCCCGAAGGACTGGCAGATGGAGCAGGGGCGTCTATTACCTGTTCCTGGTCGCGATCCTGCTCCCGACGCAGCTCGGCACCGTGCCTCTCTACATCGGCGCGCGAACCCTGGGCTTGACCGGCACGATGTGGGGGATGGTCATCCTCTATACGGGAATGATGCTGCCGCTCACGATCTTCCTCTACGCAGGCTTCTTCCGAAGTCTCGGCACCGAGTACGAAGAGGCGGCGACCGTCGACGGAGCGAGCCGCACCCAGATCTTCTTCCGGATCGTGCTGCCGCTGATGTCGTCTGCCACGGGAACCGTGGCCATCCTCGCCGGTCTCATCATCTGGAATGACTTCTTCACCTCCTTGATCTTCCTCGGCGGATCCGACAGCCAGACGCTTCCAGTCGCGATGTATTACTACATCGGCTCACTGATCTCGAAGTGGAATGCGATTTTCGCGATCGTCATCGTCTCGATGATCCCCATCCTCGCGTTCTACCTCTTCGCCCAGAAGCAGTTCATCACCGGTTACGCGGGTGGCCTCAAGGGGTAGGACACGCGCCGCGGACATAGATCGCATTTATTCCGCGCATCACCCGTATCTTTCCGTTGGATATAGCGGCGCATCGTGGCATATGGCATGTTGTATACCAACCTTCGAACACTGAGAGCGGAGTTGTCGGATGACACTCATCGACGTCCACCACCACCCCACGCTGCCGGGGCTCATCGCCCAGCAGGAGCGGCGCGGACTCCCCGTCTTCCGAGGCGGCCCCGCGTGGACTCCGGAGCTCGCGCTCGAGCAGATGTCGCTCACCGGCACCACGATGTCGGTGCTGTCCGTACCCGCCGACCTGTCATGGGCAGGCTCAGATATCGCCGCCGTGACCGATGGGCTCAACGACGAGCTCGCCGACATTGTGCGGGAAGCGCCCAGCCGCTTCGGCGCGTTCGCCACGCTGCCGCTGCCCGACCCCGATCTCGCGACCGCACACGCGGTCGCGGCGCTCGACAGCGGTCGGTTCGAGGGCGTCGCGATGCTGACGAGCTACCGGGGTGCGTACCTCGCACAGCCCGAATACGCCGGGCTGCTTCAGGAGCTCGACGCACGCGATGCTGTCGTGTTCATGCATCCCATCCTCGTGTTCGACGCCCCTGCGGGCCTTCCGGGACCACTGCTGGAGGGGACGTTCGACACGACGCGCGCGGTCACCGCCCTCGCTGCGGCGGACGTGTTCCAGCGCTTCCCGCGCATCCGGTTCATCTTCCCCCACACCGGCGGGATGGTCCCCTACATCAAGTGGCGCATCGCCATGCACGCTCTTCAGGGCGGTGACTGGAACGTCCGCGTGACTGCCGACGGACTCGAGGCGGAGATCCGCAAGCTCGACGGCCTCTACTACGACACCACGCTCAATCTCGGCCCGCTCCTCCAGCTCGAACGCACCGACCGCATCCTCTTCGGAACCGACATCCCGTGGGCGAACGACTCGATCCTTCCTCTCGAGCACGACTACGCGACCCGGGTGCGCGACGGATGGACGGCCGAGCAGGCCGCGGCGGTGTCCAGCGAGAACGCTCTCCGCATCCTTCCCCACGCCGGCCGCCGCCTCGGCGTCGAGGTGTCGCGGTGACGCGCGTCGGCTCCGACATCAGCCTCGCTCGGGTCGGCGATCTGTGGGGGCACGGCCCGGCACTCCTGGATACCCTCCACGCGCAGGGTCTCGAGGGCATCAACGTCCGCACGCTCACCGACCTGTCGCCCACCCTTGACATAGGGGAGTTGGAGGCATTCCGGCAGCGCGCGGACGAACTCGACATGTACGTCGAGATGGGCGTCGGCAAGATCAATCCGTACATGACCGCCGAGCTGCCCGAGGTCCGCGCGCTCGGCGACGGCGACTTCATCGCCGGCATGGAGCGCATGTTCGCCGTGTGCGCCGATATGGGGTGGACGACGTTGTGGACGGCGTGCGCCGGCGTCAAGGAGTACGCGGCCCCGTACGACACCGACCGCGCTCGCAGAGAGGCGCCGTGGCCTGACCAACTGCGTGCCATCCGCACGCTCGTCGACAAGCTGCTGCCGGCGCTGCGCCACTACGACCTCGCGCTGGGCATCGAGACCCACGAGGAGATCACCACATATGAGCTCGTGCGGATCGTCGAGGACGTCGACGATCCCCACATCGGCATCTGCTTCGACCCGGCGAACCCGATTGCCCGCGGGGAGGATCCACGCGCGGCCCTCGAGCGGATCGCGCCGTATCTCATCAGCACGCAGTTGCGTGACGTCCACGTCCTCCCGTCGCCGGACGGTGAGGGACTCACCCGCTTCCTTCGCCCGTGCGGCGACGGGCAACTGGACTGGAGCGAGGTGCTCGGCACGCTGCTCGCCGCCCGTCCGGGAGTCAACCTCACGATCGAGGGCGTCGGCGGGTGGTCGGGACGCAGTGACGTGCCGACCGGCGACCCGATCTGGCGGAGTCTGCACCCCGACCTGAGCGAGGACGAGCTGACGTCATTGCGGGCCCTCGGCGCCGCCTCCATGCAGGCCGCTGCAGACGGCCGCGAACCGTCGTTCGCCGACCTCGACGTCTTCCGACCCGACATGCGGGCCGCGCACGACGACTTCGTCGCCCGTTCCGCTGCGCATCTTCGATCCGTGCTCGCCGTGCGCGCGGCATCCGTCCCCACCTCGATAGGAGCATCATGACATCGACCTTCACGATCACCCCGATCGAGCAGCTCTCCAACGCCGTCGACTGCGTCGTTCTGTACCCCGGCTCGCCGGACTACGATCTCGCTCGGCGGCTCTGGAACGCCGACATCGACCGCCGCCCCGCCGCTATCGTGCGTGCGCGCAACGCCGACGACGTGTCGGCGGCTCTGCGCTGGTCGACCGCGAACGGCTACCCGGTCACGGTTCGCAGCGGTGGCCACAACCTCGCCGGCACCGCCGCCATGGACGGTGCCGTGCAGATCGACACGCGGCTCATCAACGACATCGAGATCGATGAAGCGGCAGGGCTCATCCGCGTGGGCGGCGGCTGTAATTGGGGGCAGGTGGACCGTGCGTGCGAGGGCACCGGCCTCGCGGTGCCCGCCGGCGTCGTCTCGCACACGGGCGTGGCCGGCCTCACCCTGGGTGGCGGCTTCGGCTACCTCGCTCGCCAGCACGGCGCGACGGTGGACCACCTCGAGTCGATCGAGGTCGTCGTCGCCGACGGCAGCATCCTCGAGGTGAACGCGACCTCCCACCCGGACCTCTTCCGCGCCATGAAGGGCGCCGGGCACAACTACGGCGTGGCGACGCGGTTCACGTTCCGGCCGCAGCGCCTCGCGGGCCCGGCCACGGTGCGCCTCGCACTCTTCGCCGCCGCAGACCGTCGGGCGATCATGCAGCGTTTCGCCGAGCGCGGCATAGGGATGCCGGCCGAGGTCGGCACCTACCTGCGGCTCTACCGTGCACCGGAGTTCTGGAGTCAGATCCCCGCCGAGCACCGTGGCAAGCCGATCCTCTCGCTGGCGACCATCCGATACGGCGACCCCGCCGACGAACCGGAGGCCACCGCCCCGATCTTCGAGGGCTTCACGCCGATCTACCTCGACGTGCGGACCATGCCGCACGTCACGCTCCAGCACCAGACCGACGACGAGTTCCGCTACGGACTGCGTCACTACTGGAAGCACACGTTCATCGAGGAGCTGACCGACGACGTGATCGACACGATCATCGAGCAGTGCGACCTCTATCCCGGCCGCGCGCTCAACTCCAGCGCGTACATCTCCCACCAGGTGATGTGCCCGTTCGAGATCATTGCCGGACCCGGCACCGCACGCGAACCGGGGGACGACGCGCTGCCGAGCGGGCGCGTGCTCAACTACTCCGCCAATATCGGCGCGGACTGGGAGTACGCGTCGGAGAAGTCGCCGCTGGTGGAGTGGGCGCGTGGGTTCTCCGACGCACTCGCGCCCGCGAACCGCGGCACCTACATCAATTTCACGTCGGTGCAGGGCGACGACGCGGTGGCCCGCGCCGTCTATGGCGCGAAGTATGAGGACCTCGCCGCGACGAAGCGTCGCTACGACCCCGAGAACGTCTTCCGCCGCGGGCTCGTCGACCTTTCGGACCCCGGCGACGACGCGGGCGCCGACGCATGACCGGCATCCGCGTCGGCACCGACTCCACGAAGCTGCCCGGCGCGTTCACACACGACGCTTTCTGGGTGATCGAACGCGTCGCCGATCTGGGGTTGGACGGAGTGTTCTTCCGGGACATCCTCGACCTCAGCCGCACTCTCGATGTCGTCGAGATCGCCGACGTGACCGCCGCCGCACGCGAGCGCGGGCTGTACCTCGAGGCCGGCGCCGGCAAAGTGAACCCGTTCGCCATGCCCGAGGACCCCACCACGCGGGGCCTCGGTGATGGCGACTGGCTCGCCGGAATGGCGCGCAAGCTGGAGGCAGCGGCCGGGTGCGGCATCCGAGAGGTGTGGGCGGCCACGACGAACTACCAGTTCCGGCTGCGCGGCATGCGCGCGTGCGACCGCTTCCGCACGGACGTGACGTGGCCGGAGCAGCTCGCCGCCACGGCAAAGGTGCTCGGCATGCTGGCGCCGGTGGTTCGGGACCTCGGCCTGCACCTCAACCTCGAGACCCACGAGGAGATCTCGAGCTTCGAGGTCGTGCGACTCGTCGAAGAGGCGGGACCGGACGCATTCGGCATCACGTTCGACTCCGCGAATGTCGTCGTGCGCGGGGAGGACCCCGTTGCGGCCGCCCGCCGAGTTGCGGCCTACACGCGCCAGACACACTTGCGCGATGTCGTGCTGGTGCCCAACGAGCACGGGATCGGCCGCCTCATCGCGCCCATCGGTGAGGGTGTGATCGATTGGGACGGGATGCTGTCAGCCCTGGCATCCGCGCCCGCGCAGAACTACTCGATCGAGGGCGTCTTCCCGGGCATGCGCGAACACCTCGGCACCGAGATGTCGCTGTTCGTGGACGACCCGCAGTGGCGTTCCTCGCACGTCGACCTCACCGACGAAGAGCTCGCCTGGGCGCGCCGCCATTGCGACGCCCAGTCGGAGGAGGGCGCCCTTCGGGAGGAGCGGCTGCGCGCCACGGTGACCGACGAGGTCGCGACGGCATTCATCGTCGACAGCGCTGCCCGCCTGCGCCGGCTCGTTTCCGCCCGCGCGCCGCAGCCATCTGCGGCCGCCTGAGTTCCCCCAGCACCCGACCTCTGCGATCCGCCCGCCCGATAGAAAGGCACCACCATGGCAAGACAGCACCTTTCACGACGCACGCTCATGCTCCCTGCGACGCTCTCCGTCGGCGTCCTCCTCGCCGGCTGCGCCGGCTCGGCGGACACCGGCGACAGCGGCGGTGAGGAGCCGCAGACGATCACGTTCGCGTACTCCATCGCGGCCGACGCCCAGGACTGGTACGAGAAACTGGCCGAGGACTACATGGACAGCCACCCCGGTGTCACCATCGAGATCCAGAAGTACGGCCTCGACAGCTACCCGACGCTGCTGAACACCCAGTTGAATGCCGGCAACGGTCCCGACGTGTTCTACAGTCTGTCGGGCACCGGCCAGAACCCGTCGGTCGGCCCGCTCGCAGACGCCGGTCTCGTGCTCCCGCTCGATAGCGAGGTGCTCGAGGAGTCCCTGCCAGAGGCGGTGCAGGCGGGATGGGTGTTCGACGGAACGTTCTACGGCGTGCCCACCTCGGTGCAGGTGAACGGGCTCGTCGTGAACTCGCCGCTGGCCGAGGAGAACGGGATCGACTGGACTGCCGAGACCACCACCGAAGCCCTCGCGGCGCAATGCGGCGACGCGGCCGACGCCGGCATCGCCGTGCTCGGACTTGCCGGCGCGGTGCCCACCGCACCGGCGATCACCGCGCTCGGCTTCGCGGCCAGCACGGTCTACGGCCCGGAGCCCGACTGGAACGAACAGCGCGCGGCGGGCGAGACGACATTCGCCGAGTCGGACGGCTGGAAGGACGCACTGCAGGCGATCCAGGAGCTGTATGACGCCGGCTGCATGCAGCCGGGCGCCGAGGGTGCGGGCTTCGACGCGCTGACGAACGGGGTCGCGGGCGGCACGATGCTCGGCTTCGCGGCGCCGAGCAGCGCGAACGTGACCCTGGCGAACGCCTCGGGCGGCGCGCTGCAGATGGCCGTGCTGCCGATGCCGGCACCCGAAGGTGTCGAGACGAAGCTGGTGCTCACGAGCACCGACGGGATCGCGGGCAACGCGAAGACCAAGAGCCCCGAGCTCGTCAAGGACTTCATCCAGTGGTCTGCGGAGCCCGAGCAGGCAGCCATGATGGCCGAGATCCAGGGCACGCTCCCGCTGGGCGGCGACACGGCCGATCTTCCGGAGGCCTATCAGAGCTCCCAGGCGCTCCTGACGTCTGACGGAACGCGGCCCTACCCGCCCGTCGACTGGCCCAACGGCGCCGTGTTCGACGCACTCGGCACCGGCGTGACCGGCATCCTCACCGGGCAGCTGACCATCGAGCAGGTGCTGGACTCGATGGACGCCGCCTGGGAGTGATCCATATACGGGGGAGAGGCGCGGCGACGTGTCCTCTCCCTCGCTCCTTCCCGCCGCACACTCACAGGAAGCACCGACATGCCACACCACGGCGTCCCGTTCCCCCGACCGAGCCTGCAGGAGCGGGACCGCCGATGGGCGGTGGTGCGGGAGCTGATCGATGCCGATGACCTCTCGGCCGTCGTCGCCTTCGGCAATGTGTTCGACCGCACCGATGTGTACCTGGCCGGCGAAGCGGTTCCTGGCGCCGTCGTGGTGATTCCGCGGGAGGGCGAGCCCATGCTGCTCACCGGGGTGGGTGCGGTCGCGCTTCTGAGGTTCGATGACCAGGGCGAGCGGCTCGCCGGCGAACGATGGATCGCGGATCTTCGCACGGGCCCCCCGCCACTGCTCATTGCGCAGGCAGTCGGCGGCAAGGCGCGAGTCGGGGTCATCGGCCTGGGCGGAGCGTCCCCCTTCGGGGGCGGCGTCCCGCACGGTGCGTGGGAACTGATCACCGCGGCCACCCCGGACGTCGAATGGATCGAGATCACGCTGCCCTTCGCGCGGGCGCGGCTGGTGAAGAGTGCGGAGGAGCAGGAGCTTTTCCGGCACGCGGCCGAGATCGGCGAGCATGCGAGCCGTGCGTTCCTGGATGCCGCGCGCATCGGTGCGCGCGAGAGCGACGTGTACGCGGCGGTCGAGGCCGAGATCACCCGTCGGGGCGGCCACAGCGCGGGGCCGGGGATGATCCTGCGCAGCGGTAACCCCGCCTTCGGCGGTCCCATCGAGTGGGGCTGGGCCGGCGGTGAGCCCCCGATCCTGCGTCCAGGCGACTCGATCGGCGCGGAGATCTTCGCATGCTGCGCGGGACTCGAGACGCAGCAGCAGATGCATGTCCAGTTCGGCGCCGACGACGAGCACCGGCGACTCGCCGACGCCGCACGCGCGGCGTACAGCGCCGGCGTCGCCGCCGCCAGGCCGGGTGCGCTGTTCTCGGAGGTGTACACCGCGATGCATTCCGAGATCATCGCCGCCGACGTCTGGAGCCGTCCGCCCGTCATCCAGACGGTCTCGCCGGGCTTGTACAACAGCCCGATGTGGGTCAATGCGCAGGGGCGCGCCGACCTCGACCAGTATCCAATCCCCGGCGTCGTACCCGCAGAAGGCGACTTCGAGCTTCGCGTGGGTATGACGTTCGCGTTCCAGCCTGCCGCGCTCCTGGGGCTTCGCCAGGTGTGCGTGGGTGGCGCAGTGCTCGTGACGGCGGACGGATGCGAGGAGCTGAACGAGATCGCCACGCGTTCGCACATCGTGGAGCCGTAGCCGCCGGATGCGGACCGTGGCGACGGCATCCGTGCTCCCGAATCAGGGCGCGCGCACCAGGTCTGCCGGAACGATGTCCGTGCCCAGGGGCATGAGCGCTGTCGGAGGTCAGATTCGACCGGGAACGGATGCCGCGCGGCGGCGTTCGAGACCGCGCTGGGCGCGGCGCGCGATGCCGACGATGCCGGCGATGAGTGCGAACAGCCCGAGAAGGAGCACGGCGATCGCGACCGCGGTCGCCGGGCTGAGGTCGACCAGCCAGGACGTCAGGGCCAGCTGGCGAGCCGGGTCGAGGAGGATCCACAGCGCCACCGCGGCGATGGTGGCGAGGACGAGGCCCCATACGATCCCCGCCCAGCGGACACGCGGGCCGGTGAGATCGACGGATGCTGCGGGCTCCGGCAGCGCGGGCGCCGTCGCCGTCGGCGGCTCCCACGCCGGCGGACGGGTGTCGGTGAACGGCGGCGGAACGACGGCCGTGACCGCATCGGAGACAGGTGCGTCGACCGCGACGGCGGGAACGGGTGGCGCGAGGTCGACCGGGGTCGAGGGCGCGGCGGCGGAGGTGTCCGCGGAGGGGGCGGCATCCGGAATCTCGGAAGTGCTCATCGCAGGGCTCATTTCTCGTAGATCGTGACCTGCACCGAGCCGGTGCGCTGGTCGAGGGTGATGTGCTGCGTCGTGACGGCGTCCGTGTCAGGGAGCTCGTTGTCGACGCTCCAGGTGAGGGTGCCGTCGCGGCCCGGCTCGACCGTGCCGGATTCGACCGCACCGCCGTCCGAGCCGGGTGAGCGGGTGTAGACGACGACACCGTCGCCGAGTGTCGCGTCCAGATCGAGCGACGTGCCCGGGTAGACGGCGATGTCGGTGCCGCCGGTGCCCTTTGTGAGCACGACGCCTCCCGCGCGGACGTCCTCGGATCCTGACAGCTGATCGACCGAGATGTAGGTGCTGCCGAACGGCTGAACCATCACCTGCTCGTACGTGGCGGTGCCGACGTTGACGTCGCCGACGGCGAAGCGATCGGGACCGGATGCCGCGGCCGCCGACACGCCGACCACCAGCAGCACGAGTGTCACGGCGGTGAGGAACCCGCTGCGGCGGCGCGCGACGCCGGCGACCACCATCGCGAGGGCTGTGACCAAGGCAGCGGTGAACACGCCCACCGCCCCGGCGAAGGGCAGGGATGCCGTCGCCAGAACGGCCAGGGAGCCGGCGACGAGCGCGGCGCCGAGCGCGGTGAGCACGAAGACGAAGCTCGTACGCGGTCGGGTGGCCTGGCGGATGCGGCGACGCTCCTCCGCTTCGAGGGCGAAGGCACTGCCGGCGGTCTCGCGTTCACGGCGCGCCTGCTCACGGGCCGCGCGTGCGGCGTCCTGCTGACTCCGCTGCCAGCTGTGGTGCTCGGTGCGCCACGCCTCCTGCCGTGCGCGCCAGTCGGACACCTGCGCGTCGTCGGCGACTGCGGCTCCCGTCGCGGACTCGGCCGGCGCCCGACCGGCCGAGTCCTCGACGCCCGCAGCAGCTGCCACGAGGGGAGCGGTCGCGTCGTCACCCGAATGCGACGCGGCCGGGGGAGCGGACTGCGCGGAAGCCCTCTGCGCACCCGCCCACGGGGACCGGTCGGCGCGTGCCGACCGGACGATGAAGTAGACGGCGAGCCCGATGACGGCGAGCGCGATGATGACCCCGAAGCCGCCCCAGGGCGAGCCCAGGTCCCAGATCGACGACGGGTACCCGCCGAACACCGCCCACACGGGCCACAGCAGCAGGTTCCGCAGCCAGGGCACCACCGGGATGAAGCCGACGGCGGCGAGGATGAAGACCCCGGTCATCGCCGGGTCGTAGCGGCCGTAGAAGAGCTCGCGCAGGTGGATGCGACCCTCGGCGTCAGGCAGCAGCGCCCAGGCGATCGCGTAGACGAGCAGCGCGGGGAAGCCGAGCAGCGCCACGACCACGAAGATGCCGCGCACGATGAGGGGGTCGATCCGGAGGCGCGCGGCGATCCCGCCGCAGACTCCGCCGAGCCACGCGTCGCCCCGCGCGACGCCGAGTCCTCGCACCCAGTCGAAGAACCGCTCCGACGCCTTCGGCACGCCGGGGGGCGCGGGCGGCGGCGGTCCGGGATCGGTGGGGGGAGCGGAGGCGGTGTCGGTCATGGTTCCACCCTGGCGGGCGCCGCGTGCCGCTCGCTATGGGGTGATCCCCTGACGCTTCCCTGATCCTCGCGCCCGGGTGTGGTCGGGGGCGGCGGGCGATGATTGGATGGCGGCATGCCATCCGACGCGCCGGTCACCGTTCCCGCGGCGACCGTTCCCGCGGACCCCGTGGGTGGCGGGCGCGACCGGCGGCGACGACACGCGGCGCGGCGAGCGCAGGATCGGGCGGAGCGCGCCCGCGTGCGCGCTGCCCTCGAGCGACCAGCCCTCCGGCGCCCCCGGGACTGTGTGGTGTCGGGCGTCTCGTCCGGCCTCGCCCACCACCTCGGGTGGCCCGTGTGGCTCGTGCGCGCCGGCTTCGTCGCTCTGGCGTTCGTCTCGGGTGCCGGCGTGTTGCTGTACGCGTGGCTCTGGCTCTTCATGCCCTGGGACGAGCTCGAGACCGCAGCCGGACCCGCCGCTGCGCCCGTCGTGCAGGTGCCGACGCGGCGGGCGCCGGTGGCGTGGATCCTGACGGCCGCAGCCATGGTCGCGACGCTGGCGACCGTCGGGGCGATCGCGCTGTTCTCGGGGAACGGCACGGTGCAGGCGTCGGCTCCCGGGTGGACGGGGGGCGTCTTCGCCGCGACCGTGCTCGCGGTGGCAGCGGGCTCCTGGGCCACGCTCGTCGATCGCCGGGACCCGGCGCGCGGGCCCCGGCACGAGAACGTCGTGCGGGTGGCGGTGACCGTGGTGCTGATCGTGCTGCTGCTGGCGCAGCTGACCACCCTGCAGCAGGTCGGCGTCGCCGGATTCGTCTATGCCCTGATGCCGCTGCTCGGGATCGCGCTGGTGTACTCCTCCATGCTGATCGACAAATGGCGTGAGCTGTCGGGTGAGCGCGTGCGGCGCATCCGCGAGGAGCAGCGCGCCGAGATGGCCGCGCACCTGCACGACTCGGTGCTGCAGACGCTCGCCCTCATCCAGAACCGCGCCGGTGCCTCGAGCGAGGTCGCCCGCCTCGCCCGCGCGCAGGAGCGTGAGCTGCGAGCCTGGCTGTACGACGGCGACGCTCCCGCCGACAGCGATCTCGCCACCGACCTCCGCGACTACGCGGCCGCTCTCGAGCTCGACTATCCCGTGCGCATCGACGTCGTCTCCGCGGGGCTGCCGGCCGAGCGCGCCAGTGGCGAGGTGGCGGCGGCGTCCCGCGAGGCGTTGCTCAACGCCGCCCGCCACGCGGGGGGCGACGTGTCGGTGTACATCGAGGGCAACGCGAACGCCGTCGACGTCTACGTCCGCGACCGCGGCCCCGGATTCGACCTGCACGATGTGCCCGACGACAGGCTCGGCATCCGTCAGTCGATCCTCGGCCGTATGAGACGTGCGGGCGGATCGGCGACAGTCCGCCGCGGTGCGAGCGGCGGCACCGAGGTGCATCTGCGTTACGCGACAGCGACGGCATCGGAGGTGCGTCATGGCTGATGGCCGGGTTCGCGTGGTGATCGTCGACGATCACTCCATCTTCCGCTCCGGTCTGCGCGCCGACCTCGATGCCTCGATCGACGTCGTGGGCGAGGCAGCCGACGCGGCTGCCGCCGTCGCGATCATCGAGGCGACACGTCCCGACGTCGTGCTGCTCGACGTGCACCTGCCGTCCGGGCAGGGGGCGGCATCCGGGCCTGAGGCCGCAGGCGGCGAATCGGTGATCCGTGCCGCCGGCCCCCTGGTGCCGACGACCCGATTCCTGGCGCTGAGCGTGTCGGATGCCGCGGAGGACGTCGTGCGCGTCATCCGCGCCGGCGCCCGCGGGTACATCACGAAGGGTTCGTCGGGCGCCGAGGTGAGCCGCGCGGTGCACGCCGTCGCCGAGGGTGATGCGGTCTTCTCGCCGCGCCTCGCCGGCTTCGTGCTCGACGCGTTCGGTGCGGCCGTCGGCGAGACCGCCGCGCGGGACGACGAGCTCGATCGCCTGTCGGCGCGCGAGCAGGAGGTCATGCGGCTGATCGCCCGCGGCTACGCCTATAAGGAGGTCGCCGCAGAGCTGTTCATCTCGATGAAGACTGTCGAGTCGCACGTGTCGGCGGTGCTGCGCAAGCTGCAGCTGTCGTCGCGCTACGAGCTGACCGCGTGGGCCTCCGAGCGACGCCTGCTCTGACGACGAGGAGTCGGACGGGTGTCGGCGGGGCGACCTAGACTTGTTGCGATATGACCGATGCCCAAGCGGCCGCGCCGGGCGCGGCATCCGTTCGTCCGATCATTCTCGACGGAACCTCTGCGCCCACCTGGGCAGCAGACGCATCGTCGCGCCCCGACGAGGACCTGCTCGACGGACTCAACCCGCAGCAGCGCGAAGCCGTCACCTACCGGGGGCAGGCGCTGCTGATCGTGGCCGGTGCCGGTTCGGGCAAGACCAGCGTGCTGACGCGGCGCATCGCGTCACTGCTGCGCAACCGCGAGGCATGGCCGAGCCAGATCCTCGCCATCACCTTCACGAACAAGGCCGCCGGCGAGATGCGCGAGCGCGTCGAGCACCTGGTGGGCGACTCGGCGCGCGGCATGTGGATCTCGACGTTCCACTCGGCGTGCGTGCGCATCCTCCGCCGCGAGGCCGAGCAGTTCGGCTTCACGAAGTCGTTCACGATCTACGACTCCGGCGACTCGCGCGCGCTCATCAAGCGGCTCGTCAAAGAGCACGAGGCCGATGCGTTCGGGCTCACTCCGGCGGCGACGCAGTCGAGGATCTCGAAGCTCAAGAACGAGCTGGCGGATGCCGAGTCCTACGCCCGCACGGCCAACATGAGCGATCCCGCCGAGCGGGTCTTCGTTGAGCTCTTCGCGGCGTACCAGCGCGAGCTGCAGCGGGCGAACGCGTTCGACTTCGACGACCTCATCGGGCAGACGGTGTTCCTCTTCCGGGCGTTCCCGCAGGTGGCGGACGTGTATCGCCGGCGGTTCCGGCACGTGCTCGTCGACGAATACCAGGACACCAACCACGCGCAGTACGCGCTGATCCACGAGCTGACCCGCCCGCCGGGTGCTTCGACAGGCTCAGCAACCGGCGGGAGGCCGCTGGCCGGCTCCGGCGGCATGATGATCTTCGAGGCCCCTTCGACAGGCTCAGGGACCGGTGAAGAGGACGGGGCGTCGCTCACCGTCGTCGGCGACTCGGACCAGTCGATCTACGCGTTCCGCGGCGCCGACATCCGCAACATCAGCGAGTTCGAGAAGGACTACCCGGGCGCCACGGTTGTGCTGCTCGAGCAGAACTACCGCTCGACGCAGAACATCCTCTCCGCCGCGAACGCCGTCATCAGCCACAACTTCGACCGCAAAGACAAGCGCCTGTGGACCGATGTCGGCGAGGGCGAGAAGATCATCGGCTTCACCGGCTACTCGCAGCACGACGAGGCGCAGTTCGTCGCCGACGAGATCGAGGCGCTTCGCCGGGCGGGCGTGGACTACTCGCAGATCGCGGTGTTCTACCGCACCAACTCGCAGTCGCGTGCGCTGGAGGAGATCTTCATCCGCTCCGCGCTGCCGTACAAGATCATGGGCGGCACCAAGTTCTACGAGCGCGCCGAGATCAAGGACGCCCTCGCGTACCTCGTCGCCGTGGCGAATCCCGCCGACGAGATGGCGATGCGCCGCATCATCAACCGGCCGCGCCGCGGCATCGGCGACGTGACGATCGAGACCATCGCGCGCTACGCGGTGGACCAGCAGATCACGTTCCGCGACGCGCTGGCGAACTCGTCGGCGCTCGGCGTGGGACCCAAGATCCAGGCGGCGATCGCGCATCTGGATGCGGTCCTGGCCGAGGCGTCCGAGATCATGCTGCCCGCGTCGGGCGAGCTCGCGCCGCCGACCGCGGTGGCCGACGGCCTGCAACTGCTGCTCAACAAGAGCGGGTACTACGACGCGCTGCGTGCCAGCAAGGACGCGCAGGACGAGGCCCGCATCGAGAACCTCGACGAGATGGTGGCGGTGGCTCGCGAGTTCGCGCGCAACAACCCCGAGGGCACGCTGCTGGACTTCCTCACCGAGGTCGCGCTCGTGTCGGATGCCGACGACCTCGAGGACGCATCGGGCTCGGTCTCGCTGATGACCCTGCACACCGCCAAGGGCCTCGAGTACGACGCGGTGTTCGTCACCGGCGTCGAGGAGGACCTCATTCCGCATCGCATCTCGGCGGGGGAGCCGGGCGGTCCGCAGGAGGAGCGACGCCTCTTCTACGTCGGCATCACCCGCGCGCGCAAGCGCCTCTACCTCTCGCTCGCGATGACCCGCGCGCAGTTCGGTGAGGTCACGGTCGCGATGCCGAGCCGCTTCCTGCAGGAGATCCCGCTCGAGCTGCTGCACTGGCGGCAGTCGCCGGGCGATGTCAACTCGCGCGGCGGCACCCAGTCGCGCGCGCTCAACGCGCGGCGCGGTGGCTTCGGCGGGTCGGGTTCCGGGTCAGGGAAGCGCTACGGCGACGACCTCGTGCCGCTCGCGCGTCGAGAGCCGACCGGCAACCTCGAGCGCTTCGCGAACAAGATTCCCTCCAAGGTGCGCGACAACGGCGACATGGAGCTCGCGCCGGGCGACCGCATCCGTCACGAGGACTTCGGCGACGGGCGAGTGGATGCCGTCACCGGCGAGGGCGCCAAGCGCGTCGCGCACGTCCGCTTCGACACGGCCGGGCCGAAGAAGCTGCTGATCAAGATCGCGCCGATCTCGAAGCTCTGAGGCGCCGGCGCTCTTGCGGTCGAGCGGCGAGGGAGCCGCGCTCACTCAACGATCGGGATCGGGGGCGGTTCCGCGCTCGACGAGCAGATGGTGGTGGGCGAGGCGGCGCAGGGCCAGCATGACCGGCTCGTACAACGCGGTGCCGAGCACGGCGTAGGTCACGGCCTCGGCGCGTGACATGCCGCCGATCGGAGCGATCTCCTCCGCGGCGACCTGGCGCATCGCATCGCCGTAGCGGCCGAGCACGGCGGGCGAGGCATCCAATCCCGCCGCATCCAGCGCCTGAAGCGCCTCATCGAGCTGAGCGACCGCGGTGAAGTCGGCGTCATAGGTGAGGCCGAGATCACCGATGACCGCGCGTGCGCGCGGGTAGTCCTGGCGACCGCTCTCGACATAGGGAGGAAGGGCCCCGACGGCGCGGCCGAGAGTCTCGAGCGGGTCGTCGAGCGGGGCGTCGATGAGCGCCAGGACCTCGCGGACGCGGGCGAGCGGCAAGCCGCGCACGTCGGCGAGAGCGGCGATGAGGCGAAGCCGTGCGACGTGCTCCTCGCCGTACTCGGCGCGCGTGGCCGAAAGGGCCTCGCCGCGAGCCAGCATCCCCTCGCGGATGTAGAACTTCACGGTCGCGACCGGCACTCCGCTCCGTTCCGACAGCTCCGAGATCTTCATTGAGGCCCCCTTCCTGCTTGCGGTAGATACTATAGCTATCTAACATTGGAGAGCGTAACTATCCAACGCTCGATCACCAGGAGGAATTGATGGATCCGGTTCTCACGATCGTCGCCGGCGCGACGATCCTCACCGTCATCGGGATCATGTCGGGCGGCACGTTCCTGTTGCGGATCGCCTCACGCGGACTGCCCTTCAACGGCCTGCAGAAGAGCTTCTTCCGCGCCGGCCACGCACATGCCGGCGTGCTCGTGCTGCTCGGACTGGTGAGCCTGCTGCTCACGTCTGCTGCGGGTGCGGCGCTCGCCTGGCAGTGGGCGTCGGTGGGGGTGCTAGCCAGCGCCATCCTGATCCCCGGCGGGTTCTTCCTGTCGGTGCTCGGCCGCGACCCGCAGCGGCCGGGGCGGGCGATCGCGCTGCTGTGGGTCGGAGCGGTGGTGCTCGCGGCATCCCTTCTCGCCGTCGGCATCGGCGTCATCGCCGCGGGGGTCGCGGCGCTGGGGTGACCGCCCGCCGTCCCTGGGCGCGATGGACGAGTTGCTGCGGCGAACCGCGGTCAGGGCGGCGGGTTAGGCTCGCACAATGGCCTTGTTCTCGCGCCGTCCGAAGAAGCCCGCCGAGCCCTCCGAGCCGTCGCCCGTACCTGAGCCGGCAGCGGACGAGCGGGTGGAGCCGGACGCCGCGGACGCCGCGGCGATGTCGAGCGGTCCGGACGTGACGGCTTCCCCGGAGACGTCGACCGAGCCGCCCGCCTCGGCCGCGGCCGAGACGCCGGCCGAGCCGGCGGCCGCGGCTGGCGAGGAGAGCGGCGTGGGATCCGTGCCGATCTCGCTCTCGGCGTTCGGCGGTCTCGGTGCGTCGCCACAGTCCGCAGCGTCGACGCCCGCCGCCTCGGCGGGCCCGCAGGACCCGTCGAGCGGTGACCAGCCCATGCCTTCCGGGCCGCGCCCGCGGCTCGGAACGCGCGAGTGGATGCGCACTGCGCCCGAGCAGACCGAGACGGTCCCAGGCCTGCGCGACAACGTGCTGCTGAGGGCCGCGCTCGGCCGCGTCGGGGATGCGCCGGCCTCGCAGGCACTGCTGGATGTCGCGCGGCAGCTGCTGCAGGGGCACGTGTTCCTGCGCGTCAAGGGCGACGCCCGCACGCTGCTGGCCGAGGGGAAGGGGCTGCCGCTCGCGGTCGCGAACGCGGGGGACCGTACGTTCGCCCTCGTGTTCTCGAGCGGAGCAGCGCTGCAGGCGAGCCTCAAGGCCGACGGAGACACCGACACCTCGGCGATGGGCCAGCCGGTGCTCACGGTGCTGCGGCACGTGTTCGAGAGCTCGTACGACGGGATCATCATCGATCCTGCGTCGACGCCGTCGCGCGCGGTGCTGCCGAAGGAGCTTCTCCAGCGCGCGGTCGATCAAGCCGACCCGCAGCTGACGGTCAAGACACTGCTCGCCGCCGAGCGCACGCCGGAGATCGGCGCGCAGGTGGCCGACGCCCTCACGCGCGTGCCGCTGTGGGTGGCCGTCGGCACGGCGGAAGGGGGAGCGCCCGGGCTCGCCGAGGGTCGCGACGCCGACGGCGCGCGCTACCTCGAGGTCTATTCGCATCCGCTCGAGGTCGCCGTCATGGGCCGTGGCGACAATGCGGCTCCGATCACCGCCGCGCAGCTGTCGCGCGCGCTGCGCACGGACGAGGGGATCACCGGGCTGGTGGTCGACCCCGCGGGCCCGTGGATCCGCCTCACCCGCGACGAGCTGTCGCCGGTGATCTCGCTCGCGGACTGACGGGGTCTTTCCCGCTCGGGGTTGTGCGGCGGCACAGGGACGTTTCGTCTCGCTCGTTCCTCGCTCGCTCAACGACCGGGTGGGGGTCGCGCGGCGGCACGGGGGCGTTTCGTCTCGCTCGTTCCTCGCTCGCTCAACGACCGGGTGAGGGTCGCGCGGCGGCACGGGGGCGTTTCGTCTCGCTCGTCCCTCGCTCGCGCAACGACCGGGTGGGGGTCGCGCGGCGGCACAGGGACGTTTCGTCTCGCTCGTTCCTCGCTCGCTCAACGACCGACCGGTGGGTGCCGGTCGTTGAGCGAGGGAGCGCCAGCGACCGAGATGAAACGCGCCCGGCCGGCGAACGACGTCGGCTCGCGCTGAGGGGTTGACGCGCGCGTCGATGCGCGTATCCTATTCAACATAATCGTTGATAAAGGAAACTGTTGAGCATGAATGATCAGGAGCTGGACCGCGCGTTCGTCGCGCTGGGGGATCCGGTACGGCGCGCGATCATCGCGCGGCTGAGCCGCGGCCCGGCGACGGTGGGCGAGCTCGCGGAGCCGTTCGCGATCACGATGCAGGCCGTGTCGCGCCACATCAAAGTGCTCGAAGACGCCGGCCTCGTCACTCGGTCCCGGGACGCGCAGCGCCGGCCCGTCCACCTCGACGCTTCGGCACTGGAGCAGCTCACCGCCTGGATCGACCGCTACCGACTCGACGCCGAGCGCGCCTACCGGCGGCTCGACGCGGTGCTGGCGGCCGCGGGGGCCGTCGCCGCCTCAGCGCCCTCACCAACCCCTCGCACGACCGACACGAAGGAGAAGGAATCATGAGCAACCCGCTCATCATCGAAGCCGTTCCCGGTACGTCGTACGCCGACATCACGCGCGAGTTCGACGCGCCGGTCGAGGCGCTGTTCCGCGCCCACGCCGATCCCGAACTGTTCGCGCAGTGGATCGGCCCGGGTGACGAGCGCACCGAGATCACGCTCTGGGACTTCCGAACCGGGGGCGGCTATCGCTTCGTCCAGCGCGACGGCTCCGGGGAGTATGCCTTCCGCGGAGTGTTCCACACCGTGCGCGAGAACGAGCTGATCATCCAGACCTTCGAGTACGAGGGCTGGCCGGACGAGGTCAGCATCGACGCGATCCGCTTCGAGTCGCTCGAAGGCGGCCGCTCGCGGATCGTCGACCACAGCGTGTTCTCGAGCGTCGAGGTGCTGGAGAACATGCAGTCCGAGGGCATGGAGCGGGGCATGCGCGAAGGCTACGACAAGCTCGAGCAGCTGCTCGCCGGGGAGCGCTGAGCCATGGGCAAGGTCGTGGCTTCTGCATCCATGTCGCTCGACGGCTTCGTCGCGCACGAGAACAACGACCCGGGGCGGCTGTTCGACTGGTACGAGGTCGGCGACGTCGAGGTCGTCACGGCGAGCGAGCCCGCGTCGTTCCACCTGACCCCGACGAGCGCCGACTACTGGCGCGACTGGATCGGCCAGATCGGCTGTCTGGTCGTCGGACGCTTGCTGTTCGACATCACCGACGGCTGGAAGGGCCAGCATCCGCTCGGCGTGCCGTTCGTCGTGCTGACGCACGAGCCGCCGGCGGACTGGGCCCACGCCCACACCGGCAACGCCCACTTCGTGACCGAGGGCATCGAGGAGGCGATCGCGCGCGCGCAGGAGATCGCCGGCGAACGGACGGTGGCCCTCGCGGCCGGCACGGTCGCCGGTCAGGCGCTCGGCGCCGGCCTCGTCGACGAGGTCGCCGTCGATCTCGTGCCCGTCGTGCTCGGCAGCGGCCACCGCTACTTCGCCGACGTCGACCCGGCGGCTGTGCGGCTGGGGGACCCGACGACGATCATCCCCAGCACGCGGGTGACGCACATGGTGTTCCCGGTCGAGAGGTAGGGATCGGGTGGCCCCTGTCGGGACTGCCCGCTAGCGTCGGACCATGGCGTCCGAACGCATCACCCTCACCGTCCCCGGTCCGGACGGCGACCGCGAGGTCGGCATCTCGAACCCCCGCCGCGTGATCTGGCCCGCGCAGGGAATCACCAAGCTGGAACTGGCCGAGTACCTCATCGCCGTCCAGACGCCCTTCCTGGCTGCCAACGGCGATCGGCCGGTTTCCCTCGAGCGCTTCCCCGAGGGCGTCGACGGCGAGAAGTTCTACTCGAAGAACCCGCCGAAGGGAGCGCCGGCCTTCGTCGAGGCGCAGACGGTCACGTACAACAGCGGGCGGCGGCATCCGCAGATCATCCTCACCGAGATCGCCGCGGCGGTCTGGGCGGTGCAGATGAACACCATCGTGTTCCACCCGTGGGCGTCGCTGACGGCGAACACCGACAACCCGGTCGAACTGCGTATCGACCTCGATCCGCAGCCGGGCACCGATTTCGCGGATGCCGCAGCCGTCGCCCCCGCGCTGCGCGACGTCCTCGCGGAGGCGGGGCTGACGGCGTTCCTCAAGACGAGCGGCAATCGCGGCATCCACGTGTTCTGTCCCATCGAGCCGGAGTGGGAGTTCCTCGAGGTGCGCCACGCCGTCATCGCCGCCGGCCGCGAGCTGGAGCGGCGGCTGCCCGACAAGGTCACGATGAACTGGTGGAAGGAAGAGCGCGGCGAGCGCATCTTCATCGACTTCAACCAGGCCAACCGGGACCGCACGATGGCCGGTGCCTACAGTCCTCGCGCGCTGCCCACCGCGACGGTCTCGACCCCGCTCACGTGGGACGAGCTCGAAGCGGGCGTCGACCCGACGGCGTTCACGGTGCGCACCGTCCCGCAGCGCCTCGCCGACGTCGGCGATCCCTGGGCCGACCTGCTCGCGAAGCCGGGACGCATCGACACGCTCCTCGCGTGGTGGCAGCGCGATCTCGACGACGGCCTGGGCGAGCTGCCCTTCCCGCCGGACTTCCCGAAGATGCCCGGCGAGCCGCCGCGCGTGCAGCCGAGCCGCATCAATCCCGAGAACTGGCCGAAGAACGAGGGGTGATCGAGGCGCGATCGGCGATGCCGCTCAGTCCGACACGTCGGGCAGGTCGCGGATCAGCGCGACCGCGACACCGGCCGCGGTCGCCGGCGTGAGGCCCATCGTGCCGCGCGGGTCATCGGCAGCGGCTTCTGAGACGATGACCGCGACCGCGCCGCGCGATCGGTCGACGACGAGCGCGGTGCCGCCGTTGCCCTGCGCGTAGAAGACGCCACCCGGGGCGTCGACCCACCACTGGTATCCGTAGCTCGTCGTGCCGATGTCCCTCGTGGCGACGAGGGGCGAGGTGGCCTCGACCGCCCACGTCGGAGAGACCACTTGCGTGCCGTTCCAGTCGCCCTCGTCGAGGTACAGCTGGCCGATCCGCAGGAGGTCCGAGGGGCGCAGGCGCAGATGCGAGTAACCGAGGTCCACGCCCTGCGGGTCGGCGGGCCACGCCACCTCGGCGTCGTCGTAGGCCGGGCGCAGCGCGGCGAGTTCGGCTTCGGCGGCCACACGCTGTTCCCACAGCGGATCGGCATCGATGCCCAGAGGATCGAATAGCGCCTCCTTCGCGAACGCCAGCACCGACATCCCGGTCGCCTGGGTGACCACGGCGGCGAGGATGTGGGCGCCGGCGTCGGACGGCAGGATACGGCCGCCCACCGGGTCGCGAGCCGTCTGCCCGGCGAGGATCGAAGCGACCCAGTCCGGGTCGGTCGCGGGGGACGGTGCCACGCGGAGGGGGAATCCCGCGGTGTGCGTGAGCACCGACTTCAGCGGAATGGCGGCCGTCTCCGGCGTCATGATCCCGGCGTATGCGGGCAGCAGCTCGCCGAGCGTGGCGTCCACGCCGCGGATGAAGCCGCGGTCGATCGCGATCCCGACGAGGGTGCCGGTGACGATGCGGGTGACACCCCGCACGTCCCATGTGTCGTCGGGACCGGAGTCGATGTAGCGCTCGTACAGGGGCTCGCCGTGCTGCTGCACGATGATGGCGCGGACCGTCTCCTCCCCGTAGACGACATCGAAGACCGACGCCAGGTCTTCGTCCATCACGTCGGTCGGCGACGGCGAGGGGGCCGTCGCGCACCCACTCGCCACCAGGATGAGGCCCAGGGCGGCGGCTGCGAACGCGCGACGCGCACCGGCGAGGCGCGACGCTGTGCGGTGGTGGCCGGCCATGAAAGCCTCCGTGGCTCTGGCCGCACCGTACACCCGTGGCGATCCGCTGGACAGGGGGTGGCCGCGCGGTCCGGCTCAGGCGCTCCCGTCGCCGCGCTCGTGGCCCCGAAGGCTCAGACCGCCTTGCTCTCGGGGTCGAAGCCGTGGGCGGCGCGCCCGCCGTCGACCGGGAGGACCGCACCGCTGATGAACCCGGACTCGGGCGACAGCAGGAAGGCGACCGCGCGGGCGACGTCGATCGGTCGGCCGACGCGGCCCACCGGGTGCAGCGCGGCCATCTGCTGGTCGGCATCCGGATGCGCGCGGCGGTACTCCTCGTAGCGCTCGGTCGCGATCGAGCCCAGCGCGACCGCATTGACGCGGATACCGTGTGGACCGTGGTCGACCGCGGCTGCGCGTGTGAGTCCCTCCACCGCCGCCTTGGCGGTGGCGTAGGGCAACGCGCCCCGCACCGGACGCTGCGCCTGGTGGGACGAGACGTTCACGATCGAGCCGGGCCGCTCGTGGTTGAGGAAGTGCCGCACCGCGGTGTGGCACCCGACGAGGGAGAGGTTGAGGTTGAGTCCGATCAGGGCGCCGATCTCGTCGGCTGTGGCCGTGGCGAGGCCGGCGTCGCGGAAGACGGCGGCATTGTTCACCCAGCCGCTCAGCTCTCCATGGGTCTCGGCGACCTCCGCCGCGGCGGCGGCCGCAGCGGAATCACCTGCGTCGCCGCGAAGGTGATGCACGCGTGAGCTCCCCTCGACCGCAGGCGCCGGGTCGAGATTGACCACGTGCCCGATCGAGGCGAGGTGCTTGGCGATGACGGCGCCGACGCCGCCGCTCGCTCCGGTCACGACGAACGAGGGGATGCGATCACCGGCCATCGTCGGCTCAGACCAGGACGTCGGCCAGGTCGTACGCCGCCACGACCTCGAGCTGCTCGTAGGTGCACGACGTCGGATCGCGGTCGGGACGCCAGCGCTCGAACTGCACGGTATGACGGAACCGCCAGCCCTCGAGCTGGTCGTACCGCACCTCGAGCACGCGTTCGGGGCGCAGCTTCACGAACGACGAGTCGGCGCGACCGGCCTGGAAGCGGGACTTCTCGCCCTCGCCCTTCAGCGCCTCGCCGTCGGCGTCTCGCTGGACGAGAGGGGCCAGCTCTTCGATGAGCTCGAGGCGGCGCGCGTTGCTCCATGCGGCGACACCGCCGACGGGATAGAGCGTGCCGTCTTCGCCGTACAGCCCGACCAGCAGGGAGCCGACGCCCTCCCCGGACTTGTGGATGCGGTACCCGAGCGCCACGACGTCGGCGGTGCGCGCGTGCTTGATCTTGAACATCGTCCGCTTGCCGGGCGCGTACGGCTGGTCGAGCGGCTTCGCGACGACGCCGTCGAGACCCGCCCCCTCGAACTCGGCGAGCCAGCGGCGCGCGAGGTCGGGATCGTCGGTGGTGCGCGTCACGTGCACCGGGTCGGGCACGTCGCGAAGCAGGTTCACGAGCGTCTCGCGCCGGGTGGCGAACGGCTCGCCCTGCAGATCGCGGTCGCCGACGGCCAGGAGGTCGAAGGCGATGAACATCGCCGGGGTCTGCTCGGCGAGCATGTTGACGCGGGATGCCGCGGGGTGGATGCGCTGCGACAGCGACTCCCAGTCGAGCCGCCGACGGCCCTCGCGATCGACCGGCACGACGATCTCACCGTCCAGCAGACAGGGTTCCGGCAGCACCCGCGCGAAAGCCTCGACCAGCTCCGGGAAGTAGCGCGTGAGCGGCTTCGCACCGCGCGACCCGATCTCGACGTTCTGCCCGTCCCACGAGATCAGTGCGCGGAAGCCGTCCCACTTGGGCTCGTAGCTCAGCCCGCCCGGGACTTTCGCCGCATCGGGGACATCGGGCACGGACTTCGCGAGCATCGGCGCGGGGATCTCGTACGGCATGCGTCTCATCCTGCCGCGGTCCGCCGACACCCGACACCCCGCGTCGGCAGGCGGTGCGGTCAGGCCGGCGAGGCGGCCGAGGTGGTCGCGCTGTACAACGCGGCGGCCTCGGCCCGGTTGGCGGCGCCGATCTTCGCGAGGATCGCCGACACGTGCACCGACGCGGTCTTCGGGCTGATGAACAGCCGCTGGCCGATCTGCGGGTTGGTGAGTCCTTCGGCGACGAGCTCGAGCACCTGAAGCTCCCGCGGGGTCAGCGATGCGATGACCCCGGCGCTCGCCTCGGCGGCGGCGGTTCCTGCCGGAGCGAGGCGAGCCTGCGCCGCGAGCTCTGCAGCCCAGCGCGCGGCCCGCGCGACGCCCAGCGCCGGCGCCTCGGCCGTGACCGCGGCCAGCAGGTCTGCGGCGGCGTCGCGCTCGCCGGCGTCGATCAGCGCCCAGGCCAGGCGGCAGCGCGCCGTCTGCAGGTGCCAGGTCGGCATGCCGCCGGTGGTCAGCTCGTCCACGATGGCGCGCCAGGCCGCCACGCGCTCGTCGGCCGGGGCGCCGTCGCCGTCCGCGAGCACGGCCCGGACGAATCTCGACACGCGTCCCGCGAGCTCGTTGTCGGGCCAGCCGTCGAGGGCTCGCTCGATGTGCGCCCGCACCTCGGCGTCGCCGCGGCGGCCGGGGGAGTGCGTGAGCAGCGCCGCGGTCAGCACGGCATAGCGGCGCGCCGTGCGGCCGCTCTCGGACTGCTCGGCGGCCGCGAGGACGGCGGTGGCGGCGTTCGTCCTCTCCTGGGCGTGAAGGGTCAGCGCCGCGTCGGCCCGCTCGACCGCCCACCACGCGGCCTTCTCGGAGTGCGGCCGCTGCGCCTCGTCGATGCGGCCACGCTCGGCCGCGAGCAGGTCGTCGCGTTCGCGCGGGCGGTCGTCCCACGTCAGATGCGACGAGAGCAGGCGGAGCGCGGATGCCGCATCGGCCTGGCTCATCAGCCGGCGCGCGCGGCGCGCGTACTGGAGCGCGGCCTCGGGCTCTCCGGTGGCGAACAGGGCGAACGCCACCGATTGGGCGATCGCCGCTCCCGAGCCGCGTTCGATGCCGGCGCGGACGACGTCTTCGTAGTGCTGCGTGCCGACGACGACCGCCTCGCGGAGGCGCCCGGCCGACACCAGCATGTGCGTGAGCGCATTGCCCACGTAGGCGCGCATCGACGGGTCCAGCCGCAGAGCGACGGCGCGCTCGAGGGGCGCCAGCGCTGCCGACTCCTGCTCTTCGTCGCCGGCGAGCCGCCACGCTTCGACGGTCAGCGCGACCGCCAGTGCGGCGTCGTCTCCGGCCTCCTCGGCGAGGGCGATGGCGCGGGCCGCATGCTCCGCGGCATCCGTGCCGTGCTCGTCGATCGCCATGTTGGTGAGCACCCGCGACAGCAGCACCCGGGCGCGGGGATCGTCGACGTCCTCGAGCAGGGCGACGGCCTCGTCGAGGTCGGCCGGCTGGCTGGTGTGCGTGTGCTCGAGGTTGAAGGTCTGGACGTATCGCTGCCGTATCAGCGCCGCGCGAATAAGCGGATCGTCGGGGCAGACGGCGAGGCCCTCGTTGGCGGACCGCAGGGCGCGCTCGGCGTCGCCGAGGTCGTGCCAGGCCTGCGCCGCATCCAGGTGCAGCGCCGGCAGGGTGGTCCCGGCGCGGGCCTCCGCATCGGGGACCTGTCCCCAGAGTTCGGCGAGACGCTCCGCCAGCTTCGCGGAGGTGGCGGGGGAGAACCGCGTGCGGGACTGCCGCAGCGCGGCGACCGTCGCGTCGAACGCCGCGGGCAGGTCTCGCGCGGCGAGCCAGTGCTCGGCGACGGCGGAGGCGTCGTCGGGCGAGTCGCTGCGGTGGGCGCCCAGGTGCTCGGCGTAGCGGCGATGCACCCGCACCCGCTCACTCGGCAGCATCTCGGCCTCGACGGCCTCGCGCGTCAGCGCATGGCGGAACGCGTAGCCGGCGCCGTCTGCGGCGATGACGCGCGTGTCGATCGCCTCCCGCACCGCGACGTCGCGCGTTCGCTCATCGAGCATCGCCACGGCCGCGAGCACGTCGTCGTCGACGTGCACGCCGCCTGCGGCCATCGTGCGCACGACCTGCTGCGCGTCGGCGCCGAGCCGCATGTAGCGGGCGAGGACGAGCTCGCGCAGCGTGTCGGGCAGAGCGCGGTCGCCGAGATCGACGAGCTCTTCCACGAGGAACGGGATGCCGCCGCTGCGCTTCGCCAGCGCGTCGACCACCCGCGGATCGAGGCCTCCCGCCAGCTGGTCGACCTGCTCGGCGACCTCGTCGAGCGTGAGCGGCAGGACCTCTACCCGGACGACCGAGCGCGTGCGGTCGAGTTCCGCCAGCACGGGCCGCAACGGGTGGAAGCGGTCGATGTCGTCGGAGCGGTAGGTCGCGACGATGGTCAGCCGCCGGCCCCGGAGCGTGCTGGCCAGGGTCTTCAGCAGGGCCATGGTCGCGGCATCCGCCCACTGCAGGTCTTCGAGCAGGACGACGACGTGGCGGCGCCGAGACAGTCCCTCGAGCAGCACCTCGATCGCCTCGGCGAACTCGCCGGCGGCCTCCTCGGGCTCCGCCGTCGCGTCGGCGATGCCGGGAACCAGCGCCGCGAGGCTCGCGATCGCGGCGGCCGACCCGGCCGCCTCGCGCAGCGCGTCGGTGCCGACGGCATCGTGCAGGTCGCGCAGGACGCGCCGGATCGGCCCGAACGGCGCGCCGATCGGGCCGAGGTCCACGCATTGCCCGAACGCGACGACCGGGCCGGGAGCATCGTCGGTCGCGGCGGCCGGATGCCCCGACCCGAAGTCGTCGGTCGTGACGAGCGCGAGGAACTCCTGCACGAGCCGGGTCTTGCCGACCCCCGCCTCGCCGCGGACCACCACAGTGCGGGGGTGTCCGGCGGCGCCCTCGTCGAACGCCTCGAGCAGGGCGGCGAGCTCGTTGTGCCGGCCGACCATGCGCGGGCTCGAAGAGAGTGCGGGCATGCTCATATGGTGGCACTCCCCACCGACGGGCGGAGCGTCATCGTGTGGCGACGGACGCGGCGCCCCGGCTTGCGGCCATGGCACCCGCTCGGGGCGCCCGATGCGTCGCGAGACGCAGCCACGCGACGAGCGAACGGCGTTGCGGACGCGCCGGCCAGGCAGCCCGCTCCGCCTGCGCGAGGATCAGCTCGTTCTCGCGAGCGAGGTCGCCGGCGCGGCGGTGCTCGAGGAGGTAGCCGGCGTAGGTGATGTCGTTCATGGTCTTCTCCTGTCTGCGGCGGAGCCCGATGCGGTTCCGGTCTTGCTGACAGGTACGACGTTCCTCGCTAAGGGGGGTGCTCCCCATCGGGCAGATGCCCTGTCTTGGCGTATAGGGATGTCTTAGACGCACGGCGCGCGGCCTTAGCCGTGCTTACTTGCGCAGGGGCTCGACGGCGCGGGCGGCGGTGCCGCTCCTCAGCCCGCGACCGGATGCTTCGGCCGGGCCCATCGCGCCGGCAGGTCGGGGCCGTCCCACACCTGGATGATGCCCCACGCCGCGGCGGTGATGGGCACCGCGAGCACTGCGCCGACGATGCCGCCGAGGACCGTGCCCACGGTCAGGGCGACCAGGATGACGAACGCGTGCAGCTTCATCGACCGGCCCATGAGCACGGGCTGCAGGAAGTTGCCCTCGAGCTGGTTGACGAGCACGACCACCCCGACGACCAGGAGGGCGTTGATCGGCCCGTTCGCAACGAGTGCGACGAGCGCCGCCACGATGCCGGCCACCGTCGCGCCCACGATCGGGATGAAGGCGAGCAGGAAGACGAGCACCGAGAGCGGGATCGCCAGCGGCACCTGGAGGATGAGCAGACCGATGAGGATGCCGATGGCATCGACGGCGGCGACGGTCGCCGTGCCGCGCACGTACGAGCCCAGCACCGTCGTTGTCTTGTCGCCGATGCGCTGCGCACGCAGGTAGCTCTCGCCGCGGAACGGGCGCAGGAGGAACTCCCACATCAGCGGACCGTCCTTGAGGAAGAAGAACAGGATCGTCACCATGAGCACGAGCCCGGTCACGAAATTCGCGACCGCCCCGACGCCTGCGAGAGCACCGGAGCCGAACTGCGCGCTCGTGACGAAGTCGGTGAGCGTCTTCACCCACTCGTCGAGCTGATCGGGCTGCACGAAGTCGAACGGCAGCGTCTGCATCCAGGCGAGCAGACGCTGGAAGCCGTCTTCGGCCTGCGCGTACAGGTCGTCCCACTGGTCGCGCACCGCCCACACGATGAGCCAGCCCAGGAGGCCCAGGATCACCACGATGGCGAGCAGTGTGATCAGCGTCGCGAGGATCGATGGAATGCCGCGCCGCCGCATCCAGCTCATCACCGGGTTGAACGCGCACGCGAGGATCAGCGCGATCACGAGCGGGATCGTAACGAGGGTGAGCGACTGGATCGCGAAGAAGATGGCCGCAGCCACCGTGACGACCACGATGATCTGGATCGCCCGGATGCCGACCTTGCCGAAGCCGTCGGCCCACAGGCTCCACGGTGCGCGGGTCGCGCGCGGCTCCACCTCGTGCGACTCGACGACGACGCGCTGGGGGTCGTTCCGGAACAGTCCCATGCGCCGAGGGTATTGGCCCACGGCAGTCCAGGCGTGCGGGTTGCGCGCGTGGCGCGGGCGGACTATGCGAACGCGCTCATGCCGGTGATGTCACGACCGATGAGCAGCGCCTGCACGCTCTCGGTGCCCTCGTAGGTGTGGATCGCCTCGATGTCGGCCATATGCTGCATGACGCCGTTCTCGAGGAGGATGCCGTTGCCGCCGAGCATGTCGCGCGCGGTCGACGCGATGCGGCGGGCAGCGCGCGTGTTGTGGTACTTCGCCAGCGAGGCCTGCGTCGGGCGCAGTTCACCGCGCCCTTCGAGATCGGCCATCCAGCGGCAGTACAGCTGCATCGCGGTGAGCTCCTCGAGCATGTTGGCCAGGCGCTCCTGCACCATCTGGAACTTCGCGAGCGGCTTGCCGAACTGGATGCGCTGCTGCGAGTAGGCGAGCGCCGCCTCGTAGCACGCGGTGGCGTGGCCGAGCGCCGACCACGCGACACCCGACCGCGTCGAGTAGAGCACGGTCGAGGCATCCTTGAAGCTCCTCGTGCCGGGAAGGACGGCATCGGCCGGCACGCGCACGCCATCGAGCACGATGTGCGCCTGATGGATGCCGCGCAGCGACGCCTTGCCCTGGATCACGGTGCCGACATACCCGGGTGTGTCCTGCTCGACGAGGAAGCAGCGCACCGCGCCGTGGTACTCGTCGTCGGCCTCGACGCGTGCCCACACGAAGGTGATCCCGCCGGAGGCCCCGTTGCCGATCCACTTCTTGGCCCCGTCGATGACCCACTCGTCCGTCGCGGGGTCGCGCCGTGCGACGGTCTCGAGCGAGACCGAGTCCGATCCGTGGTCGGGTTCGGTGAGGGCGAAGGATGCCGGAACCTCGCCGCGCGCGACCGGCACGAGCCAGCGCTCCTGCTGCTCGTCGCTGCCGAACAGGGCGAGGGTGCGCAGGGCCAGGCCGCCCTGGACGGCGAGCACGGTGCCGAGCGAGCCGTCCCCGCGCGAGATCTCCATGTTGACCAGACCCGCCGCGAGCGGCGAGAGGCGTGTCAGCGCGGGATGCACGATGCCGTCGTTGAAGAGATCCCGCTCGCCCATCCGCATCGCCAGGTCGAGCGGGTACTCCGCGGTATCCCACGCCTCGAGCATGCGCGTGCCGACCACGTCGATGTACGCCTCGGCGCGTTCCCACGCCTCGCGGTCGGCGGCGGGGATGTCGGCGAACACGGCGTAGTAGTCGGTGCCACGGCGCGCGGTCACGTCGTACCCTTCGACGCTCTGACCGGGGCGGGGCTGGAAGTCGGTCACGATCGGACTCCTGACGCGGGTGACGGCGGCTGCGGCATCCGCTTGCTGGTGGAACTCAATGCCACGAACCATAGTACTCAGTGTCATCACTTTCGTCGCGTGGCACCAACGATCGGTCGTTGAGCGAGCGAGGAACGAGCGAGACGAAACGCCTGCGCGCGACGCAGCACGAGGGCTCGGCGCGTTTCGTCTCGGTCGCTGGCGCTCCCTCGCTCAACGACCGGTGGATGCAGATCACAGGTGAGCCGGCCGAGGCACCGGTCGTCGAGCGAGCGAGACGAGACAAAACGCACCCGCGGCGTCTGCTACGGTGGGAAAACCGACCAGCCGGTATGTCGTGGTCGAGCACGCAAGAGTGGAATGTCGCAAGGAGGCGCCATGACCAACGACCACAGCCGTCGCTTCGACGGCACGGTGTCGCTCGTCACCGGTTCGAGCCGCGGTATCGGGTTCGCGATCGCGCAGCGCATCGTCGACGAGGGCGGCTCGGTCGTCCTCACCGGCCGCAAGCAGGATTCGCTCGACGCCGCCGTGGCCGCCCTCGGCGAGGCGGCGTCCGCCGTCGCCGGCCGCGCCGACGACGCCGACCACCGGGCGGCGGTCTTCGCGCACATCGCCGAGCGGCACGGCCGGCTCGACCACCTCGTCAACAACACCGGCATCAACCCGGTGTACGGGCCGATCGTGGACATCGAGGCCGAGGCAGCACGCAAGATCCTCGAGGTCAACGTGGTCGCCACGCTCGACTGGACGCGCGCCGCGCTTGCCGCCGGCCTCACCCGCTCCGTCGTGAACATCGCCTCGGTCGCCGGTCTCGGCGCGAGCCCCGGCATCGCGTTCTACGGCATCTCGAAGGCCGCGCTCATCAACCTCACCGCGCAGCTCGCGTACGAGCTGGCGCCGCGCATCCGCGTCAACGCCGTCGCGCCGGCCGTGATCAAGACAGCCTTCGCCCGCGCGCTCTACGAGGGGCACGAGGCCGAGGCATCCGCCGCCTACCCGCTGGCGCGGCTCGGCGAGCCGGCCGACGTCGCCGGGCCGGTCGCGTTCCTGCTCTCGGACGATGCCGCGTGGATCACGGGCCAGACCGTCGCGATCGACGGCGGCGCCGGCATCCGTCCGCTCGTCTGACCGGAAGCACGACGGGTTCGGGTGAAGGATGAAGGAATGAAGGATTCCCACGTCGCCGACGACGTCACCCGCGCCGCCGTCGAGCTGTTCGCCCGCCAGGGGTACGCCAACACCAGCGTGCAGCAGATCGTCGAGGCCGCCGGCGTCACCAAGGGCGCGATGTACCACTACTTCGAGTCGAAGGACGACCTGCTCTTCGGCATCTACGAGCGCCTGCTGACGCTGCAGAAGGCGCACCTCGACGACATCATCGGCCGAGGCGGCACGGTCGACGAGGTGCTGCGCGCGGTGTGCGTCGACGTGCTCGAGACCTCCATCGACTCGATGGAGGAGGGGGCGGTGTTCTTCCGCAGCCTCAACATGCTCTCGGCGCCCCGCCACCAGGAGGTGACCCGTCGCCGTCGCGCCTACCACGACGAGTTCGCCGAGCTCGTCTCGCGGGGCCAGGCCGAGGGGCTGTACCGCACCGACATCCCGGTGGCGATGCTCGTCGCCCACTTCTTCAGCGACGTGCACTACCTGTCGCACTGGTACTCGCCCGAGGGCCCAGAAGACAAGACGCTCGTCGCCGAGCAGCTGACCGACCTGTTCCTGACCAGTCTGAGGAGAACGGATGCCGCAACCTGAGGTGACCCCGAGGTCCGACGCCACGGGCGCCCTGCCCGACGCGATGCGCGCCTGGCGCGTGACGCAGCTGGGCGAGCCCGCCGAGGCGCTCGCGCTCGACACCGTCCCGATGCCCGCTCCGGCTGCCGGAGAGGTGCTGGTGAAGGTAGCGGCCGTCGCGGCCAACTTCCCCGACGTGCTGCTGTGCCGCGGCGAGTACCAGGTCAAGCCCGCGCTGCCCTTCAGCCCCGGCATCGAGTTCGTCGGCACGGTCGCCGCGCTCGGCGACGGGGTCGACGGGTCCGCGGTCGGCGAGCGCGTGGTCGGGTCGAAGATCGGCGTGCTCTCGGAGTACGCGGTGCTGCCGGCATCCGATGTCTGGACCGCCCCCTCCTCGCTCTCGGACGCCGAGGCTGCCGGACTGACTGTCGCGTACCAGACCGCGTGGTTCGGGCTGCACCGGCGTGCGGCGCTGCAGGTGGGGGAGTGGCTGCTGGTGCACGCGGCGGCCGGTGGTGTCGGACTCGCCGCCGTGCAGCTGGGCGTCGCCGCCGGCGCACGTGTCATCGGCGTCGTGGGCTCCGAGGCCAAGGCGGCGGTCGCTCGCGAGGCGGGCGCCGAGATCGTGCTGGTGCGCGGGGTCGACGACCTCGTCTCGGGCGTCAAGGCGGCGACCGGCGGCCACGGCGCCGACGTCGTGTTCGACCCGGTGGGCGGTGCGGCGTTCGACGCGTCGACGAAGTGCATCGCGTTCGAGGGACGGATCGTGGTCGTCGGCTTCGCCGGCGGCACGATCCCGTCGGTGCCCGCGGGGCACGTGCTGGTCAAGAACTACTCGGTGGTGGGGCTGCACTGGGGCATGTATCCGGGGCTGCGGCCCGACCTCATCGACACCGCGCGCCGCGAGCTGACACGGCTCGCCGACGGGGGCGCGATCCACCCTGTGGTGGACCACGTCGTGCCGTTCGAGCGCGCGCCGGAGGCCTTGACCGCGCTCGCATCGGGCACGACGGTCGGCCGCGTGGTCATCGAGGTGGGCTCGTGAGCGGGTTCGGGCTCGACGAGCGGGTCGCGCTGGTCACCGGCGGCGCGCGCGGCATCGGCGCGGCCTACGTGCGCGCGCTGCACGAGTCCGGTGCGCGCGTCGTGATCGCCGACATCCTCGACGACGACGGGGCGGCGCTCGCCGCCGAGCTCGGCGATCGCGCGGTGTTCGTGCACCTCGACGTGACGGACGAGGGGCAGTGGGATGCCGCGGTCCAGGCATCGGTCGACGCCTTCGGCTCGATCGATGTGCTCGTGAACAACGCGGGGATCGCGAACGCCGCACCGATCGAGCACCTGACCACCGAGAAGTGGGACGCCGTCATCGCCGTCAACCTCACCGGCGTGTTCTTCGGCTGCCGCGCCGTCGTGCCGACCATGAAGGCGCAGGGGAGCGGCTCGATCATCAACATCTCGTCGGTCGAGGGGATGCGGGGCAGCCCCGGCCTGCACGGCTACACCGCCGCGAAGTTCGGCGTGCGCGGGCTCTCGCAGTCGCTCGCCGTCGAGCTGGGCGCGTTCGGCATCCGCGTCAACTCGGTGCACCCGGGCTTCATCAACACGCAGATGACCACGCGCATCGACCCCGCGCACCTCGACATCCCGCTCGGACGCCCGGGCGAGCCGTCGGACCTCGCCGGCACCATCGTGTTCCTCGCCTCCGACGCGTCGTCGTTCACCAGCGGCGCCGAATTCGTCGTCGACGGCGGCATGATCGCCGGCATCCCCCACAAGTAGGCGGCGTTCGGCTCGCCCGCCGGGGCGCCGCCTTGAGTGCCGGGAGCGCAGCGAGTACCCGGTCGTTGAGCGAGGGAGCGCAGCGACCGAGACGAAACGCGGCGCACCGCGGGGTTTGGCGCGCCCCCACGACGAGCCGCCGTAGCCAGAACGCGTGACACGTTTCGTCTCGCTGCGCTCGCTCAACGACCGGATAGCGAGGAACGGCGGTCGTCGCGGCGTCACACATCACGATCGTGCAACAAGAACATACCGCCCGGTCGGTTTCTGGGTTACAGTGGGGGCACCCGACACGAAGAGGTGCCGATGAACGTACGACCCGAGGCCGAAGACCGCGCTCCTGCGCGGCTCGAGGTGAGCGCACTGCGCGTCGCCTTCGGCGGCCTGACCGCTCTGGACGAGGTGTCCTTCGACGTGCAGCCCGGCGAGGTGGTCGCCCTCATCGGGCCCAACGGCGCCGGCAAGACCACGGTGTTCAACGCCGTCTGCGGACTGGTCCGGCGCCGCGGCGACGTGCAGATCGACGGGATGCCGGCGCCACGGCGCACCGCGGGACTCACCGCCCGTGGCGTCTCGCGCACCCTGCAGGGGCTGGGCCTGTTCTCAGGGCTCACGGCGCGCGAGAACGTCCTGCTTCCCGTCGCAGGCCGCCGCGACGCCGACGCCCGCGTCGCCGCGCAGCTCGCGGCGCTCGACCTCGAGCCGCTCGCCGACCGCCCGGCGACGGCGCTGTCGTACCCCGACCGCAAGCGCGTGGCACTGGCACGTGCGCTCGTCACCGACCCTCGCCTGCTGCTGCTCGACGAGCCGGCAGGGGGCCTGGGCGCCGACGACATCGCGGCGCTCGGCGACGTGATCTCGCGCGTCGCCGCGACCGGCTGCGCGGTGCTCCTCGTCGAGCACCACGTCGACTTCGTCATGGGTCTCGCCGACCGCATCGTGGTGCTGGACTTCGGGCGCGTCATCGCCCGCGGGACGCCCGACGAGGTGCGCACCGATCCCCGCGTCGAAGAGGCGTACCTCGGCGTCAAGGCGACTGCATGAGCGCCGCTGAACAGCCCCCGGCCGTCGCACTCCGCGGCGCGCTCGAGATCCGCGACCTCACCGTGGGATACGGCGGCGCGCCGGTGCTCCACGGCGTCGGCTTCGCGCTCGCCCCCGGCGAGGTCGTCGCACTGCTCGGCGCGAACGGCGCCGGCAAGACGACACTCCTGCGCACTCTCGCAGGACTCGTGCCCGCGGCATCCGGGATACTCCTGCTCGACGGCGACGACCTCCGCGCCCTGCGCACCGAGGACCGTGCCCGCCGGGGACTCGCCCTCGTGCCCGACGGGCAGAGCGTCGTCGCCGAGCTCACCGTCGACGAGAACCTGCGACTCGGTGCCCTCTGGCGCCACCGCGGGGCGGCGCGCGAGCGGGCGATCTCCGAGGTGTACGAGCTGTTCGAGCCGCTCGCGCGGCGCCGCACGAGCGCCGGGCACCAGCTCTCGGGAGGCGAGCGCCAGATGCTGGCCGTCGGCCGTGCGCTGGTCGCCGAGCCGGTGCTGCTCGCCCTGGACGAGCCGTCGCTGGGGCTGGCCCCGCTCGTCGTGGCACAGCTCATGGGCACGCTGCGGGATGCCGCCGCGAGCCGCGGCCTGACTGTGCTGCTCGCCGAGCAGAACGTCACGAGCGCCCTCTCGATCGCCGATCGCGGCGTCGTGCTCGACCTCGGCCGGGTCGTGGCGGATGCCCCGGCCGCCGCCCTCGCCGCCGACGAGACCCTCCGACACGCCTACCTGGGATTCTGATGGACCGACTGCTCTTCCTCCTGGCCACCGGCCTCGCCCGCGGCGCGATCTTCGCGCTGTTCGCCCTGTCGCTCGTGCTGATCTGGCGCGCCGCGCGCATCGTGAACTTCGCGCAGGGCGCGATGGCGCTCGTGGCGACCTACGCGGCGTTCGCCGTGACCGGCCTCACCGGCTCGTACTGGGCGGGCCTGGCCGCCGGACTCATCGCCGGGGCGGCGATCGGTCTCGGCGTGGAACGCGGCCTCATGCGCTTCGCCCCGCACTCGAGCCCGCTCTCGGGGGTGATCGTGGCCATCGGCCTGGTGATGGTGCTGCAGTCGCTGCTCGGCATCCTGTTCGGCGCGCAGTACCTCCCGATGCGCGCGCCGTTCGACGACAGTCCGATCATGGTGGGCGGCGTGCCGCTGCTGTCACCCTACGACCTGTTCGTGCTGGTGGTCGCGCTCGCGGTGATGGCTGTGCTGGCGGTGCTGTTCACGCGGACCTCGCTCGGCCTGCAGCTGCGCGCCTCGGCCTTCGCGCCCGAGGTGTCGCGCGTGCTCGGTGTGCGCGTCAGCCGCATGGTGACGATCGGATGGATGCTGTCGGCCGCGGTCGCGGCGCTGGCGGCGATGCTGCTCGTGCCCACCGAGCTGGGCCTCAACCCCCACGCGACCGACATGCTGTTCGTCTACGCCTTCGCCGTGGCCGTCGTCGGCGGTCTGGACTCGCCGGTCGGGGCCCTGGTCGGCGGGCTCGTCGTGGGCGTGGCGATGACGCTCGTCACCGGATACCTCGGCGCGACCGTCGCGCCGATCGGCGTGCTGGTGTTGCTGGTCGGGGTGCTGCTCGTGCGACCCGGGGGCATGTTCTCGCTGCGGGAGGCGAGGAGCGCATGACCCGCCTGCTTCCTTCGCTCCGCGGCATCCCGCGCGTGCTCGTCTTCGGCGCCGTGCTGACCCTGCTCGCCGTCGGCGGCACCTTCCTGCTCGACCCGTACCGCAACTTCCAGCTCGCCACCGTCGCGGCGTACTTCTGCGCGACCGCCGGCCTCACCCTGCTCATCGGCCAGAGCGGGCAGCTCTCGCTGGGGCAGGCGGCGCTGATGGCCGCGGGCGGCTACGGCTATGCGCTCACGGCTAATGCGATGACGGATGCCGGAGTCACCGGCATCCCGCGATTCCTGGCTGGTCTGCTCGCGGCCGTGGTCGTGTCGGGGGCCCTTGGGTGGCTGCTGGGGCTGGCCGCGGCGCGGCTGCGCGGACCGTATCTCGCCGGCGTGACGCTGACGCTGGTCATCGCGGTGCCCGCCATCGCCGCCGTGTTCTCGGGCGTGCTCCGCGGCGACCAGGGGCTGCAGATCGCCTACGACGGCGTGCCGCCGGTGCTGGAGCGGCTCATCGCCGTCGAGCAGTGGCAGGCGTGGGTCGCGATCGTGGTCGCCGGGGTCGTGGTCACCGGGCTCGCCGCCGCTGCCGGCGGACGCCTCGGGCTGCGCATGCGCGCCGTTCGCGACGACGAGACCGCGGCGCGCCTGAACGGCGTGCGCTCCGGCCGCGTGAAGGTGACGGCGTTCACGCTGAGCTCCGTCGCCGCGGGCGCGGGCGGCGCGGTGCTCTGCTTCGCCACGCAGTCGGTGAGCCCGGGCGCGTACACCCTCGCGTTCTCGCTGCTGCTCGTCGTGGCCGTCGTGCTCGGCGGGCTCGGCAATATCGGCGGCGCGGCGATCGGCTCGGCGCTCATCGTGCTGCTGCCCTGGGCGCTCGGGGCCGCGACCGCCGCGCTCCCGCTGCCGGCCGAGGTCGCCCAGCGGCTGTCGGGCAACCTCTCGATCCTCGTGTTCGGCCTGCTGCTCATCGTCGTGATGCTCGTCTGGCCCGGCGGGCTCGCGAGCCTCCGCCGCAGGCGGCGTCGCGTCGCAGCCCCCACCCCTGGCCGCATCGTGTCAGATCCGCGTGATCGCGCGCCGCAGCCCTCGGCCGCGGTCGCGAGCGAGGCAGAGACGACTCCCGCACCGCCGGCCGGGCAGCCGTCTGCGACCGCAGTCGCCGGGGCGCGGCATCCGTGATCGTCCTCTCGTCCCGCATCAACCCACCACACAGAAAGAGGTGACCATGTCACAGCACTCCCTCACCCGCCGCGTCGCGGCGCTGGCCGGCGCCACCGCCGTCCTCGTCGCACTCGCCGGCTGCAGTACGCCCGCGGCCACCGGCGACGCCGACGAAGACGTCCCCGGCATCAGCGACGACACCGTGACGATCGGCGCGCACACGCCCCTGACCGGTCCGGCCGCAGCGGGATACTCGTCAATCTCGGCCGCGGCGACCGCGTACTTCGACTATCTCAACGACAACGGCGGCGTGCACGGCCGAGACATCGAGTACATCGTCAAGGACGACGGCTACAACCCGGCGACCACGCAGACCGTCGTCCGCGAGCTCGTGCAGGAGGACGAGGTGTTCGCGATCGTGAACGGCCTCGGCACGCCCACCCACACGGCGGTGCTCGACTACCTCAACCAGAACGAGGTGCCCGACCTGTTCGTCGCCTCGGGCTCGACCAGCTGGAACCAGCCCGAGAAGTACCCCTTCACGTTCGGCTTCAACGCCGACTATGTGGTGGAAGGCGCGGCGCTCGCACAGTATGCGACCGACGAGTATCCCGACAAGGTGGTGTGCCTGCTCGGCCAGGACGACGACTTCGGCGACGAGATGATCGAGGGCGCCGAGCTCGCCCTCGGCGCCGACGGACTGGCTCAGGTCGAGCGCTACTCGGTGTCGAACCAGGACGTCGCCGCGCAGATCGGCGCGCTCAAGGCGGCCGGCTGCGAGATCAACATCCTCGCGACCATCAACGGGTTCACGGCGCTCGCGCTCGGCACGGCCGCACAGCTGGGCTGGTTCCCGATGTGGTTCTCGTCGTCGTCGGGTGCGAACTACGAGACGCTCGTCGGCTACCTGGGAGCCGACGTCGGTCCCAAGCTGCTGCAGGGGCTCGTGGGCACCAACTACCTGCCGGCATCGGGTGGCGACTCGGAGTGGGTAACGCTCTTCCGGCAGATCAACGACGAGTACAACGACGGCGCGACGTTCGACGGCAACACCATCTACGGCATGAGCGTCGCCTACCTGTTCGCCGAGGCACTGGAGGCGGCGGGTGAGAACCCCACGCGCCAGTCGCTGATCGACGCGGTGCAGTCCGGCGACCTCGCCGGCAACGGCATCCTTCCGCTCTCGTTCGGCGAAGACAGCCACGCCGCCTACCTGGGCGCCGGCATCACGACCGTCGACCAGGGCGTGCAGGACTACGTCGGCGCGACCTACGCGTTCGACGGCGGCACCGTGACCACGGTCGATCCGTCGCCCGTGGCGCTGTCGGGTGAGGGTGTGCCCGGCCCCTGAGACCCCCCGCTCAGGCTCAGGCCCGGACCCTGCGGGGTCCGGGCCTTCGGCGTCGGCGCGCGCCGATAGGGTCGGCAGCGACGGTCCGACGGCCGAGGGGAGGAGCACGATGGGGACGGATGCCGCACCCGGCCTCGACCTCTTCCTGCCGCTGCACGGCGGCCGGTCGGTCCGCGAGATCGAGGCGAGCCTGCGCGCCCTCGTGGCGGACGGCGTGCTGCCGGTGGGTACGCGGCTGCCCGCGTCCCGGCTGCTCGCCGCTGACCTGGGTGTCGCCCGCAACACGGTCGGCGAGGTGTACGCGCGGCTGGCCGCCGAAGGGTGGCTGCAGACCCGCGTCGGTGCCGGCACCTGGGTCGCCGCGGTGCCCCGGCCCGAGCAGACGTCGGTGGCCGGCGCGGTGGCGAGGGCGCCGTTCGACCTGCGCGGCGGTCTGGTCGACGCCGGCGACTTCCCGCACGGGGTCTGGACCGCGCACGCCCGGCGTGCGCTCGCCGAGCTGCCGGGGGCCGCCTTCGGATACCCCGAGCCGGCTGGCGTGCCGGCGCTGCGGCGGAGCCTGGCGGAGTACCTGGCCCGTACGCGGGGCGTGGTCGTCGACAGTGGCGCGCTCGTCGTAGGCAGCAGCTTCGGCGACCTGCTCGTGCTCCTCGCCCGCGCCCTGCGCGCGAGGGGTGCACGACGTATCGCGGTCGAGGAGTTCGGGCATGCCCGCCACCGGCGCATCGTCGAGGCCGCCGGCCTCGAGGTGGTCCCGATCGCCGTCGACGACGAGGGGGCGGATGCCGCGGCCCTCGCCCGTCTCGACGTCGGCGCCGTGCTGCTCACGCCCGCCCACCAGTTTCCGACCGGTGTGCCGCTGTCGGCTGCGCGACGGCGGGCGGTAGTGGAATGGGCGGCGGCCTCCGGCGGGCTCGTGCTCGAAGACGACTACGACGGCGAGTTCCGCTACGACAGGCGGAGCATCGGCGCCCTGCAGTCGCTCGCCCCCGACCGGGTGGTGTACCTGGGCAGCGCGAGCAAGGCTCTCGCTCCCGCGGTCGGGGTGGCGTGGGCTGTCGTGCCGGCGCACCTGCGTCCCGCGGTGCTCGACCAGCGCGAACTCGTGGGAGGCGCACCGGCAGGCCTCCATCAGCACGCCCTGGCCGGCTTCATCGACTCCTTCGAGTACGACCGTGCCGTGCGCCGTCGCCGCGCGCGGTTCCGCGCTCGGCGCGAACTGCTGGCCGCGCTCCTCGCCGATCGTGCGCCGCACCTGCGGATCGACGGGCTCTCAGCGGGGCTCCAGTGCCTGGTGCGCCTGCCGGATCAGTCCGCTGAGGACCACGCGGTCGCCCTCGCGGGCGAGCACGGCATCGCCGTCGAGGGGCTGGCGGCATACCGCGCCCGGCACGCCGACCGCGATCCCGGGCTGCGCCCCGCGGGCACTCAGGCCGGGATCGTCGTGGGGTACGGCGCGTCCGCGCCGTCGAGGGTCGACGACGCGCTGGCCACCCTCGTCGATGTGCTGGTCGACGCGACCGCGCAGGAGGGGCGGGGCGAGCCGCGCTGAGCGGGTGCGCGGAGGCCACGGAATGGCCCATGCGAGACGGTCGGAATTGGCCAGGCGCCGTGAACCACCGGCTCCTAGCCTGATGCAATGACACTCCTGAACGACAGCCTCGTGCCCGTCTCCACCCGACTCGACTTCGACGCTCTCGCGCCGGTGTTCTCGCGCGCCGTGAACCAGCTGGACGAGGCGGCGACGCAGCAGCTCGAGCTCGCCGGCATCGACGAGGGCCTGCGGGAACTCGTGCGGCTGCGGGCGTCGCAGATCAACGGCTGCGCGTATTGCGTGGATCTGCACTCGCGCACGGCGCGCTCGGTCGGGGTCACCGCGCAGCGAGTCGACGCGCTGGCCGTCTGGCGCGAGTCCGGGCTGTTCACCGCGGCGCAGCGCGCGGCGTTCGCCCTCACGGAGGACGTCACGCGCCTGTCGGAGACCCACGTGCCGGAGGAGGTGCTGGCCGAGGCCGTCGCCGAGTTCGGCGAGGAGGGCGCCGCGGCCCTCGTGTCGCTCATCATCGCCATCAACGTGTGGAACGCGATCGGTGTCACCACCCGCGCGTGGAGCGTCACCCCGCGGTCGGCCTGAGGCGTCGCGGCCGGGTGGGGCCGGGCCGGGCGCCCCGCCCAGCCGCGCCGCGGGCTCGACGCCGGAGAGTCAGGCGACGGGGCTGTGCTGTGCGACGAGCTCGCGCTTGAGCACCTTGCCGCTCGATCCCAGCGGCAGCGACGGCACGACGTGGACCACGCGCGGGTACTTGTAGGCCGCGATCCGATCGCGGACGAACGCGACGACCTCGGCGGGGTCAAGGTCGACGCCGTCGTGCGCGACGACCGCGGCGTGCACCTCCTGGCCGCGCACGTCGTCTGCGACGCCGAACACGGCCGCCAGCGAGACGCCGGGATGCCGCGCCAGGACCGCTTCCACCTCGGTGGGGTACACGTTGTATCCCGACCGCACGATCATGTCCTTCTTGCGGTCGACGATGGTGAGCACCCCGTCGGCGTAGGTGCCGAGGTCTCCGGTGCGGAACCAGCCGTCGACGACGGCGGCGGCCGAGGCATCCGCTCGTCCCAGGTAGCCCTTGAACAGATTGTGGCCGCGGACGACGATCTCGCCGAGCGCGTCGGGCTCGTCGAGCAGCACCACCGATTCCTCGATGTCCGGATCGGCGATCGCCACGTCGACGCCCCACAGTGCCCGGCCCACCGTGCCCGGCCGGATCGGCTGGTGCAGCGGGTTGGACGACACGGTCGGTGCGGTCTCGGTGAGCCCGTATCCCTCGTGCACGTCGGCGTCGAACGCGTCGCGGAACGCCTCGAGCACCGCGACGGGCAGCGCCGCACCGCCCGACACGGCGTACCGCAGCGGGGGCCGGGCCGGTGAGCGGCGGGCCGCCTCGAGGATGCCGACGTACATCGTCGGCACGGCGGTGAACACCGTCGCACCGAGCGCGGTCGTGAGCGCGAGCGCTTCGTCGGCGTCGAATCGGGGGAGGAGGATGACGGATGCCCCCACCCGCAGCGCGATGTTCATCACCGCGGTCTGGCCGAAGGTGTGGAACAGCGGCAGTCCGCCGAACACGATGTCGTCCGGCCCCAGATCGAACGCGTCGATGAGCGTGGTGTGCACCTGCTCGACGATGGACAGGTGAGAGCCGACGGCGCCCTTCGGCGTGCCGGTCGTTCCGCTCGTGTACAGGATGGTGGCGGCGTCCAGCGGCGAGACCGACTCGTGACGTGCGAGGGGCGCGGCCGCAGCGGCCTCGGCCTCGAGGCGCGGCAGGTCGACTCCCGCATCGGCGGGCAGCAGCACGGTGACCAGCGGCACGCCCGCCGCCGTCGCCGCCGGCACGGCCTCGCCGAGCAGCGGAGCGGCGGCGACCAGCACATCGGCGCCGGAATCGCGCAGGACGTACGCGATCTCGTCCGCCTTGAAGAGCAGATGCACCGGCACCACGATCGCGCCGAGCGACAGCGCCGCGTAGTAGACGCGGGCGAAGTCCGGAACGTTCGGCACGAGCATCGCAACGCGGTCGCCCCGGCCGATGCCGCGGGCACGCAGCGCGCCGGCATAGGCGCGCGTCTGGTCCCACAGCTCGCGATACGTGGTCGTGCCGCCGGCGAAGTGGAACGCGGGGCGGTCGGCGTGACGCACCGCCGACTCGGCGAGGATGCTCGCGACCGACAGCGTCGCGAATCCGGCGCCGTCGATCGCGGGGTCGGGGTGGTGGGTCATCGCTGTCTCCTTCGACATCGGTTTCTCGGGGAACGGGATGCCGCGGCATCCGCTGTCGTCAGCCGCGCAGCTGCGCGCGGCCCAGGCTTGCCAGGTGCACCTCGTCGGGACCGTCGGCGATGCGGAGTGACCGGATGCCGGCGTAGAGCTCGGCGAGGGGGGTGTCGGACGAGACGCCGGCGCCGCCGTGCAGCTGGATGGCGCGGTCGATGATCTGCTGCACCGCGCGCGGCACCGCGATCTTGATGGCCTGGATCTCGGTCATCGCGTGCTTGTTGCCGACCGTGTCCATGAGCCACGCGGTCTTCAGCACGAGCAGGCGCAGCGCCTCGAGCTGGATGCGGGCCTCGGCGATCCATTCCCGCACGACGCCCTGCTCGGCGAGCGTGCGCCCGAACGCCTGCCGCGACGACGCCCGCTCGATCATGAGCGCCAGCGCCCGCTCGCCCATGCCCAGGGCGCGCATGCAGTGGTGGATGCGGCCAGGCCCGAGCCGGGCCTGCGCGATCGCGAAGCCGTCGCCCTCGCCCGCGATGAGGTTGTCGGCGGGGACGCGCACCTCGTCGAACGCGACCTCGGCGTGGCCGCCGTGATCGCGGTCGTCGTAGCCGAAGACGCTGAGCGGGCGCACGATGCGCACCCCCGCCGTGTCACGCGGCACCAGGATCATCGACTGCTGACGGTGGCGCGCGGCATCCGGATCGGTCTTGCCCATGACGATGAAGACCGCGGCGTCGGGGTTCATCGCGCCGGTCGACCACCACTTGCGGCCGGTGATCACGAAGTGGTCGCCGTCACGGCGGATGCGTGTGCCGATATTCGTCGCGTCCGAGGACGCCACCTCGGGCTCGGTCATGCAGAACGCCGAGCGGATGCGGGCGTCGAGCAGCGGCTCGAGCCAGCGCTCCTTCTGCGCGGGAGTGCCGAAGTCGTTCAGCACCTCCATGTTGCCGGTGTCGGGCGCGGCGCAGTTGAACGCCACCGGCGCGAGCCGCGGGCTCCACCCGGTGATCTCGGCGACCGGCGCGTACTGCAGGTTCGTCAGCCCCGCGCCGTCGTGTCCGGGGTGCCGACCAGGCAGGAACAGGTTCCAGAGTCCCTGTGCACGAGCCTTCTCCTGGAGCTCGAGCACCACCGGGCGCACGGTCCAGTCATCGGGCGTCGCGGCCAGCTGCTCGTCGAGCACGGGCTCGGCGGGGAGGACGTGTTCGACGAGGAACGCCCGCGCCCTCTCGGTGTAGTCGCGCGTCGTCGCGTCGGGGGCGAAATCCATCAGCGCACCTCCAGTCCCTTCTGTGCGAGCGGCTCGACGAGCGCGCCCATCCGGTCGAAGCCTTCGCCGACCGTGTCGCCGGCCTGGAAGCGGTAGTGGATGCCCTCGAGGATCACCGCGAGCTTGTAGGCCGCGAAGGCGCGGTACCAGCGCAGATCCGGGATGCCGATTCCCGCGCGCTGCGCGTACACCTCGACGAGCTCGTCGAACGACGGGTAGCCGGCGGCGGGGTCGACGGCGCTCGGCACCGCGCCGGCGAAGCCGCCCGGCAGGTCGGAGATGTCCCAGTAGAGCGCGAAGATGCCCAGGTCGACGAACGGGTCGCCGAGCGTCGCCATCTCCCAGTCGAGGATGGCCGAGATGCGCGGGTCGTCGGCCCCGCCGATCACGAGCGCGTTGTCGAGCCGGAAGTCGCCGTGGACGATCGCAGTGCGCGAGGAACGCGGCATCCCGTCGGCCAGGGACTCCTGCAGCGCATCGAGCGCGGGCGTCGCGCGCGATCGAGAGGCGTCGAGCTGGCGCCGCCACGTCGAGAGCTGTCGGGCGAGGTACCCGTCGGGGCGGCCGAAGTCGGCGAGGCCGACGGCAGCGGGGTCGACCGCATGCAGGTCGGCGAGGCAGTGGACCAGGTCCATGCTGAGACCGCGCAGCCCGGTGGCGGTGTAGGCCGAGTTCTGCGAGGGCCGGGCGAGCACGACGCCGGGCGCGCGCTCCATGACGAAGAAGACGGTGCCGGTGACGCGGCCCGTCGCCGTGTCGTCGACGACGTCGACGGTGCGGGGGACCGGGACTGCTGTGTCGGCCAGTGCTGAGATCACCCGGTGTTCGCGCCGCATGTCGTGTGCGCTCGAGAGCACGTGCCCGAGCGGAGGGCGCCGCACGATGAGCGGGATGCGCGCTCCGTCGACCGCGTACGTGAGGTTGCTGCGGCCGCCGGCGATCACCTCGGCGGTGAGCTCGTCGGCGGCGAGGTCGGGGTGCGCCTCGCGCAGCCACGCGGTCAACCCCGCGACATCCAGTCCCGGAACACCGGTCATCCTCGACCCCTTCCCCGTCCCCGTCGGCGGGGTGGTGGACTCAGCATACCGGATGGTCGGTTTGTTTGACGCACCGGGCCGCTCGTCGCTGCTGCCGCGTCATGAGCGGGTGAGGAGGCGGTCCTCGATCGCCGAGCGGATGGACGCCGGCACGGGCGTGGGGCGCCGGGTCGCGGCATCCACGAAGACGTGCACGAAGCGGCCGGTCGCGATCGGATCGTCTTCGCCGGCGCGGAGGATGCCGAGCGCCCAGGTGACGCTGGTCGTCCCGAGTCGTTCGATGCCGATGCCGACCTCCAGGGCGTCCGGGAAGCCGGCCGACGCGACGAATTCGCACGACGAGGCCGCGCAGAGGGCGATCGCGTCGCCGCCGAGGGGATCGAGGCCGCCTTCGCGGATCATGAAGGCGTTCACGGCGGTGTCCATCGCCGCGTAGTAGACCGTGTTGTTGAGGTGGCCGTACTGGTCGTTGTCGTTCCACCGCGTCGCGAACGGCTCGCGCACCGGGTAGGCGAGGGGGGTCGGCGTGCTCATTCGCCGACCCGCAGCATGAGCCGGAAAGCGACACGGGCGCGCTCGGCGCTGGGGGTGTCGCCCGAGATGAGGTCGGCGTACGTGAACGACTCCGACAGGCGCACGAGGATGTAGGCGAGTTCGGCGGGCGTGATCGCGCCGCCGAGCGGCGCCTCGCCGAGGTCGCGGCGCACCAGCCAGTCCGCGGTCGCGACGTACCGGCGCTGGATCGGGCTCTCCTTCGTGGTGAGCAGTCGCAGCGCGCGCGCCGGCTCACGGCGCAGGAACGAGCGGAAGTACTCGGCCGTGATGAGGTCGTCGACGAAGTGCGTGAGGATGCCGGCGACCCGCTCGCCTCCCGTGAGGGTGCTGCACGCGTGCTCGGCCTGCACCAGGGTGGGGATCGCGAGCGACCACAGCACCTCGCTCAGCAGCGCATCGCGATTGCCCACCCAGCGGAACAGTGATGTCCGGTCCACGCCCAGCCCGGCGGCCAGGGCCGTCATGTCGATGCGGCGGCCGGCGATGAGTGTGGCGCGCGCCGTCTCGAATGCGCGCTGCGCGTCGGGATGTGCGCCGCTCGCCAGGCGTTCCGACAGCCACGAGGGCGCGGCATCCGTCCCCACACGCGAGATGGTGGCGGGGGAGGTCGCCGGGACCGCGGCTGCCGGTGGGTTCATGCGGGAACTCTACCGCTCGGGCGCTGGAAGTCTGCAACGTTTCTGAAAGTGTTGTGCAACGTTCTGAGAATTGATGCATACTCGTCGAACGACCACCGAAGGAGAGACGATGACGTTCACCTTGACCGAGCCGCAGGAGCAGGAGGCGGCGCTCGGCGCCGCCGCGGACGTGCTCGACGCCGACTTCTACGAGTTCCAGAATCTTCTGACGGATGCCGAGCAGCGGGCCCTGCGCGAGATCCGCGAGTTCCTCGAGACCGAGGTGCGGCCGTTCGCGGACGACCACTGGGATCGTGCCGAGAGCCCTCGCCACCTCGTACCGCGGATCGCCGAACTCGGGCTGTACGGCAACGCGTTCCCCGAGACGCGCGCCTTCGAGAACAGCAACGTCTTCCGCGGATGGGTCGCGATGGAGATCTCGCGCGCCGATCCGTCGACGGCCACCTTCATCGGCGTGCACAGCGGCCTCGCGATGACCTCCATCGCCGTGGGCGGGTCCGACGAGCAGCGGGCCGAATGGCTGCCGGTGCTCGCGCGCGGCGAGCAGATCGCGTGCTTCGGGCTCACCGAGCCGGGACACGGCTCGGACACGGCGAAGGGTCTCGAGACGACCGCAGAGCGCCGGGTCGGGCCCGACGGCACCGACGAGTGGGTGCTCAACGGCGCCAAGCGCTGGATCGGCAACGGCGCGTTCGCCGACGTCGTGGTGATCTGGGCGCGCGACGTCGCGGACGACCAGGTCAAGGGCTTCCTCGTGCGCACCCCCTCGGTGGGCTACGAGGCGACGAAGATCGAGCGCAAGCAGTCGCTGCGCACCGTCGAGAACGCCGACATCGTGCTGACCGACGTCGTGGTCCCCGAGCGCGACCGGCTGCAGCGCATCGACGGGTTCCGCGACCTCGCCGTCGTGCTCCGTCTCACCCGCGCCCAGGTCGCGTGGCAGGCGCTCGGCGTCGCGGTCGGTGCGTACGAGTGCGCGGTCGCCTATGCCAAGGCGCGGGTGCAGTTCGGCAAGCCGATCGCATCGTTCCAGCTCGTCCAGCAGAGGCTCGCCGACGCGCTCGCGAACATCACCGCCTGCATCGGAATGTGCGTCCGTGTCTCGCAGCTGCAGGACGAGGGCGTCCAGAAGGACCACCACTCCGCCATGGCGAAGGCGTTCGTGAGTGCGCGCGTCCGCGAGACGGTGGCCCTCTGCCGCGAGATCTGCGGCGGCAACGGGGTGCAGCTCGGTGGTCAGGAGCAGCTGGGGATCCCCGCCGGCTACGGCATCGCCCGCTACTTCGCCGACGCCGAGGCGGTGTACACGTTCGAGGGCACGTACGACATGAACTCCCTCATCGTCGGCCGCGCCATCACCGGCATCCCCGCATTCGTCTGATCCCCGCCCGCGCCTTGCCCGCGCCTGATCGTGCCGCCGGCGGTGGGCCGCGGCATCCGTCCCCCTCCGAAGGAGAACCATGACCGAGGCCTACATCGTGGCCACTGCGCGCTCGCCGATCGGGCGCGCGCGCAAGGGATCGCTCGTCGACGTGCGACCCGACGACCTGGCGGCGCGCATGATCGGCGCCGCGCTCGGCAAGCTGCCCGGGCTGGATCCGGCGCGCATCGACGACCTGCTGCTCGGCTGCGGTCAGCCCGCCGGTGAGCAGGGCTTCAATCTCGCGCGCATCGTGGCGGTGCTGCTGGGATGGGATGCCGTGCCCGGCGCGACCGTCAACCGCTACTGCTCCTCGTCGCTGCAGACGACGCGCATGGCCTTCCACGCGATCAAGGCCGGCGAGGGGGACGTGTTCGTCTCGGCCGGTGTCGAGTCGGTGTCGCGGTACGGGGCGGGCGCATCGGATCTCCCGGATGCGGTCAATCCGGCCTTCGCGCCGTCGATCGCGCGCACCGTCGCGAGGTCGGCCGCAGGGGCGGCGTCGTGGACGGATCCGCGGGCCGACGAAGCGCTGCCGGATCCCTACATCGCGATGGGGCAGACCGCCGAGAACGTCGCGCAGCTGCGGGGCGTGACGCGCGAGGAGCAGGATGCGTTCGCGGCGAGGTCGCAGCAGCGCGCCGAGGCGGCGATCGCCTCGGGATTCTGGGAGCGCGACATCACTCCTGTCACGCTCGCCGACGGCACGGTCGTCACGGCGGACGACGGCCCGCGGGCCGGGGTCACCGTCGAGGCGCTGGCCGGGCTGGATCCCGTGTTCCGGCCCGACGGGACGGTGACCGCCGGCAACTGCTGCCCGCTCAACGACGGTGCGGCGGCGGTCGTCGTCGTGTCGGACCGGGTGGTCGACGAGCTCGGCCTGCAGCCGCTCGCACGCATCGTGTCGACCGGCGTCTCGGGCCTCTCGCCCGAGATCATGGGACTCGGCCCGGTGGACGCGTCGCGTCGCGCCCTGGCGCTCGCGGGCCTTTCGATCGACGACATGGACCTCGTCGAGATCAACGAGGCGTTCGCCGCGCAGGTCATCCCGTCGGCGCGCGAGCTCGGCGTCGACCCGGAGCGCCTGAACGTGCACGGCGGTGCGATCGCCGTCGGCCACCCGTTCGGCATGACCGGCGCCCGCATCACCTCCACGCTGATCAACGGCCTCGCGGCGACCGGCGGTCGGTACGGCCTCGAGACGATGTGCGTGGGCGGCGGTCAGGGCATGGCGATGGTGGTGGAACGGGTCTGACGCGCAGGGGCTGCCGGTCGCTGACCGCTATTCGGTCGAACGACGGTTCGTGGTGGTCTTGCGTCCGGTCGTCAGCCAGGCGATCGGACCGAGGACGGGAACCAGCAGCACCAGCGCTGCCCACAGCAGTCCCTGGGTCGGGGTGAGCCTGTCGCCGGACCGAGCGAGGGTGACGAGCGCCACGATCGCGAGTGCGATGACGATGGCGGCGGCCAGCGACCAGACGATGTCGTAGCCGGCGGGGATCAGCGGATTGTGCTCGTCGCTCACTCGCCCAGGCTACGGGAGTCGGGCGGCGTCGTACGGGCTGGGCGCCGGCGCCGTCGAGGTCGTTGAGCGAGCGAGGACGCTTCGTCTCGTCGCTGGCGCTCCTCGCTCAGCGACCGGGATAGAGGTCGTTGAGCGAGCGAGGAACGAGCGAGACGAAACGCGGACGGGGTTTGTGCACCTCGGGGCGTTGTGCGGCCGGCGCTTCAGTGGTCTCGTTCGGCGACCTGGCATTGATACCGGTCGTTGAGCGAGCGAGGACGCTTCGTCTCGTCGCTGGCGCTCCTCGCTCAGCGACCGGCTCGCGAGACCAAACGCGCACCCCGGTCGTTGAGCGAGCGAGGAACGAGCGAGACGAAACGCGGACGGGGTTTTTGCACCTCGGGGCGTTGTGTGGCCGGCGCTTGAGTGGTCTCGTTCGGCGACCTGCCATTGATACCGGTCGTTGAGCGAGCGAGGAACGAGCGAGACGAAACGCGGACGCGGACGTCAGCCGGTCGGCGTTCCGGTTCCTCCACAGGCGCTTCTCGCGGCTCTTGCGGCGCAGTTATCCACAGCTCGGTTTCCACGCCTGATCTGGGACTTCGAATGTCGGAGACCCTCGCCAGAATGGGGGTATGACGAACCTCGCCGACGCTCCCACCGAGCTCGGCGACGCGCTCGCGAAAGTCACGGCGGCCGCGGTCGTCGAGGGCGGGTTGCGGGGGTTGGATGACGCCGGCGTGCTCGGGGCGTTGGCGGTGGCGGGCCGGATCCGCCGCGGCGCCGAAGCGGTGATGGTGGAGGCGGTCGCGGTGCTCGTGGACCGCGACCGTGACGTCCGGCACGCCGACCGCATCACGACGCGGTACGGATGCCGCACTACGAACGAACTCGTGCAACGGGCGACGCGGGTCTCCGGGCGGACCGCGTCCGACATGCTCGCGGCCGCGGGAGCGGTGCAGCAGGCTGTCGCGCTGTCCACCGGGGAGCTGCTCCCTCCGCCGTTCCCCGGGCTCCGGGCCGCGCTCGCGGCCGGGCAGGTCGGGATCGACGGGATCGTCGCGGTCACGGGGGCGTTCCGCGGCTGCCACACCGGCCGCGCCGAGATGCTCGCCGCCGACACCGAGCTCGCCGCGGCCGCGTGCGGCGAGGGGGTGGATGCCGCACCCCCGGCGTCGGCGGATGAGCTGCGGGCGCTCGCCCTGGTGTGGGCGGCGTACCTCGACCAGGACGGTGCGGAACCCGAGGACACCCGGGCACTCCGCAAACGCGGCATCACCGTGGGTCGACGCGGCGACGACGGGCTCGTCCCGCTCCGCGGCCTGCTGCTGCCCGACGTGGCCGCGCAGCTGCAGCTCGGGTTCGACAGCATCCTCAACCCCCGCACCGACGGCGCCCCCGCACCAGGACCCTGCTTCACCGCATCCGACGATCAGGACGACGAGGCTCCACCGGATCCGTCAGAACCGGTGGCATCAGCGGCCGATCAGCGCTCCCACACCCAGAAGCTGCACGACGCGTTCGCAGTGCTGCTCACCGCGGCCGCCGCCTCCGGCGAACTACCCACCCTCGGCGGGGCCGCGCCGACATTGGTCGTCTCGGTGCGGGCGGAGGACCTCGCCACCGGTCACGGCCACGCCCACCTGCCCGGTGACGACCAGCCGGTCCCGCTCGCGGTCGCCCGACACATCGCCTGCACCGGCGCCATCCAACGCGTGCTCCTCGACAACACCGGCCGGATCGTGTCGATCACAACCCTGGACCGCGTCTTCCACCACCACCAACGCAAAGCGATCACCCTCCGCGACGGCGGCTGCCTCATCCCCGGCTGCCACGTCCCACCGCAATGGTGCGAGATCCACCACGTTCACGAACACTCCCGCGGCGGACCCACCCACACCGACAACGGCGTCCTGCTCTGCTGGTTCCACCACCGCACCCTCGACACCGGCGGCTGGCACATCCGCATGATCAACGGCATCCCACATGTAAAGGGCCCCTACTGGTGGGACCCCCACGTGAAATGGCGACCCGCCACCAAATCCCCCACCCGAAAACGAGACCTCATCGCCCAGCGGAACTGACGCCAGGGCGCTCGCTCCCATCACTGGGCGTGGCGTCCATGTACGGCCGCGGCGTCCGCTCGCAGCGCGCGTCCGCCGCGGACCATCACTCCGTTCGGCGGCGGCGCCGGGCTATGACGATCGCGGCGACGATGAGCCCCAGACCGACCAGGAGCACGATGGGGCCGATTGTCGCCCACACCGGCGAGCCGCTCATCACCGACCCTCCCAGCACGCCGAAGCCCTGCAGGGTCCAGATCAGCCCGATCGCGGTCAGCAACACGCCGGGCACCAGGTACGGCCAGATCCGCTTCACGCGACCACCCTAGTTCGCGCCCACCTCCGCCGATAGGGAGGCGGCGGCGCCCGCGCTGCTGCCCGCCGGTCGGTGGCTGTGCTGCTCGCGGTCCGTGTCGGAGGCGATGTCTAGGGTGGGGGCGTGGCCACCCTCGACGATCTTCGCCGCACCGCCGAACTGCTGCCCGGCAGCGAAGAGCGCGCGACCACCGGCGGCGCCGCCTGGTTCGTGCGCCGCAAGCTCTACGCCTGGGAATGCCATCCGTGGCCGAGCACTCCGGCCGACATCCGCGCGATCATCGCCACCGAGCTCGTGGTCGGTGTGAAGCTCGCCGACCCGATCGACGCGCTCGCGCTGCGCGAGATGGCGCCTGACGTATTCCTGGGCACCACGACGCCGTGGGGGGAGCCGAAGGTCGCCTTCCGCATGGCGGCGATCGACGACGGCCACCTCGCTGAGCTGGTGACGGAGGCATGGCGCGTCCAGGCGCCGCGCTACCTGCGACGCGAATGGGATGCCGCGGCCACGTCGTAGCCTGGCGCGCTGACGCCCTCTCGCGGTGTGCTCTCGCGGTGGGTGATCAGCCGGTCAGCGGCCGCTCAGCCAGCGGAGCGCCCGGGCAAGATGGGAGGGTGCCTTCGACCTTCACGCTCGTGACCGAGACGTCGATCTCCGCCACGGCGCTCTTCGATCTGTCGCTCGACATCGACGCGCACGTCTCGTCGATGAGCCGGTCTGGGGAGCGGGCCGTGGCGGGCGTGAGGACCGGACAGATCGGTCTCGGGGAGACGGTGACGTGGCGAGCGCGCCATTTCGGCGTGTGGTGGACCATGACGTCGCGGATCACCGCGCTGGACCGGCCCACCCGTTTCGTCGACCAGCAGGTCCGTGGTCCCTTCAAGACCTTCGTCCACGAGCACCGGTTCGAGCAGCTCACCACGGGCGCGCGCATGACCGACACCATCACGCTCGCCTCACCGATCTTCGGATCGCTCGCCGAGCGACTGGTGCTCGTGCCGTACCTCCGCCGACTCATCGCGACGCGCAATGCGCACCTCCTCGCCGCGCTCCGCTGATCTCGGTGCGCCTGTTGCGCTCGGGGCACCGCCGATGGTCGGATGAGCGGGTGGAGGCTGTCGTGGCGTGGTTCGGAGTCGTTGCCGGTGGTGTCGTGTTCTTCCTGTCGTTGAGGGTCGCGAGCAACGCGAACGCCGGGCGACGGCTTCCGTACTGGCGCAGTCCCGAGGTCGCATCCGGCGCGGCGATCGGCATGCGAGTCGCCGGGGTCTTCCTGGTCGCACTCTCCGCGGGGCTCCTGGCCCCGACGATCGGCTACTGGTCCGTCGCAGTCGTCGCACTGGCGCTCCTCCCGGGCCTCGTCACCATCCCGCTCCACAACAAGCGCCTCGCGGCAGGCAGCTAGCCCGCCATCAGTCGGGGTCGACGCGTAGATCAAGGACGATCTCGGCGTTCGCCGGCCCATCATCGGCACGCCGCATGACGGCGCGATGCTCAGCGTCCACGGACCGAGGGGACTGGTCCGTCACGGCGCGCGCACGGGCCAGATCGTCGGTCTGCATCGCGTACACGATGATCGGGCCGTCGCTCGTGTCGATGATCATCGCGGTCTCGTGATCGACACCTTCGGCAGCGAGCGACTCCCGCGCCTCAGCCCGGCGCGGACCGTCGATCTCCCGCAGCCACTCGACCACCCGATCGCGCTGGTCGGCCCGGATGCGTCGCGCGACGAGGTGAATCACGAGTCGAGGCTAGGCCACGACCCATGACATCGCGGGACCGACGGAGCATACGCTGACGCAACATCGGGTGCCGTTGACTGGAATCGTCCTTCTCGCCGAGAAGCGACCCTCGACGGGCCATCGCCCCGATCGGATCCGGAGACCGGGACGCCATGACGACCACCGCACCGCCGCCCGACCAGCAGGCTGCCCCAACCGATACGGTTCCGGTCCGACTGATCGCGGCCTTCGCGCTCTACCTGGCGCTCCTCATCTGGATCGTGCTCTGGAAGCTCGAACTCCCGTGGGTCGGCGGCGTGGATCGCGTCGTCAAGCTCGTCCCGTTCGTTGCGACGGACGGCCAAGGCGCGAGCAAGCCCGCCGAGGTCGTCATCAACTTCCTGCTGTTCATCCCGCTCGGCCTCTATCTGGGCGTTCTCGCACCGTCGTGGCGGTGGTGGAGGACCGCCGTCGTCCTCGCCGGGGTGAGTCTGGCGCTCGAGGTGACGCAGTTCGTCCTGGCGATCGGGAGCACCGACGTCACCGACATCGTCGTCAACACCGCCGGCGGGCTGACGGGGCTCGCCGTCGTCGCCGTCACGCGCCTGGTTCTCGGAGGCAGGGCCCGAGCGGTGCTCGCGCGCGTCGGCGTCGTCACCACGCTGCTCGCCCTGCTCCTCGTGGCGCTCTTCATCGCCTCACCGCTCCACCTGGGGCCGGGCTCCGGACGCGACGCAGGTCCGCTCGGCGGAGAGCGTTCCTGACGGCGGCGAGCCCCGGATCAGCTGAATCGCGGGAACGCCGGACTCTCAGCCCTGCGGGACGAAGAGCGCCACGGTCTCGGCGACGAGTGCGGGGCGCTCGGATCCGTCGAGCTCGACGGTCGTGCGCAGGCCCACGCGGTAGCCCTGCGGCGACGGCTCCGCCGACACCACCTCCGTCACGGCCCGCACGCGGGAGTCGACGACGACCGGCTGCAGGAACCGCACCTTGTCGAGCCCGTAGTTCACGACCATCGCGGTGCCGTCGACCGACAGCAGGCCGGCCGTGAGCCGGGGCAGGAGCGAGAGAGTGAGGTACCCGTGCGCGATGGTGGCAACGAACGGCCCGGATGCCGCGCGCTCGGCGTCGAGGTGGATCCACTGCCAGTCCTCGGTGGCATCGGCGAACGCCTGGATGCGCTGCTGGTCGATCGCGAACCAGTCGCCGGTGGCGGTGCTGCCCACGGCGCCGGTCAGACCGGCGGGGGAGTCGACGACGATGCTCATGCGCGGGGCCCTCCCGCGACGTACAACACCTGACCGGAGACGAATCCGGCCTCGTCGGAGCAGAAGAACGACGCCGCCGCGGCGATGTCGTCCGGGTAGCCGGCGCGCTGCACCGGGATCTCCTTGGCGTTGTGGGCGATGAAGTCGTCGAATCCGACGCCCAGACGGTCGGCCGTCGACCGTGTCATGTCGGTGACGATGAACCCAGGGGCGATCGCGTTCGCGGTGACGCCATACCGCCCGAGCTCGATCGCGAGCGTCTTGGTGAACCCCTGCATGCCGGCCTTGGCGGCGGCATAGTTCGCCTGGCCGCGGTTGCCGAGCGCCGACGTCGACGAGAGGTTGACGATGCGCCCCCACCCGGCCTTCACCTGGTGCTCCTGCACCGCTCGCGACATCAGGAAGGCGCCGCGCAGGTGCACGTTCATGACGGCGTCCCAGTCGTCCTCCGTCATCTTGAACAGCAGGTTGTCGCGGATGATCCCGGCGTTGTTGACGAGGATCGTCGGTGCACCGAGCTCCTCGGCGACGCGCGCGACGGCGCGCTCGACCGACGCCGCGTCGGCGACGTTCGCGCCCACCGCGAGAGCCCGGCCGCCGGCATCCGTGATCGCCCTCACCGTGTCGGCGCACTGCGCCTCATCGAGGTCGAGCACCGCGACGGCGTTGCCGTCGGCGGCGAGGCGCCGCGCGGTGGCGGCGCCGATGCCCCGCGCGGCTCCGGTGACGATGGCAGTTCTGGTCATGCGTGGTTCCTTTCGAAGGTGCTCTGCTGGTCGAACTGGATCAACTGGCGCAGCTCGCCGCCCGCGGCGAGCCGGTCCATGGCGGCGTCGAGGTCGTCGAGGCCGATGCGGGAGGAGACGAGTCGCTCGAGCGGCAGGCGTCCCGCGCGCCACAGCTCGACGTAGCGGGGGATGTCGCGGCTCGGCACCGCGGAGCCGAGATAACTGCCGACGATCGTGCGCGCCTCGGCGGTGAGCACGAGGGGCGAGACGCTCGCGCGGGCGTCGGGCGCGGGCAGGCCCACCGTCACGGTCGTGCCGCCGGGCGCGGTGAGCGCGACGGCGGTCTCGAACGCGCGCACGGCGCCGGCCGCCTCGATGACGACGGGGGCACGGATGCCGCGGTCCATGGCATCCGCCGGCGTGAGGGCCTCGGCGGCACCGCACGCGAGCGCGTGCGCGAGCTTGCCCGGCACCATGTCGACCCCGATCACCTCGTGGCCGAGCGCGACAGCGACCAAGAGGGCGGCCATGCCCACGCCGCCGAGCCCGACGACGACGACGCGCTCGCCCGGCGCCGGCCGCCCCGCGTTGATGACCGCGCCGCCGCCGGTGAGCACGGCGCACCCGAGGAGGGCCGCGATCTCGGCGGGCACGTCGGGATCGACCGGCACAACCGACGCGCGGCTCACCACGGCGTGGGTGGCGAACGCCGAGACCCCGAGATGGTGGTGGACGTCCTGCGTCTCGCCGGCGTCCACGTCGTGCCCGGTGCGGAGACGGTGCAGTCGGACGCCGCCGCCGAGCAGCGTGCCCGCGTTGTTGGCCGCCGAACCCGGCGTGCAGGGCAGTCGCCCGTCGGTGCGGCAGCCGTCGCACTCGCCGCAGCGGGGGAGGAACGTCATCACGACGCGATCGCCGACGGCGACGTCGTCGACGCCGTCGCCCGCCTGCTGCACGATGCCGGCGGCCTCGTGGCCGAGCAGCATCGGCACCGGCCGCATACGGTTGCCGTCGACGACGCTGAGGTCGGAATGGCACACGCCGGCCGCCTCGATGCGCACCAGCAGTTCGCCGGGGCCGGGCGCGTCGAGCTCCAGCTCGCCGACGGTGAAGGGGCGCGACTGCGCGAACGGCGGCTGCGCGCCCGAGACCTCGAGTACTGCTCCCGTGATCTTCATCCGACCTCCTCGTCGTGACGCCGTCCACCATCGGCGGCAACACCAGCCTCTCCCGACGCCGGTGGATGACAAGCATACCGACCGCGCGGTATGCTCACGTCCACCCGGCAGTGCCGCCGGATCCGAGCGTCGAAGGAGACCAGGATGTCGAACAGCGTTGCTCCCACCGTGGCAGTGGACGGAGACGCCGATCCCCGGTTCGCCGGGCTTCTCGACGCCTTCCGGCAGAACCTCTCCACTGGTGAGGAACTGGGCGGTTCCCTCTGCGTGCTGGTCGACGGCCGGCCCGTCGTCGACGTCTGGGGTGGCTGGAGCGACCCGGACCGAACGCGGCAGTGGGAGCGCGACACCATCACGAACGTCTGGTCGCTGTCCAAGACCGTCTCGTCGCTCGCCGCGCTGCTGCTGATCGATCGGGGCGAGCTCGACCCCGATGCTCCGGTGGCCGCCTACTGGCCGGAGTTCGGCGCCGCCGGCAAAGACGGCGTTCTCGTGCGCCACGTGCTCACCCACTCGTCGGGCGTCTCGGGCTGGGACCAGCCCGTCTCGGCCGAAGACATCATGGACGTGGATGCCGCGACCGACCGCCTGGCCGCGCAGGCGCCGTGGTGGCCGGCCGGGGCGGCGACGGGCTACCACCTCCTGGACTACGGGCACCTGATCCACGGTCTCGTGCGCGCCGTGACCGGCCGAGGTCTCGGCGCGTTCGTCGCCGAGGAGCTCGCGGGTCCGCTCGACGCCGATTTCTGGCTCGGCCTCCCGGCCGAGGAGGACCACCGGGTCTCGCCGGTCGCGCCTCCGCCGCCGTCTCAGCTCGATCTGTCGGCCCTCCCGCCCGGCTCTCCGGCCGCGCGCACCTTCGGCGGCCCCGTGCTGGGCGCCGAGGTCACGTGGACGCGGGCCTGGCGCGCAGCGGGCATCGGCGGCGCGGGCGGCCAGGGCAACGCCCGCTCCGTCGCGCGGTTGAACGCCCTCATCGCCGGGCGCGGCCAGGTGGACGGACGACGGATGCTGTCGCCCGAGGCCGTCGACCTCATCTTCGCGTCGCCCGTGGAAGGGATCGACCTCGTGCTCGGTCTGCCGCTGCGGTGGGGGCTCGGCTGGGGGCTGCGGCATCCGCTCTCCACCGCGTACCTCCCGGAAGGGCGCGTGGCGTCCTGGGGCGGATGGGGCGGATCGCTCGTGGCGGCCGACGTCGATCGCGGCGTGACGTTCGCCTACGTCATGAACCGCATGTCGGACGGCATCCTGGCGTCCGAGCGGGGCCGCACCTACCTGCGCGCGGCGTACGACGCGCTCTGACTCTCGCTCGAACAAGAACGCGCGCCACCCGGTACGGGCGGCGCGCGTTCGACATCCGAAGATCAGGCGACAGGGGCGCGACGCGCGATGCGCGCGCGACGGATCCACTTCTCGATCTCGATGAGCACCGGCACCAGCAGCGCCAGGCCGAGAGCCGTCAGCCACTCGCTGCCCGAGAGGCTGGTCGTGCCGATCAGGCGCTGCATGAAGCCGATCTCGACGGCGGCGACAGTGAGCGCCAGCGGGATCGACAGCCACTTCACGGCGGCCAGGATGGGCGCCGAGAGCCCGGACTCGGGGTCGCGCCGCATGACGAGCCCGCCGAAGATCGAGCCGAGCGCGCAGACCACGAACGCCATCGTCACCGGCACGTTGGGCTCGGTCGAGCTGAGTTCGTCAGGGTAGATCAGCAGCGGCACGAGCGTCGTCACGAAGATCAGGCTGCCGTAGACGAACCAGAGCGTCACCGCACCGCGGTTCGCGATCGTCTTCTTCGGGTCGCGCGGCGGCTTCAGCATGATGCCGTCGGGCACCGGGTCGAGGAGGATCACGACCACCGGGAAGATGGCGATGAAGAAGTTCAGGAACAGCACCATGATCGGCGTGAGCGGCACGCCGTCGTTGATGCCGAAGATGCTCGCGACGAGGAACAGCAGCACCAGCGAGAACAGCTGCGACATCTGGAATCGGACGTAGCTGACGATCTTCTCGTAGATCCCGCGCCCGAGCCGGACCGCGGTGACGAGCGTGCCGAAGTTGTCGTCGACGAGGATCATCTTCCCCGCCTGCTTGGTGACGTCGCTGCCGGATCCCATCGCCACGCCGATGTCGGCCTGCTTCAGTGCTGCCGCATCGTTGACGGCGTCGCCTGTCATCGCGACGACGGCGCCCTCCTCCTGCATCAGGCGAGCCAGCCGCAGCTTGTCCTCGGGGGTGACGCGGCCGAACATGTGCAGGCGCGGCAGCGCCGCCTTCAGCTCGTCGTCGCTCATCTCCTGGATCTCTGCGCCGCTCGCCGACCCCTCGCCGAGGCCGAGCTTCGCGCCGATCGCGGCGGCCGTGATCGCGTGGTCGCCGGTGATCATCCGGACCTCGATGCCGGCCTCGCGCGCGATGCGCACGGCCTCCTTCGAGGAGGGGCGCAGCGGGTCGATGATGCCGACGAGGCCGACGAAGGTCAGATCGGCGATGGCCGCCATCGGGTCGTCCGCCAGCGAAGCGTCGGGCGCGAAGCGGCGGAAGGCGAAGGCGAGCACCCGCAGTCCCTGCTCCGACAGTGTGCGGTTGGCCTCGAGGATCTCGTCGCGGCGATCGGCGATCGGCACGACGCCCTCCATCGTGGCGACGGAGCCGCAGCGGTCGAGCACGACATCCGGGCCGCCCTTGACGTAGCCGACCAGCAGCTCCGTGCCGTCGACCGGGATGCGATGGAACGTGCCCATGAACTTGTACGCCGAGTCGAAGGGCACCTCGGCGACCCGCGGGAACTTGCTGCGGGTCAGTTCGGCGTCCGCGCCCAGCTTGGCCGCCAGCACGACCAGGGCGGCCTCGGTCGGGTCGCCGATCACGGCGCCGTCGTCCGACACCGTCGCGTCGCTGCACAGCGTCAGCCCGAGAGCCAGCTGCGTGAACTGCGGCACGGGCAGACCCGCCGTGTGGCGCACCTCGCCCGCCTTCTCGTAGCCGCTGCCGGCGACCGTGAACCACTCGCCGCGGTAGTACAGCGTCTCGACCGTCATCTCGTTCATCGTGAGCGTGCCGGTCTTGTCGGAGTTGATCGCGCTGGTCGCCCCGAGCGTCTCGACATCCGTCAGGTTCTTGACGACCGCCTTGTGCTCCGCGAGCTGCCGCGAGCCGTACGAGAGCATCGCCTGGACGAAGGACGGCATGCCCGTGGGGATCGCCGAGATCGCCATGGAGATGCCCAGCAGGATGACCGACGCGATCTCCTGCCCGCGCAGCAGGCCGGTCACGATGATGATCGCGACCGCGCCCCACGCGATCCAGCCCAGCACCCCGGTCAGGGCATCGAGCTCGCGCTGCAGCGGCGACTTGCCCGGCTTGACGGAGGAGAGCATCGATGCGATCTGACCCATCTGGGTCTGCATGCCGGTGCCCGTGATCACCACCGTCGCCGTGCCCCGCGTCACCTGCGTGTTCTGGAACACCATGTCGGTGCGGTCGCCGAGCGCGGTGTCGGCATCGGCGAGGGTTCCGGCATCCTTCGGGATCGGCGCACTCTCTCCGGTGAGCGCCGCCTCCTGCGTCTCGAGCGTCGCCGAACGGAGGATGCGGCCGTCGGCGGGGACGAGATCGCCCGCCTCGAGCGTCACGATGTCGCCCGGCACGAGGGTGGTCGCGCCCACCTGCAACAGGGTGCCGTCCCGGATGACCTTGGCCTGCGGGATCTGCATCTTCGCCAGGGCGTCGACGGATGCCTTCGCCTTGAGCTCCTGCCGCGTACCCAGCACGATGTTCAGCACCACAAGGGCGCCGACGAGGATGCCGACGCTCACCTGGTTGATGAACAGGCTGATGATCGCGACGGCGACCAGCATGACGTTCATCGGGTCGGCGAGCTGCTGCAGCGCGACCTGCCACGTCGACGGCGGCTTCTCGGCGGCGATCGAGTTGGGGCCGTGCTCGGCGAGCCGCTGCGTCGCGTCCGCGGCGGTCAGCCCGCGGTCGCGGTCGCTGCGGAACGCGGCGACGACGGCATCAGGGTCCTGGCTGTACCACGCGGTCTCGGCCGGCGTTCCGGCGGTGGTCTCCACGGCGCTCATGGCCTGAACCTACCGCCCGGTTGTGCCCGGCCGACAGAGGAATTCGGCGGCGCGCCGCGGAATCAGTCGTCGAGCTGGGCCTGCAGCCGCCGCGCCAGCTCGGCGGTCGGCATCCCTCGCGGGAACACGGCGACGACGACCTGATCGGCGGCGGGGTCGGCATCCCCATCGGGCAGGACGCCGAAGCGACGGCGGGCGTCGTCGAGAGCGGCCTTCAGCACGGAGACGGGCACCTTCTTCGGGCCGCGGATGAGGCGGCGCAGCACGTGGTTGTGGATCGCGGTGACCAGCGCCGAGAAACCGACGGCGTCGAGCGGATCGAGCCCCGGGAGCGACGCACGCAGGTACTCGTCGAAGAGTCGCTCGTAGCGGAACACCGTCACGATCTCGCGATCGCGCAGCGCGGGGACACCGCGGACGACGGTGTACCGTCGGCGCGCGAGCTCGGGGTCGGCAGCGAAATGCGCGTAGACGAAGAGGGATGCCTCGCACACGGCCGCCCACGGATCGCGGTGCGGCTGCGCCAGGAACTCGCGGAGCCGGTCGAGCAGCACCTCGTGATCGGTGAAGACCACGTCGTCCTTGCCGCCGAACTGCCGGAAGAACGTCGAGCGCGACACGCCCGCGGCCTGCGCGATCTGCTCGACCGAGGTCTGATCGAAACCCTGCTCCGCGAACAGCTCGAGGGCCGCGGCGACCACGGCCGCCCGCGCGGCGCCCGCGCCCGTCATCGGGTGCGGGGCGGCGGAAGCGGCGGCGGTGTCGGACATCTCGGGGGAGAGCCTAATGCGCCGGCCGGCGCGGGGTGCGGCATCCGTCACGCGTTCCGTGTTCTCACTCCGCCGTACCCGTGTCAACCCGGTGGAGCATCCGGGGACGCGCGCGTTCACTGTGAAGATGACGCCCATCTGGAAGCTCGATGCGGTCCGCGTGGCGGGCACGCCCTTCGAACCCGGCCGGCACCACGAGGTCGTCGTGGTCGGCGCCGGGCTGACAGGTCTCGCCACCGCGCTCCTGCTCGCTCGCGAGGGGCGCGACGTAGCAGTGCTCGAGGCGGGCGAGGTCGGCGAACTCGCGTCGGGGGCCAATACCGGCAAGCTGTCGCTGCTGCAGGGCTCGGTGCTGTCGACGCTGCGCCGTCATCACCCGGCGAGGCTGGTGCAGGCGTATGTCGAGGCGAACGTCGACGGCGCACGGTGGCTGACCGACCTGGCAGACGAGCTCGGGGTGCCGTACTCCCGGCGGACCGCCTATTCCTACGCGCAGACTCCCGACGGCGCCGAGACGGTCGCGGCCGAGCTGCAGGCCGCGAGGGATGCCGGGCTGCCGGTGCGTCGTGTGGAACCCGAACTGCTGGCGCAGTCGCCGTTCCCGATCGTCGACGCGGTCGCGCTCGACCAGCAGGTCGCCATCGATCCGCAGCAGCTGCTCACGGCGATGGCCCGCGCGTACCTCGACGCGGGCGGCGCCCTGCACACCGGCGTGCGCGTGACCCACGCGCACATCGTGCCCCATGCCGGTGTCGAGACCTCGGCCGGATTCGCCGCGGCCGACCAGGTCGTCCTCGCAACGGCGACGCCCATCATCGACCGCGGCCTGTACTTCGCCAAGACGCGGGGGCTGCGCTCGCAGTGCGTCGCGTTCGCCACAGATGCGCCGTTGCCCGAAGGGCTGTACCTCTCGGTGGACGGCGCGACCAAGTCGATCCGGTCGATCACCCCGGCGGACGGGCCCGCCGGCGCCGCCCAGCTCATCGTCGGGGGCAACGGCTTCCCGGTCGGCCGATCCCCGTCCCCGCGCGCCTGCCGCGACGACCTGATCACATGGACGCGGGAGCACTTCCCCGGCGCCGAGCCGGTCGCGGCGTGGTCGGCGCAGGACTACCAGTCGCACGACCTCATCCCCTTCGTCGGTGCGATGCCGCGGGGCCTCGGGCGCGTGCGCTTCGCCACCGGCTACGCGAAATGGGGGCTGTCCAACGCCCCGGCCGCGGCCCTCCGGATCGTGGCCGAGATCGGCAAGGTCCCGCGGCGCGAGCGCCCCGACTGGATGAACGTCATCTCCACCCGGTTCACCGTGCCGGCGGACCTCGCCCGCGGCGGCGTGGAGAACCTGCGCGTCGGATGGGAGGCGGCATCCGGATGGCTCGGCGCCCAGGCGGCGCCGACTCCCGTTCCGCAGCCCGGGGAGGGCGAAGGCGTCGTCGCCAGCCGCGGCGGGCATCCGGTCGGCATCTCGACCGTGGACGGCGTGACCCGCGCCGTCAGCGCGGTGTGCCCGCACCTCGGGGGAGTGCTCCGGTGGGACGACGCCGAGCGTTCGTGGGACTGCCCGCTCCACGCGTCGCGGTTCACCGCGGAGGGGCGGCGCATCGAGGGACCGGCGCTGTGCGACCTCACCCGTCTGCCCCGCGTACCGGGCGAGGAGATCGAGGACGGCGAGCCCGCGGCATCCGTCCCGCACGGGACAGCGGTGGGCTGACAAGGGTCGTACGGAACCGGGGGCGCGTCGCTGCGGTCGGAACCGGACGGCGACCGGTAGTAGGCTGGGGGACTGGTCGATATCTCGACGTCGAGACGCTTTTCGCGTCGTCCCCACCCCCATTCGCCACCTGCGAAGGAATGCACTGTGGATCTGTACGAGTACCAGGCACGTGACCTTTTCGAGAAGTACGAGGTGCCGGTGCTCGCCGGCATCGTCGCCGACACGCCGGAGGAGGTGCGGGCCGCGGCCGAGAAGATCGGCGGAGTCGTCGTCGTCAAGGCCCAGGTCAAGACCGGCGGGCGCGGCAAGGCGGGCGGCGTCAAGGTCGCCAAGACCCCCGATGAGGCGTACGAGGCGGCCCAGGCCATCCTCGGCCTCGACATCAAGGGTCACATTGTCAAGCGCGTGATGGTCGCCCAGGGTGCCCGCATCGACAAGGAGTACTACTTCTCGGTGCTGCTGGACCGGGCCAACCGCTCCTACCTGTCGCTGTGCAGCGTCGAGGGCGGCATGGAGATCGAGGAGCTCGCGGTCGAGCGCCCCGAGGCGCTCGCGCGCATCGCGGTCGACCCGCTGCAGGGCATCGACAAGCAGAAGGCCGTCGAGATCGCCGAGGCCGCCGGCTTCGCCGCGGAGCTCGTCGACAAGGTGAGCGACGTCTTCGTCAAGCTGTTCAACGTGTACAAGGGCGAGGACGCCACGCTCGTCGAGGTCAACCCGCTCGTGCTGACCGAGGAGGGCGACGTCATCGCCCTCGACGGCAAGGTCTCGCTCGACGAGAACGCCGACTTCCGCCACCCCGGCCACGCGCTCCTCGAAGACAAGGCCGCTGCCGACCCGCTCGAGGCGAAGGCCAAGGCCAACGACCTCAACTACGTCAAGCTCGACGGCGAGGTCGGCGTGATCGGCAACGGCGCAGGCCTCGTGATGTCGACGCTCGACGTCGTCGCCTACGCCGGTGAGAACCACGGCGGCGTGAAGCCGGCCAACTTCCTCGACATCGGCGGCGGCGCCTCGGCAGAGGTCATGGCCGCAGGCCTGGACGTCATCCTCGGCGACCCGCAGGTGAAGAGCGTGTTCGTCAACGTCTTCGGCGGCATCACCGCATGCGACGCGGTCGCCAAGGGCATCGTCGGCGCGCTCGCCGAGCTCGGATCCAGCGCCTCGAAGCCGCTGGTCGTGCGCCTGGACGGCAACAAGGTGGAAGAGGGACGCGCGATCCTCCGCGACGCCAACCACCCCCTCGTGACCCTGGCCGAGACGATGGACGAGGGCGCCGACAAGGCTGCCGAGCTCGCCAACGCCTGACCCCCAGCATCCGGAACTAGGAAAAGAACAGACATGTCGATCTTCCTCAACAAGGACTCCAAGGTCATCGTCCAGGGCATCACCGGCGGCGAAGGCACCAAGCACACCGCGCTCATGCTCAAGGCCGGCACGCAGGTCGTCGGCGGCGTGAACGCCCGCAAGGCCGGCACCACGGTGCTCCACACCGACGCCGACGGCAACCCCGTCGAGCTCCCCGTGTTCGCCTCCGTCGCCGAGGCCATCGCGGCCACCGGCGCCGACGTGTCGATCGCGTTCGTGCCGCCGGCGTTCACGAAGGACGCGATGATCGAGGCCATCGACGCCGAGATCCCGCTCCTCGTCGTCATCACCGAGGGCGTGCCCGTCGGCGACACCGCCGAGGCGTGGGCGTACGCGCAGTCCAAGGGCGACACGACCCGCATCATCGGCCCGAACTGCCCCGGCATCATCACGCCCGGCGAGTCGCTGGTAGGCATCACGCCCGCCAACATCACCGGCAAGGGCCCGATCGGTCTCGTGTCGAAGTCGGGCACGCTGACCTACCAGATGATGTACGAGCTGCGCGAGATCGGCTTCTCGACCGCGATCGGCATCGGCGGCGACCCGGTCATCGGCACCACGCACATCGACGCGCTCGCCGCCTTCGAGGCCGACCCCGAGACCAAGGCGATCGTCATGATCGGCGAGATCGGCGGCGACGCCGAGGAGCGCGCTGCCGACTTCATCAAGGCCAACGTGACCAAGCCGGTCGTCGGATACGTCGCCGGCTTCACCGCTCCCGAAGGCAAGACCATGGGCCACGCCGGCGCCATCGTGTCGGGCTCGGCGGGCACGGCGCAGGCCAAGAAGGAGGCCCTCGAGGCCGCCGGCGTGAAGGTCGGCAAGACGCCGTCCGAGACCGCCGCCCTGATGCGCGAGATCATCGCGTCCCGCTGATTCCGACGCACGTCGTCACCGAGAAGGTCCCGCTTCGGCGGGGCCTTCTCTCGTTTCGCCGGCGATGTATTCCGGAACGGGAATCCGACTCTTCTCTTGTGGATGGTCGTCCGAGCCGTTACATTCCCACTCGGATGCGCACCGGATTGTCTGGCGGTGCGTAGGGGTGGGGATTTCTGTAGGACGAATGGGCAGAAGGGGCCCCATGAGTCGGAGATCCCCCGGTTTCGGGGTTTCGCAAGAGCAGCGCCGTGTCTCGCGCACGGCGGTCTCACTGGTGCACGGCCGACGGAGGACCGCGGTCGTGGCCCTCGTCGCGTCCGCGCTCGTGCTTTCGCAGTTGACCTGGGCTTCTCCCGCCATCGCAGCAGCGACCGAGCCACCGGCCGACATCGTCACGCCCGCTGAGACGCCACGTTTCGTCGGTCCCCTCGACCTCGGCGAGGAGCCCGCTCCCGAGCCCGCGCCGGTCGAGCAGGTGCTGCCGGTCGCTCCCTCCCAGCCGGTACCCGTGCCGCCGCGCACCCGGACGACCATTAGCGTCGTCGTCGTGCCGCCGGCCACGGCGCCGGCCGCTCCGGCATCGCCGGTCTCGCCGTTCGGACCGAACTGCCAGCAGGTGTCGACCGGGTCGACGCCGCAGGCCGGCGGGGGCACCACGAACTCGTCCACGACGAGCACCAGCTCGACGAGCCTGACGTGCGGTCCTGGCACGGTGAACCCGGGCACGATCGGAAGCGGCCCGGCGACCCCGCCGACGCCGACGATCCCGGGTCTTCCGACGCCGCCCGAGCCGCCGGACCCGCCTGAGCCGCCGACGCCGCCGATCCCGACTCCCACGCCCACGCCGACGCCCAGCCCGGAGCCGACGCCCGACCCGTCGCCGACGCAGAATGCGCCCGAGGCAGCCGGTGGCGCGATGTATGGGGCGCCCGCGATGCTGGAGGTGCGCCCGTTCGAGGCGACCGCCCCCGAGGGTGGGACCACGACCGCGGAGGCGACGGCTGACGGCGCCGGCGCCGGTACGGCCGGTCAGGCCGGTGCCGCGGACAACGGCACCTCGAGCACCCCCGCCGAACAGCCGGCCGAGCAGCCCGCCGCTCCGGCGGCCTCAGAGCAGCCCGCCGCCACCGAGACCGAGTCCTCGACGCCGGCCGAGCAGCCGGCGACCGCGCCGGCCGTCGACGAGACTGCGTCGGAGCCCGTTCCGACGGACGCGACGCCGACGGAGACCGACCCCGCCGCGACGCCGGCCGACCCGGCCGCACCGGTCGCGGAGCAGCCGGGACCGTGGCAGGTGACCGCGGCGGGTGACGTGTCGGTCACGATCGACGGCGCCGACCTCGTGATCGTCGCCGATGGAGGGACGACGCGACGGGCCGCGGCATCCGTCACCGCCCTCACGATCTCGGCGGGCGGCTCTGTCAGCCTCCCCGCCTCGCTCGGCATCACCGTCACCGTCACCTCGGCAGCGGCACTCGCGGTCAGCGGAACCGGCGTCACCTGGAACAGCGACGGCGCCGGAAGCGGATCCGTCGGCGCGACCGCCTTCTCGGGCGTCGGCCGGCTGGTCGCCGTCGGCGGCGGTCACGTGCTGCGTGGTCCGGCAGCCGACACGACGTGGCAGATCGACGGACAGCGCACCGGCACCGTCGCCGGCCAGCGCTTCTCGGGGTTCGACGTGCTGCAGGGGGCCGCAGGCAATCGGGACGACTTCGTCGTCGCTCCCGGCGGACGCATCGGGCGGGTCGACGGCGGTGCCGGCGGCTACGACGTGCTGCGGTTCAGCGGAGCGCACGGAGCGGTGACGTCGCGCCCGACCGGTTCGCAGTCCGGCACCCTGATGGTCGGCGGCACCACCCTCGCGTACGACGGTCTCGAGCCCATCGGGCCGGCCGACGTCACAGACTTCGACTTCGCCGACGCGACCGACGACGACACCATCGAGGTGACGCCCGACGCGGTCAACATCGGCTACATCCTGGTGCGCAGCCTGGCGAACGCCTTCGAGTCCCACTCGGTCCGCCCCCTCGGCTCGTTCGTCGTCAAGAGCACCGGCAAGGGCGCGACGATCCGCATCGTCGGCACACTCACTTTCCACGGCGTGACGTTCCGGTTCGAGGCGACGCGCGTCCTGGTCGGCCCGGGCGGTGTACTGGATGCCGGCGCCGCCGACGTCACCCTGGCCGCCACCGCCACCACGGCCGACGACACCCCCGCGATCGCGGAGGTCATCCTCACCGATGCGATCGTGCGCGGCGGCAACGTCGAGGCCACCGCGACCGCGGTCAGCACCGCCGACCCCGGGGCCACTGTCGGACTCGCCATCGGCGAGAGCGTCGCATCGGCGCTCGTGCAGCTGGCAGGCACCTCGCGTATCGAGGCGCAGGGCACCGTGTCGCTGGCGAGCTCGTCGACGGCGACGCTGGTCACCACCTCGACGGGAACCGGAGCGGATGCCGCGATCGACGCCGCCGTGGCTCACGCGACCATCGACAACTCGGCCGTGACCCGCATCACGGACACCGCCTCGGTGCAGGCGGCGGGCGCGGTCAGCATTTCGGCGACGACCGTCACGACTGCGACGACCACCGCCGACGCCACCGCGGCCACGGCGGGAGCCGCCGTCGCGACGACCAAGGCGACGACGCGGACCGCGGCCGTCATCGACAGCACGTCACCGGCCGGGATCGTCGCCGGCGGAGCGCTCACGGTCACGGCCGACTCGACGCACACGCTCCTCACGAAGGCGACCGCGAGCCCGGGCGGATCGACGGCGAACGGCGCCTCGCCGAGCGCCACCACCGCGACGGCGTCGCAGCCCGGCGGCTTCGCCTCGGCACCGGGGGGCGCGATCGGCGTCGCCGGGGCGCTGGCCTTCTCGGACCTCGACCAGGAGACCATCGCCTCGCTCGGCAGCGCGTCGCCTCTCGCGGTGACGGCGGGCGGCACGGGCGTCGCGGTCTCGGCCGTCTCGTCGGGATCGGCGATCACCGAAGCCGACGGCTCGGCGGTCGGCGGATCGGCCGCCGGCGTCGGCGTCGGCGTCTCGGTGAACCTCGCCGACGCACGCACCGAGGCCCGCATCGGCAACGTCGCCTTCACCGCGACCGGCGTCACGGCATCCGCCACCGCCGCCCCGCGCACCGCGGCCGGCGTGAACGAGTACCGCGCGCAGTCGGTGTCGGGCGCCGGCGGCGCCTCGATCGTCGGCGCTGCCGGCGCGCTCGCGGTCAACATCGCGAGCTTCCTCACCCGTGCCGCCATCCTGAGCGGCGTCACCGTCACCGCGCCGGGAGCCGATCTGGCATTCGCCGCGACCGGCGACAACGACACTATCGCCCGCGCGCTGCCCGGCACGCTGGCCGGCGCGACGACCGGCATCGGCGCGAGCATCGCCCTCAACATCGCCAACGACCGCGCGATCGCCGAGGTGGGCGACGGCGCGACCCTGACGGGTGTCGCCGACCTGAGTCTCACCGCACAGTCGACGTCGCCGGCCACCGCCGAGGCGCAGGGCGGGGTGGCGTCGGAGGCGGCGATCTCGACGGTCATGGCCGTCAACATCTCGAACGTCACGACGCTGTCTCGGCTCGGCACCGGAGCGCCGCTTACGCTGACCGGCACCTACACGTCGACCGCCACCCAGATCGCTCCCGTCGTCACGACCGCCACCGGCAACGTCAGCGCCGAGGACGGCGCCGCCGTCTCCGCGGTGATCGCACTGACCTTCGCCGACCACGCGGTGCGTGCCGAGCTCGCCCGCGATCTGACGGCGGCGGCGATCACGCTCAAGGCCATCGGCATGGCGTCGTCCGCGACCACCGCGTCCGCCTCGGCGACCGGCGCTCCCGCCGACGGCTCGCCGGTCGCGCAATCTCCGGCCGCCCAGGCGACCGACGCCCGCACCTGGGCCGACGCCGTCGCGCCGGCTGCCGGCGCGGCCGGCAACGGCACCGGCGGCAGCGGCTCGACGCCGATCCCCACGCCGAGCACGCCGCAGGGCGATGTCACGGTCACCGCCGCCTTCGCCCTCACGATCCACCAGCTGAACGCCGACGTGTCGGTGTCGGGCATCGCCCTCGTCGCGCCGACGGTGCGGCTCGAGGCGCTCGGCAACCTGTCGGCCGCGTCCACGGCGACCGGCTCCCCGGCGACCCGCGGACCCCCGAGCGGCGCCACGATCGCAGCGGCCGTCGCGATCACCCTGGCGGATGTCACCGTCCGCGCCGAGGTCGGCCCCTCCACCAGCATCACCGCAGACACGCTCCAGCTCATCGCGGGCATCGCCCCGCAGAACGCGGCAGGCGCATCCGACGCCTCGCACCGCTTCACCACCACCGCCACCGCCGGACAGGGATCCGGGGGCGACCTCGGGGTCGCCGGATCCGTCGCCCTCTCGGTCGTCGTCCTCACGACATCCGCGGGACTGGCCACCGGCTCGGCCGTGACTCTCACCGGCGCCGATCGATCGCTCACGATCTCGGCCTCGTCGGCCGCGCAGACCACCACGCGGGCGCTCCTCGCGGACGCCGGTGCGGGCACGCCCACCACGGGGATCGGCGCCTCGTTCGCCCTCACCAGCGTCGACCACCACACCCGCTCGGCCATCGGCGCCGGCGCGACCGTCGCCGGCGCGGACGACATCGATGTGACGGCCAGCACCGCGGATGCCGCATCCGCCGTCGCGCAGGGCTCGGCGCGCGGCGCGGACGCCGCGGTCGCACCGTTCGTCGCGGTGACGCTCTCGGCCGTCTCCACCACCGCGGGCATCGGCGCCGGCGCGGCGATCACGCTGACCGGTGCGCTGCTCGTGAGCGCGGCGCAGCGCGCGACCGCCTCGACCGAGGCTCGGGCCGCGACAGGGACGTCGGCGGGCACCGCCGTCGGCCTCGGCCTCGCGATTACGGTGTCCACGCACACGGTGCGCGCGACGCTCGGACGCGCGCTGACGGCAGGTGGAGCGGTCACGCTCGGCGCCGGCTCGGTCTCGTCCTCGTCCTCGACCGCCGCGGCATCGGCGGCCGGCGCACCGGAGAACCCGGCCGACTCGGGAGACGCCTCGAACCCGGGCGGCGCCGCGGGCGGGGGAGTGGATGCGGCCGTCGGCGGTGCCCGCGACCACGCCGACGACGTCGCGACCGCCGCGGGCGGCTCGGGCACGGGTACCGCGGCGACCCCGAGTGCGGCGACCTCGCAGGGCCAGATCAACGCCGCGGCCGCGGTGGCCGTCACCATCGTCACGGCCACGGTCGAGGCATCCGTCCTCCCGGGCGCCGCCATCACGGCAGGTGGGGCGGTGGCGATCACCGCGGGGGAGAACACGGATGCCGCCTCCGACGCGAACGGCTCGGCGTCGCAGGGGAGCGACGCGACGATCGGCGCGGCCGTCGCGCTCACTCTGTCGACCCTGGCGCACCGCGCCGTCATCGCGGCCGGTGCGAGCGTGACGGCGCCGTCGACGACCGTGCGCGCGGCGACCGTCGCCGACGGCGCCGACACCACGTCGACGACCAGCGCGCGCTCGGTCGCGGGAGCCGGGGGCGGCAAGGTCTCGGTCGCCGGCAGCCTGGCGCTCGCGGTCGTGGATCGCGCGACGATGGCCGCGGTCGACGGATCGGCCGGCGGCGGAGCGGTGACACTCTCGGCAGAGGCGGACGCCACGACGACCGTCGCGGCCCTGCCGGCAGGCCAGGGGGTCACCGACGCGGGCGACCTGGGCCTCGGCGCATCGGTGGCGCTCGCGCTCGTCACGGTCACGGTGACCGCGGGCGTCGGCGACGACGGCGCACTGCCGGGGCTCGCGGCGCTCACGATCCTCGCAAGCTCCGCGAGCACGTCCACCACGGAGGCGCGCATGGGGGCGTCCGGTGGCGGTGTCGCCGTCGTGCCCGCCGTCGCCGTGACACTGTCGGACGTGTCGACCCTCGCCCGGATCGGCTCGGGGACGCTCGTGACGGCGAGCGGCGCGGTGCAGGTGGCGGCCGTGCAGAAGGCGACGGCCAGCTCGACCGCGGGAGCGATCGTCGTCGGCGCCGGCGATGCCGGCATCGGCGCGGCCGTCGCGCTGACGTTCGCGAACCACTCGACGCGCACGGCCCTGGCGCGGAGCCTCACCGCGCAGCAGGTCGACCTGATGGCCCACGCCACGTCCGACGCGACGGCGAACACCACAGCGTCGACGGCGGGGGCGCCTGAGAACGGCGCCGACTCGGGCGACGCGTCCAACCCGGGCGGCGCCGCCGGCGACGGAGTAGATGCCGCGGTCACCGCCGAGCGCGACCACGCCGACGCCGTCTCGGCCGCCCACGGGGGCGCCGGCACCGGTGGCGCGGTCGCACCGAGCGCCGAGACGTCGCAGGGCGGCGTGAACGCCGCGGCCGCCGTCGCGCTCGTCGTCGCCACCGTCGGAGCCGGCGCCGATCTCGCCTCGGGCATCACGGTGACCGCCGTTGAGCTCGTGCGACTGGACACCGCCACCGACACCGACGTGACCGCCCGCGCCGACGGCTCGGCCTCGCAGGGTACCGACGCCACGATCGGCGCGGCGGTCGCGCTCGCACTCGTCGACGTGGATGCGACCGCCGTCGTGCCCGCCGGTGTGACGATCGTCGCCGGGCAGCTGACCATCGCCGCGCGCGCCCTCGCCGAGCCGGGCGACCCGGTGTCGCGGCTCGTGGTGGAATCGGTCGCGGGCGCCGGCGGAGGCAAGGTCTCCGTCGCCGGCTCGGTCGCGATCCTCCTCGCCACCCACGATGTGCGCGCCGGGCTCGACGGCGCGGCGACGGTCGGTGGCGCGGTCGCCCTCAGCGCCGCCGGCACCGTGGTGGCCTCGGTGAAGGCGCTGCCTGCCGGTCAGGGAGTGACGGATGCCGGAGACCTCGGCCTCGGGGCATCCTTCGCGCTCGCCGTGGTCACCGCCACTACGCGCGCCGAGGTCGGCGACGGCGCAACCCTGACCGGAGCGACCGATCTCACCGTCATGGCGGTGGGCGAGCTCGAGGTGCGCAGCGAAGCACGGATGGGCGCCGCCGGCGGCAATGTCGCGCTGGCGCCAGCCGTCGCCGTCACGCTGACGACGCCGACCACCGTCGCCCGCATCGGCAGCGGCACGGCCACCACCGTGACCGGGGCGCTTTCGCTCTTCGCCTCGCAGCGCTCCGTCGCCGCGGCGACCGCCGGTGCGATCGTGCTCGGTGCGGGGACCGCCGGTGTCGGCGTCTCGCTGGCACTGGTGATCGCCGGGGTCACCGGCTCGGTGGTGCTCGCCCGCAGCGTGACCGCGGCCAGCGTCGTCCTCGAGACGCGGATGCTCTCGACGACGACCTCGACCGCCACAGCGTCCGCGAGCGGCGCGCCCGAGAACGGCGCCGACTCGCCCGATCCGGGCAACCCGGGCGGGGCGGCCGGCTCGGGCGTCGATGACGCCGTCGCCGCCGAACGCGCCCACGCCGGCGCCACCTCGACCGCCCACGGCGGCGCGGGCACCGGTGCCGCGGCGACACCGAGCGCCGCCTCGTCGCAGGGCGGCGTCAACGCGGCGGCCGCCATCGCGGTCACGCTCGCGACCGTCGACAACAGCGTCCAGCTGAGCCCCGGCGTCGTCATCACCTCGTCGGGCGCTGTGACGCTCCTCGCCCGCGCCGACACCGACGCCTCGTCGTCTGCCGACGGCTCGGCCTCGCAGGGCGCAGACGCGACGATCGGCGCCGCCGTGGCCCTCACCCTCGCCACGGTGCACAACCTCGCCGACGTCGGCGCAGGTGCCGCGGTCTCGGCCGCGAGCCTGCAGGTGCGGGCCGACGCATCGGCACCGGGCGGTGACGGCATCTCGACCTTCGGAGCGCGGTCGGTGGCCGGTGCGGGCGGTGGCAAGGTGTCGGTCGCCGGCTCGTTCGCCCTGGCCGTCGTCACTCACACCACCCGCGCGGCCCTCGCCGGTTCGGCGACGCTCGCTGCCGGCGACGCGACAGTGATGGCCGGCAGCCGCACCGCGACGACGGTGGCGGCCCTGCCGGCCGGCGTCGGCGTGACCGACGCCGGCGACCTGGGTCTGGGCGCCTCGGTCGCCCTGGCGCTCGTGACACAGTCCACCCTCGCCGAGCTGGCCGACGGCGCGACGCTGTCGGGCGCGCGAGACCTCACCGTGTCCGCCGACGGTCGCAGTGAGGCCGGCTCCGAGGCGCGCATGGGCGCGCGCGGCGGCGACGTCGCCCTGGCACCCGCGGTCGCCGTCACGCTGTCCACCGTGACGACGACCGCCCGCCTGGGAACCGGCGGGCCGCTCGCGCTCACCGGTTCGCTCAGCGCGACGGCGACCCAGCGGGCGGCGTCGACCGCGATCGCCTCGTCGCAGGTGCTGGCCGCCGGCGACGCCGGCATCGGCCTCTCCCTGGCCCTGTCCATCTCCCAGCACACGGTGACCGCGGTGCTCGCGCGCAGTGCGTCGGCATCCGTCGCCGCACAGCTGCAGGCCACGAGCGTGTCGACGTCGACCTCCACCGCCTCGGCGTCCGCCGCCGGGGCACCGGAGAACTCGGGCGGCGGCGGGGCCGGCGGCGGGGTCGATCAGGCCGTCGCGGCCGAACGCGACCACGCCTCCACTACGTCGGCGGCCCACGGCGGAGCGGGCGCCGGAAGCGCGGCAGCACCCAGCGCATCGTCGTCGCAGGGCGGCGTGAACGCCGCCGCCGCCGTCGCGGTGACGCTCGCGGATGTGCGCGCGGAGTCCGCGCTGGCAGCCGGCGTGGTGCTGACCTCCGGCGGCACGGTCGGCCTGCTCACAGGCACCAACACCGACGCCTCGTCGTCCGCCGACGGCTCGGCCTCGCAGGGCGCCGACGCCACGATCGGCGCGGCGGTCGCGCTCACGCTGGCCGAGGTCGTCAACCGTGCCGTCGTGCCCGTCGACGCCACGGTCGCCGCCCAGGCTCTCACCACCACGGCGACGACCGTGACGGAGGGCGACGACGTCTCGACGTTCGGCGCCCGTTCGGTGGCCGGCTCCGGGGGCGGCAGGGTCTCGGTCGCCGGCTCGTTCGCGCTCGCCGTCGTCAACCACACCGTCGACGCCGGAGTCGCAGGCACCGCGGCTCTCACCGGCGGCGCGCTGACAGCGAACGCCGTCGAGCGCACCGCGACCACCGTCGCAGCCGTCCCCGCAGGAGCAGGCGTGACGGATGCCGGCGACCTCGGGTTCGGGGCCTCCGTGGCACTCGCGATCGTGACGTCGCGCACCACAGCCGAGATCGCGGACGGGGCGACGGTCACCGGGTCCGGCGCGGTGACGCTGCTCGCCTCCGGGCGCAGCACCACCTCGGCCGAAGCCCGCATGGGCGCGGCGGGCGGCGACGTCGCCCTCTCTCCCGCCGTCGCCGTCGCCCTCTCGACGGTGACCTCGACGGCGCGCGTCGGCAGCGGCGCGCTCGTCACGGTCAGTGGTGCCGTCGACCTCGACGCGGTGCTCGAGGCCACCGCGACGGCCACCGCCTCGTCCTCGGCGCTGGGCGCCTCGGACGCGGCGGTGGGGCTGGGCGTGGCGCTGGCCATCGCGAACCACTCGTCCCTCACCGAGCTCGCCCGCAGCGTCACCGCTGCCGGTGCGGTGACGCTGGCGACGTTCCTCACCTCGACGTCGACGTCCACCGCGACCGCCTCGGCGGCGGGCGCTCCGGAGAACCCGGCCGACTCCGGCGATGCCGGAAACCCCGGCGGCGCGGGCGGCACCGGCGTCGATCAGGCGGTCGCCGCCGAGCGGTCCCACGCCGACGGGGTCGCCACCGCGAACGGCGGGTCGGCCAGCGGCGGTGCCACCACGCCGCAGGCGGCGTCGTCACAGGGCGGCGTGAACGCGGCCGCGGCTGTCGCGGTGACGCTCGCCACCGCCCGGGCGGAGTCGCGCCTCGCGGCGGGGACGACGATCACCTCGACGGGGCTGGTCTCGCTCGCCTCACTCGCGAACGTCGATGCCACCTCGTCGGCCGATGGCTCTGCCTCGCAGGGCGCCGACGCCACCATCGGCGCCGCGGTGGCACTCACGCTCGCCGACGTGGTGAACCATGCGATCGTGCCGGCCGGAGCGTCGGTAGCGGCTCATGATCTGACCGTGCAGACCGGGGTCCAGCCGTCGGGTGCCGACACGGTGTCCGCGTTCGGTGCCCGGTCGGTCGCCGGTGCCGGCGGCGGGAAGGTCTCGGTCGCGGGCTCGTTCGCCCTGGCGGTCGTCACTCACACGACGCTCTCGGCGCTCGACGGCGGCGTCGTGCTCACCGGCGGCGACGCCACGGTGAGCGCGGCGAGCGCCGTCACCTCGACGGTCTCGGCACTGCCGGCTGGCGCGGGCGTCACCGACGCGGGCGATCTCGGGGTCGGGGCGTCCGTTGCGCTGAACCTCGTCACCGACCGCACCACCGCGCAGGTCTCCGCCGGCGCGACGATCACCGGTGCCCGCGACCTCACGCTGGCGGCGACCGCGGACTCGGGCGCCGTGACCGAGGCGCGCATGGGCGCCGCGGGCGGCGACGTCGCACTGTCGCCGGCCGTCGCCGTGACCCTGTCGACCGTCGCCACCGCCGTACTACTCGGCGCCGGTGCGCCGATCGACCTGTTGCGCAGCCTCTCGGCCACCGCCACCCAGAAGGCGCGCGCGGCGTCGACGGCATCGGCCGCCGTGCTCGGCGCCGGCGACGCGGGCGTGGGTGTCGGCCTCGCGCTGACGATCAGCGGCCACACCGTCACGGCGCTGCTCGCCCGCAACGTCACCGCCGCCGCCGACGCGAGCCTGCGCGCGTTCGGCGTCTCGTCCTCCTCCTCGACCGCCTCCGCATCGGCCGCGGGAGCACCCGAGAACTCGGGCGGCGGGGGAGGCGCCGGCTCGGGCGTCGATCAGGCGGTCGAGGCCGAGCGCTCCCACGCATCGTCGACGTCCGCCGCGAACGGCGGCGCAGCCGCCGCAGGCTCCTCGGCTCCCGCCGCGGAGTCGTCGCAGGGCGGCGTGAACGCCGCGGCGGCGGTCGCGGTGACCCTCGCGACCGTGACCACCGAGACGTCAGTGGTCGCCGGCGTGGTGCTCACGGCGGGCGCCACAGCGATGCTCGCCTCGAGCGCCAACACGGATGCCGGGTCGGCGGCCGACGGTTCGGCCTCGCAGGGAGCCGACGCCACCATCGGCGCGGCCGTCGCGATCACACTGGCCAACATCGTCAACCGCGCCGCGGTCCCCGTCGGCGTCACCGTCACCGCGCGCGATCTGATCGTCTCGGCGACCGTCACGACGGACGGCGCCGATCAGACCTCGACCGTGTCGGCGCAGTCGGTCGCGGGAGCCGGCGGCGGCGACGTCTCAGTGGCCGGCTCGTTCGCGCTCGCCGTGGTGAACCACTCCACCCGCGCCGGCATCGACGGCACGGTGGCACTCACCGGCGACGCCGCTCTCACCGCCGCGAGCGCCGTGTCGAGCACCGTGAAGGCGCTCCCGGCGGGAGCCGGCGTCACCGACGCGGGAGACTTCGGCTTCGGGGCATCCGTCGCTCTCAACCTCGTCACCGACACCACCCTCGCCGAGGTCGCCGACGGGGCGACCCTCACCGGCGCGCGGCACCTGACGCTGGGCGCCACCGCCGCCGACATCGCCGTCACCGAGGCGCGCATGGGCGCTGCCGGCGGCGACGTCGCGCTGTCGCCGGCGGTCGCCGTGACGCTCTCGAATGTCACCACCTCGACCCGCCTCGGCACCGGCGGGCTGCTCTCGCTGAGCGGCTCGCTCACCGCCACCGCTATGCAGAAGGCCTCGGCTGCCACGACGGCCTCAGCCGCGGTGCTGGGCGCCGCAGACGCCGGCGTCGGCGTGGGCCTCGCGCTCACGATCGCGAACCACTCGGTCTTCGCAGAGCTGCGCCGCAGCCTCACGGCGGCCGCCGACATCGCGCTGAAGGCCGCGGGGGTCTCGTCGTCCGCCGCGACCGCTTCGGCCTCTGCCGCCGGTGCTCCCGGCAACGGCGGCGGAGGCGGCGGCTCGGGCACCGGCGTCGACCAGGTGGTCGCCGCTGAGCGCGCGCACGCCGACTCCACCTCGACCGCCCACGGCGGCCAGGGCGCCGGCACGGCCGCCGCTCCCAAGGCCGAATCGTCGCAGGGCGGCGTGAACGTCGCCGCAGCCGTCGCGATCACGCTCGCCACGGTGCGTGCAGAGACCATCGTGGGTCCGGCGATCGCCGTCACCGCAGGCGGCACCGCGATGTTCGCGAGCGCGGCCAACACCGACGCCGCATCGTCCGCCGACGGGTCGGCCTCGCAGGGTGGCGATGCGACCATCGGTGCGGCCGTCGCCATCACGCTCGCCGACGTGAGCAACCGCGCGGACGTGCCGAGCGGCGTGACCGTCACGGCCCACGACCTGATCATCTCGTCCACGGTCGCGGTCGACGGAGCCGACCAGACCTCGACGATCTCGGCGCAGTCGGTCTCGGGCGCCGGTGGCGGCGACGTCTCGGTCGCCGGCTCGTTCGCGCTCGCCGTGGTCACCCACCTCACACGGGCGGCGATCGACGGCACCGTCGCGCTCACCGGCGGCGACGCCGCGCTGACCGCGGGCAGCGCCGTGGCGAGCACCGTCAAGGCGCTGCCGGCCGGAGAAGGCGTGACCGATGCGGGCGACTTCGGCTTCGGGGCATCCGTCGCCCTGAACCTCATCACCGACAAGACCGGCGCCGAGGTCGCGAACGGGGGCACCCTCACCGGCGGCCGTCACCTCACCCTGACCGCGACATCCGCCGACACCGGCGTCACCGAGGCGCGCATGGGCGCCAAGGGCGGCGACGTCGCCCTCGCGCCCGCGGTCGCGGTGACCCTGTCGAACGTCACCACGTGGACCCGTGTGGGCACCGGCACCCTGAACCTCACCGGCAGCCTCACGATGATCGCGACGCAGACGGCGTCGGCCACGTCGACGGCCACGTCGGCCGTTTCGGCGGCAGCGGATGCCGCGATCGGCGTCGCGCTCGGGCTGACGATCGCGAACCACACGGTGACAAGCTCGCTCGCGCGCAACGTGACGGCCGGAGCCGACGTCTCGCTGCGCGCGAGCGGTAACTCGACGTCGGCGTCGTCGGCGGCCGCGTCGGCCGCCGGCGCGCCGCAGTCCGCGGGCGGTGGCGGAAGCTCGGGCTCGGGCGTCACCGACGCCGTCGAGGCCGAGCGCACCCACGCCGGAGCGGCCTCGAGCGCGAACGGCGGCGACGGCGCCGGGTCGGCCACGACCCCCGCCCCCGAGTCCTCGCAGGGCGAGGTGAACGCCGCGGCCGGCGTCGCGATCACCCTCGCGACCGTGCGGGCCGAGACGATCGTGGAGCCGGGCGTGTCCTCGCTCACCGCGGGCGGAACGGCGGCCTTCGCGAGCTCGGCGAACACCGACGCCTCCTCGTCGGCGGACGGTTCGGCGTCGCAGGGGACCGACGCGACGATCGGTGCGGCGGTCGCGATCACGCTCGCCCACGTGGTGAACCGTGCGACAGTTCCGGCGACGCTCACCGTCACCGCCCACGACCTCATCGTGTCGGCGGCGGTCACGCCGAACGGGACGGATCAGACGTCGACCATCTCAGCGCAGTCGGTCGCCGGAGCGGGCGGCGGCGACGTCTCGGTCGCCGGCTCGTTCGCGCTGGCCGTGGTCAACCACGCCACCCGCGCGGGGGTCGACGGCACCGTCGTCCTCACCGGCGGCGACGCGGCGCTCACCGCGACCAGCACCGTCTCGAGCACCGTCAAGGCGCTGCCGGCCGGCGAGGGCGTCACCGGCGCCGGCGATCTCGGGTTCGGGGCATCCGTCGCACTCAACCTCATCACCGACAAGACCACGGCCGATATCGCCGACGGCGTCAGCCTGACCGGCGCACGCCACGTCACGCTCATCGCGACGGCGACCGACGCGGCGGTGACCGAAGCCCGCATGGGCGCCGCAGGCGGCGACGTCGCGCTGGCGCCCGCGGTCGCGATCACGCTGTCGAACGTCACCACGTCGACCCGCATCGGCACCGGCACGCTCACCATCGGCGGCAGCCTGACGATGTCGGCGGCCCAGACGGCTGCGGCGGCGACGACGTCCTCGTCGTCGGTGCTGGGAGCAGCGGATGCCGCGATCGGCGTCTCGCTCGCGCTCACCGTCGCGAACCACGTCGTGACCAGCGCGCTCGGCCGCAACGTCACGGCGGGCGCCGACGTGTCGCTGAAGGCGTCGAGCATCTCGGCATCGTCGGCGACCGCGGCGGCCTCGGCCGCCGGCGCCCCCGAGAACGACGCGGACTCCGGCGATCCGGCGAACCCCGGTGGTGCGTCGGGGACCGGCGTCAACCAGCTCGCCGCGAGCGAGCGTGCGCACGCCGACTCGGTCGCGACGGCCAACGGCGGCGACGATTCCGGCGACCAGGCCGCCCCAGAGGCGGAGTCGAGCGACGGGCCGGTCAACGTCGCAGCGGCGATCGCCATCACGCTGTCGACGGTGCGGGCGCGCACGATCGTCGAGCCGGTGGTGACGGCCGTGACCGCAGCGGGCACCGTCGCCCTGGCGACGAGCGCCAACACCGACGCGGCATCCTCTGCCGACGGGTCGGCGGCCGGCGACGGCGACGCGACGATCGGCGCGGCGGTCGCCCTCACGCTCGCCCACGTGACGAACGCGGCCGACGTGCCCGTCACGCTCACGCTGCGCGCGCACGACCTCCTCGTGAGCGCCACGGTCACGGCGGCCGGCGCCGACACCACCGCAACGATGGGCGCCCAGGCCGTCTCGGGCGCCGGGGGCGGCAAGATCTCGGTCGCCGGCTCGTTCGCGCTCGCGGTCGTCAACCACACCACCCGCGCCGGCATCGACGGCACCGTCATCCTCACCGGTGGCGACGCCGCGCTCACCGCGACGAGCTCGGTGTCGAGCACCGTGAAGGCGCTGCCGCACGACGACGGCGTGATCGCCACCGGCGACGCCGGGATCGGGGCATCCGTCGCACTGAACCTCATCACCGACCGCGCGAGCGCCGAGGTCTCCGACGGCGTCAGCCTCACCGGCGCCCGCCACGTGACGCTCACGGCCACCGCGACCGACGCCGCGGTCACCGAGGCGCGCATGGGCGCGAAGGGCGGCGATGTCGCGCTCGCGCCGGCGGTCGCCGTGACCCTCTCGAACGTCACGACCTGGACGCGCATCGGCACCGGCGTCCTGAGCGTCACGGGCAGCCTCACGATGGTGGCCACGCAGACCGCCCGGGCAGCCACGACGGCGTCGTCGGCCGTGCTGGATGCCGCGGATGCCGCGATCGGCGTCGCGCTGGCGCTCACCATCGCCAACCACGGGGCGACCAGCGCCCTCGCGCGTGATGTCGTCGCGGGCGCCGATGTGGTGCTGCGCGGGTCCAGCATCTCGGCCTCGAGCGCGCTGGCGGCGGCGTCGGCGGCCGGTGCGCCCGAGAACGAGGATTCCGGCGATCCAGGCAACCCGGGCGGCGGTTCTGGCACGGGTGTCGACCAGGTGGCTCAACGCGAGCGGGACCACGCGGACGACGTCTCGACCGCCAACGGCGGCCAGGATTCCGGCGCGACCGGCAACCCGAGCGCCGAGACGAGTGAAGGCCCGGTCAGCGTCGCGGCGGCGGTGGGCATCGTGGTCTCGACGGTCCGCGCCGAGACGCTCGTCGAGCCGACGGTGACCTCGATCACCGCGGCGGGTGCCGTGGTGCTGGCGACCAGCGTCAACACCGACGCCCGCTCGGGCGGCGACGGATCGGCCGCCGGCGACGGCGACGCCACCATCGGCGCCGGCGTCGCGCTGACCTTCTCGACCACGACGAACCGCGCGACGGTTCCGGCGTTCCTCACGGTGACGGCGCACGACGTCACGCTGTCGGCCACGGTCACGCCCGACGGCGCCGATGCCACCTCCGCGTTCGGCGCCGCCGCATCCTCGGGCGCGGCGGGCGGCAACGTGTCGGTCGCCGGATCGGTCGCCATCGCCATCGTCACCACCGACACGCTCGCGACGGTCTTCGGCACGCTCATCCTCACCGGTGGCGACGCGACCCTGCTGGCACGCAGCGCCGTCGCCGGCACCGTCACCGCACTGCCGATGGGAGAGGGCGCGAGCGGCACCGGCGACGCCGGGGTCGGGGCATCCTTCGCCCTCACCCTCGACACGCACCGCACCAGCGCGCTCATCGGCGACGATGTCTCGGTGACCGGGGCGCGCGACGTGAGCCTGACCGCGGAAGCGCGCGACGCCACCACGACCGAGGCCCGCATGGGCGCCAAGGGCGGCGGCGTCGCCATCGCGCCCGCCGTAGCGATCGTGCTCTCCCACGTGACGACGCTGGCCCGGATCGGCACCGGCGTCCTCGTGACGAGCGGCGACGTGCTGATCCGCGCCACGCAGCACGCCTCCGCCGAGAACTCGGCCTCTGCCGCCGCCATCGCCTCCGACGACGCGGCAGTCGGCGTCAGTCTGGCGCTCACCGTCGCCAACCACACGGTGACGGCGATGCTGGGCCGCAACACCACGGCCGGCGGCGACCTGACGATGCAGGCCTTCAGCTGGTCGCGCTCGAGCGCCCTGGCCGCCGCCTCCGCGGCCGGAGCCCCGGAGAACGACGAGGACGCCGGCACCGGCGACCCCGCGACCGAGGGCGGCGCCGCCGGCACCGGCGTCGACGAGCAGGTCGGCGGCCAGCGCGACTACGCCGATCAGGTCGCCGGCGACTACGGCGTCGAAGGGTCGGGCGACACCGAGACGCCGAACGCCGAGACCAGCTCGGGTCCGGTGAACGTCGCCGCCGCAGTCGGCATCGTCATCGCGACCGTCCGCGCACGCTCCATCGTCGAGCCGCAGGTGGCGGCGATCACGGCGACCGGCACGGCCACGCTGTCGTCGTCGCAGAACACCGATGCCGCGTCCGGCGGCGACGGCTCGGCCTCGCGTGGCGGCGACGCGGCGATCGGTGTCGGTGTCGCGATCACGTACGTCGACGTCGTCAACCGCTCGATCGTGCCGGCCACCCTGACGCTCCGCGCGCACGCGCTCGCCGTGCTCGCCGCCATCACGATGGACGGCGCCGACGACACCTCCACGATCCGTGCCGTGGCGTCCTCGGGTGCGGGCGGCGGCAAGGTGTCCGTCGCCGGATCGGTGGCGCTCGGCCTGGTGTGGTTCGACACCCTGGCCGCCGCGTCGGGCACCGTGATCCTGACCGGCGGCGACGCGACGCTCGGCGCCGGCAGCAAGATCGACACCACGGTCAAGGCGCTGGCCGCGGGCGAAGGCGTCGTCGCCACGGGTGACGCGGGGGTCGGGGCATCCTTCGCACTCGCGCTCGTCACGAGCGACACGCACGCGCGTCTCGACGACGAGGTTTCGCTCACCGGCGCCGAGGACCTGACGGTCGCCGCCTCGTCGGTGAGCCGCACCACGACCGAGGCCCGCATGGGTGCCAAGGGCGGCGACGTGACCGTCACGCCGTCGATCGCGATCACCGTGTCGGATGTCAGCACCACCGCCGTCATCGGCTCGCTCGCCTCGGGGTCGATCGTGGTCACCGGCAACGTGCTCGTCTCGGCCATGCAGCACACCGCCGCCCACACGACGGCCGGCGCGGTGGCGACCGATGCCGGGGATGCCGCGGTGGGCGTCGCCATCGCGCTGAACTTCGCCTTCGACAGCGTCTTCGCCACGACGCGTCGCAGCATCACCTCCGGCGGCTGGATGGCGTTCTCGGCGACCGGGTCCTCCCTCAACGGAGCCACCGCGACGGCTTCGGCGAGCGGCGCTCCCGGCGAGTCCAGCGGCGACGCCCCCTCGAGCGGGGTCGACGGCCAGGTGCAGGAGCAGCGGGACTACGCGAACACCGCCAGCCTCGGCCAGGGCGGTGCGGGCGTCCAGAACAGCGAGAGCCCGTCGGCATCGACCAGCGACGGCGGCGTTTCGGTCGCCGGGGCGGTCGCGCTCACCATCTCGGACGTCAGCTTCACCGCGTGGCTGCCCGACGCCCTCGAGCTCACGGCCGGCGGCCATGTCTGGCTCACCTCGTCGGCGCAGGTCGACGGCAAGGCCGAGGCGAGCGGCACCGCGCTGGCGCAGGACGACGCGGGCGTGGGCGCCGCGGTCGCGCTCAACCTCGTCTTCCTCGTGAACAACGCGTGGGTGGGCGACGACGCCGTCATCTCGGCCGACGGCTTCACCGCCGCGGCGCTCATGACGACGGTCGGCTCCGACACCACGCACGACTTCTCGGCGATCGCGAACGCGGGCGCCGGCTCCGACGACGTGGGTGTCGCGGGCGCGGTCGCCCTGAACATCGTGTTCGACAGCACCGAGGCGTGGATCCCGTCCAGCGCCCGCGTCGATTTCGGCACCGGCGACGTTCTCATCGCGGCCGAGAACCGCCGCACCGACACCGCGAAGGCGAAGGCCGACGCGACCGGCGGCGGCTCGAGCACGGGAGTCGGGGCATCCGTCGCGATCAACGTCATCTCCGACGACGTCACGCGCGCCGAGATCGAGGACGGCGCCGACGTCACCGGCGGCCTCAGCGTCACCGTGCGCGCCGACCACACCGATGCCGTGCTCAACGAGGTGACCGCCGGCTCGGAGGGCGGCACCGCGGTCAGCCCCGCCGTCGGCATCAACGTCGTGCTGCCGGTGGTGCTGGCGCGCGTCGGCACCCCTGGTCTGCGCCCGTTCGTCGCGACCGGTACGGTCATGGTGCGGGCGACGCACTCCGGATCAGTGACGGTCGAGGGCGATGCCGACGCCGCCGGCGGCAGCGTCGCGATCGGCGCGATCATCGTCGTCAACGTCGTCGACATCGACGTGCGCGCGACCGTCGTCCGCGACATCACCGCCGGCGCACTGTGGCTCATCGCCGCGACGGAGCTGCACGCGAGCGCGTCGGCCAAGGCCAGCGCACGTGGCACGCTCGGCGGCTCCGAGAGCGGTGGCGACGCCGACAACGCCGACCAGCAGGCGCAGCAGCAGCTCGACGGCACGCCGGCGACGAGCGGCTTCGGCGGCAGCCTCCCGTCGTCCAGCGACAGCGTCGCCCAGGGCAACGGCCAGGCGAGCGGGCAGTCCGGCCAGTCCAGCGACGGCGTCGGCGTCGCCGCGGCCGTCGCCGTCGACTGGGTGACCGTCGACAGCCTGGCGACCGTCGCGCCGGCCCTCACGATCGTGGTCGACGGCGTGTTCGCGGTGCTCGCCTCGAACGAGACGGATGCCGCGGCCAAGGCCCTCGGCACCTCGTGGAGCATCGAGAGCGACACGAACACCGTGGGCGCCGCCGTCGGCCTGAACGTCGCGACGGTCACGAACCGCGGCTCGATCGGCGCCGGCGCCGACGTCACGGCCGGGTCGGTCGCGGTCACCGGTCTCACCCCGGCGAACGCGCGGAACGACTTCCAGGCGTGGGCGATCGCCGCGGCAGCAGGTCAGGGCGATGCCGCCGTCGCGGGTGCGGTGGCCGTGCAGGTGCTCGTCCTCGTCAACGAGGCGGTCATCGGTGACGGCACCACGCTCATCGTGGCGGACGGCATCTCGCTCGACGCCTCGAACCCGATGGGCCTGCAGGGCCTCGCCGCCTCCGCGGCGCTGACCACGAACGGCAGCGGCGTCGGCGCCGGCATCGTGGTGCAGTTCGTGGAGTCGACCACGCTCGCCCACATCGACTCGACCTTCGCGGGCCCGACCACGATCCAGGCCGGCGGGGCGATCATCGGCAGAGCGTCGGCATCCCTCGTCCCGCTGGCAGCGCCCGACGTTCCGCTCATCGAACTGCCGGCATTCACCGGCGTCGCGCTCGGCGCGGCGCTCGGCGGCGGCGATGCGGGAGTCGGCGGGTCGCTCGTCGTCAACGTCGTGAACCGGGCGACGCGCGCGTGGCTCGGCGACGCGGCCTCGGTCAACCAGGGCATCCCGACGGCCGCCGCCCAGGACCTCTCGTTCACCGCGTCCGACCAGACCGAGTTCGTCGACGTCGCGGGCGCGCTCGGCGCGAGCACCGGCAGCGCGGGTGTCGGGTTCGCTCTCATCGTCGGTGCGCACAACAAGGATGTCCGCGCCTACGTCGGCCGCGGCGTCACCGCCGAGCTCGCCGGCTCGGCGTGGCTGCTGGCGACCGCGGGGGAGAGCTTCACCCAGATCGTCGCGGGCGGCGGCGTCGCCTCGGACGCCGGCATCGCGGGCTCGTTCGTCGTCTTCGTCGTCAATCAGGGCTCCGGGGCGCCCGGGACGCGTGCCTATGTCGACAGCACCGCCGAGACGCCGACCGCACTGCGCGCCCGCGGCTCGGTGACCATCGCCGCGGCGGACCCGGTCACGATGACCATGTTCGCCGGCGCCATCGGCGCCGCGAGCACCGCCGGCCTCGGACTCTCGTCGGTCGTCTTCGTCCGCACCGGCATCGTCGACGCGTTCGCCGGTCCCGAGGCCGAGCTGTGGGCCCGCGGCGGCATCGGCCTCTCGCTGACAGCCACGCAGAGTGAGGACCTGTGGCTCGTCGCCGTCGGCGGCGGGGTGGGAGGGACCGCGGGTCTCGCGGGAGCGGCGACCGTCGGCGTCCAGAACAACACCACGCACGCGCATCTCGACCGCAGCGTCACCGTGGACGGCGTGACCGCGGGTGGATCCGCAGGCCTCAGGATCGCGGCATCCGACGACACGACCCTGCGCGGCATCGCCGGGCAGCTCGCGGTCGGCGGCACGGCGGGCGTGGGGCTCGGCGCCGACGTGCAGGTCGTCAACAAGTCCACGCAGGCCTGGATCGCGCCGCAGACGCTGGTCACCGTGAGCGGCGACGTGACGGTCGACGCCACGTCGAACGAGACGGTCACCAGCGTCGCCGCCGGCGGCAGCGTGGGCGGCACCGCCGCCGTCTCGGCCAACGCCACGGTGTCGGTGTACACGATCGTGACGAAGGCGTTCGTCGGCGAGGTGTGCGGCGCCGCGATCGCGAGCGAAGCGCTGTGCGCGGCATCCCGTGCCGTCGTCGTCGCCGGCGGGAGCGCGCGCATCTCGGCCAACGAGGTGCTGTCGATGGACATCGTCGCCGGTTCGGTCGCCGTCAGCGGCACCGCCTCGGTCGGCCTCACGGCCGCGGTGCCGGTGCTCAAGAAGACGACCACCGCCTTCATCGGCGACCTGTCGCGGGTGACCGCACTGGCCGGCGGCTCGGGGCTCATGGGCACCCTGGGCGGCTTTGACGTGCACTACGTCGACACCCGCTTCAACCCGCAGACGGCGATCATCGGCGGGAACCAACTCGAGCTCGGCTACGTGCACGGCATCCAGAACGGCCAGCGCGTGTCGTACGAGACCGGCGGCGGCCAGGCGATCGTCGGACTGACCCCGGGTGCCGCGTACTTCGCGATCGTCGACGCGGCGTTCCCGACCCGCCTGCGTCTCACCGCCACCTCCGGCGGCGCGCCCATCGCGCTCGCCTCGCCGGCACGGCCCGGTCAGTCGCACCGCATCTTCCCGACCGACCAGGCCACCGTGCCCGAGCGCGTCGCGCCGTACCTGACGCCGGTGACCGACGTCGATGGCGGGTCGAACACGGTCAACCTGCCGTACGACATGCCCAAGGACAAGGCCGACAACTCCGCCACGCCGCTGGTCACCGGCGACGCCGTCACGTACACGGCCAACGGGGGAGCGCCGATCGGCGGCCTCACCGACGGCGAGACCTATTACGTCGTCGTCACCGGTGCGCACAGCTTCCAGCTCGCGCGTACCAAGTGCCAGGCCGACCCGTCGGCGTCGGGCTGCAGCGGCACGCCGTTCGCGATCATCGACCTCGACCCGGCGGCGGCCACGGGCCGCGCCCACAGCTTCGTGCGTCAGGGGACGCAGTCGCCCGGCGACCCGGCGAAGATCACCGGCATCCGCGTCCTGACGCCGCGCACCGGCGCGATGTACGGGGTGGCGGTCGTCGCCAACAACAGCGACGAGATCCTCGCCGTCGGCGCGAGCGCCGCCGTGGCCGCCACCGCCGGGGTCGGCGTGGCGGGCAACGTCAACGTCGTGACCGCCGACACCGACGCCTTCATCGGCCGCCTGGCGCGCGTGAACGACGACAACACCGGCGCGGCACCGTGGCAGTCGGTCACCGTCGCCGCCGGCGGGGCGTTCCGCCAGCTCATGGTCTCGGCCGCGGTCGGCGGCGGCATGGCCGGCGTCGCCACGAACGCGACCGTCGACATCGTGACGCTCGACGTCGACGCCACCATCGCCGACGACGCGATCGTGCGTGCCGCGGGCGACATCCTCCTGTCGGCCGTCGGCAGCCAGGAGATCACGGCGATCGCCGCGGCGCTCGGCGCCGGCGTCGCGGGGGTCGCGGCAGCCGTCGCCGCCGTCGTCCTCGACACGCACACCCACGGCCGGGTCGGGCGGCACGTCACGCTCGACGCGGGCAACAACATCCTCGTCGCCGCCGACGACCGCACCGGCTTCACCGTCGTATCGGGCGGTCTGGGCGTGGGCTTCGTGGGCGTCGGCGCGGGCGTCGCCGTCGTGTCGGCCGTGAAGGACACCGCCGCGACGATCGGCGCGGGCAGCATCGTGGACGCCCGCGCCGCCCGCGGCTGGGCGCTCGGCGGCATCCCGCTCGGCACGATCAGCGGCGACTCGTTCCCCGCAGCCGGCCAGTCGGGCCTCGCCCTGCTCGCCTCGTCGGCCCAGCACGTCTTCGGCATGGCGATCTCGGGCGGCGCCGGCTTCGTCGGCGTCTCGGGCGCCGTCAACGTCACCCTGATCCGCGGCACGACGGTCGCCGCGATCGAGAGCACATCCGCCGATCGCACCCTCGTGAACAGCGACCGGGCCGGTGCCGGCGCCTCGCAGAGCGTCTCCGTCACAGCGACCGACCTCACCGACACGTTCACGATCGGCGGCGGCGTCGCGGGCGGCTTCGTCGGCGTCGCGGGCGGCATCGACATCGGCGTCGTGGACGTCGCCGCCAACGCCCTGGTCGGCGATTACGCGTCGGTCCAGGCGAGCTCGCACCTGCGCGTGCAGGCGCTCTCGGTGCGTCACATCCAGACGTACGCGGTCAGCGCGGGCGGCGGCGCGGTCGGCGTCACGGCATCGGTCTCGGTGTGGACGGCGGGCGGCCAGCCCACCGGCTCCTACGACGACGGCAGCGGCCCGAAGGACGCGCTCACGTCGTCCGACGGCACACCCCAGAGTCAGGCCGACCAGCACGCGTCGGGCACGGGCTCCAACGGCTACCTGTCGATCCTCGGCGGCGCGAACGACTCCTCGGGCACGAACACCGCCCAGCGCAAGCAGGCCGGCATCGACGCGGCAGCCGCGGGGGTCGCCGGCGCCGCGCCGGGCACGTCGCTCGCCTCCAGCGCATTCTCGTCGCCCCCGCCGCTGCGCGGCACGACGAGCCGCATCGGCGTCGGCGCATTCATCCTGACCGGCGGTTCGGTCGCGGTCACGGCCGACGCGCGCGACAGCTACTTCGGCCTCGCCGGCTCGGCGACGGGCGGCATCGTCGCGGTCGGGGCATCCGTCCTGGTGGTGACGCTGCGCTCCACGGTCGACGCCGGCATCGCGACCGGCACGACGGTGCGGGCGGGCGGCGACGTCGCCACCCGCGCCACGTACGGCGAGGCCACCGAGGCGATCGCCTTCACCGGGCAGATCGGCGCGGTGTCGGTCGGCGGCCAGATCCTGGTGCTCGACACCGACGCCCGCCAGACGGCGCACATCGACGACGGCGTGGTCATCCCGGTCGCCGGCGGCATCGTCTCGGCGGATGCCGCGGCCGACCGCGACGTCCGCCCGCTGTCGCTGGGCCTGGCCATCGCGCTGGCGGCGGCCGGCGCATCCGTCGCCACCGCCGACGTCCGCGGCGACACCGTCGGACGCGTGGGGGCCGTCGCCATCGGCACCGCCGCTGCGCCGGCCGGTGGCCTGCGCATCACCGCCGTCTCCGACATCTCGGTGCCGGTCACCGCGTTCTCCGTGTCGGTCGGTCTCGCGGGAAGCGGCACGGGGGCCGGCGCGATCGCAGACATCACCGGTCGCACGGCCGCCGAGTTCGCCGGCGTCGCGCACCTCAGCGGCGGGGCGACGATCACCGCCGACGCCCGCAACGTCATCGATGCCGACACCGTCAACGTACAGGTCGGGGCCGTCGCGATCGGCGTCACGCTGGCGCACGCCACCATCACGCGCGAGACCACCGCGACCGCCGTCGACGGCTCGTGGCTCTCGGCCGGCGGTGCGATCGCGATGCGGGCCACTTCGCGCAACCGCGCCGACGCCTTCACCCCGGGCGGGAGCCTCTCGGCGATCTCTGCCAGCTTCATGAACCCGGAGGCGCTGATCACCGGCCGCACCGAGGCGATCTTCCGGGCGGACGTCGCAGCGTCCGGCTCGCTCACCGTCGACGCCGAGGGCCAGAACCAGGCGCTCGCCGAGGCCTTCGTGATCGGCATCGGACTCCTGGGCAGCGGACAGGGCGTCGAAGCGAGCGCCGAGGTGACCACGGCGGCGCTCGTACGTGCCGTCATCGAGCTCGGCACGGTGTTCTCGAGCGGCCTCGTCGCGGCGCGCGCGCGCATCCTCACCGACGGCGGGTCGGGCAACCTCGCCAGCGCGATCGTCACCGCCGGCTCGGGCGGCCTGGTCTCCGGCGGCGGGTACGTCGCGACGGCGTTCCTGCGCGGCGCGACCACGGCGGAGGTGTCGAGCGTCATCGGCGGGTCGGGCTCGGTCGAGGTGCGCAGCACCGCCACCAACCGCGCCGCGGCCGAGACCTTCACCGCCGGCTTCGGCGGCATCCTCCAGGTGAGCGTCGCGTACGCCGAGTCCGAGATCGCGACGACCGCAGCGACCCGCGCGTCGATCGTCTCGCCGGTGTGGTCCAACGGGGCGACCACGGTGGTCGCGCAGGCGAACAACACGGCGGACGTCGATTCGGATGCCGCGACCATCGGCCTCATCAACGCCAACGTCCGCGTCATCAGCGCCACGGTCGCCGCCGCCACCCGCGCCGAGCTCCGCGCCGGCCTCGTCGGCAACGGGCTCACCGTCGAGGCGCGGGGAACCAATCTCGCGACCGCGTCGGCGGCGTACATCGAGGCGGGGCTCTTCAACGGCGGCTTCGGCTCGGCGCTGGCCGTCGTCGCCGACGCCGCAGGCATCACCGCCGAGGTCGCCGCCGGCACCGCCGACGTGCGCGGCGGCAGTGGCGCCGTCGCCGTGACCGCGTGGTCCGAGAACACCGCCTCGACCGACATGAAGAAGATCACCGTCGCGGGCCTGGACATCAACGGGCTCCTCCCACGCGCGACCGTCGCCGCCGCGACGCGCGCGACGTTCGCTGCGGGTCCCGCGACCTCCGCGTCGTTCGCGGTGACGGCATCGTCGCGGAACGCCGTCGACGCCACCGGCGAGCTCACCTCCATCTCGATCATCGGCGTCGACGGCACGGTCGCCGCCGCCACCATCGCCGAGTCCGCCGCGACGACGGCATCCGTCGCCGCCGGCGTGATGCTCGCCGCGTCGGGGGCGGTGTCGCTCCTCGCCGAGAGCCGCGATGGCACGCACGCTCTCGCCGATATCGACAGCGCGGGCGGCGGAGCGGTCAAGGCGGGCGTCGTGGTCGCGCAGGCGACAGTGTGGGCGCCGGTCACGGCGTCGTTCGACGGCACGATCATCGCCTCGGCGGGCGTGTCCGTCCGCGCCGCGGGCCACGCGAAGGCCGATGCGACGATCGAGGCCGTCGGCATCGCGCTCGTGGGCATCACCGGCTCGGTCGTCGACGCGGAGGTGCAGGGCTCGGCCGCGGTCTCGTCCCGATACGGCACCGGGATGCTGGTCACCTCGGGCGGCGTCCTCGTCGAGACGGTGCTGACGGCCACCGCGACCGCCAAGAGCGACCTGGTGTCGGGCGGGCTGCTCGTGGTGGGGGTATCGGTACCCACGGCGCGCATCGCCGCTGCGGCCGTGGCGGACGCCGCGCCGCGTCAGGTGGGCGGCACGTCGCTCGCCGTCCGTGCGACGGCGAACCGCGCCGTCTCGGCCACCTCGGGGAGCCTGGCGCTGGGCCTGATCGCCGTGAGCATCTCCAGCGCCGAGGCACTCATCACCGCCGCCGCGGTCACCCGCGCGCGCGTGCACGACGGCGCCACGGTGCACGCGCCGTCGGCGGCTCTGACGGTCGACGCGACTGCGACCAATGCCGCCACCGCCGCGGGCGGCGGCGTCAACGGCGGCGCCATCACGGTCGGCGTCGCCGAGCCGAAGGCGCTCGTGGACTCCTCGACGCTGGCCCACTTCGCCGCCACGGTGCCCACGGCGGCGTCGCTGGGCGTCCACGCCACGACATCCGACACCGCCACCGCCAAGCTCGCGAGCACGGCGATCGGCGCGATCACCATCGACTCGGGCCGCGCGTGGGCCCGCGTGCGCCCGGTCGCCGAGGCGATCGTCGGTGTCGGGACGCCGATCGTGGTCTCGGGCGACATCGACGTGCGGGCGGCCGCCCAGCCGGTGTCCCGGTCGTTCGCCGAGAACTTCTCCGCCGCGGCGCTCGCGGTGTCGTCGAACAGCGCGCTGGCCGAGACGTTCCCGACGGTGAGGCTGTCCGTCGCCAACGGCACGACGCTCTGGGCCGGGGGAGCGGTGACCCTGACCGCCCACCAGAACTCCGCGACGCCGCCACCACTGCCGGTCTATGCCTTCGACGCCGTGACGGGCGTGGATCTCGGCACGAACACCATCACGCTCTCGGGAGCCCACACGCTCGACGACTCGGCCACCGTGCGCTACGACCGCAGCGGCGGCAGCGCGGTCGGCGACCTCACAGACGGCGCGAAGTACGGCGTCATCGTGGTCTCGCCCACGCAGATCCAGCTGGGCGCGGCCTTCGAAGCGGCCCAGGTCGACCCCGCGAACGATGTGATCACGTTCGCGCGGCAGCACGGCTTCGTCGACGGCCAGCGCGTGTTCTACACCGCATCGGGCTTGGGCGTCGCCGGACTCGTGAACGGCCATGCCTACCGGGTCCGCGTGCTCGACGACTTCCGCGTCCAGCTCATCGACGCCGACACCCCGTCCGCGCCGGTCGAGTTCGACGGCGGCGACGTCGACGAGGCGAACGGACTCATCAACGTCGCGAACTCGTACACCGACGGGCAGATGCTGCAGTATCTCGCGGCGGCAGCGCGCGCGTCGTTCTACAGCACGCGCGTGGACATCGTGGTGGACGCCCAGGGCAGCCCCGTCCAGGTCGGCAGCCCGCCGACGTTCCAGATCGAGGACAACAACGTGATCGCCGTCCGCGAGCACGGACTGCAGACCGGCGACGCCGTCGTGTACCGGGCGACCGGCGGCCCCCTCGGCGGCCTGTCGCAGGACACCACGTACTGGGTCATCCGGATCGACGGCAACCGCATCCAGCTCGCCGACAGCCAGTGTCACGCGCTGGGTACGTGCGACGACGGCGGCGGCGGCGTCATCCCCCTCACGGCGCTCGGCCTCGCGCCCGACATCTCGGAGGCCGGCCGCACGGTCATCCACCAGCTGTTCGCACCCGGGCAGCAGCCCATCGCCGGCTTGCAGAACGGCGGCGTGTACGAGGTCTGCGACGCCACGCCCACCTCGTTCGGGCTGAAGCTCATCGAACTCCTGGGCGTCTGCTTCCACCGTCCGCTCGGCGCGAACGGCAGCGTCGGCACCAGCCGGTTCGTCCCGGCCGTCGTCGATCTGGGACCGGCGCTGGGCGGTGGAAAGCTCGTGGTCGATCTGACGGCGGCGGGTACGGGCACACAGCACCTGCAGGTCGCCACGATGGCGCCCTCACTGCCGTCGGGGACGTACTCAGAGGCGAAGGTCGCGGGCGAGGGCGGCGGCTTCATCCAGGTCGGTGAGACGCGTCCCCGCGTCGTCGTCGACGCCACCCTCGACCTGACGATCGGCGACGGCGCGCGGATCGCCGCCGGCGGGGAGATCGGCGTGCACGCGCTGAACACGGCAGCCGCTGTCGCAGACGGCACCTCGGGCGGCATCGGCGCCATCTCGATCACCCACGCGCGCGCCGTGGTCAGCGCCACGGCCACCACGACGGTGTCCGTGCGCCCAGGAACCGACCTGTCGAGCACCGGCGGCAGCGTCACGATCGATCCGCTCACGCTCGCGAGCGGCAACGCGTACGCGAACTCCAGCGCCGGGGGCTTCGGCCACGGCACCGAGGCCCAGACACGCGCCGACCTCAGCACCACGTCGCACGTCACCCTCGACGGGCGCATCACCGCGTGGAACGACATCGCCGCATCGTCGTCGACGGCGATGCAGTCCGAGCTCCGCGCCGGCGCCTCGGGCGGCTCCTTCGCCGGCAGCTCGACATCCGGGGACTGCGGCGGCGACCCGTGCCACATCGTCGCGAACAACGACGCGACGCTGACCGTGGGAGGCGCGGCGCACCTGGAGGCCGACAACGTCACCCTGGCGGCGCAGATGATCACGACCAGCCTGCTCGACCACAACCGCTCCAACGGCGACGGCGCGTTCGAGGACTCGGACGCCCGCTCCGAGGTCACGCTCACCTCGAACGTGCACGTGCACCTCGTCGACGGTGCGAAGATCATCGGCTACCAGACGGTCACCGTCCGCGCGCAGCACCTCGACCTCCGCCTCGTCGCCGACGCGCGAGCGACGTGCGGCTGCTTCGGCGGCGACAGCGACGCCGACGCGATCGTCCGGTACAACGCGACCTCGTCGGTGACGGGCGAGGCCGGCGTCCGCATCCGCACCGCCACGCTCCGCGTCGAGGCGCTGCACCTGCAGGTCGTCGTCGATCCGCGCGCGTCGACCGGCGGCGGCTTCATCGACTTCGGCGGCGACGACAACAGCGCCGACGACAACAGGCACCGCTGGATCGACTGGAACGCCGACGTCGTGCTGCACGCGCCGAACCCGACCCTCGTCGTCGACAGCACCGGCAAGATCGTCAAGAAGTACGCCGTCGCCGTGCGCGACGACCTCGGCACGGTGTACATCCTGGGCCAGACGATCCCCGAGGGCCGCGAGATCGTCGTCGACCCGATCGAGAACAACGGCGGCGGATCGGCGACGTACTTCATCAACAACCCGGCGGGCTCGCAGGTCGGCACCCTCACGGGCGACCGGGGCACGCTGCAGGTGCAGAACACGTTCGACTTCGTCCGCCTGCACAACCACTCGAGCCGCCTGCTGCGGGTCAACGGGATCAGCGTGGTCAACCTCGACGACGTCGGGGCCACCGTGAACGTGCAGGCCGAGGACTCGTCGACCTTCCGCTTCCACATCGGCCGCCCCATCTTCACGCCGACCTTCGTCGACATCGCCAACTGGACCGGACCGGGGACGCCCGACATCGTGCTCGCGGGCTTCATCGACAACCCGATCGGCACGACGCGGGTGATCAACGAGCACGGTGACATCTGGGCGCTGGGCGCGGGCAGCATCCGCACGAACATCGCGCAGCTGCACGCGAACCTGGGCACCATCGGCGCGAGCTTCACGCTGTTCGGCATCGCCGTCCGCCTTCCCATCCCCGTGGTGCTGGTGCAGAGCGACTACGTCGTCGACGACGTCGATCCGACGCGCCCGGTGGAGCTCGTCGCCGACGCGCGCGACGACGTCGTCCTCGACCTCACCTACGTGGCGCGGATGCCGGTCGGCTCGCCGTACGCCGGCACCGCCTTCCAGCCCGTCCTGGGCCCGATCCACGCCGGTGACGACATCGACCTCCTCGTCCACGACTCGCTCTCCGGCTCCGACGTGCCGGTCATGTCGTCGTACTGGGTGCAGGTGAACGTCACGCACCCGCCGTCGAACACGACGGTTCCTCCGACGGGCCAGTACCACACGTACTTCCACCCCGACCCGGGTCCGTGGGGCGGGTTCGACGACCCGGTGCTGGTCGCGTGGGGCACGGTGAACGAGCTTCACGACAGCGCTTACACGTTCAGCGACCTGAGCGCGGGCGACGACATCGTGGTGCGGCATCCGTCCCTCGCCACCGACATCTCGTTCGTCGTCTTCTCGAACGTGGACGCGACGCTCTTCAGCATGCGGTTCCCGGCGCAGCAGTACTCGACGCAGAACGGCGACGGCGAGATCACGCTGTACACCAACGGCTTCGTCGAGGACTACGAGACGATCGCCGACCTTCGCGTCGGCACCATCACCTCGACGGCGGACGACGTCTACCTGCAGACGATGCAGGACACCGCGTCGATCCTCGACGAGGGCACCATCGATGACGGCACGCCGCGTGTCGCGGGCCGGAACATCGTGATGATCGCGGGTCTCGTGTCGGGCCGGATCGGCGGACCCGACGTCGATCCCACCGACTCCGACCCCACTGACACGGCACCGGACTTCCTCGAGATCCGCTCCTCCCTCTCGGCGCGGGGATCGCTGACCGCGCTCGCCGCGGGCGACATCCTCCTCGACCAGGTGGCCGGCACGCTGTTCGTCGCGCTCGCCCGGTCGCTGACCGCCGACGTCGCGCTGCGCACCCGGGCGGGCGGCATCCAGGCGGATGCGCCGACCGGGGCCGTCCGCGTCGCCGGGCGCGACATCGACCTCATCGCGGTCGGTGGCCGCATCGGCACCGACAGCCCCGATCGCTCCGCCGACCTGGTCGTCGACACCGGCACGGGCTCACGGCTCTACGCGCTGTCGCTGCCGGGCGACGCGGTGATCTTCGTGCCGCCGACGGGCATCTTCGTGACCGAGGCGTCCGGATCGCTCCTCGTGCTCCGTGCCGAGGCGACCACCGGCGACGTGCGCCTCATGGTGCCCTTCGTGGCCGGCGGTGACGACGAGAGCCTCTTCCTCCTCACCGAGGGCCGCACCATCGACGAGCTCGTGACTGTGATTGAGGGGCGCATCGTCGCCGGCGACGACGTCACGCTGCTGGTCGGCCAGGACGTCATCGCACCGCTCGACACCCTCATCGAGGGCTCGACGGTGACCATCCGCGCCTCGTTCGGCAAGACGTCGGCCCTCGACGGCGGCTCGCTCCTCTACTTCGGCGGTACCGTCACGGGCGCACCGACCCGGATGTTCGGCGGCCTCGGCGACGACGTCTTCTCGTTCGACGCCACCGTCGTGAACGGCCCGATCTTCGTCCACGGCGACGCGGGCGATGATCTCTTCGCCTTCGATCACGCCGTGGTGAACGGGCCGATGCAGGTCTTCGGCGCGGCCGGCGACGACGACTTCTTCTTCCTCGAGACGCTGCTCGGCGGCCACACCGAGGCATTCGGCGACGACCCCACCGACCCGCTCGTGCTCCAGGGCGACGACTCCTTCCAGGTGTGGTGGCTGCACACCATGACCGGCACGCACATCGCGGCGCTCGGCGACGATTTCGCCGGCACCGAGGTGCGCGACGCGCTGGTGCTCTGGGGTCACGGCGGCGACAACGACTTCCGCATCCAGACCTGGGGCGGTGACGATGCCGCCGGCCACGACTACCGCGTCGTCGTGCGCGGCGGCGGGGCGCGCACCGGTCTCAACACCCTCACGATCGACGGGACGGATGCCGCCGACCTGTTCCTGTTCCGGGCGCTGGCGGGCATCGCCGAGCATGCGGATGCGCGTCACGCCGCGTTCGTCGCCCAGCTGAACCTCGCGGCAGGCACGGCCGAGACCATCGCCTACGACGAGGGCGTCAACGCACGCCTGACCGTCAACGGCTACGACGGCGACGACGTGTTCGCGTTCGACGACAACAGCGCCATCACCACGGTGTACGGCGGCGACGGCGACGACACGTTCGTGGTCGGGCAGTTCTTCGCCACGCCGCGCATCGAGCCGAACGTGCAGCCGGGCAGCGCGTTCGCGACTGTCGAGACGGAGTTCGGCAACGCCAGCGCCGGCGTCAGCTTCCCCGCGGTGCTGTACGGCGGAGAGGGTGCCGACCGCTTCGTCATCAACGGGCATCGCGCCGAGCTGCGGATCGAGGGGACCACCGGCGCCGACCTCTTCCGGCTCCTCGCGGTGCGCCTCCTCGCGGGCGGCTACCGGGCGAACGGCTTCCTGTCGCTCGACGGCGGCGCGGGCACGCCGACGGTGCAGGTGCTGGCGACGGCCGCCACGCCGGAGCTGGCCGTCGCGCTCAGGACGATCCTCGGGGCAGGGCTTCGGGTGAAGCTCTACCACGTGCCGCTGCCGGCGCTCGTGATCGCGCCGGTCGTGCTGCCCGCACCCGTGGTGCTGACGGCGGAGGATGCCGCGCCGCCGGCGCCGCTCGTCATCCCCGTCCCGCCCGTGGTGCCGGGAGCGGGCGAGGTCGTCATCGTCGAATCGGACGGCACGACGACGCTGCAGAGCGGCGTCAAGGAGACCGACAGCTACACGATCGCCCTGTCGACACTGCCGACGGCCCGGGTCTACATCACGATCTCGGCGGCGTACGGCGGCGGCATCCCGTACGCGCAGGTCTCGATCGACGGTGGCCTCACCTTCCACGACCAGGTGGTGCTGGTCTTCGAGATCGGCGAGACGGCTCCGAAGACGGTCATCGTCCGGCTGCTGCCGACGACCGACCCGCACCCGTTCCCGTCGCTGCTCACCGCGGCCCCGAGCAACGAGCCCGGACCGGGCATGGTCGTCGAGACTGTCAGCCACACCGTGGTCAGCGATGACCCGCTCTACGACGGCGCCGCGGCGCGCAACGTCTACATCAACGCGCCCGCCGACCCGCCCGAAGAGCCCGAGGAGCCCGGCGAGCCCGAGCAGCCGGGGCAGCCCGGCCAGCCGGGTGGCGCCGGTCAGCCTGCAGCCTCGGCGGGCGGAAGCGACGGCGACCTCGCCGCGACCGGCGTCGAGGGCCTCCAGGGCTGGATGCTCTCGGGCCTCGGCCTCCTGCTCCTGGGGCTGCTGCTCCTGGTCGCGCGTCGCCGGCGTCAGGCCTGACGCGCGCCGGTCGCGCGCCGGTCGCCGGCGTCAGGCCTGACGCGCCGTGCGGGTCTGGAGGCGCCGCCACGGCTGTCGGCCGCCGGTCACGGGAGGCCGCGCCTCGCGGCATCCACGTCCTCTCGCTCTCTCCGGAGCCCCAGTTCCTCGCGTTCGGGGCGGACGCCGTGCGTTCGGGGCGCGCGAGACCCGCCCCAAACGCACGCGACGCGCCCCAAACCCGAGAAGAAGGCGGGTGCGACCTCAGCCGGCGTCAGTCGGCGGCGGTGGCGCCGCTGCCGCCGAAGCGGGACACCTGGCCGGCGCGGTCGGCGTCTTCGCTGGCGAGCACGCCGCCGTTGGCGACGAAGTCGGCGGCGACCTCCTCGAACATGATGCGCACGTCCTGGCGGCGGGCGCCGAGCGCTTCGACGGCGGCATCGGTCACGAGTTCGGCGAAGCGGCGGCGCTGGTCGACGGTGCGCCCCGGGAGGAGTTCGACTCTCATGTTCGGCATACCTCGACGATAGGGCCGCGCGACCCGAAGCGGCGCGCCACGCCTTTACGCTGGTGCCATGCCGTTGACCGGAGAGTACAAGCCGTCCACATCCGAATGGGCCCGCAGCCAGGCCGAGAAGTACGAGGCCTCGAACGGCCAGGAGGCGAACACGCTGCGGGGCGTGCCGATCATCGTGCTGACCACGGTCGGCGCGAAGAGCGGGGCGCTGCGCAAGACGGCGCTGATGCGCGTCGAGCACGACGGCCGGTACGCGGTCGTCGCCTCGAAGGGCGGCGCGCCCGACGAGCCCAAGTGGGGCGAGAACATGCGGCGTGAGCCGCACGTCGAACTGCAGGACGGCGCCGTCCGCCGGGACTACACCGCCCGCGAGCTCGCGGGCGACGAGCGCGTCGAATGGTGGGCGCGGGCGACGGCCGTATGGCCGGACTACGACAAGTACCAGGCGAAGACCGACCGCCAGATCGCGATCTTCGTGCTCGAGCCCCGCGAGGAGTGACCGACATCGAGCTCGCCCGCATCGCGGGCGGCACCGTGACGCTCCACGACGCGCGCGGGAAGGCCCGCTGGAGCGTCGAGCTGGAGCCGTTCGAGATCGGCGTCTACGCCGTGACGCAAGAGCAGCTGACCGAGCTGCTGGGCGAGCCGGGAGCGCATCCGCGACGGCCCGCGACCGACGTCAGCTGGCTGCGGGCGATCCGGTTCTGCAACGCGGCCTCGGAGTGGGAGGGTCTCGATCCGGCGTATAGGTTCGACGGCGAAGACGTCACCTGGCGGGTGGAGGCCGACGGATTCCGCCTGCCGACCGAGGCCGAGTGGGAGTACGCCTGCCGCGCCGGCTCCACCGGCCCGCAGTACGGGCCGCTGGCGGAGATCGCCTGGACGAGCGCCGACGGCGTGACCGCCCCGCAGAACGTCGGCGGCAAGCTGCCGAACCTGAACGGCCTGTTCGACACCCTCGGCAACGCGTGGGAGTGGTGCTGGGACCTGCTCGATCCCGCCCGATACGCCGACTACCGCGTGTTCCGCGGCGGCGGGTTCGCCGACGACGCCTGGAGCGTGCGCGCCTCGACCCGCCGCGGCGGCGCACCCCGCATGCACCATGACGACGTCGGGTTCCGCGTGGCCAAGGGCGGCTTCGACGGGGTGGACGCCGCTCAGGGCTGGTCGGCGCAGGCGGACGCGGAGCGCGCGGCCTTCGACGGTCCGACACCGCCCGGCTGGACCCCGCTGCGCTGACCCGTCGCGGCGATGCTTCGACAGGCTCAGCAACCGGTCGCTGAGCCGTCGCGGCGATGCTGCGACCCGGTCGCTGACCCGTCGCGGCGATGCTTCGACCCGGTCGCTGAGCCGTTGCGGCGGTGCTTCGACAGGCTCAGCAACCGAGGGGTGGTGCTGCGACCCGGTCGCTGAGCCTGTCGAAGCGCACCACCGGAAACGCCGAAGGGGAGGATGCCGCGAGCCGCGGCATCCTCCCCTTGGAGTCTCAGCTGAGCAGGGTCTCGAGCGGTCCGCGCGCGAAGTAGAGCACGAAGCCTGCCGCGACGATCCACAGCAGCGGGCTGATCTCGCGCGCCTTGCCCGAGAGCGAGCGCACCACGACCCACGAGATGAACCCCGCGCCGATGCCGTTGGCGATCGAGTACGTGAGCGGCATGACGGTGACGGCCAGGAAGACCGGCAGCAGGATCGAGAAGTCCGAGAAGTCGATGAACCGGATCTGCGACATCATGAGCGCGCCCACGATGACCAGAGCGGATGCCGCGACCTCGGTCGGCACGATCGAGACCAGCGGTGTGAAGAACATCGCGACCAGGAACAGCACACCCGTGACGACGTTCGCGAAGCCGGTGCGGGCGCCCTCGCCGATGCCGGCGCCGGACTCGATGAACACGGTGTTCGACGAGCTCGAGGTGAATCCACCCGCGACCGCTCCGACGCCCTCGACGATCAGCGCCGACTTGATGCGGGGGAAGTCGCCCTTCTCGTTGGAGAGGCCGGCCTCCTTCGAGAGGCCCGTCATGGTGCCCATCGCGTCGAAGAAGTTCGTGAACACGAGCGTGAAGACCAGCATCAGTGCCGCGAGCACGCCGATGCGCTCGAACGAGCCGAACGAGACCTGCCCGACCAGCGACAGGTCGGGCACGCTCACGAGCGACGACGGCAGCTCGGGCACCGAGAGGCCCCAGCCGCCGGGGTTGACCTCGTCGCCGTCGAACTTCGGGCCGATGTTCCAGATCGCCTCGACGATCAGCGCGACCACCGTGCCCGTGACGAGTCCGATGAGGATGCCGCCCTTGACCTTGCGGGCGACCAGGATGCCGGTCAGCAGGAGGGTGAAGACGAAGATCAGCGTGGGCACCGTGGCGACCGAGCCGTTCACGCCGAGGCCCACCGGGGGAGAGGAGGCCCCTGTCGAGGTGACGAAGCCGGCGTCGACGAAGCCGATGAACGCGATGAAGAGGCCGATGCCGACGGTGATCGCGAGCTTCAGCTGGATGGGCACGGCGTCGAAGATCATGCGCCGCAGCCCCGTCGCCGCGAGCAGCACGATGATCAGACCGTTGATGACGACGAGGCCCATCGCCTCGGGCCACGTCACCTGGCCCACGACAGAGACCGCGAGGAACGAGTTGATCCCGAGACCCGCGGCGAACGCGAACGGCAGGCGGGTCACCAGGCCGAACAGCACGGTCATGACGCCGGCGGTGAGCGCCGTGGTCGCCGCCACCTGGGTGAACCCGAGAGTGTTGCCCGCGACATCCGTCCCACTGGAGAGGATGATCGGATTCAGGATGACGATGTACGCCATCGTCACGAAGGTCACGACACCGCCGCGGACCTCGGTGCCGACCGTCGAACCGCGCCGGGTGATCTCGAAGAACCTGTCGAAGGCGTTCTTCGGCTCTGGCGGCTCGGTGTTCTCGGGGGCTGCGGGGGCGTTCGATGCGGCGGACGCGGCTGTGCTCATGGGTGTGGACCTCCGACCTGAAACGTTAGTCCTTCGCGCGCGAAGCTGAGTATTCGCTGGACGGATGCCGCACCACGGCGCGGACGCAGCCAGGACCGCCGCGACCCTCGAAGTAGGGTCGATGGCGCATGCATCGCCTCATCGTCGCCCTCCTTGCCTCCGTCGACGCCGCCATCGCCGTGGCCGTCGGCCTTGCGGTGACCCTCGCCCCCCTGACGCTGCTCTGGGTGTTCGGGTTCGGCGGCGGTGCCGACTGGGACGTGCTGTGGCCGTCGGCCGTATCGGTGTGGCAGCTCGGCAACCTCGTGCCGCTGCACATCGCCCTGCCGCCCGAGTACCTCGCCGCGGCCAGGATCGACGCGCAGGCGGCTTCGTTCGTCCTGTCGCTGGCACCGCTGGCGTTCGCCGGGTTCACGGCGATCTTCGCCGCGCGCTCGGGCGCGCGCGCCTCGCATGCGGACGCCTGGCTCACCGGCGTCGTGACCTCCACCGTCGTCTTCGCCGTGCTGGCGACGGGCGCCGCGCTCACGGGAGCGAACGACGTCGCGCACGTCGAGACGTGGCAGGCGATCCTGGTCCCCACCCTCGTGTTCGCTCTGCCGGCGTTCGGCGCGGCGGTCGTGACCGAGTGGTCCGAGGCCGGGTCGGGAGCGATCGCGCGGCTGCGCGACCGGGCAGAAACCCTTCCGCACGGGTGGGGCGACGTGCCCGCGCTGATCGCGCGCGGTTCAGCCGTCGTGGTGGTGGGCCTCATCGGCGTGGGCGCCGCGGTCGCCGCGGTGGCGCTGTTCGCCCGCGCCGGCCAGATCGTGGCGCTGTTCCAGGCGGGGGACGTCGATGCGATCGGCGCCACGGTCCTCACGATCGCTCAGCTCGCCTACGTTCCGACCCTCGCCGTCTGGGGACTGAGCTTCGTCGCCGGCCCGGGGTTCGCCGTCGGCGAGGGCACCGCGGTGTCGCCCGCCGGCACGCAGGTGGGCGTCGTCCCCGGTCTTCCGGCGCTCGGTGCCGTGCCCGAATCGACCACGTCGTGGCTGCTGCTGCTCGCGCTGCTGCCCATCGCGATCGGGGCGCTGGCCGGCTGGATCGCGCGATCGCGACTGCTGCACGTGGGCGGGCCGCGCCCGGCGCGCGCGCCGCATTCGCTGGGTGCGCCGTCGGTGTCCACGGACACGGCGCGCGTCGACGCGTCGAGGACCGCCGCGCTCAGCGGGTTGCTGTCGGCCTCGACGTCAGCCGCCGGTGCGGCGGGCGAAGGTGCGGCGCACGAGGCTGCGAAGGACGAGCGTGCGTCGGCCTTGGGTGACAGTCCGCTCGTGCCCGAAGACCCGATCGGCGCGCGCGTCGTCGTCACGGCCGGCATCGCCCTCGTCGCCGGCGCCGCGGCGGCGCTGCTCGCGGTCGCCGCGTCCGGCTCGCTCGGGCCTGGCCGGCTCAGCACGTTCGGGCCGGAGCCCGGCCCGGTCGCGCTGGCGGTGGGGCTCGAGGTGCTGCTCGGCGCCGCGATCCTCCTGCTCGCCCCGCGCGGGCGCGGCGGCCAGAGGCGCGATGGGTCGGATCACAGCGGTATCAGTGGTGCGCGCGTCGCCGACGCGGTGCCGATGCCGTCGGGGCCGGTTGCCGGGGTCGTGGACGAGTCGGCGATCGTCGAACCGCAGGGCGCGGGTGATCCGGCGCTCCCCGCACACGTCGGCGGATGGACCGGCCGCCGATCGCCCGGCGATGCGTCGAAGGGGGCGGGGTCCGTTCCCGGGATCGCGCCGACGTCGACCGGGGCCGGTGCGACCCCGGATGCCACGACCGAGCCGATCGATCTGCCCGGGTGGACGCCGCCCGGCGAGCGCGACGGTTCCGAGTAGGCTGGGCGGGTGCTCACGGTCGCCGTCCTCATCTCGGGCACAGGGTCGAATCTGCGCGCTCTGCTCGACGCGGCGGCCGATCCCGAGTTCCCCGCCCGCATCGTCGTCGTCGGCGCCGACCGCGAGGCCGACGGGTTCTCGCACGCCGAGGAGTACGGCATCCCCACGTTCATGGTCCCGTTCTCGCAGTTCGCGAGCCGTGAGGAGTGGGGCGCCGAGCTCCACGCCCAGCTCGACGTGTGGCGGCCCGACCTCGTGGTGCTCAGCGGCCTCATGAAGCTGCTGCCGGCCGACCTCGTCGACGCGTGGTCGCCGCGCATCATCAATACGCATCCGGCGTACCTGCCCGAGTTCCCCGGGGCGCACGGCGTCCGCGACGCACTCGCGGCAGGGGTCGCCCAGACCGGCGCCAGCGTGATCATCGTCGACAACGGGGTCGACTCCGGGCCGATCCTCGCCCAGGAACGCGTGCCCGTGCTCCCCGGTGACGACGAGCACGCGCTGCACGACCGCATCAAGCCCGTCGAACGCCGCCTGCTCATCGATGTGGTGCGCCGCGTCGCGACCGGCGACCTCGATCTCGCGGCGGTGTCCGCGAACGCCCCGCTCTGACCCCCGTCCCCACCCCGAGGAGATCCGCCATGGCCGGACCCAGCCACGACCCCGCCCTGTATCGCACGCGCGACGTGGTCCCGGTGCGCCGGGCCCTCGTCTCGGTGAGCGACAAGACCGACCTGCTGACCCTCGGCGAGGCGCTCGCCGCAGCGGGCGTCGAGATCGTGTCGACGGGCGGATCCGCGACGCTGCTGCGAGAGGCCGGTCACACCGTGACCGACGTGTCCAGCGTCACCGGATTCCCCGAGTCGCTCGACGGCCGCGTCAAGACCCTGCACCCGAGCGTGCATGCCGGTCTGCTGGCCGACCTGCGCCTCGAAGACCACGAGCGGCAGCTGGATGCGCTCGACATCGCGCCGTTCGAGCTCGTCGTGGTCAACCTCTACCCGTTCGTCGAGACCGTGCGCTCCGGCGCGCAGGGCGACGACGTCGTGGAGCAGATCGACATCGGCGGCCCCGCCATGGTGCGGGCCTCGGCGAAGAACTACGCCAACGTCGCGATCGTCGTCTCGCCCTCGTCGTACCCCGCCGTGATCGAAGCGGTCCGTGCCGGCGGAACGAGCCTCGTGCAGCGACGGGAGCTCGCCGCCCGCGCCTTCGCCCACACGGCCGAGTACGACCGCGCCGTCGCGACGTGGTTCTCGGAGGGCACGCTCACCCAGCCCGACCTCCCCGAGCACCTCACCATCAAGGCCGAGCGCCTCGCGACGCTCCGGTACGGCGAGAACGCGCACCAGCGCGCCGCGATCTACACCCGCAACGGTGGTCACGGCATCGCCCAGGCGACCCAGCTGCAGGGCAAGGAGATGTCCTACAACAACTACGTCGACGCCGATGCCGCGCTGCGCGCCGCGTTCGACATGGTGAAGCCCGCCGTCGCGATCATCAAGCACGCGAACCCCTGCGGCATCGCCGTCACGGCTCCCAACGCGCTCGATCCGATCGCCAGCGCACATCTTCGCGCGCACGAGTGCGACCCGGTGTCGGCGTACGGCGGAGTGATCGCGGCCAACGGCACCGTCACCCTCAAGATGGCCGAGAACCTCAAGGACATCTTCACCGAGGTCATCGTCGCCCCCTCGTTCGAGCCGGCCGCGCTCGAGGTCTTCAAGGCGAAGAAGAACCTGCGCCTGCTGCAGCTGCCGGAGGACTGGCAGCAGGAGCGCATGGACGTGCGCCTGGTGTCGGGCGGCCTGCTGCTGCAGGACGCCGACCGCTTCCCCGATGACATCGAGTCGGTGGCGAAGGACTGGCAGCTCGTCTCGGGGGAGCGCCCCGCCGACGAGGACATGACGAACCTCATCTTCGCGTGGAAGGCGTGCCGCGCCGTGAAGTCGAACGCGATCGTGCTCGCGAAGAACTCCGCGACGGTCGGGATCGGCATGGGCCAGGTCAACCGCGTCGACTCCTGCCGGCTCGCGGTCGAACGGGCGGGGGACCGCGCCGCAGGATCGGTCGCGGCATCCGATGCGTTCTTCCCGTTCGCCGACGGCCCGCAGATCCTGCTCGACGCCGGCATCTCGGCCATCATGCAGCCGGGCGGGTCCGTGCGCGACGACGAGGTGATCGCCGCAGCCCGGGACGCGAACGTCACGATGTTCTTCACGGGGGAGCGCCACTTCTTCCACTGACGACGGGATCGGATGCGGTTCACCGCCGTGTCCGATTTCCGCGAGCGGGTGTCGGGGGAGCGTGTCAGGCTAGGGGCATGAGCCTCGCCATGACATTCGACGAGAGGTATCGCGCGATCGACTCGCGCGACACCCGCTTCGACGGGCAGTTCGTCACGGCGGTGCGCTCCACCGGCATCTACTGCCGGCCCAGCTGCCCGGCGCGCACGCCCAAGCCGTCGAACGTGACGTTCTACCCGACGAGCGCCGCCGCGCATGAGGCGGGCTACCGGGCGTGCAAGCGGTGCCTGCCCGAAGCGGCACCCGGATCGCCGCAGTGGAACCTCCGCGGCGACACCGCGGGCCGAGCGATGCGGCTCATCGCCGACGGGGTCGTCGAGCGCGAGGGCGTCCCCGGGCTGGCCCGCCGACTGGGCTACTCGCCGCGGCACCTCACGCGGCTGCTCACCACGGAGCTCGGTGCCGGCCCGCTCGCGCTGAGCCGTGCGCACCGCGCGCAGACGGCACGCATGCTGCTCATCGGCACCGACCTGCCCGCCGCCGATGTCGCGTTCTCGTCCGGGTTCGCCAGCGTGCGCCAGTTCAACGACACCATCCGCGAGGTGTTCGGGATGCCGCCGCTCGACCTGCGCGCGCGACGCCGGCTCGCGCGGCCGGGCGAGCGGCCCGCCGCCGGGCCAGGGGAGCGGCACGCCGCCGCGTCGGGGCCGGCCGCACCCGGCGTGACGATCGACCTGGCGCTGCCGCACCGGGGTGCCCTGGACGCCGCCGGCCTGTTCGCCTGGATGGGCGCCCGCGCCCTCCCCGGCGCCGAACTCGCCACGGACTCGACCTTCGCCCGCACGCTGCGCCTGCCGCAGGGTCCCGCGTGGTTCGAGCTGCGACTGGACGACCTCGGGCGGGTGCGGCTGCGTGCTGCGCTGACCAACCTCGCCGACCTGTCCACTCTGGTCACCCGGGCCCGGCGCCTCTTCGACCTCGATGCCGACCCGGACGCGGTCGACGACGCGCTGGCGCGGCATCCTGAGCTCGCCCCTCGCGTCGCCGCGCTGCCCGGCATCCGCGTTCCCGGCGCGGCCGATCCCCACGAGATGCTGATCCGCGCGATGGTCGGCCAGCAGATCACCGTGGTGGCCGCGCGTACGGCCCTCACGGCCCTGACCACCGCCCTCGGCGACGAGGTGCCCGCCTTCGCCGGCATGCTCACGGACGACACAGCAACCGTGGCGGCGACCGCCGAATCCGGCGACGACACCGGTGCCCGCTCGACCGACCTCGGGCAGGCGACCGGCGAGGCAGCCGCTCCGGCCCGGCTGTTCCCGACGATGGCCGCGATCGCCGAGCGCGGCGCCGACGTGCTGCGCGGTCCGGCGGCACGCATCCGCGCCATCACGGGGGCTGCCGCGGCGCTCGCGGACGGCACGCTCACGCTCACGACCGGGGACGACGCCGCCGAGCAGCGCGCCGCGCTGCTGGCGATGCCGGGCATCGGCCCGTGGACGGCCGACTACGTGCGCATGCGCGTGCTCGGCGATCCCGATGTGTTCCTCCCCGGCGACGTCGCCGTGCGCTCCGGCGCTGCCACGTTGGGGCTTCCGGCAGATCCGCGCCCGCTCGACGAGTGGGCGGCGGGCACCGCTCCGTGGCGCAGCTATCTCACCGCCCACCTGTGGCGGGCCGTCCCGCCGAAGGCACCCGCTTCCTCCCGCAGGAGCACCGGCACATCCCGTAACACCGGCTCATTCGATGCGAACGCCGGTCCGTCCGACACCACCACCGGAGGCATGTCATGACCACCGCCACCATCCAGACCGTCGACACCCCCGACGGCGCGTTCACGATCCTCGCCGACGACCGCGGGCGCGTACTCGCGTCCGGCTGGACGGCCGATCGCGCGTCGATCCTCGCGCGTCTGTCGGCCCGCGATCTCCCGTCCGCCATCGAGGCCGGACGGACGGATGCCGCGGCCGCCGTCGCCGCCTACTACGACGGCGACCTCGCCGCCATCGACGAGGTCGCGGTGTCGCAGGACGGCACCGAGATGCAGCTCGCCGGCTGGGCGGCGCTGCGCCGGATCGCTCCCGGCCGGCCGTTGACGTACAGCGAGTTCGCGAGCGAGCTGGGGTCTGCGAGCGCGGTCCGCGCCGCGGCATCCATCTGCGCCCGCAACGCGCCGGCCCTGTTCGTTCCCTGCCATCGGGTGCTTCGCAGCGACGGCACCCTCGGCGGCTTCGCGTGGGGTCTGCCGGTGAAGCAGCGGCTGCTCGACCGTGAGGCCGGAGTGCCCGCACTCGTCGCCTGACCCCCGGCATCCCCGGCAATCCCGGCATCCCGGGCCGTCCCCTGACGGTCCGGGATGCCTGCGCGTGTGGGGCGCTCGGAAAGAACTTCCGGGGAGGCGGAAAGCGCTTGTTGTGCTCAGCGTTCCCCCAGGTATACGCTGGAGGGCTGGCGTGTCGTTTCGGCGGATGCCAGTCACCGTCCCACGTTCAAGGAGGAAGCCATGTCTCAGGCCGTCGTCACCACGAAGCCGATTGTCTTCCTGCCTGTTCTCGGGACCACGCGCGTCGCCCTCGAGGGATAGACCCCGGGCCGACCTCCGCTGATCCGCCGCATCCGCGGCGCCCGCGCGTCACCTCGCGCGGAAGAGGATCACCAGCTCCCGCGTTCTCGCACACAGGACGCCTCTCCGGCGACCCCGCACGCTGTCTGTGCGGTGCGCCGTCCCCGCCGTTCCCGCGGCATCGAAACACCCCCGCCACACCACTCGCCAAGGATCATGACTACGTCTTCCGCTGAGAGACTCTCCACTCCCCGCGCGCTCGCGCGCCTCCTTCCCTTCGCCAAACCCGTGCTGCCGCGACTGACCATGGGCGCCGTCAGCGCGCTCTTCGCCAGCCTGCTCGCGCTCGCCATCCCGCTCGTCCTCGAGCAGATCGTCCAGGGCCCCATCGCCTCGGGCGACGTCAGCGCCATCTGGTGGGGCGCCGGAGCGATCCTGCTCCTCGGCCTCGCCGAAGCCGGCATGGTCTGGCTGCGCCGCTGGTTCGTGCTCGCGCCGGCGACCCTCGTCGAGTACGACCTGCGCCAGACCTTCTACGCGCGCCTGCAGCGCCTTCCCGTGGCCTTCCATGACCGCTGGCAGTCGGGGCAGCTGCTCAGCCGCATGATGCAGGACATCAGCATGCTGCGCCGCTGGCTCGCCTTCGGTCTCGTGCTGCTCGTCGTGAACGTCCTCACGATCGCCGTCGGCACCGCGCTGCTCTTCCGCTGGCACTGGCTGCTCGGAACGATCTTCCTCGTCACCTCGGCACCGCTGTGGTACGCGGGCTACCGGTTCGAGAAGACCTACGGAACGCTGGCGCGCCAGTCCCAGGACCAGGCGGGCGATCTCGCGACGTCCGTCGAGGAGAGCGTCCACGGCATCCGCGTCCTCAAGGCGTTCGGCCGCGGCAAGCATGCGCTGCAGCGCTTCACGCGGCAGGCCGAGACGCTGCGCGAGACCGAGCTGCGCAAGGCCCGCGCGGTCGGCTGGATCTGGTTCTGGCTGGTGCTGCTCCCCGACATCGCGTTCGCGCTGTGTCTGGGTGCGGGCATCTACCTCACTGCCATGGGACAGCTGCAGGGAGCCGAGCTCATCGCGTTCTTCGCGATGGCCACGGTGCTGCGCTGGCCGATGGAGTCCATCGGCTTCCTGTTCTCGTTCCTGCTCGACGCGCGCACCGCGACCGACCGCCTCTTCGAGGTGTTCGACGAGGACAACACGATCGTCGATCCCGAGAACCCGGTCTCGATCGAGCGCCCGCAGGGCGAGCTCGTCTTCGAGGGCGCGCACTTCCGCTACCAGGATGCCGCGTCCCACGAGCGGGATCTGCTCGACGGCGTCGACCTCGTGCTGCGCCCGGGGGAGACCATGGCGCTCGTCGGCCTGACCGGGTCGGGCAAGACGACGCTCACGACGCTTCCGACGCGCCTCTACGACGTGACCGGCGGGCGCGTGACGCTCGACGGCGTGGACGTGCGCGACCTGACGCTGAAGGAGCTCCGCCGGCACATCGGCATGGCCTTCGAGGACGCGACCCTCTTCTCGCAGAGCGTGCGCGACAACGTGCTGCTCGGGCGTGAGGACCTCGTCCCCGGCAGCGACGAAGCCGAGCGCGTGCTGCGCGAGGCGCTGGGCGTCGCGCAGGCGGGATTCGTCGACGACCTGCCCGACGGCGTCGACACGATCATCGGCGAAGAGGGGCTGTCGCTCTCGGGCGGCCAGCGTCAGCGGCTCGCGCTCGCGCGCGCTGTCGCCGCTCGTCCGGCGGTGCTCGTGCTCGACGACCCGCTGTCGGCGCTCGACGTCGACACCGAGGCCCTCGTCGAGGATGCGCTGCGCCAGGTGCTGTCCGAGACGACCGCGCTCGTCGTGGCGCACCGCCCCTCGACCGTCATGCTCGCTGACCGCGTGGCGCTCCTGGAGGCCGGGCGCGTGACGGCGGTCGGCACGCACTCCGAGCTGCTGCGATCCAGCAGCCACTACCGACACGTGATCTCGAGTCTCGAGGTCGAGGAAGCACGTATGCAGGCCGCGCGACAAGCGCAGGAACCGATGGGGGAGGTGACCCTGTGAGCACCACAGTGACCGGAACGAGCGGCGAAGACCGCTCCGACTACACGCAGGCCGAGAGCAAGGAGATCCGCAGGCGCTCGCTGCGCCTGCTGGGCTCGCTCATCACCCCGGTGCGCGCCCAGCTGATCCTGGCCGGCGTCGTGCTGGTGGTCTCGACGGCGCTCCGCGTCGCGGGCCCGTGGCTGATCGGCATCGGCATCAACAACGCCCTGCCGGCTGCGGTGGAGCGGATGGACTGGATGCCGACGATCCTCGTCGTGCTGGTCTACCTGGTGACCGCGATCGGCGGTGCCGCCCTCATCGGCTGGTACGTCGTGGTGGCCGCGCGCCTCACACAGGCGGTCATGCTCGACCTGCGCAAGCGCATCTTCCTGCACACCCAGCGGCTGAGCCTGGAATTCCACGAGTCCTACACGTCGGGCCGCATCATCTCCCGTCAGACGAGCGACCTCGACACGATTCGGGAACTCCTCGACGGCGGTCTCAACGAGCTCGTCTCGGGCATCCTGTACGGCGCCTTCACACTGGCCGCGCTGTACATGGTGGACTGGCAGTCGGGAGTGATCCTGACCGTCATGGGCATTCCGCTCTACCTGCTGATGCGCTGGTTCTACTCGCGCTCGCAGCTCGTGTACCGCGAGTCGCGCGTCATCAGCGCGAAGGTGATCGTCAAGTTCGTCGAGACGATGACCGGTATCCGCGCCGTGAAGGCCTTCCGCAAGGAGGACCGCAACGACGAGGAGTTCGGCGCCGTCGCGATGGACTACCGCGATGTGAACATGCGCTCGATCCGCCTCTTCGGCACGTTCGAGCCGGGCCTCATGGCCGTCGCGTCGGTGACGCTGGCGGTCGTGATCGCGTGGGGCGGCATCCGTGTCGTCGACGGGGCGATGGAGATCGGCTTCCTGCTGTCCGCCGTGCTGTACGTGCGCAACTTCTTCTCGCCGCTGCAGGAGGTCGCGTTCTTCCTGAACTCGTACCAGTCGGCGACGGCGGCGCTCGAGAAGGTGTCGGGCGTGCTGGAGGAGGAGCCCACGGTTCCCGACCCGAAGCAGCCGGTCGACCTCTGGACGGCGAAGGGCCACCTCGAGTTCCGCAACGTGGAGTTCGGGTACGGCAACGGGCGCACGATCCTGCCGGACTTCTCGCTCGACATCCCCGCCGGGCAGACCATCGCGCTCGTCGGCACGACGGGCGCCGGCAAGTCGACGCTCGCCAAGCTCGTGTCGCGGTTCTACGACCCGACCCGAGGCGCGGTGACGCTCGACGACGTCGACCTCCGCTCGCTGCACCCGAAGGATCTCCGCCGCGCGATCGTCATGGTCACGCAGGAGGCCTACCTCTTCAGCGGCACGGTCGCCGACAACATCGCGCTCGGCAAACCAGACGCGACGCTCGACGAGATCAAGGCCGCTGCGAGGGCGGTGGGGGCGGATGCCTTCATCGAGGCGCTGCCCGACGGCTACGACACCGACGTGAACAAGCGCGGTGGGCGTGTCTCGGCGGGCCAGCGCCAGCTGGTCTCGTTCGCACGCGCCTTCCTCGCGAACCCGGCGGTGCTCATCCTCGATGAGGCGACGGCGTCGCTCGACATGCCGTCGGAGCGTCAGATCCAGGATGCCCTGCAGACCCTGCTCGCCGACCGCACCGCGATCATCATCGCGCACCGTCTGTCGACGGTCGCGATCGCCGACCGCGTGCTGGTCATGGAGCATGGCCGCATCATCGAGGACGACGCACCCGAGGCGCTGATCGCCGGCGCCGGCAAGTTCGCCCAGCTCCATAGTGCCTGGAGGGAGTCGCTGGTCTGATCACCGAGTCCTCGTCCGCGCACAGGGTCGCCGGCCTCCGGGCCAGCGACCCCGGGCCTGGAGTGAGTCGCTGGTCTGATCACCGAGTCCTCGTCCGAGCACAGGGTCGCCGGCCTCCGGGCCAGCGACCCCGGGCCTGGAGGGAGCCGCCGGTCTGATCGCCCCGCCTCGCGAGACCCGGATGCCCCGGCCCACCTGTCCACACAGGGCCGGGGCATCCGCTGTCCTCCGGGATTCTCGCGCGCCCGAGCGCCGGGCAGATCCCCGAGCGGACGGAGCGTGTCAGGCGCGGGCGATCGAGACCCCGTGGGCGAGCGGATGCTGCGGCGCGAGGTCTGCGAGAGCGGCGGCGCCGTCGATCCCATGCCCGCGCGGCTCCACGAGGGTGACGTTCAGCTCGCTCGCGGCGATGTGCGAGGAGAACGCCTCGAGCAGCTGCGGCGAGCGGAAGACGCCCCCGATGGCGCACGCTGCGAACAGCTCGTCCGGATCATCCGAGCGGACGCGGCGCAGCGACGTCTCGACGCTGTGGGCGAGCTCGCCGCCTGCGCGCACGGTGATGTGCTGCGAGACGGCGTCGCCGTCGGAGGCCAGGCGCGCGACGTGTTCGGCGAGTGAGGCGACGACGCTCACCCGGTCGTCGGCGGACTGCAGGTGGATGTACGCCTGCCCGAGGTCGGGCCACCGCTCCTCGGCGACGGTGCGCAGCCGGGTCGCCGGTCCCCGTCCGTCGAATTCGCGCATCACCGCGTCGAGAGCCTCGCGCCCGATCCAGTACCCGGAGCCGGCGTCGCCCATGAGGTAGCCCCACCCGTCGACGCGCGCGACGCGCTCGGCGCCGACGGCGAGCGTGACCACGCCGGTGCCGGCGGCCACGACCGCGCCGCGGGTGTCGCCGAGGGCACCCAGGAACGAGGTGGTCGAATCGTGCGCGAGGATCACCTCGCGCACCATGGGATCGGCGATGCGGGCGAGGAACTCGGCGGCATCCGCCTCCTTGGTCGTCAGCCCCGACACGCCCGCGCTGACGACCGACACCTCGACGCCGGTGCGCGCGATCGCGGCGTGGGCGACGGCGGCGAGCTGCGGCAGCAGCGGCTCATGGGTCCGGATGCCGGGGAACAGCAGATCGTGCTCGCCCACGCGGACCTTGATGCCGGTCTGCCCGGCATCGATGGCCAGAACTGTGCTCATGCGGCTGTCGCTCCCTCTTCCCGCCGAGTCGCTCGCGCCGGTGCGGACGGTCCCGTTCGCCGGCCGGGCCTCGCCGGCGCCGTCCCCGTCGCGCCGGCCGTTGCCGGCCGCCGCGTCATCCCACGATGATGCTCCACCTGTCGGGGCCTCCGCGGATACCCCTGTCGCCGTGCGCTCGGTCATGACTGCTGCGGCATCCGTGCCTGGCCCGCGCGCAGACGGTACGCCTCCCGCAGGAAGTTGCCGGCCGGCTTGCCGTACGGGCAGTAGTCGTCGTTCTGCGCCGCATCCTCAGCGGCGTAGAGGGCGGGCGGCCAATCCCACAGCATGAAGCCGCGCACCCAGGGGCGCGCGTCGCACGCGGCGAACATCGCCTCGTAGTAGCGCAGCTGCGCGTCGCCCGACGGGGCGCCGGGCAGGGACCAGTCGTTGGGGCGGTCGGGCGAGCCCGCGCGCGAGGGGCATCCGGCCTCCATGAAGAAGAACGGCTTGCCCGTCGCGGCGACGGCCTTCTCGATGCGGTCGAGCTCGGCATCCCACCGGTCGATGGGGTAGTAGCCGCTCGAGGTGACGACGTCCACCGCGTCCCACCACGCGAGGCGGTTTTCCTGGTACTTGTCGCAGTTGTACGTGACGACGCCCGAGTACACGGCTCGCACGGCGGCGATGAGGTCGCGCCACTCGGCCTCGCGGGCGTCGGCGCGCACCATCTCGCAGCCGATGCAGAGCATTTCGCAGCCCTCGGTCTCGGCGATGCGCGCCGCGTGCAGGATGAAGTCGCGGTACGAGGCGAACCAGTCGCCCCAGGTGGGTTCTCCCGGCACGTCCTCATCGAAGAAGCCGATGTACGCGCGCCAGGTCCCGTCCGCGACATTGACGACGGGCTTGAGGCACACCTCGAGACCCAGCGCCTTGGCCTCGCGGATGGCCCACACGATCTCTTCATCGGTGACCGTCGGCGCCTCGCGGAAGCGCACCTCGGTGGACTGCGCGGTGTCCTGCAGGGCCGCATAGGCGATCGCCGTCCAGTTCACCCCGTGCTCGGACATCGCCCGGAGGGACTCGGATGCCGCGGCCGTCGCCCACGTGCCGCGCACCCCCGTCCAGCCCCAGGTCATGCCGGCCACATACGGCTCCAGCGCCTGGGCCGCGTCGACGCTCACGACGCGACCAGTTCGTTGGCCGTGCGCAGCACCCGCGGATCCGAGAGTGCGGATGCTGCGAGCCCGTCGCCGTCGTGTCGCACGAGCAGCGTCGTGCTCTCACCCGGCAGCAGCGTCACGAGCGCGTCGGACGCGACGGCAGCGGGATCGATCTTGTCGACGAGCAGGGTCAGATCGCGCACCAGGCTGGACGCGGTCACCGTGACCAGCGTGCCGTCGGCCGCGGGCTCGGCGCGCACATCGACCCGCGCGGCGCCGAGTGCCGAATCTCGCGGCTCGGCGAAGAACCAGAAACCGCGCACGTCATCGACGCCGGCGACGACCAACTCGCTCGCCGTGTCGGACGCCGTGACGACGTCGCCGGGAAGGGACACGGAGATGGTCTCTCGGGGTGCGAGGGAGACCGGCACGGTGAACCGGCCGAGCTCGTCGCCGCCGAAACCGACGCGGCGCGCCACCAGCTCGCCCTCCCAGGCCTCGGCGGTGTCGTTGACGAGCACGGCAGCGAGCCCGCCGTCACGGGGCTGCACGGTCACGGCCCGCGGGGCGAACGCGTTCTTGAGGGCGTAGTACAGCGGCTTCGGCCGCTCGTCGCCGTCGATGGCCGCCCACGAGGTGACCGGCCAGCAGTCGTTGAGCTGCCACACGACCGCGCCCTGCGTGTGCGGCGCCCACGAGCGGAAATGCTCGAGCGCGGTGCGGACGGCCAGAGCCTGGTTGAGCTGCATCGCCCAGTGCCAGTCCTCCATGGCCTCCGGCATCCGGAAATGGGGGATCAGGCCGCCCGTGAGCTTGGTGTTGCCCTCCATCGCCTTCTGATGGACGATCATGCCGGGCGACTCGGGCGTGAGCGGGTCGTCGGTGATGGAGCGGACGAGCGTGCTCCAGGTCGGCGGGCCCTGCCAGCCGAACTCGGCCACGAATCGCGGCTTGTGGTCGCGGTACGTCGTCCAGTCGAGCCGGTTCCACTGCTCCCACAGGTGCATCGAGCCGTGCTGCTCGTCGTTGGGGTGCGCTCCGGTCTGACGCTCCCCGTCCCAGCCGGCACCCGGGCTGAACGGGCTGCCCGGGGCGTACGGCACGTGGGGGCCCAGTTCCGCGATCAGCGCGGGGAAGAGCTCGTAGTAGTAGTGCGCGCCCCAGGACTTGCCGTCCAGGCGCTGCTTCCAGCCCCAGTCCTCGTACCCCCAGAGGTTCTCGTTGTTGCCGGTCAGCAGCACGAGCGAGGCGTGGTGGCCGAGCCGCACGATGTTCTCGCGTGCCTCCGCCTCGACCTCGGAGCGCAACGGCTCCTCCTCCGCGTACGCGGCGCACGCGAACAGGAAGTCCTGCCAGACCAGGAGGCCGAGCTCATCGGCGAGCTCGTAGAAGTCATCCGATTCGTAGAGCCCGCCGCCCCACACCCGGATGAGGTTGAGGTTGGCGTCGAGCGCCTGGTCGAAGCGGCGCCGCAGGCGGTCTCGCGTGACGCGCACCGTCAGGGCATCGTCGGGGATCCAGTTGACGCCCTTCACGAAGATCGGCTGATCGTTGACCACGAGGGTGAACGGCGTGCCCGACTCGTCGGGCGTCATGTCCCATCGCACATCGCGGAACCCGACCACCCGGTGCGTCGCGTCCAGCGGGTGCGGGCGATCGTCGCCGTGCAGGCGCACGTCGACGACGTAGAGCGGCTGCTCGCCGTAGCCCGCCGGCCACCAGCGACGCACGTCCGGCAGCTCCAGTCGCACGCGCGCACGATCGCCCTCGACCTCGACGACGGTCCCCGGAAGCGACCCGTCGCCCAGCCCGGGTCCGTTGACCGTGACGCTCACCGAGAGGGGGACGGTCTCCACGGCCCCTCGCTCGATCTCCACCTCGACCTCGATGACGCCGCCGTCGCCCGCCGGCGTCGCGACCACGCGCGCCTGTGCCAGCCGCGCGACCGACCATGACTCGAGGCCGACGGGCTTGACGATGCCGCTGGTGTACGTCGCGATGCCCCAGTCCCAGCCGAAGCTGCACGCCGACTTGCGGATGGCGTCGTACGGCAGCGGATACGGGCGCTGCCGCACGCCGAGGGCGGCGCTCTGCTCGTTGGCGTACTTGACGGGGGAGCGGAAGCGCACGACGAGATCGTTGTCGCCCTCGACCAGCGCGTCCCGCACGTCGAACCGGTAGGAGCGGTGCTGATTGGCGGTCGCCCCCATCTCGTGCCCGTTGAGCGAGATGGTCGTCACGGTGTCGAGACCCTGGAAGACGAGATCCGTGCGTTCCGCGGCATCCCGGCTCCAGGTGAACGTGGTGGCGTACGTCCAGTCGACGAGGCCGATCCACGCCAGCGCCGACTCGTTGTCGTCGAGGAACGGGTCGGGGATGAGGTCGGCCGCGAGAAGGTCGGTGTGCACGCAGCCGGGCACGACGGCTGGGACCGTGGCGTCGAATCCGGCCGGTGCCGGCCCGGCCTCCGCACGGAGGGTCCAACCAGAGTCGAGAGGACGGAACGAGAGGGCGGTGGTCACTTGACGGCTCCTGCGGTGAGGCCCTTGTAGATCCATCGCTGCAGCAGCAGGAAGGCGACGAGGGTCGGGATGATGACGAGGACGGTGCCGGCCGAGATGACCTCCCACTGGGCGCCGAACGGTCCCTTGAAGCGGAACAGCGACGTGGAGATCAGACCTTCTGACGGCAGATAGAGGAATGGTGCGTAGAACTCGTTGTACACCGCGATGCCCTTGATGATGACGACCGTCGCGATGGCGGGCCGCAGCAGCGGCAGGATGATGCGCCAGTAGATGGTCCAGCGGTTCGCGCCGTCGATCATCGCCGCCTCGTCGAGCGAGACGGGGATCGACTGCATGAACTGGATGAACAGGTAGATCGCGATGATGTCCGTTCCCATGAACAGCAGGATCAGCGCGGCCTTGGTGTCGTAGAGCCCGAGGTTGTTGATGAGCTGGAATGTCGCCACCTGGCTCGTCACGCTGGGGATGAGCGTCGCGACGAGGAACAGCCCGAACACCAGCTTCTTGCCGCGGAACGCGAACCGGTCGAGGGCGTACGCGGCCATGGTGCCGATGAAGATCGTGCCGGCGAGTGAGACCACGAGCACGATCGTCGTGTTCACGAAGCCCTCGAGCATCTTGCCGCTCGTGAACGCCGTGACGAAGTTGTCGAAGTTGAACCAATTCTCCGGCGGGTCGAACGGACCGGTCTGCGCGTACTCCGGTGCGGTCTTGAGGCTGGCGAAGACGAGCACCGACAGCGGCAGCAGCGTCAGCAGCGACGCGATGATCAGGCTGAGGTACTTCGCCGTGGTGGCGCTCACGCCGCGGAGGCGCTCGATGGGAGAGCGGCCGCGGATCGTGCGAGGGGGGCTGGTGCGCAACGGCATCGTGCGCAGCGGTTCGGTGGTGGTCATGTCAGGTCGACCTTCTCGTCGGGGAACACCTTGCGCTGGATCCACGTGATCACCAGCACGATGGCCAGCAGCACTACAGCCATCGCCGAGGCGAGGCCCACCTGCCGGAAGGTGAACGCGGTCTGCAGCGTCTGGATCACGAAGGTGGCGGATCCGTTCGCGCCGCCGGTCATGATGAACGGGATCTCGAACACGCTGAGGCTGCCGGCGATCGCGAGGATGAACGACAGCCCGATCACGCGCCGGATGCCGGGGAAGATGATCGCCCAGAACTGCTGCCAGCGACTCGCGCCGTCGAGGTCCGCCGCTTCGTACAGCTCATGCGGGATCGACTGGATGGCGCCGAGGAAGAGCACGAAGTTCATGCCCGTGTACCGCCACACCGACGTGCCGGCCAACGACCAGTTCACCACGTCCGGGTTGCCGAGCCACTGCGGCGGGTCGGCGACTCCGAACCAGCTCAGCACCGTGTCGAGCGTGCCGCCGGGCTGGAACAGGTAGAGGAACACGAACCCGATCGCGACGCCGTTGATGAGATACGGGAAGAACAGGATGCCGCGGAAGAGGTTCGAGAAGCGCGTCGAGAAGCTGAGGAGCGTGGCGAAGTACAAGGCGATCGCCATCTGCGCGAACGACGCGAAGAAGTAGTAGAGGCTCACGCCGAACACCGAGAAGATGCGCGGGTCGGTGAAGACCTGTACGTAGTTGTCGAGTCCGACGAAGTTCTTCTGGAGGTCGATGCCGTCCCAGTCGGTGACGCTGAAGTAGAAGAGGTTCAGCGCCGGCCAGTAGGTGAACAGCAGCAGCAGCCCCACGGCTGCCGCCAGGAAGAACCAGGGAGTGAGGTGCTGCAGGATGCTGCGCCCCGCCGAGCCGCCCCGCCGGCGGTCGGTCCGGCGGGACGACCCGCCGAACCGCCGCGAGCGCGCGGGGACGGAGAGGACGGCAGGGGCATCCGCCGGTGCCGCACCCGGAGTTGCGATGGCCATGTCTCTGCCGTCCTCTCGCTCAGCCTGCGAGCTTCTCGACGGATGCGCCCCAGCGCTCGTTGAGCTCGGCGAAGTAGCTGTCCTTGTCGCCGTCGGCGGCGCCGCGCGCGATGTCGATCAGCTTCTGGCGGTAGATCGGGCCGTACAGATCGATCTGCGAGTCGCTGGAGACCTCGTTCAGCAGGCCCTCCTTGCCGGCCGGGGCCGGGTTGATCTCCATGAGCTCGACGCCTGCGGCCTCGAAGTCGGTCAGCGAGTCGGGGAGCGCGGCATCCTTCAGCGGAGACACCATCCCCTGCGCCTCGGTGTAGCCGGAGTCGGCGACGACCCACTGGATCCACGCCCACGCCGCGGCCTTGGCCTTGGAGTGCTTGCTCACGGCGAGGTTGTAGTCGCCGCCGATGACGGAGTACTGCGTGCCGTCGACGCTCGCGGGGAAGGTCATGAAGCCGATGTCGTCGGCCGAGCCGCCGTTGTCCTCGGCGGCAGCCTGCATCTGCGAGATGGCCCACGATCCCAGCGGCATGGTGGCGATCTTGCCCGTGCCGAGGTCGACCTTCGACTGCTCCCAGTTGGTCGTGAGCGGGTCGTCCTCCGTGAGACCGGCTGCGACGGTGTCGTAGAGCAGCCCGTCGATCGCGTAGATGTCGGTGCCCTCGGTCCACGGTGCCGGGTCCTCGGCCAGGGTGATCGGGGCATCGGCGTCGTGGGTGACCGCGCCGAGGCTGCCGAAGCTCTGCGTCAGCGGCCAGCCGTCCTTGTAGTTCGTGTACATCGGGATCGCGTCGGTGTTGTCGGCGACCTTCTGCAGTGCGTCGAGCCAGGCATCCTCGGTGGTCGGCAGCTCGGTGACCCCGGCCTCTTCGAAGACCTTCTTGTTGTAGACGATGCCGTTCGCGTTGCCGCCGAACGCGATGCCGTACTGGGTGCCCTCGTAGCTCGCGGCAGGCAGGAAGCGGTAGGTGTCCTCGAAGTCGGCGGTGTCGCCCAGCGGCTCGAGGAACTGCTCGTACTGGTCGGGCTGGATTGCCGGGATGCCGATGACGTCGCCGTAGTTGGTCGTGCTCATGCGCGTCAGCATCTCGCCGGCGTAGTCGGTGATGCCCTCGAACGTGACCTTCACGTCGGGGTACTCCTTGTTGAACTCCTCGGCGTACTTGTCGAACGTGCCGTCTTCGACGAGGTCGGTGCGCCAGGTGACGACCTTGATGTCGCCCTTCACGTCGCCGTCGATGGTGTTGTCCGCGTCGCCCGCGCCGCCGCCGGCCGCGCAGCCGCTGATCGCGACCGCCGCGGTGGCCAGCAGCGCGATGCCCGCGAGTGCTTTCTTCGCCATGTGATGTCTCCTTGTCAGGTTCGCCCTTGAACTGCCGGTGCGCGTCGTCGCACCGTTGCGTGGTTCGTCGCGCCGTCAGATTAGACACACTCGAAACGGTTCCGCAACTGTTCGATGTCAGCGCTGTCTTGTCGTGTCCGATCGGGTGCAGCTCGATGGAAGGTGCCTTTTATCAGCGCTTTTATTTGGACTTCAAGAGGATGCCGACAGACAATGTCCATGGAATGTCCTACGTGGACATTGCCAGCGCCGACTGCTAGCGTGAACTCCGGCAAGGAGGCTGGCGATGACGGTTCAGCAGCGAGCGACGCTGGAAGACGTCGCCCGGCTCGCGGGAGTGAGCTCGAAGACCGTGTCGCGCGTGTTCACGCACCGGGATCTCGTCGCACCCGACACGGTCGACCGCGTGCTCGTGGCGGCCAAACGCCTGCGCTTCCGTCCGAACCCGCTCGCGCGGAACCTGCGCCGCGGAGGGCCGACGAACACGATCGGGTTCATCATGGGCGAGCTGAGCAACCCGTTCTACTACAAGCTTGCCGCGGGCATCGAGCGGCAGCTGGCCGCCAACGGCTACTCGCTCGTCGTGGCGACCACCGATGACACCGCCGAGGGCGAGGAGCGCGTCGCCGACGCTCTCCTCAGCCAGCGCCTGGGCGCGCTCCTGCTGATCCCGGTGGCCGACGACCAGTCGTACCTCGAAGGCGAGCGGCACCTGGGGACCCCGATCATCGCGATCGACCGTCCGGCGCGGAATCTCGTCGCCGACTCGATCGTGCTGGAGAACCACCGCGGCGTCTTCGAGGCCACCACGCGCCTGCTCGAACAAGGGCATCGGCGCATCGGCTACATCTGCAATCCGGCATCCGTCTACACGCAGGCGGAGCGCCTGCGGGGCTATCGCGACGCGCTCGCCGCATACGGCGTCGCGGACTCGTCGAGGTGGGAGCGCCTGGCCGACGACCTCTCGATTCCGGCCGACGGCTTCATCGCCGACCTGCTCGATCAGGACGATGCGCCGACGGCCATCATCACCGGCAACAACCGCGTGACGGTCGCCGCACTCCGCGTCCTGCGTGATCGCCACGATGCCGACACCGCCCTGATCGGCTTCGACGACTTCGACACCGCCGACGTGCTCGGCGTGACCGTCATCAGCTACGACCCGCTGGCGCTCGGTCGCGCCGCCGCGACGCTCGCCATCGAGCGCATGCAGGACCCGGCCGGCTTCACCCGTCAGCTCGAGATGCCGACCTGGCTGGTGCCCCGCGGCACCGGCGAGCGCCCGCCTGCGGAAAGGACCCCTGCATGACCTCCGGCTTCATCCGTCTCGAGCACGAGGGCGTCGGCCTCATCGTCGACGCTCGCGGTCCGGCTCTTCCGCGCGTGCTGCACTGGGGCGCACCCGTGGGACCGATCACGGATGCCGATGCCGAGGCGCTCGGCAGGGCGCTGAGCCGCCAGACCGCTCCGGGCACCCTGGACGCCGCGTGGCAGCTCTCGCTCTCGCCCCAGGAGGGTGACGGGTGGACCGGCCGGCCGGGCATGCAGCTGCGCCGCGAGGGGGTGGTGCACCACGCCCGTTGGCGCGTCGACGGTATCGACGCCGACGGCGCCGCGCTGACGGTGACGGCGCGGGATGCGGCATCCGCTCTCCGTCTGTCGATCACGATCGGCATCGAGGCGGGCGGGGTGGTGTGGGTGCAGCACGCTCTCGCCCACGACGGAGGGCCGGATGCCGCAGCAGTCGACGTGGACTGGCTCGAGGCGACGCTTCCCGTGCCGTCGACGACAGACACGCTCCTGACCTTCGACGGCCGGTGGACGCGCGAGAAGCGCCCCGTCGTGACTCCGATGCCGGCCGGGGCCACCGTGCGGCAGTCCCGACGTGGACGCCCCGGACATGACAGCCCCGTCGCGGCGATCGCCGCGATCGGCGCTCCCCGCTGGCAGGACGGCGCGCTGTGGGGCGTCCACCTCGCCTGGTCGAGCGACCTCACGACGCGTGTCGACCGTGTCACGGACGCGGTGACCCTGATCGGCGCCGGAGAGCTCCTGCGCCCGGGCGAGATCAGGCTCGCTCCGGGTGACGAGTACCGCACGCCGCGGGCGGCGTTCGTGCACACGACCGCCGGGCTCGACGGCTTCGCGCAGCGCGTGCACACCTGGCTGCGGGGCAGGCCGCAGCATCCGTCCTCACCGCGCCCGCTCGTCCTCAACACCTGGGAGGCGGTGTACTTCGACCACGATCCGGCGCGGCTCGCCGCGCTCGCCGAGCGTGCCGCCGAGGTGGGGATCGAGCGTTTCGTGCTCGACGACGGATGGTTCCAGGGACGGCGGGACGATTCGACGAGCCTCGGCGACTGGACGGTCGACCGGTCCGTGTGGCCCGACGGCCTCGCACCGCTGGCCGACCGCGTGCACGAGCTCGGCATGCAGTTCGGGCTGTGGTTCGAGCCCGAGATGGTCAGCCTCGACTCCGACGTCGCCCGCGCGCACCCCGACTGGCTGCTGCACGATCCCGGCCATCTGGATCATGACGGCGCGCTGTCGTGGCGAGGGCAGTACGTCATGGATCTGGCGAATCCGGATGCCGCGGCCCACGTCTTCGGCCAGATCGACGCGCTCGTGAGCGAGCTCGGCATCGACTTCATCAAGTGGGACCACAACCGCGACCTCGTCGAGAGCGTGCACGCCGGGCGCCCGGGTGGGCATGCGCAGATGACCGCGGTGTATGCGCTTCTGGCTGCGCTGAAGGCGGCCCATCCATCGCTCGAGATCGAGTCGTGCTCCAGTGGCGGGGCGCGGACCGACCTCGGCATCCTCGGGGTCACCGACCGGGTCTGGGCGAGTGACTCCAACGACCCGGTCGAGCGGCAGGACATCCAGCGCTGGACGGGCCTGCTGCTGCCGCCCGAGCTCGTCGGCGCTCACGTCGGCCCGACGACCTCGCACTCCTCGGGTCGCACGACGGCGCTGTCGTATCGCATGGCGACGAGCCTCATGGGCTCGGCGGGCTTCGAATGGGACATCCTGTCGTGCGACGCCGACGAGACAGCGGCGATCACCGGCTTCGCCGCGCTCTACAAAGAGCTGCGGCCGATCGTCCACCGTGGGCGGGTGCTCCACCCCGAGCTGCGGGATCCGGCCTGGCGCGCGACGGCGTTCGTGGATTCGGCGGCGGCGGTCGTGGTGGTCGCCATTGTGGCGAGTCTCGAAGACGCGCGCGCCGAGCGGCTGCGCCTCCCGGGCCTCGACGCCGATCGGCGCTATCGCGTGCGTGTGCGTCGCGAGATCGGCCCCGCCGAGTACGGCTGGATCGCGCCGGAGTGGTTCACCGCGGGCGAGATCGAGCTGCCCGGCGCGCTCCTCGCCGAGGTCGGTCTGCAGCTGCCCACGCTGTGGCCGCTGCAGGCCTTCGTCCTGCACCTCGAGGCCCTCTGACTCGCGTTTCGTCTCGCAGGCTCGCTCAGCGACCGGTCATGGGCTGTCCCGCTGATCGCTGAGTGACCGGACGGAGCGGATCCTCAGACGAGGCCGCCGAGGAAGGCGGCCTGCTTCGGGAACTGGAAGGCCTGACCGCCTTCGTGGCCGTTGTGGGTGTAGACCTCGATCTGTCGCGTCGCCGGGTCGTGCCGATTGAAGGCCGCGTACACGGTGGACGGCGGGCAGATGGTGTCCATGAGGGCGACCGAGTACAGGGATGCGGCATCCGCGCGCTTCGCCATGTTCACGCCGTCGAAGTACGAAAGCGTCTCGAAGACGCGCTCGTCGGCGCCGCGGTGCACGGCGAGATACCGGACGACCTCCTGGTACGGGTCGTCGCCGGTGAGGCCGACGGCGCGCTCGAAGTGGCAGAGGAACGGCACGTCGGGCATGACGGCCACCAGGCCGTCGGAGAGGCCCGCGGCGGCGATGGCGATGCCGCCGCCCTGGCTCGCGCCGCAGACCACCACGCGGTCGGCGTCGACCTGGGGGAGCGTGCGTACGGCGTCGACGGCACGCACCGCGTCCGTGAAGACGCGACGGTAGTAGTACGTCGCCGGATCCTCGATGCCGCGCGTCATGAAGCCCGAGGACGACGGGCCGGTGCCGTGCGGATCGAGCGTGTCGCCGCCCGAGCCCCACATCGAGCCCTGGCCGCGAGTGTCCATGAAGAGGTGGGCGTAGCCGGCGGCCGCCCAGCCGATGCGCTCGCCGGCAAGGCCGCGGCCGCCGCCGTATCCCTGGTACTCGACGACGGCCGGGAGAGGCCCGGTGGCGCCGGCGGGCAGGGTGAGCCATGCCTTGACCGGGTCGCCGGCGAAGCCGGGGAACGTCACGTCGAAGATGTCGACCAGCGTGTACGGCGTCTCGAGGCGTGTGACCTCGGGCGCGGCATCCCACTGTCGCGACGCCGCGATCGTGGCGTCCCAGAAGTCGTCGAAATCGGCGGGTTCGCGAACCTCGGGAGCGTACTCCGCGAGCTCGGCGGGGGAGAGGTCGAATCTCGGCACGGGCCTACCCTAGCGGCTCGCGTGCAAGCGTTTCGACGCCGTCCGAGAAGGCGACGAGGCCTCGATGGGGGAGGGGTATTCGAGGCCCCGCCGCCGGTCTCTGAGCGCCCGATGGGCGCACTGCGAGGAAATCGATGGGGTGATCGGGCGGCTGTACGTCAGAGACGGATCTCGGCGATGACCTCACCGTACTCGGTCTCGCCGACCGGTGTGAAGCCCACGCGCTCGAAGAACTGCTGCGGACCTCCCTCGCCGGCCTCATAGATCACGCAGACGTGGTCCATGCCGCGGTTGCGGGCCTCTTCGATGAGCCCCTTCACGGCGAAGCGCCCGACACCGCGGCCCTGGTCGTCGGCGTCGACATTGATGCGCCACAGCACCGAGCGGAAGTGCTCCACCGGGTCGTCGGGGTCGAAGTTGCCGCTCACGAAGCCGACGACCTCCTCGCCGTCCAGCACGACGCGCTGCCACGTCGTCTGCGGGTTCACGACGGTGGCGGCGATGCCGTAGCTCACGGGGGAGAGGTACTCCTCCTGGCCGGGTTTCAGCGACATATTGTTGACCGCCACGATGGTCGCGGCGGACAGTTCGACGAGTCGCAGATCACCCATGGGCCCAGGCTAGCCCGGATGACGACATCCGGCATCGTGCGCGTCGCGGATTAACACGGTGTTCATACGCGGGCGTCCGCACGAACCGCGCATGCGACGCCGCGCCGGAATCGCGGAAACACGGCACCACGGCGGGCGGAGATCTCTCGACGTCGAGATATCTCGAGGGCTTGCGATAGGCTGATGGCCGACCCGTGAGAAGGACGTGACTGGTGACCGATTCGACCATCATCTACACCTATACCGACGAGGCACCGGCCCTCGCGACCGCATCGTTCCTGCCGATCGTGCAGGCCGTCACCCGCCAGGCGGGGGTGCACGTCGAGACGCGCGACATCTCGCTCGCCGGCCGCATCCTCGCGGCATTCCCGCAGAAGCTGACGCCCGAGCAGCAGGTCGGCGACGCGCTGGCCGAGCTCGGCGGCCTCGCCACGCTGCCGGAGGCCAACATCATCAAGCTGCCGAACATCTCGGCATCGATCCCCCAGTTGAAGGCCGCGATCGCCGAGCTGCAGGCGCAGGGCTACGACATCCCGGACTATCCGGACGACGCCCAGACCGTCGAAGACAAGGACGTCCGCGCGCGGTACGACCGCATCAAGGGCTCCGCCGTCAACCCCGTGCTGCGCGAGGGCAACAGCGACCGCCGCGCGCCGCTCTCGGTGAAGAACTACGCGCGCAAGCACCCGCACCGCAACAAGCCGTTCGCCGAAGGCTCGAAGACCCGTGTCGCGACGCTCGGCCACGACGACTTCAAGTCGAACGAGAAGACCACGGTGATCCCGGCCGACGATGTGCTCGCGATCCAGCACGTCGCGGCGGATGGCACCGTCACCTCGCTGAAGAGCGGCATCAAGGTGCTGCCCGGCGAGATCATCGACAGCACGTTCCTCTCGGCCGCTGCGCTCGACGCCTTCCTCGCTGAGACGCTCGAGACGGCCAAGGCCGACGACGTGCTCTACTCGGTGCATCTGAAGGCCACCATGATGAAGGTCAGCGACCCGATCATCTTCGGCCACGTGGTGAAGGCGTACTACGCCGACGTCTTCGACCGCTACGGCGACAGGATCGCCGAGGCGGGCCTCACCCCCAACGACGGACTCGGTGCGATCCTCGCCGGACTCGGCGAGCTCGAGGGCGGCGACGAGATCGCGGCAGCGATCGCCGCGGCCACCGACTCGCCCCGCCTGTCGTACGTCAACTCCGACAAGGGCATCACGAACCTCCACGTGCCGTCCGACGTCATCGTCGACGCGTCGATGCCGGCACTGGTCCGCAACGGCGGCAAGCTCTGGGGCGCCGACGGTGGCGAGGCCGACACGCTGGCGGTCATCCCCGACTCGTCGTACGCGAGCGTCTACCAGACGGTGGTCGACGACGTCATCGCGCACGGCCCGCTCGACCCCGCCACGATCGGCACCGTTCCGAACGTCGGCCTCATGGCCCAGGCAGCCGAGGAGTACGGCAGCCACGACAAGACGTTCGAGCTGCAGGCCGCCGGCACCGTCCAGGTCGTGAACCAGGCGGGCGACGTGCTGCTCGAGCACTCGGTGCAGCCGGGTGACATCTGGCGTGCGACGCAGACGAAGGACGTCGCGATCCGCGACTGGGTGAAGCTCGCCGTCTCCCGCGCCCGCGCCACCGGCTCGCCGGCCGTCTTCTGGCTGGACGAGAACCGCTCGCACGACGCGGCGCTCATCGCGAAGGTGCGCGAGTACCTGGCCGACCACGACACCGAGGGCCTCACGATCGAGATCCTCGCGCCCGCCGAGGCCACGCAGTACTCGCTCGATCGGCTGCGCAAGGGCGAGGACACCATCTCGGTGACCGGCAACGTGCTGCGCGACTACCTCACCGATCTGTTCCCCATCCTCGAGGTCGGCACGAGCGCCAAGATGCTCTCGATCGTCCCCCTCCTGGCGGGCGGTGGCCTCTTCGAGACCGGCGCCGGCGGTTCCGCACCCAAGCACGTCCAGCAGCTGCTGGAGGAGGACTACCTCCGGTGGGACTCGCTCGGAGAGTTCTTCGCGCTCGCCGCGTCGCTCGAGCACCTCGCCGACTTCACCGGCAACGTGAAGGCGCAGGTGCTGGCCGACACGCTGGATGCCGCGACCGGCACGTTCCTCGAGAACGACAAGTCGCCCGGGCGAGCGCTGGGCACCATCGACAACCGCGGCAGCCACTTCTACCTGACCCTGTATTGGGCCCAGGAGCTCGCGCGGCAGCAGGCCGACCCCGAGCTCGCGGCGGCCTTCGCCCCCGTGGCGGACGCGCTGGCGGCCGCCGAGGAGCAGATCGTCGGCGAGCTGATCGCCGTGCAGGGCTCGCCCGTCGATGTCGGCGGCTACTACCGCCCCGACGCCGAGCTGGTCACGGGTGTGATGCGCCCGTCGCAGACGTTCAACGCGGTGATCGACGCCCTCTGAGCCGCAGAGACCGATAAGAAGAGCGGATGCCCCGGGCCGGGGC
>NZ_JAMXMB010000022.1 GCF_024055635.1 Microbacterium yannicii
CCGCTCTTCTCATGCGGTTCGAACGCGGCGCGTCAAGACTGCACGCGCACCTCGGTGCCGTTCGGCGCCCACGAGTAGAGCGACTCCGCCGTGCCGAGGGGCAGGTTGACGCAGCCGTGGCTCATCCGGTTGCCGAAGTTGTTGTGCCAGTAGGTGCCGTGGAAACCCTGGTCGCCGTTGAAGTACATCACCCAGGGGACGTCCTTGGTGCAGTAGCTGTTGACGGCGTTCGGGTTGTAGCAGAGAGCACCCATGTCCTGCTCGCGGATGTGCGAGTTGATGCGGAAGTTCCCGGTGTGCGTCGGGGTGGCCGCGGCTCCCGACGAGATGAGGAAGCTGTTGACCAGCTGCCCGTTCTCGTAGATGTAGGTGCGCTGCTCGCTGAGGTCGACGACGATGTTGCGCGCCAGCGTGGTCGTGCTCACGGGCACCTCGGCGACCGGCAGCTTGAAGACGGCGTCGCCGGAGGCGAGCTGACCGGCGAAGTCCGCCGCGATGCCGGTGGCGTCTTCGAGCTGGCGCCCGGACTGGCCGGCGGCGATCGTCTGGAGTACCTTGCCGCCGGTGTCGGTGATGACGATGGCGTTCTCGGGTGCGCGGTCCACTGCTGCCGCGAGCGTGTCGACGACCGGCTGGATGGCGGCGGGGTCGGCCGTGATCGCGAACTGGTCACCCTGCGGCGCGATGGAGAGCCAGGATGCCGCGACCGCCCGGTCGACCGGCACGGTGCGCTCGTCGCCGACGTAGAAGCCGACCGTGTCGAGCATGCCGTTCAGCTGCGCGACCGTGGCGTCGGCCGTCTCGGTCGGGATGGCTGCCGGGATCGGGGCCGGAACGGGCTCCACCTCGACTCGCGTCTGACCTGATGTGAAGGCGGCCTGGATCGCCGCTTGGACGGTCGCGACATCGACGCCGGCACCGGCGACGGCGGGCGTGGCCGCGTACGACGCGGTGGCGGCGTCGAATGCGAGGGTCGCGTCGACCGGTTCGGTGTACAGCTGGGGGGCGGCGTCGCGCAGAGCAGCAGTCGCGGTCGACGCGTCGAGTGCCACCTCGGCATCGTTGGCGGCGAACCACGCTGTCGGGTTCCACATCGGGTGCTCGGCGAACGCGGCGTCTGCCAGAGCCTGGGCGTCCACCTCGGCACCGAGTTCGGCGCCGGTGATCTCGGTGTCCTCACCCGCGCCCGTCAGCACGACGGTGGTCTCGGCGAGGCGCTGTTCGATGGCCTCGGCGGCGGCACCGGGGGTCATCCAGCCGACCGGCACGCCGGCGACCGCCGTGCCGGGCGCGATCAGCAGCAGCGACGTGACCACGAGGCCGACGACCGCGACACCCGCGGCCACGCCGATCCATAGCCTCGTGCGCTTCTTCTTGGGCTTGGGCTCCGCGGGTGCCCACGCGTAGACCGAGCCGTCGTCCTGGGTCGCGGTGGTCGAGGCGGCGGGGGAGGGAGCGGCGGGGGCAGGTGCCAGCACAGCGGTGGCGACCGCGACGGTCTCGAGATCGGCACCGGAGCCGACGGTGGTCTCGGAGTCGGCTTCGGGCTCGGTCGCGGTCTCGACGACGGCTTCGGGCTCGGTCTCGACGACGGCTTCGGCTTCAGGCGCGGCTTCGACCTCGGCCGATGCGACGTCCCCGCCGTCGGCAGCGAGATCGGCTTCGAGCTCCGGTGCCGCGTCGTCCTCGGTCGCCGCGTGCTGCTCGACGTCGGCATCTTCGGTGGATTCGATGTCTTCCGGGGCGTCGGCGTCTTCCGCGGCATCGACGTCCGCGGCGGAGATCTCTGCTTCGGACGCGGCCTCGTCCGGCGCGTCCACGTCGGCGTGCTGCGCGGCGACATCGGCCTCCGCGGCAGGCTCGACGGGAGCCACAGCCTCGGGCACGGCCGCGTCTGCCTCGACGTCGGCGCCGGCGTCAGCCTCGTCGGCGTCAGGCGCGTCGGCTTCCGTCGCCTCCGGGTCGCTGTCGGTCGCAGCAGACTCGGCGTCGGCCGGCTCCGCTTCGGACTCAGGGGCGTCGGCTTCAGCCGCTTCCGTCTCGGGCGCGTCCTGGTCCGCCGCCTCAGCGACGGCGTCGGTCTCCTGCGCCTCGGCGCTGCCAGTCTCGCCCTCGTCGAGGACCTCGTCCCCGGTTTCGGGCTCGACGGAGTCCTCCGTCACGACATCCGTATGAGTCACGGCATCCTTCTCATCCATGGCAGACGACTGCGCGGAAGCGGCCGTGGCCGTGGCCGTTGCCTCGCTGTCGACGTCCTGCTCGCCCCCCACGGCGTCGTCTCCGGACGGCTTTCCGGCATGCGGCTGGGTCGCCAGATCTGTCACGCCACACCCCCGACTGTGATCAACGCTTCCCCTTATGGTAAGGGACGCGCAGGCGTCGAGTGGTCACGGCCTCATCACGGACGAATCGCCGGTCACAGGCAGAAACCGGTGACGCCTGCCGCGACCCCTTGTGTCCGGTACATCACGGTTTCGTAAAGCATCCGCGCAAATAGGCGTTGCGGACTTGCGGAATGCGAGTTCGTAAGGTCTACTAACAAACATGTCACCCACGGAAGCGCAGCGCGGCCCTTCTCTCGTCGAGCCGCACACGGCGCGCGCACGCGCTTTCACTCCGGGACGCACTCTTCGCCAGGGAACCAAGGTACTGCCGGAGCACGCGCGCGGTCACAATCGTGCGCTCGTTCTTCAGACGCTGTTCCACCAGGGAGCGATGAGCCGGGCCGACCTCTCGCGCGAGACGGGTCTCACGCGTGTCACCATCTCGGACCTGGTCGCCGAGCTCATCGCCGACGGCTTCGTCGCCGAGATGGGTGTGCGTGAGGCGTCCGGCCCCGGAAAGCCCGCCATCCTCGTCGACCTCGACCACGCAGGACACCGCATCGTCGGCCTCGACCTGTCGGGGAGCGACACCTTCATCGGGGCGGTGCTGACGCTCGACGGCAGCATCGTGGTGCGCCGCGAAGTCGCGCTTCCCGCCGATGAGGACGTCGTCTCGACCGTTGTGGAACTGGCTCGTGGACTGGTCGCGGAGTCGCACGCACCCGTGCTCGGCATCGGCGTCGGCACGCCCGGTGTCGTCGACGACCACGGTGTCATCCTCACGGCGCCGAACTTCGGCTGGGCCGGCTTCGATCTCGAGGGCGCGCTGCGCAGCGCGCTGGGTCTTCCCGTCCTGGTGGCGAACGACGCCAACGCTGCGGTGCTGGCGGAATACACCTTCGGCGGCGCTCCGGACGACGTGCTGCTGGTCAAGGTCGGACGCGGCGTCGGCTCCGGCCTTCTGCTGGCCGGTCAGCCCATGCGCGGCAGCCGGTTCGCCGCGGGCGAGATCGGCCACGTCACGGTCGGCACCGACGGCGGCCCGCATTGCGCGTGCGGCAAGGTGGGATGCCTCGAAGCGTGGCTGTCGGTCCCCTCGCTGTCGTCGCGGCTGGACGCGGCATCCGATCCTGACACCCGCGAAGGGATCCTCCGCGATGCGGGGGAGCGGCTCGGCATCGCGCTCGCACCCGTGGTGGGCGCGCTCGACGTCTCGGAGATCGTGCTGTCCGGTCCCCCTGAACTTCTCGGCGGCTCCCTTGCGGAGCAGACCGTCGAGACCCTCCGCGCACGTACGCTCGCGCCGTCCGTCGACGAGGGCGTGCGAGTGCGGATGACGGAGCAAGGCCAGGACATCGTCCTGCGCGGCGCGGCCGTCATGGTCCTGTCAGGACAACTCGGGGTGTCCTGACGCAGCGCCATCGCTCCGGAGGTCCGCACGGAGCCACTGGTCGCAGAATCCGGGTCGTTTCCCGGTACCCCGGTTCCCCCGGATGGGTCACCCGGCCCACCCGAACACCAAGAGAACACACGAAGGAAGACACCATGAAGAAGACGCTCGGAGCCGTGGCGCTCATCGGCGCCTCGGCACTGGTGCTCGCCGGCTGCGCCGGTGGGACCACCCCCGGTGGATCGGATGACGCCTCGGGGTTCGACCCCGAAGGCGCCAAGGACCAGAACATCACGTTCTGGGTCATGGGCGGAGACACCCCCGATGAGCTGCGCGAGTACCTGAAGGACGAGTACAAGGACGCGACCGGCGGCACGCTCACCATCGAGGAGCAGACGTGGGGCGACGCGCTGACGAAGCTCGCGAACCAGCTTCCCGACTCCAAGAACACGCCTGACGTGACGGAGATCGGCAACACCTGGTCGCCGACGTTCACCACCTCGGGCGCGTTCAGCGACCTGAGCGGCATCTACGACGACCTGGGCGGCGACGACCTGCTCCAGTCGTTCGTCGACGTCGGCACGGTCGACGGCGCCCAGTACGCGCTGCCGTACTACTTCGGCTCGCGCTACATCACGTACCGCAAGGACATCTGGGAGGCCGCAGGCCTCGAGGTGCCCACGACGCTCGAAGAGTTCAACGAGGACGTCAAGACCCTGCGCAGCGCCGACCAGTCGGGCTTCTACATCGGCGGCGAGGACTGGCGCAACGGCGTCTCGTGGATCTTCGCGAACGGTGGCGAGCTCGCGAAGAAGGACGGTGACAAGTGGGTCTCGACGCTGAGCGACGAGAAGACCATCACCGGCCTCGAGCAGTTCCAGGACCTGTTCCAGAACGCCTCCAACGCTCCGGCGACCGAGGACGACAGCACCCCGTGGGTCAACATCAACAACGACAAGACGGGCAACCCGCCGACGGCCGCCACGATCATCGCACCCGGCTGGGCGCACTGGTCGATCGGCGACTTCGTCGAGGAGAAGACCGCTGACGACGGCACGGTGTCGGAGGTCCGCGAGTGGAACGACGACACGTTCGGCGTGTTCCCGCTCCCCGGCACGACCGCGGGCGAGGCGGCTCCCGTCTTCGCCGGCGGCTCCAACGTCGGCATCTCGGCCAAGAGCGAGAAGCAGGCGGGCGCCAAGGAGCTGCTGCGCATCATCTTCTCGGACGAGTACCAGCAGATGCTCGGTGAGAACGGCCTCGGCCCGGCGAACACCAAGTTCGTCGACTCCCTCGGCGATGACATCTTCGCCACGGCGCTCATCGATTCGGCTCTGAACTCGAAGCTCACCCCGGCTGCGCCGGGCTGGGCTGCGGTCGAGGGCCAGAAGATCCTCGAGGAGTTCTTCGGCAAGGTCGCGTCGGGTGGCGACATCCCCGCGCTCGCGGCGGAGTACGACGAGAAGATCGACGCCATCATCAACGGCTGAGACCTTCAGCAATCCCGGGGTCGCGGACTCGCGTCCGCGACCCCGGTCCCCTGCGAGACCCCCTGAAGGAGGCGGGCATGGCGGTTCCTGCCCCCACCACGCTGAAGCCGAAAGGCAAGCTCCGCGCCGGCCGCGACGGCAGCGCCGACGAATCCGTCGGCGCCCGGCGCCGCATCCCGGTTCCCCTGTTCCTGCTGATCCCCGCGATCGCCATCCTGCTGTTCGGCATGGGCTATCCCGTCGTCTGGCAGATCATCACGTCCTTCCAGAAGTACGGTGCACTCCAGCAGCTCGGCGGCAAGGCCCCCGACTTCGTCGGCCTCGACAACTACATCGCCGTCGCCACGAGCCCCACGTTCTGGGAGGTCGCGATCCGCTCGGTGATCTTCTGCCTCGTCACGGCGCTGATCACTGTCGTCATCGGCATGGGGCTCGCCCTGCTCATGACCCGCGTGCCCTCGGGTGTGCGCATCACCCTGCAGATCGCCCTGCTGCTCGCCTGGGCCATGCCCGTCGTCGCGGCGATGACGGTGTGGATCTGGCTCTTCGACCGCCGTCGCGGCGTCGTCAACTACCTGCTCGACCTCATCCCGGGCGTCGACATGAACCAGTTCAACTGGATCGGCGGCGAGCCGTTCGTCTTCTTCATCGTCGCCTCGATCATCGTGACGTGGATGTCGGTGCCCTTCGTCGCGTTCTCGTCCTACGCCGGGCTGACCCAGGTCTCGACCGAGATGGTCGAGGCCAGCCAGCTGGACGGCGCGACCGGCTGGCAACGGCTGCGGTTCATCGTCCTGCCGATCATCCGTCCGGTCATCATGATCGTGCTGCTGCTCAACCTCATCTGGGATCTGCGCGTGTTCACGCAGATCACGATGCTCCAGGACGCCGGCTCCAACTCCAGCGACTACGACCTGCTCGGCACGTACATCTACAAGATGGGCGTCGCCGGCCTCAACTTCGGTCAGGGGGCGGCGATGGCGATCTTCGTGCTCGCGCTCACGATCGTGCTCAGCTGGTTCTACATCCGCAGTCTTCTGAAGGAGGACCAGGCCTGATGTCCGCGTCCGCACAACTCGCGCCCACGCCGGCGCCGACCCGTTCGGCACCGCCCTCGGGCTCCGCCCCGGCGCCGAAGCGCCGACGCCGGGGTTCGGCCGCGACCTGGGGCTGGAGCATCCTGGCGATGCTCGTCGCGCTGATCTGGGTCTTCCCGGTCTACTGGATGGTCAACTCGTCGATGCTCTCATCGGCGACCCTCGAGTCGTTCACCCCGACGTTCCTGCCGTTCGGCGGCTCGTTCGCCAACTTCCGCGGTGTCATCGACGGCTCGTTCTTCGGCGCCCTCGGCATCAGCGTCGCCGTCACGCTCATCGCGGTGTTCTTCTGCCTGCTGTTCGCGTTCCTCGCATCGGTCGCGATCAGCCGTTTCCGCTTCCGCGGGCGCACCACGTTCGTCCTGGCGATCCTGATCATCCAGATGCTGCCCGCCGAGGGCCTGTTCATCGCGCAGTACAAGATGATGAGCGAACTGGGGCTGCTGTCCAACGTGTTCGGCCTGAGTCTGCTCTACATCGCGGCCGTCGTGCCGTTCACGGTGTGGATGCTCCGCGGCTTCGTCACCGGCGTGCCGGCCGAGCTGGAGGAGGCGGCGATGGTCGACGGACTCAGCCGCACGCAGGCCTTCATGCGGATCACCCTGCCGCTGCTGGCACCCGGGCTCGTGGCATCCGGAGTCTTCGCCTTCCTGCAGTGCTGGAACGAGTTCACGGTCGCGCTGGTGATCATGAACGCCGAGAACCAGACGCTGCCGCTGTGGCTGCGCGGCTTCGTGCAGCAGAGCTCGAGTCGCGCGATCGACTGGGGCGAGGTGATGGCCGCCTCGACCATCGTCGCGATCCCCGTGATCATCTTCTTCGTGATCGTCCAGGGCCGCATGACCAGCGGGCTCGTCGCGGGGGCGGTCAAGGGCTGATGCGCATGCAGGACGACGCGACCTCCCGTGGGGAGGTCGGCCGATGAAGGTCGGGCTGGACGTGGGCGGCACCAAGACCGACGCCGTCGCGGTGGACGACGCCGGCGCGATCGCCGGGCGCATCCGCATGGCCACGGGATGGGGTCCGGATGCGGTGACCCAGACGGTCGTCGATGCCGTGCGCGCGCTCGGGGTCGAGGCCGGCGTGGACCTCTCCGCCGTGCGCTCGGTGGGTGTCGGCATCCCCGGGCAGATCGAGCCGGGTACCGGTCGCGTCGTGCACGCGGTGAACCTCGGCGTCGACGAGCTCGACCTCGCGCGCATGGTGACCCCGCAGCTGCGCGGCGTCACGCCGCGGCTCGGACTGCCGGTGCAGGTCGAGAACGACGTCAAGGCGGCCGCGCTGGGCGCGCACGCCCTCCATGCGCGCAACGGCTCGCCGGCACCCGGCTCGATGGCGTACCTGAACCTCGGCACCGGGATCGCGGCCGGCATCGTGTCGGACGGCGTCCTGTGGCGCGGCGCTCGCGGCACCGCCGGCGAGGTGGGCCACATCTCGGTCGACCCGAACGGCCCGCTGTGCCGGTGCGGTCAGCGCGGCTGCATCGAGGCGTTCGCCGGCGGCGGCGCGATCGCCGAGCGGTGGGCGCAGCGCTCCGCACTGCCGGTGCGCGATGTGTTCGACGCCGCCGACCAGGGTGATCCGTCTGCCCGGCAGCTGCGAGCGGGTCTCGCCCGCGGCGTCGCCGCCGCGGTCCGGGTACTGGTGCTCACCGCTGACGTCGATATCGTGGTGCTCGGAGGGGGTGTGACGGCTTTGGGCGAACGACTGATGACGGATGTCGCAGCCGAACTGTCGGCCAGCGCCGAGGCATCCCCATTCATGCGCTCGCTGCACCTCACCGACCGGGTAGAACTGCTGCCGCCGGGCTCGCCGGCCGCGGCGCTCGGCGCGGCGCTGGTGGGTGCCGAGGGTGACGCCACACACGACGCCGAGGAGGCCCTGGTCCATGGTTGAGAAGTCTCATGGCTGAGATCGTCATCGTCCCCGACAAGGCGGCGGCCGGTGCGCTCGTCGCCGACCACATCGCCGGCCTGCTGCGCGCGAACCCCGAGACCGTCCTGGGTCTCGCCACCGGCTCCACGCCCCTGCCCGTCTATGAGGCGCTGCGTTCGCGCCTCGAGGGCGTCGACGTGTCGCGGGTACGCGGGTTCGCCCTCGACGAGTACGTCGGCATCGACCCCGCCCATCCCGAGAGCTACCGCTCGGTCATCACGCGGGAGGTCGTCGAGCCCCTCGGGCTGGACCCCTCGCGGATCCGCACGCCGGACGGCACGCCCGCGGGCATCGAGCACCACGGCGAGGAGTACGAGGAGGCCATCCGCGCGGCGGGCGGCATCGATCTGCAGATCCTCGGCATCGGCACCGACGGCCACATCGGCTTCAACGAGCCCGGATCGTCGTTCGCGTCGCATACGCGCGTGAAGACGCTGACCGAGCAGACCCGTCGCGACAACGCGCGATTCTTCGACAGGATCGAGGACGTCCCGATGCACTGCATCACGCAGGGCCTCGGCACGATCCTCCGCGCACGGCACCTCGTGCTGCTGGCCTTCGGCGAGGGCAAGGCGGCGGCCGTCGCGGGCGCCGTCGAGGGCCCGCTGTCGGCGTCGCTTCCCGGCTCCGCGATCCAGCTGCACCCCCGCGCGACCGTGGTGGTCGACGAGGCTGCCGCCTCGCAGCTCACCCGGGCCGACTACTACCGCTACGCGTACGACAACAAGCCGGACTGGCAGGGCATCTGAGCCGTAGGCTGACCGCATGACGGATGCCGCCGACGGCGTGACGGTCCCCACACCCGCTCCCGAGCGCGCCGTCGCGGCCTCGCACGGTGCGCCGGCGCCACCGGACCGCGCTCGAGCGCGTGCCGACGGTCTGCCGCGCACTCTCACGATCGGCGGCGTGCTCCTCATCGTGAGCGCCGTCGCCGCGTTCGCGGCACCGAATGCGTTCGCGGTGAATCTGCCGTTCCATACCGTCCTCTCCTGGGTCTCGACCGCTGCGTTCTCGGCGAGCGTGCTCGTCTTCGCGCTTGGCATCGGGCAGGGCGGCAGCATCGTCGCGCGCCGCCCGTTGGGCGTGACGGCTGCACTTGTCGTCGCGTTGTGGCCGTTCGCGGAGCGAGCGCTCACCTGGGCGATGCCCTTCAGCGCCGGCACGGCCGAGTTCTACCAGGTCTGGGGTTACGTCTCGCTGACCGTGAGGATCGCGGCGGCGGTCGTGCTCGTGGTGCAGATCGCGCGCGCCGGCGTCGTGACCGGACGGATGCGCTGGGTGCCTGCGTGGGCGCTCGCCGTCGTCGTGCTGCCGCAGCTGCTGGTGCAGGTGATGATGGTCGCGCTGGGGGCCGACCTGGGCAGAACGGAGCCCGACGGGCTGTACCTGCTCATCGGCCTCGGACAGCTCGCGTCGTTCGCAGCGCCGGTGACCCTCGGCATCCTGGCCATCGTCCTCGCGCAGCGCCGCCCGACGCCGTCCGGCGACGCCGTGCAGATCTATCCGCCCGCGGGCTGACCGCTGTCGCCGCGCGGCACGCTCACGGCGCGAAGACCTTGCCGGGGTTCAGGATGCCCTGCGGGTCGAAGACGCGGGTGATCTGCTGCTGCAGCTCCCACTGGTCCTCGCCGAGCTCGTCGGCGAGCCAACGGCGCTTCAACACGCCCACGCCGTGCTCGCCGGTGAGCGTGCCGCCCAGGCGGAGGGCGGCGCGGAAGAGGTCGTCGGCGGCCGCCCAGATGTGCGCGGGAGCCTCGATCACGCCGAACTCGTCGGGCTCGCCCGCGAAGATGAAGTTGGGGTGCAGGTTGCCGTCACCCGCGTGGGCCACGGTCGGGATGACGATCCCGTGCTCGCGCTCGACGCGGGCGATCTCGTCGAACATCGCCGGAAGGACGCTGCGCGGCACCGAGACGTCTTCGATCAGCGCCGTGCCGAGCGACTCCATGGCCGGGTGCATCGCGCGGCGGATCGCGAGGAGCCGCTCGCCTTCCGCGCGGTCGCGCGAGACTGCCACGTTGCCGCCGGCGGCGCGGAGCACCGTGGCGATCGCCTCGGCTTCGGCGACCGCCGCCGCCCCGTCGGTCTGGATCGTGAGCTGCGCGGCGCCCGGTGTGGGCGCGGGCAGCGACAGCAGGCTGTGCACGGCCGCGAGCGACGCGGCATCCATCAGCTCCATGATCGCGGGCTGTGCACCGGCGGCGGTGACGGCAGCGGATGCCTCGGCCGCGGTTCGCACGTCGGGGAAGGTGGCGGCGATCGTGCACACCTCGCCGGGGACGAGCCTGCGGAGTTTCAGCGTGGCGCCGACGACGACGCCGAGCGTCCCTTCGGAGCCGATGATCAGCGACGTCAGGTCGAGGCCCGTCACGCCCTTGACGGTGCGGTGTCCGAGTTGCAGCAGGCGCCCGTCGGCGAGCACGACATCGACGCCGAGGACGGCGTCGCGCACGACGCCGTACTTCGCGCAGAGCAGACCTCCGGCGCCCGTGGCGATGTTGCCGCCGACCGTCGAGATGGCACGGCTCGCAGGATCGGGCGCCCACCAGAGGCCGTACGGCTCGAGGGCCGCGTTCAGGTCGGCGTTGAGGATGCCGGGTTCGACCACGGCGAGGAGGTCGTCGGGGCGCACCTCGAGGATGCGATCCATCCCGCGCACCGAGAGGGCGATCTCGCCGTGCCCGGCGTTGGCACCGCCGGCGAGGCCGGTGCCGGCGCCGCGGGTGACGACCGGGGTGCCGGTGCTGCTCGCGATGCGGAGGGTGTGCTGCACGTCTGCCACGTCACGGGCATGGACGACGGCGATCGGCTGGCCGGATGCCGCGTGCCCCGACTTGTCGGCCCGCGCGGCGGCGAGAGACTCCGGCGAGGTGTCGACGCGGTCGCCCAGTTCGGCGCGCAGCAGAGCGAGCGCGTCGTCGCCCGGATTCACGACAGACGCCGGCGGCCGGCGATGAGACCCGCCGCGACGGCGACGACCCCGAACGCGAGCCCGATCCAGGCGTTGCCCATCGACCACCACGCGATCGTCGCGGACGCGTAGACGAGAAGCTCGACGATCGCGCGCACGAACGGGTGCACCGCGAACACCGCGCGAGGAGACACGAACAGCGCCCACAGCACGATGGCAGCGGCCGGGGCGGCGATGCCGGCGACGATGTTCCAGGGGAAGGGCCACATCGCGAAGCCCCACAGGGCGAGGGTGCCGAAGGCGAAGATCTCGCACACGAACGCGACCAGGTCGACCGCCGAGAGGGGCGCCCGGGTTCCCGGCGCCGGCTGGGCAGGCGGGACGGGCGTGACGTTGGGCGTGTCGGACATGGCTTCCAGTCTACGGCGGGTGGCTGGTGGGCCGCGGCTGCCGGACACACAGCGGACCGTGCTGACCGGCTGCGTGCGGCCGGGTGCGCGCGGCGACTACGGCAGCGTCGGCGCAGGCTCCGGCGGGGGAGCCGCGGCCGTCTCGGGACCGGAGTTGCCGTTCGCCGTGCCGTTGGTCGTCCGGGCGGCGTCGGCCCTGCGGTCGGAGGCGCCGTTCGCTCCGCCGTTGCCGTTGCCGGCACCGGAGCCGTTGCCGGCACCGGAGCCGTTGCCGTTGCCGTTGCCGTTGCCGTTGCCGGTGTTCCCGCTGTTGCCGTTGCCGCTGCCAGCACCGTTGCCGTTGCCGGCGTTTCCGCTGTTGCTGTTGCCGTTGCCGTTGCCGTTGCCGTTGCCGGCACCGTTGCCGTTGCCGTTCCCGTTCGAGGGTATGCCGTTGCCGGTGTCTCCGCCGTTGCCGTTGCCGGTGCCGTTGGTGGGTGTGCCGTTGCCGGTCCTGCCGCCGTTGCCGGTGTTCCCGCCGTTGCCGTTGCCGTTCGAGGGCGTGCCGTTGCCGCTGTTTCCGCCGTTGCCCTCGCCGGTGCCGTTCGTGGGTGTGCCGTAGGCCGTTGTGGCGACGTCCCCGTTGTTCCGGCCGTTGCCGTTGCCGTTGCCGTTGCCGTTGGCGCCGCCGCCAGATCCGGCGTTTTCGTTGCTGGTGTCGGCGTTCTCCGCCTCCGACCCGCTGCCGCCGGCCTTCTGGCTGTCTCCAGAGCCGCCGCCGTCGCCGGGGGTCGTGCCGCTGCCGGGATCGCCGCGGTCGAGGACAAGGGGGATGTCGGCGGGGTCAGGACCCTGCTGGGGCAGCACGAGCAGCGGGTCCTGCTCGCCCTCGGTGACGCGGAGTACGCCGGCGGGCGAGAGGGGTGCGGGCTCGACGGTGCTCGTCGGGGCAGGCTCTGCTGTCGGCGGCAAGCCGACCGCCGCGACGACCCCGCCGACGACGACGAGGCTCGCCGCCGCCAGTCCCGATGCCGCTCCGATTCCGGCGAATGCGGTGCCGCCCGCGACCGCGGCCACCGCGGTCGTCGTGCCCGCCGCGGCCGCTCCCGCGCCCGCGGCGCCGACGCCGGCGCTCGCGCCGACGCTCGAGGTCATCGCGGCCGCACCGGCCCCGAGGCCCGCGCCGGTGGCCGTGCCGCTCGCGGCCGTGCCCGTGGCGCTCGCCGCGACAGCGGTCGGTCCCGCTGCGCCGACCGTTGCCGCTGGGTTCCCCGTCACGGCGGCCTGCAGGACGGTCGACGGCATCGACGCGAGTGCTACCCAGGACGCTCCGCCGCCCTGCACGCTCGCCAGGTAGCCGGCGGTGCCGGCCGCGCCGAGGGCGAGGGGAAGCAGCACCAGCGCCAGCCGGCTCGACACCTCCTTGGCCTCGCTCGCCACGATGGAACAGCGCACGCAGCCCGTGAGGTGGCGTTCGAGCTTCGCGTGGTCGCGGCGGCCGAGGTTGCCGCGGGCGTAGGCGCCGAGCCGCTCGATCGCCCACTGGCATTCCGACCCGTTCGCGACGGACCCGAGGTGCGCCTGGATCCAGGCTTCGCGCAGTCCCTCGCGGGCCCGGAAGGTGAGCTGTGCGACAGCCGTCGGCTTCATCCCCAGGAGCGGTGCGATCTCGGCAGGCTTCATGCGCTCGATCTCGGAGTACCAGAGCACCTCCTGCCAGCGGGTCGGCAGGCTCCGGAAGGCCTGATGCGTGAGGCTGCGGTCCAGCGCGGCCTCGCTCTCGTGCGCGGCCGCCGACGGGTCCTCGACGCCGTCGAGTTCGTCGTACGGCGTCTCCCGTCGAGCGCGACCCCAGGCCGCGGCGGTGTTGCGGATGCTGGTGAACAGGTACGCCCGGAACGAGCCGGTCGGGCCGCCGCCGTTGACGATGGAGCGGTAGATGCGCGTGTACGCCTCCTGCACGAGGTCGTCGGCATCCAGGCTCGAGGTGATGTTGCGGGCCACCGTCATGCCGGCGCGGTAGTGGCGTCGCCACAGCTCGCCGAACGCCGCGGTATCGCCCGCCCGCGTGCGCACCACCAGGTCGGCGTCTGCTGCGACCTCGGGGTGGTGCGTGCGCGGTTCCTCGTGATCCATTCGTCCCCCAGCTCTGAGGGCGCGCGGCAGCGCACATTTCCCGGGTTCGCGGCGCGATTCGCGGCGCGATGCGTTCCATTGTCGTCTCCGCCGCGGGATTTGCCCAGGGTTTCGTGATGTCACCGGGAGCGCTGCCGATATCGGTGCGAGAAATTCCCGCCGACTCGCGTAATAGACCAGGCTCCGGACGGTCTCTCTGGTCAGAGTGGCAGGCCGCCCTTGCGTGGGGCACGATGACGGCGGCCGCCCAACCGTGTCGCTCCCAGAGGACGCACGGTTTCGGCGGGGCTCGGAGGTACCTCGGGGGAGGGACCTCCGGCCCCGCCTTCACCGTGCAGCCGACGTGCTCGGCGCGCTCGTGGTCGTTCGCCGGGCTCGGGGTGCGCGGCCGTCAGGCGTCGCGTCCTGCGACCCAGACCCGCCGCACAGTGAGGGCGTCGTCGAGCAGGACGGCGTCGGCGAGCGTTCCGACGTCCAGGTTTCCCAGATCGGGGCGGCCGATCGCGCGGGCGGGCTGCGCGCCGAGCGCGCGGACGACGACCTCGAGGGGCACCCCGGCCTCGGCCACGAGGCGCAGCGCGACGTCCTGAGTCAGCGTCGAGCCCGCGATCGCGCCGCCGTCCACGAGCCGTGCGACACCGTCGGTGACGCGCACGGCGAGACCGCCGAGCTCGTAGCTGCCGTCGTCCGCTCCCGCAGCGGCCATCGCATCCGTGATGAGGGCGATGCGGTCGCCGGCGACCGCGAACAGGGTCGCGATCAGCTCGAGGTCGACATGCACGCCGTCGGCGATGACCTCGAGCGTGACACGGTCGTCTCGCAGAGCCGAGACCACGGGGCCTGGCGCGCGGTGATGGATGCCCGGCATCGCGTTGAACGCGTGCGTCAGCAGGGTCGCACCGGCGTCGAACGCCCGGCGTGTCGTCGCGGCGTCCGCGTCGGTGTGGCCGACGGCGACGGCGACGCCGGCGTCGGTGAAGCGCCGGATCGCGTCGAAGGCGCCCGGTCGTTCCGGCGCCAGGGTGACCTGGCGGATGGTGCCGCGCCCCGCTTCGATCAGGCGATCGACGGATGCCGCATCCGGTGCGCGCAGCAGCGACTCGGTGTGTGCGCCCTTGTGCCCGGGGTCGAGGAACGGGCCCTCGAGGTGCGAGCCCAGGATCGTGGGGTCGGCGTCGCAGAGGTCGGCCACCATGGCCACGCGCGCCGCGAGCTCGTCGATCGGCGCGGTGATGAGCGAGAGGACGGCACGCGTGGTCCCATGCGCCCGGTGGATGGCGCGACCCACCGCGATGGCGTCCGGACCGTCGTCGAAGCTCGCGCCCCCGCCGCCGTGGCCGTGGATGTCGACGAAGCCCGGGACGAGGCATCCGCCCTCGCCGTCCACCGTCTCGTCAGCCCGGGGGTGGTCGTCGCCGACGCCGGCCGCCGCGACGCGATCGCCGTCGAAGAGGGCCCAGGCGTCGTCTCGGTCGCTGTCGACAGAGGCGCAGCCGAGCAGACGGACGGCGTGGACGAGCGTGCTCATGCGGTGCTCCGGTCAGTGGGCGGCGTGCGTGCGGCTGGCGGTCACTCGGTGACCCACGGAATCTCCTCGGAGGGGTGGAAGTCGATGCGCATGCTCGTCCACAGCGGTCCGAGCGCGCCGACGCGCTCCCGGAACGATGCCCACGTGCGCAGGTGACTCGCGCCGGTCGCCGGCGACCAGGCGGCCTCGGCCGCGGCTGCCGCGCGCGGGAAGGCCATCGTGTCGATATCGGCAGCCGTGCGGATCGTCTCCGTCCACAGCGGTGCCTCGACGCCGAGGATGCCGGAGTCGTCGATGCCCCCGATGACGTCGGAGGGCTCCCACGAGTAGGCGCGCTCGACGCTCGTCGGACCGTTGGCCCACGTCAGTCCCAGCTCGGGAGCGGCGACGTCGGTGCTCGCCGGCGGATACTTCATGTCGAGGTAGATCGCGTCGGCGGGGGAGAGGATCAGCTGCCCGCCGTTGTCGACGAACGCGCGGGCCTTGTCGCCGGCGCCGTCCTGGGGAGTGCGGAAGCCCCAGTACTGTCCGACTGTGGTGTCGGCCAGGCCGCCCGCGGCGGCGCCGGCCTCGTGCCACGCGACCGGCGTCTTGCCGAGGTCGGCGATGATGTCGCTCGCGCGCGTGACGAAGGCGGCGAAGTCCTCGCTCGCCGTCGAGAGCGACTCGTCGCCGCCGAAGTGCAGGTACGGCCCGGGCGTCATGGCGGCGAGCTCGCCGAACACGTCGGCGACGAAGTCATACGTCGCCTCGTCGCGGGTCTTCAGCGACGAGAAGCCGACGGCCGTGCCCTCGTACGCGACGCCCGACAGCGGCTCCTCGCCACCGTGGTCGCTGATGCTCTCGCGCATCTCGTCGCTGATGGTCGGGTCTTCCGCGAGTTCGGGGTAGGCGAGCCCGACCGCGTGGGTGTGGCCCGGCATGTCGAGTTCGGGCACCACGATCATGTGACGGGATGCCGCGTACTCGACGATCTCGCGATAGTCCGCCTTCGAGTAGAACCCTCCCGCGTCTCCACCGACCGCGGTGGCTGAGGCGCGCGCGGTCAGCTCAGGGCGGGACTCGAGCTGGATGCGCCAGCCCTGGTCGTCGGTGAGGTGCAGGTGCAGGGCGTTGAACTTCAGCGCCGCCGCGCGGTCGATGTATCCCTTGACCGTCTCGACCGGGTGGAAGTGGCGGGCGACGTCGAGCATCACGCCCCGGTACGCGAAGCGTGGGGCGTCTTCGATCGTCACTGCCGGCACCATCCACTCGCTGCCGTCGCGGGCGATGAGCTGTCCGAGGGTCTGCACGCCGTAGAACAGGCCGGCGGCATCAGCGCCGGTGACGACGACGGATGCCTCGTCCACGCTGATCCGGTACGACTCCGCGCCTCCGCCGGTCGCTGAGTCGGTCGAAGAGTCGATCCGCAGCTCGATGGCCGACGAGCCGTCGCCCGCTGCCGGTACCAGTCCCGTGCGGGCCGCCACGATCTCTGCCAGGGCGGCTGCGGCATCCGTCTCGCCTGTCACGCTGGTGGCGGCGGAGAGGCGGAACGGCGCGTCGGAGCCGGCCTCGATCGAGGCGGGCGCGGGGACCACGGCAGGAAGCGACACAGTGTCTCCATTCTGGGCGACCGGAGCGCAGCCGGCCAGCAGCGAGGCGGCGAGGATCGCCGTGGTGGCGACGCGTCCTCGTCGACGGTTCATGTAAAGAGTCCTAACAAAAGATCGGACCCAGCCTAGCGGGTCGGGTTCCGTTATGCTCGGGATGTCGCGACTGGCGTTGAGGTGGGACACCACCGGGGAGCGACCGACTACGGCATTCGACCGCACGCCTGGGCCGATGTGATTCCCGGCACCCCGTGCCGCGCACCCTCGAAAGCCGCAGTCAAGGAGATCGCATGACCGATCAGTTCTTCAACGCCCCTCTGTCCGAGGTCGATCCCGAGATCGCGCAGGTGCTCGAGCGCGAACTCGAGCGCCAGCGCGGCTACCTCGAGATGATCGCCTCCGAGAACTTCGTACCCGTCTCGGTGCTGCAGTCGCAGGGCTCGGTGCTCACCAACAAGTACGCCGAGGGCTACCCCGGCCGGCGGTACTACGGCGGCTGCGAAGAGGTCGACGTCGCCGAAGAGCTCGCGATCCAGCGCGCCAAGGCGCTGTTCGGCGCCGAGTTCGCCAACGTGCAGCCCCACTCCGGCGCCACCGCCAACGCCGCGGTGCTGCACGCCATCGCGCGCCCGGGCGACACGCTGCTCGGGCTCTCGCTCGACCAGGGCGGTCACCTCACACACGGCATGAAGATCAACTTCTCGGGGCGCCTCTACAACATCGTCGCCTACGGCGTCGACCCCGAGACCTCGACCATCGACATGGATGAGGTGCGCCGTCTCGCGATCGAGCACCAGCCGAAGGTCATCATCGCGGGCTGGTCGGCCTACCCGCGTCAGCTCGACTTCGCCGCCTTCCGCGCGATCGCCGACGAGGTGGGTGCGCTCCTCTGGGTCGACATGGCGCACTTCGCCGGCCTCGTCGCCGCAGGCCTCCACCCGAGCCCGGTGCCGCACGCCCACGTCGTCTCGTCGACCGTGCACAAGACCATCGGCGGCCCTCGCTCGGGCTTCATCCTGACCAACGACGCCGACCTCGCCAAGAAGCTCAACACCGCGGTGTTCCCCGGCCAGCAGGGCGGCCCGCTCATGCACGTGATCGCCGCCAAGGCGACCGCGTTCAAGCTCGCCGCGACGCCCGAGTTCAAGGAGCGCCAGGAGCGCGTGCTGCGCGGCGCGCACATCATCGCCGAGCGGCTGTCGCAGCAGGATGTGAAGGATGCCGGCATCTCGGTGCGCTCGGGCGGCACCGACGTGCACCTGGTGCTGGTCGACCTGCGCAACGCCGAGATCGACGGCAAGCAGGCGGAGGACCTGCTCCACGAGATCCACATCACCGTCAACCGCAACGCGGTGCCGAACGACCCGCGTCCGCCGATGGTGACCTCCGGCCTGCGCATCGGCACGCCGGCGCTCGCCACCCGTGGCTTCGGCGACGCGGAGTTCACCGAGGTGGCCGACGTGATCGCCCTGGCTCTCCTTCCGGGCGCTGACGTCGAGGCGCTGCGCGCCCGCGTGGCCGCCCTGACCGCCGCCTTCCCGCTCTACCCGGGGCTCCAGCAGTGACCGCGCACAAGCTCGACGGCCGCGCGGCTGCGGCCGCCATCAAGGAGGAGCTGCGCGAACGCGTCGCCGCCCTCGCCGCGCGGGGCGTCGTGCCCGGCATCGCGACGGTGCTGGTGGGCGCCGACCCGGCCTCCCAGCTCTATGTCGGCATGAAGCACCGCGAGTCCGAGGCCATCGGCATGAACTCGATTCAGCGCGAGCTTCCGCCCGACGCCACGCAGGCCGAGGTCGAGGCGCTGATCGACGAGCTCAACGCCGACCCGCAGTGCCACGGCTACATCGTGCAGCTGCCGCTGCCCAAGCACATCGACACCGACGCGATCCTCGAGCGCATCGACCCTGCGAAGGACGCCGACGGACTGCATCCGACCAACCTCGGCCGGCTCGTGCTCAACGTGAACGGCCCGATCACCACGCCGCTGCCGTGCACGCCGCGCGGCGTGATCGAGCTGCTGCTGCGCAACGACTACGACCTCAAGGGCAAGGACGTCGTGGTCGTGGGCCGCGGCGTCACGATCGGCCGTTCCATCGGGCTGCTGCTGACCCGCCGCGAGATCAACGCGACAGTGACGCTGACCCACACCGGCACGACCGACCTGTCGCACCACCTGCGCCAGGCCGATGTGATCGTGGCGGCCGCAGGCGTGAAGCACATCGTGCGCGCCGAGGACGTCAAGCCCGGCGCCGCCGTGCTCGACGTCGGCGTCACCCGCGAGGAAGACCCCGAGACGGGCAAGTCCAAGGTGTTCGGCGACGTGCATCCCGATGTCGCGGAGATCGCCGGCTACCTGTCGCCGAATCCCGGCGGCGTGGGCCCGATGACGGTGGCGCTGCTGATGACGAACGTCGTCGAGGCCGCCGAGCGCGCAGCCGGCTGACGCATCCATCCCTGTCGAGGCGGCAGGTGGCGGGACATT
>NZ_JAMXMB010000023.1 GCF_024055635.1 Microbacterium yannicii
GCCGCCTCCGTGTGGGAGGCAGTGAAGATCAGGCGGGGACGAGTTCGTCCCTGGGGCGGGCGACGACGGCTCCGGCATCCGTCGCTCCGAGAGATACCATGCCGCCGATCCAGCGCTCGCGGTCGGCGTCGCTGCGATGGCGCACCTCTGCGAGCCGCGTGACGCCGCGCACGCGGATGCCGCAGAACTCCAGCGTCGCATTGCGGAGCGAACGGATGGCGGCGTTGCGGTAGGCCCAGGCGTTCCAGAGCGGCGGGGAGTCCATCGTCATCACGATGCGCGCGCTGCGGCCGGTGAGCAGCTTGTCCCACAGACGGCCCGCGGGGCGGTATCGGTAGGCGAAGCCCGACAGGAAGACGCGATCGATCCAGGTCTTGAGTGCTGCCGGGTAGGAGCCCCACCACTGCGGGAAGAAGAAGACCAGGTGATCGGCCCAGTCGACGTCGTCGACGTAGGCGGCGACCTCGGGGGCGAGGGGAACGTCCGAGTCGGTGCGGGGGAGGCGGACTTCGTTGCGCTCCGCGGGATGGCCCGGCACCGCGTCGCGCGCGAGGTCGACGAGGCGCACCTCGGCACCGGCGGCGCGCGCCGCGTCGGCGTACGAGTGGGCGAGCGCGTGATTGAGGCTGCCGGCGAGCGGCGTGCCGATCACCACGAGTATGCGGGGGGTGTTCATGAGACGGTCTCCTCTGAGTGGGCCGGGCGCCCGTGGGGCGACGGCTGATTCTTGATGAAGTCGGTGAGGGTGACGAGCTGGGCGTTCAGTCGCGGCACGTCGATCGGATCGTCGCCGAGTGCCGGGTGGGTGAGCATCGCGGCGAACTCCCGCTCGAGCACGGCGCCGGCGTCGCGCACGAGTTCGGTGCCCCGCGGCGTCAGCGACAGCAGGACGCTGCGGCCCGCCCCCGGCGGCGACTGCGCGGTGATCCACCCGTCGTCGACGAGGGCGGGGACGCGCTTGCTGACGGCGGCCTTGGTGACTCCCAGGCAATGGGCGAGCGTGGTCATGTCGGCGGGTTCTGCGTCGTACAGCACGGCGAGGAACTGGAAGTGGTTGAAGGTGACGCCGTAACCCGACCGCAGCGCGGCGTCAGCGAACGCGTCGAGTTCCGCGAGGAGCTCGTGAAGGGTGAAGGTCAGCCGGTCGGACATGTTCCGAGTAAACCAGTTGACTCGTGCTGAGTCAACTGGTTTACTCACGCGGCGCTACGGCGTTTCCGTTCCTCCTCCGGCGCGCGCCTCGGCGGCGGCCAGGGCCGCGCGGGCGCCGTCGGTCGGCGCGATCGCGACGAGGCCGCGGTAGAGCTTCACGAGCGCCTCGACGTCGAGTTCGCCGGTGCGGGCGCGGTCGCAGTGCACCGCCTGGATCGCCGCCTCGAGTTGGAAGCGCCCAAGCGGGCGCCCCAGGGCCGCGGCGCGGCGCAGCAGCGCGGCGGCTTCGGCGATGAGCGCGCGGTCCCAGAGGGTCGGATCCTGCAGATCGAGCGGCGGCCAGGGCGCCTCGGCTCGCGCGGGCGCCCGTGACTGGGCGTAGGTGAGGAGCGCCGCCAGGCCCCATGCCTCCGGCTCGTCGTCGAGGAGCGTCGCCGTGAGCACGGCGAGCCAGCGCGCCTCGTCGGCGAGCGACTCCCGTGGCTCGTCGCCCTGGTCGAGCCAGCCGATCGCGTAGGCGCCGTAGATCGCCTCCAGCACCGCGGGCAGCCGGGCCGGCATGTCGGCGCGGTTCGGGATGCGGAACGGGATGCCGGCATCGCGGATCCTCCGCTTGGCTCGCACCAGGCGCTGCGCCATCGCCGTCTGCTCGACGCCGAACGCGCCCGCAATCGCGGCGGCGTCGAAGCCGAGCACCGACTGGAGCATCAGGGGCGTGCGGATGGCCGGGTCGATCGCCGGATGCGCGCAGGCGAACAGCAGCTCCAGCCGCTTGTCGGGGATCGCCGCGCTCTGCTCGAGGGCGGTCAGTGCATCGACGGCACTCTCATCGCCGCGACCGGCGGCGATCCCCTCCTCGAGGGGCACACCGCGGCGGTGCGCGGCGGAACCCAGGGCATCGCGCAGGCGATTGCGTGCCACGGTGACGAGCCACCCTTCGGGATTGGCGGGGATGCCGGCATCCGGCCACGTGCGCAGCGCACGCTCGAACGCGTCGGCGAGGGCGTCCTCGGCGAGGGCGACGTCGCTCGTCTGAGCGGCGACGATCGACAGGATGCGGCCGTACGACGCCCGCGCGGCGCGTTCTGCGACCGCGCGGGCATGCTCGGCGGTGGGCATCAGCGCGCGAAGGTGGTCCAGGCCCCGTCGGCGAAGTGCGTCGCGCTCGGACGCACTTCGACGGCGCCCCAGCCGGCCGACGGCGCCTTGCCGGCCCAGTCGATCGCGGCATCGAGGTCGGGCACCTCGATGACGAAGGTGCCGCCGAGCTGCTCCTTGGTGTCGGCGAAGGGGCCGTCCTGCACGCGGAGCGAGCCGTCGGCGGCGGTCACGGTCGTGGTGACCGCGGAGGGCTGGAGCACCTCGGCCGAGATCAGCACGCCGGAGGCGTCGAGCGCTTTGGCGTATTCGTCGAACTCGCGCATGCCTTCGGCGAGCGCTTCGGGACCGAGGTCCTCAGGGGTCATCTCGGGGTAGTGCAGGAGCAGTGCGTACCGCATGGCGTCGTCCTTTCTGGTGGGATCACGACACCCCTATGACGATCTCCGCCGTCACCGATCGACAGCTTCTGCCGAATCAGCCGTTTCCGAGCTCATCGAGCATGCGGCGCTGCTCGTCGGTGAGGCCGTCGTCGCGCTGGCGGCGGCCGGTCGCGGGTGCCGCGGCGCCGGGAGAGGTGTCGCGAGTGCTCGTGGACGCGGGTGCTGAGGTCGCGGCATCCGTCACCGTCTTCGTCCCGGTCGCTCTGTCGTAGAGCGTGCCGGCGTGGCCCTCGACCTTGTCGTCGATCGCGTCGTAGATCGCCCAGCCGATGAGGAGGAAGACCGGGGGCAGCACCCAGCCCCAGAATGCGCCGAAGATGCCGCCCCCGATGGAGACGCCGGTGAACAGCACGGTGGCGATCCACACCAGGAGGGCGACGGCGAAGGCGAGGAAGAACTCCACGAGCTTCTCACCGGCCTTGGTGCGCTGCCCGGCGGACTTGGCCGCCATCGAGCGGAACCACTTCTCGACGAGCGGCTTGATCCAGATGACGAGCGCCGTCAGCACGATGCCCGCCCAGAGCGCCGCCCAGCCCACCCGCGCGGGCGTGAGCCAGCCGACGACGAGCAGCACGACGACGTTGAACACGAGCAGCGACGCGAACCGCACGACCCACTTCTTCATGCGTTCACTGTGCCATGTCAGGCAGTGAGGGGCGAATGGATGCCGCGCCGCCGCGCTGCAGCTCACTGAAGCTCAGTGGGCCACAACTCCTCATTCGTCGCGGAGCATGCTCCGCCTGCCCCCGGAATCACGCGGAGCGTCGGGCGCGCGGGGTGCGTTCTTGAGGAGTTGCGGCGCACCCCTGAGGCGACGCGGTGCCGGAGCCGGGCGGGTCAGTACGAGGGGCGGTGGTCGTCGGATGCCGCGACCCAGCGCGCCGCGAGGGCCTCGGACCCGCGGGCCAGCAGTGCGACGTCGGCGCCGGCGAGAATGAAGTCCGCGCCGGCCGCGAGGTACGCATCGGCCGCGGCCGGATCGAACGCGTTCACGCCCACCGGCTTGCCCGCGGCGCGCACGGCGTCGAAGGTCTGGAGGACAGCGGCCACAACATCCGGATGTGTCTGCTGACCCAGGACCCCCATCGACGCGGCGAGGTCAGACGGCCCGACGAACACGCCGTCGACCCCGTCGACCGCGGCGATGTCGGCCGCCGCCTCGACGCCCGCCGCCGTCTCGATCTGCACGAACAGCGACACGTGCGCGTCGGCGTCGGCGAGATAGCCGTCGACGCGGTTCCACCGCGCCGACCGCGCGAGGGCCGAGCCTACGCCCCTTGTGCCCCGCGGCGGATAGCGGACAGCGGCGACGGCGGCCTCGGCATCCGCTCGCGACGACACCATCGGCACGAGCAGGTTCTGGGCTCCGAGATCCAGCACCTGCTTGATCGTCACGACGTCGCCGATCGGCACGCGCACCACCGGCGTCACCGGGTAGGCAGCCACCGCCTGCAGCTGCGCGAGCACCGACTCCAGACCGTTGGGGGAGTGCTCCATGTCGATGAGCACCCAGTCCAGGCCTGAGCCGGCGCAGATCTCGGCGACCAGGGGCGAGCCGGTGCAGATCCACATGCCGGCGAGCGGACGGGATGCCTCGGCCAGCGCGGTGCGGAACGTCGGGGTCAGACGAAGCGGCATTCGATCACTCCCATGGGTCCGTAGTCGCACCTGACGCTATCGCCCCGCGTCATCCACACGGGGCGGGTGAACGAACCGGCGAGGATGATCTCGCCCGCCTCGAGTCGCGCGCCGTGCTGATGGAACTTGTTCGCGAGCCAGGCGACGCCGGTCGCCGGGTGGCCGAGCACGCCCGCCGCGACACCTGTCTCTTCGATCTCGCCGTTGCGGCTCAGCACGCCGGGCACCCAGCGCAGGTCGATCTCGTCCGGACGCTTGTGCACGTCGCCGAGCACCATCGCACCGTACGCCGCGTTGTCGGCGATCGTGTCGACGATGGTGCGCCCCTCGAGCTCGATGTGCGAATTGAGCACCTCGAGAGCGGGGACCGCGTAGTCGATCGCCGCGAGGGCGTCGTCGAGCGTGCAGTCAGGACCCTCTAGGGGACTCTTGAGCACGAAGGCGAGCTCGACCTCGACCCGCACGTTCGAGAACTTCTCGACGGGGATCTCGGCACCGGACTCGTACACCGTGTCGTCGAACATCACGCCGTAGTCCGGCTCGGTGATCCCCGTCGCCTGCTGCATCGCCCGCGAGGTGAGCCCGATCTTGCGGCCCACGAGCCGGCGGCCCGAGGCGAGCATGGTGTCGCGCCAGACCCCCTGGATCGAGTAGGAGTCCTCGACCGTCGCGTCGGGGTAGCGCGCCGTGATGCGCGGGATCACGCCGTGCGTGCGATCGGCCTCTGCCAGCTCAGCCGCGAGCTGCTCGATGTCGCTGGGTGACAGCATCCGTTTCTCCTGTCGTGTCGGGTGAGTCAGGGGCGTTTCGTCTCGCTCGTTCCTCGCTCGC